>NZ_BBQH01000039.1 GCF_018397995.1 Rhizomonospora bruguierae
GCCGGGACGCGGCGCGGCGGGCGCACCACCCTCGGCCGGCGGCTGCCGGCGCGGAGCCTGCTGCTGCTGGGCCTTGGCGGCCTGCTGCGCCTTGAGGGCGGCGTCCTGCTCCGCCTTGAGCGCGGCAGCGCGCGCCTCGGCGGCCGCCACCTCGATGTCGTGCGCGCTCGCCGGCTTGGTCACCGGCGCGGCCGGCGTGGGCGGCTGCGGACGCGGACCGGGCCGGGCCGGCGGGGTCGCCTTACGCGGCGGCGTCGGCCGGGCGGAGATCCGGGGCTCGGCGGGCGCCGCGGGTGCGGGGCCGCCGTTGTTCCGCGGCGCGCTGCGCGGCGGCGCGGGACTGGGAGAAGGGCTCGGCGCGGCCGGTGCCGGCGCCGAGGAGGACGCGACGAACGACTGGCGGAGCCGGCGCGCGACCGGCGCCTCCACCGTGCTCGACGCGGATTTGACGAACTCGCCCATCTCCTTGAGCTTGGCGAGTACGATCTTGCTTTCGACCCCGAGCTCCTTCGCGAGCTCGTGTACGCGGGCCTTGCCTGCCACTGCACTCCTCACTCCGAGGCCGTGCGGGCGGGACCCGCAGCGACCTCACTCGTGCACTTGAAGCCTGGTCATCTGAGCGACTTCATCGTGTGCTCATGTCGGTCGTCCTACCTTGCTCGTTTGCGACCCTCGCCCGACCTGCTGGCCGGTCGTAGTGGTTACCGCATGGACATGCTCGGCCACCGGCCCGGTGTCGAGGACACCGGTGACGCGCAGCGCCCGCCCGAAGGCGCGGCGCCGCTCCGCCAGCGCGAGACAAGCCGGATCGGGGTGCAGATGCGCTCCCCTGCCCGGCATTCTGCGCGCCGGATCGGGCCGGAGGCTGTAACCAGTCTCACTGCCGACCGCGACGACGCGCAGAAGGTGCGTGGCGGTGGTCCGTTCCCGGCAGCCCACACAGGTGCGCACCGGGGACGCGGGACCAACCACCGAGTAAGTCTACCCCTAGCCGCCGGTGACCGCGCCGCCCGGTTCCCCGGCGCGATCTTCGGCCGGCGACGCCTGGCGGACCGTCGGAGCCGCCTGCTCGGTGTCCGGGCGGATGTCGATCCGCCAACCGGTGAGCCGCGCCGCGAGCCGGGCGTTCTGCCCCTCCCGGCCGATCGCCAGCGACAACTGGTAGTCCGGCACGGTGACCCGGGCGGTGCGGTTGAGGGCGTCCACCACGTCCACCCGTAGCGCCTTCGCGGGCGACAGCGCATTCCCGACAAAAGCCGCCGGGTCCTCGGACCAGTCGATGATGTCAATCTTCTCGCCGTGCAGCTCGCTCATCACCGCCCGGACCCGCTGGCCCATCGGCCCGATGCAGGCACCCTTGGCGTTGACCCCCGGGGCCACCGACCGCACGGCGATCTTCGTCCGGTGGCCGGCCTCGCGGGCGATCGCGGCGATCTCCACCACCCCGTCCGCGATCTCCGGGACCTCCAGCGCGAACAGCTTCTTCACCAGGTTCGGGTGGGACCGGGAGAGCGTGATCTGCGGCCCCCGGAACCCCTTCGCCACGTGCACCACCACGCACCGGATCCGCTGGCCGTGCGCGTAGACCTCGCCCGGCACCTGCTCCGCCTGCGGCAGCACCGCCTCCAGCTTGCCCAGGTCGACCGTGACGATGCCCTTCTCGGTGCGCGCCTCGTGCGCCTGCACCACCCCGGTCACCAGGTCGCCGTCGCGGCCGGCGTACTCGCCGAAGTGCACCTCGTCGGTGGCCTCCCGCAGCCGCTGGAGGATCACCTGCTTCGCGGTCATCGCCGCGATCCGGCCGAAGTCGTGCGGGGTGTCGTCCCACTCCCGGACCACGGTGCCCTCGGCGTCCTGCTCCTGCGCCAGGACGGTGGCCGCGCCGGTCTTGCGGTCGATCTGCACCCGGGCGTACTGCTGGGCGCCCTCGGTGTGCCGGTACGCGGTCAGCAGCGCGGTCTCGATGGCCGACAGGATCGTCTCGAACGGGATCTCCCGCTCGCGCTCCAACGCGCGCAGCGCCGCGAGGTCGATGTTCACCTCTGCTCGTCCTCCAGTTCGGTCTCGCCGTCGTCCTCGAAATCGTCATCGTCGGTGTCGGCTTCGTCGTCCGCGCCGGCGGCCGCCAACTCCTCGTCGGAGATCTCCGCCAGCCGGCTGAACTCCACCTGCACGTGGCCGGGGCCCAGCGCGCCGTACTCCACCTCGACCGGCTCGCCGCCCTCCGGCGCCAGCACGACGCCCTCGGCGTCCGCGGCGCTGACCCGGGCGGTCACCTGCCGCTCCCCCGCGCGCACCTTCACCAGCCGCCCCACGTTGCGCCGCCAGTGCCGGGGCAGGGTCAGCGGGCGGTCCACCCCCGGGGAGCCGACCTCCAACTGGTACTCGCCGGGCAGGATCTCCCCGCCGGTCTCGTCCGCCCGGTCCAGGGCCGCCGACACCGCGCGGGCCACCACGGCCACCGCGTCCAGGCTGACCCCGCCGTCGGCGTCCACCAGCACCCGGACCAGGTACCGCCGCCCCACCCGGGACAGGGTCACGTCCTCCAGGTCGTAGCCGACCGCACCAACCACGGGCTCGATCACCTCGCGCAGTCGGGCCCGCGCCGCCGCCTGGTCGATCCGGGGCGCCGGTGGGAACCGGTCCTCGGTGCGCTGCCGCTCCGGCCCCGGTCGCCGGGCGCCCCGCGGGCCGCCCCGACCCGCGCCGCTGCGCTGCGAGCCGCCGCGCTGAGCCATCTGGAACCACCCCCTGCCGGACCCGTCTCAAGGAACCACGCCGATACGCCACCGGGCGGTGCGCACGGTGGCTGCGCAGAGCGTAACGCGAGATCAGTGCGCACGACCGGGCGGCGCACCGAAGATAGGCTCCGGGTGGCCTGCGGCGAGGGCCCCGGATGGTGTTGACTTGGCGGTGATGGGCGGAACAGGCGGATACGGGGACGGGCGGGGGCGCTCGCGGCGGTTGGTGCTCGGCGCGGCGGCCGCCGGCGCGATGTCGGTCACAGCGGCCGGCTGCGGCCTGCTGGACCGGAGAAAACCCAAGCCGGACCAGCCGGACCCGCTGCTGCCCATGCTGGCCGAGACCCGCGACCTGACGGCGCGGTACGACGCCGCGATCGCCGCCCAGCCCAGCCTCACCGCCCGGCTGACGCCGCTGCGCGAGGCTACCGCCGAACACGCCACCGCGCTGGCCAAGCTGATCGGTTTGAGCGGATCCACCACCCCACCCGCGACCTCCCCCGGCCCGTCCGCACCGGCCACACCGCCGGCCTCACCGGTCGACGCCCTGGTCGACCTGCGCGCCGCCGAACAGGCCGCCCAGCGCACCGCCACCCAGGCGTGCCTGACCGCCCCGGGCGACCGGGCGGCCCTGCTCGGCTCGATCGTCGCCGCCCGCGCCACGCACCAGGCGGTCCTGGCATGAGTTGCCCTGTGTCAAGCCGCTGCCGGTTGATCTTGGTTGGGCAGGTGTTGGAGGGCTCCGTGGCGGTCGGGGTTGTAGGGGGTGTTGGTGGTCCAGCACTTCCAGATGATGTTCGGCCATGCGCGGGCGAGGATGCGTACGGCGTGTGGGTGGTCGCAGCCGCGGGCGCGGGCGCGGTTGTACGGATCGGCGGCCCAGGGGTTGGCGTGGCGGCTGTCGCCGGCGAAGTCGCCGACGGCGTCGCGCAGTTGTTTGTCGACGGCCCAGCGGAAGGCCACGACGGTGACTTTGCCGGATTGGCGGGTGGAGGGTGCGACGCCGGCGAGGCAGGCCAGGGAGTCCGGGGTGGGGAATCGGCCGCGGGCGTCGCGGATCTCGGCGAGGAGTCGGGCGGCGCGGACGGTGCCGGTTTTGGGCAGGTTGGTGAAGATGTCCCGGTCGGGGTGCAGGGTGAGGGCTTCGCTGGTCTGCTGGGTCGGGGCGTCGATCTGCGTGGTGATGGCCTGGAGGGTGGTCAGGTAGGCGCGGGTGATGCCGGCCAGGGCCTGGCCGTGGTCGTCGGTGGCGCCGCGCGGCGCGGCGGTGATCCGGGTGTGCAGCACGGTGGGGTCGGTGCGGCCGCTGTAGCCGACGCTGGACAGCCAGGCGGCCAGGCGCTTGGGCGAGAGCCAGTCCATGGCGTTCTGGGTGGTGAAGCGGGTCAGGAACCGCAGGCTGATCGTGGAGTCGATGTCGCGGAAGAGGTCCACTGCGGCCGGCAGGGCGGTGGCCAGGTGGGCGCGCAGTTGGTTGGCCACCGCGACGCGGTGGGCGACGAGGTCTTTGCGGGCCCGGCGCAGCTTGCGCAGCGCGGTGGTGTCCGGGCTGTCCAGGACGAGGGGGGTGAGTCGACGCCGGTCGGTGCGGACGGTGTCGGCCAGGACGTAGGCGTCGAACCGGTCGTCTTTGTTGCCGGCCGAGCCGTAGCGCTCCAGCGGCTCACCGTCGACGTCCACGACGCAGACCGCGTAGTCGTCCTTGGCCCAGTCCACGCCCGCGGAGTTTCCTCGCGCCGAGCCGGTGGTGTCAGTCAAACTCATAATCGCCTCTCCGCTGCGCTACCAGTGGGGAAGCACCTGGCGGTTCCGGGACACCACTGCCGGTCGCTCATTGAGCGGCGCTCGATAGCGCATAGCCCTGTTGCCAGTCGGGGTGTCCCGGGCCGTCGGGCCTCGCAGAACTCATGCTGGACCTCACAGGTCGAGCGAGCTGGGCGATGGCCCGACGGTCACCGGTGCGCCCGAACCCTCATCGGATCGAGCGAGACCATGGTGGACCAATGAGCGGGTCCGCGGCCAAGAGCCTGGGCGCCGCGCTGGCCGGCGAGCACGCCGCCGTCTACGCCTACGGCGTCCTCGGCGTCCGCCTCACGGACAACTCCCTCGCCACGGCCGCGCGCAGCGCCGAGGCCGCCCACCGGGCCCGCCGCGAGTCCCTGATGGCGGCGCTCGCCGGGCTCGGCACCCCCGGTCCAGCCGCGAACGCCGGGTACCAGTTGCCCTTCCCGGTCACGGACAGCGCGTCCGCCATCAAGCTCGCCGTCCAGGTGGAGGAGAAGGCGGCGGCCCTGTGGCGGGCGGCGCTCGCCGACACCGACGGCGAGCAGCGCCGCACCGCCCTCGACGCCCTCGTCGACTGCGCCGTCCGGGCGACCACCTGGCGCCGCGCGGGTTCGATCACGCCGCTCACCACCACCTATCCCGGCCGCCCCGTCTGATCGATCCCGTCGGGTACTCCCGGGGTGAGCGGGGTTGCCGAGAACATACTCGGTATGCATACTGCGTAGCCATGTCCATTCGGCACGGTTTGCTGGCGCTGTTGGAGCGGGGGCCGATGTACGGCTACCAGCTGCGGGCGGCCTTCGAGGAGTCCACCGGCGGCGCATGGCCGCTGAACATCGGGCAGGTGTACACGACGCTGAACCGCCTGGACCGGGACGGGTTGGTCCGGGCGCTGGCGGAGAGCGAGGCGGGGCAGCGGCCGTACGAGATCACTGACGGCGGCCGGGCCGAACTGACGCTGTGGTTCGCCACGCCCATCGACCGGGCGGACCGGCCGCGGGACGAGTTGGCGATCAAGTTGGCGCTGGCGCTGACCACCCCCGGGGTGGACGTGCGCGCCGTGGTCCAGACGCAGCGGACGGCGAGCATGCGGATGCTCCAGGAGTACACCCGGCTCAAGGGCGGCGAACAGCGCCCGGCGGACCTGCCGTGGCGGCTGGTCCTGGACGCGATGGTCTTCCGGGCCGAGGCGGAGATCCGGTGGCTGGACCACTGCGAGGCGAGCCTCGTCCGGCACACGCCGATCCCGTCGCAGGCACGGCCCGCCACGGCGGACGAGCCCGCGAGCCACGACGACAGCCGGGACGAGAGCGGGGTGCGCCGATGAACCCGGTCCTGGAACTTCGGGGGGTGACGCGCACGCACGGCACGGGCGAGACGGCCGTGCACGCGCTGCGAGACGTCTCGCTGGCCGTGGCCCCCGGCGAACTGGTCGCGGTGATGGGCCCGTCGGGGTCCGGGAAGTCGACGCTGCTGAACCTGGCCGGCGGGCTGGACCGGCCCACCGCGGGCGAGGTGTGCGTCGAGGGGGCGTCGCTGGGCGGGCTGTCCAAGCGGCAGTTGGCGCGGCTGCGCCGGCGCAGCGTCGGATACGTCTTCCAGGCGCTGAACCTGCTGCCCAGCCTGACCGCGATGGAGAACATCGCCCTGCCGCTCGAACTGGACGGATCGGGCCCCCGGGCCAGCCGGCGGGCGGCGGCCGAGGCGCTGGACGAGGTCGGCCTGGACGGGCTGGGCGGGCGGTTCCCGGACGAGCTGTCCGGCGGCCAGCAGCAGCGGGTGGCGATCGCGCGGGCGCTGGTGGGTGAGCGGCGGCTGGTGCTGGCCGACGAGCCGACTGGCGCGCTGGACTCGCAGACCGGCGAGGCGGTGCTGCGCCTGCTGCGGACGCGGGTGGACGCGGGCGCGGCCGGGGTGCTGGTGACCCACGAGGCCCGCCACGCGGCGTGGGCGGACCGGGTGCTGTTCCTGCGGGACGGGGTGCTGGTCGACACGGCCGGGCCGCTCGCCCGGCCCGAGGACCTGCTGGAGAGCGCACAGTGAGCGCGAGGAGCGCCCGGAGCGCGCCGGCCGGCGGCCGCGCAGGAAGCACCGCAGTCGCGAACGAAAGGCTGGCACAGTGAGCGCGAGGAGCGCCCGGAGCGCGCCGGACCGCAGGACCGGCCGCCGCGCAGGAAGCACCGCAGTCGCGAACGAAAGGCTGGCACTGTGAGGTCTTGGTTGTCGGCGTTGCGGATCGCTCGGCGGGAGGCGCGGCGGTCGAAGGGACGCTCGGCCATGGTCCTGGCCATGATCGCGTTGCCGGTGCTGGCGCTGACGTACGCGGCGGTCAGCTACGACATGTTCACGCTCACCCCCGAGGAGGAGTTCGTCCAGCGGCACGGTGCCGCGGACGCGTCGCTCACCTGGCAGTACGCCGGCCCCACCACCCAGACCTGGGACGGTTGGAGCTCGATGAGCGATGCGCCGCTGCACGAGCCCGTCACCGAGCGGGAGATTCTGGCCGAACTGCCGGTCGGGAGCCGGGTGATTCCGGTGGCGGAGAGTCACGTACCGCTGGCGACCGGGACCGGTGCGGGCGATCTGGACGCGGTCGGGGTCGACATCACCGACCCACTGGTTGCCGGCATGGTCAAGCTGCTGGACGGCGCCGCGCCGAGGCAACCCGGCGAGATCGCGGTGACCGTGGCCGCCCGAAAGCGGCTCGGCGTGCGGATTGGCGACACGGTCCGGGGCGTCGCCGGCACCGCGGGCGGCGCGTGGCGGGTGACCGGTGTGGTCGAGTTCCCCGCCGACCTCGGCCAGCGGGTGGTGTTCGCGCCCGGGCACGTCCCGGTGCCGGCGGGGTCTGGCAGGGAGCCGCGAGCGACCTGGCTGGCGGACACGCCGCACCCGGTCACCTGGGCGGACGTGGAGCGCTACAACGAGCGCGGCATCGTCGTGGCGTCCCGGGCCGTGTCCAAGAACCCGCCGTCACCCGAGGAGACCGCCTACCCGTTTGACGACCCGGGCCGCTCGGTCAACGGCGAGACCCTGAGCATGGGTGGGCTGATCGCCGGGTTGGGGCTGCTGGAGGTGGTGCTGCTGGCGGGTCCGGCGTTCGCGGTCGGCGCCCGGCGGCGGCAGCGGGACCTCGCGCTGGTCGCGGCGAACGGGGGCACCCCGGCGCACCTGCGGCGGATCGTGCTCGCCGACGGGGTGGTCCTCGGGGCGGTCGGGGCGGTGGTGGGCATCGCGCTCGGTATCGTGCTCGCCTTCACCACCCGGCCGCTGGCCGAGCAGTATCTGCTGCAATCCCGCGCCGCCGGGTACCGGGTCTGGCCGGTGGCGCTGCTGGTGATCGCCGTCCTGGCGGTGGTGACCGGCCTGCTGGCGGCGCTGGTGCCGGCGGTCACCGCCGCCCGGTTCGACCTGGTGGCGGCGCTGACCGGCCGCCGGGGGGCGGTCCGCTCCCGCAAGCGCTGGCTGCTGCTCGGGCTGGCCCTCACCGCGGTCGGCGCGGCGATCGGCGCCTACGGCGCGCGGGGGACGGACCGCCGGGCGATCCTGGCCGGCCTGACGGTCGTGGAGTTGGGGCTGGTGCTGTGCACGCCGGCCCTGGTTGGGCTGATCGCGCGGCTCGGGGCCCGGCTGCATTTGGCGCCCCGGATCGCGCTGCGGGACGCCGCCCGCAACCGGGCCGCCGCCGCGCCCGCCATCTCCGCGGTCATGGCCGCCGTCGCGGGCAGCGTCGCCCTCGGGGTGTACCTGACCAGCAGCACCGCCAGGCAGGAGGCGTCCTACACGCCGGGGCTGCCGACCGGGTACGTGAAGATCAGCTACTACACCGACCAGTCGCGGGACGAGATCGCGAGCCGCGTGGAGCAGGCGGCCCGGTCCATGCCGTGGGTGCGCGACACCTACCAGGTACGCGACTACGGCTGCCCGGCCGGCACCGACCCGGAGGTCTACTGCTCGCTGTGGCTGGCGGTCCCGGACGAGAACCGGTGCTTCGTGGACCAGTTGACGCAGCCGTTGACCGTGGAGCAGCGACGGGCGGCGCTGGCCGACTGGCGGTGTAACGCTTCCAGCGGCAAGTTCGTGTTCAGCAACAACAGCTTCCCCGCCGTCGACGACGGCACCCTGGTCGCCGCCGTGTTGGACGCCTCCCCGGCCGACGTGGCGGGGGCGCGGCGGGCGCTGGCGGCGGGCGGCGTGGTGGTGGCGGATCCGCGGTACGTCAAGGACGGCCACACGACCGTCGTCGTGCAGGACGGCCAGCATCCGGACGTGTCGGAGGAGAAGCTGCCGCACCTGACGGTGCCGGCGTACCTGATGACCAGCGGCATCCGGTTCCCCACCTGGTTCGTCTCACCGGCGCTGGCCGAGCGCACCGGGCTCGCGGCGCTGCCCAGCGCGCTGGTCGCGGCGACCGCGTCGGTCCCGACGCAGGCGCAGGAGGACGCCCTGCGCGCGGCGGTGCAGCGGATCGAGCCGACGATCGGCAACAACATCGGCGTGGAGCGGGGCGCGGATCCGCAGGAGGACCCGTTCCTCTACGTGCTCGCGGCGGCCGCCGCGCTGATCACGCTCGGCGCGGCCGGCATCGCGACCGGGCTGGCCGCCGCGGACGGGCGGGCCGACCTGTCCACGCTCGCCGCGGTGGGCGCCAGCCCGCGGCTGCGGCGGTTGCTGTCGCTGAGCCAGTCCGGGGTGATCGCCGGGCTGGGCGCGGTGCTCGGGGTCGCGGCGGGGCTCGGCGTCGCCTTCGCGATACTCACCGCGTTCAACCGGGCGGCGGTGGACTCCTGGCCGGTCATGATCGCGTTCCCGCTGACGGTGCCGTGGCGGAATCTGCTCGTGGTGCTGGTCGTGCCGCTGGTCGCGATGCTCGGCGCCGGCCTGCTCACCCGCTCCCGCCTGCCCATCGAACGCCGGCTGGAGTAGTCACGGGGGGACGCCGGGCCCGGGCGGGCGGCGGTCGACGCCGTCAGCCCAGGCCCCCGCCGATGCCGATCATGGCCCCGATGGCGTACGTGATGGCGGCCGCCGCCGCGCCCAGGACGAGCTGCCGCAGCCCGCTCCACCACCAGCGCCGCCCGGTGAACCGGGCGGTCACGGCGCCCGCCACGAACAGCCCGAGGCCGCCGGTGCCCAGCGCCAGCAGCAGGGAGGTGAAGCCCAGCAGGTACGTGACCAGCGGTACCGCGGCGCCGATCGAGAAGCAGATGAACGAGGAGACGGCGGCGGCCCACGGGCTGGGCCGCTCGTCCGGGTCGACGCCCAGCTCCTCCCGGGCGTGGAAGCGCAGCGCCTCCTCCGGCCGGCGGTGCAGTTCCTCCGCGACCTGGCGGGCCAGCTCCTCGGACAGGCCGCGGGCGACCCACATCTGGGCCAGCTCCTCCGCCTCCGCCTCCGGGTTGAGCTCCAGCTCCAGCCGCTCCTTGGCCACCTCGGCAGCCACCTGCTCGTTCTGGGACTTGACGCTGGTGTACTCGCCCAGGCCCATCGAGACCGCGCCGGCGACCAGGCCGGCCACCCCGGTCAGCAGGATGGTGCCGGGGCGCACGGCGCCGCCGCCGACGCCCGCGATCAGGGCGATGTTGGTGACCAGGCCGTCCATCGCGCCGAACACGGCCGGGCGCAGCCAGCCGCCGGAGACGTCCGCGTGGTGGCGCTCGATGAGCGCGGCGGGGGGTGCCGTCACAGCAGCGTCAGGATCTCGTAGCCGTCGTCGGTGACGACCACCGTGTGCTCGAACTGGGCGGTCCAGCGCCGGTCCTTGGTGACCACGGTCCAGCCGTCCGGCCACATGTCGTACTCGTGTGTGCCCAGCGTGATCATCGGCTCGATGGTGAAGGTCATCCCCGGCTCCATGATCGTGGTGAGCCGCGGGTTGTCGTAGTGCGGCACGTAGAGGCCGCTGTGGAAGGTCTCGGCGATGCCGTGGCCGGTGAAGTCGCGTACCACCCCGTAGCCGAAGCGCTTGGCGTACGCCTCGATCACCCGGCCGATCGCGTTCAGCGGGCGCCCCGGCGCCACCGCCCGGATGCCCCGCATGGTCGCCTCGCGGGTGCGCTCGACGAGCTGGCTCGCCTCCTGCGACACCTCGCCGACGCAGAATGTGGCGTCCGTGTCGCCGTGCACGCCGTTGATGAAGGCGGTCACGTCCACGTTGACGATGTCGCCGTCCTCGATCACCGTGCTGTCCGGGATCCCGTGGCAGATCACCTCGTTCAGTGAGGTGCAGCACGACTTGGGGAAGTTCTTGTAGCCCAGCGTCGACGGGTAGGCACCGTGGTCGCAGAGGAACTCGTGTACCACCCGGTCGACCTCGTCGGTGGTCACGCCGGGCTTGCAGTGCTCGCCGGCGAGCTGGGTGGCCTGGGCGGCGAGCCGACCGGCGAGTCGCATCTTCTCGATGGTCTCGGCGCTCTGCACGTGCGACCCCCGCCACGGCCGGGGGCCGGGCCTGCCCACATACTCGGGGCGGGTGATGTGCGGGGGTACCGTGCGCCGCGGGGTCTGCTTGCCGGGCGCCAGCGCTGCGCGGACACTCATGCCACCCAGACTAGCGGGCTGTCGGGCCGGCCCTGGCCGGCGTCCTCGACGTGGTTTGGCCTCGGCGCCCAGCGCCCACTCCGCGCCGAGGTCGCTTGGCCCCCTCCCTCCGGTCACGCGCCACCGTGACCGAGCTACGCCGCCCGCGCCGGGATCTCCACTCACCCGCTCCGCGCGAGCGGTGCTGGCGGTGCCCGGCGCCCGGCACGTCGAGGTACGCGGCGGGTGGGAGACCGCAGCCCTCCCCGCGAGTCAGGAGAATACGGGCAGGCCGTCGATGCTCACCCCGTTGCGGGTCGCCCGGTACTCGGACAGCGCCGCCGCGTCCCGCCGCTCGCCCCAGCGCACCAGCAGGTCCCGGTCGCCCTGGTAGGCCATCAGCGGCACGGCGTAGCCGCACGAGTCGCTGACCCGGTGCACGTCCACAGTGATCACCGCGCGCAGGCCGTGCGGGTCCGGCGGGTCGGGGAAGGCGGCAAGCAGGTCGGCGCAGCGCGGGTCGGTGACCACCACCGCCGACCCCGTGCCGTGCAGCCGGACGATCTTCGGCGGCCCCTCGAACGCGCAGAACATCAGCGTGATCCGGCCGTTCTGCCGCAGGTGCGCGATCGTCTCCGCGCCGCTGCCGTGGAAGTCCAGGTACGCCACCCGGTGCGGGCCCAGCACGGCGAACGTACCGGTCATGCCCTTGGGCGAGAGGTTGACGTGACCGCCGTCCCCGCTCGGCGCGGTGGCCACGAAGAACATCCGCTGCGCCGAGATGAACTCCCGCAGCCGGCCATCGATGGACTCGTAAATCTTCCCCATCCACCGATCGTGCTCCATCACCGATCCGGAGGGGAACGGCGATCCCGTCATCCGGCGGCCGCGACCAGCGCCCTGAACAGGCGGACATCGTCCAGGTACTCCGGGTGCCACTGCACGCCGAGGACGAACCGCTTCGCCGGGTCCTCGGCCACCTCGACCACCCCGTCGTCGGCCCAGCCGGTCACCGTGAGCCGGCCCGGGTCCGCGACGCCCTGGTGGTGGTACGAGTTGACCTCGCCGTCGCCGGCCATGATCCCGGCGATCCGGCTCCCCGGGGCGAACCGCACCCGGTGCGTGCCGTACACCGCCGGCGCGGGCTGGTGCCGGTCGTCGCCGATCACCTCGGGCAGGTGCTGGTGCAGCGACCCGCCGTACGCGACGGTGAGCAGTTGCATCCCCCGGCAGACGCCGAGGACCGGCAGGTCGGCGGCGAGCGCGGCGGCGAGCAGGGCCAGCTCGGCGCGGTCCCGGTCCGGGCGGCTGTCGGTCAGTGGATGCCGGGGGGCGCCGTAGTTCCCCGGATCCACGTCGGGGCCGCCGGCGATCACCAGGGCGTCCAGGATGCGCAGCACGTCCGCGTCGACCGGGTCCGGCGGGAGCACCACGCAGCGGGCGCCCGCCCCGTTGATGACCCGCACGTACCGCTCGTGCACGAACGCGACCGGCACGCCCCGCCACGGACCCCAACTGGCGGGCTCCAGGTAGGACGTGATGCCGACGACCGGACGGGTCATCGCGGGGTCACGTACGCGCCGGTGATCCCGCCGTCCACGACGAACTCGGCGGCGGTCATGAACGACGCGTCGTCGCTGGCCAGGAACGCCACCGCGGCGGCGATCTCGCCCGGCTCGGCGAACCGCCCCATCGGCACGTGGACCAGGCGGCGGGCGGCCCGCTCCGGATCCTTGGCGAACAGTTCCAGCAGCAGCGGGGTGGCGACCGGCCCGGGGCACAGCGCGTTGACCCGGATGCCCTCCCGGGCGAACTGGACGCCCAGTTCCCGGGTCATCGCCAACACCCCGCCCTTGCTCGCGGTGTAGGCGATCTGGCTGGTGGCGGCGCCCATCAGGGCCACGAAGCTGGCGGTGTTGATGATCGAACCCCTGCCCTGGCGGCGCATGTGGGGGATCACGTACTTGCAGCACAGGTACACGCTGGTGGTGTTCACCCGCAGCACCCGCTCCCACGCCTCCAGCCCGGTGACGAGGATCGAATCGTCGTCCGGCGGGGAGATGCCGGCGTTGTTGACCGCGATGTCGATCCGGCCGTGCCGCTCGGCCACCCCGTCGAACAGGTCCCGCACCTGGGCCTCGTCGGCCACGTCACAGGCGACGAACTCGCCACCCAGCTCATCGGCGAGTTCCTTGCCGCCCCGCGGGTTCACGTCGACGCACACCACCCTGGCGCCCTCGGAAGCCAGCCGACGCGCGCTCGCCAGCCCGATCCCGCTGCCGGCGCCGGTCACCACGGCCACCCGCCCGTCCAGCCGACCCTCCACTTGCGACCCCCACTAGTCCGTTGCGATGAACACGTTCTTGGTTTCGGTGAAGGCGAGCGGCGCGTCCGGACCCAGTTCGCGGCCGAGACCGGACTGCTTCACCCCGCCGAACGGGGTCCAGTAGCGCACCGACGAGTGCGAGTTGACGCTGAGCGTGCCGGTCTCCACGGCGCGGGCGACCCGGATGGCCCGGCCCACGTCCCGGGTCCACAGCGAGCCCGACAACCCGTACTCGGTGTCGTTGGCGAGCCGGATCGCGTCCGGCTCGTCGTCGAACGGCAGCACGGAGACGACCGGGCCGAAGATCTCCTCGCGCCAGTGCCGGTCCGCCGGCGACCCGGCCAGCAGCACCGTCGGCGGATACCAGTAGCCACGCCCGGCCGGGGCGCTCCCCGTGTACGCCACCGTCGCGCCGTCCACATAAGACGCCACGGTGGCCCGGTGCGCGGCCGAGATCAGGGGACCCATCTCGGCGTCCGGCGACGCCGGGTCGAGCACCCGGAACGCCTTCACCGCCGGCTCCAGCAACGCCAGGAACTTCTCGTACACCGAACGCTGGACCAGGATCCGCGAGCGGGCGCAGCAGTCCTGGCCGGCGTTGTCGAAGACGCCGGACGGCGCGGACGCCGCGGCACGCTCCAGGTCGGCATCGGCGAACACGATGTTCGCGCTCTTGCCGCCCAGTTCCAGGGTGACCCGCTTCACCCGCCCGGCGCAGCCGGCCATGATGCGCCTACCCACATCCGTGGAGCCGGTGAAGCAGACCTTGCGGACCGCCGGGTGGGTGACGAACCGCTCCCCCACCACGGAGCCGCGCCCCGGAATCACCGTCAGCACCCCCGCCGGCAGCCCCGCCTCCAGCGCCAACTCAGACAGGCGCAACGCGGTCAGCGGGGTCAACTCGGCGGGCTTGAGCACAACCGTGTTACCGGCGGCGAGCGCGGGGGCGAAACCCCAGCCGGCGATCGGCATCGGGAAGTTCCACGGCACGATCACGCCGAGCGGCTCGTGGAACGTCACATCCAGCCCGCCCGGCACCGGGATCTGCCGGCCGGACAACCGCTCCGGCGCGCCCGCGTAGTAGTCGAGCACGTCCCGGACGTTGCCCGCCTCCCAGCGCGCGTTGCCGATGGTGTGCCCGGCGTTGCGCACCTCGATGCCGGCAAGCTCCTCGACATGCGCGTCAACCACCGCGGCGAACCGGCGCAGCAGCCGGGCCCGGTCGCCGGGCGTGACCGCCCGCCAACCCTCGAACGCTCCCCTCGCGCGCTCGATGGCGGCGTCGGCCCGCGCCGCGGTCGCCGACGGCACCTCCGCGACCACCTCCTCGGTCGCCGGGTTGATCACCTGGTGCACGCGGTCACCAGCCGCCGCGCTCCTCGCGCTCACAGAGCCATCCTTTCGCTCGCGACTGCGGTACTTCCTCCGCAACCACCGGTCCTGCGGCCCGGCACGCTCCGGGCGCTCCTCGCGCTCACAGAGCCATCCTTTCGCTCGCGACTGCGGTACTTCCTCCGCAACCACCGGTCCTCCGGCCCGACGCGCTCCGGGCGCTCCTCGCGCTCACAGGCGCTCGAATCCCCGGGCCAGTTCCCAGTCCGTGACCGCCGCGTCGAAGGCCGCGACCTCGACCCGCGCGTTGTTGGCGTAGTGCTCGACCACCTCGGGGCCGAACGCCGCCCGGGCCAGGTCGGAGGACTCCCACCGCGCCAGCGCGTCCCGTAGCGTGGCCGGTACGCGCGGCGCCTCCGCGTCCTCGTACGCGTTGCCCCGGTACTCGGGCTCCAGCGGCAGGTCGTTCGCCAGCCCGTGTACCGCGCCGGCGATCAGCGCGGCGATCGCCAGGTGCGGGTTCACGTCGCCGCCCGGCATCCGGTTCTCCACCCGCAGCCCCGCGCCGTGGCCGGCCAGCCGCAACGCGCACGTGCGGTTGTCGCCACCCCAGCGCAGCGCGGTCGGCGCGAACGAGCCCGGCTGGTACCGCTTGTACGAGTTGATGTTCGGGGCATACAGCACGCTGAAGTCGCGCAGCGTGGCCAGCAGCCCGGCCACCACGCGCTGCCCCGTCGGCGACAGGTGCCCGGGCCCGTCACCGTGCATCGCCGGGCGGCCGTCCGCCGACCGAAGCGAGAAGTGGATGTGGCAGGAGTTGCCCTCGCGGGCGTTCGGCTTGGCCATGAAGGTGAGCGCCATCCCCTCCTGGGCGGCGATCTCCTTGGCGCCGTTCTTGTAGACGGCGTGGTGGTCGGCGCAGCGCAGCGCCTCGTCGTACCGGAACGTGATCTCGTGCTGGCCGAGGTTGCACTCGCCCTTGGCGTTCTCCGGCACCAGCCCGGCGCCGGCCATGTCGTTGCGGATCCGGCGCAGCAGCGGCTCCACCCGGGCGGTGCCGAGCAGCGAGTAGTCGACGTTGTACAGGTTCGCCGGGGTCAGCTCCCGATACCCCCGCTGCCACGCCCGTTCGTACGAGTCCCGGTAGACGATGAACTCCAGTTCGGTCCCGGCGTACGCGGTGAAGCCGTGCTCGGCCAGGCGCGCCACCTGCCGGCGCAGGATCTGCCGCGGCGAGGCGACCACCTCGCCGGAGCCGTCCGGCCACGCCAGGTCGGCGAGCACCATCGCGGTGCCCGGCTGCCACGGCACCCGGCGCAGCGTGGTCAGGTCCGGCCGCATCGCGAAGTCGCCGTACCCCCGGCTCCATCCCGACATCGCGTACCCGTCCACGGTGTTCATGTCGACGTCCACGGCGAGCAGGTAGGTACAGCCCTCGCTGCCGTGCGCCACCACCTCGTCCAGGAAGAACCGGGCATGGAAGCGCTTGCCCTGGAGCCGCCCCTGCATGTCGACCAGGGCGAGGACGACGGTGTCGATCTCGCCGGCGTCGACCGCGAGGCGCAACTCCTCGACGGTGAGTGGGGGCTGGGTCACGGTCGTCCTCTCATGGGGGTCAATGGTCTACGGCCGGACAGGGTGCGTCCAGCCGACGCCCGGGAGATCGATAAATGCGTTGCCGGCGCCGGGCGATTTCCGGCATCGTTACCGGCGTGACCGAGACGTTCCGCGAGCGCCGCCTCCGCTACCGGCGGCGCGACCGGCCCGCGACCGGCATCGGGAAGACGGCGCCCTAACGCCCGCGCCGCCCCGGTCCCGCGGGCATCGCGGTGGCGTGGGGCGGCCGCGGTGGTGTGCACCGCGTCGACGCCCCACGCCACCCGCACCGCGCAGTTCCCGTGCCCGCAACCGCATGGTTCCGGGCGGGTGGGGTAGCCCGCGGCAATGGCCACCGACACGGTCACCTTCATCGGCACCGCCACCACGCTGCTGCGGCTGGGCCCGTTCACACTGCTCACCGACCCTAACTTCCTGCACGCCGGGCAGCGGGTACACCTGGGGTACGGGCTGATGTCCAAGCGCCGCACCGAACCCGCGCTGGACATCACCCAACTCCCGCCGCTGGACGCGGTGGTCCTGTCCCACCTGCACGGCGATCACTTCGACCGGGTGGCCAGCGGCCGCCTCGCCCGCGGCCTACCGATCGTCACCACCCCGCAGGCGGCCCGTAGGCTGCGCCGGCGGGGCTTCTTCGCGCTCCGGCCGCTGAACACCTGGGACAGCCACGAGTGGCGCCGGGGCTCCGCCGCGCTGCGGATCACCGCCACCCCGGGCCAGCACGGCCCCGGGCCCGTCGACCGGCTGATGCCCGACGTGATGGGCAGCCTCCTGGACCTGACCGTGGACGGCAAGCGCCGGCTGCGGCTGTACATCACCGGGGACACGCTGCGCCGGCCGTTCCTGTCGGAGATCCCCCGCCGGTTCCCCGGCATCGACGCGATGCTGATCCACCTCGGCGGGGCCCGGGTGGCGGGCGTCCTGCTGACGATGGACGCGGGGCAGGGCGCGGACGCCGTCCAGATGATCCGGCCCGCCGTCACGGTGCCGATCCACTACGACGACTACGGCGTGTTCCGGTCCCCCCTGTCGGACTTCCTGCGCGAGGTTCGGCAGCGCAACCTGGCCGGCATCCAGACCATCCGCCGCGGCGAGACCCTGCCACTGGTGGCGAAGTCGCTCGCCACCTCGCTCGTGGCGGCCGGCGAGCGCCGCGCCGCCGCCCCCGCCGAATGGCACTAGGCGCGGGCGACCGCGGCTGGGATCCCCGCGGGCGGCCGGCACGGGGTAGGGATAACCCGACCAGATCTTGGGGGGTCGACGCCATGTCCGCCGGGCCTTCGGACCGGAACGCTGAAGGGGCGCCGACCGCCGGCCGGAACGGGAGAGCCCAGATGACCGCGAGCACGACCCTCGACGCGCCACCCGCCACCCGCACCCGGGGCAGCGACTTCGCCGACCTGTCCCGGCGCGTCACCGCCGCCGGGCTCACCCGCCGCCGCCCCGGCTTCTACACGGTCGCCATCGCCGCCACCATCGGCGCACTGGCCGCCACCTGGGTGGCGTTCGCGCTGGTCGGCGACTCCTGGTGGACGCTCGCCGTGGCCGCCGCGATGGCCGTCGCCACCACCCAGGTCGCGTTCCTCGGCCACGACGTGGGGCACCGGCAGGTGTTCCGCACCCGGCGCCCGAGCGAGATCAGCGGCCTGCTGCTCGGCAACCTGGCGATCGGGCTGAGCTTCGGGTGGTGGATGGACAAGCACACCCGCCACCACGCCAACCCCAACCACGAGGACGAGGACCCCGACGTCGGCGCGGGCGTCCTCGCCTGGACCCCGGAGCAGGCGGCGGAGCGGCGGGGCCGCGCCGGCCGCTGGCTGGCCCGCCGACAGGCGTACCTGTTCTTCCCCCTGCTGACCCTCGAGGGCCTGAACCTGCACGTGGCGAGCGGCCTGGCCATCCGCCGCACGCCCGTGCGCCACCGCACCGCCGAGGCCGTCCTGCTGCTCCTGCACGCCGCCGCCTACCTGACCGCGGTGTTCGCCGTCCTGTCGCCCGGCAAGGCGCTGCTGTTCATAGCCGTCCACCAGGGACTGTGGGGCGTCTACATGGGATGTTCGTTCGCGCCGAACCACAAGGGCATGCCCATCATCGGTCCGGGCCAGCGCCTCGACTTCCTCCGCAAGCAGGTCCTGACCTCCCGCAACGTGCGCGGGGGCCGGGTGGTCGACGTGCTCCTGGGCGGACTCAACTACCAGATCGAGCACCACCTGTTCCCCAGCATGCCCCGGCCCAATCTGCGCCGCGTCCGGCCCGTTGTCCGGGAGTACTGCGCCGAACTGGGTCTGCCGTACACCGAGACGGGCCTGCTCACCTCGTACCGGCTCGCCCTGGCGCACCTGAACTCGGTAGCCGGCCGCCCAGATCAGCAGCCCACCTAGGGTCCGGCGCTGTCCCGACCCGGCAAGATCCGCGAGACGGGATCCAGGGGTGCCGCTAGATCGGGAAGCGGCCGCGGCGCCATTGCCAGTGGCGGCCGGCCATCAGGTGGTCGACGACCGCGCGCTGGAGCACGGTGCGGCGCGGGAGCTGGTCGAGCGGCGTGGTCAGGGTGCGGAACACGAACCGCAGCACCTCGACGTCGCCGTCCAGCCCCTCCGGCTCCTCATACGGCTCCAGCTCGAACCTCCGCTGGAACCGGGCGATGTTGGCGTCCCCCGGCAGGTAATCCAACAGTTGCGGGTCGAGCAGCCACGAGCCGCAGCCGAACGCCGTGTAGTGCTCGTCGGGAAAGTGGCGGGGGAAGAACGCCCGGGCCTCGTCGAGCGACGCCGAGACGGCCTGCGGAGTCAGCGGCCCGTTGTCCGGGATGTGCAGGTCGATGGTGGTGCTGCCGCGCTGGTACTGGAGCCGGCCCAGTTCGTAGACGCCGCCGCGCGCGTGCAGCGTCAGCCAGCTCTGCGTGACCGGCCAGCCCTCGCCTTGCATCCGCCGGTCGATCGCGAGGTTGCGGCCCAGGTCCGCGAGGGTCGCCCAGGACACGGCATCGGCGATGCCGTGGGCGCGGTGGTACCCCGTGACGACGTCGACCAGGGCCAGGTACGCGTACACGTAGAGATGCCGCCAGGCGGGACCCCGTTCGCGCGGCAGCTCCGGGCCGGGCACCAGCCAGCCGTGACCCCCGAGATCGGCGCTGACCAGGGCGATCGAGCGGTCGAGCAGCCAGCGCAGCTCGGGGGTCCATAGTGGGGAGTCCGGGTCGGGCCAGCCCGCCATGATCTCGGCGGCGTCGTCCGGCCGCACCGCGAGCCGGTCGAGGATCGCGGGCGCGTCGGCCTTGGCGGGCAGCGGAGCCGATGGCCGGTCGCCGGCGAGCCGGTGCACGCGCTCGACGTCCTCGACGGGTACCCCGAGCCGGGCGGCGGTGTCGTCCAGATCCACGGGGCGACTCTAACGATCCACCACCATGATTCGCGAGACACGGGCGGGGTGGGGCGTCAGAAGAGGATGGTGGCGAAGGTGCCGGCGGAGCGGAAGCCACAGCGGTCGTACACGCGGCGGGCGGGGGCGTTGTAGTCGTTGACGTAGAGGCTGACGGTGGGGGCGACGCGGCGGAGGGCGTCGCGGACGACGGCGGCGACGCCGGCGATGGCGTAGCCGCGACCACGGAACTCGGGCGCCACCCACACGCCCTGCAACTGGGCGGTCTGCCGGGTGACCACGGCCAGTTCGGCCTTGAACAGCACTTCGCCATCCACGATTTTGGCGTACGCCCGCCGCGCCCGGACCAGTTCGACGACCCGGCGGCGGTAGCCGCGCCCGCCGTCCTCGGCGACCGGGGAGACGCCCACCTCCTCGGCGTACATGGCGACGGAGGCGGGGTACAGGGCGTCGACCTCGTCGGGGCGGACGAGGCGGACGCCCGGGTCGGCCTGGACGGCGGGCGGGGCGTCCACGACCAGCAGGGGCTGGTCGGGGCGCACGTCGCGGGCTGGGCCCCAGACGTCGCCGAGCCGCTCCCAGAGCCCGAGCACCTGGTCGGCCCGGCCGACCACCGAGGAGCAGGCTCGCTCCTCGGTGCCAAGCTGGTCGGCGAAGGCGGCGACGGCGGGCGGCGCGGCCAGGACCGGGGTGCAGTGCGCGCCGAGCCAGCACACGGACTCGAGCTGCCGGCGCCCGCCGTACCCGAAGATCCGCCCGTCGGCGCGCCACCAGGACAGGCCGCGGGCGGCCACCCGCTCGGCCACCTGGGCGGCGGCGTACGGGTCGCATTCCAGCAGCCGTTCCACGGCGCCCCGCTCGGCGTCACCGAGATGGCGGACCGGCATCGTCAGCACCAATCAAGACTGCCAGATGCTGCCCCACCGCGGGGGTGGGTGGTCAGCTGATCGTCACCAGCTCCCCTTCGGGCGCCCGGGTCCGCTCGCCCCAGCGGACGACGGCGGGGACGAGCGCGCCGATC
Organism: Rhizomonospora bruguierae; assembly: GCF_018397995.1. Lineage (GTDB taxonomy): Bacteria > Actinomycetota > Actinomycetes > Mycobacteriales > Micromonosporaceae > Rhizomonospora > Rhizomonospora bruguierae. The sequence goes on from NZ_BBQH01000039.1 coordinate 20,723, forward strand.
AGCAGGAAGGCCGCGCCCAGGACCAGCCAGCCGGGCAGCCCCCAACCGAGCGCCAGGCTGGTCACCACGACCGGGGCGACCATGCCGCCGAGTTGAGCGCCCATGCCGTAGGCACCCTGGTACTGGCCCTGCGCGTGGGCGGGGGCGAGGCCGAAGGAGATGCCCCAGCCGGCAGCGGACTGCCACAACTCGCCCACCACGTGCACCAGCGCGCCGATCAGCAGCAGCGGGACGGCGACGGCCGCCGGGACGCCGGCGCTGAGGCCGAACAGTCCACAGGCGAGCGCGATGACCAGTCCCGCGCGGCGGGCCGCCCGGGCGGCGCCGGCCAGGCTCTCGGTACCCCGGGAGGCGCGCACCTGGAACAGCACGACCATCACGGTGTTAAGCAGCAGCAGCACGGAGACCATCCAGCGCGGCGCCCGGGTCTGCTCGGCGATCCACAGCGGCAACCCGATGGTCAGCAGCGAATGGTGGATCATGAACAGGCCGTCGAGGACCGCGAAGGTGAGGAACGGCCGGTCGCGCAGGACGATCAGCCCGCGGCGCTGCCCAGGGGCCGTGGGGGCGGGCGGCAGCGCCGGCAGCCGGGTCAGGATCGCGGCGGCGGCGAGGAACGAGGCCGCATCGACCAGGATCATCGCCACGTACGCGGGCCGGGTGTCCAGGGTGAGGCCGACGCCGGCCAGCACGGCGCCGAGGGAGATGCCGACGTTGGTGGTGGCGCGCAGGTAGGCGCGGGTGCGTACCCGCTGGCCGGCCGGGACGGCAGCGGCGATCACCGCGCCGCGGGCGGCGCGGACGGTCGCGTCGCCGACGGCGGCCAGGGCGGCGACGAGCAGGGCCGCGGGGAACGTGCGCACGGCCAGCAGGGCCACGGTCGCCAGCGCCGACCAGACCAGGGCGAGCAACTGGAGCCGGTTCGCGCCGTACCGGTCCGCCAGGTGGCCCGCCGGGGTGCTGAGGATCACGCCGACCAGCGCGGCGAGCGTCAGCGCGAGGCCGACCTCGTTGACGGACAGCCCGACCGAGCGGGTCAGGAACAGCGCGTTGGCGGCCAGGTACACGCCCCGGCCGACGGTGTTGACCAGCGTCGCGAGGCTGAGCACCCGGGTCGGACCGGGTTCGGGGAGAAGCGGCACGGCGCCGACTCTAGCCGTACGCCCGTACTGTTAGAACGAGGGCTTGCCCACACAAGAATGTCGCCGATACACTTCCGATATATCGGCAACACATCGACCATGGGGGAACGACATGCGTGACTTCAAGCGGGACTTCTGGGCCATGCACGAGGCCCGGCACCGGGGCTTCGGGTTCCGGCCCCCCTTCCCGCCCGGGCCGCACGGCCACGGGGACTGGCGGGGTCGGGGGCGCGGCCGGGGCGGCCGGCGCGGCAACGTGCGCGCCGCCGTGCTCGCCCTGCTCAGCGAGCGCCCGATGCACGGGTACGAAATGATCCAGGAGCTGGAGAGCCGCACCGGCGGCATCTGGCGGCCGAGCCCGGGCTCGATCTACCCGACCCTCCAACTGCTGGAGGACGAGGGCCTGATCACCAGCGAGACGGAGAACGGCCGGAAGCGGTTCACCCTGACCGAGACCGGGCAGGCGGAGGCGACCCAGGCGGCGCAGAACGCGCCATGGGAGGAGTACGCCGACGACACCGTCTCCCAGGCGCAGGACTTCCGGGACGCCGCCTTCGGGATCATGAACGCGCTGCGCCAGGTCGGCTTCAGCGGCACCCCGGAGCAGCGCACCCGGGCCCTGGAGGTCCTCAACGAGACCAAGCGCAAGCTCTACGCCATCCTCGCCGAGGCCGAGTAACCCGCCGCAGCGCTGACCGCGCGGGGCTTACCGGGGCTTACTGGACCGTGACGGTGGGCTTGGCGGGCAGGAGGTCGCGCAGGTCCTCCGGGAGGTCGGCACCCATCTCGTCGGCCAACCGGAGGGCCTCCTCGACAAGCGTCTCGACGATCTGCGACTCCGGCACGGTCTTGATGACCTCGCCCTTGACGAAGATCTGCCCCTTGCCGTTGCCGGAGGCGACGCCGAGGTCGGCCTCGCGGGCCTCGCCCGGCCCGTTCACCACGCAGCCCATCACGGCCACCCGCAGCGGCACCGGCAGCCCTTCCAGGGCGGCGGTGACCTGCTCGGCGAGCGTGTACACGTCGACCTGGGCCCGACCGCAGGACGGGCACGAGACGATCTCCAGGCCGCGCTCGCGCAGGCCGAGCGACTCGAGGATCGCCGCGCCGACCTTGACCTCCTCGACCGGCGGGGCGGACAGCGAGACCCGGATCGTGTCCCCCACGCCCTCGCCGAGTAGCGCGCCGAACGCCACCGCCGACTTGACCGTGCCCTGGAACGCCGGACCGGCCTCGGTGACGCCCAGGTGGAGCGGGTAGTCGCACTGCTCGGCAAGCTGCCGGTACGCCCGGATCATGACGACCGGGTCGTTGTGCTTCACGGAGATCTTGATGTCCCGGAAGCCGTGCTCCTCGAACAGCGAGCACTCCCAGAGGGCGGACTCGACCAGCGCCTCCGCGGTCGGCTTGCCGTACTTGGCGAGCAGGCGGGCATCCAGCGAGCCGGCGTTGACGCCGATCCGGATCGGCACCTTCGCGTCGGAGGCGGCGCGGGCGATTTCGGCGACCTTGTCGTCGAACTTCTTGATGTTGCCGGGGTTGACCCGCACCGCGGCGCAGCCGGCGTCGATCGCGGCGAACACGTACTTCGGCTGGAAGTGGATGTCCGCGATGACCGGGATCTGCGACTTCTTCGCGATCGCCGGCAGCGCCTCCACGTCGTCCTGCGACGGCACCGCGACCCGGACGATCTGGCAGCCCGCCGCGGTCAGTTCGGCGATCTGCTGGAGCGTGGAGTTCACGTCGGCGGTGACCGTGGTGGTCATCGACTGGATCGACACCGGTGCGCCACCCCCCACGGCCACCGGGCCGACCATGATCTGCCGGCTGGCCCGGCGGGGGGCCAGCGGCGGGGGTGGGACGGCGGGCATGCCCAGACTGACTGCGGTCACGGTGGTCTCACTCACGGGAAGAGCCTGATCGGGTTGATGATGTCTGCGGTGATTGTCAACAGGGTGAACACGCCGCCGACGAGAATCAGCGCGTAGGTCACCGGCATGAGCTTGAGATAGTCCACCCGGCCGGGGTCCCGCCGGCCGATCCGGGCGTAGAGCCAGGAGCGGACCCGCTCGAACCAGGCGATCGCGATGTGCCCGCCGTCCAGCGGCAGCAGCGGCAGCAGGTTGAACACGCCGATGAAGAAGTTCAGCGTGATGAACAGCGAGACGAACAGTTCCCAGGCGCCGTGCTCCACCGCCTCGCCGCCGATCCGGGTGGCGCCGACCACGCTGATCGGGGTGTTCACGTCCCGCTCACCGCCGGTGATCGCGGTCCACAGCGCGGGGATCTTCTTCGGGAACTGCTTGAGCGCCGCGAACGTGGCCTGGAACGCCTGCCCGGTGAACTTCACCGAGGCGTTGAACCCATCGACCGGGCCGTACGTCACGGTGGGCGGGACGCCGGGCGGCAGGTTCGGGCCGGAGACGCCGAGCGCGGCGACCGCGGTGGTCGAGCCGGCCGGATCGTCCAGCGGGGGCCGCTGGACCGCGCCGAGGGTCACCCGGGCGTCGTGCGGCTGCCCGTCCCGGACGTAGGTGATGCTCGCGGGGCTGTCCGGCTTCGCGGCGCGCAACTGGACCAGCAGGTCGTCGTAGGTGGTGACCGGGGTGCCGTTCACCGCCGTGATCTCGTCGCCGTCGCGCAGGCCGGCCTGCCTGGCCGGGCTGGGCGGGTCGCCGGGCTGGCAGTCGCGGACCTCGTTGGGCACCACGACGCAGTCGGTGACCTTCACGTAGGCGGCCAGCGGGGTCTTGATCGCCGGATTCGGCAGCCCCATGAACATGGCGACCAGCCAGAGCGCCACGAACGCCAGCAGGAAGTGCGTGATCGAGCCGGCGGACATCACGATCGTGCGCTTCCACACCGGATACCGCCACATGGCGCGCGGCTCGTCCTCGGGGGCCACGTCGTCGTCCTGCGGGGTCATCCCGACGATCTTGCAGAAGCCGCCGAGCGGGATGCCCTTGACGCCGTACTCGGTCTCGCCGCGCCGGAAGGACCACAGCGTCGGGCCGAAGCCGACGAAGTACCTCGTGACCTTCATCCCGAACGCCTTGGCCGTGAGCAGGTGGCCGGCCTCGTGCAGGCTCACCGAGATGAGGATCGTCAGGGCGAACAGAACCACCCCAAGCAGGTACATTCAGCTCCCTTTCGCCGCCGTGCGGACGGTGTCGATGATCTCGCGAGCCCGCGCTCGCGCCCAGGACTCGGCGGCGAGCACCTCCTCGACGGTACCCGGTTCGGCGAACTCCGGTGCACCCTCAAGGACGCGTTCGAGAGTGTCCACGATGCCCAGGAACGGCAGGGCGCCGGCGCGGAACGCGGCCACACACTCTTCGTTCGCCGCGTTGTAGATCGCCGGGCGGCAGTGCCCGGCCGCGCCCGCCTGCTTGGCGAGGCGGACCGCCGGGAACGCCTCGTCGTCCAGCGGGCGCAGTTCCCAGGTGTGCGCGGCGGTCCAGTCCACCGGCCGGGCGGCGCCGGGCAGCCGCTCGGGCCAGGCCAGCGCCAGGCCGATCGGCAGGCGCATGTCCGGCGGGCTGGCCTGGGCCAGGGTGGAGCCGTCCGCGAACTCCACCATCGAGTGGATCACCGACGGCGGGTGCACCATCACGGTGATCCGGTCGTACGGGACCGCGTACAACTCGTGCGCCTCGATGACCTCCAGCGCCTTATTCACCATGGTCGCCGAGTTGATCGTGACCACCGGCCCCATGTCCCAGGTGGGGTGCGCGAGCGCGTCGACGAGCGTGACCTCGGCCAACTCCTCCCGGCGGCGGTCCCGGAACGGGCCCCCGCTGGCGGTCAGGATCAGCCGGCTGACCTCGCCCCGGGCGCCGCCGCGCAGGCACTGGGCCAGCGCGGAGTGTTCGGAGTCCACGGGCACGATCTGGTCCAGCAGGGCGGGACGGGTCAGCGCGGCGCGGACCAGCGGGGCGCCCGCGATCAGCGACTCCTTGTTCGCCAGCGCCAGGGTGCGCCCGGCGCGCAGGGCCGCCAGCGTGGGCGCCAGGCCCAGCGAGCCGACGACGGCGTTCAGCACGGTGTGGCACGGCCAGCTGGCCAACTCGGCCATCGCGTCCGGCCCAGCAACAATCTTCGGCAGCTTGTAGTCGCCCGTCGCGTAGCCGCGCCGCGACGCCTCCGCGTAGAAGGCGAGCTGGAGATCCTGGGCGGCGGTGGCCCTCGCCACCCCGACGGCCTCCACCCCCAGCTCAAGGGCCTGCGCGGCGAGCAGTTCCACGTTCCCGCCGCCGGCGCCCAGGGCCACCACCCGGAACCGGTCCGGATTGCGGCGCACGAGGTCGATCGCCTGGGTGCCCACGGAGCCGGTCGAGCCGAGCAGGACTATGTCGCGCGGTACGGTCACGGCGCTATTGTGCTCCACCGCCGCCCAGGGCCTGGAAACCCCTGCGGGTGATCTCGAAGGGCAGGGGCCACGGGCAAGCGGCGGGCAGGGGCCGGGGCCTCGCCCGCCGCCTCTGTCGTCAGCTCGCCGGCACGGGCTCGCGGATCTCCGGCGTGCCCGCTGACTCGCGGATGCCGTAGCGCCGGTACACCCGGGCCAGCGGCCCCGGCGCCCACCAGTTCCAGCGGCCCAGCAGGCGCATGGTCGCCGGCACCAGCAACGCCCGGACCAGCGTCGCGTCCACCGCGATCGCGACGATCATGCCGACGCCGATGAGCTTGATGAATTGCACGCCGCCGGTGGCGAAGCCGGCGACCACGACGATGAGCAGCAGCGCGGCGGCGGTGATGAGGCGTCCGGTGTGCTGGATGCCGTTGGCCACGGCGGTGCGGTTCTCCCCGGTGCTGTCGTACTCCTCCCGGACCCGGGAGAGCAGGAACACCTCGTAGTCGGTCGCAAGCCCGAACAGGACGGCCAGCATGAGGATCGGGTTGGACGGCTCGATGGCGCCCAGGCTGGTGAACTTCAGCAGGCCGGCGAGGTGCCCCTCCTGGAAGACCCAGACGACCACGCCGAACGACGCGCCGATGGAGACCAGGTTCATCAGCACGGCCTTGAGCGACAGGACCACCGAGCCGAAGGCCAGGAACAGCAGCGTGAACGTGGCGCCCGCCATGATCAGGGCCATCCAGGGCAGCCGGGCGCCGATGCTGGACAGCAGGTCCATGTTCTGCGCGGTGCGCCCGCCGACCAGGACCTCCGCACCGGTCGGCGCGGGCAGGTCGCGGATGGCGCGGACCAGGTTCTCGGCGGCCCCACCGGCCGGCTCGCCGGGGTACGTGACGGAGATCAGGGCGGACCCGCCGCGCTGGGCGATGACGGTCGCGCCGGAGGCGTCCGGCAGCGCGGCGACGCGCTGGGCGAACGCCGGCGCGGCGGCCGCAGCCCCGGCGGCGTCGCCGGAGATGAGGACCTGGATCGGCGCGACGGTGCCGTTGGGGAACTCGGCGCGGATCCGTTCACTGACCACCCGCGACTCCGTGCCGGTCGGCAGGACCCGCTCGTCCATGCCGCCGAACTCGACCCGCAGGAACGGGGACGCCAGCACGGCGAGCACCGCGAACACGCCCACCAGGTACAGCGCCGGCCGGCGCATGACGCTGCGGGCCAGTCGCGCCCAGCCCCCGTCCGTGACGGAGCGGGGCCCGGCGGCCCGGCGGCGCCACGGCAGCGGGATGCGCAGCGCGTTGATCCGGTGACCCAGCACGGCCAGCAGCGCGGGCAGCACGGTCAGCGCGGCGACCATGGCGACCAGGACGGCGGCGATCCCGCCGAGTCCCATCGAGCGCAGGAACGGCTGCGGGAAGATCAGCAGGCTGGCCAGGGCGAGCGCGATCGTGAGCCCGGAGACCAGGACCGTGCGGCCCGCCGTGGCCATCGTTCGCCGGATCGCCTCGGGGGTCCCGTGCCCGGCGGCCAGTTCCTCGCGGAACCGGCTGACCACGAACAGCGCGTAGTCGATCGCCATGCCCATGCCGATCAGCGTGATGATGTTGATGGCGAAGACCGAGACGTCGGTGACCAGGTTGAGCAGCCGCACGGCCATGAACGCGCCGAGGATGGCCAGCACGCCGGTGAGCAGCGGCATCGACGCGGCCACCAGGCCGCCGAAGATCAGGATCAGCAGGATCAGCAGGACCGGCATCGACAGCAGCTCGGCCCGGCCGATGTCCGCCCGGGTCCGCTCGTTGGCGGAGACCATGAACGCGGCGTTGCCGCCGACCTGGCTGGTGAGGCCGGGCACGGCCAGGTCCGGCTTGAGCGCGTTGTACGCCGCGCTCTGCTTGTCCTGGTCGGACTCGCGCAACCGGACGGCCGCGTAGGTGGCGTGCCGGTCGGCCGAGATCAGGTCCGGCGCCTGGGTGTCGTACCAGCTCACGACGTTGCCGATCTCGGGCCGGGCGCGCAGTTCGGCCAGCTTGGCGGTGACCGGCTCGCGAAAGGCCGGATCGTCGACGGTCCGGTCCGGGCTGCTGTAGAGCAGCAGCAGGTCGACGTTCTGGTGACCCAACTCCGCGGAGATCCGGCTCGCGGCCCGGACCGCCTCGCTGTCCGGGTCGTCGAAGCCGCCCCCGTGCAGCCGGCCGAATACGCCGGTCCCCCACAGGGCGCCGACGGTGGTGAACACCACCGCCGCCATCAGCACCAGCCACCGCGCCCGGACGACGGCGGCCCCCCACCACGCGAACATCGCGCACCCCCTCGACTACCGGGTAAGCTGCACACAGGCTTTACCCCCATAAACGCCGTTCACTATCGCAAGCGGCGTTCGCCCGGTCAAGGGAGTGAGCGGAACTATGACGATGGCGTCACCCAGCCGCCGCGAACGACTGCGTGCCGCCACGGTGACGGAGTTGAAGGACCACGCCCGGCGGCTGCTCACCACCGGCGGCGTCCCAGCCATCTCGCTGCGCGCCATCGCGCGGGACATGGGCATGACCGCGCCGGCCATCTACCGGTACTTCCCCAGCCTGGACGCGCTGGTCCTGCACCTGGCCGAGGACATCTACGAGGAACTGCGGGTGGCCGTGGAGGACGCGCGGCACGCCGCCGGCGCCGACCCGGTCGAGCAACTCATCGCGATGACGCACGCGTTCCGGGCGTGGTCCCTGGCGCACCCGGCCGAATTCGGCCTGATCTTCGGCAACCCGGTGCCCGGCATCGACGCCTACGCGGCCGCCGCCTCGGCCTGCCGCCCGGGCGGGGAGGCCGCCGCCCGGTTCGGCGCACCCTTCCTGGAAACGCTCGCGCACCTGTGGGCGCAGCGCCCGTTCCCCACGACACCCCCGCCCCACCTGGCCGAGGCGTTCGCCCCGACCCTCGGACCGTTCCGGCTCAGGCACGGCGAGCCCGAACTGCCGGTCGAGGTCATCTACGAGTTCCTGGCCGCCTGGACCCGCCTGTACGGCATGGTGGCGATGGAGGTGTTCGGGCACCTGCACTGGGCGGTCTCGGACGTGACGCCACTGTTCGAGATAGAAGTCCGGCGGGTCGTCAAGTCCCTGGGCGGGGCGCCGGCCTGACCGGCACCGCTACGCTCGCCTGCTATGACCGCTCCGCAGCTCCCCTCGCGCGCCGATGTCGTCGTGGTCGGTGCCGGCCACAACGGCCTGGTCTCGGCCGTCCTGCTCGCCCGCGCCGGCCTGAAGGTCGTGGTACTGGAGGCCACCGACGTGATCGGCGGCGCGGCCCGCACCGAGCGGCCCTTCCCCAAGGTGCCGGAACTGAGCCACTCCACCGGCTCCTACCTGCTCGGCCTGATGCCGCCGGAGCTGCTGCGCACCCTCGACGTGACGATCCCGACCCTGCGGCGGGATCCGCACTACTTCCTGCCCACGCCGGGCGGATCCGGCTCGCCGTACCTGCTGTTCGGCCGGGACCGGGAGGCGATCCGCGAGCAGATGGCCTCGTTCTTCACCCCCGAGGATGTCTCCGCCGACGACGCCCTCCAGGAAGAACTGGGCGCGATGCGCAACGACCTCGGCCCGGCCTGGCTGGCCGAGCCGCTGCCGGTCGAGGAGACCGCCGAGCGGTACATCCGGCCCGCCCTGCAGAGCACGTTCATCAACCTGGTACGCGGCTCGGTCGCCGACTACCTGGCCCGCTTCCAGTTCCGCTCCGACCTGCTGGTCGCCATGTACGCCGTGACCGACGGCCTGTCCGGGCTGAACGCCGGCCCGGACGACCCCGGCACCGGGCACAACTTCCTGGTCCACAACATGTGCCGGCTGCCCGGCGCGGACGGCACCTGGATGATCGCCCAGGGCGGCATGGGCACCGTCTCCCGGGTGTTCGCCGACGCGGCCCGCGCGGCCGGCGCGCAGATCTTCACCGGCACGCCGGTCGAGTCCATCGCGGTCGACGCCGGCGCCGCCGCCGGCGTGGTCCTCGCCGGCGGCCACCACATCGCCGCCCGGGCCGTCCTCGGCGCCTGTGACCCGTACCGGCTGATGGCCCTGGCCCCCGACGGCGCGCTGCCGGCCGCGCTGACCGGGCGGATGGCGGCGGCCCGCCGCACCGGCACCACCCTCAAGGTGAACCTGGCCCTGCGCGACCTGCCCCGCTTCTCCTGCCTGCCGCCGGAGGCACCGAGCCCGTTCGGCGCGACGATCCACCTGTTGCCCGGGTCGGACGGCGGTGGCGAGCCGATGGCCGAACTGCGCCGGATGTGGGCCGACGTGTGCGCCGGCCGGCTGCCCGCCGAGCCCACCATCGAGTGGTACCTGCACACGACGGTCGACCCGTCGCTGCGGGACCCGGCGGGGCACCACTCGTCGGCGCTGTTCGTGCAGTCCGTCCCCTACGAACTGGCAGACGGCACCTGGGAACAGGCGCTCCCGGGGTACGTGGAGTCGCTGCTGGCGCTCTGCGACCGATACGCCCCCGGCACGTCGGACCTGGTGGCGGACACCCTGCCGCTCACCCCGCCCGGCATCGAGCAGCGGTTCGGGATCACCGGTGGGCACATCCACCACGTGGACAACACCGTCTCGTTCACCGACCGGATGCCGTACGCGACCGGCCTGGACGGCCTGTACGCGGGCAGCGCCGGCTGCTTCCCGGGCGGAAGCGTGATCGGTGCGGCGGGCCACAACGCGGCCCGCCGCGTCCTCGCGGATCTGGGGGCCGGTCAGGGCAGCTGACCCGGCCGGTGGATCAGCCGTCCACGTCGGTGGCCTCGGCCACCTCGACCACCTCGGCGGGCGCGTCCGCCGCCGGCTTGGAGCGCAGTTCGTGGCCCACGCTGGTCAGGCAGCGCCCGCTGGGCAGGTCGAACTTCCAGCCGTGCAACTGGCAGGTCAGCGTGGTGCCGTCGATGACGCCGAACCGGGTCAGGTCCGCCTTCAGGTGCGGGCAGCGCCGCTGCACGATCCAGTCGCCCAGCTTGACGTCCTCGGCGTCCGGCTTCTGCTCGGCGTACCAGCCCTCCGCGTACTGCAGGCGCTCCTCGGACAGGCACTTGAAGAACGCGTACACGAACTCGTTGTACTGGCCGATCCGCGCCGCCGAGAACCGGCAGGACAGGAACAGCGAGTTGACCCAGTCCACCTCGCCGGTGTGCAGCAGGTGCTCCACCAGCGCCCGCTCGGTGCGGAACCGGTAGCGCACCTTCTCGTCCGCGTACCGCCGCACCTCCTTGCCCGGGAAGTCCACCACAATGGATTCAACGGTCTCCTCGCCAGCGTCTCCCGACGACCCGACCAGGTCGAAGCGCACCGGCCCGCCGACGCCCTTGGCCAGGTAGACCGACTCCTCCAGCAGCGGCTCGATGCGCCGCTTCATCTCCTTCAGGATGTCGATCTCCGGGTGCCGCCACGACTCCTTCTCCGCCGCGATCACCACGCGCTGCCGGTCCCGGTACTCGCGCAGGTACCGCTCCTTGTCGGCGAAGAACTCCTCGAGCGTGACGCCGTCGGGGTGGGTCACGCCGGTCGCGCCCTCGGCGGTCACCTCCGTCACGGAGCCCGGCAGCAGCACCACCGCGTTGGTGCCACCCACCTTCGCGTACTCCTCCAGGAACCTGCCCTGGTCCGGGAAGATGTTGCCCTCGTCCCCGAAAATGTCGTTGAACTGCCACAGCTCGTCGTCGAGGAAGCACGGCGGCCCGGCGATCGGGAAGACCGACGACGCCTTCAGGTCGTCGATGTACCGCCAGGTGCGGTCGAACTGCCGGTCCCGCTTCTGCTTGCCGAACGCCCGCTTCGCCGACTCCGGCAGCTCGTACACCATCGGGTACCAGATCGCGCCGGAGAACTGGAGCATGTGCGCGTGCACATGCCCGAGCGAGGCGAACAGCCCGAGATCCGTGGGGCGGGCGTCGTTCTGGTTCAGCAACCGGATCCCGTCGTACTCCACCCACAGCGAGGAGTCGCCGATCGGGCCGTCCGTGGGGCTGGTCAGCGCCTGGATCATCACCTTCAGGCCGCCGTCCAGCTCGACGACCTGCTCGGTCTTCGTCCGCAGGAAGCTGGTGAAGCCCAGCTCCCGCAGCTCGTCCTCCAGCTCGCTGGTCGGGAACTCCGGCAGCAGCACGGTCGCCTTCTTCGAGACGAAGCGGCGCAGGTGCTTGGCGTCGAAATGGTCCCGGTGCAGGTGGGAGACGTACAGGTAGTCGGTGTCGCCGAGGGACTCCCAGTCCAGCCCCGAATTATCCGGGAACGGGAACCAGGACGCGAAATAGGCGGGGTTCACCCACGGGTCACAGAGGATGCTCCCCGCTGGCGTGTCGATCCGCATGCTCGCGTGACCGGTACCCGTGATCCGCACCGTGCAACTCCCTCGGTCGCTGACACTGACATACGTTCCGAAGCTACCGGAGCCTAAACGGGACCCGGGCAGCCGGCTACGGCGGTGGTCATGCCAAACTGATCGCACCGACGACGAAAGGACCGACCGTGGCGGGCGACGAGCCGGTAACCTCCCCCGACCAGCACAAGCCGGGCAACCGCAAGCTCGGCCGGATCGGCGCGCTGGGCACCGCGGCGGCGCTGCTGCTGCTCACGATCGGCAACCACCGCGGCCACGTCGAGGACTACTTCCTCATCGCCCTGGCCGCCGGCCTGGTCGCCATCGTCATCGGCGACGCCGTCCTGCGCCGCAACGGCCTCCGCTGACCCACCCGCGCCGACCGCCCCGTGGCGACACGGGTGCGGGATCGGCGGCGGGGTCACCGGATCAATGGCGGCGCAGCAGGTCACGGACCTCGCGGAGCGCCGCGTCCACCTCGGCCTCGAAGTAGCCCCCCGGCACCAGGCTGAACTGCGTCGAGTCCAGCTCGTTCTCGGTGATCGGCATCGAGCCGCGGCCGGCCATCGCGTTGAGTAGGCCGTCGAACAGCCGGTCAACCTGGTGGGGGTCGTAGCCGCTGCCGAACCGCCGGACCTGGAACGTGCGCCGGAGCTGGTCGATGCGCTGGAGCTCGACCGGAAGGCCGGGGATGGGTGCGGGGCCGCCCATCGGGGCGCCGTACGGGTCGCCGCGTTCCGGCATGCGGATCTCAGCGGTCATGTCCATCTTGCCGTGGCGGCCGGCCTCGAAGCCGTCGAAACCACCGGACGGCCCGTCAAACCCACCGGACGGCGGGCCATCGAAACCACCGGGCGGCGGACCGTCAAACCCACCGGACGGCGGACCGTCGAAGCCGCGGGGCGCGTCGTACATGCGCGGGTCGTAGCCGCCGCCGGGCGGGGGACCGTAGCCGCCACCCGGGCCGTCGTAACCCCCCGGACCGTCGTAACCGCCGCCCGCGTACGACGGCTCCTCGTACCCGCCGTACCGCGGGTCGTGCGGTGGGGCGGGCTGCGCCGGCGGCGGGGACATCGGACGGGGTGGGGGCTGCATGCGGTCATCCCGCATCGGCGGGCCCATGCGCTCCGGCGGACCCATCCGGTCCATGCCGCCACCCGGCATGCCGGCCGTGCGGGGCTCGGGGCCGCGGGCGAAGCCGCCCCGGTCCTCCAACTCGGCGAGCTGGCGCTCGACCCGGTCCAGGTGCAGGTCGACCTGCCACTCGTCGTAACCGCCGAAGCGCACCCGGAAGACCACGTCGTGGACCTCCTGCGAGGTGACCGGCGCGCCCATCGGGTCACCGTTCAGGGTCGACTCGACCCGGTCAAGGAACGAGTCCACCTCGTCAACCTTGTACCCGCGGCGGAGCGCCCGGCGCCGGAACCGCTGACCCTGACTCGCCACTTAAGTCACCTTCCGTTCGCGCTGCCGGGTTCGCTGGCAGCAAGCTGTCCACACGCCCCGTCGATCTCCCGACCCCGGGTGTCGCGCACCGTCGTCGGGACGCCGGCCGCGCGCAGCCGGCGGACGAACTCCCGCTCCACCGGCTTCGGGCTGGCGTCCCAGCGGCTGCCCGGAGTCGGGTTGAGCGGGATGAGGTTCACGTGCGCCAGCCGGCCGGCCAACAGCCGACCCAGCAGGTCGGCCCGCCACGGCTGATCGTTCACGTCTCTGATCATCGCGTACTCGATGGAGACCCGCCGCCCCGTGCGCGCCCCGTACCGCCACGCGGCCTCCAGCACCTCGGCGACCTTCCACCGCTGGTTGACGGGCACCAGCTCGTCGCGCAGGCCATCATCGGGCGCGTGCAGCGAGAGCGCAAGTGTCACCGACAGCCCTTCCTCGGTGAGCCGGTGGATGGCCGGCACCAGACCGACGGTCGACACCGTGATGTGCCGCTGCGACAGGCCCAGACCCTCCGGCGCGGGGGCGGTGAGCCGGCGCACCGCCTCGACCACGCGCGGGTAGTTCGCCAGCGGCTCGCCCATGCCCATGAACACCACCCGCGACAGCCGCGGCGGCGAGCCCGCGACGGCCCCGCCGGCGGCCACGCCCGCCAGGTACACCACCTGGTCGACGATCTCGGCGGTGGACAGGTTGCGGGTCAGCCCGGCCTGGCCGGTGGCGCAGAACGGGCAGGCCATGCCGCAGCCGGCCTGGCTGGAGACGCAGGCGGTGACCCGGTCCGGGTACCCCATCAGCACGCTCTCCACCAGCGAGCCGTCGTGCAGCCGCCACAGCGCCTTGCGGGTCGCCCCGTCGTCGCACGCCAGCTCGCGCACCGGGGTGAGCAGCGGGGGCAGCAGTTCGGCGGCGAGCCGCTCCCGGGCGGCGGCCGGCAGGTCGGTCATCCCGGCCGGGTCGCGCACCAGCCGGCCGAAGTAGTGGGTGGAGAGCTGGGCGGCGCGGAACGCGGGCACGCCCAGCTCGGCGGCGGCGGCCCGACGCCCGGCGAGATCCAGGTCGGCGAGGTGGCGCGGCGGCATGGCCGCGCGGCGCCGGGGCGCGCCCAGCACGGGCAGCGCCGGGCCGGCGGCGGGCATCCCGGCGGGCTCGGTCGGCGGGCTCAGGGGGGTCGTCGTCATCGCGCGTCAAGTCTCCCACGCCCGGACCCGGCACCGTCGGGACCCCGCCCGGATCTGCCACATCTGGCCTGGCCAGGCACTCCCTTGCGCTCCGGCGCTGCCGCCCGAGGGCAAGTCCGGCCGACGAACGGTCAGGTCAGGACCGCCAACAGGATGTACCCGACGGGCACGGTGAACAGGACGGAGTCGAGCCGGTCCATCACGCCGCCGTGCCCGGGCAGCAGATTGCTCATGTCCTTGATGCCGAGGTCCCGCTTGAGCATCGACTCGGCCAGGTCACCGAGGACCGCGGCCGCCGACAGCGCGGCGCCGAACACCGCACCCCACCACGGTGCCACGTCGAACAGCAGCCACAGCAGCAGCGCGCCGCCCGCGGCGGCGGTCAGCATCGAGCCGGCCAGCCCCTCCCAGGACTTCTTCGGGCTCACGCTGGGCGCCATCGGGTGCTTGCCGAACAGGACCCCGAACAGGTAGCCGCCGGTATCGGAGAGCACCACCGCGGCGAGCGTGACCAGGACCCGCCACTGCCCGTCCTGCGGCTCGGCCAACAGCACCGCGAAGCCGCCGAGGAACGGCACGTACACGGCGATCAGGGCGGTCGCGGTAACGTCCCGCTGGTAGCCGGCGGGGCCGTCGGCCAGCCGCCACACCATCGCGGCCAGCACGGTCACCAGCAGCCCCAGGATCAGCGCGTCCGGGCCGCCATACCAGGCCAGCCCGGCCATCGCCAGGCCCCCGGCGATCAGCGGCACCAGCGGCGGGTTGGCCCCGGTCGAGGCGCGCAGCGCCCGGACCATCTCCCACACCGCGACCACGATCGCCAGGCCCACCACGCCGAGGAAGGCGGGACGCCAGACGAACAGCGAGGCGAGCACCACCGCACCGAGGGCGACGCCCACGCCGATCGCGGCGGGCAGGTTCCGCCCGGCGCGGCTGTGCTTCGCGCGCCGGCGCCCGCCCGGCGGCCGGCCGCGACGCTGCGCCACCTCGTCCAGTTCCCGCTCCAGATCCGGCAGGTCGTCCGGGTTGTCGACCCGCGGCAGGTCCGCCGTGGGGGTGTCCGGCTCCGGGTACGCGTCGGGCGCGGCACTGACCTGCCGCGCCCGATGCCGGCCGTACTCGGGGTCGTCGAGGGGTTCGAGAGGGTCCAGGCGTGCCATCAGACCTCGAGCAGCTCGACTTCCTTGTGCTTGACCAGCTCGTCCACGTTCGAAACATACCGGTGGGTGAGGTCGTCCAGCTCCTTCTCGGCCCGGCGCCCCTCGTCCTCGCCGGCCTCGCCGTCCTTGACGATCCGGTCCAGCTCCTCCTTGGCCCGGCGGCGGATGTTGCGGACCGCCACCTTGGCCTCCTCGCCCTTGCCCCGGGCGACCTTGATCATGTCGCGCCGCCGCTCCTCGGTCATCTGCGGCAGCAGGATGCGCAGCTGGTTGCCCTCGTTGTTCGGGTTCACCCCGAGGTCCGAATCCCGGATCGCCTTCTCCATCGCGGACAGCTGCGACGCGTCGTACGGCTTGATGATGGCCATCCGCGGCTCCGGCGTGCCCACCGACGCCATCTGCGTCAGCGGCGTGGGGCTGCCGTAGTAGTCGATGACGATCCGGGAGAACATGGCGGCGTTCGCCCGGCCCGTGCGGATCGCCGCCAACTCCTCCCTGGCGTGCTCGATCGCCCGATCCATCTTGTCCTCGGCTTCGAGGAGGGTATCGTCGATCACCTGGTCCCTCGCCTCCTTCATGGGCGCTTGCGAATGCCTCCCCCGCCCTAGGCGGTAATGAGGGTACCGATCTGCTCTCCGCCGACCGCCTTGATGAGCGTGTCGGCGCCCTCCGCGCCGAACACGAGCATCGGCAGGCCGTTCTCCTCGCACAGGCTGAACGCGGCGGCGTCGGCCACCCGAAGCCCGCGGCGCAGCACCTCCGAGAACGTGATGGTGTCCAGCTTGCGCGCGGTCGGGTCGGTGTGCGGGTCCGCCGTGTAGACCCCGTCCACCCCGTTCTTGCTCATCAGCACGAGATCGGCGTGGATCTCCAGGGCGCGCTGCGCGGAGACCGTGTCGGTGGAGAAGAACGGCATACCGGCGCCGGCGCCGAAGATGACGACCCGCCCCTTTTCCAGGTGCCGGATCGCCCTGCGGGGAATGTACGGCTCCGCCACCTGGGCCATCGTGATCGCGGTCTGCACCCGCGTCTCGATGCCCTCCTTCTCCAGGAAGTCCTGCAGGGCCAGGCAGTTCATCACCGTGCCGAGCATCCCCATGTAGTCGGCGCGGGCCCGGTCCATGCCGCGCTTCTGCAACTCCGCGCCGCGGAAGAAGTTGCCGCCGCCGACCACCACCGCGACCTGGATGCCCCGGCGCACCACCGTGGCGATCTGCCGCGACATCGACTGCACCACGTCCGGGTCCACGCCGATCGCGCCGCCGCCGAAGACCTCGCCGGACAGCTTCAGCACCACCCGGCGCCCCCGCGTGAGCGGAAGCGACATGGGCTCGATCCCGCGGTCCTGCTCCGTGGCCACCGTCATCGCTACCCGCCCTCCAACGACCCGCTTCAGACACTATGTGACGGGGAGGTCGCGGTGCTCATCGAGGACACCGCGACCTCCCCGGTTGTTCGTCACGCTCCGCCGGCCGCCCGGCCCGCTCCGGCCGTGGGCGGGCGACCCGCGGCCTCAGGCCTGGCCGACCTCGAAGCGGACGAAGCCCGTCACCTCGATGCCCGCGTCGGCGAGCACCTGCTTGACGGACTTCTTCTGGTCCGCGACCGACGCCTGCTCCACGAGCACGAAGTCCTTGAAGAAGGCGTTGACCCGGCCCTCCACGATCTTCGGCATCGCGGCCTCGGGCTTGCCCTCCTCGCGGGCGGTCTGCTCGGCGATCCGCCGCTCCGACTCGACCACGTCCGCCGGCACCTCGTCCCGGATGACGTACTTCGGCCGCATCGCCGCGATCTGCATCGCGATGCCCCGGGCGTCCGACTCGGCCGCCTCGTCCGTCTTACCCCGGTAGGCCACCATCACGCCCACCTGCGGCGGCAGGTCGGGGCTCTTGCGGTGCATGTACACGGCGACCGGCGACTCCAGCACGCCGATCCGGTTGATCACCAGCTTCTCGCCGATCTTGGCGGACTGCTCCTGGACCGTGTCGGCGACCGTGCGCCCGTCCGCCAGGGTGGCGGCCAGGAACTGGTCGACGCCGGCCGGACGCTGCGCGTCCACCGCCTCGACGAGCCGCTGGGCCAGCGCGATGAAGTCCGCGTTCTTGGCCACGAAGTCCGTCTCGCAGTTCAGCTCCAGCAGCGCGTTGCCGGAGTGCGCCACCAGCCCGTTGGCGGTGGTCCGCCCGGCCCGCTTGCCGACATCCTTGGCGCCCTTGACGCGCAGGATCTCGACGGCCTTGTCGAACTCGCCCGCCGACTCTTCCAGGGCCTTCTTGCAGTCCATCATGCCGGCGCCGGTCAGATCGCGGAGCTTCTTGACGTCCGCGGCGGTGAAGTTGGCCATGACTCTCTCTTGACTCTCTCTTGGAGTTATCGGGGTCGGGGTCAGCTGGCGTTCGCCGGTGCCGGCGCCTCGGAGTCGCCCTTGGCCTCCGGGCCCTCCAGCAGTTCCCGCTCCCACTCGGCGAGCGGCTCGCCGGAGGCCACCGCGCCCGGCTGCGGCTTCTCCTCCGCGCCGCCGCGCTGCGCCTTGCCGGAACGCGCGATCAGGCCGTCCGCGACCGCCGCCGCGACCACCCGGGTCAGCAGCTCGGCGGAGCGGATCGCATCGTCGTTACCCGGAATCGGGAAGTCCACCTCGTCGGGGTCGCAGTTGGTGTCCAGCACCGCGATCACCGGGATGCCCAGCTTGCGGGCCTCGTCGACGGCGATGTGCTCCTTCTTGGTGTCCACCACCCAGATCGCCGAGGGCACCTTCTGCATGTCGCGCAGGCCGCCCAGGGTGCGGGTCAGCTTCTCCTTCTCGCGCGAGAGCTGGAGCGTCTCCTTCTTGGTGTACCCGGCCGCCGTGCCGGTCAGGTCGATCGACTCCAGCTCCTTCATCCGCTGCAGCCGCTTGTACACCGTCTGGAAGTTGGTCAGCATGCCGCCCAGCCAGCGGTGGTTCACGAACGGCTGGCCCACCCGGGTGGCCTGCTCGGAAATGGCCTCCTGGGCCTGCTTCTTGGTACCCACGAACAGCACCGTGCCGCCCTCGGCGACCGTGGTGCGGATGAACTCGTACGCCTTCTCGATGTAATCGAGGGTCTGACGCAGGTCGATGATGTAGATACCGTTGCGCTCGGTGAAGATGTAGCGCTTCATCTTCGGGTTCCAGCGTCGGGTCTGGTGCCCGAAGTGGACACCACTCTCCAGCAGCTGGCGCATGGTCACGACGGCCATGGTCGATGCACTCCTCGTACGTCCCTGGTTGTCGCGGGGCACCGGTCGGCCCCCGCCCTGGCGCCCGGCCGCCGGCCTGCCGACCCGGAACGATGGGAACGCTCGGGACCAGGGTGGCCGCCGGCCCCCGACACATCTCGGGGGATTCGGGCACGCGAGGTCGACCACGCAAGGTGGTCGCCAGCGGGAAAGTCTACCCGCCAAAGCCGAACCCCGACCGGTGGGCCCGTCCGCCCGCCTCGCGGGGTGATCAGGACAGCTCGCGCCGCGGCTCAACCAGCATGTTTGCCCCCGGGACGGCGGTGTCGCGAATTCACCCGACCGCCAGGCCGGCGGCGACAAACAGAACGAGGGCGACAAGGAGGTAGGCAACGGGCGGCCGCAACCAGGCTTCGCCGGCCCGCTGGGGCACCTTCCCCGCCCCTCCGGCCAGCCCGTACAGCCCCGCCCCGAACAGGGGCAGCCCGAGCACCAGGAAGGTGCCGACCACGACCACGACCCCGGGCCCGGACACCGGCTCCCGCAGGGCGGCGGTGATCAGGATCCGCAGCGCCGGAACCTCCAGCACCAGAACCCCCAGGCCGAGCAGGACCGCGAACGCCGGCCGCCGGGCCCGGTAGAACGCCTCGCCGGCCGGAGGCTCCATGCGCGGGGGTGCTGTATGCGGGGGCGCTGCATAGGTGGGCTCTGTGCCCTGGGTCTCCGCGCGCTGGGTCTCCGCGCGCTGGGTCTCCGCGCGCTGGGTCTCCGCGCGCTGGGTCTCCGCGCGCTGGGTCTCCGCGCGCTGGGTCTCCGCGCGCTGGGTCTCCGCGCGCTGGGTCTCCGCGCGCTGGGGGACAGCCGTCGCGTCACCGCGCGGCCCATCGCGGCGCAGGGCCGCCCGGTCGATCGGCTCGGTCCGGAACCGTGGAATGCTCCCGGTCTCGCCCGCCGCCGACGGCACGACCGCCGGGACGGCACCGGTCGGCTCCGACCCGCTGCTCCACCCGCCATCCGGCACCCCATGGCGCGGCTCTGGCGCGTGGTAGTCCTCCCCAACGTGCTCCTGGCGGGCCGGATAGCCCTCCTCCACTTGCCGCTGCCCGGCCGGGCGGCCCTTCTCGGCGCGCCCCTGCCCGGCCGGCAGGTGCCCGTTCCGGGTGTCCGGCCCCGGCGTGCCGTACCGTTCGCCGGGCATCGACTCCCGCTGCTCGTCCACGGCCGGACCGTATGCGACCTGCGCCAGTACCGCCACCGCTACAGCCGCCGCACCCCCTCGCCGGTGTTGCCGGGCAGCACGAGCCCCACCGTGTCGTACCAAGGTCCCTCTCCCGCGGACCGCCAGCCGCTCGGCCAGCCCGGGCTGCCCTCCGGGCGGCGGTGTAAGGGCGGTGTTTCCATCGGGAGGCAGAGCAAAGCGCGACGTAACACGGCCCCACCCCTCCACCCAAGGGCCGGGCCGACCAGCAGCGCCGCGACAGGGCCGTCCGCGACGCCTGCTACCTCATCGTCGAGCTCTCCACGGACAGCGGGCCGAACACAGCGCGCGACCTCCCCACACCCGCCTCGTCGATCGCCAGGCCAACCCATCGGGGCCCCAAGCGCACGCTTTCACGGGTGCGACGCGAGCGCGGGAGGATGCGACGCAGAAGGATACAGGCAGTGCGGGAGGGGCGTGAGCTGCGCGGGAGAGCGCCGGGGGCCGTGGGCGGCGGAGCGCGGGGCAGGCGTGCTGCCGTAGCAGATCCACCTGTGGTGGGGGTGGTTGCCCACAGTGGGCGGGTTGTCCCCAGGTTGATGAGTGGGCGGTTGGCGGGGCGGGGCGGGCGGTCCACGGTGGGCGCATGACGAAGGTGAGACGGGCCGTCGGGGCGTACGGGGAGCGGGTCGCCGCCGAGCACCTGCGGGCCGCCGGGTTGGTGGTGCTGGACCGCAACTGGCGCTGCCCGGAGGGCGAACTGGACATCGTCGCCCGGGACGGGGCGGGCACCCTGGTCATCTGCGAGGTGAAGACGCGGCGCACCGGCGCCTTCGGGCCGCCGATCCTGGCGGTGCACCCGGCGAAGGCGCGGCGGCTGCGCCGGCTCGCCGCCGCCTGGCTGGCCGCCACCGGGGTGCAGCCGCGGGAGGTCCGTTTCGACGTGGTGTCGGTGCTGCCCCAGCGGCAGGGGCCGGCCCGGGTGGAGCACGTGCGTGGGGCCTTCTGATGAGCTACGCGAAGGTGCTCTCCGCCGGCCTGGTGGGCCTCGCCGGCCATCCGGTCGAGGTCGAGGCGGACCTGGCCGCCGGGCTACCCGCCGTGGCCCTGTCCGGGCTGCCCGACACCGCGCTGCACGAGGCGCGGGACCGGGTGCGCGCGGCGATCGTGAACTCCGGCGAGTCGTGGCCGAACCGCCGCATCACCGTGAACCTGCTCCCCGCCACGCTGCCGAAGTTTGGCTCGGGGTTCGATGTCGCGATCGCGCTCGCCCTGCTAGCCGGCGCCGGCGAGTTGCCGCTGGCGCCGCTGCAGGGTGTGGCCGTCCTCGGCGAGTTGGGCCTGGACGGAACGGTCCGCCCGGTGCGCGGCGTGCTGCCGATGGTCGCGGCGGCGGCGGGGGCCGGGGTGGCGCGGGTGGTGGTGCCGGTCGCCAACGCCCGTGAGGCGGCGCTCGTGCCCGGCCTGCGGGTCCGCGCGGCCGACACGCTGCACCGGCTGATCGCCTATGTCCGCGACGGTGCCCCGCTGCTGGAGCCGCCCGAGGCACCGCCGGGAAACGAGGCGGCGGGGCTCGACCTGGCCGACGTGAGCGGCCAACTGCTCGGCCGGCGGGCGCTGGAGGTGGCCGCGGCCGGCGGGCATCATCTCGCGCTGATCGGTCCACCGGGTGCGGGCAAGACCATGCTCGCCGAGCGACTGCCGTCGATCCTCCCGGAACTGGACGACGAGACCTCGCTGGAGGTCACGTCGGTGCACTCGATCGCCGGCACGCTGCCGCCCGGCGCACCGCTGCTGCGCCGGCCGCCGTTCCAGGCGCCGCACCACACCACGAGCGTGGCCGCGCTCGTGGGTGGCGGCAGCGGGCTGGCCCGCCCGGGTTCACTGTCGCTGGCCCACCACGGCGTGCTCTTCCTGGACGAGTGCCCCGAGTTCAGCGCCCGGGCACTGGATGCGCTGCGCCAGCCGCTGGAGCACGGCACGGTCCTGATCGCGCGCAGCCGGGGCACCACCAAGTACCCCGCCCGCATCCAACTGGTCATCGCCGCGAACCCGTGCCCCTGCGCGAAGCCGGGCGGCAAGCAGTTCTGCGAGTGCGCCCCCGCGGTGCGCCGGCGGTACCTCGGCCGGCTCTCCGGCCCGCTACTGGACCGGATCGACGTCCAGGTGAACCTGCCTCCGCTCAGCGCCGCGGAGTTGCTGGCCGGCGGCACGCCGAACGAGCCGTCCGGTCCGGTCGCGGAGCGGGTCGCCAAGGCGCGGGCGGCCGCCGCGGCGCGGTGGAGCGAGGGCGGCTGGCGCACGAACGCACGGGTGCCGGGCGCGGTCCTGCGCCGCTCGCCGTGGCGCCTGCCGAACCGGGACACCACCGGCCTGCGCCGGCTCATGGACAGTGGCGAGCTTTCGGCCCGCGGCTTCGACCGGGTTCTGCGGCTCGCGTGGACCATCGCGGACCTGGACGGCCGGAGCCGTCCGGACGCGAGCGACCTCGGTGAGGCCACGATGCTACGCACGGGGAGCCGGCCATGACGGAGCCGCTGCACGAGATCCGGGCGGCGCGGACCGCGCTGACCTGGCTGATCGAACCGGGCAACGAGGCGATCTGGCGGCTGGTCCAGCGGCACGGCCCCGTGGCCGCGCTCGCCGGGCTCATGGACGGCACCCTGGCCGACGGTGCCCTGCGCGCCGCCGCGCGGACCAGGCTCGCCGACGCCGACCCGCGCCAGGTCGCCGCGCTGGCGCTGGAACGCGCCGAACGGCTCGGCGCCCGCGTGCTGATCCCCGAGGACGGCGAGGAGTGGCCGGCCCAGGTCGCCGACCTGACCCGGATGGCGCGCGCCGGCGCCACCGCGACCGACCGGGACGCGTTCCCGCCGCTGTGCCTGTGGGTGCGCGGAGGCTGGCCGGTGGCGGAGGCGCTGGAACGGTCGGTGGCGGTGGTGGGCTCGCGGGCCGCCACCCCGTACGGCGCGCACATCGCGTCGGACCTCGCGTACGGGCTGGCGGACCGGGGATGGACGGTCGTGTCCGGCGGCGCCTTCGGCGTCGACGCCGCCGCCCACCGGGGCGCCCTCGCCGCCGGCGGCCGGACCGTGGCCATTCTCGCCTGCGGCATCGACCGCAGCTACCCGGTCGGCAACGCCGCGCTGCTCGACCGGATCGCCGAGACCGGCCTCGTCATCAGCGAATGGCCACCAGGCGCCGCACCGCACCGCCACCGGTTCCTCATCCGCAACCGGGTCATCGCGGCGGCGACCGCCGGAACCGTGGTGGTCGAGGCGTCGGAGCGCAGCGGGGCGCTGCACACCCTGCGCCGCGCGGCGCGGATCGGGCGCCCGGCGATGCTCGTCCCCGGGCCGGTGACGTCGGCGATGTCGGTCGGCTGCCACGAGTTCCTCCGCGACGAGCCGGCCGCCCGCCTGGTCACCGGCGTGGCGCACGTCCTCGAGGAGGTGGGGCGGATCGGTGCCGACCTCGCCCCGCCGGTACGCGGCCCGGAGCGCCCCGAAGACCGGCTGGACCCGGTGCTGAACCGGATCCTCGACGGCGTGCCGACCCGTACGCCCGCCGGAGCGGAGGAAATCGCGGCGCGGGCCGGTGTCGACCTGCGCAGCGCCATGCGCGCCCTCCCCGCGCTGGTCCTCCAGGGCTTCGTACGGCAGGAGCCGGGCGGGCTCTTCACCCTCGCCCCGCGCCGCAAGCGCGGGTGATCCGGTCCGCGATCCCGCAGCTGTGGCGCACGGCATGGAAAGAGGGGCGGTGATGACGCGCGTGCTTAACAGTTCAGGCCGTACGGTCAATGCTCATGGGCATGGTTCGGCGTGGGCGCGGCACCGAACAGACACACACGGAGCTGCCGGGCGAAATGCGCGACGCGGTAGACGCGTTCGCACGGCACCTGTCCAGCGTGGAGAACAGGTCCGCGCACACCGTCCGGGCCTACGTGGCGGACATCGTCGCCCTACTCGACCACGCCGTCCGCATGGGCTGCCCGGACCCGCGCGGACTGGACATCACGGTCTTGCGGAGCTGGCTGGCGAAGATGCGCACCTTCGGCGCCGCCCGCTCCTCGCTGGCCCGGCGGGCGGCGGCGGCGCGCACATTCAGCGTCTGGGCGCACCGGGAGGGCCTGCTCGACACCGACGTGGCGGCTCAGCTCGCCAGCCCGAGGGCGCACCGCGAACTGCCCTCGGTGCTGCGCGCCGACCAGGCCACCAAACTGCTGACCGCACCCGGCGAGGAGACATCCCCGGTCCTGCTGCGGGACCGGGCCGTGCTGGAACTGCTGTACGCAACCGGCGTGCGGGTATCCGAACTGTGCGGGCTGGACCTGCCCGACGTGGACCACGGCCGCCGGGTGGTGCGGGTGCTCGGCAAGGGCGCGAAGGAACGAACCGTCCCCTTCGGACAGCCGGCCGACGATGCGCTCGCCGGCTACCTGCGCCTGGGCCGGCCCGCCCTGGCCGCACCCGACAGCGGCAACGCGCTCTTCCTCGGCGCGCGCGGCGGGCGCCTGCAAACCACGGGGGTGCGCCGCCTCGTCGGCCGCTACGCGCGGGCCGCCGGGCTCCCGCACACGGCGCCGCACGGCCTGCGCCACTCCGCCGCCACCCACCTGCTCGAGGGCGGTGCGGACCTGCGCTCGGTGCAGGAACTACTCGGCCACTCAGCCCTGTCCAGCACCCAGATCTACACC
Source organism: Rhizomonospora bruguierae (assembly GCF_018397995.1). GTDB lineage: Bacteria > Actinomycetota > Actinomycetes > Mycobacteriales > Micromonosporaceae > Rhizomonospora > Rhizomonospora bruguierae. Next base: position 45,461 of record NZ_BBQH01000039.1, read on the forward strand.
CACGTCTCGGTCGAGCGGCTGCGGGCGGCGTACCGGCAGGCGCATCCGCGGGCCTGAACGGCCCCCGACCCGTACGATCTGCCTGTGGGAGACCGAGGTCACCAGCCGCCGGCGGCGATCCCCGGCGGCCGGCTGCTGTTCTCCCTCGACCCGGCCGTCGCCCACCTCAACCACGGCTCGTTCGGCAGCGTGCCGATCAGCGTTCAGCGGGCGCAGCAGCGGCTGCGGGACGAAGCGGAAAGCAACCCCCTGCGCTTCCACACCGTCGGCCTCGTCGACCGCATCGCGCACACCCGCCGGCACCTGGCGTCCTTCGTCGGTGCGGACCCCGCGCTCACCGCGCTGGTCGAGAACGCGACCGTTGGCACCAACCTGGTGCTCGGAAGCCTCCGCCTCGGTGCCGGCGACGAGATCCTCACCACGGACCGCGGGTACGGCGCGGTGCGGCTCGCCGTCGACGTCACCTGCCGGCGCACGGGCGCCACCTCCCGCACCGTCAACATCCCGCTGGACGCCGCCGACGACGCGATCGTCGCCGCGCTGGCCGCCGCCCTGCGCCCCGGCCGCACGAAACTGCTCATCGTCGACCAGATCACCTCGTCGACCGCCCGGCTGCTCCCGGTCACCCGCATCGCCGCCGCCGCCCGCGCGCAAGGGGTCCCGATCCTGGTCGACGGGGCGCACGTGCCCGGCATGCTGCCCGTCGACGTGACCGCCATCGGCGCCGACTTCTGGGTCGGCAACTTCCACAAGTGGGCGTTCGCCCCGCGCGGCACCGCGCTGCTCACCGTCGCCCCGGCGTGGCGGGAACGGATGGAACCCCTCGTCGTCTCCTGGGAGCAGGAGTCCGGCTTCCCCACCAACGTCGAGTGGCGAGCCACCGCCGACTACACCAGCTGGCTGGCCGCGCCCGCCGGCCTGTTCACGCTCCGCACCCTGGGCGTCGACGCCGTCCGGGCCCACAACACCGCCCTCGCCGCCTACGGGCAGCGGGTCATCGGTGAGGCTCTCAACCTCCCGCCCGCCGAGCTGCCCGACCCGGGTGGCCCCGTCGCCATGCGCCTCATTCCCCTCCCGGCGGGCATCGCCACCACCCAGGACGCCGCCGCGGCGCTGCGGCAGCGGATCGGCGAACAACTCGCGGCCGAAGTCAACATCGCGGCCTGGAACGGTCGCGGCTACCTGCGCGTGTGCGCCCAGGTCTACAACCGACCCGAGGAGTACGAGCGCCTGGCCCGGTCGCTGCCCACCCTGCTGGGCTGACCCACCCACCCGCGCGGCCCCGATCCCCGCAAGCCGGCCCGCAGGCGCGCACGGCCGGATCGGGCCGGCAGACGGGAAACGGCCAGCGGCGACGGTAGGAGGCGCACCCGGGCCTGGCCGAGGAGGGCGAGCGGGTCAAGGTAGACGGAGCCGCTCCGGAGACCCCAGTGGAGGCAGGCGGGCGCCGGGCAGCCGGCGTGACCCGGCATCAGGACGCCGATCGGCGCGCCGGCGGACACGATCTCTCCGGTTCTCACCGTCGGCTCCACCGGTTCGTAGGTGGTGCGCAGTCCGTTGGGGTGGTCGACGCTCACCACACCGCGGTCCACGACCCGACCGGCGAAGTGGACGCTGCCCGCACCGGCGGCACGGACCACCGCTCCCGGGGTGGCCGCCAGGTCGACGCCGCGGTGACCGGCGAGCCACCGCGCGGCCGGCGGGTCGAACGGGCGGACGACGGCCGGGGACCCGTCCAGCGGCCAGCGATAGGGCGCCTCGCCGGGCGCTCGCGCGAGAACACGGGCGCTGCCAGCCATGCCCGCCGACGGGGACAGTGCGATGCAGAGGGCGACGGCCACCGCGGCAGCCCATCGGTACACCTTCATGGCGGCAGCATGGCCGCCCGCCGTGCCCGCTGCCACCGCGCCGCCATCAACCTGTGGACGGCGGGCGACCTGTGGACAACCGCCGGGCTAGAGGGTCCGGCGGAATAGCATGCGGTCCTCGCCCGGGCCGCTGTAGTCGGGCAGGCGCACGGCGGTCATGCCGATCGCGGTGTGGAAGGCGATCGAACCGGTGTTGCCGGGGGTGGTGATGGCGTGCAGTTCCTTGGCGCCGGCCTCGCGGGCGCGCGTCTCGAAGGTCGCCCACATCCGGCGGGCCAGCCCGCGACCGCGGTGCGAGCGGCGGGCCGCGACGACGTGGACGTAGCCGATGCCATCGGCGGTGACGGCCCCCAGCAGGTAGGCGACGGCGGCCGACCGTGGCGGGTTCAGCAGGCCCGGAACGGCGCCGGAGACCGGGGCGACGGGCACGGTCAGGTCGCGGATGACCAGGCCGTGGCCGGCGAACTGCCGGAACCAGACCGGGTGGTGCAGATGCGTGGTGTCACGGCCGTCCCAGAAGTCCCGCTGGGCGGCCAGCAGTTCGGCCCGGACGGCGATGGGGTCCTGGCTGCTGAGGGGCATGGCGACCAGGTGGCGTTCGGTCACGGCGCCGTCAGCCGCCGAAGCTGGAGTCCGTGGGGAGCGAGATGTCGGGCTTCTCCAGTTCCTCGACGTTCACGTCCTTGAACGTCATTACTCGGACATTCTTCACGAACCGGGCCGGACGATACATGTCCCAGACCCAGGCGTCGTGCATCTCCACCTCGAAGTAGACCTCGCCGTCCGAGTTGCGCACGTGCAGGTCGACCTGGTTGGCCAGGTAGAAGCGGCGCTCGGTCTCCACCACGTAGGAGAACTGGCGGACGATGTCCCGGTACTCGCGGTAGAGCTGCAGCTCCATCTCGGTTTCGTACTTCTCGAGATCTTCCGCGCTCATCGAACCCCGCCTTCCATGGCCCCATCTTCCCCCACCAGCATCGGCGACCGCGCCGTGTCGCCGCACGCCACGCCGACCGTACCCCCTGGCGGGTCCGATTGACCCGGCGCGGGCGGCTCCGGCGGGAGGAGCCCGCGGCGCCTGCGGTCCGCGGCGGCGACGTTCACGTACGAGAAGCGGTGCTCCGGGCAGGGCCCGTGGCGCTCCAGCGCGGCGGCGTGCTCGGGCGTGACGTAGCCCTTGTGCTCGGCGAAGCCGTAGTCCGGGTACCGCTCGTGCAGGTCGCGCATCAGCCCGTCCCGGGTGACCTTGGCAAGCACGCTGGCGGCGGCCACGCAGGCGGCGACCTGGTCGCCCTTCCAGACCGCCAGGCCGGGCACGCCGAGGCCGTCCACGCCGAAGCCGTCGGTGAGCACGTAGTCGGGGCGGACCGCCAGCGAGGCGAGGGCCCGGCGCATCGCCGCCAGGTTGCAGACGTGCAGGCCACGGGCGTCGACGTCGCCGGGCGGGATGACGACCACCGCGTACGCCAGGGCGCGGGCGACGACCTCGGCGTAGATGCGCTCGCGGGCGGCACGGGTGAGCAGCTTGGAGTCGGTGAGCCCCTCGATCTCGCCGCGGCGGCCCTCGGGGAGCAGGGCGGCGGCGGCCACCAGCGGGCCGGCGCAGGCGCCGCGGCCGGCCTCGTCGGCGCCGGCGACGTAGCGGAAGCCGCGGCGCTGGAGGGCCCGCTCCAGGGCGTAGATCCCGGCCTCGCGGCGCACCACGGTGCGCGGCGGCGTCAGCACGAGTGAATCCCCTTCCCGTCCGCGACCGCCGCGCCGGCACCACCGATCTCGCCGCCAGCGGGGGACAGCAGGCGTGCCATCAGCTCGGGCAGGTCGCGCGGGTAGACGGGCTCGTCGGCGGCGACCAGTTCGGTGACCGTCCACCAGCGGTGGGTATCGATCGAGCGGCGCTCGACCGGGTCGAAGCCGGCCGTGTCGATCTCGAACGCCGGTGCACGGAGCAGGAAGAACACCTGCTCCTGCCGGTACCGGTGACCGTCGAAGGGGAACTCGGCCACATCGCGCCAGACCGGGGCGCCGAGATCGGCGGGGGTGACCGCGAGACCGGTCTCCTCGGCCACCTCGCGCGCGGCGCCCTCCGCCGCGGACTCGCCGTCGCGCAGCCCGCCGCCGACGGTGAACCAGTAGCGGACCTCGGGAGTAACGGGATCCCAGCCCCGGAACAGCAGGACGCGGTCCGCCTCGTCGACCAGGATCACACGGGCGGCGGAACGCCGCAACGGCACCTCGGTCACCCGCCCAGAGTACGCACCGCCCCGGGACCGCCCACGACAGACACCCGCCGGCGGCGAGAGCCCCCGCACGGGCTACTTCGGCGCCGGGTCGGGGATCTTGTCGAACGGCTTGGGGACCGTGAGCCAGGTGGCGCGCCCCACCGGCCAGAAGATCGCGAACGCCCGGCCGATCACCGCGTCCTCGCTGATGGTGGCGTCGTTGACGTCGCCGCCGCTGTAGTGCTCAAGGGAGTCGCCGGAGGCGGCCCGGTGGTCGCCCATCACCCAGAGCCGGCCGGCGGGGACGGTGATGTCGAAGGGCTCCTTGGCGGGGGCGTCCTGGATACCGCCCTCGTTGGTGTAGATGTACGGCTCGTCCAGCGATTGGCCGTTGATGACCAGGCGGTTCTGCGGGTCGCAGCAGACCACCCGGTCGCCGCCGACGCCGATGACGCGCTTGATGAAGTCCTCGCCCTCGGGGCCGGTGCGCCAGTCCGCGGGGGCCTCAAAGACGATGATCTCCCCGCGGTGCGGGGAGCGGAAGTCGTAGACGAGCTTGTAGACGAGCACTCGGTCGTCGATGTTGAGCGTGTGCTCCATCGACGGGGATGGAATATAGAACGTCTGCAGCACGAACGTCCGAACCAGGATGGCGACCAGGATCGCCACGCCCAGCAGGATCGGCAGTTCCTTCCAGAACGAACTGCGGCGGCGTTGGGTGTGCTCGTCAATCACGCGTCAGAGCCTACGTCCTCGGCGTGGTGACCGAAGTCCGGAACGCGCGGCGAACGGCAGCGCCAGGAGGACGGGGAGGATCACGACGATTCCGCCCCCTCCCTTGGGCGGGGCGGAGCCGCCCGGGTTCGCCGGGGCGGCCCGCTCGGAGCCCTGCGGGACCACCTGCGGCGCCACCGGCGCGGACCCGGACGCCGGTGCCGCCGGCACGCCGTCGAAGGTGTCGCCGGGCAGCGGCAGGGTGTCCCAGTGGTTGCTGGGCCAGACGATCACGAAGGCCCGGCCGATCACGTTGCGGATGGGCACCGGGCCCTGGCAGCGGGAGTCCTGCGAGATGGCGCGGTGGTCGCCCATCACCCACAGATGGCCGGGCGGCACCACCACCTCGGCGAACCGGCGGGGCCCGCACTCGCCGTTGCTGCTCGGCGGCACGTCCAGCGGCGAGTCGCGCACTACGTACGGCTCGTTCAGCGGGTACCCGTTGACCGTGACCCGGCCCTGGCCGTCGCAGCACGCCACGTGGTCGCCGGGCAGGCCGATGACCCGCTTGATGAAGTCCTTCTCGTTGGGGCGGCTGACGCCCACGAGATCCCCGATGGTCTGGCCGAGCTTGCCGGCGAAGCCGGTCGGCGTGGCGGTGGTGCCGGGCTCGGGCGCCCACCGGTCGGTGCCGCGGAACACCACCACCTCGCCGCGGTGCGGGTCCCGCACGTCGTAGACGACCTTGTTCACCAGGACCCGGTCGCCGATCAGCAGGGTGTCCTGCATCGATCCGGACGGGATGAAGAACGCCTGGAGCAGGAACGTGCGGATCAGCACGGCGAGGCAGAACGCGACGATCAGCAGCAGCGGTAGCTCCTGCCAGAGCGGCATGTGCTGCCGGCGGCGACGCATCCGCCGGCCCGGCAGCGGCTCCGGCTCATCCGGGGGCGCCGCGCCCTGGGGTACGCGACCCACGGCACGACTACCGCCCGCGGCACCGGATCCGGTGTCCTGCGGGCGGTAGGGCGAATGATCGCGCGCGCCGCGTTCGCGGTCGAAGCTCTCCCCGTACGTCACCGTGGCCAGCGTACCGCTCGAGACCGCTGATGCTCGTCGATCAGCTGGGCAGCTTTTCCCGCTTCTCCTTGATCTTGGCGGCCTTGCCGCGCAGCTCGCGGAGGTAGTAGAGCTTGGCCCGGCGCACGTCGCCCCTGGTCACCATCTCAATGCGGTCGATGCCCGGGCTGTTCACCGGGTAGGTGCGCTCCACGCCGACGCCGAAGCTGATCTTCCGGATGGTGAACGTCTCGCGCAGCCCGGAGCCCTGGCGGCGGATCACCACACCCTGGAAGACCTGCACCCGGGAGCGGTTGCCCTCGACGACCCGGGCGTGCACCTTGAGCGTGTCGCCGGCGCGGAAGTCCGGGATGTCGGTCCGCATCGACTGGGCGTCGAGCGAGTCCAGCGTGTTCATCGCTGCTGCTTCCTCACGACTAAGGGGCACACCCGGCACACCCGGCGTGCGATCTTTCACGAAACCTTGGGCTCGCCGCCCGCCCGCGAGCGCGGCCGGTCGCGGCAACCTCCCTACTTTGCCACATGAGTCCCTCGGACCCGAAATCAGGGCGGCGGCAGCAGGTCCGGCCGGCGCTGCGCGGTCCGGGCCAGGGACTCCTCCCGGCGCCAGCGGGCGATCTTCCCGTGGTCGCCGGAGCGCAGCACCGGGGGCACCTCCCGCCCCCGCCACACCGCCGGCTTCGTGTAGACCGGCGCCTCCAGCAGGCCGTTGGCGTGCGACTCCTCGGTCAGCGACTCGGCGTTGCCGAGCACCCCGGGCAGCAGCCGGGTCACCGCCTCCAGGATCACCAGGACCGCCACCTCACCGCCGAACAGCACGTAATCCCCGAGCGACAGTTCGTGGACCGGCATCCGGTCCGCCGACTCGTCCAGGACCCGCTGGTCGATGCCCTCGTACCGGCCGCAGGCGAAGATCAGGTGCGGGGCGCCGGCCAGGTCGTGGGCGATCGCCTGGGTGAATGGACGACCGGCCGGCGTCGGGACCACGAGGGTCGAATCGGCGCGGGCGAGCCCGTCCAGCGCCAACCCCCACGGCTCCGGGCGCATGACCATGCCCGGCCCGCCCCCGTACGGGCTGCCGTCCACGGTCCGGTGCACGTCGCTGGTCCAGGTGCGCAGGTCGTGCACGGCCACCTCGAGCAGCCCGGCCTGCCGGGCCCGCCCGATCAGGGACAGGTCCAGCGGCGCCAGGTACTCGGGGAAGATGGTGACGATGTCGGTGCGCACGGGTGGCGTCCTATCACAGGTCGAGCAGGCCCTCGGGGGCGTCCACCACGACCCGGCCGCCGGCCAGGTCCACCTCGGGCACGATCGCCTTGACGAACGGGATCAGCGACTCCCGGTGCTCGGGTCGGCGCAGCACCAGCAGGTCGGACGCGGGGGCGTGGTCGACCCGGACCACCTCGCCGAGCGTCTCCCCGGCCGGGGAGACGGCGCTCAGCCCGATCAACTGGTGGTCGTTGAACTCGTCCGGGTCCTCGGGGGCGCCGACCCGCGAACTGTCCACGCCGAGCACGACGCCGCGCAGCGCCTCGGCCAGATTGCGGTCGTGGACGCCCTCGAACGCGACGATGAGGCGGTCCTGGTGTGCCCGGACCGCCTCGATCGTGAGCGTCGCCGGCACCTGCCACGCCCCCGGCGGCGCGGGCCGGTCCACCTCGGTGGCCAGCACCGCCCCGGGCGTGAACCGGGCCGCCGGCTCGTCGGTGCGGACGGCGACGATGACCTCGCCGCGGATACCGTGCGGCTTCGCCACGTGCCCGACGTACAGGAGCATCAGTACGAATCGACGATGTCCACGCGCACGCCGCGCCCGCCAATGGACCCGATCACCTGCCGCAGCGCCTTGGCCGTCCGGCCGCCGCGCCCGATCACGGTGCCGAGATCCTCGGGGTGCACCCGCACCTCCAGGCGCTTGCCGCGCCGGGAGTCGATCATCCGGACGCGCACGTCATCCGGATGATCGACGATGCCCTTGACGAGGTGTTCCAGCGCCGGGCGCAGCGGGGCCTCAGCCCTGCTGCTGGCCTGCGTCCGCACCAGGCTGCTCCTCGGTGGTGGTTGCCTCGGCCCGGTCGCCCTTGCCCTCGACGGGCTTGGCCGCCTTGGCCGCCTTCTTCGACGCCCTGGCCGGCGCCTCGGCCGCCACGCCAGCCGCGGCCTGCGCCTCGGCCTCGTACCGCGCCTTGCGGTCGGCCCGCTCCGGCGCGGTCAGCAGCGGCGGCGGGGCCGGCAGGCCCTTGTACTTCTGCCAGTCGCCGGTCTTCTCCAGCAGCCGCTGGACGGCCTCGCTGGGCTGGGCGCCGACGGACAGCCAGTACTGCACCCGGTCGGACTTGACCTCGATCAGCGAGGGCTCCTCCTTCGGGTGGTAGATCCCGACGTACTCGATCGCCCGGCCGTCGCGCTTGGTGCGCGAGTCGGCGACGACGATGCGGTACTGCGGGTTGCGGATCTTACCCAACCGCATGAGCCGGATCTTTACGGCCACGTTGTGCTCGCTCCTACCTGGCTGAAAGCTGAGCGCACCGGCAGGCACCGTGGGGTGGCGCCAAGCGGCGGCTCGGGACTGGCATCGCGTCCGGGTTAGAGGGCGCCGGACGCGCACCGGATACCAGCGCACCATTCTGCCAGACGCCACCCCCGCCCACCGAATCGGCGCCCCCACCCCGCCGACCCCTTCGCCGACTTTGGGGTTATGGCGTCCGGTTTCGGGCTTATACACCGGCTACGACTCCAAGATTGGCGGCGCGGGAGCGGGTTAGAGCAGGTCGGCCGCGCTCACCACGCGCCCGAAGTTGCCCTCGATGTTCGCGGCGGTGACGGCGGCGAACTGGTCCGCCGTGACATCGCCCTCGGTGAAGGTGTACGTCGCGTCCAGCGCGAACAGCACGTCGTACCCGAGGTCGCCGGCCAGCCGCGCGGTGGTCTCGCAGCAGCGGTTGGTCTGCACCCCCGTCACCACCACCTGCCGGACGCCGTTGGCGGTCAGCCAGGCCCCAAGATCCGGCGTGCCGTGGAAGGCCGAGTGCACGCTCTTGACGACCTCCAGCGCCGGCGACAGCCCCGCCACCACCGCCTTGTACGCGTGACCGGGGTGCTCCGGGCGCAGCGGCGACGCGGGATTGGTGGACGCGTGCCGGACCCGCACGACCGGCCGCCCCGCCGCCGACCAGGCCGCCGCGAGGGCCGCGATGTTCGCCTCGGCCTCCGGGTTGTTGCGCTTACCCCAGTAGGACTCGTCGTCGAAGGCGGCCTGCACGTCGATGACCAGCAGCGCGGCGCCTGCGTCCAATGCGATCGTCATGCCGTTGATCGTGCTGGTCCGCCCGTACCCGGACGAGTGGCAGCCAAGCCAGCCCTCGCAAGATTCCCGCCACATTCCACATCGATACCAGGCTGACCTCCTGGTACCGGGGAACGTCCGCCAGATGGTCGACCTGGGGCTGCTGTCCGTGGCGGCACCCCCCCCGCGGTCCCGGCCGTCACCGACGCGTCGTCGGCGGCGGACGCGGCGCGGGCGGTGCGCGAGGTACTCGGCATCGGTCTCGAGCCCGTCCCGTCCATGTCCGACACCTGCGAAAGGCTCGGCCTGTTGGTTCTGCCTACGCAGCTTCCCGGTGACGGCGCTTCGGTCAGTGTGGGCGGCCTGGGCGTGGCGGTGATCAGTACGGCCGGCGATCCGGGTCGTCGCCGCGCACGAACTGGGGCGTTTCCTGATCGGTGACGAGTACTCGTCCGACCTCGCCGTGCACGCGTCACGAAGTGAGCGGGAGGCACTGATCAACTCGTTCGCCGCCGAGTTCCTCCTGCCGCGGGGCGCCGTCCGGGCACAATGGAGCACCGTCACGGCAGATCCCGGCAACGGCAGGACGGCAGCGGTCAGGCTGTCCGCGCGGTACCGCGTCTCCTGGACCCTCACCCTCCAGCAGCTACGCAACGCACGGGCCGTCGGCGCCGAGCCGCTCACCCGCTGGCGCAACACCGCTCCGACCAGAGCGGAGCTGTTAGACGCCGCGGGATGGGAACCCCGGCCGGACCTTCTCCCAGGACAGGTTCCGCCACGTTACGCCCGCGCCGTTCTGGCCGCCTTCGCACACGGGTTGATCAATGCCGCGCGCACCGTTGAGCTGCTGCACGGGCAGGTGACGGCCGAGGACCTACCGCCGCGCCAGGAGGACGCGGAATGACTATGCCGACGCAGCGGCGAGGGCAACGGTGCCTCGTGCGGGCTGACGGCCGCGTCCGCGAGCGCGACTGCCCTGCGGCCCGGGCGAGTTCACGGCGTGGGCCGCTCGGGTCGGCCTGCCGCTCGATCCGCTCCCCGCCGGCGCGCGGGACGCGACCGATGTTCACGAAGACGCGCGGGGCCTTTCCCAGCCGTGAGGGCGGGTGGGGTCGGGCCATGCCGGGTCGGGGCGGAAGTCCGGCATGGAGCCGTCGAACGGGAACCGGCCCGCTTCGGCCAGCGCCACCGGCTCCTCCCCCGCCGCCCGGATTCGCTTCGCCTCCTCGGCGGTCCGCCGCAGGATCGCGCGGACGGGGGTGAAGGTCATACGATCACCGGGGGTCGGTCCCAGCCGGGCACCAACGGCGGCGTCGGCCAGGCGGGGTCGGGGTGGAAGTCGGTCCAGGTGCCGTCGAAGGGGAAGTCGCCCGCCTCGATCAGTTTGACGACCCGCTCGCCTTCGGCGCGCACCGCCGCCTCGTCCGCCACCCAGTATTGCCCGGGGTGGGCGAGGCGCTCGGTGAACTCGTCCTCGTCCTTCCACTCCCAGGTGCGGTCCGGGCGTACGACGATGTCCAGATCCTGGTCGACCATGTCGACGCCGGTCGCGCCGCCCGGGTCGGACCAGCGGACGGCGGGCTCCTCAAGGTTGACGTACCAGGCGGTGAAGCGGTCGGTGTCGTCGCGGAACCACCAGACGGAGTGGGCGGCGTCGGGCGGCATGAGTTTGAGCACCCCGGGCCCGGCCCACTCGCCGACCACGGGACGGTGCGGACCGCGCGCCCACTCGATGAACGGCAACTCACGCAGGAAGCGGCCGTCGTGGTACGCCTCGTTGACCACCGTGGTGCCGCGGGCGACCCAGACCAGCAGACCGCGCTCGTCGTCGCTGACCACGCGGGCCGGGCGCACCCAGGCGATCCGGCCGCGGCGCACGTTGCGGTGCAGGATGACCTCGCCGGGGGTGAACCGCATTCCGGGCGGCCCGCTCAGTAGGCGCGGGCCAGGACCGCCAACAGGTCGGGTTCGGTTTCCGAGTCGGGGACCGAGCCGTCCGGGCGGATCAGGCAGCGGACCGTGACCGCCTGCGTGTTGGCCTTGCGCTCGCCCTGCTCGCCGACCGCCGACCACGGCACCCGGGCCCACCCGGTGGCGGCCGCCTCGATCGCGTCGTTGAGGTTGGTCACGTCGACCGTGTTGGCCTCGCGCCGGGCCAGCGCCTCGTCGTGCAGGGCCTGCTGGTCGGCGGCGAGCGCCGCGGTGACCGCGCCCACCACGTCGGGCACCGCCGTCGGGGTCTTGCCGCCGTCGACGCGGCGCACCACGGTCACGGTGCCGGCGGCGAGGTCCCGCGGGCCCACCTCGATCCGGACCGGGTACCCCTTGAGCTCGGCGTCCACGGCGCGCCGGCCGAAGGCCGTGTCCACCCGGTCGTCGAAGCCGACCCGGACGCCCGCGTCGCGCAGCGCGTCCCGGATCTTCGCCGCCGCCTCGGCCACCCCGTCGCCGGACTTGACGATCATCACGTACGCCTGGATCGGCGCCAGCCGGGGCGGCACCCGCAGCCCGTTGTCGTCGCCGTGGCACATGATCATGCCGCCGAGCATCCGGGTGGACGTGCCCCAGCTCGTGGTCCAGGCGTACTCCCGGCCGCCGGTCGGGCCCGAGTACGCGATCTCGAACGCCTTGGCGAAGTTCTGCCCCAGCTCGTGCGAGGTGCCCAGTTGCAGGGCCTTGCCGTCGCCCATCATGCCCTCGAGGGTGAGCGTGTTGGTGGCCCCGGCGAACCGCTCACCGGCCGTCTTGCGGCCGACCAGCACCGGGATGCCGACCACGCCGACCAGGAAGTCCTCGTACACCTCGTGCAGGATCTTGCGGGCGTAGTCGCGCGCGTCGGCCTCGGTGGCGTGCGCCGTGTGCCCCTCCTGCCAGAGGAACTCGGAGGTGCGCAGGAAGACCCGGGGCCGAAGCTCCCACCGGACCACGTTGGCCCACTGGTTGAGCAGCAGCGGCAGGTCCCGGTACGAGTCGACCCACTTGGCCATGAACTCGCCGATGACCGTCTCGCTGGTCGGGCGGACCACCACCGGCTCGGCCAGTTCCTTGCCGCCGCCGTGGGTCACCACCGCCAGCTCCGGCGAGAAGCCCTCCACGTGCTGGGCCTCGCGGCGCAGGTAGCTCTCCGGGATGAACAGCGGGAAGTACGCGTTCTGCGCGCCGGCCGCCTTGATCCGGGCGTCCATCTCCGCCTGCATGCGCTCCCAGATGGCGTACCCGGCCGGTCGGATCACCATCGTGCCGCGGACCGGGCCGTTGTCGGCCAGCTCCGCCTTCGCGATCAGATCCTGGTACCAGCGGGGAAAGTCCTCCGCACGGGGAGTGAGCACGCGCGCCATGACCGCACATCCTAGCCGGGAGGGTTACCGGGGCCGGCCCCGGAGCACGAGGTGCCGGGGGTTGCGCAGCGCCCGCAGGTCCACGCGCGGATCCTCGTCGTAGACGGTCAGGTCCGCCAGCCCGCCCTCGACCAGCCCCGGCACGCCGAGCCACTCCCGGGCGCCCCAGGACGCGGCGGCCAGCACCTCCTCGACGCCCAGGCCGGCGTGCTCGCGCAGCAGCAGCATCTCCTCCACCGCCAGGCCGTGGTCGATGCCGCCGCCCGCGTCGGTGCCCACGTAGATCGGCACGCCGGCGCCGTGCGCGGCGCCGACCAGCGCCGGGAAGCCGTCCCGCAGGGCCAGCATGTGCTTGGCGTACCCCGGGAACTTCTCCCGCGCCCGGTCGGCGATCTCGCCGAAGGTCTGAATGTTGATCATCGTGGGGACCAGCGCCGTGCCGCGCCGGGCCATCTCCTCGATGATCTCCGGCGAGAGCCCGGTGCCGTGCTCCACGCAGTCGATGCCGGCGCGCACCAGGGTGGCGACCGCCTCCTCGCCGAACGTGTGCGCCGTGACCCGCGCCCCGGCCGCGTGCGCCGCCTCGACGGCCGCCGCCAGCGTCGCGTCGTCCCAGGCGGGGCCGAGGTCGCCGCGGCCCCGGTCCAGCCAGTCGCCGACCAGCTTGACCCAGCCGGTCCCGGCCGCCGCCTGCTCGGCCACCGCCTCGGCCACCCGCTCCGCCGGCACCTCCAGTCCGATGTCCCGCAGGTACCGCTTGACCGGCGCCACGTGCCGCCCCGCCCGGACCAGGCGCGGCACGTCCGGGTCGCCGTCCAGTTCCGGATACGGGATGGGCGAGCCGGCATCCCGGATCGCGAGCACCCCCGCCTCCCGGTCGAGGACGGCCAGGCGCTTCGCCTGCGCCACGGACGTGATCGGCGTACCACCCCGCGCGATACCGATGTGGCAGTGCGCGTCCACCAGCCCGGGCAGGATGAACCCGCCGTCGACCAGGGTGGTCGCCCCCGGCACCGGCTCGAACGTGACCCGGTCACCGACCAGCCACACGTCGCGCACCTCGTCGTCGGGGAGCAGGACTCCCCGCACGTGCAGCGCCTCCGCCACCCGGCTCACTCCTTCGGCGGGCGCTTGGTGAGCTTGTTGAAGTCGATCTTCGGAAGGGTGAAGCCCGGGGGGAGGCCCTCGGCGCCGGTCAGCGCGCCCGGGTCCAGACCCGGCGGGAGCTGGGGCACACCGCCCGGGAAGCCGCCCGCGCCGATCCGCGGCGCACCCTGCCCTCCGCTGCGCGAACGCTGCGAACCCTTCGCGTTCTTCCGCTTGTTCTTCGGCGACTTGGTGGCCTTGCGCCGGCCGGGCAGGCCCATCATGCCGCCCATCTGCTTCATCATCTTCTGCGCGTCGGCGAACCGGTTGAGCAGCTGGTTCACGTCCATCACCGTGACCCCGGAGCCGTTGGCGATGCGGGCCCGCCGGGAGCCGTTGATGACCTTCGGGTTCTGCCGCTCGCCGGGGGTCATCGACCGGATGATCGCGGTGATCCGGTCGAAGTGCTTGTCGTCCAGCTCGGCGAGCTGGTCCTTCATCTGCCCCATGCCGGGCAGCATGCCGAGCACGTTGGCGATCGGCCCCATCCGCCGGACCGCCATCAGCTGCTCGAGGAAGTCCTCCAGCGTGAACCGCTCGCCACCGAGCAGCTTCGCCGTCATCTTCTCCTTCTGCCCGGCGTCGAACGCCGACTCGGCCTGCTCGATGAGCGTGAGCACGTCGCCCATGCCGAGGATCCGGCTGGCCATCCGGTCGGGGTGGAAGACGTCGAAGTCCTCCAGTTTCTCGCCGGTGGACGCGAACAGGATCGGCTGGCCGGTCACGTGCCGGACCGACAGCGCCGCGCCGCCGCGCGCGTCGCCGTCCAGCTTGGACAGCACGACGCCGGTGATGCCGACGCCGTCGCGGAACGCCTCGGCGGTACTCACCGCGTCCTGGCCGATCATCGCGTCGATCACGAAGATGACCTCGTCCGGCTGGACCGCGTCGCGGATCGCGGCCGCCTGCGCCATCATCTCCGCGTCCACGCCGAGCCGGCCGGCGGTGTCGATGATGACGATGTCCCGGGCGGCCCGGGTGGCGTGGTCGATCGAGCGGCGGGCCACCTCGATCGGGTCACCGACGCCGTTGCCGGGCTCCGGCGCGTACACCTCGACCCCGGCCCGCCCACCGAGCACCTGGAGCTGGCCGACGGCGTTGGGGCGCTGGAGGTCGGCGGCGACCAGCATCGGCTGGTGGCCCTGCAGGCTCAGGTGCCGGGCCAGCTTGCCGGCCAGGGTGGTCTTACCGGAGCCCTGGAGACCGGCCAGCATGATCACGGTCGGCGGCTGCTTGGCGAACCGGAGCCGGCGGGCCTCGCCGCCGAGGATGCCGACCAGCTCCTCGTGCACGATCTTGATGACCTGCTGCGCCGGGTTCAGCGCCTGCGACACCTCGGCGCCGCGGGCGCGCTCCTTGACGGCGTTGATGAACACCTTGACCACCGGCAGGGCGACGTCCGCCTCCAGCAGCGCCAGGCGGATCTCCCGCGCGGTGGCGTCGATGTCGGCTTCGGTCAGCCGGCCCTTGCCGCGCAGCTTCGTGAAGATGCCCGAGAGGCGGTCGCTGAGAGTGTCAAACACCCTGCAAGGGTAGCCGGAACCCGCCCGGACCCGCCGGGCGCCGCCGGCCTGCCGGTCAGGGGTCGACGAGGCCGGACTGGTACGCGAACACGACCAGTTGCGCCCGGTCCCGGGCGCCGAGCTTGACCATGGCCCGGCTGACGTGGGTGCGGGCGGTCGCCGGGCTGACCACCAGCCGCTCGGCGATCTCGTCGTTGCTCAGCCCAGCACCGACCAGCCCCACGATCTCGCGCTCCCGCTCGGTCAGCGACCCCAGCCGGGGGTGCGGCCGGGGCACCCGGGCCGGCCGGGTGGCGAACTCGCGGACCACCCGCCGGGTCACCGACGGCGACAGCAGCGCCTCCCCCTCGGCGACCAGCCGGATCGCGCGCAGCAGTTCGGCCGGCCGGGTGTCCTTGATCAGGAAGCCGCTGGCGCCGTGCCGCAGCGCGTCGAAGACGTACTCGTCCAGCTCGAACGTGGTCAGCACGATGACCCGGGTGGCGGCCAGCGCCGGGTCGGCCACGATCCGCCGGGTCGCCTCGATGCCGTCGATGCCGGGCATCCGCACGTCCATCAGCACCACGTCGGGGCGCAGGTCGGTGGCGAGCCGCAGCGCGGCCAGCCCGTCCGCGGCCTCGCCGGCCACCGTCAGGTCGTCCTCGCTCTCCAGCAGGGCACGCAGCCCCAGCCGGACCAGGTCCTGGTCGTCGGCGATCAGCACGGAGATCATCGAGCCGCCACCGGCAGCGTGGCCCGCACCCGGAAGCCCCGCCCGTCCCGGGGGCCGGCGGTGAACTCGCCGCCCACGGCGGTCACCCGCTCCCGCATGCCGCTGATGCCGTGCCCCGCCGCGAACCCGGCGGCACCGGCGCCCGTATCGAGCACCTCGATGTCCACGGCGCCCTCCCGGTACCCGACGCGCACCTGGGCGGTGGTCGCGCCGGCGTGCCGCAGCACGTTGGTCAGCGACTCCTGCACCACCCGGTACGCGGCCAGGTCCAGCGCCGCGGGCAGGTCGTGCGGCTCGCCGGTGGTGGTCAACGTCACCGGGACCCCCGCCGCCCGGACCCGCTCCAGCAGGTCGGCCAGGCGCCCCAGGCCGGGGCCGGGCTGGCGGGGGGCCCGGACGACGGTCAGCGTGGCCCGCAACTCGTCCAGCGCCTCCCGGCTGGACCGGCCGATCGCGGCCAGCGCCTCCCGGGCCGGCTCCGCCCCGGGGACCGGCCGCTTGGCGAGCAGGTGCAGCGCCACCTCGGCCTGCATGGTGATCGCCGCGAGCCCGTGCCCCACCACGTCGTGCACCTCCTGGGCGATGCGCAGGCGCTCCTCGTCGGCGTACCGGCGCTGCGCCTCGGCCCGGCCGCGCGCCTGCCCCTCCTGGTACAGCCGCAGGCTCAGCCCCACCGCGAAGGGTACGACGATCCACGCCGACGCGGGGACCACGGCGACCAGCCCCAGCGGCTGCGCCGCGTTGACGAAGACGTGTACCAGCAGCAGCGGCAGCGCCGCCAGGCAGCCGATCGTGGCGCGCAGCGGCGGCTCGTGCCGGGCCACCGAGTACACCGCCACCATGAACGAGAGCAGGACCGGCCCGTACGGGTGGCCCAGCGCCAGGTACGCCGAGGTGGCGACCGTGGTGACCGCGAGCGTGCCCAGCGGCCACCGCCGCCGCAGCGCGACCGACAGGGCGGCGGCGGCCACGAGCGCGTAGCCGACCGGGTCCGGCGGGATCGTCCCGGGCTGGCGCCGGCCGGCCGGCTCCGAGCCGAACTGGCCGATGACGAGCAGGGCGGCGGCCAGCGCCGCATCCGCCGCCCACACCCGCCCGCGCGTCACAGCACGTCCCTCCGCCGCAAGATCGCCCCACCGAGGATCGCGAAGCCCACCAGGTACCCGACGAGGACGATTGTCGCCTGTCCGGCGCCCACCAGGCGCTCCACGCCCGGGGTGTCGGCGGCGCCGAGCGCCGCGACCAGGGAGCCGGCGTTCGGCCCGGGCAGCCCCTTCTGCGCGGTCGCCACCCAGGACAGCAGCGGCGCGGCGATGCCGGCCAGCAGGTTCTGCACGGCCAGCAGCCAGACCAGGCCCAGCCCGATCGGCAGCGCCACCGAGCGCAGCGTGATCGCGAGCAGCCCGCCGAGCGCGGCCCACATGAGCGCGATCAGCCAGCCCGCGGCCACCCCCTGGGCCAGGTCGCCGGCGGACGGCCAGTCGGCGGGTGCCGACTCGGCGGCGGCGATCAGGGCGCTGGCACCCGCCCCGGCGGCGAACACGGCCAGCACAGTGACCAGGCAGGCCACCGCCAGGACGGCGAGCTTTGCCCCGTACACCCGGATCCGCGACGGGCCCTGGGACAGGACCGTTTTCCAGGTGGCCCAGCCGTATTCGCCGCCGACCACGAGCACGCCGAGGATCAGCACCAGCGCGCCCAGGAACACCGGCAGGCCGCCCAGCGAGTTGCCGACGAGCCGGGCCGGCAGCATCGCCGGCAGCCCGCCCACGGTGCGCACCCCGGCCGTGCCGCCGGCGTAGGACGCGTACGGGATCAGGTACGTGAAGGTCAGGGCCAGTACCAGCGCCACCGCCAGCAACAGCCACGCCGCCGGGCGCCGGACCAGCTTCATCAGTTCCGCGCGGACGCTACCCACGGTGGTCCCCCTCCCGCTGTGTCAACTCCAGGAAGATCTGCTCAAGCTCCCGCTCCGCCGGCCGCAGTTCCCGCACCGCGACCCCCGCGCCGACCAGCTCGGCGTTGATCTTCGCCGCCTCGGCGGGCCCGGCGGCCAGGTCCAGGGCGTCGCCGCGCACCCGCACCCGGTCGGCGCCCAGCAGCGCCCGCGCCCTGGCCGCGGCGCGGTCGAGCGGCTCGGCGACCACCCGCAGCCCGGCCCCGCCGCGCAACTCGGCGACCGTGCTCTCCGCGATCAGCCGCCCGCCCGCGATCACCCCGACCCGGTCGCAGACCTGCTGCACCTCGCCGAGCAGGTGGCTGGAGAGCAGCACCGTGCGCCCCGCCGCGCCGAGCCGGCGGATCAGCGTGCGCATGTCCGCCATGCCGGCCGGGTCCAGGCCGTTCGTCGGCTCGTCCAAGATCAGCAGCTCCGGGTCCTTCAGCAGCGCCGCCGCCACGCCGAGCCGCTGCTTCATCCCCAGCGAGTACCCCGCGTACCGGCGCCGGGCCGCACCGGCAAGATCAACCATTTCGAGGACGGGGGTGATGCGCGCCTCCCCCACGCCCGCGTACCGGGCGAGCACCCGCAGGTTGTCCCACCCCGACAGGTACGGGTAGAAGGCGGGACCCTCGATCAGCGCACCGACCCTCGGTACCGCGACCTCGACGCGACCCGCCGTGGGGCGCACCAGACCGAGCAACATCCGCAGCGTGGTGGTCTTCCCGGCGCCGTTCGGCCCGAGGAACCCGTAGACCTCGCCCGACCGCACGGTCAGGTCGAGGCCGTCCACGGCGACGACCTCCCCGTACCGCTTGGTGAGGCCGTGTGTGACGACAGGATTTCTCATGCCACCGACCCTCCCGGACGGGACGCGGCGCGGCGTCGTGCGCCGAGCGGCACCGCCGGTACGCACGGGAACGTACGCCGCGGCCGGCGCCCCGGCCCGCGGACGGGTGGGTTCAGTCGACGGGCAGGCGGTAGACCAGGTCGTAGCGGTCACCGGGGAACACGATGTCGGCGGTCTCCACCGGCCGGCCGGCGGCCAGGTACGTCCGCTCGATGAGCAGCACGTGCGCGCCCCGCTGCGGCAGCACCAGCGCCTGGCACTCGCGCGGCGACGCCGGCCGGGCGGTGACCCGCTCGACGAACTCGTCCACCCGCACCCCGATCAGGTCCATCCGCGGGACCACCCCCACCGCCGGCCCACCCTCCGGCCACTCGACCGGCGTGCCCCCGGTCAGCGCCACGGGCTCCCACGACGTCGACAGCTGCACCGGCTCCCCGTCCGCCAGGAACCGGTACGCCGTGCGCATGACCGGCTCGCCCGGTTCGATCGCCAGCCGTACCGCCACCCGCGTGTCCGCCGCCTCCCGCGCGCTCTCGTGCTCGCAGGACCCGCTGTGCCCGGCCCGCGTGGCGTCCCGCGCGAACGGCGACGCCGACCCGCTCCCGCCACGCGCCGACCGGACGGCGGCGTGCCGCGTGATCCGCCGCACGACCCGCACGTACACCCCGGAGCCGCGTCGCCCCTCGACCAGCCCTTCGCTCTTGAGCAGCGAGACGGCCCACTTCGCCACGGTGCTCGACACCGCGTACCGCCGCCGCAGCTCCGCCTCGGTCGGCAACTTCCCGCCCGGCGGCAGGTCCCCCGCCATGATCCGCTCCCGCAGATCGGCCGCGATCCGCAGATACGCCGGCGCGGACCGTCCGGGCACCGGGCCGGCACGCATCGCGCCCTTGCTGCTGGGGTCGGTGGGCATCGGGTCGCTGGTCGGCTTCGGGCCGGTGTCGGGCATCGGGCATCCCCTCCCAGGGCCCGCTCGGTGCGCCTCACGTTCACGACAGTCGATCACACGGGAAGCTGGTGTCACCTCCTCCGAGCGGCCATTGCGACCCGGGAATTTAGTGCACTAACTTTGAGGTAATTCCGTCATCAATCGACTCCGCTGCGTATCCGCAGCCGTCCAACCCATGCCGAAGTCCTCCCGTCCGATGCCCCACCGTGGAGGTAGCACCCCGTGCGGCACCACCCGCGCCGGCCCTGGTGGGCCCCCTGGCGCCGGCATTGCGCCTGCGGCCTACGCAGCCATCCCTGCCCCGACTCCATCACCGTCGACGCACCACCGCTCAGGCACTCCCTCGGCCTCGCCGCCGCCCGCGACCCCGACCCGCACGGCCGCAACTCCCGCAGGCTCGGATCCGACGGGCTCAACTCCCACGGACTCGACACCCACCGGCTCGACTCCGACGGGCTCGACCCGCACGACCTCGGCGAGCGCTCCCGCGCTGCGCATGACCGCCTCGCCGACCGTCCCCACAGCCCGGCCGGCGACTGATCCCGCAGCCCGCAATCCCGCCAGCACACGGCCGGTTCCCGTCACCCGCGGCCCGGCGCCACCGCGGGCGGTGGGCGCCGGGACCGTCATGGCGTCGCGTCGCCTACAGGGCGTCGAGGCCGCGCTCGCCGGTGCGGACCCGGATCACGTCCTCGACCCCGGTGACCCAGACCTTCCCGTCACCGATCTTGCCGGTGCGGGCGGCGGTGACGATCGCGTCGACGACCTTGTCCACGTCGATCTCGTCGGTCAGCACCTCGACCCGGATCTTGGGCAGGAACTCCACCGCGTACTCGGCCCCCCGGTACACCTCCGTGTGCCCCTTCTGCCGCCCGTACCCCTGCACCTCGCTGACCGTCAGGCCGGCCACGCCCAGGGCGTGCAGCGCGTCCTTGACGGCGTCGAGCTGGTAGGGCTTGATGACCGCGGTCACCAGCTTCATGGCCATTCCTTCCATCGAGAAGACGTTAACCGGCGACCTTCTCCGGGACGGGTGCGGCCTCGGGGCCGCCGGCCGGCGCCGTGCCGGGCGCGATCCCGGCCATCGCGAACGCGCCACCGCCGCCGGGGCCCGGCGAGAAGTCGTAGGCGCTCTCCGCGTGCTCAGCGACGTCGATGCCGTCGACCTCGGCCTCGGCGCCGGCCCGGAAGCCGACCGTCCTGTTGACCAGCCAGCCGAGCCCGGCGGCGACCGCGAACGAGAAGACCGAGACGATGGCGCTGGCCGCGAACTGGCGGCCGAGCTGGGTCACCCCGCCGCCGTAGAACAGGCCCTCGGCGGCGCCGATGTCCGCCACCAGCCCGGCGTTCGCGCTGGTGGAGGCGAACAGGCCGAGCCACAGCGAGCCGATCCACCCGCCGACGAAGTGCACGCCGACCACGTCGAGCGAGTCGTCGTAGCCGAGCCGGTACTTCAGGCCGACCGCGAGGGCGCAGGCCGCCCCGGCCACCAGGCCGAGCAGGACCGACGCGTACGGGTCGATGAAGCCGCAGGCGGGGGTGATGGCGACCAGGCCGGCGACCGCGCCGGAGGAGGCGCCGACCATGGTCGGCCGGCCGTCCCGCAGCCACTCCACGATGATCCAGCCGATCAGCGCCGCGGCCGCGGCGACCTGGGTGTTCACGAACGCGACCGCCGTGACGCCGTCGGTGGTGACCTCCGAGCCGGCGTTGAAGCCGAACCAGCCGAACCACAGCAGGCCGGCGCCCAGCGCGACCATCGGTACGTTGTGCGGCTTGAAGGTGTCCTTCGGCCAGCCGACCCGCCTGCCGAGCACCAGCGCCAGGCCCAGGGCGGCCGCGCCGGCGTTGATGTGCACGGCGGTGCCGCCGGCGAAGTCCAGCGCGTGGATCCTGGCGCCGATGAAGCCGCCGCCCCACACCCAGTGCGCGACCGGGACGTAGCCAATGGTGAACCAGCCGAACGCGAACAGCAGCCAGCCGCCGAACCTGGCGCGGTCCGAGATCGCGCCGCTGATCAGCGCGACCGTGATGATCGCGAACATCATCTGGAACGCGAGCACCACGTAGGTGGGGATGCCGACGCCGCCGGGGCTGTCCGGGCCGGCGCCCCACAGCTCGGCGACGAAGGTCTTGTTGCCCAGATACCGGCTGAAGCTGCCGATGACGGTGTTCCAGCCCTCGTCGCCGTTGGTGCCGAAGGCGAACGAGAAGCCGTAGCAGAGCCACAGCACGGAGACGAGCCCGATACACGAGAAGCTCATCATCATCATGTTCAGGACGCCCCGGTTGCGGTTCAGGCCGCCGTAGAACAGCGCCAGGCCCGGGGTCATCAGCAGCACGAGCGCCGTTGACGCCAGCAGCCAGGCGGTGTTGCCGGTATCGATGGTTGCCTCAGGCACGCTGGCCTCCTAGGTGTGCGGGTTCCCTCCCTCCGGCGCGGCACCTGGCCAGGGCAGCGTCGCCCGTGCGCCGGTGGCCGAGAGCTTTCTCGTCGCCTGTTTCACGCACGGTCCCCACGCCGTTTCCAGGGGGTGTCCCGTTGTTTCCGGCGTGTGAAGAACCTCTCACGATCGGCGGAACGGCCGGGCGCGTATCAGTCGGGGGTCACCGCGGGCGGCCGGCGGACCGCGTCAGCGCAGCGCGTACTCGAGGATGTGCCGCTCGTAGTCCAGCAGGCGCAGGTCGCGCATCGGGCGCCGCAGGTGCCCCTTGTGCACGATCCGGACGAACGCCGGGTCCCCGGCGGCCGCCATCCGGCGGATGCCCTCCACGTGGTCCACGATCCGCTTGCGGATGGTCCGGACCAGGCGGTGCCGGTCCCGCGGGATCAGCCCGTACGCGTCGGCGAACAGGCGCAGCCGGCGCGGGCGGTTCGGCCGCTTCCAGCCCAGCGTGTATGAATCCCGGTCGCTGAACAGCGGGACCCAGGTCCACGCCGCGTACGCGACGTCGTAGATCCGGGCGCCGGGCGAGGCGAGGTCGAAATCGATCAGGGCCAGCGTGCCGTCCGGCCGCCAGATCACGTTGTGCGGCGCGGCGTCGTGGTGGCAGACGACCTCGGTGTCCGGCGGCGGCGGGCCGAACGAACGCCACACCGCATTCGGCTGCGGCTGGAAGCCGTACTGGGCGTCGTGGAAGAGCCGCAGCATCGTCGCGACCGTGACCAGCGCCTCGTCGGTGACCCAGTGCGGGGCGAGCGGGTACTCCCCGCACTCCCCCTCCAGGTACGACAGCACCTCCCGGCCCCGGTCGTCCATGCCCAGCGCCCGGGGCGAGCCGGTGAAGCCCACGTACTCCAGGTGCCGCAGCAGGGCGTGCACGGAGGGCGTCCACGGGCCGGCGTTGCGCCGCACCGTGTCGCCCAGACGCACGACGGTGCTGACGTTGCCACCGCGCAGGGGGACTTCCTGCTGCGTCACGTACGGCCTCCCGAGCGGCGCCGACCAGTCTCCGGCGTGGGGTGTGTTCGACAAGCTAAGTACCCGAGGCTACGCGGCCGGACCAAGCAGGGCGTCGACGAACTGCACCGGCTCGAACGGGGCGAGGTCGTCCGGACCCTCGCCGAGGCCGACCAGTTTGACCGGGATGCCCAGCTTGCGCTGTACCGCGATCACGATGCCGCCCTTGGCCGTGCCGTCCAGCTTGGTCAGCACCACCCCCGTCACGTCCACCACCTCGGTGAAGACGCGGGCCTGCTCCAGCCCGTTCTGGCCGGTCGTGGCGTCGAGCACGAGCAGCGTCTCGTCCACCGGGCCCTGCTTCTCCACGACCCGCTTGACCTTGCCCAGCTCGTCCATGAGCCCGACCTTGTTCTGCAGCCGGCCGGCGGTGTCGATCAGCACCGTGTCCACGCCGACCTCGGCGCCCCGGCGGACCGCGTCGAAGGCGACCGCGGCCGGGTCGCCGCCCTCCCTGCCGCGCACCACCTCGGCGCCGACCCGCCCCGCCCAGGTGGCGAGCTGGTCGGCCGCGGCCGCCCGGAACGTGTCCGCGGCGCCGAGCAGCACGCTGCGCCCGTCCGCCACCAGCACCCGGGCGATCTTTCCGCAGGTGGTGGTCTTGCCCGAGCCGTTCACGCCGACGACCAGCAGCACGGCCGGGTTCGTGCCGGTCGGGATGGACTTGAGGGTGCGGTCCAGCTGCGGCTCGAGCGCCGCGACCAGCTCCTCGGAGAGCAGCACCCGCAGCTCGGCCGGGGTGCGGGTGCCCAGCACCCGGACCCGGTCCCGGAGCCGCTCGACGATCACCATGGTCGCCTCGATGCCGACGTCCGCGGTGATCAGGATCTCCTCGATCTCCTCCCAGGCGTCCTCGTCCAGCCGATCCCGGGACAGCAGCGTGAGCAGCCCCTTGCCGAGGGTGCTCTGCGAGCGGGCCAGCCGGGCCCGCAGCCGAACCAGCCGCCCGACGGTCGGCTCCGGCCGCTCGATGACCGGCGGCGGCAGCACCGCCGGCACCTCGACCTCGACCTCGGCGGTCGGCGCCTCGACCTCGATCTCCACCGGCGGCGCGACCTGGTCGGGCTCGACGGTGGGCGTCGGTCTCTTGCCGATCACCTCGGCCGCGCTCGGCGGCGGTGGGGGCAGGGTGGGCTTCCCGCGGCGGAACCGTGGGATCACCAGGCCGGCGCCGGCCAGTATCAGCACGCCCAGGGTGATCAGCGCGATGACGACGTACTCCATGCGGGAATCCTGACAGACCGGTGACCCGCCCGCCGCAGGGCGGGTGGGGTTCCCACCGGGACAATGATCCCCGTCACGCGCCGTGGTCACGATCGGGGGCACCACGAGGGACGGCCACCCGCGCCCGGTGGTCGCCCTGCCCGCACGGACTGACTCACACCGGTCGCCGTTAATGCCACGACGGCCGGGCGGCGCGCCGCCATGATGTCCGGCATGACATGGACCGCCCCCGAGATCACCCGAACCGACGAGCCGTATCTCGGCGACGAACTGACCATGCTGCGCGGCTGGCTGGATTACCACCGCCAGACGCTGCTGATGAAGTGCGCCGGCCTGACCGCCGGCCAGCTGCGGACCGCCTCCGTGGAGCCGTCCGGCCTGACCCTGCTGGGCCTGGTACGGCACATGGCCGAGGTGGAGCGGTGGTGGTTCCGGCGCTGCGCCGCCGGCATCGACCTGACCGACCTGTACTCCACCCCCGAGGACCCGGACGCCGACTTCAACGACCTCTCCGGCGACCCGGCCGCCGCGTTCGCGGCCTTCGACCAGGAGGTGCGCCTGGCCCGGGAGGCGGTGGCGGACCTGCCGCTGGACCACACCTTCCGGCGCCGGGACGACGAGATCAACCTGCGCTGGGTGTACCTGCACATGATCGAGGAGTACGCCCGGCACAACGGGCACCCCGACCTGATCCGGGAGCGGATCGACGGCGCGACCGGCGACTAGCGCGGCGGCGCGGCCTACAGGCCCAGGGCCGCCCGCAGGTAGGGCAGGTCGGCCGGGCCGCTCCAGCGATGGGCGTACAGGCCGGCCGCCCGGGCGCCGCGGACCGCCCGGTCCGAGTCGTCGACGAACAGCACCTGCGCGGGCGGGAGCCCGAGGGCCGCGCACGCCGCGGCGAAGTACCCGGGGCTCGGCTTCGCCTCGCCGACCACCGACGAGTTGACCACCGCGTCCAGTTCGCCGGTCAGCCCGAGCGCGGCGAGGTCGGCGTCGAGGCGGTCGGTCGCGTTGGTGGCCAGGCCGACCGGACGGCCGGCGGCGCGGGCCTGCCGGAGCAGGTCGAGCACCGCCCGGTCCACCTCGGCGCCCGAGACGCCGGACTCCACCCACTCGGCCACGGCGGCCTTGGCGCCGCCGGAGTCGCCGGTGATCCCGGTCAGCGCCTCCGCGACGCCGGCCGCCCAGGCGTCGTGGGTGATCCGCCCGGTGATCGTGGGGATCAGCCGGTGCGGCTGCATGGCGGTCTCCATCAGCAGGCCGGGCGGCAGGCCGTGCCGGTGCTCGATGTCCGTCGGCGCCGCCGGGTCCCAGCGGCGCAGCACGCCGTCCAGGTCCACCAGCAGGGCGCTGGGCCGCTCCCCCGATGTCACCGGTGCCACTCCCGCCATGCCTACTCGTCGCCTTCCCGGCTCAGCCGCTGGCTGATCACCTCGGTGACGCCGCTGCGCATGGTGACCCCGTACAGCGCGTCGGCGACCTCCATGGTGCGCTTCTGGTGCGTGATAATGATCAGCTGGCTCTTCTCCCGCAACTGCTCCATCAGGGTGATCAGCCGGCCCAGGTTCACGTCGTCGAGGGCCGCCTCGACCTCGTCCATGATGTAGAACGGGCTGGGCCGGGCGCGGAAGATCGCGCAGAGCATGGCGACGGCGGTCAGCGACCGCTCGCCGCCGGAGAGCAGCGACAGCCGCTTGATCTTCTTGCCGGGCGGGCGGGCCTCGACCTCCACGCCGGTGGTGAGCATGTCCTCCGGGTCGGTGAGCACCAGCCGGCCCTCGCCGCCGGGGAACAGCACCGCGAACACCTGCTCGAACTCGCGGGCGGTGTCGTGGTACGCGGAGGTGAACACCTCGAGGATCCGGTCGTCCACGTCCTTGACGACGGTCAGCAGGTCCTTGCGGGTCGCCTTGAGATCCTCGAGCTGGTCGGAGAGGAACTTGTACCGCTCCTCCAGGGCGGCGAACTCCTCCAGCGCCAGCGGGTTGACCTTGCCGAGCAGGGCCAGTTCCCGCTCCGCCTTGGCGGCCCGCTTCTCCTGCATGGGCCGGTCGTACGGGGCCGGCTCGGGTGCCGGCTTGCCGTCGGACTCGGCGGCGGCCACCTCCGCCTGCGTCGCGGGCACCAGAACCGACGGGCCGTACTCGGCGACCAGCGTCTCCACGTCGATGGCGAAGTCCTCGGCCGCCTTGGCCTCCAGTTGCTCGATCCGCAGCCGCTGCTCGGCGCGGGCCACCTCGTCCCGGTGCACCTCGTCGGTGAGCCGGACTAGATCCTGCTCCAGGCGCTTGGCGGCGGCGCGGACCTCGGACAGCTCGGCCTCCCGGGCCGACCGGGCGGCGGCGATCGCGTCCCGGCGCCGCTCGGCCGCGGACAGCGAGACGGCGACCCGGGCCAGCGCCTCGCGGGCGCCGATCTCGACCGCGCGGGCGATGGCGGCACCCCGGGCCCGGGCGGCGCGGCGGG
>NZ_BBQH01000040.1 GCF_018397995.1 Rhizomonospora bruguierae
CCTCGCAGCTGATCTGCCAGCGGCCACCGAGCACCTCGTAGATCGCGTCGGCCAGCGGGCCGGGCGACGAACTGAGCAGGGCGGCGAGCGCGCCCGTCTTGAAGGTCAGGATGAGCGTCTCGCCGTCCAGGTCCCGGACCGTGGCCTCGCGGGCGACCGCGGCCACCTTCTTGCTCTTCGTGCCGACCATCGTCAGGATCTCGCCCCACACCCGCCGCACGGCGGCCGCGTCGAGGACCCCGGGGGCGCCCGCCCTGACGGGCGCCGGCGTCGTGTCACTGGCGGCCGGCAGGGCGCTGGTGGGCGCCGCGACCGGGGCCGGCTCCATCGCTGGTGCCGGGGGGCTCGGCGGCGCCTGTTCGGCGTCGACCGGGCCACCGGCGGGGGTACCGGTCGGCGAGGCCGACCCCGGAGCGGGTGCCTCCGGACCCGCGGGGCGGGCGGGCGGCTCCGCCGGGGCGGGGACGGTGGCCGCGGGTACCTCGTGATTCTCACCGGCGGTGAGGGTGAGCCGCCGCTCCATGCGCTCGAGGCGCTGGAGCAGGGCGTTGTTGGCGTCGTCGGCCGCGGGCAGCAGCAGGCGCGCGGCGATGAGTTCGAGCAGCAGGCGCGGCGAGGTGGTGCCGCGCATCTCGACCAGGCCGTTGTGCACGATGTCGGCGCAGCGCGACAGCGTGGCCTGACCCATCTGCTGTGCCTGCACGGACATGCGTTCGAGCTGGTCGGAGGGGGCGTCGAGGAGTCCCTTGGCGACCGCGTCCGGCACCTGTCGCAGGATGATCAGGTCGCGCAGGCGCTCCAGCAGGTCCGAGGCGAAGCGGCGCGGGTCGTGGCCCGCCTCGACCACCCGGTCGACCGTCGCGTACGCGGCGGCGCCGTCGGACGCGGCCAGCGCGTCGCACATCTCGTCGATGAGGGCCGCGTCCGTGACGCCGAGTAGGCTGACCGCGCCCGCGTACGTGACGCCCGCCGGGCCGGCGCCGGCGATGAGCTGGTCCAGCACCGAGAGCGAATCCCGGGCGCTGCCCCCGCCGGCCCGCACGACCAGCGGGAACACCGCCTGCTCGACGGCCACGCCCTCGCTGGCGCACAGCTTCTCCAGGTACGGGCGCAGCACGCCGGGCGGGATCAGCCGGAACGGGTAGTGGTGGGTCCGCGACTTGATCGTGCCGAGCACCTTCTCCGGCTCGGTGGTCGCGAAGATGAACTTGACGTACTCCGGGGGCTCCTCCACCAGCTTCAGCAGCGCGTTGAAGCCCGCCGACGAGACCATGTGCGCCTCGTCGATCACGTAGATCTTGTACCGGCTGGTCGCCGGCGCGAAGAACGCCCGCTCCCGCAACTCGCGGGCGTCGTCCACGCCGCCGTGACTGGCCGCGTCGATCTCGATGACGTCGATCGACCCGGGCCCGTCCGTCGCCAGCGCCTGGCACGACCCGCACGCGCCGCACGGCTCCGGCGTCGGACCCTCGGCGCAGTTCAGCGAGCGGGCGAGGATGCGCGCGCTACTGGTCTTGCCGCAGCCCCGCGGCCCCGAGAAGAGGTACGCGTGGTGCAGCCGCCCCGACCGCAGCGCCTGCGACAGCGGCCCGGTGACGTGCTCCTGACCGATCACCTCGCCGAACGTCTGCGGCCGGTACTTGCGGTAGAGCGCCAGCGACACCGCGCCCACCCCCTCTCGACCGCGCCATTCTTCCCGCCCCCGTGGGGCGGCGGCCACCCCCGTCGCCCCATGAGCCTGCCATCGGCCTACGACAGTTCGGCCCACGGGCCGGCCGACTCGCCGACGCGGCCCCCGGCCATGCCGGATTCGGGCCGGAGCGGGGCCGGAGCCTGCCGCGGCCGGAACGAAAGGGCCCCCCGTGCACCCGTCAGAGCCCGCTTATCCTTGCTGCCTTCCGGCCCTGGGGAGGTTCACGAGATACACGCCGCACGAGGGGCACGACAACTGTACCCGGTCCGGCCGGCACGCCGCCGCGGGTGGTGGCGCCACGGTACGCCTGGGAAGTCTGTATCCTTGCCGGCGGAGGATTCGCCTAGCGGCCTAGGGCGCACGCTTGGAAAGCGTGTTGGGTTCACACCCTCACGAGTTCGAATCTCGTATCCTCCGCGCTGAGCAGGGCAAACGTCGAAGGGTCGGACCCGTCGGGTCCGGCCCTTCAACGTTGTCCGGGGCTGCCGCATCCGGGTAGCGGCAGCGGTCGCGCGCCCGGCACCGACGGCCATGCGGTACCGGCAGGCCAGCGCGTTGGGCCGCCGAGTGCGAAGGCGGTATCCTCATGCGGTACGGCGACGCGGGGCGCCTCGGCGAGACCGGCGGGACGACGACCAGGACTCGCACCCGCCACACCCGGTCCCGGCATCGCTGTAACTCTCTTGTTAATAACGTGCGACACCGGCGACCGCGCTGAGTGCGGAGGGGCACAAAGCGGTAGCGGCTCCGGTTATTGCGGCGTTCCCAGAGCGCCCGGCACTGATAGGCGAGCGCCCTTCGCCCCGTCAGTTAACCGGGCGCTTCCGTGCGGCCGAAAAGCGATCACTGGCAATTACAGTCATTGTGGAATATGCGCGCGGCGCACCGCCTCGCCCGCACGGCGAGAGGGCCACCGGGTGGGGTTGGCGCTGGTGAGCAGCAAGATCGTCACCCGGCGCGGTGGCCCATCGACACCGAAAAAGTAACGGAAAGTTGCCGGAAGGGGACGCCCCGCAATGGCGACCCCGGGGATATTCACCTTTTTCACGCGGTGCTATAACGTGGCCGGGTGAGAGTTGAACGGCACTGGTGGAACGGCAACCGAGGCCAACTCGGTCGCCGCGATGTGTACGTGCGCACCGACGGCGAACTGTGGGAAGTCGAAGCACAGGTCGGCGGTGCCGAGGGTCGATCAAAGGTGCAGCAATGCCCCGGTAAAGCGTCGGCCATGATTCTCGCTAGCGCGTGGCTCGGCGGTCGGTCGGAGTGGCGGGAGATGCCCTGCTGACCCGGTCCCCGAGCGCGCCATCCCCCTCAACCCATCCCCCTCGGTAAAACGAAGAAGGCCCGGCCCCCCGCCGGGCCTTCGCCGGATCCAGGGTTCGCCGCCGCGACAAACCGGACCGCCCGTCTGCCAGAAAGCAGCGACGCCCGGCGGCTCACTCAGAGTCGCCGGGCGTTTCGCCTGGTCATGAGCGGTGGCGGCGGGATTTGAACCCGCGGAGGGCGTGAACCCTCACACGCTTTCGAGGCGTGCTCCTTAGGCCGCTCGGACACACCACCGCCGCAAAGGGTACCCGACGCCCCGGGGTGACGTCCCATCGGTATCCGGCGTGCCAGCCCTGGCAGGATCGGGGGCATGAGTGTGCATATCGGTGCCCAGCCGGGTGAGATCGCAGAGCGGGTCCTGATGCCGGGCGACCCGCTGCGGGCGAAGTGGATCGCGGAGACGTTCCTTGAGGACGCGAAGTGTTACTCCACGGTGCGGGGGATGTTCGGCTTCACGGGCATGTACCGGGGCGAGCGGGTGTCGGTGCAGGGTTCGGGGATGGGGATGCCCAGCGCCTCGATCTACGCCCATGAGCTGCTGAGCGAGTACGGGGTGCGCACGCTGATCCGGGTGGGGTCGTGTGGGGCGCTGGCGGAGTCGCTGCGGCTGCGGGACGTGGTGGCGGCGATCGGGTCCGCGACCGACTCGAACATGAACCGGGTTCGTTTCGACGGACTGATCGACTACGCGCCGGTGGCGGACTTCGGGCTGCTGCGGGCGGCCGTGGAGGTGGCGGAGCGGCGCGGGATCGCGGTACAGGTGGGTTCGGTCCTGGCGGCGGACGCCTTCTACACGGACCGGCCGGACCTGTACGACCGGCTCGCGGAGTACGGCGTGCTGGCGGTGGAGATGGAGTCGGCGGCGCTGTACACGATCGCGGCGCGGTTCAAGGCGCGGGCGCTGACCCTGCTGACGGTGAGTGACCACATCAAGACCGGCGATCGGACCACGGCCGCCGAGCGGGAGCAGACCTTCTCCGAGATGGTCGAGATCGCGCTGGAGGCCGCCCTTTCCTGACGGTCCCGTCCGGGCGCCCGCCCCTGTGACCTCACCCACGCAGGAAAGTTAACGACCGGTCGTTCGTCTTTCGGTAGAGTCCCCCGGCATGGGGACGCGAGTGGACGGGCGGCTGCTGCGCGGCGAGCGCACGCGCAACGCCGTGCTCGACGCCGCCGTCGCGCTCGCGACCGAGGCCGGGCTGAGCGGGCTGTCCCTCGGGCAGCTCGCCGACCGGCTCGGCGTCAGCAAGTCCGGGCTGTTCGCCCACTGGCGGTCCAAGGAAGAGCTTCAGCTGGCCACCGTCGAGCGCGCCAGCGAGCATTTCATCGAGCACATCGTGGTGCCGGCGCTGCGCGCACCGCGCGGCGTCCGCCGGCTCTGGGCCATGCACGAGTACAAGCTCGCGTACGAGCGGGGCGCCGTGCTGCCCGGCGGCTGCTTCTTCACCAATGCCCAGTTCGAGTACGACACCCGACCCGGCCCGATCCGGGATCGGCTGGCCGACGCGCTCGCCCAGTGGATGGCCACCCTCGTGCGGCTCTCCCGGGAGGCGATCGACTCCGGCGAACTGCGCCCGGAGGTGTCCCCGCAGCAGCTTGCCTTCGACGTGAACGCGGCCAGCGCGGCCGTGGTCTACCAGGCTCGCCTGCTACCGGCCGCCGAGGCGTTCGCGCTGGCCAGGGGCGGCGTGCTGCACCGGCTGCGCGCCCTGTGCACCGATCCCGACCTGTTACCGGAGGACTGAGATGAGCCTGGCCGCCCTCGCCGTGGAGTACGGGCACGCGGAGCCGATCGAGATCCACTTTGACGAGTTGGACGCGATGGGGCTGGTGCACAACGCCCGGTACGCGGTGCTGCTGGAACGGGCGCTGGCCGGGTACTGGGCGCGGTACGGGCATTCGTACCGCGGCGGGCGGCCCACCTCGCCGGACGCCTTCACCGCCGTCCGCGAGTTCACCATCGCCTACCAGGTGCCGATCCGGGGCACGGGCGAGGTGCTCGTGCACTTCTGGCTGGAGCACCTGGGCGGCAGCAGCGCCGTCTACGGCTTCCGGTTCGTCAGCCCGGACGGCTCGACCACCTACGCCGAGGGCCGGCGCGTCAACGTCCGCCTGGACCCGGCGACCCTGCGCCCCGCGCCGTGGACCGACGCCGCCCGGTCGGTGGCCGTCACCCTGCTCAAACCGTAGTTATCCACAGGGCCCGGCGTTGTCCACAGGTCGGTGGAAGAACGCCCGGAGGAGGGCGGCGCAGTCGTCCGCCAGTACCCCGCCGTACACCTCGGGGCGGTGGTTGAGCCGGCGGTCCCGGACCACGTCCCACAGCGACCCGACCGCGCCGGTCTTCGGCTCCCAGGCCCCGAAGACCAGGGTGTCGATCCGCGCCAGGACCAACGCACCCGCGCACATCGTGCACGGTTCGAGGGTGACCACCAGCGTGCAGCCGGTCAGCCGCCAGCG
Organism: Rhizomonospora bruguierae; assembly: GCF_018397995.1. GTDB lineage: Bacteria > Actinomycetota > Actinomycetes > Mycobacteriales > Micromonosporaceae > Rhizomonospora > Rhizomonospora bruguierae. The sequence goes on from NZ_BBQH01000040.1 coordinate 5,483, forward strand.
GCCCAGGGCGACGGCGCCCCGGCGCAGCGCCAGCACCTCGGCGTGCGCGGTCGGGTCGCCGGACAGCTCGCGCTCGTTGCGCCCGACCGCCAGTTCCTCGCCGTCCGGACCGAACAGGACCGCCCCCACCGGCACGTCGTCCGGACCGCCGGGCAGGCCCGAGGCGGCCGCGACCGCCAGGGCGCGGCGCATCCACCGCGCGTGCCGTTGGGCGCGGGTCGGCTGTGCCGGGGTCACGCCTCCCGCAGCTCCTCGATCTCGTCGCCGCAGCCGATGATCTGGCCGATCTCGGCGGTCACGTCGGCGGGCATCATCCCCTCCTCGCCGCAGAGCTTGAGCAGCCGGTGCGCCGAGACCCCCAGGTCGGCCAGGAGGTCCGCGTCGCCGACCGGGTCCGCATCCGGGTCGCCGACCGGGCCATGATCGCCGTCGCCGGTGTCCTCGCCGTCGCCGGCGGGCGCGGCCACCTCCTCGATCTCCAGCGCCGGCGCCTCGAGGTCGCCGAGCAGCAGGGCGCCGATCCGGGACTCCTCGGCGAACGCCGAGTCGGAGCCGAACACCCGGATGTCGCCGGCCTCGTCCACCCGCACGATCGCCAGGTAGGCGTCGTCGGCCTCCACGAACAGCACCGAACCGGTCGCCTCCGGATCCGCCTCGCGCATCCGGTCGGCCACCTCCTCCACATCCGCCGCGCCGGTCAGGTCCAGCTCGGCGGCGCTCCAGCCGTCCGGGCCGCGGGACGCCACGGCAGCGAAGTACGACACGGTCCCCCCAAAGAAGTCGCGGCGCTGGCGAGAATCGTCGGTGCCGGTCCGCACCCCAGGTTGTGGCGGCCGGATGGCCGTCACGCGAAACGCTAGCGAATCCAGTCGGTCCGCAGTCGGTCAAACGCCGGACGCCCGCCGGATGCCGTTGCCGCCCGCGCTCAGCCGGCAAGCCGGCGGCGCTGGGCGATCAGCGATCGGAGACGGTGCTCCCCGTCCCGCCGCGGCGACAGCCGCCCCGCGGCGCGCCGCGGGGCGATCGCGCCGGCCCGCGCCGCGAGCAACTGGAGCCGCCGGCGTTGCCGGTCGGGGTCGAGCCGGGTGGGGGTCCAGGCCATGGGCCGAGCGTGCAACCTGGGCCTCGCGCCGTCAACCCCGTCGCGCCCCGCGATGGGTCGGGCACCCGCGGTTTCCGCCGATGGGGCGGTTACCAGAGCGGCCAGTCGAGGCGGGTGGACCAGTAGGCCGCGATGACCACGGCCGCGATGGACCAGCCGACCGCCGCGCTGATCGCCACCCCGGCGGCCACGCCGCGGTCCCCGGCGCGCCCCAGCAGCAGCGCCGCCCCCCAGGCCAGCAGGCCGGCGAGGATGGTCCACCAGCCGTACCCGCGCAGCGTCGACGCGATCAGTCCGAAGAGCAGCATCCACAGCGCACCGGCGCCGAGCCCCGCCAGCAGCCCGGCGGCGCGGACGGGGTGCGGCTCCCGGTACGAGGGCCGCTGGCGACCGGCCGGGAACAGGCCGGACGGGTGGCGCCCCGGCGGCGCCGCGCCGGGCGGGGGCACGGCCGGCTGGTACGCGAGGTGCGACTGGTACGGCCGGTTGGTCACGGCTCACCCACCCCCTCGGTCCCGGCTGGGTCGAGCCTACCGGCCGGCGGGCGGGCCGGTTCGGAACGTGCGGATCTGTCAGGATGACCGGGTGCTGTTCCACGGCGAGCCTGCCCCGTCTCCCCGACAACGCGCCGCAGCACCAATCGCCGGCATCCTGGCGGCCGCCGGTGCGCTGGCGCTGCTGGCGGGCTGCGGCACGGCCGGCGGGCAGGCCACCGGGGCGGAACCCGCCTGGGTCGCGGGCGGCACCAGCGCGCCGGCGAGCACCCCCGCGGGGGAGCCGAGCACCGACGCGCCGACAACCGCACCGCCCACCCCGACGACCAAGCCCGCTGCCAGCGCCGCCCGTTACGTCTTCCCCGTCGGCGGCAAGCCGGCCTCGTACCACCACACCCACAGCGGCTACAAGGCGACGGACATCTTCGCGGGCTGCGGCAAGCCGGTCCTGGCCACCACGGACGGGATCGTGCTGGAGGTCAGCCGGGAGGACACGTACAGCAAGTCGGGTCCGCAGGGCCCGGACAACGGCGGCCTGTCGGTCTCCCTGCTCGGCGACGACGGCGTCCGCTACTACGGCTCGCACCTGTCCAAGATCGTCGCGGGTGTCAACGCGGGCGTGCGGGTGCGCGCCGGCCAGCACATCGGCGCCGTCGGCCGTACGGGCAACGCCAACAACGTCTGCCACCTGCACTACGGCATCTCCCCGCCGTGCGCCCGCACCGGCGACTGGTGGATCCGCCGCGGCGTCATCTGGCCCTACCCGTACCTCGACTCGTGGTACGCCGGCGGCAACAAGTCCCCGGTCGCCGAGACAACCCGCTACAAGAAGACCACCGGCTGTCCCAAGGCTCCCGCCACGTAGCCCGAATTCCACCCGGGGTCACGCGTGGGCCCGCACCGGCCCCCCGCACGGGGGCGGCGGTGTGGGACAGTTCGCGGCGTGGATGTCGCCGTGATCGGTCTCGGGCTCATCGGTGGCTCGCTGGTACGGGCGCTCGCCGCCGCCGGCCACTCCGTGCTGGGGTACGACGCGGACCCGGCGACCCGCGCCACCGCCCGGACCGCGTCCGCGCAGGCACCCGCCGGCACCCGCTGGCAGATCGCGCCCACCGTCCGGGACGCGGCGGCCCGCGCCGAGGTGACCGTGCTCGCGGTGCCGCTGCCCGCCGTCGCCGGGGTCCTCGACGAACTCGACGGCGCCGGGTACGCGGGGCTGGTCAGCGACGTGACCTCGGTCAAGGGGCCGGTGCGGGGCATGGTGGCGAGCCGGCTGCACCGGCGGCACAGCCGGCTCGCGGGGTACGTGGGCGGGCATCCGATGGCGGGCCGGGAGACCTCCGGCTTCGGCGCGGCCGACCCGGAGCTGTTCGCCGGCTGCGCCTGGGTCCTCTGCCTGGAGCCCGGCGAGACGGTGCTGCCGGACTGGCTGACCATGGCCGCGCTGGTGACCGCGCTCGGTGCCCGCGCGGTGCCGGCGACCGCCGCCGACCACGACCGCGCGGTCGCCGCGGTGAGTCACGTCCCGCACCTGCTGGCCAGCGCGCTCGCCCGGGTCAGCGCCGCCGAGCCGCTCGCCGGCACGCTCGCCGCCGGCTCCTACCGGGACGGCACCCGCGTCGCCGCCAGCCGTGCGGAACTGGTCGCGGCGATGTGCGGCGGCAACGCCCCGGCGGTCCGGCCGGCCCTCGACGAGGTGATCTCGCTGCTCACGGCGGCGCGCGCCGCGCTGGACGCCGGTGATCCGATCGCCGCCCTGACGCCGTGGCTGGCGCCCGGTAACACCGCCCGGCGCGCCTGGCCGCCCTCGCCCGGCAAGCCGGTCGACCTGCCGGCGGACCCCGACGCGCTACTCGCCCTCGGTCGCGACGGCGGCTGGGTCACCGCCGTGGCGGCGGACCGGCGCACGGTCACGGCCGTGCGCCCCGCCCGGTAGCGGGATCAGACCCGCTCGCCCCGGTCCAGGCGGACCGTGCGGCGCTCGGTGACGATCACGGTGACCAGGTCCGCCGGGGTGACGTCGAACGCCGGGTTCACCGCGTCGACCTCGCCGCGCGCCATCAGGAACGGGCCGGCGCCGTCCACGGCCAGCCGGTACGCCACGCCCTGGCGGGCCAGTTCCCAGGCGGTGAGGCGGGCGCCTTGCAGCAGCGGGCGGGTCTCGCTGGCGATGACGCCGCCGAGCACCCCGCGCCGGTGCAGTTCGGTGACCACCCCGAGCGCGGTGCCCACGGTCACGGCGGCGAGCGCGCCGGTGTTGCAGTGCGTCAACAGCCGCGGGCGCCGCCCGCACAGCTCGATCAGCAGGTCCGCGCCGCGGGTGGCCATCGCGTCCGAGGCGGCGATCTCCTCGTCCCGGACGGTCAGCGCCTCGGCGAGCACCGCGTCGGGCCCCTCCGGCAGCCGCGCCGCCGCCCGCCGCGCGCCGCGGGCCAGGTTCACCGCCGTCGGGCGCGCGTTCTGGATCCGGCGGACCGCGGCGGCCAGCGCCGCCGGGTCGCCCGCGTGCTCGCGGGCCGCCAGGGCGACGCCCAGCGCCCCCGCCACGCCGAGCGCCGGCGCGCCTCGCACCGCGAGCCGCTGGACCGCCGCGACCAGCTCCTCGACGGTGCCCAGGCGCAGGGTCACCTCGCGGGCGGGCAACGCGGTCTGGTCGATGATCTCGATGGCGCCGGCCGCCCAGTCAATCGTCCGCATGCGGTCAGCCTAGGGTTGTCGCATGGCCGGATCTCGGGACCCGATTGAGGATTTGCGCCGCATCGCGTTCCTGCTGGAGCGGGCGAACGAGGCCACGTACCGGGTGCGGGCCTTCCGGTCGGCGGCCAAGGCGCTGGCCGGCCTGCCCGCGGAGGAGATCGCCGCGCGGGCCGCCGCCGGCACGCTCACCGAGCTGGCCGGGGTCGGCGAGGTCACCGCCCGCTGCGTCACCGAGTCGCTGACCGGCGAGGAGCCGGTGTACCTGCGCCGGATGGCGTCGGTCGAGGGCGGCGATCCGGGTGCGGCGGCCGATGCCCTGCGCGGGGCGCTGCGCGGCGACTGCCACAGCCACTCCGACTGGTCCGACGGCGGCTCCCCGATCGAGGAGATGGCGCTCGCGGCGGTGCACCTCGGCCACGAGTACCTGGTGCTGACCGACCACTCGCCGCGGCTGACCGTGGCCCGCGGTCTCACCCCGGCCCGCCTGCGCCGGCAGCTCGACCGGGTGGCCGAGATCAACGAGCAGCTTCCGGCCGGCTTCCGCATCCTCACCGGCATCGAGGTCGACATCCTCGCCGACGGCTCGCTGGACCAGGAGGACGACCTGCTCGCCCGGCTGGACGTGGTGGTCGGCTCGGTGCACAGCGGGCTGCGTGACGACGAGGCCCGGATGACCCGGCGCATGCTGCGGGCCGTCGAGAACCCGCACCTGGACATCCTCGGTCACTGCACCGGTCGGCGGGTCTCCGCGACCGGGGTGGGTCTGAAGGGCGCGGGCGACGCCTCGCACTCGCGCACCAGGACCCGCCCGCCGAGCGCCTTCGACGCCAGGCGCGTCTTCGCCGCGTGCGCCGAGTACGGCAAGGCGGTCGAGATCAACTGCCGGCCGGACCGGCTGGACCCGCCGAAGCGGCTGCTCCGGCTGGCGGTCGAGGCGGGCTGCCCGTTCGCGATCGACACCGACGCGCACGCGCCCGGCCAGCTCGACTGGCTGATGTTCGGCTGCGAGCGGGCCGCGCTGTGCGGCGTACCGGCCGAGCGGGTCGTCAACACCTGGGACGCCGGCACGCTCACCGCCTGGGCCGCCGCCCACGCCGCCTGAGCGGGACGCCACGGTGGTTGGCGCCCATTTCCCAAGGGCATGGTCGGCCGCGCCGGACCCGGACGACCGGCGCGTTGCCGGATCGCCGGCGCGGCCTCGCCGCGACTCGACCGACCCTTCCGCGCCGGCGCTTTCTAGACGCTGGGGCTGGCCTCCGGCACGGGCGGCGGCGCCACGGCTGGACCGGGTTCGGGGGCCAGCGGGCGCGGCCGCCGGCGCCGCAGCACACCCTGCGAGACGGCCACCCCGACCAGAATCAGCACCGCTCCGGCCGGCTGGTACCAGACCACGTGCTCGTGCAGCGCCAGCACGCCGATGACGCTGGCGACCACCGGCATCAGGTAGGTGACCGAGGCGGAGGTGCTGGCGCCGGCGATCCGGATGATCCGGAAGTTCAGCACGAACGCCACCCCGGTACCGAGCGAGCCGAGGGCGAGCACCGCCGCGACCACGTCGCCGGAGAGGGTGGTCGGCGCGGGCGGCGCGCCGGCGGCCAGCGGGGTGACCACCGCGAGCAGCGCCGTGCCGACGATCAGTTGGGCGGCCGAGATGGCCAGCCCGGACTCGGGGCGGCCGGCGACGAACCGCTTCTGGTACGGGATGGCCACTCCGTAGCAGGCGGCGGCGCCGAGGCACATGAGCTGGCCGGTGAGCTGGGCACCGCCGACGCCGTGCCAGACGCCGAGGACGACCAGGACGCCGAGGAAGCCCAGCGCGACGCCGGCGACACGGCGGGCGGTGATCCGCTCGGTCCGGAAGGCGAGGACGGCCAGCGGCAGCGCGACCAGTGGGGTGGTGGCGTTCCAGATGCCGGCCAGCACCGAGGAGACCCGCTGCTCGCCGAAGCCGAACAGGCTGAACGGCAGGGCGACGCCGACCGTCGCGGTGACCAGCATGTGCACCCACAGCCGCCGGTCCCGCGGCAGCGGGGTGCGGGTGATCGCCAGGATCGCCAGCAGCGTCAGCGCGCCGGCCGCGACCCGGCCCAGCGTCACGTACAGCGGGTGCAGTTCGCGGACGCCGACCTTGATGAGCAGGAAGCTGGATCCCCAGATCAGGGCCAGGGCGGCGAACGGCGGGAGCCAGCCGGCGAGGGACCCTCGCGGGTCAGGGGCAGGGCCGGTTTTCACTCCTGACACCTTGCCGTCCCGGTACGACATTTGTCGCGCCGATTCCGGACGCCGCACTGTGTGCCGCGTCACCGGCCGAAGTGGTCCGGTATTCGATGTTGACCCGGCCCGGCGGTGCCGTAGGGTCGGCCCGTGGGACGGATCGATGACCTCGCCAACCGTTATGTGACCGACTGGGCGCCGCTGAATCCGATCGGCGCCACCTTCGTCGGCATCGCCGGGTACGACGACCGGCTGGACGACCTGTCGCCCGAGGGGTACGCGGCCCAGGCCGACCTGGACCGGCGCGCCCTGGCCGAACTGGATGTGGTGGACCCGCGGACCGAGCGGGAGCGGGTGGCCCAGGAGGCCATGCGGGAACGGCTGGGCCTCAGCCTGGCGCTGTACGAGTCCGGCGAGGCGACCGCGGAACTGAGCGTGGCCACCAGCGGGCTACACTCGGTGCGCGGCGCCTTCGACCTGATGCCGACCGAGGGTGAGGAGGCGGTGGCGAACATCGCCGCCCGGCTCGCCGAGGTGCCGCGGGCGCTGGAGCAGTACCGGCGCACGCTGCTGGAGTCGGCGGACGCCGGGCACGTGAGCGCCCGCGCGCAGATCCTCGAGGTGGCCAAGCAGTGCGTCACCTGGACCGATCCGGCCGGCGACGACTTCTTCCCGGGGCTGGCGCGGCGGCTGTCCGCCGAGGGCGCCCTGCGCGCCGATCTCGATCGCAACGCCGAGGCGGCGAACCGGGCCACAGTGCGGTTCGGCGAGTTCCTGCGCGACGAACTGGCGCGACGCGGGCGCGAGAAGCAGGCGTGCGGCCGGGAGCGGTACGAGTTGGCCTCGCAGTACTTTCTGGGCGCCCGGGTGGACCTGGACGAGACGTACGCCTGGGGCTTCGCCGAACTGGCCCGCATCGAGGGCGAGATGCGCACCGTGGCCGACAAGATCGTCCCGGGCGGCACGGTGGACGACGCGGTGGCGGCGCTGGACGCCGACCCCGGCCGGACGATCGCCGGCAAGGAGGCGTTCCGGGACTGGATGCAGCAACTGGCCGACCGGGCCATCGCCGACCTGCACGGCACCCACTTCGACATCCCGGAGCAGGTTCGCCGGATCGACTGCCGGATCGCGCCGACCAGCGACGGCGCCATCTACTACACCGGCCCCAGCGAGGACTTCTCCCGCCCCGGCAGCATGTGGTGGGCGGTGCCGCAGGGCATCGGTGAGTTCTCCACCTGGCGCGAGGTCAGCACCGTGTACCACGAGGGCGCGCCGGGGCACCACCTCCAGGTGGCGCAGACGGCGGTCCGCGCCGACCTGCTGAACCGCTGGCAGCGGCTGCTGTTGTGGGTCTCCGGGCACGGCGAGGGCTGGGCGCTGTACGCCGAGCGGCTGATGGATGAGTTGGGCTACCTCCAGGACCCGGGCGACAAGCTCGGCATGCTGGACCTCCAGGGCTTCCGGGCGGCCCGGGTGATCGTGGACATCGGCATGCACCTGGAACTGGAGATCCCCCGGGACAACCCGTTCGGCTTCCACCCCGGCGAGCGCTGGACGCCGGAACTGGGCTGGGAGTTCATGCGCGGGCACTGCCGCCTGCCGGATGAGAACCTGCGGTACGAGCTGAACCGGTACCTGGGCTGGCCGGGGCAGGCGCCCTCGTACAAGGTCGGCGAGCGTATCTGGCTGAAGGCGCGGGAGGACGCCCAGCTGCGCAAGGGAGCGGCGTTCGACCTCAGGACCTTCCACGCCGACGCGCTGAACCTCGGCTCGATCGGGCTGGACCCGCTGGTGAAGGCGCTGGAGCGGCTGTAGCGGCGGCGCCGGTGGGGATGCCGGGCGGGCCCGCACGGCTTTCCCACCGGCTCAGGAGCGCGCCGTGACCTTCAGGCCCCTGGCGACCAGTTGGTACGTGTCCACGAACACCAGGCCGATCTCCGGCTTGGTGAAGGTCGCGAACGGCAGCGCGTTCATGACCGGAATGAGGATCTCCGGCGGTGGCGAGTCCACGCTGAAGGTCATCGGCGCGACCCCGATCAGGTCGCCGGAGAACTGGGTGCAGTAGAAGTACAGCGGGTCGCCGCCCTTTTCGGCCTCGACGGTGAGCCGGCTGCTGGTCAGGTCCGCGAGCTTGCCGCCGGGTCCGGTGGTGACCAGCTTGAAGTCGTCCGTGACCGACCGCCGCATGTGGAACTGAAGCACCCGGATCGTGCCGTTGTCGCGGGTGGGCAGGTCGGCCAGCCCGTCGTAGCGCAACTCGTCCATGCGGATCTTGGATCCGGTCAGCTTCGACGGGTGCGCCTGCACGGTCGGCTGCCCGGGCCGCGGTGGGAGGACGGTCTTCGGGGTGGCCTTGCCCCCGGGGGCCGCCTTGCCGCCCGGCGCGGTGGTGCCCGAGCAGCCGCCGATGGTCGGCCGCCCGGTCGGTACCGGGGCCGGCGGGGTGGTGGGCTGCCCGGTGGCGGTGGGCGCCGGCGTCGGCGCGGTGGTGGGTGCGGGTTCGTCCGCCGGCTCGTCGCCGCCGAGCAGCTTGCCGAGGCCGTCCGCGACGCCGCCGATGATGCCGGCGCCATCGCCGCCGCCGGACGGCGCGGGGCTCGTGGTGGGACCGGCCGTCGGCCCGGCCGCCCCCTTCGGCGCGGTGGCCGTCTTCGCCGGTGCCGGTTTGGCGGTCACGCACGGTGCCGGCGGTGCCGCGGGAGTGGCCTCGGCGGGCGCGGGCGCCCGGAAGACCGCCACCGTGCCGGCGGCCAGCGCCAGCGCCAGCAGCAGGACGGCGTAGGTGCCGCCGGTGCCGGGGGCGCCGCCCCGCGGCGGCAGCCGGCCGTCGTTGAGCCCGTCGGTGGTGGAGGGTTGCTCCCGGGTCGGTGCCTCGTCCTCCGGGTACCGGTGCCGCGGGATGGGGTAGCCGTCCCCGAACACCGCGTCGTACACCTGGTTGGGGCCCTCGTCCTCGGCCGGCTCGTCGCCCGGCCCGTCCGACGGGTCCGGCTCGGTGGCCGGTGCCTCCCCGGTGGCGGCCGGTTGGGGGCGTGGTTGCCAACCGAACGCGAGCGCGGAGCCGACGATGCCCAACAGCATGCCGAGGAGGAAGCCGCCGATGTTGAGCCCGATCAGCGAGTACACCGACGTGACCGAGCCGACGATCGCGTAGAACAGGCGCTGCTGCGGGGTGAACCAGATCAGCAGGCCGCAGAGCACCTCGATCAGCGGCAGCAGGTAGGACAGGTACCCCTCGGGGCCCATGTGGATCTGGATGCTGCCCAGGTCCAGGTTCGCGCTCAGGAACAGCTCGCCCCCGGCCAGCAGCAGGAGCAGACCGCCCCAGAACGGGCGGGCCCGCCGCCAGCGCCGGAACGCCGCCCGGTAGCGGCTCACCGCCGTCACTCGACCTCTCCTCGGCTCTCGTTGGCGTCAGCGATACCAAGCCCGCGGGGTCACCGCCCCGCGGGCTCCGGGCATTACCTCAGAAGCATTCCTTCGCGTCGCCGCCGACCAGGACCTTCATGGTCAGGCCCTTGAGCGCGAACGTGCCGGCGTGGGTCGAGTAGGCAATCTGCTTAAGACCGTCGATGTCTACCCCCTCCGCGGCCTGGCCGAAGCTGCCGTCCGCCTTGCCGGTCGCCAACTCGCCGCCGTCCCGGCCAATGTCGATGTTGGTGAAGGTGGCGTCGCCGCTCAGTTCCGTCATGCCGATCTGGAGGTTCTTGGCGGTCACGTGGTCGGCCTTCTTCGGGCCCTTGCCGGCCTCGATGCGCAGCACGATCTTCACGCCGAACGGGTTCTTCACGTCGACCGTCTGGCACAGGTTGGTCAACTCGGCCTGGCTGATCTCCGACACGGCGACCGGGATCGCCTGGCCGCCGGCGGTCACGTCGGCGCCGCCGTACTGCTTGAAGCCGGTGCCGTTGAGGTTGTCGGCGGAGACCTTGAACGACTGGCCCGAGACGGAGAACGAGGCGGCGATCGCACCGTTGGCCATGCCCACGACGATCGCGCCGGCCGCGACCGCGGAGGGGATCATGAGCGCGGCGAACCGCCGCCACCGGGTGCTTCCCTGCACCGGCGTGCTGTGGCTGTCCTGCACGGTTCCTCCTGGGAGGTTGCCGCCCGGGCACTGCGGGCGGTCAGCGGGGGTGCGGGCGGCTTTCGCGGCGCCGCGCCAGACACGGGCGGGGCGCCGGCCCAGATGCTCCCGCTAAGCGACGTGCGTCACAAGACCCGAGCTACTGGCTAGTAACCCGCACCCCCGCGGGTCGCCACCAACCGTCACGGTCCGTCACCACGCCACCCGCCGGGATAGCCCGCCAATTCGGACGTATCCGCTGTGGATGGCGCCGCGGGAAACACCAGGGGTGACCCGCTCAACGACAAGTTACAGTTCGGTAACAACACACGGTGCCGTACCGACGGGCTCAGGCGTCGTCGGTGGCGCCCCGGACCGCGCCGTGCGCGGCGGGGATGGTGCCCAGCCGGCCGGCCTGGAAATCCTCGAACGCCTGCACCAACTCGGCCCGGGTGTTCATCACGAACGGCCCGTACGCGGCCACCGGCTCGCGGATCGGCCTGCCACCGAGGATCAGCACGTCCAGGTGCGGGCTGTTGGACGCCTGCGCCGCATCGGCCGCGACCGTGACGGTGTCCCCCGACCCGTACACGGCGAGCTGGCCCATCCGGATCGGCCGCCGCTCGGCGCCGACGCTGCCGGTGCCGGCCATGGCGTAGACCAGCGCGTTGTACTCCGGCTGCCAGGGCAGTGTGAGCGAGGCACCCGGCGCCAGGGTGGCGTGCACCAGCGAGATCGGCGTGTGGGTGACGCCCGGCCCGCGGTACCCGGCCACCTCGCCGGCGATGACCCGCAGCAGCGCGCCGCCGTCCGGCGAGGAGAGCAGCACCACCTTGCCGGCGCGGATGTCCTGGTACCGGGGGGCGGTGAACTTCAGCGTGCGGGGCAGGTTCACCCACAGCTGGAAGCCGTGGAACAGCCCGCCGCTCACCACCAGGTGCTCCGGCGGCACCTCGAGGTGGAGCAGGCCGCTGCCGGCCGTCATCCACTGCGTGTCGCCGTTGGTGATCAGGCCCCCGCCGCCCTGCGAGTCGGAGTGCTGGAACTCGCCGTCGATCATGTAGGTGACGGTCTCGAAGCCCCGGTGCGGGTGCCACGGCGTGCCCTTCGGCTCGCCCGGCGCGTAGTCCACCTCGCCCATCTGGTCCATGTGGATGAACGGGTCGAGACTCCTCAGGTCGACGCCGGCGAACGCCCGGCGGACCGGGAAGCCCTCGCCCTCGTACCCGGTCGGTGCGGTGGTGAGGCTGACCACCGGCCGGTCGCGGTCGACGGCGGGGTCGGTGAGCGGGGTGCGCGGCAATTGCAGCGTCGGGGCGGTGACGGCGGGCATGACTCCTCCTTCGGGAGCGATCTGAACACCCACCCGAACGATACTTGATGCCGCAACATTCCGCTACGCAAGTACTGCCCCGGTGCCCCCGCTCACCGGCCGAGCAACTCGGCCACCCGCAGGACCGGCGCCGTGAACCGCGGTATCCGCTCCGGCTCGTCGATCCGGCCCGGGAAGTACGCCAGCAACTCGTTGCCGTACAACTCCCACGCAGGCACCGCGCCGCTCAGGTGCGCCTGGACCAGCGCCGGGCCGACCATCCGCCGGGCGTACGCGGCATCGCTCGCGGTCACCCGGAACTGCCGGTCGAACTGCTCCAGGCCGACCGAACGCTCGTCGCCGAACAGCGCCCGCCCCATCTTCGACAGCCCCCCACGCGGTTGGACCCCGATCGGCTGGTACGGCGGCTGGGGGAACCGGACCGCGACCACCACGAAGGTGTGCGTGGTCGAGGACCTGAACGAGGTGCCGTCCGCGCCGGTGGTGGTGGAGCTCTCGCCGTAGAAGTACGCGCCGACATGGACGTGGTGGCCGCGCGCCCGGCCCGCCACGGCGAACCGCACGCCCCGCCGGTTGTGCCCGGGCAGCCGCGCGGGCCACTCCGTGGCCGGGTTCGGGGTGTACATCCACTCCTGCCCGACCGCCCATTGGCGCACCCGCTCCAGCCGGGCCCGCTCGCGGCGGGACGAGCGCACGGCGAGCACCACGACCAGCGCGACGAGCCCGCCGCAGACGAGCAGGCCGAACAGCCCCAGCAGGCCGGCGAAGCCGGTTCCCAGCGCGCCCACCGCTACCCGCCCGGCGTGACGACGGCCTGCACGTGCGCCGGTCCGAGCGCCCGCATCCGCCCGGCACGGAAGTCGTCCTCCGGCACCCGGACCACCTCGCCACCACTCGGCTCATACACCAGCAGGTCTCCCTCCTCGTGCCCCACCAGCAGCACGTAATGGGTGGGCGCGACATCGCCGAGCAGGATCGGCACCGGCCGCCCCGCGTCGACGGCGGTCACCGCGTCGCGCAGCGCCGGATCGACGCTGCGCGGGTCGCCGTCGTCGACCAGCCGCCACCGGTAGCCGTCGCCGCCCTCGGTCAGCGCGCCGGCCACACCCCACGGCGTGGTGCCCAGCCGCTGCGGCCAGATCAGGTTCGTCCCGTCGTGGATGCGCTGCTCCTCGGCGGCGAGCCGGCGGTCGAAGGCGTCCGCACCGGTCTGCGCGTCGTCGTCCGGCTCGCCGCCCGTGGTCAGGCGCAGCGCGTACAGCGGGTCGGTCATCGCCCGGGCCAGCAGCACCGAGGTCGACCCGCAGGTGTAGGCGTCGTACTGGCGCACCGGCGTGCCCTTGAAGCGGACCGGCCCGACCCGGCCCGGGTCGACGAGGCTGAGGTGGGTGCGCAGCCACTCCCGGCCGCGTCCGGCGATCTGCGCGGCGAACGTCACCACCTCCGCCACGGTGTGCCCCGCGGCGAACGCCTTCAGCAGGTACGCCTCCTCCACCGGGTCCGTGGCGGCGGCCAGCACCCCATCCAATGTGGCCCTGTCGGCCGGCGACAGCGCCGCCCGCAACCGCGCGGCGCGCTCCACCTGCGCCAGCGGCAGGATCGCGTTGTCCCCACCGGAGGTCGGGCCGGTGGCCGCGTTCGCCAGCAGGACCGCCTCCGCGACCGGGCGGCCGGCCCGCCGGGCGGCGTCGGTGCGGGCCCGCCCGCGGGCGTCCGCGAGCCGGCCCTCCAGCCGCTCCGCCGCGGTCAGGCTCTCCCGGTAGACGGCCCGGCAGCCGGTCACCAGGTCGGTGGCCCGGCGCACCAGCCCCGCCAGCCTGGTCGGGTCGACCATCCGCACGGTCACCCCGAGCAGCACCACCCGGGACGCCTCGTGCCAGGCGTCGAACAGCGCCTGGCGCAGGTCCGCGTGGCGGGCGCGCAGCCGCTCGACGGACTCCGCGTACTCCTCCAGCGCCCCGGCGACCAGGGTGAACGCGGCGGGCGCCCGGTCCACCAGGTCGGCCGTGGCGGTGACGACCTGGGCGGCGCGCCCGCCCGCCGGTCCGCTCCACACCGCGGGCAGCCCGCCGGCCTTGGCCACCGCGCGCACCTCGGCCGCGATGGGGGCCAGGTCGCGGGCCGCGTCCCGGTACGCGGCGGCCAGGTCGCGCAGCCGCCCCGGCTCCCCCGGCGGCGGATCGGCCACCGCGTGGATCGCGTTCTCCAGCCGGTACACCACGCTGGCCGGGTTCAGCGCGGCCAGCGTCTCGTCCAGCCGGTGCAGCACCTGGCTGATCTGGACCCGCTCGGCGGCGGTCACGGGCCGGCCGCCGCGATGCGCCGCGCCGCCTCGTCGTCGGCGGCCCGGTAACCGGCGGCCGCCTCGGTCAGCCCGGCGGCCAACTCCTCCAGCACCCGCACGTACCCGCCCAGCTCCCCGAACCAGGCGTCGGCCAACTCCGCGTACCGCTGCGTGGATTCCCGGTAGCCGAGGGCGCCGCCCGGCTCGTCGGCGACCGGCGCCCAGCGCCGGCGCACCCCGGCCAGCCGCTCGGCCAGCCCGGCCACCTCACCACCCCGGGATCGCAGCGCGGCCGGGCTCACCACAACACTGTCGACCATGCGCGTTCCTCCCCGCTGGACACTGTAGGCAGTCGGCGCACGATGCGTGGTCCCCGCTGTACCGTGATGGGCCATACGGAGCCTTGCCGGTGCATACCCTTGGATCCGATCCGATGCCGCCGCGGTCCGCCGGTCAGCGAAGGAGGCGTGGAGCTCGTGCCGAGCAAGCGCGCGCTGGGCGTCCTGTCGCCCTTCCTCGGTGGCTGGTATTACGGCGGCGTCCTCGCCGGCATCGCCGAGGCGGCGCACCGGGCCGGCTCGACCGTCCTCGCGATACAGACGCTCGACGCCGGCACCGACCAGATCGAGGTCGACATCGCGCCGGAGGTCCGGCACCCGCTGGCGTGGGAGCACATCGCCGGCTTCGTGGTGGTCACGAACGCGGCCGGCCCGGAGTACCTGGCCGCCGTACGGGAGTCGGGCCGCCCGGTGGTGCTGGTCGGGCACGAGTACCCGGGCGTGGGCCTGCCGGCGGTCCGCGCGGACAACGGGACCGGCATTCGCGACGCGGTCGCCCACCTGATCGAGCACGGTCACCGGCAGATCGCGTTCGCCGGGTACCTGCGCACGGCGGACGTGCGCGAGCGGCACACCGCGTACCGGGAGGCGCTGGCCGCGTACGGGATCGAGCCGCGGCCGGCGCTGACCTACGAGGTCGACAACAACCAGGTCAGCGGCGGCGACGCGGCGGCGCGGATGATGCTCGCGGCCGGCCTGCCGTCCACCGCCGTCATCGCCGGCACGGACCTCAACGCGATGGGGCTCATGCGCACGCTCGTCGCCGCCGGCCGGGTACTGCCCCGCGACCAGGCGGTCGTGGGCTTCGACGACCTGCGCGCGGCCTCGTTCGCGATGCCCCGGCTGACCAGCGTCCGGCAACCCGTGGACCGGTTGGGCGCCGCCGCCGTGGCGACCCTCACCCGCCTGCTGGCCGGCGACCCACCCGACCCCGGCCGGATCGAGGTGCCCACCGCGCTGGTGGTCCGGGAGTCCTGCGGCTGCCCGATGCCGGACGGCGAGGCACGGGCGGTGCTCGCCGCGGCGCCGGTGAATCCGCGCCACCCCGCGACGCCGCACCGCCCGACGACGCCGCGGGAGCCGGGTGGCGGGGGCACGACCCTCCCGCCCGCCGCCGAGGTGGTCCGCACCGAGTTGGAGCTGCTGTTCCAGCACAACGGCCGCCCGGAGAGCCTGGTCGAGATGGCGCACCTGGTCCACCAGGCGGGGCGCGAGGCGACGCTGGTGCCCGGCCGCGACGCGGACTCGGTGCAGCAGATCGGCGACAGCATCCAGTCGGCCATCCTCACCCTGATGCAGACCCAGGGCCGCGCCCAGCACGAGGACGCGATGTACCTGCAGGCCACGCTCAGCACCCAGTTCGAGGTCAGCATGGACCTGCTGCGCAGCCACGAGCAGGACCCGCAGCGCCTCAGCTGGCTGGCCCGCACGTCCGCCTGGGCCGGCTGTCTCGGCCTGTGGGCGGACGGCCGCGCCGGCGCCGACCCGAAGGCCGCGCTCAACCCGGTCGGCCTCTACCTGCGGGAGCGCCCCGGCGCCGCGACCGAGCCCAGCGCCCGGATCCCGGTCGCCAAGTTCCCGCCGCGCGACCTGGTCGACGCCGCCGGCAGCCGCCCCGGTCGGGTGGTCTTCGTGGTACCCGTGAAGGTCAACACCAGCGACTGGGGGCTGCTCGCCGTGGTCGACTCGGTGGACACCCGGGTCGCCAACGGGCGGGAGACCATCAACCAGTGGGCGGCCCTGGTGGCCGTGGCGCTGGACCACCAGGGCGTGCTCGGCGCGCTGCGCATGCAGGAGGAGCGGCTGCGGATGGCCGCCCTCTACGACCACCTCACCGGCCTGCCGAACCGGGCGATGTTCCTGGACCGGCTCCGCCAGGCCATCGCCCGCGCCAAGCGCCGGCCGGACCGCCACTTCGGCGTGCTGTTCCTGGACCTCGACGGCTTCAAGGTGGTCAACGACAGCCTGGGCCACTCGGCCGGCGACCGCCTGCTCATCCAGGTCGCCGAGCGGATCAAGAGCGGGCTGCGCGAGTCGGACGTGGCCGCCCGCTTCGGCGGCGACGAGTTTCTGCTGCTCCTCGACGGCGTGGAGGATCTCGGCCGGCCGAACGAGGTCGCGGCCCGCCTGCACGCCGCGCTCGCCGAGCCGTTCCACCTCGAGGGGCAGGACGTGGTGGTCACGGCCAGCATCGGCATCGCGTTGAGCAGCGCCCGTTACTCGGAGGCCGAGGATCTGCTGCGCGACGCCGACATCGCGATGTACGAGGCCAAGTCGCAGCGCAAGGGCTCGCACGCGATCTTCGACGTGGCCATGCACACCCGCGCGGTGAACCGCCTCCAGTTGGAGACCGAACTGCGCCAGGCGGTCGAGCGCGGCGAGTTCGAGGCGCACTTCCAGCCCATCGTCAGCCTGCGCACCGGTCGCACGATGGCGTTCGAGGCGCTGATCCGCTGGCGGCACCCCACCCGCGACCTGGTCGGCCCGGACGATTTCCTCCCGGTGGCCGAGGAGACCGGCCTCATCCTGCCGATCAGCCGGTGGATCCTCACCGAGTCCTGCCGCCGGATCGCCGCCTGGCAGGCCAGCGGGGGCCGACCCGACCTGCGGGTCAGCGTCAACGTCTCGAATCGCCAGTTCTGGCACGGCACGCTGCTGGACGACATCCGGGAGGCGCTGGAGCGCACCGGCCTCGACCCCGGCTGCCTCGCGCTGGAGATCACCGAGGGCGTCATCATGGACAACGTGGACCAGGCCCGCAAGCTGCTGGAGGATCTGCACGCGCTCGGCTGCCAGGTGCACATCGACGACTTCGGTACCGGCTACTCGTCCCTGGAGGCGCTGCACCGCCTGCCGATCGACGCCCTCAAGGTGGACCGCTCCTTCGTCTCCCGCCTCGGCCTGGACACGCGCAGCGGGGAACTGGTCCGCACGATCGTCCTCATGGGACGCAACCTCGGCATCGACCTGATCGCCGAGGGCATCGAGACGAGCGATCACCGCGACCGGCTGCTGCAGTTGGGCTGCCCGCTGGGCCAGGGGTACGCCTTTTCCCGACCGGTACCGGCCACCCAGGCCGAACGGCTGCTTTCCCGCCTCTCCTTCCGGGTCTGACCGCCGCGGGTGTCCGACTTTCCGGGCTGATCGGCCTCGGAGCGTCGAACCCGGGCAGGGATCACGATCAATTCGACCGCGTTCGGGAAAAGCCTCAAATTTGATGCCCGGTATGCCGGTCTGATGGCCCCGCACGCATTCCTCATCCGCCGTACACTCCGTTTCCCTACAGTTCCGCGGCGATGAGCCGGACCGGCGCGAGAGGGGTCGCGATGACGACCATGCCCGCCACCGAGGCGCTGGACCGGGACGCCGCCGTGCTCGGTTCCGGGCCGTACCGCGCCGTCCGGGTCGCGGCCGCCTCGATCGCCGTGGCGTACCTGGTCAGCACGCTGATCCCGCTCGCCCACCGGCCACCGCTGCTGGACACGGTCGGGTACAGCGGCCTCCTGATCTGCGCGACCCTGCTCGCGCTGCTGCGCCCGGCGCTCGTGCGCACCGCCCGGGCGACGTGGACCTGCGTCGGGCTGGGCATCGCCTGCTGGGCGGTCGGCGACGTGTACTGGACGGCCACGTTCGCCAACCGGCCGGCCGGCGACATCCCGGTGCCGTCCGTGGCCGACGCCTGCTACGTCGGGCTGTATCCGCTGGCGTACGCCGGCTTCATCCTGCTCGCCCGGGGCGCCGCCCGGCGGCTGCCCGCGGCGGTCTGGCTGGACGCGCTGGTCAGCTCGCTGGCCGCGGGCGCGGTGTTCAGCGGCATCGCGATGGGGCAGGTCCTGCACACCGACGACGGTGCCGACCTGGCCGGCCAGATCACCAACCTGCTGTACCCGGTCGGCGACCTCGTGCTGCTGGCGGTGGCGGTCGCCGCGCTGACCATGGTGCGCTGGCGCCCCGACCCGGTCTGGTGGCTGCTCGGGCTGGGCGCCGCGCTGTTCGCCGTCGCCGACACCGCGTACCTGATCGCCCTCGACCACCAGACCTACGAGGACGGCGGCTGGATCGACGGGCTGTGGATTCTCGGCCTGACGCTGATGGCCTACGCCGCCTCGCTGCCGCGCCGGCGGGTCACCACCGAGGTGCGCGGCTTCGCGGCGCTGCTGGTGCCGATCCTGTTCTCGCTGGCGGCGCTCGGTGTGCTGGTGGTGGGCACGTTCGTCCGGCTGCACCCGGTCGCGGTGCTGCTGGCCGCGGCCTGCCTGATCGCCGCCGGGGTGCGCACGGCGCTCACCTTCGAGCAGACCCGCGAGCTGGCCCGCACCCGGGTCGCCGCGCACACGGACCTGCAGAGCGGGCTGGGAAACCGCCGCGCCCTGGACGCCGAGCTGCCCACGCTGCTGCACCGGCTGCGGCCCGGCTCGCAGCTGTACCTGACCATCCTCGGCATCGACCACATGTCGGAGATCAACGGCACCCTCGGCTACCCGGTCGGCGACCTGGTCCTGAACGCGGTCGGCGAGCGGCTGCGCCGGGAGATCCCGGCGGACGCGGTCTGTGCCCGGCTCGGCGGCGTGGAACTGGCGGTCCTGCGCACGGTGCGGCCCGGAACCGACCCGGCCGAGGTGCTGGCCCAGACCCGCGCGCTCGTGGGGGTCCTCGCCGAGCCGGTGGAGGCGGGTGACCTGCCGGTGCACATCGAGGTGAGCGCCGGCATCGCGGCGGCGCCGGCACACGCCGCCACCCCGGAGGCGCTGATCCGGTGCGCGGCCGACGCGCTGCGCACCGCGCGGGAGCACGGCACGGGCATCGAGGCGTACGACCCGGCGCTGGATGCCGGCAGCCGGTTCGGCCCGCAACTGTTCCCGGACCTGTTGCGCGCCTTCGCCGAGGAGCAGTTCGTCACGTACTACCAGCCCAAGGTGGACGTGGCCACCGGGCGGCCGGTGGCGCTGGAGGCGGTGCTGCGCTGGCACCACCCGCACCGGGGCCTGATCGAGGCCGAGGACGTGCAGCCGCTGGCCGCCCGGGTCGGGCTGCGCCGGCGGCTCACCCGCGCGCTGCTCGAGTCGAGCGTGCAGGCCTGCGCCGGCTGGCTGGCCCGCGGCGTCGAACTGGGGGTCGCCGCCGACATCGACGTGCCGGACATCCTGGACAGCCAGCTCCCGTACGACCTGGCCAAGATGATCAACCGGGCCGGCATCCCGCCCGGCGCGGTCACCCTGGAGGTCGCCGAGGACGTGCTGCTCGTCGACCCCCGGCGGACCTCGAGCGCGCTCGGCCAGTTCCGCCACTTCGGGCTGCGGCTGGCGCTGGACCACTACGGACGGTCCGCGCCGTCCCTCACCCGGCTGCGCACCCTGCCGGTCGACGAGATCAAGCTGGACGCCTCGTTCGTCGCGCCGGTCCCCCGCAGCACCCAGGACGCGGCGGTGGTCCGCTCCACGATCGAGTTGGCCCGCTCGCTGAATATCGCCACGGTCGCGGAGGGGGTCGCCGCGCAGGACGTGCTCGCGGCGCTCACCACGTACGGGTGCAGCGGGGTGCAGGGGCCGCTGCCGGGCGAGCCGATGGACCCGGAGCAGCTCGACGCCTGGCTCGCCACGCAGCCGGTCCGGTCCCCTCGACGGGTCACGGCGCCGGCGCCCCGGCGGGGAGCCGTCAGGGGCCGGTAGTGGCCGGCGCGGCCACGTACCCGGGAGTGCCGGTGCCGCGGCCGGCACCGGCCGGTTGTTTCGTATTCTCGGTGGCGACAGAAGTGCATCGGGAGGTAACCAGGTGAGCAACGGGGTTGAAACGCTGGAGTTCCAGGCCGAGGCGCGCCAGCTGCTCCAGTTGATGGTCCACTCCATCTACTCGAACAAGGACATCTTCCTCCGGGAACTGATCTCCAATGCCTCGGACGCGCTGGACAAGCTGCGCATCTCCTCACTCGTCGACAAGGAACTCGTCGCGGACACGTCGGACCTGCACGTCGAGTTGGAGGTCGACAAGGAACGGCGCACGCTGACCGTGCGGGACAACGGCATCGGCATGTCCCGGGAGGAGGTGGTGCAACTGATCGGCACCATCGCCAAGTCGGGTACCGGGGAACTGCTGCGCAAACTGCGGGAGTCGCAGGACGCGGCCGCGTCGCGGGAACTGATCGGGCAGTTCGGCGTCGGCTTCTACTCGACGTTCATGGTCGCCGACACGGTGACCCTGGTGACCCGGCGTGCCGGGCAGAGCGAGGGCACCCGGTGGGAGTCCACCGGGGAGGGCACCTACACCGTCGAGGCCGTCGAGGACGCGCCCCAGGGCACCACGGTCACCCTGCACCTCAAGCCGGAGGACAGCGAGGACAACCTCCACGACTACACCACCGAGTGGAAGATCCGCGAGATCGTCAAGCGGTACTCGGACTTCATCGCCTGGCCGATCCGCATGGCCGCCGAGGGTGCCGACGAGCCGCGGACGCTCAACTCGATGAAGGCCCTCTGGGCCCGCCCGCGCAGCGAGGTCGCGGACGAGGAGTACCACGAGTTCTACAAGCACGTCAGCCACGACTGGGCCGACCCGCTGGACATCGTCCACATGCGCGGTGAGGGCGTCTTCGAGTACGAGGCGCTGCTGTTCATCCCCTCCCACGCGCCGTTCGACCTGTTCATGCAGGAGGCCAGGCGCGGCGTCCAGTTGTACGTCAAGCGCGTCTTCATCATGGACGACTGCGCGGCGCTGATCCCCCATTACCTGCGCTTCGTCAAGGGCGTGGTGGACGCGCACGACCTGTCGCTGAACATCTCCCGGGAAATCCTCCAGCAGGACCGGCAGATCCAGGTGGTGCGGCGGCGCCTGGTGAAGAAGGTGCTCGCCACCGTCAGGGACATGATGGCCAACCACGCCGACCGGTACGAGACGTTCTGGCGGGAGTTCGGGCGGGCCGTCAAGGAGGGCCTGATCGAGGACGAGGAGAACCGCGAGGCGATCCTCGACGTCGTCTCGCTCGCCTCCACGCACGACGCGGAATCGCTGACCACGCTGCGCGGGTACGTGGAGAGAATGCCCGAGGGCCAGAGCGCCGTCTACTACATGACCGGCGAATCCCGTTCGATGATCGAGAACTCGCCGCACATGGAGGCGTTCCGCGCCAAGGGGTACGAGGTGCTGGTCCTCACCGACCCGGTGGACGAGATCTGGGTGGACCGGGTCGGCGAGTTCGACGGCAAGCCGCTCCAGTCGATCGCCAAGGGTCAGGTGGACCTCGGCGCGGCGCAGGAGGAGCGACCCGAGGGCTTCGACGCCCTGCT
The DNA here is from genome assembly GCF_018397995.1 of Rhizomonospora bruguierae. GTDB lineage: Bacteria > Actinomycetota > Actinomycetes > Mycobacteriales > Micromonosporaceae > Rhizomonospora > Rhizomonospora bruguierae. The sequence goes on from NZ_BBQH01000040.1 coordinate 27,294, forward strand.
CGCCTGGCTGGGCGAGCGGCTCGGCGACGAGGTCAGGGAGGTCCGCCTCTCCACCCGCCTCACCACCTCCCCGGCGTGCATCGTCGGCGACGAGCACGACATCACCCCCACCCTGGAGAAGCTGTACCGGGCGATGGGGCAGGAGGTGCCGCCGGTGAAGCGGATCCTCGAACTGAACCCGACCCACCCGTTGGTGACGGGCCTGCGCACGGCTCAGGAGCAGGGCGGCGCCGACGAGGTACTCGGCGAGACGGCGGAGTTGCTGTACGGCATGGCGCTGCTGGCCGAGGGTGGCGACCTGAAGGATCCGGCCCGCTTTTCCCGTCTCCTCGCCGACCGCCTCGCCCGCACCCTCTGATCCGCGGCGGGTGCCGGCCCCGGCCGGCACCCGCGACGGGCGGCGGGAACCGATCACGCGAAACGATCGAAACGCGGCTGACCGGACTTGCCGGCATGCGTTACCTTGCCTGCTCGACACGACCGTCTACACCGGAGGATACCCGTGCGGGGGACAATCAAGATCAGCACAGTGGCCGTCTCGGCGCTGGCACTGGCGTTGAGCGCCGGCTGCGGGACCGCCCCGAACGCACCGTCCGCGGGCGGCGATACCAAGCCGGCGGACGTGCTCGCGCTCCTGGCCAGCGACGTGACCGGCTCGGTGCACAAGGTCGCCGAGGTCACCAAGAACACCAGGTCCATGCGGTTGACCATGGAGGCCAGGTTCGACGGCGTGGCCACCAAGGCCGAGGGCGTCATCGCCTACGGCGACCCGATGAAGGCCGAGCTGACCATGGACATGCCGGACGGGAAGATGACCGTCCGCCTGATCGGCGCGGTGGAGTACATACAGATCCCGGCCACCGATCGCGGCGGGCTCGACGGCAAGAAGTGGATGAAGCTCGACCTCACCGAGCTGGCCAAGCAGGCCGGCGGGGGCGACGCCATCAGGCAGTTCCAGGACATGGACCCGGGTAAGCAGGTGCGGTTGCTGCTGGCCGGCGGCACGCTCAAGGCGGTCGGCGAGGAGCAGGTCGAGGGCGCCCGCACCATGCACTACACCGGCACCGCGCCGATCGACACGTACCTGAAGCAGCTCGACGTCAAGGTGCAGCCGGAGGTCAAGAAGCAGCTCGGCGCGATGGGCGCGGCCGAGATGACCGTCGACCTGTGGGTGGACGAGAACTACCAGCCGCGCCGGGTCCGCTCGGTCGCGGGCCGGACCGAGAGCACCGTCACGTACAGCGACTTCGGTACGCCGGTGTCGGTGACCGCGCCGCCCGCCGCGGAGACGGCCGACTTCTCGGACATGCTGAAGGGCCTGAAGCTGCCGACCGGCAAGTGACGCGTGGCGGGGCACCCTCCGGGCTGGCAGGCCCGGAGGGTGCTTCCGGATGGAACGTCAGCGCATGCCGCGCCACACCCGGGCGCGGCGCGACGTAACGCCGCCCACAGACGCTTATCCATAGGAGTGTGATCAACCGGTACCGCGGCCCGCCGACGGCAGGGCGCTACCGGGTCAGGCGGTGGGCGGGGCGAGGTACGTGACGGCCCGGCCGCAGTAGCTGGGCGGCAAGGTGATGAGCGGGCTGCGGCAGACCTGCACCACGACGCGGTCGATGCGGGCGACCGCGGAGTTGGTGCCGAGGGTGAATCCGAAAGTGACGATGGCGTTGTTGGCGGAGTAGCTCTGCTGGTCGACGGCGACGTTGCCGGCGTAGGCGGTGAAGGTGGCCGTGCTGTAGTAGCCGTCGTCGCGGCAGGAGATGCCCGGGTCCGCGAGCAGCGGCCGGTCGGTGACCTGACCCTTGAGGTCGACACCGGCCCCCGGCAGGGGGGAGATGGCGCCGTAGCGCCAGACGAGTGTGCCGCTGGTGGCGCCGTAGTGGCAGGCGTCGCCGGAGTCGGCGGCGAAGTTGTCGATGACGGTGGCCGCGTGGGCGGCGGTCGGCAGGGCGAGCATGGCCAGCGCGGCGACTAGCGCGGCCAGCAGGCGGATGGGTCGCATGGCGTACTCCCTTTCGGGGGGCCGGTCGTGAGCCCGAATCGATGGATGAACATCGATTATCATCCACATTCGTCTGCGTCAATGAACTCGACCGGTCCCGGGAGACGGATCCGGCCGGCAGCCACCGCTTTCGGGGCTGCCGGCCGGGGATGTGCGCGGATCGTCAGGCGTTCAGGTTGACGATCGTCCGGGCGATCTCGCTGGTCCCGTCGTTCAGGACGACCAGACCGAGGTAGCGGGTACCGGCGGTGAGGCCGGTCCAGCCGAGGGTCAGCGACGCCTCGGCGCCCGTCGTCACCGCCTGGCTGGCCGGTGTCACCGTCAGGTTGCCGGTCGCGTCACCGACCGCCCAGTCGTAGTGCTTCACCGTCGCCTGGGTCTGACCCGGCGGCAGCGCGTACTGCACCACGTACACCTCGTAGGTGCCGGCCGCCGTCAGCGTGACCGACTCCTCGGCGGTGCCGCTGCCGCTCAGCGCCACCAGCTGGCCCGACCTGTACACGTACAGGTCGAGGTCCGTCCCGGCCCCGTAGTCGGCGTCGAAGGTGGCGAACCGGGCCACCTTCGTACCGGCCGGCACGGTCACCGTGACCTTGCCGACCGCCGGGCCGGCGGCCGGCGCGGCCGAGCTGAACGTGGTGTTCGTCCCGACCAGGTTCATCGCCGTGACGTTCGCCGGAACCGCGCCACCGACGTTCGCGGTCAGGGTGCCGGTGTAGCCGGCGCGGACCTTGACCTCGGCGGTCCCGCTGGCACCGGCGGCGCTGATCTCGCTCGGCCCGGCGATCGCCGTGGCGCGGACCGCGATCGGGCTGCGCACCTCGGAGACGCCGCTCTCGTTCGGTACCCAGGTGAGCGAGCCGAACGAGAACCGGCCGAGAGCAGCCGTGGTGCGGGTGACGGTCACCGTGAAGGTGGCCTTCTGCCCCTTCTTGATGTGCAGCTCCGACGGCGAGACGGACACCGAGAAGCCGGCCGGGGCCGACACCTTCGCCCGGTACTTGCCGGCGCCGTTGCCGACGTTGGTCACCGTACGGGTGATCGTCTGGGTGCCGGACAGGGCGCCGATGCTGATCGACGGGTAGTTCAGGTCACTGACGTCGATCTTTCCGTACAGGGTGCAGGCCGGCCCGATGACCTGCCCGGTGCCGCAGAGGAACCGCACCCAGTCGGCGTAGCCGCTGTCGTACACCAGGCCCGGGGTGAACGAGGCGGCGGACCGCACGTGCCCGGCGCCGAAGTCCAGCGGGGTGGCGTCGGTGCCCGCGCGCTGGATCGGCCGGCCGGCGTTGTCCACCTGCCCGGCCGTGGTCATCAGGGCCGACTTGACCCAGATCGGGGACCACGTCGGGTTCTTGCCGACCAGCAGCGCGGCCAGCCCGGCGATGTGCGGGCTGGACATCGAGGTGCCGGAGTAGGCGTCCCAGTTGTTGCCGCTGTTGCCCGGCGGGGCGACCGCCGCGATGACATCGGCACCGGGCGCGGTGATGTCCGGCTTGAGCAGGTTGCCGTCGCCGGCCAGGGCCGGACCGGCGGACGAGAAGGCGGCCATCTCCGGCGCCTGGGCGGTGCCGGAGACGCTGGCGGACAGGGCCGCGGTCGCGCCGGCGGTGGCCGCGTAAGCCTTGATCGCCAGGCCGGCGGCCTGGTCCACGTGGACCGACGGGACGAAGTGGAAGTCCGCGTTGAGCGAGTTGTCGGGATCGTTGTACTGGATCATCCCGGCGCCGCCGGCCTGCCGGACCGCCTGGCTCTTCTCCACCCGCGCGTTGACGCCCCGCTTACACAGGACGATCTTGCCGGTCACCTTCGCCGGGTCGAGCGAGTCGAGCAGGCACAGCTCGGCGTCGCCGGTCGGCACGCCCGCCTTGCCCGCGGTCATCGCATCGACCAGCCCGGTGGAGGCCACCGCGCCGCCGACACCGACACCGCTGTAGGTGGACCCGTTGCCCAGGGTCACCGTCTTGGTGAACGAGCGGTCGTGCGTGCTCGCGGCGACCGTCATGACCCACGGCGAGTTGTGCGCGACGGTGCTCGCCGCGGGGCCGTTGTTGCCGGCCGACGCGGCGACGAAGACGCCGGCGTCGGCGGCGCCCAGGAACGCCAGCTCGACCGGGTCGACGAACGAGGTCGTCGAGCCCGAGATGGAGTAGTTGATGACGTCCACGCCGTCGGCGACGGCGTCGTTGATCGCGGCGACCAGGTCGACCGTGGCGCCGCTGCCGTTGCCGTCGGACTGCTGCCACAGGGCCTTGTAGACGGCGATCCGGGCGGCCGGCGCCATGCCGGACACGTTGCCCACCGGCAGGCCGTTGATCGTGGCGGGGACGCCGAAGTCACCGGCCGCCGTCGACGCGGTGTGCGACCCGTGGCCGTTGTAGTCCCGCGGGGACTTGAACTCCCCGGCGAACCGGTCGCCGACCCCGCTGGCGTTGTAGTAGCGGGCGCCGATCACCTTGTTGTTGCAGGTGATCGTGTCGCTGACCCCCTGGTCGCAGGTGCCCTTCCACTTGCCGGCGATGGTCTTCGCGTCCGGGCGCGGCTCGGGCAGCGCGGCGAAGCTGGGGTTCTCGGGCCAGAAGCCGGTGTCGATGACGCCGATGATGACGCCCTCGCCCGCGTGCTTGTCGCCCTTGAACTGCTTGTCCCAGACCCCCTTCTTGCCGTCGAGGCCGAGCATCCGCGGCGTGGAGATGGTGTCCGCCTGGCGGATCTCGTTCTTCCACACGTTGACCACGCCGGCGGTGTGCCGCAGGGCGTTGGCCTGCGCCGCGGTCAGGCTGGCCGCGAAGCCGTTGAAGGTCACGTCGTACTCGCGGACCTGCTGGTTCGCGCCGACGCCGCCCTTGCGCAGGATGTCCTTCTTCTTCGCGGCGAGGTGGCCGCGGTAGGCCCGCGCCGCGGCGGAGCCGAGATTCAGCTTCGCGCCCACGGCCGGCTTGGTGGCCGGCAGCCCGGCCTCGCCGCCGCCGTACGAGGCGACCGGCGCGTCCGCAACCTGGACCAGGTAGAGATCGGTGCTGGAATCGGGGACGGCCTGCGCCGGGCCCGAGTAGGTGACGGTGCCGACCGCCAGGGCGGTCAGCGCGGTGAGAGCGAACAGTTTCCGGCCTGAGCGTTGCCCAGGGCTTCTTCGTACCGACACGAGCGGTGGCCCTCCAGTGCCTTGTGCCGTCGCCCGGACAGCCAGCGACGGGTGCGGTGCCCCATCGACGACGATGCGTACTGCCCGGCCGCCACGGATCGATCGGACCCGCGGTGGCGGTGAGCGTACGGGGTGCGGACAGGGCCACGGAAGAGTGCGCCGCCATTCGGGTGCGACGCACCGCGGCGATGGCCGGCCGTCGATCGCGCGAACGCGACACGCCGACACATCATCTTGTGTTGTGCTTTCGGTCGGTGGGCCATATATGGTGTTGCTCGCAGCTGGTTCGGCCGCCGACACACGGCGGGCGAGGCAAGAGGGAACCCGGTGGAAGTCCGGGACTGCCCCGCAGCGGTGAACGGGAACGACCGCCGTCACACAGCACTGGGCGAGAGCCTGGGAAGCGACGGCCAGTAGGCGCGGACACGACGTCCGTGTGCACGACGCCCGCGAGTCCGAAGACCTGCCAGCGCGCCACACGCACCGCGTGTGGCGGTCGGAGGCCGCGCGGGACGGCCGACGCCATCGGCCGGACCGGTGCGGCCTGACGCCGTACGGATCCGGTGGCGTCCCCTGCGCGCTCGTCGACCTCGTTCAGTGGCGTGAGGAGGGGGACATGACGGCGACGCAGGAGCAGGGCGCGCCCGATCAGGCGGTGCCGACGCAGCGCCGGCACGCGATGCGGGTCCGCAAGCGCAACGGCGACCTCGAACCGGTCGACGTGAACAAGATCGTCAAGGCGGTCGAGCGGTGGGTCGGCGACCTGGACGACGTCGATCCGCTACGGGTCGCCACGAAGACGATCAGCGGCCTGTACGACGGCGCGACCACCGCGGAACTGGACAAGCTGTCGATCCACACCGCGGCGGAGCTGATCGGTGAGGAGCCGCAGTACTCCAAGCTGGCCGCGCGGCTGCTCGCCGCGTACGTGGACAAAGAGGTCCGCGGCCAGGGCGTGGCCAGCTTCAGCCAGTCGATCCGTTACGCCCACCAGCAGGGGCTGATCGGTGCCGAGGCGGCGGCGTTCGTGGCGCGCAACGCCCGCAAGCTCGACGACGCCGTGGACCTCGACGGCGATCTCCGGTTCGAGTACTTCGGGCTGCGCACCGTCGCGGACCGCTACCTGCTGCGCCACCCCGAGACCCGCCTCGTGGTGGAGACCCCGCAGTACTGGCTGCTCCGCGTCGCCTGTGGACTGTCGCAGACGCCCGGCGAGGCGATCGGCTTCTACCGGCTGATGTCGTCGCTGGCCTATCTGCCCAGTTCGCCGACCCTGTTCAACTCGGGCACCCGGCACACGCAGCTGTCGTCCTGCTTCCTGGTGGACTCGCCCCAGGACGAACTGGACTCGATCTACGAGCGCTACCACCAGGTGGCGAAGCTGTCGAAGTTCTCCGGCGGGATCGGCATCTCCTGGTCGCGGGTGCGTGGCCGGGGCGCGCTGATCCGGGGCACCAACGGCAAGTCGAACGGGATCGTGCCGTTCCTGAAGACCCTCGACGCGGGCGTGGCGGCGGTGAACCAGGGCGGCCGGCGCAAGGGCGCGGCGTGCGTCTACCTCGAACCGTGGCACCCGGACATCGAGGAGTTTCTCGAGCTGCGCGACAACACCGGCGAGGACGCCCGCCGCACGCACAACCTGAACCTGGCGAACTGGATCCCGGACGAGTTCATGCGCCGGGTCGAGGCGGACGGCGAATGGTCGCTGATCGACCCGTCGGACGCGCCCGAACTGCCGGACCTGTTCGGCGAGGAGTTCGACGAGGCGTACCGGGCCGCGGAGAAGAAGGCGGTCAGGCGGGTCCGGGCCCGCGAGCTGTACGGGCGGATGATGCGCACCCTGGCGCAGACCGGCAACGGCTGGATGACCTTCAAGGACCGGTCGAACCGGCTGTCGAACCAGACCGGCGCCGCGGGCAACACGATCCACCTGTCCAACCTGTGCACCGAGATCCTCGAGGTCAACTCCGACGACGAGACGGCGGTCTGCAACCTGGGCTCGGTCAACCTCGGCGCGCACGTCACGGCGGACGGCATCGACTGGGCGCGACTGCGGGAGACGGTCCGCACCGCGGTGGTCTTCCTCGACCGGGTGATCGACATCAACTACTACCCGTCGGCGCAGGCGGCGGCGTCCAACCCGCGCTGGCGGCCGGTCGGGCTCGGGTTGATGGGCCTGCAGGACGCGTTCTTCGCGCTGCGCCTGCCGTTCGACTCGGCCGAGGCCCGGGCGCTGTCCACCCGCGTGCAGGAGGAGATCTTCCTGACCGCGCTGGAGACGTCCGCCGACCTGGCGCAGCGGTTCGGCCCGCACCCGGCGTACCCCGAGACCCGCGCCGCCGCTGGCGAGCTGCACCCCGAAATCTGGGGTGCGGACATGGAGCAGACCCCGCGCTGGGCGGCCCTCAAGGAGCGGATCGCCGAGCACGGACTGCGCAACTCGCTGCTGATCGCGATCGCGCCGACCGCCACGATCGCCTCGATCGCCGGTTGCTACGAGTGCATCGAGCCGCAGGTGTCCAACCTGTTCAAGCGCGAGACCATGTCCGGCGAGTTCCTTCAGATCAACACCTACCTGGTACGGGAGTTGAAGGCGCGCGGGCTCTGGACGTCGGCGATCCGGGAGCAGATCAAGCGGGCCGACGGCTCCGTGCAGCAGATCGCCGAGCTGCCCGCCGACGTCCGGGAACTGTTCCGGACCGCGTGGGAACTCCCGCAGCGCGCGCTGATCGACCTCGCCGCCGCGCGGGCGCCGTTCATCGACCAGTCGCAGTCACTGAACCTGTTCATGAGCGCGCCGACCATCGGCAAGCTCTCCTCGATGTACCTCTACGCCTGGAAGTCCGGCCTGAAGACGTCGTACTACCTGCGCTCGCGCCCCGCGACGCGCATCCAGCAGGCCACCGTGCCGGTCGCACCGGCCGCCGCAACCGCGCCGATCGCCGTCCTGCCCGACGCCGAAGCGCTCGCCTGCTCCCTGGAAAACCCCGAATCCTGCGAGGCCTGCCAGTGACCACCATTCCCGACGCCCGCACCAGCTCCAGCGCCGCCGGCGAGCGGCACCTGCTGCTCGACCCGGGCATGGACCTGACCCTGCGGCCGATGCGCTACCCGCGCTTCTTCGACCGCTTCCGGGACGCCATCAAGAACACCTGGACCGTCGAGGAGGTCGACCTGCACTCCGACCTCGCCGACCTGCACAAGCTGTCGCCCGCCGAGCAGCACCTGGTCTCGCGGCTGGTCGCCTTCTTCGCCACCGGCGACACCATCGTCGCGAACAACCTGGTGCTCAACCTCTACCAGCACGTCAACTCGCCCGAGGGCCGGCTCTACCTCTCCCGGCAACTGTTCGAGGAGGCCGTGCACGTCCAGTTCTACCTGAACCTGCTCGACACCTACGTGCCCGACGAGCAGGAGCGGTTCGAGGCGTTCGCCGCGGTGGAGAACATCCCGTCGATCGCCCGCAAGGCGGAGTTCTGCTTCAAGTGGATCGACTCGATCTTCGAGCTGCGGGAGCTGAGGACGAAGGAGGACCGGCGGGCCTTCCTGCTCAACCTGATCTGCTTCGCGGCGTGCATCGAGGGCCTGTTCTTCTACGGCGCCTTCGCGTACGTGTACTTCCTGCGCTCCCGGGGGCTCCTGCACGGGCTGGCGAGCGGCACCAACTGGGTGTTCCGCGACGAGTCCATGCACATGGCGTTCGCGTTCGACGTGGTCGACACCGTCCGCGCGGAGGAGCCGGACCTGTTCGACGCGCGGATGGAGCAGCAGGTCAGGGAGATGCTCGCCGAGGCCGTCGAGTGCGAGGTCCAGTTCGCCGAGGACCTGCTGGAGCAGGGCGTCTCCGGCATGTCCCCGGCCGACATGCGCGAGTACCTCCAGCACGTCGCGGACCGGCGCCTGGCCGCGCTCGGCATCGAACCGCTCTACGGCAGCGGGAACCCGTTCGCCTTCATGGAACTGCAGGACGTGCAGGAGCTGTCGAACTTCTTCGAACGCCGCGTCTCGGCCTACCAGGTCGGCGTCACCGGCACGGTCGGCTTCGACGACGACTTCTGATCCGCTGCTTCCCGCCGCCGTCCCGGGCGATTCTCATTGCCCAGGACGGCGGCGGCTCCGCCGCCGATCCCGGTACGATGGCCGGCAGTGCTGGTTCGCCCCGACCGCCACGGACGGGGCGTCGCAAGAGGGAACCCGGTGCGAGTCCGGGACTGCCCCGCAGCGGTAAGCGGGAACGAACGCCGTCATGAAGCACTGGGCCCGCCCGGGCCTGGGAAGCGACGGCCGGTAGGCGACCTTCGGGTCATGCCCGCGAGTCCGAAGACCTGCCAGCGCCGCGCACACCGCCGGTGTGTGCCGTCGGCGGCCTCTCGGGAGGGCCCGGGCGGAAGCCGGTACCCCGCGTACCTCGCCTTCCCCCTCCCGCTCGCCGGGAACTTCGAGGGAAGGACCCCTTGTGAGCACCACCTTCGGGCAGAGCACCGTGCTCGGCTACCCGCGCATCGGCGCCAACCGGGAACTGAAAAAGGCCGTCGAGGCCTACTGGGCCGGCAGGATCGACGCCGACGCCCTGGCAGCGACCGCCGCCGGGCTGCGGGCCGAGGTCTGGCAGACGCTGCGTGACGCCCGCCTGGACGCGATCCCGTCGAACACGTTCTCCTACTACGACCACATGCTCGACACCGCCGTCGCGGTCGGCGCCGTCCCGGAGCGGTTCCGCCGGCTGGGCCTGACGGACCTGGACACCTACTTCGCGATGGCCCGCGGCGTCGACGCCGAGCCGGCCCTCGAACTGACCAAGTGGTTCGACACCAACTACCACTACCTGGTTCCCGAGATCGGCCCGGACACCGTCTTCACCGCCAACCCCGAGAAGGCCCTGCGGGAGTACGCCGAGGCGAGCGCGCTGGGGATCACCACCCGCCCGGTGTTCGTCGGCCCGGCCACGTTCCTGCTGCTGGCCAAGGGCGCCGACCCGTTCGCGCGGCTCGACGACCTGGTCGACACGTACGCGCGGATTCTGGCCGCCCTGGCCGACGCCGGTGTCGCGTGGGTGCAACTGGACGAACCCGCCTACGTGGCGGACCGCACCGCCGCCGAGATCGACGCGCTCCGCGCCGTCTACACCCGGCTCGGGGACCTGGCACACCGGCCGCAGATCTTCGTGGCCACCTACTTCGGTGAACTCGGCGCCGCCCTGCCGGCCCTGCTCGACACCCCGATCGAGGCGGTCGGCCTGGACCTCGTCGCCGGCCCCGGCAACCTGCGGTGGCTGGCCGCCGCCCGCTCACTGCGCGGCAAGACGATCGTCGCCGGGCTCGTCGACGGGCACAACATCTGGCGCGCCGACCTGCGCAAGGCCGTCACCACCGGCGCGACGGTCACCGCCCTCGCCGACCACGTCGCCGTCTCCTCCTCGTGTTCGCTGCTGCACGTCCCGGTGGACCTGTCCGCCGAGACCCGCCTCGACCCGCACCTGTACGAGCGGCTCGCGTTCGCCCGGCAGAAGGTCGACGAGGTCGTCCTGCTCGGGAAGGCGCTGCGCGACGGCACCGCCCAGCTGCCCGAACCGCCGCCCCCGCCCCCGGCCGCGTGGCGGCACGACGACGTGCGCGGCCGGCTCGCCGCGCTGGCCCCGGCAAACCGGCGGCGCGGCGAGTACACCGAGCGGGCCGCCGCCCAGCAGGAACGGCTCACCCTGCCGCCGCTGCCCACCACCACCATCGGCTCCTTCCCGCAGACCGCCGAACTGCGCAAGGCCCGCGCCGAACTACGCGCCGGCACCCTCGACGACGCCGGCTACGCCCAGCGGATGCGGGCCGAGGTCGAGCACGTCATCCGCCTCCAGGAGCAGCTCGGCCTGGACGTGCTGGTGCACGGCGAGCCGGAACGCAACGACATGGTGCAGTACTTCGGCGAGCAACTCGACGGCTTCGCCGCCACCGACAACGGCTGGGTCCAGTCCTACGGTTCCCGCTGCGTGCGCCCACCCATCATCTACGGCGACGTGGCCCGCAAGGCGCCGATGACGGTCGCCTGGTCCACCTACGCGCAGTCGCTGACCACCAAGCCGGTCAAGGGCATGCTCACCGGACCGGTCACCATGCTGGCCTGGTCGTTCGTGCGCACCGACCAGCCCCGGGCCGACACCGCCGACCAGGTCGCGCTCGCCCTGCGCGACGAGTGCCGCGACCTGGAGGCCGCCGGCATCCGGGTCATCCAGGTCGACGAACCGGCCCTGCGGGAGACCCTCCCGCTGCGCCAGGCCGACCAGAAGTCCTACCTGGACTGGGCCGTCGCCGCCTTCCGGCTGGCCACCAGCGGCGTCGCCGACAGCACCCAGATCCACACCCACCTCTGCTACAGCGAATTCGGCGACGTCATCACCGCCATCGACGCCCTCGATGCCGACGTCACCAGCATCGAGGCGTCGCGCTCCAAGATGGAGGTACTCGACGACCTGGCCGCCATCGGGTACCGCCGCGGCGTCGGCCCCGGCGTGTGGGACATCCACTCCCCGCGCGTCCCGGCCCTGGACGAGGTGGTCGAAGCGCTGCGCCGGGCGGTCGCCGCCGTCCCCGCGCGGCGGCTCTGGGTCAACCCGGACTGCGGCCTCAAGACCCGCGGCTACCCCGAGGTCGAAGCCTCGCTGCGCCACCTCGTCGCCGCCGCGGCCGAGGTCCGCGGACAGTCCTGACAACGAGTGAGCCGGGTGACGCTGCCACCCGGCTCACTCGCGTCAGGCCAGCGAAACCTCGGCAGGCTTGACCCTGCTCACGCCGCCCGCTGGGAATTCTCGTACGCCAGCGCCCACCGCACATCGGGCACATCGAGCCGGTACATCTCCGCGATCTCGTCGACGTCCAGCCCCGCCTCGTCCTGCTCCCAGAGCACCTCGGTGCTGATTCCCTTGATCGAGGGCCGACCGAACCGGACATCCGGCAGGATCCGTACCGGGGACTGAGGGTTGGGGTCCGGTCGCCAGCCGGCGGCGACGTCACCGTCCCAGGTGATCCGCTCGACGAACGCCGCCGACGGCGGAGTGAGCAGCAACTGGTTGCCCACTGCGGCCACCAGGCAATACTCCGGGTCGAGGCCAGCTTCGGCCTGCGCCTGCAGCACGAGTTTCTTGCCGGCGACGTAGGGACGGCGGTCGGCGAGCGGGTAGGGCACCCCGAACTGCTCGCGGAGCAGATCGATGAACGCCCGCAACTCGACCATCGGTACCCGGTGGGTACGGCGGTACGCCCGCAGAAGCCCCGCCTCAACGAACTCGGCCCAGGTCACCGAACGGGCGCCGCGCGACTCGGTCCGCAGCACGGGCTTGTAGCTGCGCCCTCTGCGCTCGCCTCCCTCCAGCCAGTAGTGCAGCGTCGACTGGGCGACCCGTAGCAGCCGGGCAGCCTCCGCCTCCGAGAAGACCTCATGCTCCAGGACGCTCACCCATCGGCCCAGTTTCCCACGCTCCCCGGCGGGGAGGGGGAACGGCAGGCACGCGTCGACATCCGCCGCCGATGAGCCAGCGCGCGACGATGCGATCGACTGCTGGAACGCGGCGTCGCGTTCATGGTTCGGGTAGTTGGCCGGATCAGGACGATCGGCGGCCCGGCAGCAACCTCGCCATCGCGTTACGGGTGGCGAGGCCCGCCCGGCTCTTTGGGATCAACATCGCCGCCGCGAGGCGGGCGCCGCGCTTCCGGGGATCGGTGCGGCGCCGGTGCTCGGCCTCGTAGCGCCGGAAAGCAGCGACGTGGTCGCTCTCGGCGAGAGCGGCAGCCAGCGTGCGGGCGCCGGCGATGGCCATGCTCGAACCGTCGCCCAGCAGCGAGACGGAGGCCGCCGCGTCGCCCAGCAGCACCACCCGCCCGGCCGACCAGGACGGCAGCACCACCTTGCAGACGGCGTCGAAGTAGAGGTCCTCCGTCCGCTGGGCCCGGGCCAGCAACTCGGGCACCCGCCAGCCGCGCTCCCCCGCGTACGCCTCGGCGAGGATCCGTCGATGCTGGGCGGAGTCGCGGTAGTCGAAGTCGGGGATGACGGGGTGCCGGAAGATGAACGCCACGCCCGCTTCGCCGCGGACGGGATGCACCGCGACGAGCCGGCCCGGCGTGTTGTGGAGCAGCACGTCGTGCGGCTCGTCGGGCGGTTCACCGAGCGGTGTGGTGGCCACGTAGATGCCGAGGTGGCGCACGAAATCGCGCTCCGGGCCGAAGGCGAGCCGGCGCACCACGGAGTGCAGCCCGTCCGCCCCGACGACCAGGTCGAACCGGCGGGCCGGGCCGCGTTCGAAGGTGACGTCCACCCCGCCCGGGTCCTGGTCGAACCGGGTGATGGTGTCGTCGTAGACGAACTCGGCGTCGTCGCGGGCCGCCCGGTGCAGGATCCGGGCGAGGTCGGCGCGGGGCACCTCGACCTCGCTGGTGCCGGCCGGGCTGCGGGTGGCGGGCATCGAGATCCGGCGGCTGAGCCGGCCGGACGAGTCGACGAACCGCACGCCGGCCGTCTGGGTGGCCGCCGCGCGCAGGGCTTCGACCAGGCCCATCTGCTCGACCACCGGAAGGGCCGGCCCGCGTACGTCGACCGGGTTGCCGCTGGATCGCTGCCCGGTCGCGCGCTCGACAACCGTGGGTCGGAACCCCGCGCGGGCCAGCCAGTAGGCGAGCGTCGGGCCGGCCACGCCGGCTCCGGAGATCAGCACCTTCCGCATGACCGGAGTTTAGGTGCACTCGATGCAAGACCGCAACGTGTGCAGATTTGCAGTCAGTGCACTAAACTGCCGCCATGTCACTTCGCGACCGCAAGCGGGCCCGCACCCGCCAGGCGCTGATCGACGCCGCCGCCGAGCTGTTCGCGCGGAAGGGCTACGAGGCAACCACGATCGCCGACATCGCGGCCACCGCCGACATCGGCGCCCGCACCTTCTTCAGCTACTTCCCGAGCAAGGAGGATCTGCTCTTCCCGGAGGGCGACCGCCGGGTACGCATCGCGGTCGAGGCGATCGCCCACCGGTCGCCCGACGAGGAGCCCGCCGACGTTCTGCTGCGCGCGCTCAGCGCGGCGAACGACGATAGCGCGGACCTGACCGGCCCGCTCGCCGCCCTGCGGATCCGGTTGACCATGGAGGTGCCCGCGGTCCGCGGGCGCGCCCTTCAACTGCTGTGGGAAAGCCAGCGCGAGATCGCCGGGCACCTGGCCGCGGCCTACCCCGACCGCTTGACCGAGGTGAGCGCCGCCGCCCTGGTCGGCGCCTTCGTCGGCGCGGTTACCGGCGCACTTGCCACGCTGATGCGGGATCCGACGCGGCGAGCCGACCCCGCCGCGATCCGCGAATCAATGCAGCGGGCCACCGAGATCGCCCTGCGTCCGTGGGCGTCGCAGAAGTGCCCGGGCGTGTCCCCACACGCGGGTCAGGTGTCGTACTCGCCGTCCCATGGGGGCACGAAGCCGAGTTCATCCGGGTAAAGCTCGACACTCTCGCCGAACTCGTCGTCCGTCTCGTCCACGAGACCGAACAGCACACCGTCCAGGACGGTCTGGAACAACCGGATCGCCACGTCGCCGTAGTGCCTGCCGGGCAGACCGGCGAGCAGCTCGCTCAGCTCGCGCTCGGCTCGGGCAACGGCCGCTTGCTCGCCATCGGCCGTGGTGCCGCCGGAAGGCGGCAACCACCCCGGCAAGGAACTGACCGTCGACGAAGCGACCGATTGTGTCGGTTTCCCGGTGGTCTGCTTGATACCGCATTCCCTGTCGACCAGCACCCGGCGCCGCAACCGGCGCGACCGTCCGCGGCTCCACGCCCGACCCGGGGATCGTCGGTGAGCCGAAGGGCCGGCGCGGCCCCGGCACGAACGTCCCCGGCGTGATCGTGGCCGGAACGTTCCGCGCCGAGGGCGAGCGGGTGTTCTGGGACGTCCGCGACCCCGCCAAGGCCGTCGTCAACGAGCTGACCGACGAGGACTACGCGCGGTCTTCGGCTGGGATACCACGATGTTCGTCTACTCGGACGCGCGGGATCGGCGCCTTATCGTCGGAATAATGAGCGAGGCCCAGACCGCCAGAATGAGAATGACGGAGATTGACGCGATCGTTGCGTAGTACGGCACACGAACTGCCAGGATCGAGATCGCGATCGCCGAACAAATCAGGCCGAGAACTAGGTTGATACGGGGGCTCATCCGCTTTCCCTTCGCGGTTTTATCAGTGTTCATCCGGTCCCATACGGAACAGGCGGGGTGGTCCCATGTTTCAGAACACCCGTTCGGCCCGCTCCCGTCCGGTCCGGTCGGTCACCCGGAAGCCGTGCAGGGAGACGGCTTCCGCATCGATGTCGCCCGGGTCTCGGCGGCCTTCGACCACGAAGCCGAACAGCGCCCGCAGCGCCCGCTCACCCAACTCGAGCGGATGGAACGGCAACCGATACGGATCCGGGTTCTGGCCGGCCCAGAGCGGCAGCTCGAAGTCGTACGGTTCGCCGATGTTCTCCTCGATGCCGCCGTCCGTTGACAGGCTGAGCGAGCGGATGAGTTTCCCGTCCTCCCAGACGGCGAAGCACACCCAGTCCACCATGGAATGCATCCCGTGCATGATGATCCGCCGACCGGCGCCGGCCGCGCGCGGGTGTTCGGGGAGTTTGGAGGGGCGATCGAGCACCAGCCTGCGATCGCACAGCAGTTCGGCCCCGGCCAGCACGGTGGCGTAGGTGATGCCGTCTGGCGGGTACGGCCGCTCGAACAGCGTGTCACCCTCGGCGCGCGTCACCTCGGACTCCGGGTGGACCCGCCGGACGAGGTCCTCGGCCTCGGCCGGATCGCACGCCGTCGCGCCGCGCAACGCCGGGACCAGGTCCCCATCAGCGAACGCAAGCAACGCGGTCTTCGCACCCATGCCCATTCCCCCAACCGTCCACTGTGTGATGGTGCCCGGCACGGTACCGGATCCTGGGCCGACCCGATCGGGACAGAGTTGACCATTCGTTCACGACCGCGGTGCTTCCTCCGCAACCACCGATCCTCCGGCCCGGCGCGCTCCCGGCGCTCCTCGCGCTCACAGCCACAGAAAGCGACCTAGCTGAGTCGGGTGAGCAGGATACGACCGCCCTCGTAGATCCCGCCATCGATCGCGATCACCCGGCCGCCGGCATACCACAGCGCTTCCTGAACATCCCGCGGCGCCACCCCAAAGTGCTTGGTGAGCGTGCTGTGCCCGTGCACCAGCACGTCACCGCCAAGCACGCGCAGCATCGTTGACACCGGGTCGTCCGGCCGCGCCGATTCGGCGTCACGGAATGCGCCGCGATCGCTCATCCGCCCGCAGAACTCCAGCCACCTGGCGCCGTCCGAGCAGTTCAACGCCTCGGCAACGGCCGCGTTCACCGCAGCGATACTCGAACCGAACTCCAGGTACCGCGCCGTGTCGGAATGGACGAGCAGATACCCATCGACGACCGCGACCGCGGGTAGGCCGGTGATCCAGGCGACATGCTGCGGCGTCAGTCGGCGCAGGTCCTCCTCACGCCCGCCGAACCGCGCCCAACCACCCCGGAACCCGCCCGGCTCGTCCCACCCCGCGACGGGCGCGTTGCCGAAACGGTGCGCGGCGAGCAGTTGCACCTCATGGTTGCCCAGCAACGCCCGCACCTCACCGCCGGTGGCCGTGGCGGTCGCCGCCAACTCTCGAATGTCATCAACAACGCCGATACCGTCGGGACCGCGATCGACGTAGTCACCAAGCAGCCACAGTCGGGCATCCCGCCCACACCACCGACCGGCACCGTCGATCAATCCCGCGTCACGAAGCGCGTCCCGCAACTCCGACCGGTGACCATGAACATCCGCGACCACATACAGCGGCCTGCTCGATCTTGACATCGGGTCAACCTACCCCCGGGCGGCCAACCCGGTAAACGTTCATGGTTGGCGTACCAACGATGGTCGACGCGATGCCGATTTCGTGTCGCACCGGGCACGTACTGTGGCCTGATGGACGTGCTGGACCGCGCGGAGGCGTTCCTTTGGGTCAACGCCCGTCTGCTTGATCGGCTGCGCTTCGCGTTCCACTTCCGCGACGGCGACCCGGCCCGGGTGATCGACGCGTTGCGGCCATACCAGAACCCTGACGGCGGTTCGGGCACGGACTCGAACCGGACCTGCGCGGCCCCGAAAGCCAACCCGTGCCGGTCGAGGTGGCGCTGTTCGTCATGGACGAGGTGGGCACGATCGACGGTGACCTGCTTTCCGGCTGCCTCCGCTACCTGGAGTCAATCACCAGGCCGGATGGCGGCGTCCCCTGGGTTCTGCCGACGCGCAGCCCACGCGGCCCATGGTGGGCACCGGCCGACGGCCTGCCCGGCTCGCTCAACCCCACCACCTCGATCGCCGGCCTGCTGCTGAAGAACGGCATCGCCCACCCATGGGTCAACCGGGCCACCGACTTCTGCTGGACGGCCCTCGAAAACCTGACCGAGCCACCCGGCCCGTACGACATACGCGCCATCCTCAAGTTCCTTGAGCACGTGCCGGATCGTCGTCGCGCCGAGACGATCTGGGCCGCCTTGAGCAGGGCCGTCCTCACTGTGGTCGACCTCGATCCGGACGCCGAGGGCGAGACACACGGGCCGCTTGACTTCGCACCGACCCCGCGCAGCCTGGCGCGATCCATGCTCCCCGCCGATGTGTTCGACCGCCACCTGGACGCCTTGGCGGCGAGGCAGAAACCGGACGGCGGGTGGGACTTCACCTTCGAGTCCTGGACGCCGATCACCCGCCCCGAGTGGCGAGGCTGGGTCACGGTGGAGGCGCTGGTAACCCTCAGCGAGAACGGCCGCCTCTAGCGATCGTTGGCCTCGACCTCCGGGCAGCCATCAACCGGGCCGCCGGATCAGTGACCGGGATCCTCAAGGGCCTGGCTCACTCCTCCGGCAGAAGGTCTACCACCGGCGCGCGTCGGCCGTGTGATGGTGGGGTCATTGCGGGTCGGTCGCGACGCCGATCAGTGGCGTGATGCGGACGGGGTGATGTCGATGCCGGTGAGTTGCGCGGACCGCACCCACAGGCGGGCCGCGAGGTCGGGATCGGTGGCCGCTCCGGTGAGCGCCTCGAACGTCGGTCGGGCTTGGCGTAGTGGCCGGCCCGGGCCGATGTGCCGGCCGGTGGGTGCCGCGGCCTCGGTGGCGGCGTAGAGGATCGGCGCCACGGCTTCGTCGATCGGTCGGCGCAGGAGGAGACCCATCAACGTGCCGGCCGCGCGGGTCAGGGGCGGCGCGTCCCGGTCCAGGTCGGTCCTGGCCATGCCGGGGTGGGCGAGCAGGCTGCGTACCGGTGACCCGGCGGCACGCAGCCGGCGGTCGAGTTCGAGGGCGAAGAGCACGTTGGCGAGTTTGGACGTGGCGTAGGCGCCGCCTGGTGAGTAGCCGCGTTCGGCGGCGAGGTCGGCCGGGTCGAGGCGGCCCAGCCGGTAGAGGCCGGACCCGACGGTCACCACGACGGGGTCGCGTCCGGCGGTCAGCCGGTCGAGGAGCCGGCCGGTGAGCGCGAAGTGGCCGAGGTGGTTGGTGGCCAGCTGGCTTTCCACGCCCTGCGGGCTGAGTCGCCGGGGCACGTTGCCGATGCCGCCGTTGTTGATCAGCGCGTCGACGGTGACCGAGTCGGCGCGCAGATCGTCGGCGAACCGGTGCACGGTGTCGAGGTCCAGCAGGTCCAGGTGGCGGATGTCGAGGTCGGCTTTCGCGTTGTCGGTGCGCAGCTCACGGCGTACCCGATCGCCCTTGTCGGTGTCGCGGACCGCCATGATCACGCGAGCGCCGCGCGCGGCGAGGTGGCGGGTGATCGCCACGCCGAGGCCGCTGCTGGCGCCGGTGACCACGAAGGTACGGCCGGTCTGGTCGCGAAGGTCGGCGACGCTCCATGTGGCGGTGCGAGTCATGAACCCTCCCGAGGGTAAGCGGATGACTTATCCGATTGAAGGCCAGCCGAACCGGATTGTCAATCCGCTTCGGTAGACTGGCCCGGTGACCACGCCGCTGCGCGCCGACGCCGCCCGCAACCGCGACCGGGTGCTGGCCACGGCCCGCCTCGCGGTGGCCGCGGGCGAGCTGTCGTTGCAGCTCAACGACATCGCCCGCCGGGCCGGGATGGGCGTCGGCACGGTCTACCGGCACTTCCCGACCCGCCGGGCGCTCCTCGAGGCCCTCGCCGACGACGCCTTCACCGCGCTGCTCGACGACGCCCGCGCCGCGAGCCAGCACCAGGACGCCTGGACCGGCGTCGAGATCCTCCTGCGGGCGCTGCTCATGCGGCAGTTGGCCGACCCGGCGTTCGCCGAAGTGATCTCCACGTCGCCGGACCTGGACGTGTCGGCGCGCACCGCCACCCATCGCGACGAGTTCAGCGAGCTGGCCCGGGCCGTACTCGGACACGCCCGAAAGGCCGATGTGGTGCGGGCCGGCCTCACCGACGACGACCTGCACCACCTGGTCTGCGGCACGGTATTCGCCCTGCGCATCGGCGATGAGCCGAGCGAACGGGTCGAGCGCTACCTGCGGGTCCTCCTCGACGGCATCCGCACCGCGCCGCCGAACCAGCGGAAGCGGTGACACCGGCCGGCCTGTGTCGGCCGTCAGGTGGTGATGACCACTTTCGCCCGGGCGTGTTCACCTTCGAGGTACCGGATGGCTTGGGGCACCCCGTGGAGCGGGTAGGTCCGGTCGATGACCGGGGTGAGCCGGCCGGCCTCGGCGTAGGCGCGGAGCGCGTCGAGGTGCTGCCGGCTCGGCGCCGTTGCGAGGATGACGATGCGGTGTCGGATGAAGGGCGCCAGCATCCGCCCGCGCATGAGCAGCCAGACCGGTCCGATGACACTGCCGCCGCGGTACACCCCGCCGCCGGAGAGCACCAGCGTCCCGGTTGGGGTCAGTGCCCGCCGAAGCGCGGTGAGTGAGCGGTTGCCGACCAGGTCGAACAGGACATCGTGGCGGCGGGCGTCGCGGGTGAAGTCGTCGCGGGTGTAGTCGACGACGCGGTCGGCGCCGAGGGAGCGGATCAGGTCGACGTTGCGGGTGCGGCACACCGCGGTCACCGTCGCGCCGAGCGCCTTGGCCAGTTGGACGGCCAGGGTGCCGACGCCGCCGGAGGCGCCGTTGATGAGGACGCGGTGGCCGGGCTCGACCTGCCCGGCGTCGCGCAGTCCCATGAGTGCGGTGATGCCCGCCAGCGGCAGGGCGGCGGCCTGCTGCGGCGTCAGGTTCGCCGGCTTCGGCGCGACCAGGGCCTCGGGTACGCACACGTACTCGGCGAACGCGCCGTTGGCATCGCCGAGGTCGCCGAAGACGGCGTCGCCCGGGCGCATTTCTCGAACGTGCGGGCCGACCGCCTCGACCCGGCCGGCGAAGTCGCGACCACGGATGCGCGCCTTGGGCCCTGACCGGCCCATCGCCAACCGCGCCATCCGCGGGTCGCCCCGCATGGCATGCCAGTCGTACGCGTTGAGCGCGGCGGCCTCGACCCGCACGAGTACCTCGTCGGCGGCCGGCACCGGCTTGTCGACCTCCGCGAGCGTGAGCGTCTCCGGCGAACCGTATCGATCCTGAACGATCGCTTTCATCTCTTCCCTCCCCTGGTGTACGGCGTACACCTACCTGGAGGTACCGTAGGTGTACGCCGTACACCTGTCAAGGCGGTTATCGTGTCAACCGCCGCCGGAAGACAAGGACCGAGATGGCTGAGCAGGCCGAGACGCTGCGCCGGACCCCGCTGAGCAGGGACCGGATCATGCGCGCCGCCGTCGCGCTCGCCGACGCGACCGGGCTGGAATCCCTCAGCATGCGCAACCTCGCCCAGAATCTGGGCGTCGTCCCGATGGCCCTCTACAAGCACGTGGCCAACAAGGACGAACTGCTCGACGGCATGATCGACGTGGTCGTCGGTGAGATCGATCCGCTGGTGCCCGACGCCGGCTGGAAGCAGGCCGTCCGCGCCCGCATCCTCTCGGCGCGGCAGGTGCTGCTGCGCCACCCCTGGGCGCCACTCGCGATCGAGTCGCGGAACATGGCGACGCCGGCCGCCCTTGCCTACCTCAACTCGATGGTCGGGACCTTCCGGGCCGGCGGGTTCTCCGCCGACCTCGCCCACCACGTGATGCACGCGATGGGCAGCCGAATCCTGGGCTTCAGCCAGGAACTGTTCGACGCCTCCCGGAACGCCGGCCGGACCGGCCCGACCGACCCGGCGCCGCCGGCGCCCCTACCACCGGAGGTCGCGGCCCGGTTCCCGCACCTCGCCGAGATCGCCACGGCGGCGTCCCACGACGACGCGTCGGTCGTGGGACAGGGCTGCGACGACCAGTTCGAGTTCGAGTTCGCGCTGGACCTGCTGCTGGACGGCATCGAACGGCTGCAACAGCAAGGCTGGACCTCGTTTTCGGCCCCCGCCCGGCGCGCACCAGATTCGCATTGATTCGCCGAACGCCACCTCGGCCCGTTCCCGGCGCGCCTCCGCGGTCACGATCCGGTCGTCGGCATGGAGCCGTGCGGGGTCAGCGGAACCGGGCGCGGTGCACCTCACGCAACTCCGCCTCGAGCTCCGCGACCGGCCCTTCCACCACCGCTCCCGGAACCACCTCACCGATCGGCAACACCGCGACCGGCGCCGCCGGGACATTCCATTCCGCGAGCCACCCCGCCAGCTGCGCACCGGACAGGGCATACACGATCCGGCCCAGACCGACCCAGCCATGGCTGGCCGCGCACATGGGGCAATGTTCACCCGACGTGTAGACCGTCGCCCGGGCCCGCTCCGCCGGGCTCAGGTTCGCCGCCGCCCACCGCGAGATCTCGAACTCCGGATGCCGCGTGGCATCCCCACCCTTGACCCGGTTCCGGTCCTCGAACAGCACCACCCCATCGCCCGACACCAGCACCGACCCAAACGGCTCATCCCCGTCCGCCAGGGCCTCCCGCGCCAGATCAACGCAACGGCGCAGATGTACAAGGTCGCTATCCGTGGCGCTCATGCGCATAGACCTACCACATCCCCGACGCCGGCCCCGGCCACGCACGGCGGGGACAAATCCGGGCGGTCACCGCCGGTGGCGCCGCCACCGCCCGCGAGGGCGGCAGGAGTTACCTCACAACGGACCTGCGACCAGCCGAGACGTGACCGGCGAGGGGATACGCTGCCAGACGGCGCTGGTTCGCCCGGCCGGAACCGGCCGGGCGTCGTAAGAGGGAACCCGGTGCGAGTCCGGGACTGCCCCGCAGCGGTAAGTGGGAACGACCGCCGTCACCACGCACTGGACCACGAGGTCTGGGAAGCGACGGCCAGTAGGAGACCGGTAACCCCGGCCCGCCCACGAGTCCGAAGACCTGCCGGCGCCGCGTACACGACCCGTGTGCGCTGCCGTCGGCCTCGTGGGAGGGCTGGACGGGTGGCCCGCCGCGTCCCGACGCGGACGGGTCCTCGACAGCGTGTCCGCGTCCCGGCGGTGTGGCTCCCCGAGGGACGGAATACCGCTGTGCACGACACCGCCGCCATCGCCGGCCGACCCCCGTCGGCGTCGCACCTGACCCTGTCGCAGATCATGGACCAGCACCACACCAACCTCATGGGCACCGTCCACGGTGGCCGGATCCTCAACCTCATCGACTCCGTCGCCGGGGTGGTCGCCGCCCGGCACTCCGACGGGCCGGCCGTCACCGCGGCCATCGACGAAACCGCCTTCCTCCGCGCGGTGCGGGTCGGCGACGTCGTCCACGTCGACGCCCGGATCACCTGGGCCGGCCGCAGCTCCATGGAGGTCGCCGTCAAGGTCACCGCCGACCGGTGGGACCGGGCGGTTCCACCGGTCGACGTGGCCACCGCCCACCTGGTCATGGTCGCCGTGAACGATGACGGCCAGCCCCGTACGGTCCCACCGCTGCTGCCGCAGACCGACGGTGACCGGCGCCGCTACCGCGAGGCGCAGATCCGCCGCCAACACCGGCTCACGCTGCGGCAGGCCCTGCTCGACGGCGCCGGGGAGGGCTGAGAGGTGCTAGGACTGTCCGTGGCGGCGCTCGCCGGCTACCTCGCCGCGATCGTCGTGTTCATGGTCACCCCCGGCCCGGACATGATGTTCGTCCTGGCCAACGCGGCCCGCTATGGCACCCGCGCCGGGGTGGTCGCCGCGCTCGGCGTCGCGGCGGGGGAGGCGGTGCACGTCACGGCGGTGGTCTGCGGCCTCGCGGCGCTGGTATCCGCTTCACCGGTGCTGTTCACCGCGATCCGCTGGGCCGGCGCCACCTACCTGATCGTCCTCGGGGTGCGGGCGCTGCGCAGCGACCACGGCCCGGTCGGCGTCGAGCCGCAGCGGGGCGACCGGCCCGGGCGGGCGTTCCTGCGCGGGCTGGTGACGAACCTGCTCAACCCGAAGATGATCCTGTTCAGCGTGGCGTTCCTACCCCAGTTCGTCGACCCGGCCACGGGTAACACCACCGCGCAGCTGGTGCTGCTCGGCGCGGTCTTCATGGCCGTGCAGCTCACCGTCGACATCGCGCTGGGCGCGGGCGCCGGGCGGCTCGCCGCCCGGCTGACCGACGACCGCTGGTCACGACGGATCAACCGGATCTGCGCCGTCGCGTTCGTCGCCCTCGGAATTCGCCTGGCGGCCGGCTGACGTCGGGCCAGGCGCGCGTCGGTGCAGTTCCGCGTCGATGCCGTCCCCCGGTCAGATCTTCGGCGTCGCGGTGCGGGCGGCGTCGAAGCGGCCGATCACATCCGACCAGTTGACCAGCTTCCACAGTCGGTCGACGTAGTCGGGGCGCACGTTCTTGTACTGCAGGTAGTAGGCGTGCTCCCAGGCGTCGAAGACCAGCAGCGGGGTCGCCCCCTGGCCGACGTTGCCGTGGTGGTCATACACCTGCTCCACGATCAGGCGCTGACCGAGCGGCTCCCACGCCAGCACGCCCCAGCCGGAGCCCTGCACGCTCTTCGTGGCCGCCGACAGGTGCCCGGCGAACGCGTCGAAGGAGCCGAAGTGCTCGTCGATCGCGGCGGCCAGCTCGCCGTCCGGGCGATCACCGCCGTCGGGGGACAGGTTGCCCCAGAAGATGGTGTGCAGCACGTGCCCGGACAGGTTGAACGCGAACGTCTTCTCCAGCCCCACCAGCCGGCCGAAGTCGCCCTTCTCCCGCGCCTCGGCGAGCTGGTCGAGACCGTCGTTGGCGCCCTTGACATACGCGGCGTGGTGCTTGCTGTGGTGCAGCTCCAGTATCTCGCCGGACATCGCCGGTTCGAGGGCGCCGTAGTCGTAGGGCATGTCGGGCAGCGTGTAGAGGCCCATCGGCAAGTTCCCCGCCTCACAGTCGTCGGATCGTCCGCGGGTGGGCGCCCCGACAGAGTTTCGGATCATCGCAAGCCGCGACCCCCACCCGCTGTTGCCAGTCTTTCGCAATTGCAAGTTATTGGCAACAAGACCGCGCCGGTACCGCCATCAGCGGCAGCGGGTCCGGTCGCGGGCTCGGGTAGACTTGCCGGCGCGGCCCGCCCAGCAGGGCGGACCGGTTCGATGTCCGACGCCACGCGCCGCGGCCGACACGGTCAGCGCCGGGCGGGACGTCCCTTCAACGTTCGGAGTTCTTATGGCGGCACGCCGCCCACGCCAGACCACCTCGCCCCAGACCACCCCGGCCCCGACCACCCCGTCCGCCTCGCTCACCTTCGCCGACCTCGGCGTGCCCGACCCGCTGACCCGGGTGCTGGCCGCGGCCGGGGTGGAGCGGCCGTTCCCGATCCAGGCCGCGACCCTGCCCGACGCGCTCGCCGGGCGGGACGTGCTCGGCCGGGGCCGCACCGGCTCCGGCAAGACCTATGCCTTTGTCCTGGCGGTGCTGACCCGCCTGGCCGCCAGCGCCACCCCGCTGCGCGCCGGCCGCCCCCGCGCGCTGATCCTCGCGCCCACCCGGGAGCTGGCCACCCAGATCGACAGCGTGATGGCGCCGCTGGCGCGGGCACTGTCGCTACGCACGATGACCATCTTCGGCGGCGTCGCCGCCCGGCCGCAGATCGCCGGGCTGCGCGCCGGGGTCGACGTGCTGGTGGCCTGCCCGGGCCGGCTCGCCGACCACGTCGAGTCCGGCCACGCCCACCTGGACGCCGTCGAGATCACCGTGCTCGACGAGGCCGACCACATGGCTGACCTCGGCTTCCTGCCCATCGTCCGGCGGCTGCTGGAGCGGACCCCGCGCGGCGCGCAGCGGCTGCTGTTCTCCGCCACGCTGGACGGCGGCGTCGACGTCCTGGTGCGGCGGTTCCTGACCGATCCGGTCGTGCACAGCATCGACTCGAGCCTGTCGCCGGTCGCCGCGATGACGCACCACGTCCTGCACGTCCACGCCGACGACCGGTTCGCCGTACTCATCGAGCTGACCGCCGCGTCCGGCCGGACCGTGGTGTTCACGCGCACCAAGCGGGGCGCCAAGACGCTCACCCGCCGGCTGGTCGAGGCCGGTGTGCCCGCCGTGGAACTGCATGGCAACCTGGCCCAGGCCGCGCGCACCAGGAACCTGCGGGCGTTCTCCGACGGTGCGGCGCACACGCTGGTCGCCACCGACATCGCCGCCCGGGGCATCCACGTCGACGACGTGGCCCTGGTGGTGCACGCCGACCCACCGGTGGAGCACAAGGCGTACCTGCACCGCTCGGGTCGTACCGCCCGGGCCGGCGCGGCCGGCACGGTCGTCACGCTGATGACCGACACGCAGGCGTCCGAGGTGCGGGAACTGACCCGCAAGGCGGGCATCAAGGCGACCACCACCCGGTCGCGCCCGGGTGACGCGCTGCTCCGCCAGCTCGCGCCCGGGGAGCGGCGGCTGGTGCCACAGCCGGCGCGGCAGCCCGCCGCCCCGCCACACGAGGTGCAGCCCGCACGGGGCGGCCGGGGCCGGCGCGGCGGCAAGCCCGCGCCGTCGTCCACGGCCACGCGATCCGCGCGATCCGCGCCGTCGGCGGGGTCCGGTGCGGCGGCCTTCTCGTCCCGGGCCCGGCCGGGCAGGCGCGGCGGTGGACGCTGAGCGCTACCGGCCGGGGCCGAGGACCGAGACCTCGGTGAGTTCGGCGTCCTCGGCGGCGCCGAGGCCACGCACCCGGTAGCTGGTGATCTTCGGCCAGTCGGGGGGCAGGTGCCCACGGTCGGGGTCACCGACGAGGACGGCCGCGCCCCGGTCGGCGGCGCGGCGCAGGAACGCCAGCATCCGCGCGGCCAGTTCGGAGTCGTAGAAGGCGTCGCCGGCAAGGATCACGTCGGCGTCGCCGCCGTCCCCGTCGAGCACGTCGTCCCCGTTCACCGCGATGGTGACCGCGTTGGCCGTGGCGTTCATCGCGGCGGCCGCCTCCGCGTACGGGTCGATGTCGTTGGCGGTCACCTCGGCGGCGCCCGCCTTGGCGGCGGCGATGGCGACCAGGCCGGACCCGGACGCCACGTCGAGCACCCGCCGGCCGGCCGTGACCCGTGGGTGGTCCAGGATGTACCGGGCGAGGGCCTGACCGCCGGCCCACGCGGTGGCCCAGAACGGTGTGACCGACCAGCCGGCCTGTGCCTCCATCCTTGCCCGTAGCAGGATCGCGTCATCGGCCAGGTGCAGGCGGATCTCCGGGACGAACGGAAGGCGGACGAGGCGCAGCCCGTCGGGCGCGTCGGCGCGGGATGCGACAAAGGGCGCGAGCAGGCCGCCGGTCGGCGTGGGCAAGACATACTCCGTTCATGGCTGGTACACAGCGGGCCGCCGAACGCCTCGACCGAGCGTCGAGATGCTGCGCCACCCCTGACATCCGCGACTCTTGGAGCTGTTTGACCCCGAGAGCATCCACCAGCTTCGCCGCCAGCACGGGAAACAACCGGCGCGGAAACGTGGTGTTGGCTCAGCACGGTAGGCGGCCCGCTGAACCGGTCGGACCGCCCTACCGTGAGCGACTCAGAGCGGGCGGATGTTGGCCGCCTGCGGGCCCTTCTGGCCCTGGGTGATGTCGAACTCCACCCGCTGGTTCTCCTCCAGGCTCCGGAAGCCCGTCGCGGCGATCGCCGAGAAGTGGGCGAACACGTCCGCGCCGCCTTCGTCCTGGGCGATGAAGCCGAACCCCTTGTCCGCGTTGAACCACTTGACCGTGCCGGTAGCCATGTCTTCTCCCTCGCAGGCTGATGAGACGCCACACCGTGTGGAATCTCCGGTCGCCGCGTTGATCATCCGCGTCCGAGCAAGACGACGAACGCAAACAGCGCCTGACGGGTTCGGATACCCATCAGGCGCTGGCAACGTCTACGGAAACCAAAACTTGCAACCCGGCTACCGTAGCACTGAAGGTGACCGACCCCGTCGATCACCACCCCGTGTTTCCCGTCGGCGGTGGCGCGCACCATCCAGGTCCGCTGAGAGCGCCTACCGAGACGCCTCAACCAGCACCCGAACGGGTCAGGAACCGAGAAGCGGCCGGGTGCCGTCGGGCCTAGCCTTCTAGATGGCCGGCACGTCGCCGGGCCCTGCGCGTCGAAAGGCAGCCCGACATGCCCGCGAAGAACTCCACGACCGAGTCCGGCGGTTTCAGCGCCGAGGAGCGCGCCGCGATGAAGGCGCGCGCGGACGAGTTGCGGGCCGAGGGCAGGAAGGGCGCCAAGAAGGCGGACGGGCTGCAGGCGGTCCTCGACAGCATCGCGAAGATGACGCCGGAGGACCGGGCCCTCGCCGAGCGGGTGCATGTGGCGGTGACCACTGCCGCCCCGGGGCTGACGCCCAGGACCTGGTACGGGATGCCCGCCTACGCGAACGCCGACGAGAAGATCGTTGTGGCCTTCAAGAACTCGGGCAAGTTCAACACCCGGTACTCCAGCCTTGAGTTCCAGGACCCGGCCAACCTTGACGACGGGGACCTGTGGCCGGTGTCGTACGCGCTGGTGAAGTGGGGCCCCGCGGTGGAGAAGAAGGTCGTCGCGCTGGTGCGCGTCGCGGTCTCGTCGTGACGCGGGGGCGGCAGCCCACCCCGCCGACCGGTAGCCGGTACCGCCCAGCCGTCCGCCGGGAGGTCCGGATGGCTGGGCGGCCGTCCAGCACCGGTCAGAAGCCGGCCGCGGCGTCGTACCGGCGGCGCAGGTCGGCCACTTCCGAGTCGGTCAGCGCTTCCTTGAGTGCCAGCTCCGCGTACTTCTCCGGGAACATCTCCCGCAGCCGGTCGACGTACCTGACGTCGGCGGTCGCCTCGACCACCCGGATGCCCGGAGGCTCGGTGGACATGTCCATGATCACCGGACCGGCCAGCTTGACCGCCACGTCCCAGGGGCTCTCCTGCTCGGCGACCCCGCAGAGGTGGAAGCCGTAGACCGTCCGCACGTCGGCGAGCGCGGTGGCCTCGGCCGGCTCGTAGCCGTAGACGCGGACCCCGCAGACCACCGCCGGCTTCGCCCCCTCCCCGGTGGCCACCTGCTGGACAGCGTGTCCGGCGTGGTTGTGTTGCCCCGGGTCCGCCTGTTCGAGCGTGCTGCGCATCCGGGCCGCGATCTGCCCTTGCAGATCTGCCGGCTTCGCCTTCGAGCCGGCCGAGTTGAGCAGTACGACCGCGCCGGCCGACACCAGCAGGATCACCGCCACCCACACGAAGCGGTTCCGGTACCACCCCGCGGAACTTTCCCCGGAAATCATGATTGCTCTCACCTCGTCGCTGGTTCTGGTGCGTTGACAGACCGCATCGGGCGCTCCGGCGTGTCCTAGATCGACGACCTTCGGCGTGGTCCCGGCCGGGCCGACCTGCCCGGCACCGCCCGATGCCGGCAGCGTTTTGGCGGGGGTTCCGGCCCAGGACGTCAGTCGGACGTCCTGGGCCGGAGCGGTACTACGACTGCCGGTTTTGCCGATCAGACGAAGTTGATGTCACTGCACCACATGTATGCCTGGTCCATGTGCGAGGCCTGCCAGATGACGAAGAGAACGTGCTTTCCGGTGTATCCCGAGGTCGAGATGTTGAACGAGATGTTGTTTGCCGGCGCGTAGCGGCCGGTCTGGGTGATGAAGTCGAGGTTGCCCCAACCGAGGCGCTGGCTGGCCGGGTTGTACCCGTTCTTGCTGACGTAGACCCGGAAGTAGTCAGCGCCGTGGCTGGCCTGGTCGTACAGCTGGACCGTGAAGTTGCTGCTGACGTTGCTCGCCCGCCACGCCCCCGGCTGGTTCAGGCTGTCGTTCCTGGACAGGGCGTTGCTGCACAGCTGTCCATCGGGGGTCCGCGCCTGGAACTGCCCGCCGAGGCCGTCCCGCAGGGCGCTCATCCAGTTCCACATGGTGTCGGGGTTGGCCTGGAAGGCGTTCCAACACATGGGGTCCTGCTGCTGCATGGCGGGGTTCGTGTGGTTGTTTCCCCACGCCGTCCAGCACTGGTAGGCGCGACTCGCCGGGTTGATGATCGTGCCGTGGGCCTGGGCCACACCGGTCCAGGGCAGCATGCCGACCATCATGGCAAGCAGCAGGACGAGCGGTCGAACCGACCGGCTCAGGGCTGACCGGGACCGCCGCCCGGTTTGATCGAGCTGGGGTGGACGCACTGTACATCCTCCTTCTGTGGTGGTAGATGAGTCTGGAGCGCTTCCAAAGTGTTACATCGGTCTACGTGAATATCAAGGGATATCGATGGATGCCGGCCGGGTCGGGCCGGTCGGCGTCGCGTCGAGTAGACCCACCGGTCGTCCACATCGAACCGCTGGCACGGCGACAACCAGGACCGACAGCTTGACAAGTGCCACTGGGCGGTTGGCCCCACGCGGTGCTACGACCGGGTTGGAATCACCAGTCGCGGCGTGGCTCGTCGAGCGCCGGCCACGACGAAGGGGACACCGGCGACGCCGCCGGCTTCACGGGCGCTCTCCGGCAGCATCTGGCTGACAACTACTCCCCGCGGGCGTGCGGGAAATCCTCAAGATGCCGCCCGATTCGCGTGCACTGGAGCGGTGTGACGCACAGACCCGGGACCACCGCGAGTCTCATCGCTGCTGAGCGGGGCGACACCACCTGCGCCACCCCCCACTGCGGATGGACTGCGACGCAGCACCAGCAGGGTGGCCAGGCCGGCGAGCAGGCCCCAGAACGCGGCGCCGATGCCAAGCACGGCGACGCCCGATGCGGTGACCACGAACGTCACCACCGCGGGCAACAGCATGGCCGGGTCGGAGACGGCGTTACCCAGTGCCGAGCCGAGAGCGGGCAGCAGGGCCAGGCCGGCGACGGCGATCACCAGCACCGGTGGGGAGAGCAGCACGAGCGCGGTCGCCACGCCCGCCCCGAGCCCGAGCAGCACCTGCCCACCCGCCAGGGCCACGGTGGCGATCCAGCGCCGGCGCGGGTCGGGGTGCGCCTCGGGGCCGGCGGTCAGGGCGGCCGTGATGGCGGCGAGGTTGACCTGGTGGCCGCCGAACGGAGCGCCGGCCGCGCTGACCAGACCCGTCGTGATCAGTGCGGGCCGCAGCGGTGCCCGATACCCGTAGCTGGACAGCACCGCGGCGCCGGGGACGTTCTGGCCGGCCATGGTGACCAGGAACAGCGGAAGCGCGATGCCCACGATGGCGCCGAGGTCGAAGCCGGGAACGGTCCAGGCCAGGGCGGGTCGTAGCGCGGCGTCGGCGAGTCCCGCGTCCCGGCCGGTCAGGGTGATCGCGGCCACGGCCGCGATCAGCGCGCCCGGCACCGCCCAGCCGCGCGCGAAGCGCAGCAGCACCACCCAGGTCACGATGACCGGTACGGCAAGCGCCGGGATGTCCACCAGGGCCCGGACCGGAGCCGTGCACAGCGGCACGAGGATGCCGGCCAGCATCGCCCCGGCGATCGGGCGCGGGATGGCCGCGATCACGCGCGCCAGCCACGGCACCAGGCCGGCGACCACGGTCAGCGCCGCGCAGACCAGGAAGGCACCGACGGCCGTGGAAAAGCCGCCCGGCACGGGGCCGGCCCCGACCAGCAGGGCCGCGCCGGGGGTGGACCACGCGATGGCGATGGGCATCCGGTAGCGCAGGGCCAGCACGATGCCCGCGACCCCGATGCCGAGGCAGGTGGCGAGCAGGCCGGAGGCGGCCTGGGCCGAACTGGCGCCCACGGCCTGGAGCCCGGCGAGTACGAGCGTGAACGAACTCGCGTAGCCCACGATCGCGCTCAGCACGCCGGCGACGACCGGTCGCACCCACGTCATCAGCGTCCCCTCCCGCCGTTCCGTAAACGGAACGGATGCCGGGTGGCACCATACGCACATGACCGCGCGCGGGACAAGTCCCCAGCACCAAGGGTCGGCGGTGGGCCGCCGGCTTCGCGGGCTGCGTGAAGCGCGCGGGCTGACCCTCTCCGAACTGGCCCGCGCGGCCGGCGTGGGGAAGGCGACGCTGTCCGGGCTGGAGAACGGCACCCGCGATCCCCGGCTGGAAACCCTCTACGCGATCGCCGCCGCGCTCGATGTGCCGATGAGCGCACTGACGCTGGACCGTGGCGCCCCAGCCTCGGCCGCCGCACCGATGCGGGGCGCGGCGGTGGTATCGACGCTGCTGGAGGTGTTCGAGGAGCCGGCCGCCACCTACGAGTTGTTCACCCTGCGCATCGTCGCCGGCGTCGAACAGGTTTCGCCCGCTCACCCGGCCGGCGTGACCGAGCACCTCACCGTCTTCCGCGGCCGGGCCCGGGTCGGGCCGGTCGGCGCATCCCTGTCGGCGGGCCCGGGCGAGTACGTCTCCTGGGCCGCCGACATCCCGCACTTCTACGCCGCGGTCGGCGCCGAAGAGGTCGCGGCGGCCCTGCTGATCCGCACGCCCCGCGGCTGACCACGGACTCCCGCTCGACCGGTTGCAAAGATCGATGCACACCTATAGCCTCTGCTGGGAGCGCTCCCGAGACTGCACCGTCGGACTTTCCGGGCGAGTTCGCGACGGGCACCTTCCGCCAATCCCCGACCAGATCGGAACGACTCCGCATGTTCTCGATTCCACGCCCATTCCGGCGCAAGCTCATCGTGGGTGGCGCCGTCGGCGCACTCGCCCTGGCCGCAACGGCCGGGCTGCCATCCATGAACGCCATGGCAGCGACCGGCTGCGCCGTCACCTACACCACAAACTCCTGGCAGGGCGGGTTCACCGCCAACATCAGCATAAGGAACCTCGGCGACGCGGTGAGCAACTGGACGCTGGGCTTCAGGTTCCCGGATGCCGGCCAGAAGGTGACCCAGGGCTGGTCGGCCACCTGGCAGCAGAGCGGCACCTCGGTCACCGCCCAGAACATGAGCTACAACGGCTCGCTGGGCACCGGGGCGAGCGTCGACGTCGGGTTCAACGGTTCCTGGACCGGTAGCAACCCGAACCCGACGGCGTTCACCCTCAACGGCGTCACCTGCAACGGCGGCACCACCACTCCCACCACGCCACCGACGACCAGGCCGCCGACCACGCCACCGACCACGACGCCGCCCACCACACCGCCGACCTCCCAGCCGCCGGCCGGCAGCACGCCGGTGGGCATCAACGGCCAGTTGCGGGTGTGCGGGGTCAATCTCTGCAACCAGTACAACAAGCCGATCCAGCTGCGCGGCATGAGCTCGCACGGCCTGCAGTGGTTCGGCAGCTGCTACAACGACGCCTCGCTGGACGCGCTGGCCAAGGACTGGCTGGCCGACGTGTTCCGCATCTCGATGTACGTGCAGGAGCAGGGCTACGAGACCAACCCGACCGCCTTCACCAACCAGGTCAACACGCTGGTGGACAAGGCGGAGGCGCGCGGCATGTACGCGCTGATCGACTTCCACACCCTGACCCCGGGCGACCCGACGTACAACCTGGACCGGGCCAAGACCTTCTTCGCCGCGGTCGCCGCCCGCAACGCCAACAAGAAGAACGTGATCTACGAGATCACCAACGAGCCGAACGGCGTGAGCTGGTCGACCATCAAGAACTACGCCGAGCAGGTCATCCCGGTGATCCGGGCCAACGACCCGGACGGGGTGGTCATCGTCGGGACCCGCGGCTGGTCCTCCCTGGGCATCTCGGAGGGCGGCAACTCCGACGAGATCGTCAACAACCCGGTCCGGGCCGACAACATCATGTACTCGTTCCACTTCTACGCCGCGTCGCACAAGGACAACTACCGCTCCGAGGTTCAGCGGGCCGCGTCCCGGCTGCCGCTGTTCGTCACGGAGTTCGGCACGGTGACCTACACCGGTGACGGCGGGGTGGACAACGCCAGCAGTACCGCATGGCTCGACCTGCTGGACCGGCTGAAGATCAGCTACGCGAACTGGACGTACTCCGACGCGAACGAGGGCAGCGCCGCGTTCAAGCCCGGCACCTGCTCCGGCGGCACGTACACCGGTACCTCGGTGCTGACCGATTCCGGCGTGTTCATGCGCAACCGCATCCGCACCCCGGACAACTTCCCCACCTCCTGACACCCTCCTGACACCGTAGACCGGCGGCGGCCCCATCCCGGGGCCGCCGCCGGCATGCCCCGGGATAACGGCGGGCCTTCTCCCGGGTGGTCGGTCACGACAGAATCTCGACGTACCCGCCGGTTCCGTGCACGCGGATCCGCTGCCCGTCCCGGATCAGCCGGGTGGCCTGCTCCACGCCCACGACGGCCGGCAAGCCGTACTCCCTCGCGATCACAGCGCCGTGCGTCATCAGGCCGCCCACCTCCGTCACCAGCCCCTTGACAGCGACGAACAGGGGCGTCCAACTGGGGTCCGTGTGCGCCGTCACGAGGATGTCACCCGGTTCGAGATCGGCCTGGGCCATGTCGAGGATGACCCGGGCCCGCCCTTCGACGGTCCCGCCGGAGACCGGTAGACCGACCAGGGCACCGCTCGGTACGTCGTCGCGCCGGTACGCGCCGGCGACGACCTCGCCGTCCGATGTGAGCACCCGGGGCGGCGTGAGCGCCTGGTACGACCGGAAGGCGTCCTTGCGTTGGCGGACGAGCCGATCGTCCACCTGGTTCGTACGTACGACGTCGCGGAACTCCGGGAACGTGAGGTAGAAGACGTCCTCCTTCTCGCGGAGCACGTGGGCCTGTACGAGGCGCTCGGCCTCTGCCAGCAGGGCCCGCTTGTAGATGAAGTAGCGGCTCACGATGTCGTACTTCGGGTACTCCCGGTACCCGATGAAGGTCCGGACCCGGTCGATCATCCGCTTGACCTCGTTGGCCCGGTGCTCCCCGTCCGGCAGGGCCCGTAGGCGTGCGAGTACCTCCTGCGCCTTCCTCTCCGCGGCCTGCCGGCCTTGCTCGAAGCGCCGCTGGGCGGCGCCCGGCTCGAAGTTGCGCACGTGGTCGAGGAGCACGGGCAGGAGGGTGGTGGGGCGCTCGCTCCAGCGCGGCCTGGTGATGTCGATCTCGCCCGCGCAGCGCATGCCGTACCGGTCGAGGTATGCCTCGAGGGCGTCGCGCGCTTCGGCCCCGCCGGCGAGCTTCGGCAACTCGTCCAGGAAGCCCTCATCCTCGACGTCGCGCAGGAACGCCACCACCTGCGGATGCGGGCGGATCGCGTCGGCGACGTCGAGGAGCGCCAGCCCCATCTCCGACGTGACGTTGCCGGGGGCGGACAGCGTGAGCGTGTCGGCCGCGTTCTTCTCGCCCAGCCACTCCCGCAGCCTGTCGTTGAGCCACCAGGTGGCCGCCATCCCCGCCATGATCGCCTGAATGCTCAGCGGATCGGTGAGGACGCGCTTGTGCTCGTCGAAGGCCGCCAGCAGGAAGTCGAACAGCGCCGGTCCGGACACCGCCCGGACATCGCGCCGCAGGGCGGCAAGGGACGCCTGGCTGCGCTCGATCAGCTCCGCGACGATCGCCGGATCGGTCTCGATCGGGGTCGGCGCCCGGCCGGCCGGCGGCCCGCCGGGACCCTCGTCCGGCAACAACGGGACGAAGTCGCCGCGGTCGAGGACGGTCTCCAGCGCGTCCCTGATCAGCGGATCGGACCTGCCCGCCAGTTCCAGGAGGCCGGCGCGGCCGGTCGGCGTGGCCAGTTGCCGGGTGGCGTCGACGAACAGCCGCCCGCCGGCCTCGTGCATCGGCGCCATGGCCGTCAGCGGCCACATTGAGAGCCCCAGGGGCTTCATGGCGTCGGTCATCATCTGCTGGTGACCGACGGACAGGTACACGTGGTTCTCCCGGTCGCCGACCACCGGGATGGGGAACAGCGTCGTGATCGGCCGGCTCTGGACGATCTGGAAGTCGTCCTCGACCAGGCACCATTCGATGTCCTGGGGGCGGCCGAAGCCCGCCTCGATCCGCCGGCCGAGCCGCACGAGCCGCACGACCTGCGCATCCGTCAGCGCGGGCCGCTCCTGCCGCGCCGGGTCGATCCCCTGCTCCCGCGTCCCGCCGCCCGGCGACGCGTGGATGGCCCGCTGCTTGGTGGCGACCGCCCTGGCGACGATCTCGCCGTCGCGCACCTTGAACACGTCCGGGTTCACCAGACCGGAGACCAGGGCCTCGCCGAGGCCGAAGCTGGCGTCCACGGAGGCGACCTTCCGGTTGCCCGTGACCGGGTCGGCGGTGAACAGGATGCCGGCCGCGTCCGGGAAGACCATCTGCTGCACGACCACGGCCATGTGGACCGTGCGGTGGTCGATGCCGTTGCGCTGGCGGTAGGTCACGGCCCGCTCGGTGAACAGCGAGGCCCAGCAGCGGCTGACATGCCGCAGGATCGCGGCCGGGCCCACCACGTTCAGGTAGGTATCCTGTTGGCCCGCGAACGAGGCCGTGGGCAGGTCCTCTGCCGTAGCGCTGGATCGCACGGCGTAGGCAGCCTGCTCGCCGAACCGGGCGAGAGCGCGGGTGATCGCCGCGGCGAGAGCGCCAGGAATGGCAATCCCTTCGATGCTCCGGCGGATCTCCGCGCTGAGCGTCCGGGTCGCCTCCCGGTCATCCGGGCGCAGGCGCGAGAGCCGATCGAGCTGATCGTCGATCGATGGTGCTTCGGCCATGATCCGCCGGAAGGCGGCCGTCGTGACGCAGAAGCCAGCCGGGACACGGATGCCGTCGATCCGCGTTAGCGCTCCCAGGTGCGCACCCTTGCCGCCAACGACCGCAACCTGCCGCTCGTCAACCTCTTGAAGACCCACCACGTACTGCGCGGTCACCGCGATACCTCCAAGGCAGCCTCGTTCCTCTGGCCGCCTTTCCCTGACGAGCCGGCCAGCCGCTCCGCCCGGTCCGGCGGCACGCACACCCGCACCACCGCACCGAACCGCATCCCGTACGCCGACGACAACACACGCACGTCGTGCCCCCCATTTTCTCGTCGCTGCCGACTCCGGCCGACGATTCTGCGGCAAGGTCCGGGTCTTGCCGCAAGCCCCCCTGTGTGTTATACGTTAAAAGCGGCAGGGAGCGAGGGCTCCTTGCCCTTTCGTCTTTGGCCCTTTGGTTTGCCAATCCTCCGGCTGCCTGGAGCGCGCGGTCTGACGGGTAGGCCAACCGGTAATCTCTCGGCCGTGACGCGCAACGATCGTCCGGTGTTCCGATACCGGGTGGACTTCGATGATGGCGAGCGAGACGTCGTATCGTTACTCGAGTCCGACTGGGTGTTTCAGCACGGACTGCATCCAGAGGCCGTCATGGCGATCGTGCGGGAGGGCGCGGACCCGCACGTCCTGGCACCCGGCGACGTTCAGGAGAACGGTCCATTCCTGTGGCTGTTGTCCCGGGTCATCGACGAGAATATCGATCGATGTAGCTTTCTTCGACGGGAGGCGGAGATCCAGGGCAGCGGGTATGTCTATCTACTGGACGAACGCACGCCCGATCCCGCAGGACGAGTCAGCTCGACGGACATCATCGGGGCGATCGAAGTCAGTAACGGCAATCCGGTCGCCGGCTCCTACCGGCACAATCCACGCCACCGACTACTCACCGCGGCCGGATGGTTCCGGCTGCCGCCCGAACTGGAGGCTCCGCTACAGATCCGCCTACGCGCCCGAGCCGAAGATTAGCCGGCTTGGAAAGGACACTCACGCGGGCCCGAAGGGCAACAGGTCGACATGGCCCGCGCTACGCCTTGCGTAGCCCACGCTCGGCCATGAAGGTCGCCAACGTCTGGTCCTCTTCGGCGGACATGAACCGGCGTGGGATCACGGTTGCCGGCATCCGGCCGACGAACACGATCCAGAATTCAGCGGTCTCCACCACACGCGCCACCCCGTCCCACGCGATGCCACCGGACTCCGTGCCGCTGCGCATCATGATGTTGTCGTCGGTGATGTCGTAGCCGCCCTCCACGGCGTAGCGGCTGGAGCGACGCCGGGCCCGGAACCTCACCCAGGGCGGGTACAGCATCAAGAGCAGGCCACCCACGACACCCGCCATCCACACCGGCGACGTCGCCGCGCCCCGGTCGGACCCTCGCGAGACAGCCAGACCGATCACCCCGACCGCCACCACCACCGCGCCGACATAGCTGTGCTTGCGCAGCCGGACGCTACTGAGCACAGCGGCCACGCGACCCGGGTAGGCGGGATCGGCCGGAACATCGAAGCGGATGTGCACGCCAGAACGATAGCCCCCATCCTTTCAACCAGCCGACGCCTGGAGCGTCCGAACTCGCCGCCGCCATCGGTCAGCCAGCGGCCCGCTACGGTGGCCAAATCTGGTTGGGCGGAACGGCCTTCGGGCTGATACGGTCCGGAAGACCGTGACACCGCCCGAGGAGGTGAGACCCATGAACGCTGTACGCACGTGGGTGCTCCCCTCGTCGTCACGGTCGGGCGATTGACGTAGGAGTCGCCGGGAGCGCCTCGACAACAAGGCGATCCCGGAAGGCGACAACCGATGAATTCTGTGCATTTCACTTCGCGCGTGGGCGACCACTCGGTGGTGGTCGCCCAGATCGCGGAGGGGCAATGGCACGCCCTGGAGGACGACCAGGTGGTCGGCCGCGGCGACGCCTCACGCAGGCCCGACGGGCGGATCTTCCTCAGCATCGACTCGTGGCACGGCGCGGTCTTCGACCGACTCGCCGAGGTCATGCTGGCGGACCTCCCAAAGCCGCTGTACACGGTGGTCGACGCGGCTGACCTCGACTTGACGTCCAGTTGGCAGCGAGCCGGCTTCCCGATCCGACGCCGCGAGTGGGAGTACCTCGTGCCCACCGACCCGCAGATCACGGGGCTCGACTCGGTGCTCCCGCCGGAGGGCGTGCGCATCCTTCCCGTCTGCGCGGCGCAACAGGCCCCGCTGGGCGAGATGTACAGCGCGATCCGCGACCAGGTCCAGGCCGCCGTCGGCTGGGACTCGATGCCCGCCGAGGTGCTGGCCCGGCCGGACGGTACTCCGATATTCGATTCGTTGAAGTATGCGGTAGCAGCCGAGTCCGATCGGTATGTGGGACTGGTCCGGGTGGTGCCGCGGCGCCGGCAGACACGGATCGGGCTGATCGCAGTCCGGGCCGACCTGTGCCGCCGCGGTATCGCTCGGGCGCTGCTGGCCCACGTGCTGGGTTCGCTGCACCGCCTGGGTATCGACACGGCGCGGGCCGAGGTAGACGAGTCCAACGGTGCGGCCACGGCACTGTTCGAGGGCGTCAGCGCCCGGCGCGCAAGCAGCAACCTGGAGTTGGTGCGCCGTTGACGCCGCAAAACACCGCCGCGACACGGACCGGAAGTGCGCGCGAGACAGGCAGATCTGACGAGCAAGCGTCGGTTCTCGGCAATGCACGGCATGGCCGAGTCACCGACCGGAGAGAGGCAAGAAGATGACCGGAACAGCACGGGGCATCGAAGTCGAGGGCACCGTCATCGAGTGCCTGCGCAACGCCACCTTCACGGTGGAACTCCAGAACGGGCACAAGGTCCTCGCGCACATCAGCGGGAAGATCCG
The DNA here is from genome assembly GCF_018397995.1 of Rhizomonospora bruguierae. Classification (GTDB taxonomy): domain Bacteria; phylum Actinomycetota; class Actinomycetes; order Mycobacteriales; family Micromonosporaceae; genus Rhizomonospora; species Rhizomonospora bruguierae. The sequence continues at coordinate 66,285 of NZ_BBQH01000040.1, forward strand.
GAAGAACTACATCAAGATCTTGCCGTATGACCGGGTGCTCGTGGAACTCAGCCCGTACGACCTCACCCGCGGCCGGATCCGCTTCCGGTACAGGACGTAATCTCCATCCGGGGAGGCACGTCGCCGGTCTGGCCTGATAGGCATCGGCGTCCGGCTTGAGCCCGTCGCCGATGCCTATCTCGTCCCGCATTCCGTCGGAGCCGCCCGGATCCGTCGGGCACACCGGTCCCAGCACGTCACCTCCCGTGCCGGGCGGCTCGGCTACCGTGGCGCTGCGACCACCGAGCTAGCTAGCCGGCAACCCGGATGCGGTGTCCGGCCGCACTTGGCCGTGCTGCCAGGTGGCTTGCTAGCCCGTCGCGGAGCTGGCGGGTCTCCTCCACGACGCCGGCAACCTCGCGGTGACCAGCTCGCCGCCGAGCCCGTGGACATGGTCGCTGAGGTGGCCGGCGCGATGATGCTGACCGCCAAGTGGGCAGTCAACCTTGCCGGCTGCTGTGGGTCGCCGCCACCGCGGCCACTGCGGTTGGCGCCCCACCTACCGGACCGGCTCCGCCGTGCCGGTGGTTTCGCTGCGCTGGCTGGCCTCGCCGCTGTCGTCGTTCCGTGGACCACCGGGACCGACGGCATGTCACCAACACTGGAACAACTCGGCTACGCCCTCCATCTACCCGTCATGACCTGGTACGGCGCCGTTGGTTGGCGGCTTATACGGCATCGGTGACCGTGAACCACGCCAGAGGAGCAGCGTCCAATTCAACGCTCCACGCCGAGCGCACGCTCGTCGGCTGGGCGGGTGGCGCACCTTCCTTGCCCAGGGGCGCCGGCACACCGGCGAGCTGTCGTTGTGCCGGCACTGTCGGGTGCGTACCGCACCACAGGAGCACCACCGTGCCGCGAAGGCCCGCTGTCCCGATAGCGACCAAAGGCGGGTCAGAGAGCGGCTGAACGGGGCCGCTACGATCTGCCGGTGGCATCGAAGCCGAACCCGACGCTCAAGGCGATGATCGAAGAGGCCACCGTCGACGCGTACAGCGACGATGAACAGCTCACCGGCCTGTTCAGCATGCTCGAGGAGCACCTGGCCGTGCCTTTCACCACCACCGTTCTCGGTATGGAGGTCACCGTGCGGGAGGTCGACCTGACCGCCAACACCGTCGTCGCGGTCTGCACCCGGGGCCGGCACCGGCAGCGGATCGACCTGCTCGACCTGCCGCTGCCCGCACCACCACCAGACGGGGCCGCGTGGATCGACGCCTACCGGTACTGGGCAGGGCGGTAGACCAGGGTGAGCGAGTACCAGTACTACGAGTTCACGGCCGTCGACCGGCCCCTGACCACCCGCGAGCAGGGCGAGCTGCGGGCGCTGTCCACGCGGGCCGACATCACCGCGACCAGCTTCGTCAACACCTACGAGTGGGGAAACTTCAAAGGCGACCCACACGAACTGATGGGGCGGTACTTCGACGCCCACCTGTACCTGACGAACTGGGGCACCCGCCAACTCATGCTGCGGCTCCCGAAACGCGTGCTCGACCCCGCCACGGTCGCCGGCTACTGCCCGGGTGGCAGCGCGTCGGCGTGGACCACCGGTAAACACGTCATCGTCCACCTGCATCGGGAAGACGAGGACGGCACCGACGAGTGGGACCTCGACGGACACGGCCTGCTCGCCTCCATCATCCCGGCGCGGGCCACCCTGGCCGCCGGCGACCTGCGCCTGCTGTACCTGAGCTGGCTGCGCTGCGCCCAGTCGCTGGAACTCGACGACGCCGAGCCCGAGCCGCCCGTCCCGCCCGGCCTGGGCACACTCGATGCCTCGCTCACCGCGGTCGCCGAGTTCCTGTGCATCGACCCCGACCTGATCGCGGCCGCAGCGGCCGGCTCGGCACAAGCCGCCGATGAGCCGACCGCCCCGCAACTGCGCTCCTGGGTCGCCGGGCTGCCCTCCCGGGAGAAGGACGCCATCCTCGCCGAACTGATCACCCGCGGCGACAATCACCTGCGCGGCCGACTGCTGCGCCGGTACCGCGACGAACATCCCACCGACGCGTCACCCACGACCGCTGCACGCACCGCTGGCCAACTACTCGCCACCGCCGCAGACCTCCGGGCCAAGCGGGAACGCCGAGACGCCGAACAGCGCGAGCGGGACCGTGCCCGCCGCGAACGATCGGCGGCGGCCGCCCGACAGCAGCACCTCGACACCCTCGCAGTCGACCAGCCCGCCGCGTGGCAACGGGTCGACACTCTCATCGCCACGAAGAAACCCCGCGAATACGACACCGCCGTCCAACTCCTCGTCGACCTACGCGACCTCAGCGAACGAGACGGCAGCACCCCGCTGTTCCGGCAGCGGCTAGCCGAGTTGCGGGCGACCCATGCCCGCAAGCCCAGCCTGCTCGAACGCCTCGACCTCGTAGGACTCGACGCCTGACACCCGCCAGGTAGGGTCTAAGTGAGCGTCCGGGAACTTGACAGGGCGGATGGTCACAAGGTGATGAAGCTCGGCGTGTAGTGGATCGATATGAAGCGAGCTCCTGGTAGATCGGCGGTTGT
>NZ_BBQH01000041.1:0-28817 GCF_018397995.1 Rhizomonospora bruguierae
TCAGCAGCGCTCGGGCGGCGGCGTCGGTCAGCTCCAGTTCGGTACGAAACTCGACTGCTGGCGTGGTTCTTATCGCGTTCGTGTGGGCCGGTTCGTCCGGTGGGCGGTCGTTCATCAGCGTGAAGCCCGGAGAACTACTACGTCTTCGTGCTGGACGAGCCATTGCGGGTCGCCGGTGGCGATGGCGTCTCGGGTGTTCTTCTGCTGGAAGAACGAGGCCCGGGGGATGATCACGCCGTCGCGGACGCCGCAGATGAGGGCGATGCACTCCTCGACCAGTTCGAGGCCGGCGTTGATGCCGGCGGCGACGACCATGCCGGGAATGTCGATGAGTTCGCCGTGGCGGCGGTAGGGCCGTGCGGTGACGACGACGTGTCCGCCGGGACGTAGGAGCTGGCCGCATCCGGCGAGGATCGCGGTGAAGCCGTCAGCCAGCTCGCCGTGACTGCGGTAGGCGAGGTTGTCCACGCCGCCGTACTTGTGGTGGATCTTGCGGACCTTGCCGCGTCTCGGTCCGGGGGTGCGGACGTGGCCGTGGGTGGACGGCCCATACGGCGGCGACGTGATGACCAGCGAGACCTGGCCGTGCAGGCTCGTCGGCAGCAGGGACGGCAGCGCGGTCGAGTCGCCGTGGTAGATCTCGCCCCGGCCCGGTGCCCCCACCTGGACGGCGTGGCGGATGTTGTCGGCCGCCTTGGCGACCCATTCCGCTTCGTACTCAACGCCGACGCCATGACGGCCGAGGCGCATGGCCTCGATGACGGTAGTGCCGATGCCGGCCATGGGGTCGAGCACGACATCGCCGGGCCGGGTGTAGGTGCGGATGGCGTACCGGGCGATGGTCGGCAGCATCTTGCCGGGATGCGTCAACGACTCCGGGGTGTATCGGCCGCGCCGCAGGTCCCGTGACGCAGTTTGACCGGTGAGCCAGACCGAGCCGAGATAGCCCTCGGTGAGCAGGGCGGCCAGGCCAGACGCGTCGGGGTACGGCGGTTCGAGGTCGCGGGAATCGGCGGGCTGGAACGGCGGACGGGGCTCAGGCACGGGCGTTCTCCTCACCGGTGGCGGTGGTGGCGAACACGAGCAGGTCTCGGAAGGCCGGCAGGTGACGGCCGGCGAGCAGACGGCGGCCGTCGTCGGCCTCGTCGGGGCGTTCCGGGGCGGTGCGCGGCTCGTGTTCGGGCAGCGGGACGAGGACGGCGGGGATGTGCTGGTGGTAGAAGAATCCGGCGGCGCGGGCGGCGGCGATGACCGTGGCGCGAAGGCTGAACTCTCCCCGCCGGAGCGGCGCGGTGAGTCCGACGAGCAGGAAGCCGCCGGGGCGTAGCAGGGGCCGCCAGGTTCGCATCGCCGTGGCCGCGTCGTCCCGGGTGAGGCCCTGTGCGCCCTTGGGCAGGGTCGCCAGCATCAGGTCGGCACGTGGGCCGGGACGTCGCATGGCGTGGCGGGTCCGGTGTTCGGGAGTGGGTGGCAGGAGCCGCACGTGTAGGCCGTGGCGACCGGTGAACAGCCGGGCCGGTACCCGGTTCAGGTAGGCGGTCGCGGCGATGGCGGTGGGGTGCGCGTCGAGGTCGAGCACCACGTCACCGACGTGGGTGTAGCGGCGGATGAGGTAGGCGAGGTGGTTCGGGGAGAGCCCGTGCCAGTCCGGCATTCCCGGTCGGGGCGTGCGGGGGAAGCGGGTACGGGCGAGGAGCAGGCCGACGGGTGCCGGCTGGGGCCGGTCACCGGGGGCGGTGAAGCTGGGCTTCGGCATGGGCGTGTGGGCCACGTCCGCCGACGAGCGCTGACACTAGGGGATTACAAATCTGGGCCTCGGATTGGAAGCCCCGCCGCGCGTCGACATCGGCACCCTGCCCGATGCCGAGGGGTTGAACAAGATCATCGATGGGTTGAACACGCAGGTCAGGGCCGTCGAAACGCACTCCGCTCGCACCATCTGACCGGCAGAGGACCGGGACGGGGCTGTGACCGGTTGAACAAGGTCGTTAACCGGGTTGAACAAGATCCTCGTCTGCTTGAACGCGACCGGGCTGACCCGCCTCCGGGCTTGAACAAGATCGTCCCGGGCGCGTTCCGTGGCCTCTCCTAGCCCTTCGACTTGATCCATGTAGATGGATTCGTGGCGGGCGTGTTCAAGGCGGCTTCCTCGAAGCGGCTGCGGCCGGCGCGGAGTGCTTTGAACAGCCTGACCACGGGTTGAACACCTCGGCTCGGGGTGCCGGCGGGCCGCTGCCGGGGCGCATCGACGGGCATTGGCGATGGCCGGGTTGAACACGTGTCGAGCCCGCTTGAACAAGATCACGAGTGTTCATGATCTGTTCAAAGGCCCTGGTGACGTGGTGGCACAGCGCCGACCGGCACTCCCGCCGGACGGCACACGGTCATCACGAGGGAGCACCACCATGGACCGTCGTACCCCTACCACCGAGCCGGCCGCCCCACAGCGGGGCGAGACGCTGCTCAACGACATCGAGTACCGATTCCGGCTGATGGGGCAGGGACCAAGCCCGCTGTCGGTGGACGGCCGCAGCCTCGGGCACGGCCTGCCCCGCCGGGCCATCGCCCTGCCCGAGCTGTCGGCGATCCTCATGCACCCATCCTGCAGCTACGCCGCCCGAGACGCCGCGTGGCGGCTGCTGGTGCGGCAGGCCCGTACCGGTGACCCGGCGTGGCGTGCCGGTGCGGTCGGTGTCGCGTTGCCGGGCCTGCGGTTCAAGGCGTACCTGCTGTCCAAGCTGTTCACCGGCGACGTGCAGGCCGCTATCGTCGAGCACTTCCTCCGCGCTCTGGGCACCGTCGATCTGGACAGGCCGGGTGTGGTCGGACATCTGCTGTCCGCCGCGTTCTCGAAGGCCCGCACGGAGCTGCGCGACCTGGAGCCGGCCTCGTCCGGGGCGCCGAACCACGCCCCCGGCGCGGTGCTGCCACCGGCCCCGTACGGCCACCCGGATCTCGTCCTCGCCCGCGCGGTCACCGCCGGGGTCATCACCGCCCAGGAGGCGGAGCTGATCGGCGCGACGTACCTGGAAGAGGTCAGCCTCACCGCGTACGCGGAGCGGACCGGTCAGCCCCGCTGGAACCTCTACAAGCGGCGCACGGCCGCCGTCGCCCGGCTCAAGGACGCGATCGAGTCCGGTGAGCTGTCCGATCCGTACGCCGATGCGGTCAACGAGGCCACCGCGATCCTGGCCCTCGACGCCCCGACCGCCCGGAAGCGCCCGTAAGCAAGCCGTCTGGGCTGCGGCTTTCCAATCCGAGGCCCGGATTTGTAATCCCCTAGTGCGGGACTCTTCCGCGCAGGTGACCTGCTCCGACCGGACCCGCTGACGGCGCTGACACCCCGTACGGTCCCGGCCCACCCGCCTTCTTCGTGAGGAGGACGGCCGCGCCGGTCGGCATCCGAGGTCACCTCACCAAGCGCATCGTCCGGTCCCGCCTTCGCCAAGCCCAATCGCGCACCCACGCCCCTGCTGCGGGCTGCTCAGGCGTGCGCACCGGAGGTGCCCAATCCCATGAATTACAACCCCTCTGCGCGTCCCGAGGCGGCGGCTCGCCGTCGCCTCGGGACCGCCGGGCGGGGACGGCCGTCCGTCCGCCGTCCCCGCCGAGACCTTTCTCGTCCGGCCCGCACCTTGCTGATGCTGCTCGGGGCCGCCGCAGTGACGGCCACCTTCGTCGCCGCCCCGGGGACGGCGTACGCGGCCGAGCCCGCCCCGGTGGTGCTTGCCGCCGAGTCGATCACGCAGGTGGTCGACAACATCCGCATCTGGCTGCTCGGCATCCTCGCCGCCTGGGCGACCTTGTGCCTCACGGTGGGGTTCCTGCGCTATACCAGCGGCGAACCCGGCGAGGTCGAGAAGGGCAAGCTCGCCTTCCGTAGCGCCGCGATCGGCTACGCGGGGGCGCTGCTCGCTCCGCTGCTGGTCACGATCGTTGGTGAGTGGGTGGCCTGATGACCATCCGCCTCGTGTCCCGCTGTGTAGCGCTGCTGCTCGGCGTGGTGATTCTCGCCGGTCTGACCTTCGCGTTTGCCGGGCCGGCGCACGCCGAGCCCAGCCCGGCACCCGGCCCGCCCTCTACCGCGCCTGGCACACCGCCGACGCCTGGCGTGCCTGACCCTGGCGTCCGCCCGCCGGGCGTGGAGCCGTCCCCTCCGGCAACACCGGCGCCCACACCCGGCCCGGCCCCGACTCCCGGCCAGCCTTCTGTTGACGATGATCCGGCCTGGTACGACATCGGAGGCCAGATCCGCAAGGCGGTCGTGGACCTGGTCGTGTGGGCCGCCGAGCAGGCCCTTCAGCCCGTGATGGAAGCCCTCGGCGCGTCGTGGCTGTCGACCCCCGACCTCACCAGCAACGAGCACGTCAAGGCGATCTGGACGACGAGCCTGATCGTCGCCAACGGCGTCATCGTGCTGTTCATCGTCGCTGGCGGGTTCCTGGTCAGCGCCCGGGAGACCCTGCAAACCCGGTACGGCCTCAAGCAGGTACTACCCCGCATCGCCGTGGGCGTGGTCCTCGCCAATTGCAGCCTGATCATCGGCCAGAAGGCCATCGAGCTAACCAACGCGCTCACCGTGGCCATCGCGGGCAACACGATCGACGGCCCCAGCGCCGCGACCGCGATCCGACAGATCGTCGACAACGCCCTGCAAGGCGACGGGTTCTTGATGGCGCTGATGGCCATCGCCGTGATCGTGATGTGCCTGATCCTGGAGTTTACATTCGTGCTGCGCCTCGCCGCCCTGATCATCCTGCTCGGCCTCGCCCCGGCAGCGCTGATCTGCCACGCGAGCCCGCTCACCGAAGGCGTCGCCAACTTGTGGTGGCGCTGCGTCCTGGCCTGCCTCGGCCTGCAACTCGGCCAGGCCATCGTCGTCATGGCCAGCATCAAGGTGTTTCTCACCCCCGCCGGGCCGACCGTGATGGGCGTGCCCGCGACCGGAACCGGGCTCCTCGGCGTGGTGGTCTGCCTGACGATGCTGTGGCTGCTGATCAAGCTGCCCGGTTGGATGCGTCAGTTCATCCTCGGCCCGCTCGGACAACGCAGCGGACGAGGACTGCTCGGTCAACTCGTCCAAGCCATCATCATGATCAAGACACTCGGCGCGGCGGCCGGCATCCTGGGCGGCGCGAGCGCGGCGCGAACCGCCGGACGGACGACACCTCGTCCGCCCGGTCCCCGTCCGTCACCCGGTGGCCCCCGTCCGCCCCGTCCACCTCGCCCGCCTCGTCCGGGACCGGCTCCCGTCCCGCCGCCCCCGCCAGGACCGGTGCCCTTCAGCCACGCCCCGGTCACCCATACGCCGCTGCCCGCGCCGTCCGGGACGACCGCCGGCCCTACCTTCAGCCACCCGGCGACCCCGTCCACACCATCCGCACCACCGTCCGGCGGCGTCCCGGCCGCGCCGTTCTCCCACCCGTCCCCACCTCAGCCGAGTCCGCCGTCCCCAGCCGCACCACCGGCACGGGTCGCCTTCAGCGACGCCACCACCACGGCACCGAAACCCCCGCACGGCGGCCCGGCACCAGCGGTGACGTTCTCGACCGCACCAGCGCCGCAGACCGCCCCGCGCCGGCCACCCGCCCCGGTCACACCGGTGTTCTCCGCCGCTCCGGCCGCACCGGCAGCCGGCAGGCCACGACGCGCCTCAACCCCGGCAACGCGGCCCACAGCGGCAAGGCGTGCCACCCCGAACGGGCAAGCCGCCACGAACGCGGGCACCCCGGCGGTTGTGAACACCGCCGCCCGGCGGGCACCGGCCACCAGCACGGCCCGGCCCCGTCCACCGGCCCCGTCCGTACCGCCGTCCCCGGACGGCCGCCGGTCGGTGGTTCCGTCCCCGCCACCGCGCCCGTCCCCGTCCCCGCCGCCATCTCAGCCGTCCGCTCCGGTGCGGCGCCCGTCACCGAAACCGAGGAGTGATCAGCGATGAGCCGCCGCAGCGACGAGGCTTCGATGCGGGCTCGGGTTCCCGCAGACATCGAACGGCCCGACAAGATTGCGTTCGGTCTATCCGGTCGGCAGTTGGTGATCCTGGCCGTCACGGGACTGCTGCTCTACGCAGCGTGGACGGCGGTGGCGACGCTCGTGCATCCGCTGGTGTTCCTCGTGGGGGCGACGCCGGTCGCCGCCGGGGCGTTCCTGCTCGCGGTCGGCCGCCGGGACGGCATCCCGCTCGACGCCTGGGTCCTCGCGGCGCTGCGGCACCGCCGCAGCCCTCGCCGGCTCGTGCCGGCCGAGGGACCGGTCATCCCGGCTCCGCCGTGGGTTGCCACCACCGCCGGGCCGGGTGACCGGCTGCCGATACCCGCACCGCTGCGACTGCCCGCGCGAGGTATCACCGGCGACGGGCTGATCGACCTCGGGTCGGACGGCACGACGAGCCTGGTCGCCGCCTCGACGGTCGCCTTCGGCCTGCGGACACCCGGGGAACAAAACGGCCTAGTTGCCGGGTTCGCGCGGTGGCTACACAGCCTCGACGGTCCGGCGCAGATCGTGGTGCGGGCGCAGCGGGTCGACCTGACCTACCTCGCCGACCGGTTCCTCGCCGCCGCCCCGGGGCTGCCGCACCCCGCGTTGGAAGAGGCTGCCCGCGCGCACGTGGCGTTCCTTGATGGGCTGGCCGGGCAGCGGGAGCTGCTGCACCGGCAGGTCACCGTCGCCGTGCGCAGCCGACGCGGCGCGCATCATGCCGCGCACCAGGCGGCCGAGGTGGTACGCGCGCTCGGCGGCTGCGAGGTTCCCGCCCGCGTGCTCGATGGGTCGGACGCGGCGGTGCGGCTGGCGGCCAGCCTCGACCCCACCGCCCCGACCTTCACGCCCTACGCCACGTCCGACGGAGGTGACGACCGGTGAGCCCGTTCTCCTCGCTGCTGCCGACGCGGCGGCGTCCCGTGCCCGAGTCGGCCTCGATCCTGCCCGGGTCGCCGGATGCCGTCGAAATCGACGGCCGGCACGTCCGGGTCGGGGACGGCTACAGCGCGACCCTGGCGGTGGTCGGCTATCCGGCCGAGGTCGGCCCGGGGTGGGCCGAGCCGATCCTGTCCTACCCGGGCCTGGTCGACGCCGCCTTCCACATCGAGCCGGTCCCGCCGGCGGTGGCCTCGCAGCGGCTGCGTAAGCAGCGCGGCCGGTTCGAGTCCTCCCGCCGCCAGGACGCGGCCAAGGGCCGCCTGGACGATCCCGAACTCGACGCCGCCGCGGTTGACGCCGCCGAGTTGGCCGGCCGTGTCGCCCGAGGCGAAGCGAGATTGTTCCGGCTCGGCCTGTACCTGACCGTCCACGGCGTCAACCCCGCCGAGTTGGCTGACCGGGTGGCCGAGGTGCGGTCCCTGGCCGCCTCCCTGCTGCTGGACACCGCGCCGGTGACCTGGCGGCAGTTGCAGGGCTGGATCAGCGGCCTACCCCTCGCGTTCGACGCGCTCGGGATGAAGCGGGTCTTCGACACCGACGCCCTCGCCGCCGCCTTTCCGTTCACCAGCCCCGACCTGCCCGACACCGCCGCAGACAGCGGCAGGGGAGTGCTGTTCGGGCTCAACCTCCACTCGGCCGGGGTCGTCGTCTGGGACCGGTGGGCGCAGTCCAACTACAACGCCGTCATCCTCGCCCGATCCGGCGAAGGCAAGTCCTACCTGGCCAAGCTCGACCTGCTGCGCAACCTGTGCCTCGGGGTGGAAGCGTTCGTCATCGACCCCGAAGACGAGTACCTCCGGCTGGCCGACGCGGTCGGCGGCACCGTCATCCGCCTCGGCGCGGCCGGCGTCAAGATCAACCCTCTTGACCTGCCGGCCGATGACGACGACGCCCTCAACAACCGGGCACGGTTCATGCAGACCCTGGTCGCGGTCATGAGCAGCGGCGATACCGCCGTCAGCGCGCCCCTGCCCGGTGACGAGGCGCGCTCTCTCGATGTGGCGGTGCTGGCCGCGTACCGGGGCAAGGGCATCACCACCGACCCGCGCACGTGGAGGCGACCGGCGCCGTTGCTAGCCGACGTGATGGCCGCGTTGGAGGGCACCGACGACGCGGGCCGTCGAGTCGCCGCCCGCCTGCACCCCTACGTCGCCGGCAGCATGAAGGGCCTGTTCGACGGGCCGACCACCACGGCCGTGCAGGGGCACCTCGTGGTCTTCGCCATCAAGGACCTGCCCGAGCAACTTCACCCGGTGGGCACGCTGCTCACCCTGGACACGATCTGGCGCACCGTGCGCGGCGCGACCGCCTCCGGCTCCCGTCCGGATGTGCTGCGGATGGTGCTGGTGGACGAGGCGTGGAAGCTGCTCTCCGGCGGACGCGGCGGCCGGTTCTTGGAGACTCTCGCCAAGTCGGCGCGCAAGTACGGCGTCGGGTTGACCGTGGTGACCCAGGACGCCGCCGACGTGCTCGCCACTAAGACTGGCCGCGCCGTCGTCTCCAACGCGGCCACGCAGGTCCTGTTGCGGCAGGCGCCGCAGGCGATCGACGCGGTGGCGGATGCGTTTGGGCTTACCGACGGCGAGCGGGCGTTCCTGCTGTCCTGCCAGCGCGGAGACGCGCTCCTCGCGGCGGGATCAGCCCGGGTGGCCTTCCACAGCCACGCCTCCGCCGAAGAGCACGAGCTGATCGTCACCGGCCCGGTCACCGGCGCACCGGCCCGCCGCCGCTGACCCGGCCCGCGAGCCTCTTCTTTCGCTGATCGGAGTCCCCGATGGTTTCCGTCCTTGTCCTGTCCCCATCCCCGCCGCCGTCGCCTCCGCAGCCTGCCGGGTGTGTGCCTGGTCAGGGCGGCGTGCCCGGCTCCTTCGTTGGCGAGCTGCTGTGCGGCTCCTGGGGCGACGACGCCACCGAGGCCGCGTGGCATCTCGTCCGCGACCGGTGGCCGCTGCTCCTCGCCGCCACGGCGGCACTCGTCGCCCTACGGGTTGGGTGGGCGCGGTGGCGGCGGCACGTCTGGCGGCGGCACGCCGCCGGAGCACGCTGGCTGCAGATCACCCCGCCGGTGACCGCCACCCCGGCGGCGACGATCGGCCTATGGCGGCTGCTCGCCACCGTGCTGCCCGCGCCGCGCCGCTGGGCGCTGCGCCCGCCCCGGCTCGTCTGGGAGGTCGCCGCCGACCCGGACGGGATGCGGTGCGGGCTGTGGCTGCCACCGGGGGTCAACCCGACCGCCGTGGTGCGGCTGCTGCAACGCGGGTGGCCCGGCGTCCGCGCGGAACAGGCCAGCCCACCGGCCGTCCGGACGACCGGGGCCGTGGCCGCCCTCGCGGTCTGGCCCACCCAGCCCGAGTGGCTGCCCCTGGTCGAGGACGCGACACCGGCCCCGCGCCGAGGCGTGGACGCGGGCGCCCCCGAGGAGGACCGGCTGCGGGCCGTCTACGGCGGGCTCGCCTCGGCCGGGCGCACCGGCGGCGCGCTCCTGCAAGTCCACCTCGGCCGCGCACCAGCTCACCGCTTGCGGCTGCTACGCCGCGCGATGACCAACCCACAACACGCCCGCCGCCCCCGAGGAACCGCCCGCGCTGCCGGGCTGCTCGCCGATGGGCTGCGAGCGCTGCTCATCGGCGTCCTGGACATCTTCACCCCCGGCGGCTCGTCGAGCACGAGGCGGCGCACCAGCCCGACCGACCCGTACATGGCCGAGCTGGCTCGGCAGGCGCGGGCGAAGTACGCCGACGCGCCTCACCTGCTCGTCGCCGTCCACGCCGTCGCCGCCGGTCCCACCAAGCCGGCCGCCGTCGCCGCCGCCGCTGACGTCAGCTCGGGGTTCGGGCTGCTCTCGGCGCATTTCACCCGCCGCCGGCTCCGGTCCGGCGCGGTCGCGGCGGCTGACCGATGGGTGCCCGAGGCCCGGATGAGTCTCGTCTCCGTGGCGGAGGCCGCCGCCTTCGCGGGGTTGCCCGCCGAGCCGGCCGCCTACGGCCTGCCCGGCGCGGCGTCGCGGCGGCGGGCCGCCACCCGCGAGGTCTTCCGCGCTACCCCGGCCCCGCGCCGCCGGCCGCTCGCCGTCCCTTCGGCCGAGCCGGACGGGCACGACGATCAGCCGACCGTTTGGAGCACACCTTGAACAAGATCAAAAGCAAGGCTGTCGAGTCGAACACCGACACCGAGGACCGCAGGCTCAACCTGGTGCCTTTGGACGATCGGCACGGCTTGGGCGGCAAGGTCATCGGCGTCGCCAACGCCGGATCGCCGACGCGGGTCGGGATCTCCCTGGCCGACTGCCGGTACCACGTCCACGCGCTCGGGCCGACCGGCACGGGCAAGACGACCCTGCTGATGCGGATGATCCTGGACGACGTCGAGGCCGGTCGCGGTGTCGCCGGTTCGACCCGGCCAAGGGTGACCTCATCCGTGACCTGCTGGCCCGGCTACCCACGTCGTGCGGTGACCGGCTGGTCCTGATCGATCCGGACGAGCGTTCCGCGCCACCGGCGATCAACCTGCTTGACCCAAGGGTGCACGGGGGCAGCGCGCATGACGTGGCCGCGAACCTCACGGCGGTGATGGCGAAGGTGTGGTCGCGGTGGTGGGGTCACCGGACCGCCGACATCTGCTATCACGGCCTGCTCACCCTCGCTCACGTCGAAGGCGCCACCCTCGCCCAGCTACCGCAGCTGCTGTCCGACTCGACGTGGCGGACCAGCCGGGTCAACACCGTCACCAACAGGTTGAACGCGTGGGAGGGCAACACCCTCGGCGAGTTCTGGGAAGGGTTCAACGAGCTGCCCGCCGCGCAGCGCTCCGGCCTCGTCGCCCCGCTGTTGTCCCGGCTGCGCCTGGTGCTGGCGCACCCGATGGCGAACAGCCTGTTTGGGGCGCCGGCCACCACGTTCTCCTTCGCCGACATCCTCGACGGCGGCGTCCTGCTGGCCCGGCTACCCAAAGGCATCCTCGGCGAGGACGGCACCCGCCTGGTCGGCTCTCTGCTGCTGGCGGGGTTGTGGCAGGCCACCACCGCCCGCGCCCGCATCCCCGAAGACGATCGCCCGGACGCGATGATCGTGCTCGACGAGTGCCACAACTTCCTGCACCTGCCCATCGGCATCGACGATGCCCTCGCCGAAGCCCGCGGCCTACACACCAGCTTCGTGCTCGCCCATCAGTACCTCGGGCAACTGTCGGGGGAGATGGTGGAGGCGATCGACGCCAACGCCCGGAACAAGGTGTACTTCGCCCTCGCGCCCCGCGATGCCATCGACCAGGCCCGGCACCTGCGCCCGTACCTCGATGACGGGGACCTGATCCGTCTCGGCGGCTACGAAGTTGTGCTGCGGCCGGTCGCCGGTGGGCGGGTGGTGCCACCGGTTACCGCCGACACCGAGCCTCCACCGCCGGCCGTCGCGGGGCGTGCCGGCGAGCTGCGCCGCGCGGCCCGAGAGCACACCGGCCTGCCGGTGAAGCAGCGGCGGCGGCTGCTCAGCGAAGCCGCTACCGCCTCGGCCACCGCCGACTCTTCCGTCTCGGTCGACGCTGCGGTCAGTGACCTGGTGGGTCGTAACACCTTCGCTGTTCAGGGCGAGGGGTCTAACGAGACCTCTAACGAGCGATCCAACGAGCTTTCCAACGACCCCGAACAGCCGGGTGAACACGCCCCCTTGAACACGTTATACGCGCACGTGGACGGCGGTGAGGAGGACCCGTGGACCGGAACCGACTGATAAGAGATATCCCTCCTACCCGCACATCTGCCACCGGCAGTCTTCGCCTCACGGCGTCCGTCGTGGCCGCCGAACTCGGTCGGCTCACCCCCCGAGACCGGCTCCTCCTGGACCTGCTCGACCAGCACCGGACGTTCACCACCGACCAGCTCGTCGACCTGGCCTTCGGCTCGGTCGGTCGTGCCCGCAACCGGCTCAACACCCTGCACGATCGAGACATCCTCGACCGGTTCCGGCACTACCAGCGGCCCGGCTCGCAAGCCTGGCGGTGGACGCTAGGGCCGGTCGGCGCGGCCATCATCGCGGCCGGACGAGGCGAGGCGTTGCCCCGCCCGGCGGCGGTGCGCGACGCTACCGCGCGTCTGGCCATGTCCCCGACGCTGGCGCACCTGGTGACCGTGAACGGGTTCTTCGTCGCGCTCACCGGCCACGCCCGCGCGCACCCCGGGGCGCGGTTGGTGCGCTGGTGGAACGAGGTGCGGTGCCGGGACGCGTGCGGGAACCTGGTACGCCCGGACGGGCACGGCGTGTGGGCCGACCACGGGCGGGCGGCGCCGTTCTGGTTGGAGGCCGACCTCGGCACCGAAACACTGGGCCGGGTGGTGGGCAAGCTGACCGGCTACGCCGCACTACCGCCCCGGCGGGCGTTCCCGGTGCTGTTCTGGCTACCCACCGCCGCCCGTGAGACCAACCTGCACGCCCACCTACGCCGGGCCGGGGTCCCGGACGGGGTGACCGTTGCCACCGCCGCCGCCGACCACGCCGCCGCGTCCGGCGGTCCGACGGGGCCGGTCTGGCGCGTCGTCGGGCACCCCGACCGGGTGAGCCTGGCCGGGCTACCCGCCCCGACCGGCGACGGTGGCACGCCGTGGGACGGATAGTCGGGTGGGTCGCGTCCGGGGTCGCCGTGCTGTTGCTGCTGATCATCGCCGCTACCGCCGGGATCGTCTCATCGGTGTTCGGCGGGGGCGGGGGCGGCGGTAGTTGCGTCGGGGCGGTCACCGTGCCGGGTGCCACCCCGGCGAGGTTGACGGCGGAACAGGCCCGTAACGCCGGGAAGTTCTACGAGGCGCTGTTGCGGGTGCCAGGGTGGGAACGGCTACCGCTCACCGAGGCCGCACAGAAGGTGCAACGGTCGGCGTACCCGGACGCGTACGCCAAACACGAGACGTGGGCAACCGAGATCGTCGCGGCGTACACGGACGGAACGCTGCCCGTCTGCGACGGTGCGCCGATCAGTGCCGCCGGGTGGACGCGCCCAGTGGTGGGCACGGCGGGTTCCGGGTTCCGTACCGGTGAGCGGTCCGGACATGACGGCGTTGACATCATGGCCGGGAAGGGCACCGTCATTCGTGCCGCGTCCGGGGGCGTGGTGGTGCGCGTGCGGTGCAACGTCGGGGGCGACTCATGGGAACCCACCGGCGGGCCGATGCCGTGTGACCGTGACGGCTACCCCGGCCTCGGCGGGTGCGGCTGGTACGCGGAGATCCGCCACGCTGGCGACATTGTTTCCCGGTACTGCCACATGGTGCGGCAACCCATTGTGCGGGTGGGGCAGACCGTGATCGTGGGACAGTCGATCGGCAATGTGGGGAGTTCCGGAAACTCGTCCGGCCCCCATTTGCACTACGAGATCCACGAAGGCTATCCGGCCACCGAGAACAATGCCGTTGACCCGTTTCCTTTCATGCTGCGGGTGGGTGTGACCCTGTAATTCATGAAGTGATTTTCGGCACACCCAAAAACTGTCCCGGGGGTTGTGGTGACCGCCGCCCGTCCGGCCCGCCGGACGGGCGGCGTAAGTCGTGAGAACCCGGAAAACCGCGACCCTGCAAGACAACGTGAGCGGCCCCCGGACCAGCGGCCCATGTAGGACTACCGAGGCGGGCCGAACGCGTCACAGCGGCGAACATGGGGCCGTTAAACGGGCTTTTCTGTGACGGCGACGGTTGCTGAATCGAGCACGAATGGCGCCCGGGGCGACCCGCATAAAGAGTCTTGCGCAACGGGGTTGACAATCACCCGGCACGGAGCGTCCATGGACGTGGGCAACAAACACCGCCCCGGCGGAACCGCAAATAAATGCGCACAGCGCGCACGCGGAATCGCTATTGCCGACCCCTTTTTATGGAGGTTTACTGCCATGGCCGCGAACATCACTGTCACCCCCGGCACCGCCGAGGCCCGGTCCGCCGTCGCCGAGGCGCTGCGCGACAACCCCGGCCTCACCGCCCGCAAATTGGCCGGACAGGCGAACCTGCCGCTTCCGGCCGTCACCGAGGCGCTCGCGGCCATGGAAGCAGCCGGAACCGCCACCCGCACCCCCGGCGCGACCAACGGCAACCGCACGGGTGCCGACACCTGGCACCCCACCACGCCCGACGCGACGGACGAGGCGACCGCCGCCGACGACACGGCCACCCCGGACGCGACGGACGAGGCGACCGACGAGGCGACCACCGCCGACGATGCGGACGGGCCGACGCTGTCCGCCCCGGTGTCCGGCGTTCCGGTGTCGGGGGCACCGGTCGCGCCGCGTCAGCCTGACCTGAAGGTGTTGATCATGGCGGGGGTGTTGGGTGGGCACGCGGACGGGATCACCGCCGATGCGGCGATCAACGAGAGCGGCCTGTCAGTCGCGATGGGTGACACGATCCTTGCCGCGATGGAGGTTGCCGGGGCCGCGCGTCGCCTGCCGGTTGACGACGACGGGAACGAGTTGTGGGTCATCGGGGACGGTGACCTCGCCATGGTGGACCCGGCGAACGCGCCGACGCACACGACGTGCCCGACGTGCGGGCACACCCGCAAGATTCGCCGCCCGTCGGCCCGGCGGGCCACCGGCCCCGGCCGTACCGGCGGCGAGATCAATGGCGACGGGTCGGCGAAGCTGGGCAAGAACGAGTTGCGGCACCAGGTCGAGGCGTTCATGCGTGACCTCGGCCCCGGCCACGACGTCACCCCCGGCACCGTCGCCCGTGAGATCGGCGGTCGGAGCCCCGGCGCGGTCCGCAACGCCATGTCCAAGCTCACCGGGGCCGGTGTGCTGATCCTGACCCGTGAGGCCCCGGAAACCTACGCGCTCGCGGACAACCCGCCCGCCCCGAACGCCGAGGTGCGCGCGTTCCTGACCCCGCCCGCAACCGACACCGCCGCCGGTGACGAGACCGGCACCGACGAGGCCGCCGTCGCGCCGGTCACCGCCTGACCGTTGCCCCTTGCCGGGGCCGGGCACCACGCCCGGCCCCGGCCATTCGCACGCCCACCCACAAACTATGGAAGGAACCCACGATGACCACCCCACACCACCACCCCGACCACGGCCCCACCCTGGCCCCGGGGTCGCTGCGCTGCCCCGAATGCGGGGAACTGGCCCGGCTGATGCCGCCGCGCGAATGGCCCCTCGCCGGATTCGCCGCTCGTCCCGGCGCGTCCCACGCTGACGGCACCCCGCTGTGCCCGGTACCCGGTCCGAACGGCTCACAGCCGGCCGAGCCGGTCGGCGTGCCGGGGCGGCTGACCATGTGGCAGGCCGTACGGCAAAGCTGGCTCATTCACCCTGATTGGACCGTCTCCGATCACCTCGATTGGCTCGATGACGAGTGCTACGACACCGACGAACTGGCCGGCGACCCGGCCGAGGTGGTCGGCCGGTGGCTGGCCGAACACCGCCGTACCGCCCCGCTGTCCCTACCGGCCGATGATCCCCGGGTGTACGTGATTGCCGGTGGCGACACGGTGACCGTTTTCGACAACCTCGACAACGCCGAGGTCCACCTCGCCGCGTTGGAGGCCGCCGGGGTCGCCGCCGAGGCGTATACGCTGAGCGCGACGCACGAGGATGCCTCGCTGCGCCTGTTGCGCGTTGTCAATCCGGGCCTCGTCATCCGCGACACCCGGCCCGGCCACGACAGCGGCCCGTCATGACCCGACCGGCCCACAACCCGCCAGGAATCCCGCCGTCGCTGGCCGCGCGTCCCCACGACGCGCGGCGCGGTCTGCCCATCCCGCCGGTCAACATGCACCCGAACCCGAACGGCGACGGGTCGCATGTGGACTTCACCACGATCAACACCACCGTCTCGACCCGGCTCGCCGTCGAGCGCCGGTGTTCGTTGTGCGGTGAGCCGATGGGCTACTGGGTGGCGTTCCTCGGCGGGCCTCGGGCCGCTGAGCTGATGCGCTACGCGGACCCGCCGGGGCACCCCGAGTGCATGACCGCCGCACTGTCGCTGTGCCCACACATCGCAATCGGTCGGCACCGGCGTGCCCGCGCCGACCGTCCCGGGGCGGGCATCATCCCGCCAGGGTCGCACGGCGACAAACCCGACCGATACCTGTTGGGGGTCACCCGCGACTACCGAACCCGGTTCATCCCCGAACACGGGTTCACCGTGTACCTACCGGCCCCGTTCAAAACCGTCCACACCTACGTGTACGGGCCGGACGGGCGTATCCGCCCGACCACCGACACCCGGTAGGCCCTGCCTGGCGGCGGGCGTCAGATTCGCCGCAGAAACCTCGATCGACTCTTCCCGATCGCCTTGATCGACCCATCGAGGTAGGAAACATTGTTTCTGACGGCCCGGTCCGGGGGTTGCGACACCCCGGACCGCGCCGCCCGCCCGAACCACACAACCCGGGAAAGGGGTGCCTCCTGTGGCACACGAACTGGAAACCTTCGCCAACGGCCAGACGGCCTTCGCCTCCGCGCGACTGTCCGCCTGGCATCAGCTCGGCGCCGTCACCGACGCCTGCATGACCGCGCAGGAGGTCATGAGCAAGGCGTGGCTCGGCGGCTGGGAGGTCCGCAAGATCGCTATCCAGGGCATCGAGATCACCGAGCGCGGGGTGACGAAGGTCGACTGCCCCGACAAGTACATGACCGTGCGGACCAACCCGGCCACGGGCGAGACTGAATACCTGGGCGTGGTCGGCGAGGACTACAGCGTGGTCCAGAACGAGCAGGTCGCCGAGACGCTCAACCTCCTGGTTGACGCGTCCGGCGCGCACTTCGAGACCGCCGGCTCGATGCGCAAGGGCCGGTCGGTCTTCGTGACCATGAAGCTGCCCACCGCGATGCGAATCGCTGGGGTGGATGACATGGACCTTTACCTCGCCGCCACCACCAGCCACGACGGCACCGCCTCGCTGCGTCTGGACGCGACCCCGGTCCGGATCGTGTGCGCGAACACCCAGGCGCTCGCCTATCAGCGGTCGCGTAGCTCGTACACGTTCCGGCACACCTCGAACATCGGCAGCAAGATCGCCGAGGCGCGGCAGGCCCTCGGGCTGATGTGGAAGGCGTTCCACGCCTTCGAGGTCGAAGCCGAAAAGATGATCAACGAGTCGCTGACCATGGGCGAGTTCGAGAAGATCATCGCGCGCGTGTGGCCCCTCGCGGACGACGCCTCCGACACGGCGCGTAACAACGCGAAGCAGCGGACGAACACGTTGCGGTACCTCATCCGCGACGCCGACACGCAGAAGGCGATCACGGGCACCCGGTGGGCCGGCTACCAGGCCATCACCGAGTACGTCGACCACTTCGCCCCCGCCAGGACCGACCTCGTGCGGGCCACGCGGGCGCTGACCGGCGCGGGCGCGGACCTGAAGGCCCGCGCGTTCGACTTGCTGGCGGTCTGAGATGCGCTGGAACTGGGGCCGGCGCGGCAGCAATGCGCCCGGTCCCGGTACCGGCAAGCACTCCGCCGGTACCGCAACCGCAACCGAGAACGTGACCACCGCAACCGGCAACGTGACGACCGGACGCGCAAGCGTTCCCACCGAGCCCGTAGTTTCCACCGAACCCGTCCGTGTGGGGCCGCGTGTGCCGACGCCCACGGTCGAGACGGTGATCGCGCTGGTCAACGAGGTGTGCGCGCATTTCGCGGCGGCCGAGGTCGCCCGCGCGATGGCCGAACACTCGACCAGCGCGGCCGAGCACGCCATCCTGACCGACCGCGCCGAGCACCGCCACACCTTGGTCAACCGGAAGTGGACCGCGCTGGTCGAGACGATCCGTGCGGCGTTGCCGAGCGTGGCGCAGGTCGAACGGTTCATGCCGGTCCGGCCGTTGACCAACGGGCACGTCGAGTTGCACGTCCACGACACGTCGGCCCGCCGCCACATCGTGCTGTTCACCGGCGCGCAGGCCCTCGCCGTGGGCGCGCACCTGACCGCGTACGGGGCGGTCAGCCTCGACCGCACCGGTCAGCGACTCGACCCCGGCCTGCCTTACGTGAAGGCCGCCCCGCCGTTCGTCCCGCCCGGGTTCTCCGGTCAACCGGACACCCCCGATGGGCCACCGCACGCCCACCGCTGACCCGTCGCGCGTGCCGCGCGGCCACGGCCCACACCCCGGGCCGCGCGGCACGCGCGAGACAGCCC
Source organism: Rhizomonospora bruguierae (assembly GCF_018397995.1). Lineage (GTDB taxonomy): Bacteria > Actinomycetota > Actinomycetes > Mycobacteriales > Micromonosporaceae > Rhizomonospora > Rhizomonospora bruguierae. The sequence continues at coordinate 18,033 of NZ_BBQH01000041.1, forward strand.
TCTCCACTACTTCTGACTTCCGAACGGAGCACCCCGCATGTCCCCAGAACGCATGAGCCCAGACCAATTGGTCGACCTCGCCGCCGAGTTCGCCCAAGCGATCGGCAACGCCGAACGCTTCCACGCCCGCGCGGCCACCGCCGACACCCCCGAAGACAACACCGCACACGCCAAAGCGGCGGCACGGTGGGAAGCCACGGCCATCCGCCGACGCGAGCACCTGCGCGCCGCGCTACGCGAGGCCCTCTCCGGAGCCGTCACCGCGATGCCAGACGAGGCGTTGCCGGTCGCCACCTGGCAGCGAGGCCGCGTCGAGGTCCGCGCCACCACCCTCGACGGCGCCCGCGCCGTACGGGTGCGCTACACCCCGGCCCAGGCCCTCGCCGCCGGAGCTGCCCTCATTGCCTGCGCCGCCGTCACCGACGAACACTCCGGCGGCGCTCTTACCGACATCCTCGCCGCCTTCCCACGCAACCCGAATATCCGCAACAACCCGGCCAACGGCGACGGCAAGCCGGCATGACCACCGGCAACGGCCCCTCAGAAAAAGCTGACGGACAACACACCCTCGCCAGCGCGCAGCTCCCGGACGCGCTCGCGCGGCTCGGCGCGGTCGACCCCGTGTACGCCGAGGTGATCACCCACCTCAACCTGCGCGTCTACCCCGGCGAGCCCGGGGACCGCACCGAGTACGTCGTGCTCGACGTGCACGGCGTCTCCATCGGGATCAAACGCCGAGCCCATGACCTCTACCTGCACGCCGACACCAGCGACACCACCGACCGCCTCATCGCCTTCGAGATCAACGGCGGCGGCGAAACCGACCACCCCACCCACTAACCCCCTTCCACCTGTGAACGGAGCACCGATGTACCGGTCCATGGAGCACGGCGACACGGCTCGGGTCGTCGCACCGCGCGACGCCACCGAGCACCGCCTCGGCACCGTCACCGACGTTGGTTACGCCACCCCGCACACCACCTACGCCCGCCGCTACACGCTGCGGTTCCCCACCGGCGACGAGCGCACCTACCCGGCCGACCACGTCGTGTGGCGCACCCGGGACGACGACCGCGCCGCCTTGGAGGCCGCCTTCACCACCGCGTGCGTGGCCCTGCGAGACGCCTGCCGCATCGCCCACGACTTTGACGACGACCTCAGCAGCGGCACCGCGAGCCTGCTGCGCCGGCTGGTCGACCTCGCCCGCCTGCGCCTCCGGCTGACCCTCGACCCGGCCAACCCCGCCTGGCCACACACCACCGATAACCAGACCGGAGACGAACAGTGACACCGTTCCACCCACCCCACCCGGGCGGACCCGGCCGCCCCATCGCGGCGACCGCACTCGACGCGAGCATGGCGTCGATCTTCGAAGTGCTCTACTGCCGGCGGTGCCGCCGAGGCGTGAACGTCCGCACCAATCACGGCAGCATCGTGGAGTACCTGCACGCCGCCGAGCAGCGCGGCGAACGGTTCGACCACCGACCCGACCCGGCCCCGGTCACCGAGATCCCTGACCCGCTGATCGAGTGCGACTTCTGCTCCGCACCCGAGGCCGCCTGGGTCTACCGCTGCGCCGACCAACGGACCGACATCCACCGGATCACGGCACAGGTCGTAGGTGTCAGCGACTACCGCGACCGGCACCGCGCCGCGCGGGCACGCCGCACCGACACCGAACACGCCGTGACGCAGGCGTGGGGCGAACGCTGGTCGACGTGCGGCGACTGCGCGAATCTCATCGAGGCCCGCGACCTGTTCGGCCTCATCCGCCGTGTGGTCGACGCCATGCCGCCGAAGCTCACCCAAGGCAAACACCTCATCCGCACCCGCGGCCACCTCTACGACACGTACTCCACCATGTTCGCCACCCTCGCCTCCGGCCGTGGCCGGATCACCCCCGGACACCCGCTCGGCATCTGGCCCGACGACAAACCCGAGGAGAGGGCACCGTGACCCTTCCACGACGGCGCGAGGCGCCCCTTGCCACCCACGGCAAGGCCCGTCGCCGCCCCGGGCCGGTGTGCGGAGCCGACGACGGACCGCTGACCCGCGTCACCGAGGACCCCCACCTCGTGAACTGCCCGGACTGCGAAGGACACGCCGACATCGAGGCACTTCCCGACGACGCGACCGCAGGCGACCCCCGCGTGATCGAACTGCTCCGCGAGGCGAAACACGGCAAGTTCCGCAAAATCGACGGGGTGCCGGTGGACGCGACCACCGCCGCCGCGATCCTGACCGTCTACCACGTGCTCAAACCCGCCACCCGGGCCAAGTTCGCCGCACTGCCCCTGTCACGCATGGCAGAGGTGGCGTGGCGGCTGCTACGCGAACACACGTAAGCGGGGACGGTGGCCGGCGGACACACCCGAAGGTGTGTTGCGACCCCGACCGGCCACCTCACCCACCCGAGCCGCCTGCGGACCACACGACCGCGTATACCCGAGCCAGGCGTGCCGCCGATCCTACGGCCCGAACCACACCCACCTCGACCACGCGACGTCGTAGCGGGGTGAGCGGGGGAGGATGGACAGCGTGGCACGACGCATCATCGACGGACGGACCGCCCTCAACCGGGCCGGCGTCGCCGCGCACACCGGCGCCGCATACTCCACCGTCAACCACTGGCACCGCCACCGAGCCCGCTTCGGCTTCCCGCAAGGGTTCCACCACGACGGCCGCGAATGGTTCTGGCTCGACGACATCGAGGCGTTCCACACCGCACACCAGGCCGCCAAACGCGCCGAGCTGACCCAAGTCGACCGCAGCGGCCAGCCGGACGACCTTGTTGGCTCCGGCACAGCGGCGAAGATCCTCGGCTACGGCTCGTACCGCAACCTGCCCCACACCCTCCTCAACCACCCCGACCGCGTCGAGATCCTGGCCGACGGCAGGAAACGCCGACTCTGGCACCGCCGCACCGTATGGGCCATCGCCGACGCCCGCACCGGACGACAATCCACCGGCCGAACCCCCGGCACCACCACCGGCCCCCGCAAACCACACCCCTACGCCGACGACCCCCGTCTCACCGCCGCCACCGAACTACTCGCCGCCGCCGACGCCACAGGCCGCGACCGACGCGGGCTCGGAATCGAACTGGCGCAACAGCTCGGCATCCCACAGCGCACCGCACAACGCCTTCTCGCTGCCGCCATGAGCGACTCGAGACCCTGACCAGCTCGTCGTACGCCACCAATGCAGAGGCGAGCGGGTAGTTACTTGGCTGGGTGATCACCTGGTACTGAACCGCGTTCAGGCTGCTTCGTTGATCTCAAGGACTACCGGCCCTGCCGGCGTTGAAGCGATGACGGCATCGTAGTTGGTCATACGGGTCTCGCTTTTCGTGGACCCGAGTAGGTTGTAACGCACCGCCAAACCGTAGGTGCCCTTTATGTGAAGGACCCCGAATTTCGGGTCAAACGAGGGGCGGGCCGTTAGCAGTGGATCGCCGACAAAAGACCACTTCGCCTTCGTTGCGCCTGGCGGTGGCGTCCACTTTGGGCATCCTGCTGGCATGGCGGAGTTGGCGCTGCGCACGCATCGCGTGAATGCATCCTTTAGCTTCGCCTCCACGGTTTCCCATGCCTGCTTGGGATCTTGCTTTGCGATTTCGGGATCACTCAAGGATGAGTGCTCCTTTACTTCCTGTACATCGAGCCGCCCGTCTGTCCAGTGCACATTCGCCCAGTATGTAATCGGCGTGACATCGCGGCGTGAATCTCTGCGGACTGTGTAGTCGGCTACCGTCACAACGGTCCCCAACACGTCGAATCGGCTGTCGGCCTCGTTGTAGCGGATTACCGCAGCCTCAAGGGCGTTCCCATGGAATGCCCAGCGGACCTTGGAAACGTCCCCCGAGGTTTCGGCGAGGGATTGCGGACAGTTGGCAGGGCTTGCAGACCCTGACTTCTGGCACTTGTCGAGCCAGCCTTGTGTTGCCGCGACGACGGCCTCTTGCTTTACGCCCGCCGGCCATGGATCCGAATGGGTAGGGAACGGCTCGTCTACCCCAAAGAGGAAGTATCCCAGAATCCCGAGGACGGCGACGACACCGATTCCGCTGCCCGTGGCTGCCTTCGCGGTGCCCGAACCGTGATCCGGCGACTCGGACTCGTCTTGCTCGCCGTCGACTCTTGAATTGAACGTGCATCCAATGTAGGCGTCGCGTCCAGCATTGGTCTGGTCTCCTTCGGCATACCCGAACTGATCTCCCATGCTGGTCACCTGCCGTCGGGGCGCTGACCGTAGTAGTCGCGTCCCACGTTGATTTGATCGCCTTGGGCGAAGCCGATCTGAGTGACGCCATGGGTGCCTGAAGTTGGCGGCGCCGAGCGGCCTGGCGCGTTGTGATCTTGCCTGCTTGGGCCTGGCTGTGCATCAGCCTTCCCGCGAAGCGTCAAGATGACGCCAATGATCGCTACTGGCAGCGCGATGATATTCGCCCAGGCTGCGGCGCCACCGAGGCTTCCGCTGAAGATCATAATCAGCGCGACAGCGATGATCAGAAGTAGCGCAGAGGTAATCCAGAGTCGTTTGGGCACGACGACCATCATGAGCCACGAATGCAAGTCACGGAAGCGCCGGTAGCGGGTGTTCGATTTGCCTAACCACGACAGGCATTCGGAATTGATCTAGTTGTGGTTGTCAGTGGCACGGTCTCCGCGCCGCTTCCCGACCTATGGTCACATAGCCAGCCGTACGCGGTAGGCGCCGCCGGCTACCTCTTTACGGGAAGTCGGCGGCGCCTGGCTGCTGAGGCTGCTTCAGTCCTCGTCGTCGTCACTCGGGCTGGTCGATGGCGTCGGGGCCTCGATCAGGTCGCGCAGTGCGCCGTTGATGTCGGTGTCTCGGCTGGTTGCGGTGCGTTCCAGCACGTCATGCACGTCGCCATCGATCTCGATCGTGTGGCGTGAGGGCGTGGTGTCAGGCATTGTCGGTTCCTCCTGTGGTGATCGGCGGTGCCCGGGGTCGGGTGCCGTGCCCCATCCACGCCCACCTTCAACGATCGATCAAGCCTGGTCTGTTGGGCGCACTAGCGGTCACGGGGGTGGAGTCGCCGTGCCCGCGTTCGGCCTGTTCCACGGTCGGCACCGTGTCTGCAACGGGAGTGTTACACCGATGCCGTGGGGCGGCGGCCGTTGACGGACCTCGCTTCCCGGCGCAGTGTGGCCAAGAGCGCGGAGACGGCGCTGTTGCGGATCGAGTGACCGTTGCGGCGAAGCTTTCGCGCGAGGGCGTTTCGGCTGACAGTGCGGCCTTCGTGGGTCAGTTAGGCCAAGCGTGCAGGATGCTCGCCGGTGACCGAGGCGGCCACGCCGAGGGTTGACGTCGCCCGACCGCGCACGGCATCCGCCGGAGCCGGGTGTCGGTCACGGCCGTCCTCTGGGGTCCGGGGCGGCGGGGCGGAGTTGGCGTTCGGCGACGCGGCGGGTGGCTTGTGATGGTTCGGTGTCACCGAGGTCGGTGAGGCGTTCTTCTAGCCGGCGGAGGGTGCGTCGTACGGCGTCGGGGCGTTGTTGGCGGCCGTGGATGCGCATGATCCGCTGGTAGAGCTCATCGTTGATGGGGTCGAGGTCGGTGGCGCGTTCGAGGGCGGCAATCGCCTGGTCGGGGTGGTCGGTTTCGAGGATTTCGGCGATGCGGGCGTAGGCGGCGAGGTTGTGGTGGCGGTAGCTGGTGGCGTAGTCGGTGGCCCAGGTGTGGTCGACGCCTTCGGCGAAGTCGCCCGCGTACAGGTCGGTTGCCTGGCGTAGCGCGGCGAGGGTCGCGGTGTCGTCGTCGGTGGTGGTGGCGTGGTTGATGGCGGTGAGCATTTGCCAGAGGTCCACGGTGACGGTCTGCGGGTCGAGTTGGTATCGGCCGGTGGCGGGGTTGTAGCCGATGAACATCGGCTCGTGGTGGCCGGTCGCGGTTCGGAGCACGCGTCGTGCGGAGGTGATGGCGGTGCGGATCCGTTTGACGGCGGCGGTTGGGTCGATGTCGGGGTACAGGTCGGCGGCGAGTTGGTCGAGGGTGCGGCCGGCGGGGTGGGCGGCGAGCACAGCGAGCACGGTGTAGGAGCTGCTGCGCATTCCGGTGGCGATCGGGCCGGTGTCGGTGGTGACGGTGACCGGGCCGAGGACGCGGAGCCGGACCAGGGTTGCGGTGTCGTGTGGTTGTACGGGGGTCGGCTCGGTCGCCTCGGTGGTTGCCGCGGCCGGCGGAGGTGGGGTTTCGGTGGGTGGGTTGTCGATGTCGGTGCCGGCCTCGGGGCGGGCCATGGCGTCGGTGAGCATGGTGAGGATGGCGGCGAGGTCGTCTGGGCTGAGGGTGGACAGCCGCGCCACCGGACGCGGTTCGCCACCGGTGACGGCGCCTTGGGCGGTGATCTCGAGGGTGGGGATGTCGTCGTGGTGGCCGAGGACGACCGGGTGTAGGTCCAGGGTGGCGCGGTGGCTGGCGACGGCGTGGAGGCGGGCGGTGTGCCGGCTGGTGGCTTCGATGAGCAGCACGTAGGGCGGCTGTGTTTCGGCGTGGTCGGTGCGGGTGTTGAGGTCGGTGATGGTGGCGGCGTCGAAGGTGTCCAGCAGGCGCCTGCGGCCGATCATCTCTTCCTCGGCGTGGGTGACCGCTGCGGCGGTGTCGGCGAGGACGATGAGCCGTTCGCCGTCGTACGTGGTGCCATCGGGATCCAATCCCACTGTCGGGGCGCCTTCGGGCAGAAGCTTGGCGAGCAGGTCGGCGGTGGTGACTATCACCGGGCGCGTGACGGATGTTTCGGCCGCGCCGGTGGTCAGGACGGCGGCGAGGATGGCGCGGGCCGCCGAGATGGCTCCGTCGCCGTGTAGGGCAACCCCGGGGCTAGGCAGGTGGAACAGGCTCACCTGCGTGCCGTTGGAGTTGACGCCGATCGGGGCTGGCACGGTGGAACTGGGGAGACGGTGGGTGTCGGCGGTGGATTGGAGGTGGCGGCTGCCGATCGTGTCGATGGGGGCCAGAGACGGCGGTACCGGGGTGGGGTGCGGCGTGGTGGTCGCCGGGGTGGGGAAGGTGAGCCGGGCGCGGCGGCGTTGTTGCAGGCGCAGTAGCGCGGCGATGGCGGCGATGGCGGCGGCCAGGCCGAGGCTGATCCACGCCCGCGATGGCAGGTAGACCCCGTGCCTATCACCGGGTGTGGGCGAGGCGTCGTTTTGCTGCTCGGGTGTATCGGTGGCGGCGTTGTCGTCCACGGCGGGGCTGGAGGGCAGGGCCGTCGGTCCCGTTGCGGTGGCTGCTGGTGTGTCAGCGTCGGTGCCGGAGCCGTCTGGTGGGGGAGTGGGGTCGGTGTGGGGTTCGGCGGGAGCGGGATCGGTTTTTGTGGTTGGCGGCTCGGGCCGAGGTGGGGCCGGTGGTGTGGTGGGGCGGTGTCGGGCGGGCAGTGCGAGGGTCCATCCGACGTGCAACGTGTCCGGATCTGTGAGCGCGTACCCGTTTGCCTGTCGCCTGCCCTTGTTCAGGGTGTAGATCTCTCGCCACCGTCGGGGATCGTCGAGCTTTGCTGCTGCGAGGTCCCAGAGGGTGTCACCGCGAACAACCCGATGAACGCCACCAGGGGAGTCCCGCGCCCACACGGGCAGTCGTCCGTCTCGATCATCCTTCTGCACGATGGCGGTCGGCTCCGCGACGCGGGGCCGGGGGATAGCGGGTAGCCCAGCGCCCTGTCGGGGATGTGCGGGCTGGGCCACGGGGGCGAGCGGTGGCGAGGACGCTGCCTGAACAGCGGAGCTGTTGACGACGACGGTCACGCTCGCGATGAGCCCAGTGACCACGCCCCGCAGGGCGGCGGGCAGCGGAATCCGGGGGAGCCGCCACCGGGTGACGGCGGTGACCAGCTCGGCCAGCGTTCCTAGGGCGAGCATGGCCCACAGCAGCCACAGCACGCAGGCCCCGACCTTGATCAAACCGTCGACGGTGATCAGGGTCGGTTGGCTCAGCCAATCGATCACCTTGCTGGCGGTGGGCCACGAGCTGGGCAGCGGCCAACCCACGACGTACGCCAGCGCCAGCGGCGGCCCGACAAGGAACAGCAGCAGACCAACTACGGTGGCGCATACCCGCAGGACGGTGGCCACCGTACGGCACCGGCCCGGCGGCTGCGGTGACAGAGTAGGCGCTGCCGGCCAGATGGCCTCAAGCCCCGACGCGTCCGCTGGGTTCGGCGGTGGCTGGTGAGCGGACGTGGGCAGCGCTCCTCCCGTGACGGCCGAAACCCAAAAGGCCGATCCGATCGCGCTTACACCCTCGGGTGGACAATCGGCCAGCCTCAAGGCGATGAATATTCACTATCCGCGTAGAAATGGTCACGGTCAACCCAACACGGTTGACGATCATCACCACCGGTGAGAGAAACTCCCCACCATGGGGGCAGCAAACGTGAGGCTGGGAATCGATATCGGCTCATCCACCACGACCGCTGTCCTCACCACTTCCGGCGGGCAGCGGATACCGGTCATGCCCGACGGCGAACCCACCACCCCCAGCGGCGTGTACGTCGACCCCGACACCGGCAACCTGACCCCCGGACAATCTGGGCTCGTCCTGGCCGCCATCCGCCCGGACTGCTACGTCCCCGACGTCACCAGCCACCTCACCGCTGGCACGCTCACCATAGCCGGCCGCGACATCAACCCACTCGACCTCTACGCCACGGTTCTCCGCCACATCAGCGCCGAGGCATCACGTATCGCCAACGGGATTCCGGAAGCCGTCGCCCTCGCCATAGCCCCCACCTGGGGACCACGACGTCGCGCGCTCGTCCGCGACGCGACACAACGAGCCGGCCTACCCGACCCGGACCTCGTCGCCACCCCCGTCGCCGTCGCCGCCCAACTCGCCGCCGTCACCGGGCAACCACCACCCGCCGGAGCCTGCGTGCTGGTCTGCGACGCTGGCGCCCACACCCTTCAACTCACCGTCCTGCAACAAACCGACACCGGCGGCATGACCATCCTCGCGACCACGACCGTGCCCAACGCCGCCGGCCGCGACATCGACAACACTCTCGCCACACAGGCCGCACAACCCATCCGGGACGCCGATCCACCACGCTGGTCCCGGCTCCTCACCCCACAAGAACTCCCAGACCACCGCGACCATCACGCGTTGTGGCAGTCCACCCGGCACGCCAAAGAAGCGCTCCGGCAAGCGCCGCACGCCGTCATCGTGCTCCCTGACCCCCACCCACCCGCCGTCATCGACCACAGCCACCTCACCGCCGCCACCCACCACTTCCACACGGCGATACCCGAGCACGTCACCAACACGCTGACCGCAGCCGACGTCGACTCCACACAGCTGCAGGCAGTCATCCTCACCGGCGGTGGCGCTCACCTCCCAAATCTGGCGGACATCCTCCACACCACGACCGGACACACCCCGGTCATCCCCGCCCGCCTCGACAACGCCGCCGCCGACGGCGCCCTCCACGCCACCCACACCCTCACCGAAACCCGGACCCGCGACATCCACCTGCCCCGAGTCCGGCTCACCCCACGACACCTCATCGCGCCGCTGCTCACCGGCGCCTGCTCATTCGCCCTGCTCATCCAGGCCATCGTCACCGCCGACATCCACCGCCAAGTCTGGCGAGTCACCTCCGTACGCCTGCCACTGGAAGTGGTCGGAGCCGCCGGACTGCTGGCCATGCTCACGGCCTTCGCCGTCGCCTACCTCGCCCCCACCACCATGCTCTCCGGCGCCCAACCCGACACCTCAACCAGCACCGGAACCCTCATCCGCCGCGCCTACAGCACCGCGGCGTTCCTCGGCCTCTGCACCGCCGCCATGTACGGACTCGCTGTCGGAGCCTTCGTCGAACTCACCAGCAGCACCTACACCCGCTGGACCCTGCTATCCGCCCTCCCCATCGCCGCCGCGTGCCTTGTCATCGCCGCCCTCGCACCGCGAATACCCACAACCCGCCTCCCCACCTGGCTCCACCGCACCCGACTACCCCTCACCGCGACCCTCCTCGCCGCAGCCGGCATCTTCGCCATGCGCTACGCCAACGCCACCCCCATGGACCTCGTACCCGGAGGCGTCGAACTCTTCCGCCGCATCGGAGCCGCCGCACTCGGCATCGGCATCGCCCTCACCATCACCACCACACAGCGAAAACTGCTCCAGACCGTAACCGCCCTCATCCTCGGCACCGGATTCATCACCGTCGCCTCATGGGGCAACACACCCGCACTCGCCATCGCCTACCTCAGCGCCACCACATGGTGGGCGGTGACCATCACCGCCACCACCATCTCGGCTGCCTACCGATTCCCCACAGCGGACGCCACAGCACAGACGAAGTAGCTCAGCTCGCCTGTGGATTCGCCCTGGCATCCCAGCCCGTCAAGAGGCTCCTGCCGCTGAATGCCTTCGGGCTGCGACGCCGGATGGGTAGCCACAGCGCCGACACCACAACGACAGCAGTTGTCAACCTCAGCCCGAGGAATCCAATGCGGCTCGGACGCCCGGTCCACCTGGTTCGCGGCACAGGACGCCGGGCTATGGCCGTCGCCTCCCTGGCGATGCTTACCGGCCTGCTGCGGGACTCGTCCGATCGGTGTTTCATCGTCGCGCCCCTGACCGGAAGCGATAATGGGCTGCTCCTGCAAGTGCGGCTGCCGTCACAGCCACACTCATGCTCACCGTCCCCCTGGCTTTACCAGGGCAGCTCGCTCTCGGTGATGTCGCTGAAGGGTAGGCGGACTCAGTCGTCATCACGCTCATATGCAAAGCCGTTTGCATCGGCGGGTCGGCCACGCC
>NZ_BBQH01000041.1:29087-53510 GCF_018397995.1 Rhizomonospora bruguierae
CGGCCACGCCCGCCGAGCCGGTAGCCAGTGTGTCCCGCAGAAGAACCGTCCTCGAACTGTCGGGGTCAGCCCCCGCAGTCGAGATCACGAGGGTGGCATGGTGTTTTGGCGGACACGGTGCGCCCTGTCCACACGCACCGCACATTCCGGATTCTCCATCGCGGTGCCGCTGGTAGATGGCCACTGCCGTCTCGAACAAGACCGACTGGCGCAGTCCCGGGATCGGTGTCAATGACGTGACCATCGGCATCCTTTCACCACATGGCCTGCGATTCCTCGCCCCGGCGAAGCGGGGTCACCGTCGCATAACGGCCACCGTCGGGCGAACCCGCATGGTCGTTGGACCTCATCGGTGGCATGTGAAGGATCTTCGCGAAGCGAGTGCGAGCGTCTTGGCCGGCGAGTTTGAGCGCGTCGTCCAATGCTGCCTGCATGTCCAGACCCAGCGATGCTGGCTGACCGAGGTTCTCCCACTGCACGACGATCGCGGTGGCGACGCGAAGCCGTTCGGCGAACGCCTGAACGCTGAGCCGCATCGCCTCCCTCAACGCGAGCGCTTCCCGCCCGCTCCACCTGGCGACCGTGATGGCGCATCCGCAGACGGCAGGCTCGATCGTCACGGTCTGCTGCGGATGCGACGGCACGGCCGACTGATGGCGTCGCATCCGATTCTGCTCGACTGTCCACGTCTGGTGCGCCCGGCGGGCGGTGACCAGTTCCTGAAACGCGTCGAACGCCTCGACCAGCGTCCCTCCCGCGCCGAGTTCACGGTCTGCGCGCTCCCAGAAGCCGCGGGGAATGCTCTGCCGGCCGACCTCCACACTGGCGACCGCGCTACGTGAGTACGCCGTACGCTCGGCCAGGGCGACCTGCGTCATGCCAGCAGCCTTGCGCCAGTCGGCCAACCGTCGTCCCAACTCCCGTTGCGCCTCGTAAATCTGTCCAGGAGTGACCAAAGCCGGAACGGCGTCCATCGTGTTCACCTGTCCTGTTCGCCGGGCAGCAGGTACAAGCGGGCTCCGTCGTCGCTTGTCATCGGGGGTGCGGTTTCGAGTCCGACTGATCCAACCGCCACGATCTCCGTGACCACCCTGATCCGTATCGGCTCTGTTGCCGACGCATCCGCTCTCGACGGCCTGGCCGTTTGGCGGTCCACGAATCGCCGCAATCGGGCCAGCGCCCCGCCCGTCTCCAACACCTGGTCACAGCGAGTCATCACATCCAGGCTCGCCACACGCTCAGCCTTTTCGATTTTGCCGAGCAGGTCTGGGCTCACGTACACCAGTGCCGCGAGCCGTGCCAGCGACAACCCGCGCTGCTGCCGCCAACATCGCAGCTCCGCGCCGAGGAAGTGTCGCGCGGAAGCGTGGGGCCGCAACTCGGCTGGCTGCTGCCCCATCACGCTCGCCTGCGCCGGTCTGCGAGTGAGTACACCCGTGCCCCGCTGCCGACGGTCAGCGGTAGCGGCGAAAGTTCGGGATGATCGTCGGGCATCGTTGTTAGTACGACGCGGATCGGTTCGGTAGGCCCGCTGTCGAGCGTGACCACGACCGCCGTGCCCGCCGCGACGCCGAGATGAACAGTGGGTGTCACGTCCGCCCCGTCGTTCGGCGACGTGATCGGCGTGGATGCCGGTCCTGGCTCCGATGCCGGAGATGTCACCGTCTCGACGGCCTCGGGGGTCGTTCGTCCCGAGCCGTAGATGACGTACAGCCCGATCGCGGCGTCGTCGTCCACGCCGAAGACACCGCGCAGCCCCGCCCGGACGTACGACGCCGGCCAGCGGGACTCACCGCGCTCCAGCTTGCCGATGTACCTGCTGTCCAGGTACGCGCGTTGTCTCTGGTGCTCCCAGATCCACGTATTGACCGCCTCGGCAACCTCCTGCCGTGACATCACTCGCCCCGACCCTGTTGGTGATTGCTTGGCTAGCCGTGCGCGCCGCAGCAGGTCGTTCGGACTGCGTGGAGCCCTCGTCTGAGTGCCCGGTACGCCGTTCACTATCAATACCCTTTCGGAATCAGACAGTCTCAAAGGGATTAAGGTCTGCTGGCCTGACGTCAGCTCCTTGGTCGTAGGGTTCGACCCACCTCACCGACGGCGCCTGCGGGTGCTAGGGCTCGGATCCAGTCCCGGTCGTCTCGTCGCGGACACTGTCTGCGGCCGACGTGAACCACGAGGCCGGCACGGCACCGCCCAGAGTTGGAGCGGCGCGGCGTACCCCCGAAGCGCCTGGCCGACGGCGCGGCAGAAGACCGAACTTCATGAACGTGAAGGCAGCCGTTTGACGGCCGGAGCAGGGCTCGACCTCACCGCACGTCACGCACTCTCCGGTCGGCCGGACCGTCAGGTGGCGTTCAAGTTCCGCCTGGGCTCGTTCGACTTCTTCCAGCGCCGAGCTGGCTAGGTAGATCGTGCTCACGACGACCCTGCCGGCGGCGCGATGCGTAGCGCACGCATCCGGACGAGTGCCGGGCGGGGGCTCGGGTCGAGCTGTGTGCCGTCTGCCCGCAGGGCCAGACCTTCTAGTTTCAGCCACTCGTCGTCATGGACCTGAACCTGTTCACCGATACGGGTGACTCGTAGGGTCAGATGACCGGTTCCGTGCATGTAGTCCTGCTCGCCGACCTCGATCACGTCGCCTAGCTGGGGAACCGTTATCGTGCTCGCCTGACCTGTTCATGAGCAACGGCTGTGGACCCGCACTGCGGGCACCATCGGTCCTTGATCTTGAAGGACACCAATCCGGCGATGTAGCCGACCACCAACGCCGCGAGTACCCCAAACAACAGCACCGTCATCACCTCAATCGGGTTGTCCTGACGCGTAGGGGCGGATCCCCTTTACCTGGCTCGTCCGTCGTGCATCGAGGTCGCCTTGGCGGACGTAGCTCCGTCGCTCCGCGCACGTTGATCGTGATCACCGCCGGTGCACTGACGTTCGCTACTAGGGCGGACCTCGCGTCACGGCCACTTACTATGCTGGCCAGTGTTGCAGCATCGTACGATGCTGGCAAGCGTCAGGACCCAGTGCCCCGTGGGCTCGCTGGTTGTGTATGAGAGAGGATCAGAGCATGGCCGGATTCACTCCACCGACGCCTCGGTCTCGCCGTCTCGGCAGGGAACTGCGACGGCTACGCGAGGAACGCAGTCTCACGCAGGGTGACGCGGCCAAGCTGCTCAAGTGCTCGCAGCAGCGGATCGCCCGCATCGAGTCCGGCGACATCAAGCCGCGCCCACGGGATGTGCTGGAGATCCTCGTCGCCTACGACGTTCCGCACGACGAAGGGCACGGGCTGGCGCTTCGCAGCATGGCCGAACAACTGCGCGAGCCGGGCTGGTGGCAACGGCTCAACACGCTGCCGGCCCGGTACGCCACGTTCATTGCCTACGAAGCCGAGGCGGTCGAACTCCGTGAATTCCAGCCGACCCTCATCCCCGGGCTCATCCAGACCCGCGCGTACGCCGAATCGGTGATCCGCATCGGTCGAGAGACCGACCAGGAGGAAATCACTCAACGTGTCGAGGCACGTCTCAAACGCCAGGAGGTGCTGACGGCAGCACGTCAGCCTCCGCTCCGACTGCACGCGATCATCACGGAACAGTCGTTGATGCTGGAGGTTGGTGACGCCGATGTGCGGCGCGAGCAACTGGATCACATCATCGAGGTCTCCGCGTTGCCCAACGTCACCGTGCAGGTTCTGACGCTCGCTGCCGGAGCCCATCTTGCCGTACACGGCGGCTTCGATGTCCTGACGCTCGCGGATGGTGACCCACCCCTTGGCTACATCGAGACCCTGGCGGGAGAATTGTTCCTGGAGTCACCAGGGGAGATCCGGCGGCTCACCGGCGTGTTCGATCACCTGCTCTCCCTGACGCTGTCGCCCAGGGAGTCCACCCGATTGATTCAGGAGAAGAAGGATGGACTCGGTTAAGTGGTTCAAGTCCAGCCGATCCGGCAACAACGGCGCGTGCGTGGAGGTCGCCCACCTGGGCAAGGATGCTGTCGGGGTCAGGGACACCAAGGCGCGAGGCCAGGGACCAAACCTGACGTTCACCCGGGCTGAGTGGGACGCGTTCATCGACGGCGCGAAGCTGGGGAAGTTCGACCTGACCGACTGACGTTGTTGGGCGCCCCGCCGAGCTGGGCGCCCACTGCCGCCACAAGCCGTCGGCGGCACATGCACGCATGACGTATCGGGGCGCGGCACGGGGCATCGGTTACTCGCACTGATCGTCGGGCACGCCCATCGAGCGGGCGTCAGGGTGGAAGGGAGGCGGCGGTAGGTTACGCACTACCCGGACTTCCGCGCAGTCACCGTTGGCGTTGGCCGTCCCAAGATTGAGGCGGCCCGGCGACGAAGTGGCTCGGCGAGCTGGCGGTTTATCCCCTGATCAGCAGCGTCCAGGAGTTCTGCGATCACGGCCAGTTCGGCGTATCGGCCTGCGGGGGTGGCGAGTAGGTGGGCCAATTCACGCTGGACACGGTCAGCCGTAACCGGTGTGAGCAGGCTGTAGCTGTGCAGCATCGCGGCGTCGTACCCGGCTGGCGCGAGTCCCCAGCCCTCCCAATCGAGGATTCGAAGGTCGGGGGCGCAGAGGTTCGCGAAGTGGAAATCGCCGTGAGCAGGAGTCCACGGAAGCGCGGCGTACTCACTCCCTGGGATGCCGAGGTAGCGCGGCATCGCCCACGCGAGGAATCCCGGTTGTATGGTCACGCGGGTCGTATCGATCGTGGCTATGGCCTCCAGCGCCGTGCGAACTGCCGTCCACCACTCGGCCGGCACGCTCGGCGGAGCGGTGATGACGGCGTGGACGGCGACGGTGTCGGCGTTGACGTACTCGTGCAGTTCGCTCCGGTACGCCCACGTTAGATCGGACCAGTCGTGCCAGCGCCAGAGCTGCGGCCGTGGGATCGTCGGCGGAAGAGACTCCTGGGCTTCGATAGCGCCGTTCCAGTACGTGTCAATGATCTGGTCCGCCGGAGCGGTTGCCACCCGCAACCATGCCGGGCCGTCGGGTGTGGTGACGGGCCTTCCCAGGGTGCGACCGTTCCAGCCCCACGCCTCCGTGCCTCCGGTCGCTCGGTCAAGGTGAAGGGCCGCGCAAGCGCGGGCGTGCGCTGCCCGCATACGCAGGACGACGGCGGGATCGGAGGGCTCCGGCCACATCGAGATCAACCCCTGCTCACGGCATTGCCGTCCACGGAAGAATCCAGCATGGTGGCGGTTGCCGCGTGAGCGAGAACGGCTTGCACCATGGCGGTAAGGCCGACCCGGTTCCAGTGAAAGATCACGTGGTGGGCCAGTACGTCACGAAGCCCTCGGCGTAGAACGCCGGTGCGCGCGAGGCCGCGGAGCGCCACCCCGGTCTCGCTCATCGCGGCGAACCAGGGCCGCACGGGGGCGAGCGGGTCCTGACCGTCGCTCGACACAGCGATTCGCTCGATGTCGAGCGTGAGGAGACGATGTACCTGACCAGCCATGCTGAGCAGCCGGCTGCCGGGAGCCTTCGTCATCAGGGGGCGCATTCGAGTCACCCGATGCCAGACGTCCGCTTGCTCGTGCCAGTCCTGGCCTGCGGCGCGGAGCAGCGTGGTGCAGAGCAGCACGGACAGCTCTCGGCGGCCGAGCTGCGGGGATTGCGGATCTCGCGGGGAGCCGACGTGCCTGAGGTACGCCAGGGCGTTGGCGCTGTCGGCGTGGAAGAGGCGGTGAGCCACCTCCATGCCCTCGGGGCCGCCGAACACGCAGCTCTCGGGCTCGTATATGCCGGATGACCAGGCGACAACAAGCCGCTTCGACGCCAGCTCATCGAGCATTCTCGTGACGAACGCTCGCAACTGCCGCTGGGACTCGTCGGGGCGGAGCCGCAGTCGCCAGTGCGGACTCTTGCGGATGTACCACCACGACGTGACGACTCCCAAGTCTTCGGCCTGGCGCAGCCTCGGCGCGATCCGCGTCGCAACGGTTCGCTCGGCGGTATACCGATCGGGGAACTCGATCTCGACCTGGTACCAGTTGACGGCGGCCCTATCCGACGTGAGGGCAGCCCGCCCTGCGGCCTGATAGCGCTCGGCCACCTCGACCAGTTCGGCAACCGGAACCGAGGCACGGGCGGCGGCACGCTGTGCTGGCGTCCCGGCCAGGAACGCCAGCACCGCTGGCTCCAGCGCCGGAGGGATTGCCAGCGCTCCGCTCGACGGTTGAGCTGCCGGTGGCCGGCCGTCCTGGGCTGATTCGATGCCCGACATGAGGTTCAGACGATCAGCAGACATGCGTCCCATCCGGAAGTCGGTGGAGCGCCACGTGCGATGGCGCACATCGCAAGAGCGACGCCGGCCCGGCCTTCGAGCAACCCATCGCCGGAATCCGCCGTCGCTTCGGCGTGATGGAGCAGTTGATCGATGACGCCCGGCAGGAAATTGGAGATCGTCGAATCTGCGGCGTCCGTGGCCGTTCGCCACGCGGTCAGCGCGAGGCCGGCCCAGCCGTGGCAGAGACTGGCGTCGCTGATGCGTCGAAGCTGGCCCGGCTGAGTCAGGCAGGAAACCAGCGCGTTCTCCGCGAGCCGCCGACGGTCACGGTCGTTCAGGGCCAGTCCGGCTAGCTGCTGTGCGCGGGCCAGCCCCGGGGTGCCGTAGCACCAGGATGGCCGCAGCGGGCCGGGCTGCGCGGGGCGGCCGGTACGACGTTCGTGGTGGGTGATCCATTGGGGCCACCAGGTTCCGTTGTCGTCGTGCTGCCGCCACCTGTCCAACCAGGCGTTGATGCGCTCGATGGCGTCGAGGTGCCCTTCGACGACGACGCCGCGCCGCTTGGCGAGAGCGAGTAAGGCCAGCGGCCCCGTGATGCCGTGGGCAAGGCCGAAGTTGGCGTGGCCTCCCGGGAAGGCGGTGGAGATCCTCGCGTGCGGATCCTGTTCGGTCCACCAGCCAGGAACGACCTCGCCGCCGTGGTGCAGCGGTTCGGTGAGCCGTACGAGATAGGCCAGGATGCGCCCGAGGGCTTCATCGTCCGGGGCGTGCCGGAGAAGGTGGGCGCCGATGCCGGTCAGCCCGGAGATGATGTCGTACTCCGCCATCCGCGGCAGCTCGGCGCGGGCGATGCGGTCGAGCGCCTGGTCGATCCGGCGGTGCGCCAGCGCGGTGACTGCCCGATGCAGGGCGTGCTGCGCGTTGTCATAGCGGCCGGGATGGTCGGCGGTGGCGGCGTGGAGCGCGAACGCCACGGCAGGCGCGCCACGGAACAGGCTGCTCTCGATAGTGGCGAGCACGCCGCCGTGTGCGATGGCGCGTAGCCAGCGGTGCGCGGTGGTCCACGCACCGGTCCCGGTGAGGGCCCGCTCGATGTGTAGTAGCGCGATCCCGGCTGCCCCGTCGGCCAGCGACTGTGCCTGTTCCGGCTGGTCTGGTGGCGCGGGTGGCACCGCGAGACGGTCGGCGACGGCCGCCATGACGTTGTCGATCCGAGTGGCTGAGGTGGGCGCGGCAGGGTTCATCGGGCCTCCGCGAGGTGAAGCGCGGACCAGCGCAGGGCTGCGGCGCGGGTCAGCTTGCGGATCAGACGTTCGCGGTCGGGGTCGACGCCGTGCAGGCGGATGCAGTGCAGGTGCAGCAGGGACGGCACGACGGACCAGGGGTCGCGTTGCGCGGCGATATGATCGCGGTACGCCTGCACCGCGACTCGGCGATGTTGCCACGCGTCAAGGACCGAGCCCGCGTTGACGCTGGAGCGCAGCGCCGACCATTCCTCTGCTGGGTCGGCCAGGCGTACGGCCTGGTTGTGCGTTGCTCGTGCGGACGGGGCGGTTTCCTTGGGCAGGTGGGTCGTGAGCCACGTCATCGCGGTGGCGGTCTCGCCGGCGAAGGCCATGACGATGTCGACGAGGCTCGCCGCCGCGAGCGCGTCCAGCGGTACCGAGTTCACGGCGGCAGCGTTCAGCTCGGCAACCGCCGCGCTGGAGTCGGCGGCGAAGACCCGTTCGGCGGCAGTCATCGCGGTGCCGTGACCGTACCTGCCGGTCTCCGGGTGGTAGGTGTCCAGTTGAAGCCGGCCGAGACGCCGTCCCCGTTGGAGCCGAGTGGCCCAGGCGCCGACTTGCGCGGCGGCGGGGCCGTAGGCGTCGGCATCGGGGAGTCGGATCCGTAGCCGCAGGTGTGGGTCTGGGTCGCGGTACGGCAGGTACCACCATTCGGCGGAGCCGTTCCAGGTCGCGAGCAGATCAGGTACGTCGTGCACGAGGCCGACGGTCAGATCGGCGGACGTGTACAGCTTCGCGTACAGCCAGTGGGAGGTACCCGGCAGGTGCCCGTCGTCGTGCTGCACGGTCCGGACACGGGCCAGAGATGGAGCCGCTGTCGCCTGTGCCGTGCGGGTCAACGGGATGACGATCTCGTGTGCGTGACCGTTGAGCCATCCGTACGCGTCGTCGGACGGGGCTTCATCGAGCCGCGCGTGGCCCTGGCGGTCGAGGTGTGCGCGCAGCAGCTCCTGGTGCAGGTCCTCGGTCAGGTCCAACGGTAGGAGGTTGTCCGCCTCCACCAGATACACCCGGTCGGGCAGGCGGAGCCGTTGGCGCCATTCAACCAGCGCCTCCCGCCACTGCTGCCGAGGCGCGTCCGCTGGTGGGAGGTCACCGGCGGTGAGGTTCCACCGAGCCGGGGCGAGCACCGTGCGCCGATAACGGAGGCGGGGTAGGAACGGCAGCGCCGCCGCCGCGCCCCAGGAGAACGGCATGTAGATCGCCGTGCAGGCTCGGGGCAGTTCGCACAGAAAGCGCGCCAGGGGATGGCTGAAGAAGCGGAACTCCACGGCGTTGAGCACGGTGGGCTCGATCAGCAGCCGGTGACGCCGAGACACCAGGAACAGCCCTTCGGCGTCACCGCCGACGGCCACGTCCTCGACCCGGATAACCTGATCGCCGTCCGAGCACTCGCCGGCTGAGAGCGCCATCGGCAGCATCGACGGGGCGCAGGCGAGATGATCAGACGCTGCCTGTAGCGGCGGGAACGACAATTGAGCCGGTACCGCGCCCGCGCGGATGGTCGCGACGGCCGAGTAGGCGTCCCGGAAGCGGCCCCGGTCGGCGGCGTCGAGCAGATGCAGGAAGCGACCGGTTGTCGCCCCGGCGGCGCGAGCCGCGCCGCTGACGACCAGCGCGTACCGGTCTTCACGCAGTGCTGTTGTGTCGGTGGCGTGGATCTGCAGGAACAGCTCGACGTGTGGCGGCGCCTGCACTGGCGGTTGGTTGGGGCCGGCGAGGTCGGTGAGGGTGCGCTCATCGAGCGACAACTCGTCACCGCCGCCCATCGTGGCCTGCTGGGCCAGTCGTAACAGGTGGCGGTCCCGCTCGCTCAGCGGCATAGCTGAAACGGTCCGGTCCGATCCTCGGTAGGTGGCGGGAAAGCCCAGCCCGATCTCCGGGTTGACCACGTCCAGCAACGGCACCACGGCACCCGGACCGTAGCGTTCGAGGAAGGCGGCGTGGTACTCCTGCCAGGCGGGGAGTCCGCGCGGATACGGCGTCAGCCGGGTCAGCGCCGCCGCAGCCTCGCGGGCGTGTTTGACGAGTGTGTCCGGCAGCGTAATGGTGGCGTCGAGCCTCAAATCCACGGCGGCCGGCTGGCTTACGCCGACACGCACCGCGTTCATCTGCTCCACGAGTGTGCGGTGGAGCCCATCGCTCGGGGCAGTCGAGCGATGGCGGCTGCTTCGGATCTGATCTCCGATGGTCATCAATCCCTGGGCGGTGTCAGTCAGCTCCGGAATCGCTTCCGCCTCGACGGCTGTGAGCTGCGCCAGGACATGCGCGAGGCCGTCGGTGGCCGTCATCGGTGGCCGCAACGCCGTCAGCAGCAATCCGGTCCGCACCAGCCGCGCGATGGCCGCCTCTGCGACCGATGCCGAACAGCTCGGAAAGTCGGTGCACAGCTTCGTGATGAGGTCAGCGACGACGATGGGCCTACGCGCGTAGGTCGTGACGGCTGCGACAGCGGCGGTGAGACGGACCGACACATCAACGGGAGCCGGCGCGTCACCAGTTCGGCCCTGGGTGGCGGGAGGCCGCGCAAACGGCACGATTACGCGGTCCTCGTGTACCTCGGCCAGGTCGTTGAGCATGACTGGCAGCCGGCGCAGCAGCGCCGGGCATTCCTCAAGCAGCGCGATCACGCCAGCGAGCCACGCACCGTCGGCTCGTAGTACGGGCTGGTGTAGCTGGCCCCACCGCACAGCCGGCTTCCCGCCCAGCGGGGCAGGAGCAACCCCGGCGAAGAGCGCGAACGGGGTGCTTCGACCGGTCAGCCGCAGCAGGTACCGAGCCATCGATGCCACGGTCCGTCGGAGCTGACGTACGTCGTGGCACTGCCCCGCGCGGATCCGCTCGACCTGATCGGTCAGCGTCGGGCTCGCGGCGGTGATGGCGGCGGCGAGTTCTTGACGGCTCCACACCGCAGTAAGCCAGTCACTGACCTGGTCGGGGTGGATATCGCCGGTCAGGTCCGGCCAAGGAGGAAGGTCGAAGGTGACGGGATGGGTCGACGCGCGGATCAGCAGTGCGTCGAGTACCTGGAACACCAGTGCCTCCGCATGGGGTGGTGGGTCCGGCGCCAACGGCGCCGGACCCACGAGAAGGGGGTTACGACTTGCAGCTCGTGCAGGCCGACGCGCAGGTTCCGCCGCAGTTGTCGCTGGTGCTGCGCAGCAGCTCGGGAATGACCGGGCCGGACTCGATGACGCTGATGTCAAGGTCGAACAGGTCGTCGGTGCCGGTCTCGGGCGCGGTGGCCAGCGCGGTCACGATCGTGGTGGACATGACGTGGGTTCCTCCCTGTGTTCGGTGACGGTGGGACGCCTGGCACTGCTGTCGCGGGTCAGGGCCAGGAGATTGTGACGGTGGTGTGCCGCTTGGGGATGAGCCGTGCTGCTGGCTGTTCAGCGGCGCGCACCGACGCGGGGTAGATGCTGATGCGTGCGGCCGGTCCGTGGCGGTGCTCGCGATCCCACACCCGAATCTGCTCGACCAGCGCGTCGGCGAGGCTGACCGCATCCGGACCGTGGCCGTAGACGCCGAACTCGTAGGTCTGCCCCTGAGGGTCGACTTCACGGAAAGCGACGTACGCGAACCCGCTGTCGCTCAGCAGCGTGGGAGTGGCGATCGGTGAGGCCGGATCGACCAGTTCACGGGCCGCATCGGTACGTGCCCGGCTGAGAAGGCAGAACCGGTCCAGGCTGGTCGCGAGCCACAGGAACAGCCCGTCGAACGGCTCCATACCGCCGAACCTCACTCCTGACCACTTCTCCACCCGGGGCTGGCGCAGTGCCGTGCGCAACGCCTCGACGTCAACCCGCTGGTCATCGTCGAACCGGAGGCCGACGTCCTCGCCGTGCAACGTCACCAGTCGCTCGGCGTGCGCCCCGGCGCCCTGCACCGCGACGAAGCCGGCCATCTCGTGCCCGACACTGACGAGGTGGTCGCCATCGCGGACCAGCGCCAGCGAGCGGCTCAACCCCCGCATCCGCAACGGCACGACGATCCGGCCGTCGTCCGAGAGTTGGTCGAACCAGGCTGGCGGTACGTCCCAGACGCCAACCGTGACGATGATCCGGTCGTACGGTGCGTGCTGCGGTACGCCGCCCTCGGCGTCGGCGAGAACCACGTTGACCCGTCCGTAGCCGGCGGTGTCCAGGAACCGGCGGGCCCGATCGGTCACGTCGGCGTCGATGTCCACCGTGGTGACCTCGCCGTCCGGCCCGACCAGCTCCGCCATCAGAGCGGCGTTGTAGCCGCCGGAACCGATCTCCAGGCATCGCATTCCCGGCCTGATCTGCGCCTGTTCCAGCATGACCGCCTGCAACCACGGCGCGGAGACCGAACTGATCGTGACTCCGTGCTCGTCGCGCTTCGTCCGGACGATGTCATTCGCGTACGCCTGCTCCAGCGACGCCTCGGGGGCGAACAGATGCCGGGGCACAGCGCGGAAGGCAGCCGCCACCTCCGGTGATGTGATCGACCCTGCAGTCAGGAGTTCCTCGACCAGCGCCTGACGTAGGGCGTCGGCCCGTGCCGAATCAGCGGCAGTGGCAGTTACCACGATGATCCTTTCGTATCCGGAATGCTGTGTTCACAGAAAGTTACGACCCTAGTCCGAACTCACGTACGACTGGAGCGGTGCCATGCGCCCGCTCGACCGCCATCGTCGGCGGCCCGGAGGCACACTCGTCCGTCCGGTTTTCAGCAGTCGCCTCCCTGGTGCACTCGGCCGAAACGGCTTGTCGGCGCCGCGCGTACGACGTTCGAGCCACCGATCGAGGTGGGAAGGCTGACCCTGCCCGTGGAGCGCCGCAGCCTCCCACACTTTCGGTGATTTTTCCGTCACCCGATCCGGCAACCACAGCCAACCGCGCCGTCACGCGGTTGAACAGGTCCGGGGCGTAGTCTCGCTGTTGTCCTCTCGCCGGACCTCCGTCCTTGATCTTCAGCGGACACGCAGGCGCGCACTACAGTGCTTACGCATCGAGGAGGTCAGCGATGGCGTCGCAGCTACCGGCATCCGACCGGGACCGGCTCATCCACCCGCTCAGCGTCGTGCGCGCTGCGAGAGGCTGGACGTACCAGGACGTGGTCGACGCCATCGCGAAGCGCAGCCGAAACATGGCCGCCCGGCGGGAAAAGGCGTGGCGGTGGGAGCACTGGAGTGTGGTCCCCGACATGGAAAGCCAGCTCGCTCTCGCCGCAGAACTCGGAGTTCCGCACGATCGCGTACGGCAGGCGCCATGGCCCCAGTGGCTCCCCGACGGTGACCCGATTCCGGCCTCGTTCGGATGGACTCAGCCGGGCGGACTACAGGCACTCGTCAACGCATTGGAGTACGCGCACGTGGACCGACGTGCCTTCATGAAGATCACAGGCGTGCCGCTGGCCGGCATCGCCGAAGCGTGGCTGACCATCGAACCCCGAGAGCTAGTCGCCGTCCTGCGCGGTGGCCAGGTCACCACCGACCTGGTCGAACGGATGGAGGAGGGCCTTCCGCGGCTGCGGTACCTGGAAGCAACCCGAGGCGGTGACCGAGCCCGGACCCTCATCCACGCCGAACTCGGCATGGTGGTGGACGTCCTTGACCGATCCGCCTACACGACCGCGGTGGGTCGACGACTGTACGCCCTGGCGGCCGAACTCGGCCGGATGGCCGGCTGGGCGTCGTTCGACGCTGGCCTGCACGCGGCGGCGCAGCGCTACTGGCTCGCCGCGCTACACGCCGCACACGCCGCCGACGACCGCCTGCTGGGAGCCAACATCCTCAAATCGATGAGCCTGCAGTGCTACGACTTCGACCGGCCCCGAGAGGCGTTGGAGCTGGCCCGCAGTGCCCACGAAGGCGCGAAAGGGGTCACCCCACGCGCCGCTGCGATGCTGGCGCTAAGGGAGGCAAGGGCTCACGCAGCGATCGGCGATGCCGCGGCCTGCGAACGCCTACTCAAACAGGCTGACACCGAATTTGATCGCGTCGCGTCGACCGACGCGGAACCCGCCTTCCTCGGGTACTTCGACGAATCCGAGTTCAACGCCCAGGTCGGGACCTGCTACCTGGATCTCGGACGGCCGCGAGAAGCCGACGCGTACCTCAGTCGTACGCTGCGGCTGGTACCAGCTACCAAGGTGAGGGATCGGGCCACGTACGTGATTCGCCGCGCGTCGGCGCAGGCGCAGCTCGGGGACGCCGACCACGCCGCGTCCCTTGTTGCGGAGGCGATACCGCTGATCCGTGAGGCGCCTTCGGAACGGAACATGCGCCGCGTCGTTCGAGCACGCCAACGGCTCCCGTTCGCCAAGACCGACCCGCGCGCTCGCGCGCTCGACGACCAACTCGCCACCCTGGGGGCCTGATCATGGCTAATGACACCAAGGTAGCCGTGGTGACCGGCGCCAACCGTGGGCTTGGCGCCGCCATCGCTCGCGGCCTGGCCGAACACGGCTTGCACGTGGTGCTGGCCGGCCGTAACGAGTATTCCGTCGACCGTGTGGTGTCCGAACTGACGAAGGACGGGTTGGCCGCGAGCGGCCACCAGCTCGACGTCAACGACCCGGCCAGCGTGGCCCGTGCCTTCGCCGACACCGCGAAGCGACACGGCCGGCTGGACGTGCTGGTGAACAACGCCGGTATCGCGATCGACCGGGGCCAGGTGGCGGCGAGCCCTGACTTCGAGCGGGTCCGCAGCGCCCTGGACACCAACCTGCTGGGCGCGTGGCGCTGCTGCGCCGCCGCCGTGCCGGAGATGAAGAAGAACGGCTACGGTCGCATCGTCAACATCAGCAGCCACCTCGGGTCGCTGGCCACCATGGGCGACACGAACGTCTCCTACCGCGTGTCCAAGGCGGCCCTCAACGCGCTGACCCGGGTTCTTGCGGCAGAGCTGGCCGGCACCGGCATCCTGGTCAATGCATGCTCACCGGGACGCATGAACAC
Source organism: Rhizomonospora bruguierae (assembly GCF_018397995.1). GTDB lineage: Bacteria > Actinomycetota > Actinomycetes > Mycobacteriales > Micromonosporaceae > Rhizomonospora > Rhizomonospora bruguierae. The sequence continues at coordinate 43,554 of NZ_BBQH01000041.1, forward strand.
CCGCATGGCGTACGGCGAGACCGACCGATCGCCGGAGGAAGGCGCCGACACGCCCGTGTGGCTGGCGACCCTGCCAGCGGACGGGCCGACCGGCGGTCTGTTCGCCGATCGCATGTCGATTGACTGGTAGAAGACAGCTCAAGCTTCCGCCCGGTGGATGTCGAGTCGGCCGCTCGCGACCGGCGCAGTCAGAGACTAGCCAAAGGGACGATCACGGCGAGGGCGCCGACCGCGACGGTGCTGCTGCCGGCCTCGTGGCACACGGGTGTCGCGATGCGCGATGATGTGTTTTGACGCATCGGCCGCTGCAGACTGTGCGCCGCCTGCTCGACGGCACGGACGGGCTTGCGCTGGGCGTCCAGCACCTGTCGTAGAGTGATCCTCGTAAGGAGCCTTGTGAGCGCCCTCGGTAGTTTCATCTGGTCGATCGCCGACCAGCTTCGGGGCCCCTACCGCCCCAACCAGTACGGCAACGTGATCCTCCCGCTCACAATCCTGCGACGCCTCGACTGCATCCTTGAGCCCGACCGAGAAACGGTGCGCGGGCTGGCAGCGAAGTACGACAACCCCAACCGACTCAAGATCGAGGTCAAGAAGGCGACCGGCAGGCCGTTCTACAACACCTCGAACTACTCCTTTGCCAACCTGCTGGCTGACGCCGACGGGCTGGCGGACAACCTGGCCGACTACATCGACCGGTTCTCGCCCGATGTCGATGTGTTCCAGTACTTCGACTTCAAAAAGGAGATCCTCGCCCTGGAGAAGGCGGGGCTGCTGCGCGAGGTCATCACGTCCTTCAAAGCCGTCGACCTGCATCCAGACGTCGTCTCCAACGCCGACATGGGCGATGCGTTCGAGTACATCATCCGCAAGTTCAACGAGGCCGCGAACGAAACCTCCGGTGACCACTACACCCCACGGGACGCGATCCGGCTGCTGGTCGACCTTCTCTTCGCCGACAAGGACGCCGACCTGACCGAGGCCGACATCGTCCGCACGCTGTACGACCCCACCGCGGGCACCGGTGGCATGCTTGCCCTGGCCGAGGAGCACCTGCTCGCGCAGAATCCCGACGCGAAGCTGAGCCTGTACGGCCAGGAGTACAACCCGCAGTCGTACGCGATCTGCAAGTCCGACCTGCTGGCCAAGGGCCACGACGCGACCAACATCGCCTTCGGCAACACGCTGACCGATGATGCGTTTAAGGGCCGCCAGTTCGACTTCTGCATGTCCAACCCGCCCTACGGCGTCGACTGGAAGCAGTACGCCAAAGCGGTCACGAAAGAGCGCGACGGAGCTGGCCCATACGGCCGGTTCGCCCCCGGCCTCCCGTCGACCTCAGACGGGCAGATGCTCTTCCTGCTCCATCTGGCCCACAAGATGCGGGCGCCGGAGGACGGCGGCGGCCGGGCCGGGATCGTGATGAACGGCTCGCCGCTCTTCAACGGTGGTGCCGAGTCCGGCCCCTCCAACATCCGGAAGTGGCTGTTGGAGAAGGACCTGGTCGATGCGATCGTCGCGCTGCCGACCAACATGTTCTTTAACACCGGCATCGCCACCTACATCTGGATTCTCGACAACACCAAGCACTCCGACCGCAAGGGCCTGGTCCAGCTCATCGACGGCACGTCGTTCTGGACCAAGATGCGCAAGAACCTCGGCTCCAAGGGCCGCGAGATCAGCGACGCCGATCGCGCCAGGGTGGTGCAGTTGTACGCTGACTTCGCCGACGCCAATTCGGACTACTCCAAGGTGCTGCGTACCGACGAGTTCGGCTACTGGACCATCACTGTCGAGCGTCCCCTACTCGACGAGTCCGGAAACCCCGTCGTCGACCGCAAGGGCAAGCCCAAGCCGGACACCAAGAAGCGCGACACCGAGAATGTCCCATTCACCTACGGCGGCTCGACCGCCGGTTCGGCCGGCAAGGCCGAGGTCATCCAGGCGTACTTCAACGCCGAGGTGAAGCCGCATGTGCCGGAATCGTGGATCGACTGGGCGAAAACCAGGACCGGCTACGAGATCCCCTTCACCCGCCACTTCTACAAGTACATCCCGCCCCGGCCCCTCGCCGAGATCGACGCAGACTTGAAGAAACAGGTCGCCAAGATCCTCGACCTTCTGCGAGAGGTGGAGGGGTGACGGCTATGCGTTCGACGATCCCAGCAAAGATCGATTGGTTGCAGGGACTTTCGCTTCCCTCCAACTGGAGTGAGTCGAAGGTTAAATACCTTGCACCTGGCATGCAAGCTGGTGAGGCGATCACTGCTGAATCAATCGAGCCATTCGGTACCTATCCCGTGTACGGCGGTAACGGGCTGCGTGGCTACACCGAGGCTAAGACTCACCACGGCACTCGAATTCTCATCGGGCGCCAAGGTGCCTTGTGCGGCAACGTGCACCTCGTCTCCGGCGAGTTCTGGGCCTCTGAACATGCGATCGTTGCGTGTGCTGCGAACGCGGTCGATTCTCGCTGGCTCGCCTACCTGCTGCACGTGATGAACCTTGGCCAGTACTCACAGACGGCCGCGCAGCCAGGTATCGGAACTGCACAGATCAATGCCCTTCCGGTGCCGGTGCCGTCCCCCTCGGAGCAGCGTGCTATCGCCGACTATCTCGACCGCGAGACCGCCCGAGTCGACACCCTCATCGAGGAGCAGCAGCGCCTGATTGAGATGCTCCGCGATCGACGCACAGCCGTCATCGCGTATGCGACGTCGCAGGGGGCGGACGTAGAGCTGCGGCGCGTTATCGCGGTGCTTCGTCAGGGGTGGAGCCCTAACTGCGAGAGCTGGCCCGCTGATGGGGTGGAGGAGTGGGGAGTCCTGAAGGTCGGGTGCGCGAACACTGGACGATTCGAACCGACTGAGAACAAACGACTTCCAGACAACGTGACTCCGCGGCCGGAGCTCGCCGTTCGTCACGGCGAAATTGTCATGTCACGCTCGAACACGAAAGATCTAGTGGGTGCTGCTGCGGTGGTCAATGGGATCTACCCGCGATTGCTTCTCTCCGATCTCACGTACGGCCTCTCGCTTACGGACGAGGCGGATCCCGCGTTCGTAGCGTATGCACTCGGTTCACCCGGCTTGCGTGTGCAGATCAGGGCTGCGTCCAAGGGCATGAGCCACTCGATGCAGAAGATTTCTCAACGGGACATTCGAGAGCTTCGCGTGCGATTGCCGGCCTTGGATGAGCAGCGCCACGTTGCCGCCTATCTGGACGGGCAGACGGCGAAGATCGACGCATTGATTGCGGAGACCGAACGGTTTATAGAACTCGCTCGTGAACGCCGGGCTGCACTCATCACCGCAGCCGTAACTGGTCAGATCGACGTACGGGAGATGGTGTGACGGCCGATCACAACGAGGTCGTCTTCGAGTCCGAAATCTGCGCGTACCTGGAGTCCCACGGGTGGCTGTACTCGGCGAACGACCTCGGCTACGACCGGGAGCGGGCGCTCTTCCCCGAGGACCTGTTCGCCTGGCTGGAGGAGACCCAGAAGCCGGCGTACGCGAAGGCGTTGAAGGCCGCAGGGTCGCAGGCGAAGTTTCTCGACGTGCTGACCACGGTGCTCGACAAACCTCTCGAACATGGTGGCGGGACGCTGAACATCCTGCGCAACGGGGTGCAGTACATCGGCGGTGGCCGGTTGAAGATGGCGCAGTTCCGCCCCGAGACCAGTCTGAACGCGACCACTAACGAGCAGTACGCGGCGATGCGGGTGCGGGTGATGCGGCAGGTGCACTTTTCCACCGCTGACCAGCGCAGCATCGACCTGGTGTTCTTCGTCAACGGGCTCCCGGTGGCCACCGTCGAGCTGAAGACCGACTTCACCCAGTCTCTCGATGAGGCGATCAACCAATACCGCAAGAACCGGCACCCGCTGACCAACGGGCGGCCGGAGCCGCTGCTGTCGTTCGGGCATCGGGCGCTGGTCCATTTCGCGGTCTCCAACGACCTGGCCGCGATGACAACCAAGTTGGAGGGCGAGAAGACGCAGTTCTTGCCGTTCAACATGGGTCACGAGAGTGGCGCGGGGAATCCGCCGGGTGAGCGCGGGCGGTCGGCGACGGCGTACCTGTGGGAGCGGGTCTGGGAGAAGGACGCCTGGCTCACCATCATCGGCCGGCTGATGATCGTGGAGACCAAGGAGGAGTGGGATGTCGCGACCGGCACCTCGGTGCGGCGTACGAGCATGCTTTTTCCGCGGTTCCACCAGTGGGAGGCCGTGACGAACCTTGTGGCAGCGGTGCGCGAGGAGGGGGTGGGGCATCGCTACCTGATCGAGCACTCCGCAGGGTCGGGGAAGACGAACACCATCGCGTGGACCGCGCACCGGCTGGCACGGGTGCACGTGAACGACGAGAAGGTCTTCGACTCGGTGATCGTGGTCGTGGACCGCACCGTGCTCGACGGGCAGCTCCAGGAGGCGATCCGGCAGATCGACGGGTCAGGGAAAATCGTGGCCACGATCAGCCCGGAGGACGTCCGCAAGGCGGGGGAGAAGTCGAAATCCGGGCTGCTGGCGACCGCGCTGAAGAACGGGGAGCTGATCATCGCGGTGACGGTGCAGACCTTCCAGTTCGCCCTCGACGAAATCCGGGCCGACTCGTCGTTGAAAGGACGGCGGTTCGCGGTGATCGCCGACGAGGCGCACTCGTCGCAGTCCGGGAAGATCTCCTCCAAGCTGCGAGCTGTGTTGACCGCTGAGGAGGTCAAGGAGATCGAAGAGGGCGGTGCGGTCGACGTTGAGGCGATCCTGGCCTCGGAAATGACCGAGCGGGCCGAGTCGGAGAACATCTCCTACTTCGCGTTCACTGCGACCCCGAAGAACAAGACCCTGGAGCTGTTCGGCCGCAAGGGTCCTGACGGGCGGCCGGTCGAGTTCCACCTCTACTCGATGCGGCAGGCGGTCGAGGAGGGCTACATCCTCGACGTGCTCAGGGGCTACCAGTCCTACGACACGGCGATGAAAATCGCCGGTCGGACCGATAGCGGCGACAGCGGCGAGATGGTGGAGGAGGCCGCAGCGCGTAAGGGGCTGATGCGGTGGGTGAAGCTGCACCCGACCAACATCAGCCAGAAGGTAGAAATCATCGTCGAGCACTTCCATATCAACGTCGCCCACCTGCTAGAGGGCAGGGCAAAGGCGATGGTCGTGACCGACTCGCGCAAGGCCGCGGTGAAGTACAAGAAGGCGATCGACGCCTACATCGCCAAGCGGGCCGCCAAGGACGCTTCGTACAACTACCGCACCCTGGTCGCCTTCTCCAACTCGGTGACCATGGCCGAGAACGAGGAGTGGGCCTCCGACTGGGGGCCGCAGCCGAGCAAAGACGACGAGTTCACCGAGGCCAAGCTGAACCCCGGCGCCGGCGGGGACCTGGCCGCCGCCTTCAAGGGCGCGACGTACAAGATCATGCTGGTCGCCAACAAGTACCAGACAGGCTTCGATCAGCCGTTGCTCTCGGCCATGTACGTCGACAAGAAGCTCTCCGGGGTCACCGCCGTGCAGACGCTGTCCCGGCTCAACCGTACCCACCGCACTGCCGGTGGGGAGCAGAAACGCAAGACGTTCGTCATCGACTTCGTGAACAAGCCCGAGGACATCCGGACTGCGTTCGAGCCGTACTTCACCAACGCCACACTGGAGACCGAAACCGACCCCTACATCGTCGTCCACCTCTCCAACAAGCTCGCCCAAGCCGGAATCTACACGCCAGAGCAGGTACGCGAGGTCGCCGAACTGTGGGTCACCCGCAAAGGCAACAACGCCCTCTCGGCCGCGATCAGCCCGGCCAAGAACGACTTCGCCCGCCGCTACACGGCGGCGATCGAGGCCGACGACAAGGTCACCCTTAACACCCTCGACCTGTTCCGCAAGGACGTCTCCACCTATGTCCGGCTCTACGACTTCATGAGCCAAATCGTCGACTACGGCGACCCGTACCTGGAGATGCTGTCGATCTTCCTACGGCTCCTGGAGAAGGTCATCACAGACTCCTCCTGGGCCGCGGAGATCGACCTCTCCGACGTGGTCCTGGTCGGCGTCAAGCACACCAAGGCGACCGCGGTCGACATCTCGCTGACCGGTGACGGCAAGCTCAAGGGCATCGGCGCCGCGGGCACCGGCACCCGTAAGGAGCCGAAGTACGTCGCCCTACAGGTCGTCATCGACAAGATGAACGACCTCTTCGGGGCCGAGTCGTTCTCCGCGTCCCAGGTCCGTGAGTTCGTGCAGGGACTCGTAGAACGGCTGCTCACCTACCCGGGCCTGGTTAACCAGGCCAAGGTCAACTCGAAGAGGCAGTTCATGGAGTCGCAGGACTTCCAAGCGGCAGTCACTGAGGCAGTCGTCGACAACCAGGAAGCCCACAACACCATGGCCGACTACTTCTTCAGCGACGGCCCCAGCATCAACGCCGTCATCATGGCGCTCGCGGACGCCTTCTATGAGGCAGCGATCGATCAGCGGACAGACGCGTGAGTCGGGCCAGCCTGGGAGAGCCCGCGCGGTAAGGGCTGGCAGGTACAACGACCGAAACACCGGCACCATCGGCGGACGAGGTTCGATCGCTCTCCGCCCACAGAGAAGCGTCGATCTGTGCAGCACAAGCGGTGATGCGAAAGGAGCCACATGGCGGCGATCTTCATCGATCATCAGCCGAGAGACCACATCGCCTTCAACAACAAGCTTGTACGCGACAGCTACACCGACAGCGCTCCAATCGGCATTGACCTGCCGAAGTACGCCGTGGCGGTCATCTGCGTGCGGTCCTCATCGGAGCCCATGTCCGTTGAAGCGATCGCGATCGGATCGTTTCGCCGTAGCGTACGGGTTACCAGCTTCGCCCGACGGTACGAGGTCTCTGGCATCTCGTTGCTCAGGCGTCCCGTTCTGCTCGAAGCTGTGCTGGAGCGGGTGTCGCCACAGATCAAACCGCACGTCGCCCCGGCGCGCACCGCGAAAAGCGCTCTGCCCGAGGGAAGCTCCACCGCCGTCGTTCGGGCATTGAGCGAGCTGACGAGCGACGCAGCCGACCTGATCGAGAAAGCGAGCGGCTACCCCACCGGGACCAGGCAGATCACCGAAGCGCGGCGAACCTTGCTCGCCGAGGAGAAAGACACCCTCGGGCTTATCGCCGAAATATCCGGTCTCGGTCGCCGCATTGGTCAGCCAGGCCGCGCGCTGATGACTCCGCCGGACGAGCTGGACACGCGACGCACCCTGCTGGAGACGGTGCGGCTCAGCTACAACGATGAGGACGCGCTCATTGAGCGCGACATGGAACGTTTCGATGGCATTCTGGGGCAGCGCGCACGCAGGAACGCCCGGGGCATGTTGATCCCCCTTCGCGGCGGCGGCCGGCTCACCGTCCTTAACACGAACAAGCGCGACTTGGAAACCACCAGAGGCAGCGACCTGATCTACTACCACGCCGACCGGCAGTGCGGGATCCTTGTGCAGTACAAGCGCATGAAGCAGAACGCTAACGGCGGATGGACCTACCGTGGCGATCCCCAACTGGCGGCGCAACTTCGCCGCATGGGGGCGCTCGAAGTAGGGGAAAAACCCGGCACTGTCGGGCAGTACCGGCTCAGCAACCAGCCGCACTACCTCAAGATCGTTCGGCCCAGTGACTACGATGGCCAGTCAGCGGAACTGATGAAGGGTCTCTATCTTCCGCTGGACCTCGTAAGCCTCATGCACCAATCCGCAGCCGATACGACCATGGGAGGAGACAACCTGCGCATCACGTGGGACGACGAGCGTTGGCCAACTCAACGGCATTTGAACAACACTGACTTCACACAGCTCTTCCGGGACGGCTGGATCGGCTCGTGCGGCACCACAAGTGATGAGATCCGAAGCTGGCTGGAGCCACTGTTCGACGCAGACGAACTGATCACGGTCGCAATCGCTGAAGGGACCTCGGTAAGGGCCAAAACGTAACGGGTACGCTGCGCCGATGGCGCAGCGGCCCACCCTGGACTGGTGACCTGCGCAAGTCGGTCCGGGTGGCGCGCTCGCTGGTGCTGCCGATCGAGACCGCGGTCGACGCCCTGCGGCCTGAGTACCGGCCACAGCCGAGACGAAGAGCAGGGGCGACAAGACTCGAACCCGCAACCCTCGGGTGAATTACGTCGGCTATAGCGTGATACTTTTGGCAGACAGCCGCTTGAGCATCCCGGCGGCTGCGACGATCAGCATCTCGCCGTCCTCCCTGGTGTACTCGAAGTCCTTCGTCACCTCGTCCTTGTGGCCGGCGCCGCTCATGGTCGAGAACAGGTCTTCGACCATGAACGCCCACCGCTCATCTAGCGTCCGCTGCCGCGGGGTCTTCTTCACCGCTGCGGCAAACAGCTTCTGCGTGCCGTACGCGACCCGGACCTGTTCCACGGCCTTGCGCGCCTCAACGATCGCCGGCTCAATGCGCCCTTGCCGCAGCAATTCACGTGCCTCGCGCAGCGCCGTCACGGCGTCGGTGTAGTCGGTGCCTCTGGCCAGCGGAACGAGCAGCTCGACAAACGCCCCCGCCTGGACGTGCATGAGCTGCGCCGCCCACTCGCCAGCGTTGATGTCGAACCTCAGGTCCCCGGTTCGCTGCTTCGTCAGCGGACGCTCGAACGTCACCTTGGCCGAAGATGGCAGCGGGCCGAACTTCTCCGTCAGGAACTTCGTCGTCGCCCGAAGCACGTCGTCCCTGCTGAGGGCGTCCTGGCGCAACCCCTCCAGCTCCTCATCTGAGATCATCGGCGACTGGTACTGGTCCACAGGGATGGAGTCGGCTTGCCACTCCACCGATGAAGTGGTCAGCCGCAGGTTCAGCCAGAGGTCGCCGCCGCCGCGCAGCTGTTCGACCACGCGGATCTGTTCGTCGGTGATGAAGCCGGAGAGCTGCACAGGGCTCGCCCGCACGACCGGCGTGACCAGGCTTGTGGCATGCAGGTCGCAGAGCATTCGCTGCTGTCGGCGGTGGGTGTTGTCCTCCACGTACACCTGGGCCTTTACCTGGTAGGCGATGCCGGGGGCCAAGTCGTGGACCTTGCTGATGCTCAGCGTCAGCTCGACCTGGGCACCGGCGGCGCCGGGATAGAGGCGGAGAGCGCGGCGGGCCGGCTCCAAATGGAGTGAGTCTCCGTTGCCCAGCTCGATGACTGCGTTCATTGCTTACCCTTACCTCAGTTGCCGACCATGGCACTTCGACACTGAACCCTAGGCGACGTGGTGGCTGGAGGCGAAGTCGTTAGCCGTCGTTGACCGGCCTGGCGATAGACGGCTGGTCAGGACCCGGCCGGGCGTTGACGCAGCGGGTCACCGAGACCCAAGGCTCGGAAGAACCGCCCGCACAGCCGGTCCATGACGGGCGTCAGGTCGGCCCGGAGTTCGACAGTGTGGCGCTCGTGACGTGCTGGTAGTGCTCGTCGAGATACGGGATCGACGGGTCCGAGCGCCGGAGCCGCCTCCTCGCAGCGGCGTGACGCCCAGTGTGCCTTAAACGCTGGGTGGCGGCATTGACGGGACCGAGGTTGGGCGCTGGTCGGTCGGCAGGTTGGGATGGTGTCGGTGGTGTGCGGGAGACTGGAGGGTGATTACGGCCCCTGCTAGCGAAAGTTGAATCTTGGACGAGGTAGAGTTCGCCAAGTACTTCGAGTTGGGTCGCGAGAATGTCCGCGTTATGGAGCTGGCGACTAACCATTGCCGGCACATACGGTTCGTACAGTCGGGCGGCCGCGGGATGCTCGAGGAAATAACCGGGCTGCCGGTGAACTCGCGTCGGGTCGAGTGCCCGGTCGCCATTGGCAACATGTCCGGCATGCGGTTGGACCATGTCACGTTCAGCTTCTACGCCGAGCACTGCGGTGGCTGTGAGATGCGGAGCCCGACTGGTCGGCTTCCGAACCTGGAGACCGAGGTCCGTTCTCGCCAGGAACGCGCAGCGGTCGCGGAGG
>NZ_BBQH01000042.1 GCF_018397995.1 Rhizomonospora bruguierae
GGTCGGTAGCCCGCGCCGCCGCGCCCGCCGCCCGCGCCGCGGCGCCCTGGTCCGCCGACGATGCCGCGGCGCCGGGCCGGGTCACGGCCGGCCTCGCCGGACGTCGAGAACGCCGCGGGCGCCCCGGTCGGCGTCGACCATGACGTGGGAGACGAACGGGTAGTGGCCCGGTTCGGGGAGCACGGTTTCCACGAATCCTCCGGCGGCGGGAGCGAGATCGAGGACCTGGGCCCCGCCGGGGTCGCCGGGGCGCAGGTCATAGTGGCCTTCGCGGTAGACGGTGTCGAACTGGGCGCCGACGATGTGGAAGGCGCTGGGGCGGTTGGGTCCGGCGTCGAGGACCCAGACGCGTACCCGTTGCCCGGCGGTGGCGCCCAGCGGCCGGTGGACGTACTGACTGGTGTACCCGTTGAAGGTGACGGCGTCGGGCTGCTCGGCCTGCATCCTGGTCAGGTCGCCGGGCTGGCCGTCGGGGCCGAGGTAGAACTCGGACTGGACCAGGACGTACTCCCGATCGACGGGGGTCAGGTCGGGCGGGTCGATGATGACGGCACCGTACATGCCGTTGCCAATGTGCAGCAGCATCGGCATCGTCGAGCAGTGGTACATCCAGATACCGGCCTTCGCGGCGGTGAACCGGTAGGTGAGTCGCTGGCCGGGGTCGATCGGGCGCATCGGCACGTCGGGGGCGAGGGCGCCGGCGTGGAAGTCGATGCCGTGGTCGATGCTGCCGTCGTTGACCAGGGTGATCTCGAACGTGTCGCCGATCCGGCCGCGCAGGGTGGGGCCGGGGGCGGTGCCGTTGAAGGTCCACAGCCGTTGTCGCACGCCCGGGGCCACCTCGCGGACCACCTCCCGCACGTGGAGTTCGATCTTGTGTACGCGGTCGGTGGTGGCGGCGGGGGCGGTGGCGTCGCGGGCGGTGAACCCGGGGCCGGGGTCGAGCATGGCGTCGACGCGCGGGGCGGTGCCGTCCGGTGCGGGGGCGCCGCCGTGGTCGTGCACGGCCGCGGCCTGGCCACCATCGCCGGTGGTGGTGACGGTGATGGTCATGCCGGCCTGCCGGTGGCCGGGCAGGGAGCACCAGCCCTCGACGGTGCCACCGATGATGCCCGCGTCGAGGCGGGCGGTGCCGCCGCGGCCGATGGTGCCGGTCTTCGCCCCGGTGGCCAGGACGAGATCGTGCCGGCGGCTGTCCCGGTTGGTCACCTCGATGACGAGCCGGTCGCCGGCCGGCACGGTGAACCGGTCGGGGTGGAAACGCATCCCGTCGGCGGTGACCGCCACCGTGGTGGTGTGGCCGGTGGCCGCGACCGGGGCGGCGGCGGTGACGGATCCGGCGGCCGGGTCGGTGACGCGCTGCGCGGCGACGCCGACGAGCACGGCGACCAGCACCAGTGCGACGCCGCCGGCCACACCGCCGAGCGGGCGGGACCGCTCCGCCGGCGGTGGCGTGGCGGCGGGCGTGGGATCGGCCGGGGCGGTGGTGGCGGGCACGGGCTGTCTCCTGGTGAGGATGAGACGGAAGGCGGGGATCAGGAACTGCACCAGCGCGGCGAGTACCAGCAGCGACGTGGTGATCCGCACGTACGGCGGCACCGGCAGCAGGTACACCCCCAGGGCGGCGTTGGCGGTGGCCACCCGCTGCGCCCCGTGCCGGTCGAGCTTGGCGATGGCGGCGCGGACGCGGGAGGGGCCGCCGCCGAGGGCCACGGGCAGCAGGTGGGTCAGGGCGCCGAGCAGGGTCTGCGCGGCGAAGCCGACCAGCAGCGGTACCAGGACCTGGGGGAACCGGTCGACGGCCCGGTCGGGGCCGGCGGCGGTGGCCAGCGTGGCGGCGTCGATGGCGAGGGCGGCCAGCAGCCAGCCGCCGGCGGCGGCGAGCGACCAGGCGGCGAACGACGACGGCGGCTTGCCCCGGGCGGCCCGCACCGCCGGCAGGATGACGATCCCCGCGGCGACGGCGGTGATGGCGAGGCCGCCGACGGCGAGGACCGGCCACCAGCCCAGGACCCCGACGGCGAGCAGCACCAGGCCGACGAGGGCGGTGGGCAGCGCGGTACGGGCGGCGGCAACGGCGCCGTCGGCCATCCGGGTGCGCAGGATGGTCGGCCACAGGGTCAGCGCGGTGCCCAGCACGGTGAGGGTGACCCAGCCGAGCAGGTTGACGTGGGCGTGGAACAGGATCAGCCGGGCCCGCGCGCCGTCGTCGGTGACGAGCATCCACGCGCCGGCCGGGATTCCGGTCAACAGCGCGACGGCGCCGGCCAGGTAGTAGCGCACGGTGATGCCGAAGCGGGCCGGGAGCGCGGCGCGCAGCCGGGTCCGCAGCCAGGACAGGTGGGCGCAGATCGCCGCGAACACGGCCGCGGCGCCGCCGACGCCGACCCACGGCCGGTCCAGGGCGCCGCCGGCCAGCACGGCCAGCACGCCGGCGTTGAGCAGCGCGAGGCGTAGGGTTTCGCCGCGCCGGCCGGTCCCGGCCGGCACGCGCAGCACGGCCGCGGTGAAGTGGGCGCTCCAGATGACGATGGCGTTGCTCACCGCGCCCAGCAGCAGCAGGTGGATGGCCAGCCACCGCCATTGCGCCAGCATCGGATGGGCGAAGGCGACCACGACGATCCCGGCGAGGTAGCCCAGCGGCAGCAGGCCCGCGCGGCGGTGCCAGCCGGCCCGTCCCGTCTGCGCCCCACCGGCCGTGCCGGGCGCCCCCTGGCCCGGCGCCGACCTCGCCGCGACGCCGCCCGGCGTCGCGCCTGCCGTCGCGCCTGGCGTGTTGCCTGGCGTCGCGCCTGGCGTGTTGCCACTTGGCGCCGCGCTCCCCGCTGTGCCGCGCGGGGCGCTGCTTGGCGCCCCGTTTTCAGCCGGCCGGGTACGCACCGCGATGCCGGTCGGCGCCGTTCTCGCCGCGCCGGCCACGGTCGGTGCCGCGCCCGTCGCGGCGCGGGCCGACGCCGCGGCCCGCGCGGGGCCGACCACGGCCGGCTCCATCGCGGGCGTGTGACGCGGGCGGCGGTGAGGGGCGTGCCGGGCCGCACGCACCGACAGGACGGCGGCGCAGGCGGCGAAGCCAGCGACGGCGGCGACGTTGGCGGCGCCCGTCCAGCGCCACACCGGCTCCCAGCCGGCGCCGTCACCGGCCGCGACGCGAATCAGCAGGGACCCGTGGAGCAGGGCGAGCGGGGCGTACAACACCGGCCGGTACGGCAGCGGCCGGCGCAGCACGGCCGGCAGGATGACCGGCGCGTGCACGAAGATCATCGACATGGTGAAGCCGAGGAACACCGCGTGCAGCGTGGCGTCGTACCGGGCTCCCGCGGCGGTGCGTCCCGCGCCGGACCACAGCACGCCGGCCAGCGCCAGCCAGGCGTACCCGGTCAGCAGGCCGACGGCGACGTAGCGGGGCAGCCCCCGGGCGTGGACCGTGCGGCGGGCCACGTCGTGGCCGGCCAGCCAGGCCACCACGGCGAGCAGGCCGGCGCCGAACAGGTGCGCGCCGGCCGCCGGCCACAGCGTCGCCGCGGTGGCGCCGGCGACGAGGGTGGCCAGCGCGGCGAGGAACCAGCGCCGCGGGCGGGGGCCGGCGAGGGCGACGTGGGCCAGCTCGAGGCGTTCCCCGGCGATGGTGGCGACCACGAACGTGGCCAGCCACGGCACCAGGTCGGGGATCGGCAGGCCGGCGAGCCACAGCAGGGTGGCGGCGTACCAGGCGAAGGCCCCGGCGATCTGGGCGAGCAGCGCCACAGAGCCCTGCCGGCGCCACAGCGCCCGGTAGACGGCGAGCAGCGACACCCCGCCGGCGGCGAGCAGGAGCTTGCCGGCCGGGGTGGGGCCGGCCGCGATGAGTACCAGCGCGCCCGCACCGGTGCAGGCCGGCGCCGCCAGGGCCCAGCGGGTGCCCAGCGCGACGGCACGCTCCAGCGCGATGAGCGTCCCGACGAACCCGAGGACCATGACCGGCCCGTGCACGTCGGCCAGGGCCGGCCGCGGGACGGGCAGGGCGAAGCCGAGCAGCAGCAGCGCCGCGTAGAGCCCGGCGAGCAGGGCGAGGCCGCCCGCGGCCACCAGCGGCACCCGCGCGGCAACGGTGGCGGGTCGGGTCACCGCTGGCCGTCCGGTGCCCCGGGCGCCGGGACCCGAAGCCGCACGACGCAGGCGGTGGGGGCGGCGAACGGCTCCAGGACGGCCTCCCCGTCGGGGGCGCCGGCGGCGTGCAGTACCCCGGAGACCATGCCGGCGTGCAGGCCACACATGACATCCGGGTGCTGGCCGACCAGCTCCAGGAACGGGCACGTGTGCAGGTGCACCTCGACGGCGTCCCCGGCGGCCGGGGAGTCCCCTGGATGCCGGTGGCGCCCGGTGCCCGGCGCGAGTCGCGGGTCGAATCCGAGCCGCCGCAGGACGCCGACGGCGGTGTCGACCGGCCCGCCGGTCGGCTCGTCGCCCGGTGTGTCGGTGGTGCTGCCGAGTTGCCGGCCCCAGGCCCGCCCCGCCTGGACGGCGGTAGGAACGCCGCCGCCGGTCGTGGCCAGGTGCTCCAGCAGCGCCGCGGCCAGCGTCCGGTAGGGCGCGGGAGCGGGTTCGGGCGCGGCGCCGCGGTAGCGCCACGCCGGCCGCCCGGGGCCGCCGCCGCTGGCCCGTGCCTTGACCAGCAGGCCCGCCTGGACCAGGCGTTCCAGGTGGGCGCGCACGGTCGAGGGGTGCAGGCCGGTGTGCTGGGCCACCTCGGCACCGGTCAGGCCGGTGTCCGCGGCGCGGATCAGCCGCAGGATAGCCACCCGGCTGGCCGAGGCCAGCGCGCGGTGCTGTGGCGTGTCGATCGTCTCCCCCGAGGGGCCTGGCCGCGCGGTTTTCACGAGGACTAACGTTATAACGTCGATCAGCAATAAAACTTGGGAGAGGGTGCCATGTCACAGTCGGACGCCGACCGCGCCGCCGCCACGGCGGTCGTGGCCCACCACACGCGACTCGCCGCGGATCTCACCCGGCACGTCGCCGCGTTGCGCGTCGCCGCCGCCGGGGCCGGACCGGATTGGCGGCCCAAGCGGGAGACGCTGGCGCAATGGCTACGGACCGAACTGCTGCCGCACGCCACCGCCGAGGAGGCCGCCCTGTACCCGGCCGCCGCCGCCCAGCCCGGCGGGCGGCTGCTGGTGGACGGCATGCTCGCCGAGCACCGGACGATCGGGGCACTGGTCACGGCGCTGGAGACGGCCGAAACGGCGCTCGACGCGGCGGTGGCCGGCGGGGCGCTGGCCACGCTGTTCGAGGTGCACCTGGCCAAGGAGAACGGCCTGGTCCTGCCGCTGCTGCTCGACGCCGCGCAGGTGTCCGTCGCCGACCTGCTGGCCGGCATGCACGACCTGCTCGGCGCCGATGAGGCCCCGGACGCCGGGTGCGGCTGCGGGGGCTGTGGCTGCGGCGGCGACCGGGGTGCCCCCGACGCGCCGGTGCCGACGCTGAGCGTCGACGCGCGCATCGACGTGCGCAGCCTGCCGCACGGCGAGCGGCACGCCCGGGTGCTGGCCGCCCTCGACTCGCTCGCCGCGGACGCGGCCCTGGTGCTGGTCGCCCCGCACGCGCCCCGCCCGCTGCTGGCCGAGATCGACGCTCGCTACCAGGGGCAGATCGACACCCAGTGGCTACAGGAAGGCCCCGACGTCTGGCAGATCCGGCTGCACCGCCTGCCCGTCGCCGCTGCCTGAGCGCACCCGCCCCCGGTACGCCGCACGCACCGTGCCGGTACGCGCGCCGGCACCCGTCCCACCCAGGAGGTGTCCGAAATCATGTGCAACTACTGCGGCTGCCGGAACTTCCCGCTCATCGCCCGGCTCGCCGAGGAACACGAGCGGATCGCCAACGCCGCCGGGCGGCTCCGCCGGGCCATCACCCACGGCGAGGCCGATCCGGTCACCGCGCTGGACGACCTGCTCGCCCTGCTCCTGCCGCACACCACGGACGAGGAGACGGGCCTGTTCGCCGAGCTGCGCGCCGAGGGCAGCCTCGCCGAGGCGGTCGACAAGCTGTGCGCCGAGCACGCCGACATCCACGGCGTGCTCGGCGCCGTCGACCGGACGGTGCCGGACTGGGCGGCGGTGGTCGCCGCGCTGGACCGGCTGCACCGGCACATCGACAACGAGGAGCACGGCCTGTTTCCCGCGTCGGTCGTCGCGCTGCCGATCGACGCGTGGGACCGCGTCACCCCGTAGCCCGGCAACGTTCGACCCGCCCCGTGTGCCCGGCGGCGCAGGCCGAAGCCCCCGTACGGGAGCGAGGCGGGTCAGGACGTGGCGAGGATCTGGTCGATCTCGGTAAGTTCCTCGTCGGAGAGGTCGAGGTTC
Organism: Rhizomonospora bruguierae; assembly: GCF_018397995.1. Lineage (GTDB taxonomy): Bacteria > Actinomycetota > Actinomycetes > Mycobacteriales > Micromonosporaceae > Rhizomonospora > Rhizomonospora bruguierae. Next base: position 6,342 of record NZ_BBQH01000042.1, read on the forward strand.
GTGATGGTGGCGACATTCGCCTCCAGCTGGGCGACGCTGCTGGCGCCGATGATGAGGCTGGTCATCCGGGGATCCCGCAGCGCCCAGGCCAGGGCCAGTTGGGCCAGCGAGCGGCCCTGGCCGGCGGCGAGGCCGTTCAGGGAGCGGATCATCGCCATGGTCTGCGGGGTGAGCTCGTCCTCGGAGAGGAAACGGCTGGTGCGCACCCGCGAGTCCGCGGGGATGCCGTGCAGGTACCGGTCGGTGAGCAGACCCTGGGCGAGCGGGGAGAAGGCGATGCAGCCGGCACCGGCCGAATCCAGGGTGTCGAGCAGGCCGTCCCGTTCGATCCAGCGGTTGACCATCGAGTACGACGGCTGGTGGATGAACAGCGGGGTGCCCAGGTCGGCGAGGATCGCGGCGGCGCTGGCGGTCTGCTCCGCGCTGTAGTTGGAGATGCCGACGTAGAGGGCCTTGCCGGAGCGGACGGCCGCGTCCAGCGCGCCCATCGTCTCCTCGAACGGGGTGTCCGGGTCGGGGCGGTGCGAGTAGAAGATGTCGACGTAGTCCAGGCCCATCCGCTTCAGCGACTGGTCCAGCGAGGCGAGCAGATACTTGCGGGAGCCCCACTCGCCGTACGGGCCGGGCCACATGTCGTAGCCGGCCTTGGTCGAGATGATCAGCTCGTCCCGGTACGGGCGGAGGTCGGCGGCCAGGATCCGCCCGAAGTTCTGCTCGGCGGACCCGGACGGCGGGCCGTAGTTGTTGGCCAGGTCGAAGTGGGTGACACCGAGGTCGAAGGCGCGGCGGCAGATGGCCCGCTGGGTGTCCCACGGGCGGCCGTGCCCGAAGTTGTGCCACAGCCCGAGGGAGATGGCCGGCAGCTTGAGGCCGCTGCGGCCGGCCCGGCGGTACACCATCGTGTCGTAGCGGTCGCCGTCCGCGGCGTACGGGTCGAAGGGGGAGTGATCAGCCACGCCGACACCCTATGCCGACACCCGCCCGAAACATGATCGCTGGTAGCGTGGGGCGTAGCCGGTAACACCCGCGCGGGAGAGTCCGCCCGAGGGTCGAGCGACCCGGGTCGGCGCCGAAGGGGCAATTCCTCCCCGGAACCTCTCAGGCACCCAGGACCGCGGCGGGCATGGCGCTCTGGAGCGACGACGCGACAGAGGGGGAGGGCAGCACGACCGCCCCCGCCCCGTCGACCCGCCGCTGGAGTACCGGATGACCGCCTTCGCCGACCGCCACATCGGCCCCACGCCCGAGGACCAGCGCCGCATGCTGGACGCGGTCGGCTACGGCTCGGTGGACGAACTGATGGACGCGGCGATCCCCGAGGTGATCCGCTGGCACGGCACGCTGGACCTGCCGCCGGCCGGTACCGAGGAGCAGGCGCTCGCCGAGCTGCGGGCGATCGCCGGCCGGAACACCGTCGCGACCTCCATGATCGGCCTCGGCTACCACGGGACGCACACCCCGCCGGTGATCCGCCGCAACGTGCTGGAGAACCCGGCCTGGTACACGGCGTACACGCCGTACCAGCCGGAGATCAGCCAGGGCCGGCTGGAGGCGCTGCTGAACTTCCAGACGATGGTGGCGGACCTGACCGGGCTGGCCACCGCCAACGCGTCGATGCTGGACGAGGGGACCGCCGCGGCGGAGGCGATGACGCTCGCCCGCCGCGCCGGCCGGTCGAAGAGCAATGTGTACCTGGTGGACGCGGACACGCTGCCGCAGACGCTGTCGGTGATCGGCACCCGGGCCGAGCCGCTCGGCATCGAGGTCCGGATTATCGATATCGACAATCCGGAAACGGCCCTGCCGGACGCGTTCTTCGGGCTGCACCTGCAGTACCCGGGCGCGTCGGGGGCGGTGCGCGACCACGCGGCGGTCATCGCGGCGGCCCACGAGCGGGGCGCGCTCGTCACGGTCGCCGCCGACCTGCTCGCCCTCACCCTGCTGCGTCCGCCGGGGGAGGCCGGCGCCGACATCGCGGTCGGGAACACGCAGCGGTTCGGGGTACCGATGGGCTTCGGCGGCCCGCACGCCGGCTACCTGGTGGTGCGCGCCGGCCTGGAGCGCATGCTGCCGGGGCGCCTGGTGGGCGTGTCCCGGGACGCGGACGGCAACCCGGCGTACCGGCTGGCCCTGCAGACGCGCGAGCAGCACATCCGGCGGGAGAAGGCGACCAGCAACATCTGCACCGCGCAGGTGCTCCTCGCCGTCATCGCCAGCATGTACGCGGTGTACCACGGGCCGGAGGGCCTGCGGGCGATCGCCGAGCGGACCCACGCGAAGGCGGCGCGGCTGGCGGCCGGGCTGCGCGAGGGCGGGGTGGCCCTGGCGGAGCAGCCGTTCTTCGACACCGTCACGGCGACGGTGCCGGGGCGGGCGGCCGGGGTGGTCGCGGCCGCCGCCGAGCGCGGGGTGAACCTGCGCCTGGCCGGGCCGGACACGGTCGGCGTCGCCTGCGACGAGACCACCACCGATGCCCACCTGGCGGCGGTGTTCGCCGCGTTCGGCGTCGCCGAGCCGGCCGGCGACGGGCACGACGCGCTCCCGCCGGGGCTGGCCCGGATTACCGAATTTCTGACGCACCCGGTGTTCCACGCCCACCGGTCCGAGACGGCGATGCTGCGGTACCTGCGCCGGCTCGCCGACTTCGACTTCGCCCTGGACCGGGGCATGATCCCGCTCGGCTCGTGCACGATGAAGCTGAACGCGACCGCCGAGCTGGAGCCGATCAGCTGGCCCGGGTTCGCCGACCTGCACCCGTTCGCGCCGGCGGGGCAGGCCGCGGGGTACCGCGAGCTGATCGGTCAACTGGAGGGGTGGCTGGCCACGCTCACCGGGTACGACGCGGTGAGCGTGCAGCCGAACGCCGGGTCGCAGGGCGAACTGGCCGGCCTGCTCGCGATCCGTGCGTACCACCGGGCGAACGGGGCGGGGCACCGGGACGTGTGCCTCATCCCGTCCAGCGCGCACGGGACCAACGCGGCCAGTGCCGTCATGGCGGGCATGCGGGTGGTCGTGGTGGCGTGCGACCCGGAGGGCAACGTGGACCTCGCCGACCTGGACCGCAAGATCGAGGCGCACCGGCCGGCGCTGGCCGCCATCATGGTCACGTACCCGTCCACGCACGGGGTGTACGAGTCGGGCATCGCGGCGCTGTGCGCGAAGGTGCACGACGCCGGCGGCCAGGTGTACGTGGACGGCGCCAACCTCAACGCGCTGCTCGGGTACGCCAAGCCGGGCCGGTTCGGGGCGGACGTGTCGCACCTGAACCTGCACAAGACGTTCTGCATCCCGCACGGCGGTGGCGGTCCCGGCGTCGGGCCGGTGGCGGTGCGCGCCCACCTCGCCCCGTACCTGCCGGGCGACCCGCTCGCCCCGCGACGCGAGGACGGGGTCGGGTCGGTGTCGGCGGCGGCGCACGGCTCGGCCGGCATCCTCCCCATCCCGTGGGCGTACCTGCGGATGATGGGTGGCGAGGGGCTGACCCGCGCCACGGCCGCCGCGGTGCTCTCCGCGAACTACGTGGCCGCCCGGCTGCGGGACCACTACCCGGTGCTGTACGCCGGCAACAAGGGCCTGGTCGCGCACGAGTGCATCCTGGACCTGCGCCCGCTGACCAGGGCGACCGGCGTGACCGTGGACGACGTCGCCAAGCGGCTGATCGACTACGGCTTCCACGCCCCGACGATGTCGTTCCCAGTGGCCGGCACGCTGATGGTCGAGCCGACCGAGTCCGAGGACCTGGCCGAGCTGGACCGGTTCTGCGCGGCGATGGTCGCCATCCGGGCGGAGATCGACCGGGTCGGCTCGGGCGAGTGGCCGAAGGGCGACAACCCGCTGGCGAACGCGCCGCATACCGCGCAGATGGTCACCGGGGACGAGTGGCGCCACCCGTACCCGCGTTCGGTGGCGGCGTACCCGGCGGGCGTGGACCGCGCGGGCAAGTACTGGCCGCCGGTGCGGCGCATCGACGGGGCCTACGGCGACCGCAACCTGGTCTGCGCCTGCCCGCCCCCGGAGGCGTTCGAGCAGTAGCCGTACCCGTCGCCCGTCGATTTTGGCCTCGTGATGGGTGACAAATGCCGCGATCACCCTCGAACCAGGCGCTGGGTCGCCCGCCGGTACGGGTCGACGAGGAGCCCGGAGCGTTCGTTGGAGAAGGTCGCGGGCAGGCTGCCAACCTCCAAGATCGACGGAGGGGCAGGCGCAAGGGGGCGGGCGCGAGGGGCGGAGGGCCCGCCGGGCCGTGCCCAGCGGCGGAGGGCGGACGGCGGAAAGCGGGGTATCGCGGCGGGTCGCCCGCCGGGCTCGACGGCGGCGTCGAGGCTGTCCGGGACCGTTCCGGCTGCGCTTCCGGGCGACTCTGGTCGCTCTCGGTGATGGGCGTTCATGTCACGGAACGGTCCGTGGTGCTGCCTCGGTGCTGCTGCTGTGCGGTGTTGTCGTGCGGTCGTGCCGTGGTGCGGTCGTGCCGGCGTGGGTCGCTCAGGCGGCGAGGGCGTGCTGGGCCGGGCCGCGGTGCGGCTCGATGCAGCTGCCGTCGGGCAGCAGCTCGCCGGTGTCCTCAAAGGCGATCACTCCGTTGCAGAGCAGGCTCCAGCCCTGTTCCGGTACGGCGGTGATCACTCTGGCGGCCTCCCGGTCGACGGCGTCGGCGGAGGGGCAGGGGGGTAGGTGCGTACACATCGGGGTCTCCGGACTGTGGTGGTGTGTCACCGTTCACATGACCAGTAACGCACAGTACTACGTTTTTGGGCGCATCATCGAACCCGTTTCGGCGGCGAATGGGGCGGATCCCCCGTTCGGCCGAGGCGGTTCGGGCCGGTGGTCCCATCGGCGGCTCCGTCGGCGCCGAACCGGCTCTTCCGACCAGTGTAGGCATCTCCCCGCCAACGCGGTGACCTCGAATGGGAGCGCTCCCCTTCGCAGGCGTCCGCGTCCGCGGCCAGGTTGCTGAGCCTTGCCGTGGCGGCGACTCCCCACCCATGGTCGGACGCTATCAACGGGCAAGCTGTTCGATGCCGGACAGGTGGTGCGTCGGCAATACGGCCGGTATTCATTCCCGGGCACGGTGACTCTTCGTGTATGTGGGGCGCACCTGGCGAACCCGCGCCGGCGAGCCCGGGCGGTACGGCGACGCCCCGCCGGTCATCGCGATCGAGCCGTAACGGCGCCGGGTGGCGTTCGGTCGCCTCGCCGCCGTTGATCCGCCCCGGTGAGCGCGACCGCCCCGCGGCCGCCGCTGATCAGCCGGATGATCCACCGGACGGACGTGCCCGGGGCGACCCGGAAGAGTAAGGATCAGCTACGCTTTCCGGTCATGACCGTTCGGCCGATCCGGCTGCTCGGGGACCCGGTGCTGCGCACCCCCACCGAGCCCGTCACCTCCTTCGACGCCACCCTGCGGGAACTGGTCGCCGACCTGCTGGACACCGTCGCGCTCGCGGGCCGCGCCGGGGTGGCCGCCCCGCAGATCGGGGTCAGCGCCCGGGTGTTCAGCTACCGCGCCGACGGGCAGACCGGGTACGTGGTGAACCCGGAGCTGGAGGTCGGCGAGGAACTCCAGGACGGCGAGGAGGGCTGCCTGTCCATCCCGGAGCTGTACTTCCCGACCCCGCGGGCCATGCACGCGACGGTGCGCGGCTTCGACCAGCACGGCACGCCGATCACGGTCAGCGGCAGCGGCTTCCTGGCACGGGCGCTCCAGCACGAGACCCAGCACCTGGACGGCATCCTGTACGTGGACACGCTCAAGGGCCAGACCCGGCGGGAAGCGCTGCGGAGCATCCGGGCGGCCCCGTGGGCCGGGCAGCGGGCAAGCCGCTAGAGAACGACCATCTCCGGGTACGGGTGGCGCAGGAACTCGCGGTGCGAGATGTCCCAGCCGTAGGCGCCGGTGCGGGGGAACACGAGCAGGTCGCCGGCCCGCAGTCGCGCCACCGGGTGGTCGCGGGCCAGAACGTCGCGCGGCGTGCACAGCTCACCGACCGCGTCCACGGTGGTGTCGCGGATCTCGGGGCGCGGGAACGGGTACGGCCAGCGGTCCACCGGCAGGACCGTGAACGGGTGGCTGTAGCCCCAGGCCGCCGGGAGCCGGAAGTGGTGGGTGCCGCCGCGCAGCACCGCGAACCAGCGCCCGTGGGTGCGCTTGAGGTCCAGCACCTCGGCCGCGTACCAGCCGGCGGCGGCGGCCAGGTACCGGCCCGGCTCGACGGCCAGCTCGACGCCGTCGGGCACGGCGATGCCGGACAGCGCGGCCGGGTCGAACGCCGCCGCACCGGTGTAGTCGACGCCGAAGCCGCCGCCGGCGTTCACGTACCGCAGCGGGAAGCCCGCCCGCGCCGCCGCCCCGAGGGACCAGTCCAGCGCGTCCTCGATGAAGGCGGCGTGCGCGGCGGCGTCCAGATTGTTGGAGACGGCGTGCAGGTGAAAGCCGACCAGGTCGAGGCCGGGCAGCGACCGGGCGAGCGCGGCGGCGTCCGGCAGGCCGTCCTCGTCGATGCCGAACGGCGTCGGGGTTCCGGTCATCCGGTGGCTGCCGGCGGGGCCCGCGCCGCGCCGGTTCACCCGCAGGGCGATCGTCGCCGCCCGACCGCCGGCGACCACGGCGAGGCGGCGCAGCTCGTGGCGGCTCTCGACGTGGATCGTGGCGCCGGCCGCGACCGCCGCCGCCAGGTCCCGATCGGTCTTCGCCGGCCCACCGATGGCCACCCGCCGGGCGCCGGCGGCCACGGCGAGGGCCAGTTCCCCGCCCGAGGCGACCTCGAGGCCATCCGTGGCCGCGGCCAGCGTCCGCACCACCGCCGGGTGGCCGTTGGCCTTCACCGCGTACAGCAGTGTGGTGCCGGCGGGCAGCGCGGCGCGCAGGGCGGCGGCCGTCGCGCGCAACGCCGCCGTGTCGTACACGTAGGCGCAGGCGGGGGAGGGCAGCTCGCGCAGCGCGGCGGCAACCCGCTCGGGGATCGGTTCAGGGCGCATGCAGGGCGTTCCTCACCGGCACATACAGGTCGCCGCCGCCGTGGAGGCGCATCCGCACCAGCGCCTTATGCGGCACCACCGGGGCGGTGAAGGCGCGGTGGTCGTCCTGCGCCCCGGCTCCCATGTCGTCGTACGTTTCGTCCAGCACCTCGCGGACCCGCCGCCAGGCCGCCCGCTCGTCCAGGCCGTGCGAGCCCGTCAGCGTCACCACGATCTCGCCGAGGTGCGCCTGCACCGCGGTGTACCCGACCTTCGCGCGCAGCACGTCCGGGTCGCCGGTGGCGATCACCGAGCCGGGCCACAGCGGCAGGTCGATACCGGCGGCCGCGAGCCGGGGACCGTGCACGCGCAGCCCGGCGAAGTCCCGCAACGCGATCCGCGCGGGCACCCCGTCCACGAAGGTGGGCAGGCAGTTCTGCAGGTGGACCTCCAGCCCGACCCCGTACCGGGCCGCCAGCCGCAGCACCGGCGGCAGCAGCAGCGCGGCGTACTCGCCGACGAACCGCAGCGCGGCCTGGTCCGGCCGGCGCAGCCCGCGGGTGATCGCGTACCGGTCCACCAGTTCGGCCAGCACGGTCCGCCCGCTGACCGGCGACCGGGCCGGCAGAGCCCCGCCGGGAACCGCGATCTCGCCGGGTCGCAGCCGCTCGTCCAGGCCCGCGCGCAGAATGGCGGACAGGTCCCGCCCGGTTGCCGGCACCGCAGCCCCGGCGGCCTCCGCCATCAGTAACACCCGCTCCTCGCCCGCCAGCAGGCGGTGCAGCAGCGCCGAGACCGCCGGCCCGTTCCGGGCGCTGGCCACGGAGATGCTCCGCCGCGTCGAGGTGATCTGGATGTCCAGCGACAGCTTCAGGTACCGGTGGCGCCCGTCCGCGCCGATCGGCGGCAGCAGCGTGCGCAGGGCCGCGGTGGGCGCCGCGGGCAGGCTCGCCTCCACCGGGTGCAGCAGGCCGTCCCGCCACAGCGCCGCGTGCCGGTCGCGCAGCGCCGCCGTCAACTGCCATTCGTGTACGGGGTGCAGCGCGTACCCGGGCGGCGGGGCGGGCAGCTCCGGGTACGCGGCGGCGAGCGCGCGCCCCAGATCGTCGCCCTCGAGCGCGTCCCGCCGGACGGCCACGAACCCGACTCGGGTGTAGCCGGTCTCCAGATCGTGCGCGAGCAGGTCACCGACCCGCCAACCGAGCCGGGTGCGCCCGCACGGGTGCAGATTGTGCCCGTCCACGGCCAGCCGCTCGTACCGCAGGGCGCGCTGGTCCGCCGCCAGCCTGCCGTACAGGGCGACGAGGTCACGTGGTCCGCCGCCGGCGGGGTGAATGGCGGTCGCGGCAATGCCGTCGCCGGTGGCGCTGTCGGTGGCCGCGCTGTGACCGCCGGTGGTGTGGGCGGCGGCCCCATAGGTGGTCGCGCCGCCGGCGGCACCGCGATGGCCGGCGCCCTGTTGGGCGGTGCTCCGGTGGTCGGCGCCTGGTTGGGCGGCGCCCTGTTCAGCGGCGCTCTGATGGGTGGTGCCGGTGGCGGCGGTGCGGATGGCGCGGTCGAGGGCCTCGCGGCGGGCGTAGGCGACGGCGAGGTTCACCACGGCGTCGGTCAACTCGCCCGCGAGCGGCGGCAGCAGCGCGGCCGGGTCGGCGCCCGCCGCCGCCGGGAACTCCACCCGGTCGAAGCCGTGCCGGCGGCCCCGACCGGCGTAGCGCTCGCGGGCGTCGCCGATGTCCTCCCGACACAGCGCCCCGAGCAGCCGCCGCCCGACCGTGTCGGCCGCCCGGCCGAGCGAGCGCTGGAATCCGTCCACCAGGTGCGGCGCCACCCGGTCCAGCTCGGCGGCGGCGTCCTCGGCGGCCGCGTCGAGGGCGGACGCGGCGGTCGTCACGCGTACTCCGCGAGCGGGTTGGGCAGCGTGGCCCACCGGTCCGCGAGGGGGTCGGCGGCGAGCCGCATCGCGGTGGTGGCCTTGACCGGCAGCGCCGACGCGAACAGGCCGGCGAGGTCGGCCGGCTCCGCGCCGGGCACGTCGCGGATCTCCTGCGCGACCCGCCGCCACAGGACCGCGGGCTCCACACCGTGCGCCCGGGACAGCGCGGCGACCCGCTCGGCCAGGGCGACCCCGGCGGACGCGTACACCTTCGTGCGCAGGACCTCGGGGTCGTCGCAGGGGACGTCGCCGTGCAGGGGAGGCGGCTCGACGCCGTGGGCGCGCAGGAGCCGCGGGCTGATCCGGACCCCGCCCATATCCCGATAAGCGATGCCGGTAATCCGCTTATCGGCCACGACCGCGAGGGTGTTCTGCCCGTGCGCCTCCAGGGCGACACCCCGCCGCAGCAGGGCGAACAGCGGCGGCAGCAGCGCACCGGCGAGCCGCCCGACGAACGCGACCGGATCCCCGGTGGTGGTCAGCGCGGCCAGCGGCACGGCGCCGGCCGGGCTGCCCTGGCGCACCACCACCGCCAGGCTGCGGCACGGCTCCCCGTCAACCAGTGCCGCGCCGGCCGCCGTCTCCGCGAGCACGTCGACCCCGCCGAGCCGCGCGAGGAGCGCGCTGATCGCCGGTCCGTTGTGCAACGCGGCCGGGGAGACGGTACGGACCGCGCTGGTCATCTGCACGTCCACGGCCGTCTTGAGTTGACGCGCACCGTCGCTGAGGGTCCGCAACGACATCAGCGGGCGGGCGTGGACGACCTCGCCGGTCGGGCGCAGCCACGGGTACCGGTCGCGGACGTGGTCGAACTGCCACGGGTGCATGGGCAGCAACGGTGGCAGCCGTTCGCCGGTGCTCAGCCAGTGCCCCGCCGGCACGGCCACCAGCGGCAGCGCCACCAGCGGCCGGTGCTCGGGCGCGTAGGCGAGGACGTCCGCCGTGGTCATGCCGTGCCGCGTGCGGCAGCCGGGGTGCAGCGGGTGGCCGTCCACGACGGACTGCTCGGCGTCGCTCGGGTCGCGCCACGGCGGCGCGGTGGGCGGCTGGGCGGCGCGACCGAGGGCGAGGTTCGCCACGCTGTTGGCCAGTTCCGCCACGAACCGCTCCGGCCAGCCCAGGGCCCGCGCCAGCTCGGCCGGGTCGTCGAACGCGCGGCCGTCGCAGGTCAGGGCCAGCCCGTCCGGCGGTACGGCGAAAGCATCGGCCACCCACACCGGGCCGCACACGCTGGTGCCCGCATCGAGGTCGGTGAGGTGTTCGTGGCCGGGCTCCACCGCCGGGCCCGGGGCGATCGTGTCGGCGGCGCCGGAGCTGGACGGGCCGGCACACCGCTCCACCTCGCGTGGCCCGGCGAGCCGATTGGCGAGGGCGAGCGTGACTTCCAAGGTGCCGGTCCGCTGGTGGCGGGCGGTGAGGCCGGGGAGGGGTTCGCGGGCGAGGGCACCCCACAGCCGCGCGAGGACCGCGGCGCGGGCTCCGGGGAGGGCAGCGCGGAAGGGGGCGACCAGGTCAGGACGAAGGATACGCAGCGCCGCGAGGGTGGCACCGGCGTCGGGCGTGCCGGCCAGCGGCGGGCTGGCGGTAGCGCGGGTGCTGGTCAACGGCTCCATCCGGGGCGTGGGGTCGCAACATCGTCCATTGTCCGTGCCGCCCCACCCGCCGCCATCCCGACCCCTCCAACCTATCTTCCTAGGATGCCGCAGGCGGTGTGGGTTGCCGCACGCGTGCGCAGTGGCTTGGGACGTTGTACGCCACGGACAAGCGGGGGGAACGGGCTGCCATGTGGCGCCCGTGCTTGAGGGGCTGTTCGTTGTACTGGTCGGTCGCGATGTGTTGCCGATGACGCGGCCGATTAGCGAGCCGTGGACGCCAACGCCCGCAACGCTCGGGACTGCGGTGCTCCGGGCAGCGGGCAACCGGCCAGGACGGGGACACCGGAACCCGGGATGCACTCGACGCACGGCGGGTCATCAATCCAGCTTCCTAGGATGACTTAGAGGACGTACGCCGTGCCACAGCTCAATACCGCATGATCAAGCACCGACGTCACCCGGCTCGCCTCTGGACGGTGCGGACGTCCAGAGGCGAGCCGGGCTGGTCAGTGACCGGGATGAGATGCCTGATGGACCGGGCGGCGGGGGATAGGGGCCACTCGGCCGGGTCGGTGTCGGGCCCGTTGTCGGCACGGCGAGCCGGACGAGAACAATCACGGGGCCGGAGCGCGAGTCGCTGCGTTGGCCGCCGGAGCGGCTGGCCGGCACGTTCCTCAGTGTGTTGTTCTCCCGCGGCCGGCCGCCCGGTGAGGACGGCCGGCTCGAACCGGCCGAACTGGCGGACCTGTTCCTCAACGGCGCGTTGCGGTGACCGTTTCCCTCCCCGCCGGGGATCCGGGTTCCCGCGTCAGCCGGTCGGTTCCAGCAGCGACTGGTAGTAGGCCACCTTGCCGCGGATGTGTTGCTGTTGTGCGCGCAGGTGTGCGATCTGCGCCTCGACCTGCCGGTCGTGCTCCTCCAGCAGGTCGATCCGCTCGCGCAGGGTCGCGTCGCCGGCCCGCGCCAACTCGGCGTACCGGAGCATTCGGTTGATCGGCATGCCGGTGTCCCGTAGGCAGCGCAGGATGCCGAGCCAGGACAGGTCGTCGTCGGTGAAGATCCGCTTTCCGCCGGCGGTGCGGGCGATGTCGTCGAGCAGGCCGATCCGCTCGTAGTAGCGCAGCGTGTCCAGGCTGAATCCGGTCTTTTCGGCGACCTGTCCCGGCGAGTAGCGGTCCATGGCGGCAACCGTGCCACAGGCCGCGGCGGGTTCGTACCCGCGGGGTACGGTACCGCCGTGCCATACGCGATTCTCCCCCCGCCCGTCCGCTAAGGGCGGCGCTTTTGCGCGATCCGCCGGCCGGCGCCACGCCGCCCGGCGGTCGCTCGTCGCCCGTGTCCGGTCCGATCGGTGGCGACGAGGTGGGAGACGTGTGTGTCTGTTCGTATCGTTCCCGGGCCGGTGGCCCGGGGTTTGCTGGCGGTCGCCGTGGCGGCGGCCGCGTGGGGTACCGGCGGTGCGGTCGCGGCGGTGCTCTATGCCGGGGCGGGTCTGGGTCCGCTCGCGGTGTCGTTCTGGCGTTTCGTGGGTGGTGCGTTGCTGCTTGCCGCCGCCCGGGCGGTTCTGCGTCCGTCTGGTGGCGGCAGCCCGTCGGTGCGGCGCCTGGTGGTGACCGGCGCCGGGTTGGCGGTTTACCAGACCGCGTATTTCGCGGCGGTCCGCGATGCGGGGCTGGCGCTGTCAACGATGGTGACTCTCGGCGCGGGGCCGGTGCTGATCGCGGTGGGCGCGCGGGTGGTGGCGGCGGAGCGGCTGAGCCGGGCGGGTTCGGTGGCGGTCGCCGGGTCCCTGGTGGGCCTGGTGCTGCTCGTTAGCGGCAGCGGCGGCGATGGTGTGCGGGTGGACGCGGCGACGCTGCGCGGTATCGGGTACGCGTTGCTGTCCGCGACCGGGTACGCGGCAACGACGGTGCTGACCCGCCGCCTGGACCGGGCGAGCCCGTCCGACCCGTACGCGGTGGCGATGGGCGGGTTCGTGGTCGGGGCGGTGTGCCTGCTGCCGCTGGCTTTCGCCGAGGGGTTCCTGCCGGGCCGGGGCGCCGGGTGGTCGTCCCTGGTGCTGCTGGGTTACCTGGCGGCGGTGCCGACCGCGCTCGCGTACGGGCTGTTCTTCGCCGGTCTGGCCGCGGTGCGGGCGACGACCGCGTCGGTGGTCGCGCTGCTGGAGCCGTTGACGGCCGCGGTGATCGCGGTGTTGCTGCTCGGTGAGCGGCTCACGCCGGCGGTGGTGGCCGGTGCGGTGGTGCTGCTTGCCGCGGTCGTGGGGCTGGCCGTTGACGAGCGGCGCGCCGCGACCGTCTGACCGGGGCTGGGGATGCCGAGCGGCGGGGTGGCGGCCAGCGCCGCCCACCCCGCCGTGTCTCGGTTCAGCGGCGGCGCTGTCGCAGGCGCAGCCACACGCCGACCGAGCCGATCGCCACGAACAGGATTATCGAGCAGCACAGGGCCTTGAGCACCGGCTGATCGTAGGGTGCAGGGGTGCGTCTGGCGACCTTCAACCTGCTGCACGGCCGGTCGTTGACCGACGGCCTGGTCGAGCCGGAGCGGCTCGCCGGGGCGGTTGCCGCCCTGGACGCGGACGTGTTGGGCATCCAGGAGGTGGACCATACCCAGACCCGCAGCGGCAACGTGGACCTCACCGCGCTGGCCGCCGGGGCGCTCGGCGCCGTGGACCACCGGTTCGCCGCCGCGGTGGTCGGCACCCCGGGGGTGGGGATCCGGGCGGTGACCTCCGAGGAGGACGGCCACGGCGAGCCCCGGTACGGGATCGGCCTGGTCAGCCGTTTCCCGGTGCGGTCGTGGCACGTCTTCCGGCTGCGCCCGGCGCCGGTCCGTTCGCCGGTGGTGATGGCGGGTCCGCGCGGCGGGCGGCTGTTGTTCCTGGCCGATGAGCCGCGGGTGGTGCTCGCCGCCGTGGTGGACACGCCGGGTGGCCCGTTGACGGTCGGCAACACCCACCTGTCGTTCCTGCCCGGCTGGAATGTGCGGCAGTTGCGGCAGGCGGTCGGGTTCCTGCGTACGTTGCCGCCGCCGCGGGTCCTGCTCGGTGACCTGAACCTGCCCACCCGCGCCGTCGCGTTGATCACCCGGTGGCGGCTGCTGGCCCGGGTGCCCACCTACCCGGCGCCCAACCCGCGGGTGCAACTGGACCACGTGTTGCTCGACCCGCGCGGCGCGCCGCTGCCACCGGTCGTTTCGGTCGATGTGCCCGAGGCGCCGATCAGCGATCACCGGCCGCTCGTGGTGACCCTGGCGGGTTAGGGTCGGTCGGGTGCGCACCGAACGGCTGATCATGCGGCAGTGGCGGGACAGCGACCGGGGCGCGTTCGCGGCGTTGAACGCCGACCCCGAGGTGATGGAGTGCTTCCCGGCGGTGATGACCCGGGAGCAGAGCGACGCGTTCGCCGACCGTATCGCCGCCGGCTTCGCCCGCCATGGCTTCGGTCTGTGGGCGCTTGAGGTCGCCGGCGCCGGCGAGTTCATCGGCTTCACCGGGCTCCAACCGGTGAAGCTGCCGGTGCGTGGCTACCCCGGGGGCGACGCCGTGGAGGTCGGTTGGCGGCTGGCCCGCCGTGCGTGGGGCCACGGCTACGCCGCCGAGGCGGCCCGGGAGGCGCTGCGGGTCGCTTTCGACGAGTGGGGCTGCCGGAGGTCGTCTCGGTTACCGCGGTGCGTAATGAGCGCTCGCAGCGGGTCATGCGTCGCCTTGGCATGATCCGCGACCCGGGCGACGACTTCGACCATCCCCGCGTACCGGTGGGTCCGCTGCGCCCGCACGTGTGCTACCGGCTGACCGCCGACCGGTGGCGGGCCCAGCTCGCCGGTTAGCGTGGCGGGCCGGCGGTGACGACTTCGCGGAACCGGTCGAGCGCGCCCGGGGTGGACAGGTCGGCCGCGTCCGGGCCGCTGATCAGCCAGGTGGCGCCCGCTTCGGCGTACTCGCGCGGGGTGAGCGGCGGCTCCAACGGGACGACCAGGTCCGCGTCCGGCCCGATCCGCGCCCGCACGGTGGCGATCTGCTCGAGCGTCAGCCCACCCGCGGTGTCGCGGCCCAGCGCGTACACGCCGTCGTAGCGGGCGGCCCGATCGAGTGGTCGCCGGTGCGGCCAGGTCGCCGCCACCCAGATCGGTGGCCGGGGCGCCTGCACCGGGCCGGGGGAGATCCGCGTCCGCACCCGGAACCGCTGGCCCTCATGCTCCACCGGGCCGCCGTGCAGCAGCCCCTCCAGCACCTCCAGTGCCTCGTCGAGGGTGTCGCCGCGCTCCCGGTCGCCGCCCGGCTCCCCGAACGCGGTGAACTCCGAGGCCGGCCACCCGAGCCCCACGCCGACGATCAGTCGCCCGCCGCTGAGGTGGTCCGCGGTGACGATCTCCTTGGCCACCTTCCAGGGCCGCCGCCGGGCCAGCGGGGTCACCAGCGCGCCGAGCCGGACCTGCCGTGTCGCGGTGGCGATGGCGCCCAGCAGCACCCACGGGTCGTGCAGGGGCAGGCCGTCCTCGAGGTGGATGTGGTCCCAGACGAAGAACCCGTCCCACCCGGCCCGGTCGGCCGCGACGGCCAGGTCCACGAGGTCGGTGGGGGCGGCGGTCGGCGGCACCGACAGGGCGAACTTCACCCGTGCCACATTAGCCCCGCCGCCGGCACACGTACCGCCCGTAGAGGCGGCCGTGGTATGAGGCGTCCACAATGTCGAATCCGGCCGCGTCGAGCATCGGCTCGAACAGCCACCGGTAGGTGCTGAACTCGGTGCGGATGTGCGTGGCGTAGTCCTCGGCGGTGTATCCCTCGCGGGGGTCGCTCGCCGCGCCGGCGAACCAGTCCGCGAACACCGCCGGTGCCTCACCCGGCCCGAAGTCGTACACCAGGTCGCGGACCAGCAGCGTCCCGCCCGGGCGCAGCATCCCGGCGATGCGGTGCAGGGCCAGGGCCTTGAAGAAGTCGGGTAGCTGGTGCAGGGCGTTGCGGGTGTAGACCACGTCCGCCGGCGGCCCCGGGTGCTCGTAGGTGAGGAAGCCCGCCCGCGTGGCGTCCACATTGGTCAGACCCGCCGCGGCCGCCCGCGCCCGTATCGCGTCGATCATCGCGGGGGAGACGTCCACCGCGACGACCCGTCCGGCGTGTGGCGCGGCGGCGAGCGCCAGCCGACCGGTGCCGGCGCCCAGGTCCACCAGCGTGGCGACCGGGTTCAGCCCGTGCGCCCGCAGGTCCGGCAGGTCACCGGTCGGATCCGTCGCGTCGTCCACCTTCTCGTAGCCGGACTTGCGGTCGTAGCCGGCCACGTACGCGGCGTCCAGGTGCTCCGCGCCCGCGAACGCCAGTTCATCGACTACCCAGGGTCCCTCGATCACGAGGCTCATCCTGGGGAACGGGCAGGAGTCCCGCCACATCATTTCCCGCCGGGTAAGACGGCGGCTGCGTCGCGTGGCCGGGCGCCTCATCCAGTTCGCAGGATTCGGGGGCGCTGGAAGTCGGTGTTGTCGACAAGGACGCCGGCCCTGTCCTGCGGGGCGCACGCCGCGAAGTAGATCCGCTGGGCCTGGACGTATCGCCGCATGGCGGGATGGTCGGCATCGGGTTCGGTGCCGTCGCGCACGGCCATGCGTTGGGCCGTGATGGTGAACGGGACATCGAGGAAGACAGACAGGTCCCAGGCGGCTGTCAGCTCGTCGCGGTGCAGGAACAGCCCGTCGACGATGGGTACCGCCCGGGGTGGGGCGTGCCGCGGTTCGGGGGTGCGGATCTCGTCCGTGGCAAGGTCGTGGGCGGCCGCCCGGTAGTGCCTGGTCCCGTTCGGTCCGAGCGGGTCGAGGACGTCGGCGCGAAACCGCGCGTAGTTGTAGGAGTCGCGCCAGAAGCCCTCCGGCGACGCGCGGCCCTGCCGGTAGCGCACGGCGCGGACGTTGTGGAAGTCGTCGAGCGAGATCCGGATGACCGGCCGGTTTCGTTCGCGCAGGGTGGCTGCGAGTTCGTTGGCGAAGGTGGTCTTGCACGTTCGGTGGCACATGGAACCGCACCCTCTGGCGCTTGTTCGATAATGTGCATTATGTCAACTTCGAGCGTGCGGGGCCCGCCGAGACCAGGCCCCGATCCCGTTGGTATCACTGGGCTTTCGCCGGTTGTCCCCCGCGGGTTACTACGCGGGTTATCGGATTGGGAGCGTCGTGTGTGCGAGGCGTTGCGCCCAGCATCAGCCTGGCGGACCCGGCCCCGGCATTGCCGGCTGCCGCACCGCGGGTGTTAGGAAGCGCCATACCCGCGGCGCTCGTCGGCGTGCCCACCTGGGCTGCCGCCATGCACACCGCAGGTGTTTCCGCCACGGAAGCAGAGCAGAGCGCCGTGACGCGCACCTCCACGGTCCGGGTGCGTTGTCACCCGTGCCGATGGCAAGGGCCCGGATCCCTCGCGGCACAATCAGATCCCGTTGCCGGCGGGTCGATGCGAGGTTGTCGGTGGTTGCTGGTAGACACGGGTCAGCCAAACAGGTGTACGAGAGGGAGGTGGGTTGATGGTCGCGCGCGCCGCGGTTCGCGGGCTGTCCACCGAGGATCTGTCCCGCATCCGGGAGCAGCTGTCCGCCGGGCGCCGGCCGAAGGTGCAGTTCACCGAGGCGGCCGGGCAGATCGCCGGTCAGGTCGGCCAGGTGGTGGAGCTGACCGATCCGGCGGCGTCGGACGAGTGGGTGGTGGTCCGGTTCGGCCGCGATGAGCTGCCCTTCTCCCCCGCCGACCTGATCGTCGCGCCGCGCGGCGCGGGCCGTGCGGGGTCCCGTGCCCGCAACGGGGCCGCGCCCGACGCGCAGCCCGAGGTCTCCGGGCCTGAGTTGCGCCTGACCGAGCCGCCGAAGCCGGAGTCGCCGCGGCCCGAGCCGGGTGGCCCCGAGTCTTCGGCGTCGGTGCCGCAGCCTAGGGCGGAGAGCTCCCCCGCTCCCCCCGCCCAGGAGGGGAAGCCCGCGGCGCGTAAGGGTGCCCGGGCGGCGAAGCCGAAGGCGCCGCCGGCGCTCACCGTCACCCTCGCGTACGCCGAGGGCGAGTGGACGGTCGCGGCGCAGCAGGGCAACAAGGTGCTGGCCAAGCCGTACGTGGTGCGGCCCGCGGAGGCGATGCGCATGGTCAGTCTGGTGGATGTGCCGGGTGTGCACGAGGCGGTGGAGCAGATTCTCGCCGCGGAGCGGGCGGAGGCCGAGCAGCAGGCGGAGCGGCTGCGCGCCGAGTTAGCCGAGATCGAGGCCCGGCTGGCCGAGTTGCGCGACGCGGGTTAGGGCGTCGGCTGGGCCACGCCGGGCGGGCCGGACACGGGGGGTTATGTCTGGCCACGCCCGGCGTGGTGCCGGCGGCGGATGGAGCTGGCCGCGGCATGGATTTCAGCCTGCGCCCGCCGCTGCGGGCTCTACTCGGGTATGTGGCGTATGTCGACCCGGCGGCGGAACACCCAGTACGACCACGCCTGGTAGGCGACCACGACGGGGGCGCACAGGGCGGCCGCCCAGGTCATGATGCGCAGGGTGTAGGCGGTGGCGGAGGCGTTGGCGACGGTCAGCGTGCCGGCGGGGTCCAGGGTGGACGGTAGGAGGACGGGGTGCCGGGCGGCGAACAGCGTGGCCACGGTGGCGGCGATCGCGGTGGCGGTGCCGGTGAACGCCCAGCCCTCCCGGCGGGCGCGCGCGGCGGCGAGGGCGGCGGCCAGGGCCCCGGCCGCGACGATGGCCAGCGCCACCGCCGCCGGGGCTAGGCCGTCCCGCGTGGTCGCGTCCGCCGGCGGGGCGCCCGGCAGGGTGGACGACTGGGCGAGGGTCCAGGCGAGGAAGGGGGCGGCGAGGGCGAGCGCGGCGGTGGCGGCGCGCACCGCGATGCGGGCGGCGCGTGCCCGGATGTCGCGGGTGGTCTTCAGGGCCAGGAACATGGCGCCGTGCGCCACGAACAGCGCGAGGGTGGTGGCGCCGCCGAGCAGGGCGTACGGGGAGAACAGGTCCAGGGTGGTGCCGACGAAGTCGTGGTCGGCGTTCAGCGGTACGCCGCGCAGCAGGGTGGCGAAGACCAGTCCCCAGCCGAACGCGGGCACCAGGGAGCCGACGACGATCGCGGCGTCCCAGCGGGCCCGCCAGCGCGGGTCGGTGCGCTTGCCGCGGTACTCGAAGGCGACGCCGCGGGCGATCAGCGCCAGCAGGATCAGCAGCAGCGGGGCGTAGAAGCCGGAGAACAGGGTGGCGTACCACTCGGGGAACGCGGCGAACAGGGCTCCCCCGGCGGTGATCAGCCAGACCTCGTTGCCGTCCCAGACCGGTCCGATGGTGTTGATGAGCACCCGGCGTTCCCGGTCGTCGCGGCCGAGGACGGGCAGCAGGGCACCGACGCCGAAGTCGAAGCCCTCCAGCACGAAGTAGCCGACGAACAGGGCGGCGATCAGCAGGTACCAGGCGGTGGGCAGGTCCACGGCGGCGGTCCCTTCAGTAGGCGAACGCGAGGGCGCGTTCGCGGTCCGGTCCGGCGCCGGCGTCGTGGTCGGATGCGGGCGGGTCGGCCGGGGGCAGGCCGGCGCGGGCGTACCGCAGCAGCAGGCGCACCTCGATGACGGCCAGGGCGCCGTAGATCGCGGTGAACGCGGCGAAGGAGGTCAGTACCTCGGCCAGGGAGACGCTGACGGACACCCCGTCGCGGGTGAGCATCTCGCCGAAGACCAGCCACGGCTGGCGCCCCATCTCGGTGAAGATCCAGCCGGAGGAGTTCGCCAGCAGCGGCAGGACCGGCAGTACCAGGGCGGCGCGGCGCAGCCATCGGGACGTGGGGATCCGGCCGCGTCGCTGCGTCCACAGTGCCAGCAGCGCGATCGCGGCGGTCAGCACGCCGAGCCCGATCATCAGCCGGAACGTCCAGTAGGTGACCGGGATGATCGGGGTGTAGCTGCCGGGCCCGTAGGTGGCGGCGTACTGCGCCTGCAGGTCCTCGATGCCGTGCACGGTGCCCCGCGGGTCGCCGGTGCCGAGGAACGACAGCACGTACGGGATCTTCAGCGCGTACACCTCGCGGCTGCCGTCCAGGGTGCCGATCGTGAACACGGACAGTGACGC
Source organism: Rhizomonospora bruguierae (assembly GCF_018397995.1). Taxonomy (GTDB): domain Bacteria; phylum Actinomycetota; class Actinomycetes; order Mycobacteriales; family Micromonosporaceae; genus Rhizomonospora; species Rhizomonospora bruguierae. Next base: position 25,889 of record NZ_BBQH01000042.1, read on the forward strand.
GGGTGACTCGGTCCGGTACAGCGCCTCGGCGGCGGCCATCTTCATCGGCTGCACCTGGGTCATGATCTTGCCTTGGATGTCGCCGGAGATCACGACCGCGGCGGCGGCGACCAGGGTGACCCAGGCGCCGAGGCGCAGCGCCCGGCGGTGGGTGTCGGCGTCCTGCGGCCTACCGCGCATCAGGTGCCACAGAGCGACGCCGGTGAGCAGTCCCCCGGCGACCAGGAAGCAGCCGGCGATCGTGTGCGGGAACGTCACCATGGCGACCGGATTACTGAGTACCGCACCGAAATCCGTCAATTCGGCGCGTCCGGTGGCGGGGTTGAGCCGGTACCCGACCGGGTTCTGCATCCACGAGTTCGCGGCCAGGATGAAGTACGCGGACAGCACCGACCCGATCGCGGCGGCCCAGATGGTGGCCAGGTGTACCCGGCGTGGCAGCCGGTCCCAGCCGAAGATCCACAGCCCGAGGAACGTGGACTCGAGGAAGAACGCGAGCAGCGCCTCGAGGGCCAGTGGGGCGCCGAACACGTCGCCGACGAAGCGGGAGTAGTCGCTCCAGTTCATGCCGAACTGGAACTCCTGCACGATGCCGGTGACCACACCCATGGCGAAGTTGATCAGGAACAGTTTGCCGTAGAAGCGGGTCAGCCGCAGCCAGCGTTCGTCGCCGGTGCGGATCCAGACCGTCTGCATGGTCGCGACCAGGACGGACAGCCCGATGGTGAGCGGCACGAACAGGAAGTGGTACACGGTGGTGACCCCGAACTGCCACCGTGCCACATCGAGAGCGTCCACGCGCCACCCCTCCCTACTACCAGGTGTAGTAAATACTACCCGAGGTAGTAGAGGGGTCGGGTGTGTCCTCGGCAACGTCGGGGCCGGCCGGGTGGCATGATCGTTCGCCGTGGACACGACCGGTGCGGCGCCCTGGCGTCCCCCGCTGGTGTGGCGGGTGCTGCTCGTGCTGGCCCGCGCGCTGGTCGCGCTGATCTGCCGGCTGCGGGTGACCGGCGACGTGCCCACCGCGCTGCGCCACGGCCCGCTGATCCTGGCCGCCAACCACATCAGCCCGATCGACCCGGTGATCCTCACCGCCGCGTGCCGGGTCCGCGGTGTCGCACCGCGCATCATGGCCACCGGCGGGCTGTTCCGCGCCCCCGTCGTCGGCGCGGTCATGCGGGCCAGCGGCCACATCCGGGTCGACCGCGAGGAGGCGACGGTCGCCGACGCGCTCACCCACGCCGCGCACGCCATCGCCGCCGGCGGCGTCGTGCTGGTCTACCCGGAGGGGCGCATCGGCCTGGACCCCGGCATGTGGCCCGAACGCGGCAAGACCGGGGCCGCCCGGCTGGCCCTGGCCAGCGGTGCCCCCGTCGCGGCGGTCGCGCAGTGGGGCGCGCACACCCTGGTCCCGTACGCAGCACCCAGGGGCATCGTGCGGGCCTTGCTGCGTGCGATGGTCCGCCGCCCGGTGGTACGGGTGCACTTCGGCGCCGTCGTGGACCTCTCCGGCCTTCCCGCCTCCGGCACCGGGCCACGGATCGGCGGCGTGGCATCTTCCGGGGTCCACCCGGAACGGGGCGCCGCGCGCCGCGCGACCGACCGGATTATCGACGCGATCACCGACACATTGCGCCCCCTTCGCCCCGACGAGCCGGACCGCCCGCGGCACGTCGACCCCACCCGACCGGCGAACGCGACCCGCACCCACCGCCGCATCGCCCGCTGAACACACCTTCCGTCGAGCCTGGTATTACATCCGCCGGGCACCACAACTGGAAGACCGGCGGGGTTGGGGGGCGTGGGAGCTAGAGCGGGGGGCGGGGGCGCCGCTGGCGCAGGTAGGCCAGGACGGCCTCGCGGGTGGTGCCCACCCCGAACAGTTCCCGGGCCTGGGCGATCCGCCGGTTCGCGGTGCGCAGGGAGAGGAACTCGGCCGCGGCCGCGGCCGCGATCGTCTCGCCGCTGGCGAGGCGGTCCAGCAGGGCCCGCTGCTCCGGGATGAGGCGGCCGAGGACGTCGGGCTCGGCGCGGCCGGTGTCGGGGGCGCGGTGGACGGGGCCGAGGCGGGTCAGGTCGCCGACCAGGGCGCGGCCGAGGTCGGTGGCGGCGTCCGTGATCGCGACCACGCCCGCGCCGCGGGCGGCGGCGAGCACCACCAACTGGACGGTCTCCAGGTCGGGCACCCGGCCGTAGAGGGCCAGGTGGGCGGTGGTGAGGTCCCAGGCGGTCTCGGTGAGGGCGAAGCCCTCGCGCGTGCGCCAGCCGGCGCGGGCCAGCCGGCGCAGGACCGCGGTGGCGTCGGCGGCGGTGGGGACCACGTAGCGGGGGGCGTCCGAGATCATCCGGCGAGTACCTCCAGCGCCCGCGCGGCGGCTTCGGTGCGGGTGCGTGCGCCCAGTTTGCGCATGCCGGCCCGGATGTGGGTCTCCACCGTCTCGGCGGAGATGCCCAACTGACCGGCGATCCGGCGGGTCGGTTCGCCCCGGGCGACGAGGCGGAGCACCTGGCGTTCCCGCCCGGTCAGCTCGCCACTCCCGCCTGCGGTGCCGGACGGGCCGGTGCCGCTGGGGCCGCGGCGCACGGCGTGGCGGCGCAGGGCGCGGCGGACGCGGCCCAGCAGGACGACCAGTCCGCAGCGCTCGGCGAGGGATTCCGCGGCCAGCAGCACGGGGACCGCCCGGTCACGGTCGCCGGCGTGCAGGCCGTGGGCCAGCAGGCACCGCACCTCCTCCCGGACCGCGATACCGCGCCACAGCCGCGCCGCCCGGGTGAAGCCGTCAGCGGCGCCGCTGGACCACGCGGCCAGCGTCTCCCGCACCGCCGGAACCACCGAACCGGGGCCGTCCTCGGCGGCCGGGCCGGCGGCGCCGGGGTGGGCGCCCGCTGAGCCCGCGGCGTCGTGGGCGGCCCAGTGGGCGGTGATGTCGCGCAGCCCGGCCACCAGGGGCGGGCCGCTGCCGGTGGCGGCGACCGGCTCGGCCGTCGCCTGGTCGGGCCGGCCGTCGAGCCACGCCGCCTCCCGCCGGACCCAGTCCAGCAGGACGCCCGCGCCGGGCGGGTCGGGCGCCGCGGCGGCCAGCCGGGCGCGGGCCGGGGCGAGCAGGCCACCGTCCGCCTCCAGCAGCGCGGCGGCCGCCGTCGCGTAGTCGCGGGCGAGGGGCGGCAGCGTGCGGTCGGTAAGGTCACCCGCCCGTCGCAACACATCATCGGGGACGCCGGTACCACGCTCCGGGTCGCCGCGCAGCGCGGTGCACCACAGCCGGGCCGCGAGGAAGCGCGTCTGCCAGCCGTACGCGAGGTCGGCGGCGCAGGCGTCGGCGGCCTGGCCGGCGGTGTGCGCGGCCTCGGCGAGGCGGCCGTCGGCGGCGAGCGTCTCGACGAGCAGCCACCCGCTCCACCGGGCGGCCAGCACGTCGCCCGCGGTGGCGGCCGCCGCGGCGGCGGAGGCCAACCCGTACTCCCAGCCGGGCTCGCGGCGCGCGGCGCGGACCGCGGCCACCGCCGCCCGCAGCCCGGGATGGGCGGGCGGCTCGCCGTGCCGGGCGATGACCGCGGGCAGCGTCACGGCCGCGCCGGCCGGTGTGGTCCCCAGGTCGGTGAGGAGCCGGACCCGGTCGCGGGCGGCGACCACGGCGGGATCGGCGTCGTCCGGTACCGGGGCGACGGCGTCCCGCGCGGCGGCGGGGTCGCCCGCCTGGAGCAGGGCCTCGCCACGCAACACCGCCGCCTGCCCGCCCAGGGTGGCCGTGACGACCTGGGCGGCGGCGCGGGGGCGGCCGGCGGCCAGGGCGGCCCGGGCGGCGGCGATCCGCACCGCCGGCTCCACCACCACGCCCGCCGGCGGCTGCGCCAGGTCGCACGCGAACAGCAACAACTCGGCCCGCTCGCCGCCGCTCGTGGCGGTCCGGGCGGCGGCGGTGGCCAGGGCGTAGGCGGCCGGTCCGTCGCCGGCCGCGGCCAGGTGCCGTACGGCTTCCCGGGGCGGCACCAGCCCGGCCAGGCGGCGGTGCAGGGCGGCGCGCTGCGCCGAATCCAGCAGCCCGGCGGCCACCTCCGCGACATAGGGCGACACCGGCGCCACCTCACCACCCCCGGACGTACCGCCCGAAGCATCACCGCCCGCTGCCGCACTGCCGAAACTCGAAGCAGCACCCGGAGCATCGAGGGCCGCGCCGGCCCGATCGCCGCCCGGTACGTCGCCGCTCGGCGGAACGGTGCGGGTGACAAGGCCGGCGGCGAGCAGTTCGCCGGTGCCGGCGCCGAGCAGGGCGGCCGGGGCCGGGCGGCCGAGCAGGCCCAGTGCCGCCATCGCGGTCCGGGCCGGGCGGGGCAGGTCGGCGAGCGCCACCGCCACCGCGTAGGCGACCTGGTCCTCATCGGGCCCGGCGGCCGGCGAGTCGGCGCCGGACGCGGCGTGGCGGGCGAGGGCCCGCACCGCGAGCGGGACGCCGCCGGCGCGGCGGACCACCTCCGCGACCCGGGCCGGCGCCAACGCGGGGGCGACCCGGCGGGCCAGGTCGGCCGCGGCCGCCGGCTCCAGGGCGGGTACCGGCAGCCAGCCCGCCGCGGCGCGGCGCAGCGCGGCCACCAGGTCACCGGGCAGGCGGTACGGGGTGCGCAGGGCGACCGCGACGCGGCAGTGCGCGGCGATGGCCGGCAGCGCGGCCAGCGTGAGCGGGTCGGCCCACTGGAGGTCGTCCAGCAGCAGCAGGCCGGACCGGACGCGGGAGCGCACCGCCTCGGCGAGCAGGGCCGGGTCGTGCACCGGCAACCGGACACGGACCGCCCGGGTAAGGGCGAACGCGGGCACCGTACGCAGCATCGCCAGCCCGCCGCCGGCGTGGACGGGGCCGCGGAACGCGTCGCCGAGCGCGGACAGCGCGGCCGAACGCCCGCAGCCGGGCCCGCCGGTCAGGACCACCAGGCCGGGCGCCGCCAGCAGCGCCGACGCCGCCTCGGCCAGGCCACCCACACCCCCGGCGGTGACGGCGGCGGGTGGCGGGCCGGGTGCTTGGCGCAACGTCTACCTCCCCGGTCGCCGGCGGCCGCAGGACCGTGCCCGCCCTGGCGGGAGCGGCGGCCCTGGCACGAAGATGGGATCCAGCGCCGGCACGATAGTCGTAGCGTGTGCGGGCCGGCAGCGCCACCGCCGACCGGTGACCGGCAGCGTTGGCCGGTGGGGCGGACCGGCCCCGACCGCGCCGGAAGGGGACGGAACACGGATGAGCGAGCACGATCGGGATCGTCATTGTCGCCGAACCGGGCCGCCCCTGACGAGTCGGTGAGCCGACAACGATGACCCCGGTCCCCCACCAAGCGGCCACCCCGGCCCCGCCGTACCCCGCTGTGCTCAGTGCCCGTATCGCCGCGCTCTGCGACGAGGTTGGCCCGCGGCTGGGACCCGCCGCCGCGGAGCAGGTGCGCGCGGTGCGCCGGCGGCTGGCCGAGCCGCTGCGGGTGGCGCTCGCGGGGCGGCTGAAGGCGGGCAAGTCCACGCTGGTCAACGCGCTGATCGGGCGGCGGGTGGCGCCGACCGAGGTGGGCGAGTGCACCCGCGTGGTGACCCAGTTCCGGTACGGGACGGCGGACCGGGTGGACGTGGTGCGCCGGGACGGCACCCGCGCCAGCCTGCCGCTGGACGAGTCCGGCATGATCCCGCAGCGGCTCGGCACCCCGCTGGCGCAGGTCGCGTTCGTGGACGTCACGCTGACCAGCGACCGGCTGCGGGACCTGACCGTGGTGGACACCCCCGGCCTGGCCTCCACCAGCGCGGCCGTCAGCGGCGCCGCCCGCCGGTACATCCTGGACGAGGACCTCGACGCGGACTCCGCCGGGGCGATCTGCGGGGCCGAAGCGATCCTGTACGTGTTCACCCAGGCGGTGCGGGCCGACGACGCGGCCGCGCTGGCGGCGTTCCGGTCGGCGTCGGCCCGGCTGGCCAGCACCCCGATCAACTCGCTGGGCCTGCTGAACAAGGCCGACAAGCTGGTACCCGGCGCCGCCGACCCGTGGCCGGTCGCCGCCCCGCTGGCCGCCGAGCAGACCGGCGCGCTGCGCCGGGTGGTGTCCGACGTGGTGCCGGTCGTGGGGCTGCTCGCCGAGACCACCGAGGCGGGCCGGCTCACCGCCGCCGACTGCGAGGCGTTGCGCACCCTGGCCGGGCTGCCCGCCGCCGAACGCACCGTCCTGCTGGCCTCCGTGGACCTGTTCGCCGACCGGCCCGCCCCGGTACCGCGGCAGCAGCGGCGCCGCCTGCTGGAGCTGCTCGACCTGTACGGGGTCGGGTTCGCCCTGGCCCAGTTCGCCGCCCGGCCGGGGCTGGCCACCGGCGACCTGGTCCGCCTGCTGTACCAGGCGTCCGGCTTCCCGCGGCTGCGGCACACCCTGGACACGGCGTTCCGCTGGCGCACCGACGCGATCAAGGCCGGTGGGGCGCTGTCCGCGCTGGAGCGGCTGGCCGGGCACGCCGGGCCCCCCGCCGACCGGGAGCTGCTGCGCGACGCGATCGAGCGGGTGGTGCGGCAGCCGGAGTACCACCGGCTGCGGCTGCTGGAGGCGGCGCAGCGGGTCGGTACCGGCGCGGTCGAGCTGCCCGCGCCGATGGAGCGGGAGCTGACCCGGCTGGCCCTGTCCGCGGACCCGGCGTGGATCCTCGACCTGCCCGGCGCCACCCCCGAGCAGCTGCTCAAGGCGGCGTTGGAGGCCGCCACCCGGTGGCGGGTGTACGCCTTGGCCGGCGCGAGCCCGGCGCAGTCCCGGGTGGCGCTCGTCGCGCATCGCGGCTTCCACCTGCTCTCCCAGCGGCTGCGTGCCCGATGACCGCCCCGCTGGCCCGCCAGCTCCCCGCCGCCGCCGACAGCGCGCTGGCGTACCTGCGCAAGCTGGATCCGCAGGCCGGCGCCGAGGTGGCGACGCTGCGCCGCCGGGAGCTGACCCGCCCCGGCATCGTCGTGGTCGGCGAGACCAAGCGCGGCAAGAGCAGCCTGGTCAACGCCCTGATCGGGGTCCCCGGGCTGTCCCCCGTGGACGCCGCCGTCACGACCGCCGCGTACCTGGAGTTCCGGCACGCAACCACCCCGGACGCCCGGGCGTTCGTGCCTGGCCACCCGCAGCCGGTCCCGCTCAGCCACGCCGACCTGCGGGCGTGGGGCACCACCGGCGGGCCGCTGCCGGACGGGATGCGTCCGCCCCGGCGGATCGAGGTCACCCACCCGGCGCCGCTGCTGGAGTACCTGACGCTGGTGGACACCCCCGGCGCCGGCGGCCTGGAGCCCGCGCACACCGAGGTCGCCCTGGACGCGGTCGAGCGGGCCACCGCCCTGCTGTTCGTCGCGGACGCGTCCGCCCCGTTCGGCCGCCCCGAGCTGGACTTCCTCATCGAGGCCAGCAAGCGGGTCGACGCCGTGGTGTTCGCCCTGACCAAGGTGGACGCCTACCCCGGCTGGCGGACCATCCTCGACGACAACCGCGCCCAACTCGCCGGACACGCGCCCCGGTTCGCGCGGGCACCCTGGTACCCGGTCTCGGCGCGGCTGGCCGAACTGGCCATGACCCTGCCCGGCGGCGCGGCGGCGGAGCTGGTGGCGCAGTCGCGTGTCGCGGACCTCCAGCACGCGCTGATCGACCTGGCCGGGCGCGGGCACCTGCTCCAGCAGGCCAACGTGCTGCGCGCGGTGCGCAGCGAACTGGTGCGGCTGGACGCGGCCGCCGGCGACCGGGTCCGGGCCACCGACCCCGATCCGGCCGAGGCCGACCGGGCGCGCCGCGAACGCGCCGCCGTCGCGGCCCGCAAGCGCACCGAGTCCCGCCAATGGTCGTTGACGCTGAACACCGAGACCCAGCGGGCGCGCGTGGAGGCGACCAGCCGGCTGCGCACCTACGTCAGCGGGCTGCAGGAGGAGTTGCTGGCGCGCGTCGACGCCGCCCGCGGCGACGAGCTCACAACCCTGCCGGAGCGGGTCGACCGGGCCCTGCACGCGCTGTCGCTGCGGCTGTCCCAGGACCTCGAGCACCGGTTCCAGCGGGTCGGCGAGCGGGTCCTGGCGCAGGTGTTCACCCGCCAGGAACTGGGCGTCGTGCTCGGCCGGCTCAACGCCACCCTCCGCCACACGCTGGCCACCAGGCCCCGACGCGAGGGCGGCGGCGCGGACAACGTGCTGATCGCCATGTCCGCGGGCGGCGTGGCGCTGATGGCCGGGCGCGGGGCGATGCTGGGCGCCTCCGCGCTGGGCGCGTCCGCGCTGATCGGCGGCGGCCTGCTCATCCCGGTCGCCGGCCTCGGCCTCGGCCTGGCCGCCGGCGGGTTCATCCTGTACCGGCGGCGCGCCGCCAGCGACCGCCAGCAGGCCCGGACCTGGCTGCGGGAGGTGCTGGCCGAGGCGCGGGCGGCGCTCACCGACGAGGTCGCCCACCGCTTCACCGACCTGCAGTACGCGCTCACGCTCGCCCTGGACGACGCGATCGAACGCCGGCTCGCCCAACTCGACGCGCACCTCGCCCAGATCGACCGGGCCCTGGCCGAGGACCGCGCCGCGCGGGCCCGGCGCCGCGCCGCCCTGCAGGCCGAGCGGGACGCGCTGCGGTCCAGGATCAGCCAGGTGGACGAGGTGCTGGCGCGGGCCCGGGCGCTGACCCCGGCCGCCGACACCGGAGGGACGGGCCCATGACCGACCACTTCGACCACGACTTCGACGGGCCGCACGCCCACGGGCCGGACCCCGGCGGCGAGCGGTTCGAGCACCTCGGCGCGGAGCACGTGGAGCCCGACCCCGGCGCCGAGGTGCACCCGTTCGACGACGGCGACTTCGAGCACGGCGACTTCGAGCATGGTGGCTTCGCGGACGGCGGCCACGACGCCTACGGCCGCGGCGCGGACGAGCCGGACATCGACCTCGGCGCGGACCACCTCGACCCGCCCGGGTCGCTCCCCGACCACGACCCCGCCCAGGACCCCGGCCTCGCCGGGGAGACCGTCGGCGCCGACCCGGACCTGGCGCCGGAGCCCGGCGACGGTGGCTGGTCGGCGGACGCGTTCCCGCCCGCCCTGGCCGTGACCGTCCCCGAACCCATCGATGGTCCACCATGGATCGACCCGGCCGCGCTCGGCGGACCGGAACCGTTCGAGCCGACCGCCGGGGCCGGCGCACCGGGCGTGGCCGACCTGCTCGACTACGCCGCCGAGGAGGTCCCGCCCGGCACCGACCCGTGGACCGCCCTCGCCGGCTCCCCGGACCCGGCCACCAGCGCACTCGCCCGCTTCTGGCGGGGCTAGCCCGTCGGCCTTGCCAAGGCGCCGCCGTGGGGCCCGCACGGTGTGCACCCTACTGTCACCTTGGCTCGGCATACTGCGCGGTGTGGCGCACCGATTCGCATACCTGGACGCACCCCTCCCGCTCGCGTTCGCGCACCGCGGCGGGGCCGCGGCCGGCGACGAGAACACCGCCGAGGCGTTCGCCCGCGCGGTCGGCCTCGGCTACCGGCACGTGGAGACCGACGTGCACGCGACCGCCGACGGGGTCCCCGTGGTCTTCCACGACCCGACGCTGCGGCGGCTGACCGGCCAGCCGGGCCGGATCGCCGACCGACGCTGGGCGGACCTCGCCTCGCTGCGGGTCGGTGGGGCCGCCGCGATCCCCCGGCTGGACGAGATCCTCGCCGGCTGGCCCGACGTGCGGTTCAACGTGGACGTCAAGGCCGACAACGCCGCCGTGCCGACCGTGGAGACGATCCACGGCGCCCGCGCCGAGGGGCGGGTGCTGCTCGCCTCGTTCAGCGAGGCCCGGCTGGCCCGGCTGCGCGCCATCGCCGGACCGTCGGTGGCCACGTCGCTGGGCGTCGGGGGCGTCGCCCGGCTGTGGCTCGCGTCCCGGGCCGGGCGGCCGGTGCGGCTGCCCCCGACCGTCGTGGCCGCGCAGGTACCGGTCCGGTATGGGCGGGTCCGGGTGGTGGACCGCCGGTTCGTCGCCCACGCCCACCGGCTCGGGTTGCAGGTGCATGTCTGGACGATCGACGATCCCGACGCGATGACGGGGTTACTGGAGCTCGGCGTGGATGGCATCATGACCGATCGCGTCGACGTGCTGCGCGACGTGTACGCCGCCCGCGGCCTGTGGCCCGGCACGACCTGATCCGGGACCTGACCGAGGAGATCCGATGACCACCACCGAGGCGCCGCCCGCCGCCGAGCTGAGCACCCGGCGGGAACGGGTCGGCTGGTACTTCTACGACTGGGCCAACTCGGCCTTCTACACCACGGTCGTCACGGTCTTCCTCGGCCCGTACCTGACCTCGATCGCGGAGAACGCGGCCGGCTGCGGCGGCGACATCAGCTGCGCCGGCCGCGCCGTGCACCTGTTCGGCCTGGCCGTCGCGCCCGGCTCGCTGTTCCCGTACACCGTGTCGCTGTCGGTGTTCCTGACCGTGTTCGTGCTGCCGGTCGTCGGCGCGATCGCCGACCGGTCGGCCCGCAAGAAGGAACTCATGGCCGGGTTCGCCTACGCCGGCGCCGGCGCCACCATCGGGCTGGTGTTCCTCACCGGCGACCGGTACCTGCTGGGCGCCGGCCTGTTCCTGCTGGCCAACATCGCGTTCGGCGCCAGCGTGGTGGTGTACTACTCGTTCCTGCCGCAGATCGCCGGCCCGGACGAGCGGGACTCGGTGTCCAGCATCGGCTGGGCGATCGGCTACCTCGGCGGTGGCCTGCTGCTCGCCCTGAACGTGGTCGCGGTGCTGTTCAAGGGCGCCCTCGGCATGGACACCGCCGAGGTGGCCCGGTGGAGCATCGTGTCGGCGGGCGTGTGGTGGGCCGGGTTCACCACGATCCCGCTGCGCCGGCTGCGCAACCGGCCCCCGGCCGCCGGCGCCGCCCGCGGGTCCGTGTTCACCGACGGCTTCAAGCAGCTCTGGCACACCCTGCGCGGGCTGCGCGCGTACCCGATCACGCTGTTCTTCCTGATCGCGTACCTGATCTACAACGACGGCGTGCAGACCGTGATCGCCCTGGCCAGCGTCTACGGCACCAAGGAGCTGCTGCTGCCGGACGATGTGCTGGTCCCGACGATCCTCATGGTCCAGTTCCTGGCCTTCTTCGGCGCGATGGGCATGGGCTGGCTGGCCAAGCGCATCGGCGCGTGGAAGACCGTGCTGATCAGCCTGGTGGCCTGGATCGGGCTGATCGGCGCCGCGTACCTGCTGCCGGCCCGGCAGACCATCCCGTTCATCCTGCTCGGCGGCGGCATCGGTGTGGTGCTCGGCGGCACCCAGGCGCTGAGCCGCTCCCTGTTCAGCCAGCTCATCCCGCCCGGCCGGGAGGGCGAGTACTTCGGCCTGTACGAGATCTCCGACAAGGGCACGAGTTGGCTGGGGCCGCTGCTGTTCGGCATCGCCTACGGCGCCACCGGCAGCTACCGGGCGGCCATCGTGTCGCTGCTGGTGTTCTTCGTCGTCGGGTTCGTCGCCCTGCTGGCCGTGCCGATGCGCCGCGGCATCCAGCGGGCCGGCAACACCCCGCCGCGGCTGCTGTGACGGCGCGACCCGTACGGTGCCGGCGGCCGGTCAGGACAGGCGCTGCCCGTCCACGTGGATGGCCACGCGGTCGGGGTAGAAGCTGACCAGGCCGGCGATCTTCTGGCTCTCCGGCAGCGGCGTGCGGTAGATCCAGACGACGTCCTCGTGCAGGACCCCGTTCACCTCCACCGAGAAGTACCCCGCCTCACCCTTGTACGGGCAGTGGGTGCGGGTCGCGGACGGGCGCAGCAGTTCGGTGCGCACGTGCGCCAGCGGCAGGTAGTACCGGGGCGGCAGGTAGGTCTCGAACAGGATGTGCGGGCAGTGCGTCTCGGCGATCGGCTGCCCGTCCAGTTCCACCCGCACGTGCCGGCTGCTGGCGAGGATGTCCACCCGGGCGTAGGGGTTGCGTGGATGGGTGTAGACCGGCTCGTCCTCCTCCAGCCACTCGTCCATCGCCGCCCAGTCCAGCCGCACCGCGTCGCGCAGCGCCTCGATCGGGCAGTCGGGGTAGCGCAACGCCCCACCCGGCGCGGTGCCGCGCCCGGTCCGCACGTCGAGCACCTGACCCTCGCCGCGGCTGGTGGAGTGCTTCGTCTCGCCGGTCGGTACCAGCCCGGCGCGCACGTCACCGGCCGGGACGTAGTAGGCCGGGTAGTACGGGTTCTCCCACACCAGCAGCGGGTGCCGGGTGTCGGCGACCAGGTCGCCGCCGAGGAAGGCGCGCACGCGCTTGGCTCCGGTCTCCACCCGTACCCGGCCGCGGGTGTTCGTGTCGTTGTCCACGGCCCCATGATGCCGGCTGGTCGGAGCGCGCAGCGCCTCATCCGCCTCACAAGGTCGGCGCGGCTTGTCCCGCACGTCTTAATCTCGCCCGGCGCGCGCCGATCCCCGGCGCCGGTCACGTACGCTGCCCGACCGTGACCGACGACTCATCCGCACTGGCCACGGCGTGCGTGGCGGCCGGCGACGGCCGCCTGCGCCACGGCGCGAAGCTGAAGTTCTTCTGGGGGCCGATGGACTGCGGCAAGTCCACCCTCGCCCTGCAGATGGACCACAACCACGCCCGGCAGGGCCGCCGCGGGCTGGTCCTGACCCGCAACGACCGGTCGATGGGTCCCCGGGTCACGACCCGGATCGGGCTGGCGCACGACGCCATCGAGGTGACCGACGACCTGGACGTGCGGGAACTGGTCCGAGACCGGTGGCGCACCGGCGTCGGGGTGGACTACCTGATCTGCGACGAGGCGTGCTTCTACACGCTGCCCCAGATCGAGCAGCTGGTCGACCTGGTGGACGGCTACGACGTGGACGTGTACGCGTTCGGCCTGGCCACGGACTTCCGCTCGAGCCTGTTCCCGGCCGCGCGGCGGCTGTTCGAGCTGGCCGACGAGGTGTGCCGGATCCAGGTCGAGGTGCTGTGCTGGTGCGGGCGGCAGGGGCAGCTCAACGCCCGGATCGTCAACGGCGCGGTGGCCCGCGAGGGCGCCCAGGTGGTCATCGGCGACACCGCGCTACCGGGGGCCGACGACGGCGACGTGCGGTACCAGGTGCTGTGTCGGCGCCACCACCGCACCGGTGAGATCGGGCCGGCCGGCCAGTAGGCTCACGGTTCATGTTCATCGAGGTCGACGCCGACCTGCCGGCCCCGCCGTACGAGCAGGTCCGGGCGCAGATCGCGGCCCTGGCGGCGGACGGCGGCCTGCCCGCCGGCACCCGGCTGCCCCCGGTGCGTCAGCTCGCCGGCGACCTGGGCCTGGCCGTGAACACGGTCGCCCGCGCGTACCGGGAGCTGGAGCAGGCCGGCCTGGTGGAGACGCGGGGCCGCAACGGCACGGTCGTCACCGCCCGCGCCGCCGGGGTGCCGGTCCGGGCCCAGCACCTGGCCGCCCGGTACGCCGAGCAGGTCCGCACCCTGGGCGTCGAGCCGCGGCGGGCGCTGGAGCTGGTCCGCGCCGCCCTGGGCCTGGGGCCTACCGGCGAGTAGATTTCCGGCATGGCGACCCCGCAGGCGTTCGACGGCGCGACGGACCGGTACGTGCAGGTCGTCCCCCCGCCCGCCGAACCGTACGGGTCCGACCCGCTGCTGCGTCCGTGGCTGGCCCGGCAGCTCGGCACGGCGGGGCTGGACCGGGCCGAGCAGCGGCTGCGCCCGCTCGCGGCCGAGGTGACCGGCCCGCTGCGGGCGGCGCACCACCAGGCCGAGGCGAACCCGCCCCGGCTGGTCCGGTACGACGCGTGGGGCGCCCGGGTCGACCGGATCGAGACGCCGGCGGGCTGGCGGGAACTGGGCGCGGCCGCGGCCCGGCACGCGGTGGTGGCGCTGCCGTACCTGCCCCGGGCGCGCGACACCTGGGGCGCCGGCGCCCGGGTCGTGCAGCACGCCCTGCTGCACCTCTACGGTCCGGAATCGGCCACGTTCACCTGCCCGGTCGCGATGAGTGACGGCGCGGCGGCGCTGCTCAGCCTCCCCGAGGTGGACGCGTCGGTACGCGACGCCTGGCTGCCCCGCCTGCTCAGCACGGACCCCGAGCGGGCCATCACCAGCGGGCAGTGGATGACCGAATCGCAGGGTGGTTCGGACCTGTCGACCTCGTCCACCACCGCCACCCCCGCCGGGGCGGGGGGCTGGCGGCTGACCGGCGAGAAGTGGTTCTGCTCGGCGGCCGACGCGGCGATGGCGGTGACGCTGGCCCGCCCCGAGGGCGCCGGCCCGGGCAGCCGGGTACTGGCCCCCTTCCTGGTGCCCCGGTACGCGGCCGACGGCGTGCTGCCCGCGCCCGGCGTGCGGATCCACCGGCTCAAGGAGAAGCTGGGCACCCGGGCGGTGCCCACCGCCGAGATCGGCCTGCGGGACGCAAACGCGGTGCCGCTGGGCGACCCGGCCGGCGCCGGCCTGGTGCGGGCGATGACGCTGGTCGTGGTGACCCGGCTGCACAACGCCGCCGCGGCGGCCGCCGGGATGCGCCGCGGCCTGGCCTACGCCAAGGCGTACGCCACGGCCCGGGGCGTGGCCGGCGGACCGCTGGCCGCCTCCCCGCTGCACCGCGCCACGCTCGGCACCCTCGGGGTGGACACGGCCGGCGCGTTCGTGCTCGCCGGGCACGCGTTCGCCCTGCTCGGGCGGGTGGAGGTCGGCGCCGACCCGGAGGCGGCGGCGGAACTGCGCGCGGTGGCCCCGCTGGCGAAGCTGTTCACCGGCAGGCTCGCCGTCGCCGTCGCCACCGAGTACGTCGAGTGCTTCGGCGGCGCCGGCTACGTGGAGGACACCGGGGTGCCGCGCCTGCTGCGCGACGCGCAGGTGCTGCCGATCTGGGAGGGCACCACGAACGTGCTGGCCCTGGACGTGCTGCGCGCGGTCGTCCGGGAGGACGCCGCACGCCCGGTGCTGCGGCGGGTGGCCGCCGCCGCGGACGCCGCCCGGGCGGTCGCGCCGGCCCTGGCCGACGATCTGGCCCGGACGGCCGGTGCGCTGCGCGACGCGCTCGGCGAGGTCGCGGCGGACCCGGCGGGCGTGCCGGCCCGGGCCGGCGCCCGGGACCTGGCGATGCGCCTGGCCGCCGCGCTGACCGCCGCCCTGCTCGTCGAGCAGGCCACGCACGCCCGGCAGGACGCCGCCGCCGCGGACACCGCGCGGGAGGCGGCCCGGCTGTGGATCCGCCGCTGGCTGCGCCGCGAGGACATCGCCGTCGACGCCCACCACGCGATGGACCTGCTCACGTAGTCAGCCGAGGATCTCCACCTCGTCACCGACGGCGATCTCGGCGGTGGCGCCGGCGTCGAGGGTGGACGGCGCGATCCGCACGCCGAACCAGGTCTTGCCGTCCCACTTGCGGTGCCGGCTCAGCGTGCGGATCGGTTCCTTGCCCAGGACGAGGGTCTCCGGGTCGATGACGGTCAGCACGCAGCGGTCGCACGCCTCGGTCAGGTGGAACTCCACCCCGCCGATGCGCAGCCGCTTCCAGCCGTCCTCGGCGAACGGCTCCCCGCCGCCGATCACCACGTTCGGCCGGAACCGCCCGATGACCAGCGGCGCGGCCGGCTCCTCGCCGCGCTCCACCGCCTCGGCCGCCACCCACTCGTTCAGCAGGTCCATCGAGGACTGGCTGACCAGCAGCAGCGGCGCGTCGTCGGCCAGGCTGGTCACGTCGCCGGGCCGGCCGCCGTGCCCGGCCGGTATCGGCCGCTCGGTCGGGTCCGGTTGCCAGGCCAGCCGGGCGGGGCGGCCCAGCACCGCCGTGAGCCACCGCGCGGCCGGCTCACCCGCCACCAGGATCGTGCCGAGGCGTCCCGCGTCGACCCGGGGCGCGCCGGCCGGATCCGGTGGGGACACGGCCAGGTCGGGGTGGCCGGCCGCGGTCAGCAGCAGACCGCCGTCGGGCAGCGGCCGCGGGCGCACGCCGAGCACCGGCGGAAAATGACGGCCGCTGATCTGAACGCCCTCGGGAGACATGACCGCCCAGCGCCGGTCACCCGCCAACCCCCACCGGTGCACCACCACCCGGTCCAGTTCCACCGCGCCGCCGGACTTCATCGGGTGCACGCGGATAGTCGTCAGCCGCATGCCCTAGACCGTAGCGGGTGGGGTGCGCTGGCCCATGGGAACGCCGGGCGGTGGCGGGGCGGTCAGCGGCGGCGGGCGCGGGCGGCCCAGATGGCGTAGGCGGGGTCGCGGTCGAGGTTGTGCCGGTCGCGGTCGTAGCGGCGGGTGGTGCGCGGGTCGGCGTGCCCCATCGCGTCCTGGACGTCCTCCAGCGGCACGCCCTCGGCGCGGGCCGTGGTCGCGAACGCGTGCCGCAGCGAGTGCGGCGACAGCCGGGCCGCCCCGGGGATGCCGGCCTCGGCGGCCAGGCGGCGGATCAGCCGGAACACGGCGTGCCGGTCCATGCGGGAACCGGTCGAGGTGACCAGCAGCGGGCCCTCGGTGCGCCCGTCAAGGTAGGCGTCGAGGGCGGCGGCGACGCCGGGGGTCAGGGCGCGGCGGCGGGGTCGGCCGCCCTTGCCGGTGAAGCGGACGCTGCGGTGCCCCCGCTCGACGCCCACGTCGCAGACGTCCAGCGACACCAGTTCACCGACGCGCAGCCCCAGGTCGGCCAGCAGCGCGACCACGAGCCGGGTGCGCGCGGCGGTGGGTCCACGATGGGCGGCGGCCGCGGCGACGAGGGCGTCCACCTCCTCGGGTGCGAGGCCGACGGTGGCGGAGTGGTCCCGGTCCACCCGCGGGCGGTCCGCGTCGGCGGCCGGGTTGGTCGCGATCGCGCCGAGCTTGAGCAGGAAGGCATACCAGCTCGACAGTGCCGACAGCTTGCGCGCCACGGTCGCGGGGCTGCGCGGCCGCCCGGTACGGCCGTCCACCTCGGACTCCAGCGCCCGGGCCCACGCGTTGACGTGCAGGAAGGTGGCGCGCAGCGGCTCCAGGTCGGTGGCCGCGCACCAGGCCAGCCAGTCGGCCACGTCCCGCCGGTACGCGGACCTGGTGTGCGCGGAGAGCCGACGGTTGCGCAACCATGCCTCAGTGAAGTCAACTGGTGACCGACCGTCGCTCAATTCCCGGGCGGAGCGGGGTGTCACGGGGGCGGCGGGGTCCACCCGTCGACCTTACGGTGGGCGCGGCGCGGGGAGCGAAGGACAGGCCGATGGCGGGTGAGGTATGACGGGCCGCGCGCTGGTGCTGGGCGGCGGCGGCGTGACCGGGGTCGCGTGGGCGCTGGGCGTATTGTCCGGGCTGGCCGCCGCCGGCATCCGGCTCGCCGACGCGGACCTGGTGATCGGCACGTCCGCGGGCGCCCTGCTCGGCTCCCAACTCGCCGCCGGCGTGGACGTCGAGGAACTGTACCGCGCGCAGCTCGACACCCCACCCGCCGAGCCGCCGGTGCGCCTGGGTCGCGGCACCCTCGCCCGGCTCGCCTGGGCGCTGTACCACTACGGTGACCCGCGCCAGTCCCGCGCCGCGATCGGCCGGATAGCCCTGGCCACCCACGACGGCCACGGCGCCGAGCCGGCCGTGCGGCGCCGGCGGGCCGTCGAGTCCCGGCTGATCGCCGCCGAGTGGCCGCGCCGACCCCTGGTGATCGCCGCCGTGGACGCGGTCTCCGGCGACCTGGTGGCGTTCGACCGGGCCGCCGGCGTCCCCCTGGCGGACGCCGTCGCCGCGAGCTGCGCCGCCCCGGGCGTCTGGCCGCCCGTCCCGATCGCCGGCCGCCCCATGATCGACGGTGGCGTCCGCTCGCCCGCCAACGCGGACCTGGCCGCCGGCTGCGACCGCGTCGTGGTGCTGGCCCCGGTCGCCCGGGGGCTGCACCCGGCCGGCGCCGTGGCGAGCCAGGTGACCGACCTGCCCGGGCGCCCCCGCGCGGTCCTGCTCAGCCCCGACCCGCTGGCCCGCCGCTGGGTCGTTCCCAACCCCGCCTACCGTGCCGCCGCCGCCCGCGCCGGCCGCACCCAGGCCACCCGGGTCGCCGCCACTGTCGCCGCCGCCTGGATGCAGCCGTGCCCGGTCAGCGCAGCGTCGGCGCCGCCCCGGACACCCGTCCAGCGGCCACCGTCCACCGCCGGGTCGCTCCCAGCGCGTCGGCGACGTGTCCGTCGTGCCTGACCACGATCAGCGGATACGCCCGCGCCCACCCCTAACGCAACGGCGGATGGCGCCAGTGCGCCGCCTGACCTGAACGCTCACCCCGCTCGCCCGCCCGTGGCGCTACCGCCAGAAAGCGTCCCGGTCGTGCCCGCTCGCCCACCCCGGCCCGAGCCCTCTGGTCGCCTTGCCCCGCTCCACCCTTGGCCCCGTCCCGGGCCCTCAGCGCTCAGCCGACCGCCCCCGGGGCTCAGGCCCCTCGGCCCCTTGGGCGTGTGGTGCCCGAGTTGGTCCGGTGCGCGGCCTTTGATAGCCACCAGAAGTCCAAAGAAGTCCAAGGTTGGCGGGGTGAGGGGCGCGAGGGCGCGGAACGGGTGGCGGCCGGGGCGCGGGGCCGGAGCCGGTACGGGCCCGGGCGCGGATCGCGGGGGCGTACCTCCCGCGAGATCACGTGGCACCATCGTCGTGTGGCCCGTTCCAGCCGCAACCGATTTCCCGGTAAACGTGGCTGACCGGCCGCATTCGATGACTGTAGGTTTATCGATCGTGTTCGCAGAGTCATCTACCGACGGACCCCCGGCGGGCCCAGCACGGCTCGCCGTGCCCAAAATCCAGCCCGTGGCCGGCGGCTGGCCCCATGGTTCCCGCGCGTGTCCGCTGGTGCCGCGGCCGGCCCCCGTCCTGCTCCACGCCTCGCGGAGAATTTCGCGAGCCACCGCCCTCAACCCTTCCTCAGACGTTTCACGGGGTGTTGCCCGAGCCGTGGGCGTACCCGCCGCCGTTTTGCCGCACGTTTCGCGGCACGTTTCGCCAGCGGCGCCCGTGCCCGTTGGCGTTTCGCGGCGCGTTTCGCGGCCCGTGCCCGTGCCCGTCGCCGTTTTGCCGCGCGTTTCGCGAGCCGTGCCCGTGCCCGCGGCCGTTGGCCTTTCGCTGGGCCGCCGGTGAACGGCCTGCGGATCATCGACGCCGCGGAGATCCGCCGCCGGGTCGGCGCCTACGAGGCCGTCGCCGCCGTGCGACGGGCCACCGCCGCGCACGCCCGCGCCCTGGTCACCAGCCCGGACCCGTGGCTGCTGCCCGTGCCGGCCGCCCACGGCGAGGTCCACGTGCGCGGCGCCCACCTGCACGAGTCCCCCTATCTGGTGGTGCGCGTCTCCAGCGGCTTCTACGACAATCCGGACGTGGGGCTGCCCACCGGAAGCGGCCTGGTCACCGTCCTGGACGCCAGCACCGGCCGCCCGACCGCCCTGCTGCTCGACGGCGGCTACCTCACCGAACTGCGCGCCGGCGCGGCCGGTGCCCTCGCCGCGGACCTGCTCGCCCCCGCCCAGGTCTCGGCGGTGGCCATGCTCGGCACGGGCGGCCAGGCCCGCTTCCAGCTGGAGGCGCTGCTGCACGTGCGCCGCCCCGACCGGCTCCTGGTGTACGGCCGCGACGACGCCCGCGCCGACCGCTTCGCCTGGTGGGCCCGCGCCCGGCACACCTGGCAGGTCGAGGTCGTCGCCACTCCCCGCGACGCGGTGCGGTCGGCCGACCTCGTCGTCACCGCCACACCCGCCACGCAACCCCTGATCGAGGCGGACTGGCTGGCCGCGGGCACGCACGTCACCGCGGTGGGCGCCGACGACGCGCGCAAGCGCGAACTGCACCCCGGCGTGCTCGCCGCCGCCGACGTCATCGCCTGCGACGACCCCGGGCAGTCCCGGCGGTTCGGCGAACTGAAGGGACTTCCCGACGCCGACCTCGGCGCCGTACCGGTCAGCCTCGGTGCGATCCTGATCGGCGCCGCCCCGGGCCGCACCAGCGACACGCAGCTCACGATCGCCGACCTGACCGGGCTCGGCGCCCAAGACGCCGCCCTTGCCGAATTGGTGTTATCGGCAATCGACTAACGACGGGGCGGCTTCCGCGCGACAGCACTGCCCACTGGCATTGGCGAACCCTCCGAGTCGACCCGGCGCCCACACCGCTCGACGGGATCCACGCACCGCGGCCCGGCACGATGCTGCTCATGCGCCCGCCGATCCTCGACGGTGTGCCCCGCGCGTCGCCCTTGCCGCCCTCGGGCGCGGCCAGCAAGGGCCCGGCCTGGGCAGGTAGCCTCCCGTGGTGACCTCACCGTCTGGCGACTACACCGCGACGTTGCCGCGGAAGCGGATGGGGTCGGCCGTCCTGTTCCGGGACGCCGGCGGCCGGATCCTGCTGGTGGAGCCGGTGTACAAGGACGACTGGGAACTGCCCGGCGGTGTGGTGGAGTCCGACGAGTCGCCGTACGACGCCGCGGTGCGCGAGCTGACGGAAGAACTTGGCCTGTCGGTTTCCCCGGGCCGGCTGCTGGTGGTCGATTGGGTACCACCCCACCCGGGCCGCACCGAGGGCGTCATGTTCGTCTACGACGGCGGTGTACTCGACCCGGCGCTGGCCGCAGCGATCCACCTGCCCGCTGAGGAACTGCGCGGATGGGCCTGGTCGACGCCGGAGGAAGCACAGCGGCGGCTCTGCGCGCTGCTGGCCCGGCGGGCCGCCGCCGCGCTGCGGGCGGCCAACACCGGCGACACCAGCTACCTGGAGAACGGCAACCGAATCGTCTGACTTGGGCTCAAGCGGACGGCGTGACCGGGGACCGCAGACCGAGCCACTGCTCGGCGTCCCAGGCATGGAACCGCTCCACCTCGGTGAACCCCAGCTTTGCCGCGAGACGCATCGAGCCGACGTTGGCGGCCTGGGTGGTGAGCACCACCGGCTCGCCGGGAAGGACGCCGTCGAACCAGTCGAGTGCCGCCGCGCACGCCTCGGCGGCGTACCCGAATCCCCACGCTCGCGGCAGGAACAGGTAGCCGAGATCGGCCTTTCCCACGGCGGCCGGGCGACGGTGCTCCGTTGCTCTCCTGAGCAGGATCTGGCCGATCATCGCCCCATCCAGATCAACGACAAAGTTCCCGGGCCACCGCTCGGGCGCCCCGGGCATCTCGCGCTCAAGCTCGTCACGCGGGCGGGGGCCGCCGAGGTAGGTGTGCACCTCCGGCGACGCCAGCAGCTCGATGAACGCCGCGCGGTCCCGGGACTCGGGCGCACGGAGCACGAGTCTCTCGGTCTTGAGCGGCTCAGGCGGCCAGGCGATGAACCCCAGGTCTGACATGCGCGCAGGCTAACAGCCCGAACCTACTCCCACCCGGTCGCGCGCCACCAGCGGTGCGACGCCAGCGCGGCCAGCCCGGCGCCAG
Organism: Rhizomonospora bruguierae; assembly: GCF_018397995.1. Taxonomy (GTDB): domain Bacteria; phylum Actinomycetota; class Actinomycetes; order Mycobacteriales; family Micromonosporaceae; genus Rhizomonospora; species Rhizomonospora bruguierae. The sequence goes on from NZ_BBQH01000042.1 coordinate 47,198, forward strand.
CGGTGTTGAGCAGTACGTCGTCCACGGAGGACACCCGGTCCAGCCGCAGGATGTACTGCGCGGCCTCGACCAGGACCGAGCCGCCCGCCGCGAGCGCCAGGATCCGCGGTACCGACGCCAGCGCCGCGAACCGCAGCGGGGCGAGAAACCCCAGTGCCGCGAACACCAGCAGGTTGCCGACGATCTGAACCGCCGCCGTCGGCGGGCCGCCGTCAGTGAGGATCGTGAGCAGATCCCGCAGCGGTACCAGGCTCATCCGACCGGGGGCAGCGCCCGCCTGGCCGCCCGGCAACATGATCATCCATACCCACGGCACCGTCCCGTAGACGATGCCGACCTCGGCCAGCGACATCCGCCGCGCCTGCCGGAAAACTACCCGAGCCGGCTGACCCCCGGCGTGACGTTCGGGCAGGTTTCGCCGCCGGTGCAGGCGCGCAGGCGTGGCGGGGAACCAGAACGCTGACGCACCACCGAAGAATCCCATGCACGACGCCCAACCCATCCCGGCCGTGTCGCCGCCACAACCGCACCCCGCATCGCGGCACAACCCGCCGCCGCGCGGCGCGCTGATGCTGGTGGACCTCGACCGGTTCCAGCCGATGGCGCCCCGCCGCCAAGCCCGGCCGCGGCGCCGGCGCCCGGGGCCGGTGGGTGGCGCGACGGCCGGGCAGTGCGCGCCGGGCTTGGGCCGCTCACCTGTGAACATGCACCGGTTGTCGGCCTCTGTTCTTGAAATACGTTCGGCTCGGCCAGTACCTCGAACATCGCCGGCGCGGCACGGAAGTATGCCCGTACGGCTACAAAGGTGTGTCGGCGGCGCTCTGCCGCCAGGCCGTACGGCGCGGCCACCACCCAGGCACGTTCGCCCGGTACTCGGCATATTCGGCGTCGTACCGTGCCGCCAGTCGCGGCTCCTCGTACCCCTTCACGAACGCCATCATGGCGGCGGCGGCGACCAGTGCGTACACCAGCACGCCGAGCCGACCCAACAGCAGCGCCTGCCCGACGATCGTCGCGATCACCGCCACGTACATGGGATTCCGCAGATACCGGTAGAGCCCGCCTACTACCAGCCGCTCCGTGGGCGCCACCGGCGCGGGCGTACCCGCGCCCTCCCGTACGAACCGTACAAACGCCTGCACCAGGACCACCGCCCCGCCGGTCACCAGCACCGCCCCGGCGACCCGAGCCACCGCCCAGTACGGCGACGGCGTGCCGGGTTTCCAGTCCGTCAGCAGCCAGGGCACCACCCCGGCGACAACTCCCGGCGCGATCGCGAAGAACGCGGCGCTTCCCGCCGCGGCGGCCGACCTACGCATGCGTCGATTATGGACCGATGCGCCTTCAACACCATAACTGTCATTATGGTGTACGTCGCTGGGGTTAGATTCTCCCGTGTTTGGGCCGTGATTATCGGATTACCGGTAACACTAATCCAGTAATCTGCCCGCGTGCCGTCGTCGGCTGCCCGGGCAACGCCTCCCTCCGGCAAGGGGTGTTGGTAAGAATCACGACACCAGGGGCCAAAAAGATGATCTAGGTGTGAGGGCTGTCGGGGTGTGTTGGGCGTCGGAATGATCTCCGGCTGTGAAACGTCCTTTGATGAGTCTTGGTGACCTGGTTGAGCACTGGACGTTGGTCGGTGCTGAGCAGGATCTGGTCGCGGCGAAGCACCGCGATACGCAGCTCGGCTTTGCGCTGTTGCTGAAGTTCTATGGCCGGTTCGGCCGGTTCCCGCGCGGCCGGGCGGAGCTGCATGAGGACGTGGTGGATTTCGTCGCGCGGCAGCTGGGTGTGGAGGCAGGCTCGCTGCGTTTCTATGAGTGGGCTGGGCGCACGATCAAGCGGCATCGGGCCGAGATCCGCGCTCATCTGGGGTTCCGGGAGTGCACGGTCGTCGACGCGGAGAAGCTGACGGACTGGCTGGCCGGGGACTACGCGCAGAAGGAACGCCGTTTCGAGCTGGCCAAGGATGCGGTGCTGGCCGAGCTGCGAGCGCGGTCGATCGAGCCGCCGACGCCGGACCGGGTGGACAAGATCGTGCGGTCGGGCCTGCATCAGGCGGAGAAGATCCTCGCCGAGCAGATCGCCGGCCGGCTGCAGGTCGACGTGCGGGCCCGGCTGTTGTCGTTGGTCGCGGTGGCGGACACCGACGTCGACGATGCTGATCCGAGCGTGTTGGCTTTGATCAAGGCGGCGACGGGGAACGTGAGTTTGTCGTCGATGCTGACGGAGATCTCCCGACTGGAGGCGGTGCGGGCGATCGGCTTGCCGGCGGGGTTGTTCGCCGACGTCGCGCCGAAGGTCCTCGCCGCGTGGCGGGCCCGGGCGGCGGTGGAGTCACCGTCACACCTGCGCGCGCACAGTGTGGAGGTGACGTTGACGCTGCTGGCGGCGTTGGTGCACTGCCGCAGTTGGGAGATCACTGATGCGCTGGTCACGTTGCTGCTGCGCACGGTCCATGCGATCGAGGCCCGCGCCGACCGGCGGGTGACCAAGCAGTTGGTGGCGGAGTTCCGGCGGGTCCAGGGCAAGGAGAACCTACTGTTTCGGGTGGCGGAGGCGGCCACGGCCCAGCCGGACGACACGGTGCGGCAGGTGGTGTTCCCGGTCGTCGGGGAGGACAACCTGCGCCACCTGGTGGCCGAGTACAAGGCGTCGGGGTCGACGTACCGGCGCACGGTGCAGACCACGTATCGGGCGTCGTACTCCCACCACTACCGCAAGGGCCTGATCGCACTGCTGGAGGTGCTGGAGTTCCGCTGCGACAACTCGCACCGCCCGGTCCTCGACGCGCTGCACCTGGTGCGCCGCTACCGGTCGCAGACCGACCTGACGTACTACCCGGCCGGGGAGACGGTACCGACGCACCCCGGGCTGACCGGGGACTGGGCGGAGCTGGCGTACCGGGTCGACGGACGCGGCCGGCGCCGCGCGGTGCGCACGGTGTACGAGATCCGCACCTTCGAGGCGTTGTGTGACCAGCTCAAATGCAAGGGCGTCTGGGTGGTCGGGGCGATGGAGTTCCGCAACCCCGACGAGGACCTGCCCCGCGACTTCGAGGTGCGCCGCACCGAGCACTACCAGGCGCTGCGCAAACCGCTGGACCCGGCGATGTTCATCGACGCCCTGCAGAGCGAGATGCGCGCCGAGCTGGGCGCGCTGAACGACGCGATGCCGCTGGACTGGCTGGAGATCCGGCCTCGCCCGGGTAACCAGGGCTCGGTCAAGCTCAGCCCGCTCGACGCGCTGCCCGAGCCGGTCAACCTGGGCCGGCTCAAGAAGGTCATCACCGGCCGGTGGGGCACGGTCCCGCTGATCGACGTGCTCAAGGAGGCGGTGCTGCGCTCGGACTGCGGCACCACGATCGGCTCCATGTTCGGCCGCGCGGACGCCGCCGGCGGTCAGCTACTCGAACGGCTCCTGCTCGTGCTCTACGCCTACGGCACGAACACCGGCATCCGCGCCGTGGCGGCCGGTGAGCACGGCCACCGCGAGGAAGAGCTGTACTACGTGCGCCGCCGCTACCTCAATCCAGAGCTGGTAAGGGCCCTGGCGATCGACATCGCCAACGCCACCTTCAGCGCCCGCCAGCAAAGCATCTGGGGCGCCGGGTCGAGCACCGTGGCGTCGGACTCGACGCACTTCGGCGCGTTCGACGCGAACATCTTCACCGAGTACCACTCCCGCTACGGCGGCCGCGGCGTGCTGATCTACTGGCACGTCGAACGCAAGTCCATGGTGATCCACTCGCAGGTCATCAACTGCTCCGCGTCCGAGGTCGCCGCGATGATCGACGGGGCGATGCACCACGGCACCGCCATGGACGTCGAGGCCAACTACGTCGACACGCACGGCCAGTCGATCATCGGGTTCGGCCTGACCCGGCTGCTCGGCTTCGACTTGCTGCCGCGGATCAAGGCGATCAACCGGGTCCGGCTCTACCGGGCCAGCGCCAACGACGCCTACCCGCAGCTCGGCGCCGCGCTGATGAACCGGCCGATCCGCTGGCACCTGATCGCCGACCAGTACGACCAGATGATCAAGTACGCGACGGCGATCAGGACCCGGTCGGCGCAGACCGCAGCCATCCTGCGCCGCTTCCAGCAGACCAACCTGATGCACCCGACCTATCAGGCCATGTTGGAAGTCGGCCGCGCGCAGCGCAGCATATTCGTCGCTCGTTATCTACGTGACCGGGATCTGCAACGGGAGATCAACGCCGGGTTGAACGTGTCGGAGTCGTGGAACGCCGGTAACTCGATCATCTACTTCGGCAAGGGCGGTGACATACCCGCCAACCGCCGCGACGAGCAGGAACTGTCCGTGCTGTGCCTGCGGGTGCTGCAGGCCGCCGTGGTCTATGTCAACACCCTGATGGTCCAGGACGTCCTGGCCGAGGACCTGGTCGAGCTGACCCCGGCCGACCGGCGATGCCTGACCCCGCTGTTCTGGTCCAACATCTCTCCGTACGGCGAGGTCCGGCTCAACATGGCCAACCGGCTCGCCCTGCGCGCCACGACCACCCCGGATCCGGCTGGCGGCGATGATGGCCCGACCACCCCGAGCAGCGAGGGACAGCCACGATGACCCCCACCCGCACCGGTGCGCATACCGCAACGTTCCGCGAGCAGTACGGCTCCTGGCTCACCGACGGCTTGACCGCGACCACCCAGGCCGCCACCGCCGGCGACTTCAAGCAAGCCGTGACCCTGACCGGCCGGTTCGCCGCCGCCGCCCAGCACTTGCACCACAGCGTCGTCCGCGACGCTCTGGCCGCCGGGCTGGACTGGTGGCAGATCGGCGAGCTGCTCACCGTGCACCCGCAGGCCGCGTTCGACGCCTACGCCAACCTCGCCGACGCCACCCGCACCCCGGCCCAGCAGCGCCCGCACCTGGCCGTGGTCTGCACCGCCGGGCTGGCCGCCGAGCACGACATGGACACCGAGCACGGCATCGACCTCGACGACCTCGACCCGCAGCACAGCCTCACCACCGACCCCACCGTGGTGCAGCTGCGCGCGGCCGCGCAGCTGCTCGGCGACGACATCTGGATCGCCGTCAAACTGCCCGGCGAGTACGACGGTGACGACGACCTCGACGACGAAGCGGCCATCCGCCGGTGGACCACCGTGGCGCTCTACCCCGACGAACTGGGCTGGCTGCGCGAGGCCCTGGCGCTGAATGCCGAAGAACCGGACGACGACGAAGACGAGGACCTGGAGCCGCTGCTCTGAGCAGGTTGAGCGCGGGCAGGATCGAACCGGCGGCCCCGCCGATCAGGCGGTGTCGTCGTTCTGGTGGTCGACGATGTCGCCGAGCGCCTGACCAAGCCGCCGCATCGCGTGATGGGCCGCCAGTAGTTTCCAGACCAAAAACAACTCCAGGCAGTTCTGGACCGACCGACGCGCCTTTGTCGAGGCTGCTCCCACCTTCCCCGGCGACCCCTGACCCAGGCTGCCTCCAGCTTCACCCCAACCGCTACGGCGGCGGGGCGACGGTGGCCTCCACCTACAAACAGCGTCTCGTGGCGCACTGACACGTTTCTACCGGCACCTCTGTTAGGCCCTGGTGGCTTTTGGCGGCGTCTATCTTGAGACACTTCGATCCGTTGACCGAAGGTATTTCTCTCGTTACGTTCGATACTCGTCAGTCGATTGATGCATGTGCATGTCACAGCGCATGCGTCACAACGGGAGGAATGATCTTGATCAGGAGTATGCGTGTAGCGAGCCTCGGTTTCGCGCTGGCCGTCGCCTTGCTGTCGACCGGAGCGAGCGCCGTCGCCGCTCCACCGGCATCGGATCCGTCGCCGGCCGCGGCTCGACCAGGACTGGCGCCCGCCGGCGCGGGGGGCACGTACCTCGACGAGAAGGGCAATGTCCTGTCGATGCAAGGGCGGGACGCCGA
>NZ_BBQH01000043.1 GCF_018397995.1 Rhizomonospora bruguierae
CCTGGCCGTGAACTCCTCTTCCAGGGAGTCCGTGTCCGTCTCATCCGTCCACCAGCCTGGCCAGACGTCGACACCGGAAGGCGCGCTGAGATCACCTACACGCCTCGGGATCTGCGGCCGAGCTGCCTCTGACCCTGCCCAAATCCCTGCCGGGGCTTCCGGGGGAGCTGAAACAGGGCGTGGGTCATTAGTCCCAGCAGAGGCAGAAGGGCTTGCCGGCAGGGTCGGCGTAGACCCGCCAGTTCACCCCGCCCGAGGCCAGTGAGGTGGCGCCGAGCTTCAGCGCCGCCGCCTCGGCCGCGTCGATGTTGTCGACCGTGACGTCGAGATGGAACTGCTGCGGATACGCGGGGTCGGGCCACCGCGGCGCCTGGTACTCGGCGATCTGTTGGAACATCACCGGCTGTGCCCCGTCCTCGCCGATCATCGCCACGCCTTCGCCCTCGTACGTGACGGGCTTGCCGAGGAGTGTTGCGTAGAACGTGCTCAGGTTTTTGGCGTCGGGGCAGTCGAGCATCACGTCCGCGAGAGTGGTTTCCGGCGTTGCCGGGAACAGGCACAGGTCGAACGGGTGCCCGGCCGGGTCGGCCAGCGTGTGGAAGTTCTGGTTCTTGCGCAGCGGCTCGGCGCCCAGTTCGACCGCCTTCGCCGAGGCGGCGTCGAGGTCCGGCACGCGTAGGTCGAGGTGCGCCTGCTGCGGGTACGCCGGGTCGGGCCACCGCGGCGGTACGCGGTCGGGGCTGTGCTGGACGGCGATGCGCCACCCGTCCCGGGTTTCCATCGAGATCCAGTCGTCTTCGGTGGACCGCTCGGTCCGCCCGAGGAGGGCGGTGTAGAACGCGGCGATCCGTCGGACGTCGGGCGCGTCGAGCACCACCGCGCGCAACGTGCCGATCATCGCACGCTCCCTCCCGAGTCACCGCCCATCATGCTCGGGCTTGCCGCCCGGCCGGGAACATTTCGTCGAGTATCTGTGCGATCCACAACGGGTCGACGCGCCATGGGCGCCAGGATGCGGGCGAAGAGTTCGACGGGCAACGGCAGCGGCGGGGCGGAGGGGCGGTCCGGGGTATCGCCAGCCGATACTCTGCCGCCATGGCGTCGGTGGCTCCCGTTATGGATGTGGTGTTCGGCGTGGCCGGGCTGCTCTCCGCCGGTGTCGCCGTCGCCCTTGTCCTCGGCAGCCGCCGTCACCCGGGTGCCGCCGTCCCGTGGCGGGACCGGCTCATTCCCGCGCCGAGGCTGCTTTCCCTGGTGTTCGTGCTGCTTGCCGCCGCGTGGGTGGCGCTGTGCACGTCCCGGCTGGCGTTCGGGGTCGACAGCGGCGGGCAGCGGAGCGCGATCGTGCTCGCCTGGCTGCTGTTCGTGGCCGCCGCGCTCACCCACGTCAAGTGGCTGCGCCTGCGTCGGCCGTGATCGCCCCGGCTCCGGTTGGGTCCCCACGGCATCATCCGGTGACGCGTGCGACCGGGGGTCGGCCCGGTGGTAGGCGGCCTGCGAGCCGCGTCATCATCTTGATCGTGGACGCTCGGGCACAGCACGATGGTTGCGGGACCGGACGAAACAGGTCCGCCCGGAGGGCAGGATCGTCCGGCCGGCGTGACGTGGCGTCGGGCGGGACAAAACCCGCTCGGACGACGGGTCAAAACCGTTCAGTCGCGGCCGTCGATCAGGCATGCTGTTCCGCGTAGCCATGCGTGCCTTCGTCTCGGGTCGACGCCCGATGAGCTCCGGTTCCCGCGCCGGTCTTGGCGCGGCCGTCATGCTGCTTTCGCTCGTCTCCGTGGTGGAGTGGGCCGACGGCGCGCAGGCGAATTATCTGGGACTGGTGGCGGCCGCGCCGTTCCTCGCGGCGGCGTTCGCGTCGTGGACCGTGGTGCTGGGCGTGGGCGTGGCGTCGACCGCGATCAGCGTGGCGTTCGCCCTGAACGGGCCGCCGTTCCGGCTGGCGACGGCGGTGAACATCCTGGGCGTGGTGCTGGCCACCGGTATCGCGGCGGCGGTGGCGGCGGTGCGCAGCCGGCAGGCGGAGCGGATCGCGGAGTTATCGCGGCTGGCGTCGGTGGCGCAGCAGGCGGTGCTGCGGCCGTTAGGTCCGCGGATCGGGACGATGGCGATCGCCGGCCGGTACATCTCGGCGAGCGCGGCGGCGGACATCGGCGGGGACCTTTACGAGGCGCTGGACACCCCGTACGGTGTGCGGATCCTCATCGGCGACGTGCGCGGCAAGGGGCTGGACGCGGTCCGGCTGGGCAGCATCGTGCTCGGGTCGTACCGGCATGTGGCGTATGAGCGGGCGGACCTGCGCGCGATCGTGGGTGACCTGGACCGGGCGGTGGCGCGGTCGGTGGGCGAGGAGGATTTCGTCACGGCGGCGCTGGTGGAGGAGCGCGGCGGGACGCTGACGATCGTCAACTGCGGTCACCCGTCGCCGTTGCTGCTGCGGCGCGGTCAGGTGATCACGCTGGAGCCGCCGTCGCCGGCGCCGCCGCTGGGCTTCATGCCGGTGGTGCGGCCCCGGGTGGAGCGGTTGGAGCCGGGCGACCGGTTGCTGCTGTTCACGGACGGCCTGGGCGAGGCGCGCCGGGACGGCGAGTTCTTCCCGACCGCGGAGCGTGCCTGGCAGTTGCTGGGCCACGGGACCGTCGGGGACGGGCTGGCGTCGCTGGAGAGCGCCCTGGTGGAGTGGGTGCGCGGGCGGCTGGACGACGACATCGCGCTGGTGCTGATGGAGTACACCGGCACGCAGGCGGTCACCACGGCCGCGGTCCCGAGCTGGGAAGTCGGGACGAATGGCACCTAGCCGTTCACCTCGGCGGCCGCCGCCACGGGCGGTTCGGGTGCCGGTTGCGCGGCGCGGTGCCGCCCGACGTACCGGTGGTGCTGCTGCTGCCGGAGCAGAACGATCAGTCGATTGAGCATGGGGTTGCCTCCCCGGGCCGGCGCGCCCCCCGCTTGGGCGCGTTCACTGCGAGAAACGATCGCCAACACGGTCGGTCACGAAATGACCGGCGTGGCTGCTTGCAAATCGCCCGAATGGAGGTAAAGCGGCCCGCACCGCGGGCCCGTGACCGGCGCGCGGTCAAGATCCAACTTGCCGCTTCCTACCGGCCGGTAATACAGTGCAGGTTACCGACCGGTAACCACGCGGCGAGAAGCGGGGGCCAGCGCGATCATGAGTCACTACCGAAGCAACCTGCGGGACCTGGAGTTCAACCTCTTCGAGGTCTTCGGGGCCGATCGGGCGTTCGGCCACGAGCCGTACACCGAACTGGACGTGGACACGGCCCGCAGCATCCTCGCCGAGGTGGACCGCCTCGCCCGCGAGGATCTCGCCCCCAGCTTCGCGGCCGGCGACCGGAACCCGCCGGTGTTCGACCCGGCCACGCACTCGCTGACCATGCCGGACGAGTTCCGCAAGTCGTTCGACGCCTTCATGGCCGCCGAGTTCTGGCGGCTGGACCTGCCCGCGGCGCTCGGCGGCACGAACGCGCCCCGCGCGCTGTGGTGGTCGCTGGCCGACCTCGTGCTCGGCGCCAACGCGCCGGTCTGGATGTACGCCTCGGGCCCGTCCTTCGCACACACCCTCTACCTGGAGGGGACGCCGGAGCAGAAGGAGTGGGCCAGGCTGTTCGTCGAGAAGCAGTGGGCCTCGACGATGGTGCTGACCGAGCCGGACGCGGGCTCGGATGTCGGCGCCGGGCGCACCCGCGCCATCGCGCAGCCGGACGGCTCGTACCACATCGAGGGTGTGAAGCGGTTCATCACCTCCGGCGAGCACGACCTGAGCGAGAACATCATCCATTACGTGCTGGCCCGGCCGGTCGGCGTCGAGGGGGCGGGCGGCCCGGGCACCAAGGGCCTGTCGCTGTTCGTGGTGCCGAAGTTCCACTTCGACCCGAAGACCGGCGACCTGGGCGAGCGCAACGGCGTGTTCGCCACCAACGTCGAGCACAAGATGGGGCTGAAGGTCTCCACCACCTGCGAGCTGACGTTCGGCGAGCACGGCACCCCGGCCAAGGGCTGGCTGCTCGGGGACGTGCACGACGGCATCCGGCAGATGTTCCTGATCATCGAGTACGCCCGGATGATGGTCGGCACGAAGGCGATCGCCACCCTCTCGACCGGGTACCTGAACGCGCTCGAGTACGCGAAGAACCGGGTGCAGGGCGCGGACCTGCTGCGCCAGGGCGACAAGACGGCGCCCCGGGTCACGATCACCCACCACCCGGACGTCCGCCGCTCGCTGATGCTCCAGAAGGCGTACGCGGAGGGCCTGCGTGCCCTGGTCTGCTACACGGCGACCTGGCAGGACCGGATCAACATCGGGGCGGCGGCCGGCGACGAGGCGCAGGTCAAGCTCGCCAAGCGGGTCAACGACCTGCTGCTGCCGCTGATCAAGGGGTGCGGCTCGGAGCGGGCGTACGAACTGCTCGGCCACGAGTCGCTACAGACCTTCGGCGGCTCCGGCTTCCTCCAGGACTACCCGGTGGAGCAGTACGTCCGCGACTCGAAGATCGACACCCTCTACGAGGGGACCACCGCGATCCAGAGCCTCGACCTGTTCTTCCGGAAGATCGTGAAGGACGGCGGCGCGTCGCTGCTGACCGTGGCCGGCGAGATCCAGCAGTTCGTCGAGTCCGAGGGTGGCGACGGGGAACTCAAGGAGGAGCGGCTGGCGCTGGGCAAGGCGCTGGCCGAGGTCCAGAAGATGCTCGGCGTGCTGACCGGCTGGCTCGGCGAGGCGCAGGGCGGTGAGCCGCGGGCGCTGTACAAGGTGGGGCTGAACAGTCGCCGGCTGCTGCTGGCGCTGGGCGACCTGGTGGTCGGCTGGCTACTCCAGCGGCAGGCCGAGGTGGCGCTGCGGGCGCTGAACGGCGAGGTCTCCGCCGCCGACCGCGCCTTCTACACCGGCAAGGTGGCCGCCGCCCGGTTCTTCGCCCACGAGGTACTGCCCCGCATCGGCGCCGACCGGCGGATCGTCGAGTCCACCTCGCTGGACCTGATGGACCTGCCCGAAGAGGCGTTCTGAGTCCGGCGTGACGGGCGTGGCCGGCGGGGTGCCCCGTCGGCCGTGTCTCCGCGGATGCCTGCGAAGTGCCTCCTATCCGGTTAGCCTGGCTTTACCGGATAGGAGGTCGTATGGGCATAGGTGGCGGGATCTTTCTCATCGCGATCGGCGCGATCCTGGTCTGGGGAGTCCGGGCGGATCTCCGCGTGCTCGACCTGCACGTGATCGGCTGGGTGCTGATCCTGACCGGAATCCTGGTCCTTGCCCTCACCCTCTGGTTCTGGAACGACCGGCGGCGCCGCGGCCTGGTGACCGTGGTCGAGGAAACCAAGATCGCCCACGACCAGTCGGGCCGCCCGGTGCAGCCCGAGCCGCCCGACTCGTCGATCCCGCCCCCGCCCAGCGGCCCGTAGTCGCGGGCGGCGGCCTCAGCCGCGGGCGGTGTGCGAGGCGACCAGGCGCGCCGCCCCGGGCGTGCACTCCGCCCACGATCCGGTGACGCCGTGCACGGCGATGCCCGCCGTCCGCAGCCCGTCCGAATCCGCGGTGCCGTCCGGGTCCAGCAGCGTGGACAGCTGCGAGATGGCCGGGTTGTGGCCGACCAGCAGGATCGTCGCGACCGTCGCCGGCGCGGCCCGGACCAGGGCGAGCAGCCTTTCCGTCGCGCTCCCGTAGATCTCCCGCTGGTAGCGCACCTCGGGCGCCGCGCCGTCCACCGTGTCGGCGAACGCCACCGCCACCCCGTGCCAGGTCTGGCGGGTCCGCCGGGCGGGCGAGCAGAGAACGAGAGCCGGAAGGTACCCGCGCCGGGCAAGCCAGGCGCCGGCGGTGGTCGAGTCGGCGAGACCGCGGGCGGTCAGGGGACGGTCCTCATCGGGCAGGTTCGGCGCCTGCTCGGCCTTCGCGTGCCGCAGCAACACCAGCGAGCGGTCGGTCATGGGCACAAGCTTGCCTGATGGAGCGAAGTGACGCCTGGGTAAACCGTCAACGCCGGTGCCTCACGGGCGGCTTGGGGCCGGCGGCGCGGGTCGGCCGGCCCGTGCCCTGGGCTGCCGGCGGCCGGTCAGGCGAACAGTCCGAAGTAGATGGCCACGTGGTGGCAGAGCGCGGCGACCAGCGTGCAGGCGTGGAAGAACTCGTGGTGGCCGAAGATGGTCGGCCACGGATTCGGCCGGCGCAGCGCGTAGAAGACGGCGCCCACGCTGTAGGCCACGCCACCGATCAGCAGCAGCACCAGCGCCGCCACGCCGCCGCGGCGCAGGATGTCGGGGAGCACCGCGATCGCCACCCAGCCGAGCGCGATGTACAGCGGGGCGCCGAACCAGCGCGGCGCGTGCGGCCAGATCATCTTCAGCGCCACGCCGAGCATGGCGCCGCCCCAGACCACGCCCAGGATGACCCGCGCCCGGTCCGGCGGCAGCAGCAGCACCGAGAACGGGGTGTACGTGCCGGCGATGAAGACGAAAATCATCGAATGGTCCAGTCGCCGCATGACTTGGTAACCGCGCTCCGACCAGACCCGCCGGTGGTACAGCGCGCTGACCCCGAACAGCCCGCACACGGTCAGGCTGTAGATCGCGCAGCTCACCAGCGGGGCGATGCCCGGACGCGTCGCGGCCAGGGCACACAGGACGATGCCGGCCAGGCCGCCGGCGAAGAACGCGTAGGTGTGCAGCCAGCCGCGCAGCCGCGGTTTGCCGATGTCCACCGGCCGCAGCCGGGGTGCGGAGACGGTCACGCGATCAGGTTACGACACCGTAGGTTACCAGGAGGTAGTGAATCAAATCACGGGCCGGGAGCGGCCGGATGACCGGGCTGCGCCGCGCCGGCCCGTCCGGCCTGCTCATCGAGTGCGCCGACGGGGCCGCCGTCGAGTCCTGGCGCGCCGAACTGTGGCGCCGGCGCGAGGCCGGGCAGCTCGCCGCCGCCGAGATCGTGCCAGGCGCGCGCTCGGTGCTGATCGACGGCCTCGCCGACCCCGCCGCCACGGCCGTCGCCATCGCCGCCTGGCCGCCGCCGCCGGCCGCCGGGCCCGCGTCCGGCCCGCTCGTCGAGATCCCGGTCCGCTTCGACGGTGAGGATCTGCCCGCCGTGGCCGAGCTTTGGGCCATCCCGGTACCGGAGGCAGCGCGCCGCCTGTGCGCCACCGAACTACGCGTGGCGTTCTGTGGCTTCGCTCCCGGGTTCGCGTACCTCACGGGACTGCCGGCGCGGTGGGCGGTGCCCCGGCTCGACACCCCGCGGGCGAGGGTGCCGGCCGGTTCCGTCGCGCTCGCGGGCGAGTACGCCGGCATCTACCCGTCCGGGTCGCCGGGCGGATGGCGGCTGGTCGGCCGGACCGAGGTCACCCTGTTCGACCTGGACCGCGACCCGCCCGCGCTGCTCGCGCCCGGCACCCGGGTCCGGCTGGTGGAGCGGTGATCGAGGTCCGGCGCGCCGGCGCGCTCACCACCGTCCAGGACCTGGGCCGCCCCGGGTACGCGCACCTGGGCGTACCCCGGTCGGGCGCACTGGACCCACCCGCGCTCACGCTCGCGAACCGCCTCGTCGGCAACGCCCCGGGGGCTGCCGCCCTGGAGATCACCGCGACCGGCTGTGCGATCCGGTTGCGCCGCGCGGCGGCCGTCGCGGTCACCGGCGCGTACGCCGAAGTCCGGGTGGACGGTCGGGCGGCCCAGTTCGCGGCGCCCCTGTCGCTGCCGGCCGGCACCACTGTGGACGTCGGACCGGCGCGCGCGGGCGTCCGGTCCTACCTCGCCGTCGGCGGTGGGCTGGCGGTGGCGCCGGTGCTCGGATCGCGGTCCACCGACACGCTGTCCGGGCTCGGCCCGGCCCCCCTGCGGGACGGGGACGTGCTGCCCCTGGGTACGCCGGAGAGGTTCCCGGCGGCGGACTTCGCGCCGTGGCGTCCCCCCGCGGGCGACCTGCTGCTCGCGGTGCGGTTCGGCCCGCGCGCGGACTGGTTCACCGACGACGCCCGCGGCACGCTGCTCAGTACCGAGTACAAGATCAGCCCGATGAGCAACCGGGTCGGTGCCCGACTGTCCGGCGCCCGGCTGGGCCGGGCCCGGGGCGGTGAGTTGCCGAGCGAGGGGCTGGTGCTCGGCGCGGTGCAGGTACCGGCGGCGGGCGAGCCGCTGATCTTCCTGGCCGACCACCCCACCACCGGCGGGTACCCGGTGATCGCCGTGGTCGAGGACGTGACGCCGCTGGCCCAGGCCGGGCCGGGCACCGCGGTCCGGTTCCGGGAGGTCGGCGGGCCGGTACGGTGAGGGCGATGGATCTCAACGCGGACCTCGGCGAGGGCTTCGGCGCCTGGCGACTCGGCGACGACGAGGCGCTGCTCGACGTGGTGACCTCGGCCAACGTGGCCTGCGGCTTCCACGCCGGCGACCCGGGCACCATGCGGCGGGCGTGCCGGTGGGCGGCCGGGCGCGGGGTGGCGATCGGCGCCCAGGTCGGGTACCGCGACCTGGCCGGATTCGGCCGGCGCCGGATCGACTACGCGTTCGCCGATCTCCGCGACGACGTGCTGTACCAGCTCGCCGCGCTGGACGGCTTCTGCCGCGCGGCCGGCGTCGGCGTCGCGTACGTCAAGCCGCACGGGGCGCTCTACAACACCGCGTGCGTCGACGAGGGCCAGGCGGAGGCCGTGGTCGCCGCGATGGTTGACTACGACGCCCGCCTCCCCGTACTGACCCTGCCCGGTTCGGTCCTGGCGCGGGTGGCCGCGGAGGCCGGCCTGAGGGTGGTCGGCGAGGCGTTCGCGGACCGCGGGTACCGGAGCGACGGCCGGCTCGTGCCGCGGACCGAGCCCGGCGCGCTCATCACGGACGGCCCGACCGTGGCGGCCCGGGCGCTGCGCATGGCGGTGGACGGGACGGTCGAGGCCGCCGACGGGACGGTGCTGCGGTGCCGCGCCGAGTCGATCTGCCTGCACGGGGATACGGCGGGGGCGGTCGTGCTGGCCAGGGCGGTCAAGGCGGCCTTGACCGGTGCCGGCGTGTCCGTGGCCCCGTTCGTCTGAGCCCCCGCCCCGCCCCGCCATGGTCGATCTTGGAGGTGTGGTGCCCGTTTCGGTGCGATCGCCACCACAACTCCAAGATCGGCGGGGTCGGGCGGCTGGTTTAGCGTGTGGCTGTGATCGAGACTTCCCTCACCGACCGGGTTCGCGCCGCCCACGCGGACGCGTGGCAGGTGCACGGCGCGATCCGGGCCGGCGTCGCGGAACTGCCCGGCGTCCGGCTGATGGCCTCCGGCCTGCCGTTCGCGCAGTGGAACAGCGGCGACGTGCACGACGTCAGCGTCGCGTCCCCCGCCGACATGATCGACTGGTACGCCGCCCTCGGCGTGCCGTGGGGTCTGCGGGTACCGGCCGGCGCGCGGTGGCCGCACGGGAGATTCCTGTTCTACAAGCGCTGCATGGGGCTGCGCCCCGAGGCATTCGCGCCCGCCCCGGAGGTACCCGGCCTCACCATCCGCCCCACCCGCCCGGAAGACCTGGACACCGCGGCCGTCATCGACGCCGTCGCATTCGGCGACTCCGTGGCGGCCACCCGCGCCTGGATGGCCCCGGAAGTCACGTCCCCCCGGTGCCGACCGCTGCTCGCCGAGCTGGACGGGATTCCGGTGGGAGTCGTCACCGCGATCCGGTCCAGCGGTTGGGCCGGCGAGGCGGTGGGCATCTTCGGCGTCGGTGTCCTCGCCGAGTACCGCCGGCGCGGGATCGGAGCGGCCCTGACCGGCGCCGCCTGCGCCTGGGGCTTCGAGACGGGCGCCACCCTGGCCCACCTCAACCCCGACACCGAGAACGCCGGCCGCCTCTACACCCGCCTCGGCTTCACCGAGACCGGCGGCTTCGACATCTACATCGACCTGGCCTGAAGATCGCGCGTGGGCGGAGGGTGGGGTTCAGCGGTCGAGGCCGCGGAGGATGAGCGGGAGGCGGGCGGCGCCGTCCGGCCTGACGCGGACCGGGACGCCCCAGTCCTGGCGGGTGAGGTGACAGGCGGCGTGCTCGACGTCGGCGTCGCAGGTGGCGGCCTGCGCCACGACCTGGAGCACCCCGCCCTCGACCGCGCCGTTCAGCACCAGCCGGCGGGTCAGGTCCGTCGTGCTGCCGGACCCGTCGAGCAGCAGTTCCGGCGGGGACGCCGAGACCTCCAGCCGGGTGGACGGGCCGAACGACTCGTCGAGCTTCTGGCCGGGCGCCGGGGTGAAGATGACCTCCAGGCTCACCTCGCCGGGTGCCACGTCGGTGGGCGGGCGCTCGGTGCGGTGACGATCCCCGTCCACGACCGATTCGCCGAGGGCGCCCGGCGCCAGCCGGACCAGTCGATGCGCCGCCGACTCGACCACGACGACCGTGCCGTCCGCGGTCAACGCCACGTCGCTGGGCTCGGCGAGCCCGCTCTCCACGGTGGACACCTGCTCCTTCGCCGGGTCGAACCGGCGGACCGCCCCGTTGTACGTGTCCGCCACCAGCACCGACCCGTCGGGCAGCGCGCACACGCCCAGGGGGTGCTGGAGCAGCGCCTGGGCGGCGGGCCCGTCCACGTGCCCGAAGTCGAACAGCCCCTGACCGACGGCGGTGTGCAGGGCGCCGTCCTCGATCCAGCGCAGTGCCGACGTCTCGCTGTCCGCGACCCACAGCCGGCGCCCGTCGACGCCGGTCGACAGCCCGGACGGCTGAGCCATCCACACGTCCGGCAGCGGGCCGTCGCGCAGGGCCTCCACGGTGGTGCCGGCGTACACGCCGATCGTGCGCCTGATCGGGTCGAACCACCACAACTGGTGGATACCGGCCATCGCGATGATCACGCGGTCGTCGTACCAGGCCAGATCCCAGGGGGACGACAGGTCGGCGGCCCGCGCGTCGTGGGCGTGCGCGTCGACGGTCGACCGCCACGGGCGCCCGGTGCCGGCGACCGTGGTCACTTCGCCGGTGGCCAGGCGCACCCCGCGCAGCAGGTGGTTGACCGTGTCGGCGACGACCAGGTCGTACCCGGCCACCCCGGCGACCTGCGGCGGCAGCGGGCACAGCCCCTGCGGCTCGCTGAACTGGGCCGCCTCGGCGCTCCCGTCCGCCCGGCCACGGGTACCGGAGCCGATGCGTCGCACGGGGGTCTCCGCGTCCGCCGACAGTTCCACGATCGCGTGCCGGGCCGAATCCGACACCAGGAACCCGCCGCCCGGCAGCGCCACGGCCTTGCCCGGGAACCGCAGCGCCGTGGCCGGCTCGGCGGGCGGCACGTACGGCCCGCCGCCCCGGTGCAGCGTGCCCCTCGCCTCATGGGTGGCGATCAACTCGTCGAGCAGCCGGGCCAGCCCCTCGGCGTGCCCCTCGCCGGCCATCGACGCCACCACGTACCCCTCTGGGTCGATCACGGACAGCGTCGGCCAGGCCCTCGCCGCGTACTGGTTCCACATGCGCATCTCGGGGTCGTCCAGCACCGGATGCGTGACCCCGTACCGTTCGACCGCCGCCGCCAGCGCCGTCGCGTCCCGCTCGTGCTCGAACTTCGGCGAGTGCACGCCGATCACGACCAGCACGTCGCCGTACCGGTCCTCCAGCGGGCGCAACTCGTCCAGCACGTGCAGGCAGTTGACGCAGCAGAAGGTCCAGAAATCGAGCAAAACGATCTTGCCGCGCAGGTCGGCCAGCGTCAGCTCCCGCCCGCCGGTGTTGAGCCAACCGCGCCCCCGCAGTTCCGGAGCGCGGACGCGGGCGGTCGGACGAGGCGCAGTCATGCGTCCCATCCTGCCGGATGACGCCGTTGGCGCCCGCGACCGGCTACACCCGGACCGGCTCGCCCTCGGCGTCGGTCGGTTCGCCCGCGCGGGCGTCTGTGTCACCGGCGCCGGCGTGCCCGCTGTCCTCCGCCGTGGTACCAGCCGCCGGCACGCGGCCGTCCTGTTCCGGGGTGAGCAGGCGGTGCAGGCTGAGCGCGAGCAGCGTGGCGAGCAGGGACCCGCCGACCACGAGCGCCACCCACAGGCCGCTCCGGCCCGCGCCGATCAGCGGGCCCGCGGTCACCGGACCCACCACGCCGCTGACGCCTAAGATCATCGAGCTGACGGCGTTGTACCGGCCGCGCAACTCGTCGGTGGCGAGCCCGTTGACCAGGGCCGGGAAGACCGGGGAGAGCAGCGTCTCGCCGATCGCGAAAATGGCGGAGCACAGGATGACGCCGCCCGCGGACAGCACCGCGCTGGAGCCGTCGATCACGCCCGAGGCGCCCAGCACCAGCCAGGACGCCGCGAAGATGCCGCCGACCATGGCCAGCGCGCGGGTGCGACTGCGCCCCTCGAGGCTGCGGATCACCAGGAGTTGGGCCACCACGATGGTCACGGTGTTCGCCGCCAGCGCCCAGGCGACGATCCTCGGGCTCACGCCCACCACCCGGGTCGCGAACGCCGCGAAGCCGACCTCGATCTGCGCGTACCCGCAGGTGGTGAGCACCAGGCCGAAGATCACGAGGCGGCGGAACTGGCGGTGTCGCAGGACCGTGAGATAGCCGCCGCGCCCGTGGCCCGCTGCGGCCCCGCCGGACGCGCCCGCCGCGATCCGGCGGCCGACCGCGGGCATGCTCATCAGGATCAGCGCCGGGGCGAGGTAGGTGCACGCGTCCAGCAGGTAGATGAGCTGGAAGGTGCCCGGGCGGGCCACGTCCACGACCGCGCCGGAGATCACGCCGCCGGTGCCGATACCCAGGTTGAGCAGGGCGAACTGGAGCCCGAAGACGCGCTGGCGCTCCCCCTCGCCGGTGAGGGAGGCGAGGATCGTGGCCTGCCCGGACCACAGTGCCGAGGCACCCGCCGCCGCCACCGTGAGCACCGCGAACAGCGCGAGCGGGCGCTCCGCCAGGGCCAGCGAGCCGGTGCCGGCCGCCTCGATCAGGAAGCAGGGCAGCACGATCCGCCGGGCGCCGTACCGGTCGATCAGCGTGCCGCCGATCGGGGACAGCGCCAGCGTCACCACCCCGAACCAGCCGATGGCCACGCCGGCCAGGCCGTCGGAGAGGCCGCGCACGTTGGTCAGGTAGATGAACAGGAACGGGAGCGTCAGCCCCCGCCCGATAGCGGACAGTAGCGTGCCGACCAGCAGACGACGGGCTTCGGGGCGGCTGGGCAACACTGCGCGCAACATGGGCGAAGCATTGCCGCGGGGTACGACAGTTCGCGACCGAATGTGCTCAGGCCGGCGCTGTGTGCCCGGTCACTTCCCGGCCGGGTTCAGGCACAGCACCTGCTCGCGACCCTTGCTCGCGGGCACGATCACGTGCGGCTGGGTGGGATCGGCGCACTGGTTCACCTGGTCCACCTTCTGCACGATCGTGAACGCCCCGGACTCGCCGCAGTCGGCCTTCACCGCCTGGTCGCCCGCCTTGCGGACGCAGGAGTTCACGTCGAAGGTGGGCGTGCCGGGCCGGGTCGCGACCCAGGTGATCCCGAACGCCACGACCAGCAGCAGCGCGGCGGCGCCCACGATACCGAGGATCGCCAGCGGCAGCCGTACGTTCTTCGGCGGGGGCGTCGGGTCCGGGCTCGGTTGGGCGCTGGTGGGCGCCCCGGTGGTGAAGGCGTTGAAGCGCTCCTGCTCGGCCGCGTCCGGCGCTGCCGTACGTGCCGCCCCGTACGTGCCGCCGCCCGCCGCTGGCGACGGGGAGGCGGGTGCGGCGGCTCCGTACATGCCACCGGCCACCGGCGATGGAGGGGAGGCCGGTGCGGCAGCTCCGTACATGGCGCCGGCAGCCGGCGACGGAGTGGAGCCGGGTGCTCCGTACATGGCGCCGGCGGCGGGTGACGGAGAGGAGGCTGGCGCGGCCGCTCCATACATGCCACCGGGTGGCGAGGGCGTGGCGGGTGCGGCGGGTGCGGCGGCTCCGTACCTGCCACCGGTGGCGGGCTGCCCTTCCGGTCGTACACCGACCTGGACCTGCGTGTAGCCCGGCGGGGCGGAATTCTGCGGCGGCGCGCCGTAGATGCTGGGCGCGCCGTCGTCGGGCGGCACGGCCGCGGAGCGGCCGTAGACGCGGGGCTCCGCGGGCCCCGACGCGGTCGGGACGGGCTGGTCCGGCGGCGGGGTGACCCGGTTGACCACCGGGACGCTCGCGGACGCGGCGACTGCCCGGCCGGTCGCGCGCGGGGGCGTGCCGGTGGCGCCCGCGGCACCGTTCGGGGCCGCGCCGCCCGCGGGCTGACCCGGCGTCGGGGCTGCCTGCGGGTCGTACCCCGGGGCCGGCACGCCGTAGGTGCCGGTGGTCGGCGGTGTGGTGTCTCCGCCGGGCACGCTCACGCCGGCCGGCGCGGTGCCATACCCGCCAGGGATCTGCGGCGGCGTGTTCGCGGGCCCACTGGCGCCCTCGGTCGCGGTGCCGGAAAGGGCCGAGCCGTAGGCGTCGACGGCCCGCACGCTGGCACCCTGGGGCGCGGCGGGAGCGGAGTCGTACGTGCTCGACCCATAGGCGGCGGGAACGTAGGTGCCGGCGCTCGGCACGGCGCCGTACGCGGCACCGCCCGCCGCCGCGTCGCTGGCCGGAGGGGCGCTCGACGTGGCGAAGCCGTAGACACCGCCCGGGTCGCTGCCGGGAGGGGCGCTCGGCGTGGCGAAGCCGTAGACACCGGCCGGGTCGTGGGCGCCCGGCGCCGGGCTGTTGGAGCTTGGGACGCCGGCCGGCGGGCTCCAAGGAATACCGGGTACCGCCGTGCTGCCCGCCGCCGCACCTGACGTCGGAGCGCCTGATGTGGGCGCGCCGGACGTCGGGGCGCCGGCAGACGGGAAGCCGGTGTCGGGTGCGCCGGATACCGGCCCGCCCGAGGGCGTGGAGAAGTCCGTGCCGGGGCCGCCGGACGTGGGGGCGCCCGCCGTGAAGGCGCCGGACGAGGAGAAGTCGGAAGGGGTGCCCGGGGTGGAGCAGGTCGGGGTACCGGAACTCTGGCCGTAGGCACCGGGACCGCCCGAGGTCGGAACGCCCGTGGGTGAGCCGTAGGTCGCCTGCCCCGCCTCCGCGCTGTCGTAGCCGGCGCCGTAGCCGCTCTCCGCGGCGCCGTAGCCGCTCCCCGAGGAGGCGTGGCTGCCCGACGAGGTGCCGTAAGCGCCCTCGGCCGTGCCGTAGGTACCGTCGGCCGTGCCGTAGCCGGCCACCGCCGACGGGTCGGCCGGCGATGAGGAAGTCGCTGGCGACGAGAAGTCGGTTGACGACGAGGCGCCGGCCGAGGACGAGCCGGCAGACGACGAAGAGTCGGCGGGGTACGAAGAGCCGGCTGGTGAGGAGCCGAAGCCACCGGACTGGGCGTCGTTCGCCGGCCAGGCGTTCGGCTCCCCGGACGCGTGGTACGAACCGGCAGCCCACCCCGTCGACTCGCCACCGGTCTGAGCCGCGCCACCCGCCTCCGCGTAGGGGCCGCCACTCGCGCCCGACGTGGGCGCCCCCGCCGGGGAGCCGAAAGCGCCCGACGTGGATGCCGCCGCCGGGGAGCCGAAAGCGCCCGACGTGGATGCCGCCGCCGGGGAGCCGAATGCGCCGGACGTCGGCGTAGCGGCCGGTGAGCCGAATGCGCCGGACGGCTCCGGGGCGGGCGCCCACCCGACGCCGGCCGACTCCTCCGCCGGTGCGCCCCACTGAAGCTCGGCGCTCGACCGATCGGCGCTCGACGCCGTTACGCTCGATGGCTCAACGCTCGACCGGGGAGCGGGAATCTGCGCGGATGACGTGGACGAAGCCGGCGTGAAGCCGGGGAACGAGGTGGTGTTCTCGAGGTTGGGGATGGGCGGGACCGCCGGGATTCCCGTGCGAGTGCCCGTGCCGGACCCGCTACTGTCCGCGAACCCCGACGTGGACTCCGCCGGCGAGGCGACGGAGGCGCGGGCGTACCCGGGGGGCGGCTCGTACGGCGCGCGCGGCTGGGGGAGCGGGGGGGCCGCGGAGCCACCCTCCTCATAGGAGCTTCCGGAGCCGCCGTAGGTGCTGCTGGACGGTGGTTCCTGTGTCGGTATGGCCGGCGCGGAGTAGGCGGCCGGTGGCGGTGGGTAGGCGGCTGGCGGCGACGCCGGGTCGGTACCCAGGGAGCCGGAGGCCGACGCGCCGGCACCCGAGCCGAAGTCGTACTCCCCGGGCTCGGACAGACCGAACACACCGGATGACGCGTACGCCGGGCGCTCGCCGGGCTCCGAGGGAAAGCCGGGCTCCGGGGGGAAATCGGAGCCGTAGGCGACGGGAGCGCCGTGGACGGGTCCGTTCGGGGCTGTACCGTCCGCCTCGCGGCCGTCCGGGCGCCGGCTATCGGACGTCATCTTGTGCTCCTTTGTCACCTCGTCGACTCCGGCGACGACCCGGTGGGCCGCGGAGGCGGCGACCCGGTGGGCCGCGGCGGCGCGGGGGCTGCGCCGGCCGGGGGCCGTGGTAGTCCGCCGCCCCTGCGGGTGCGACCCGGTGGCCGGTGATGCGCACCGAGGGATGACGACCGTGCCCAACCGTACCGGTCCGGACCCGGACCCGGTACTCCGGACTCCGCGCCGCACGGTCAGAACCGTGCCAACTGGACGGTGGTTGCGGGCGCGGATCCAGCGTGGGCGGCAAAGCAACGACCCGGCGGGGTCAGTACCCGCCGGGTCGATGGGAGGGGGTGCGCTTCGAGTCGCCGGCGCCGGCGTGGCCGGAATCAGAAGCGCGGGATGTAGTAGCGGTCCGCGATGGACAGGATCTCCTCGCGGAGGGCCGGCGTGTTGGCCGAGTTCAGGGCGCGCTCGATGGCGCGGGTGCGGCGGGCGGCCTCGCGGCGACTGCGGTAGCGGTTCAGCATGTTCATTGTTCATCCCCCGGATGCCAGAGTGGTTCGATGACTATTGAACCACCCGACCCGCGCCGCGGACAAAAGATTCGACGGTGATGTCCGACACCAGCCGAAGAATCTAAGGTCAGCGCCGGCCTCAATGGGGTCATGAAACGGCTGCGGCCGGCGCTCCAGCGGGTCTTGCACCGCCGGGCGCCGGCCGCGGGCCGGGCTGGTTGAGGGGTCAGGTCCAGGCGAGCAGGGCCGCCTCCGGGTCGCTGAGGAAGGCTCCCACGTCCCGCAGGAACTTGGACCCCAGTTCGCCGTCGATGATCCGGTGGTCGAAGGACATGCCGAGCGTGGTGACCTGCCGCGCCCGGATCTTGCCCTTGTGCACCCAGGGCTGCTCCCGGATCGCGCCCAGGGCGAGGATCGCGGCCTCGCCCGGCGGCAGGATCGGGGTGCCGGTGTCCACGCCGAACACGCCGACGTTGGTGATGGAGAACGTCCCCCCGGCCATGTCCGCCGGCGAGGTGCGGCCGGCCTTGGCCGTCCGCACCAGGGCGGTCAGCTCGTCCGCCAGGTCGCGGAGGGTGAGCCGGCCGGCGTCCTTGATGTTCGGGACGATCAGGCCACGCTCGGTCGCCGCGGCGATGCCGAGGTTCACGTACTCCTTGATGATGATCTCGTTGGTCGCGGCCGACCAGGTCGAGTTGATCATCGGGTACCGGCGGATGCCGAGCAGGACGGCCTTGGCGACCAGCAGCAACGGGCTGATCCGGGCGTCCCGCCACTCGGCGCGCTCGCGGAGCCGGTCGAGGGCCCTCACGCCGCGCGTGACGTCCACCGTCAGGAACTCGGTGACGTGCGGGGCGGTGAACGCCGAGGCGACCATGTTCTCCGCGGTGAGCTTGCGCACGCCCTTGATCGGGGTGCGCTGCTCGCGGTCCGGGCCGAACGCCGGCGCCGCGACCGCGGTCGCGGCCATCGCCGGAGCCGGCGCGGCGGCCGAGGTGGCGGCCTGCACGTCCTCGCGGGTGATCGAGCCCAGCGGCCCGCTGCCCGTCAGGGCCGTGAGGTCGACGCCGAGGTCCTTCGCCAGCTTCCGGACCGGCGGCTTGGCCAGCACCGGGACCCGCGGGCCGACCGCCGCCGGCCGGCCGCCGGCGGGCGCCGACGACACCGGCGCCGCCACGGAGACCGGGACCGCCGGTGCCGGAGCGGGAACGGGCGCCGGGACCGGCGGCGCCGCCGGCTCGACGGCCGCGCCGCCGACCGCCGCCGCCATGCCGTTGGTCGCCGTCTTGCGGGCGCGGCGCTTGGCCGCGCCCGTCTTCGGGCCGTACCCGACCAGCACGGCGGTGCGCTCCTCCGCCACGTACGCCGGTCCGTCCGCCGGGGCGTCGTCCGCCGGCGGGTCGCCCGCCTCCGGGTCGGTGTCGATGGCGATGATCGGGGCGCCCACGTCCACCGTGGCGCCCTCCTCGTGGAAGATCGCCGTGACCCTGCCGGGCCACTTCGCCGGGATCTCCACGGCCGCCTTGGCGGTCTCCACCTCGACGATCGGCTGGTTCTGCGCGATCGTGTCACCGACCTTGACGAACCACCGGAGGATCTCGCCCTCGGTGAGCCCCTCGCCGAGGTCGGGCATCTCGAACTTGCGGATCCGGGACACGCCGCTCACCACCCGAAGGTCCGGTCGACGCCGTCCAGGACGCGGTCCAGGTCGGGGAGGAACTCCTCCTCCACCCGGGCCGTCGGGTACGGGGTGTCGTAGCCGGTCACCCGCAGCACCGGTGCCTCCAGCGAGTAGAAGCACTCCTCGGTGATCCGGGCGGCCAGTTCCGCGCCGAGGCCGATGGTGCCCGGCGCCTCGTGCACCACCACGCAGCGCCCGGTGCGCTTGACCGACTCGTACGCCGGGCCCAGGTCCAGCGGGGAGAGCGTGCGCAGGTCGATGATCTCCAGCGAGCGCCCGTCCTCCGCGGCCGCCGCGGCCGCCTCCAGCGCCGTGCGTACCATCGGGCCGTACGCGAGAACCGTCGCGTCCGTGCCCTGGCGCAGCACCCGGGAGGCGAACAGGGGGCGGGCGCCGTCCAGGGACGCGTCCAGGTCGACCTCGCCCTTCTCCTGGTACCGGCGCTTGGGCTCGAAGAAGATCACCGGGTCGTCGCAGGCGATGGCCTGCTGGACCATCACGTACGCCTCGGCCGGGTCGGCGCAGGCGACCACCTTGAGGCCGGCGGTGTGCGCGAAGTACGCCTCCGGGGACTCCGAGTGGTGCTCGACCGCCCCGATGCCGCCGCCGAACGGGATGCGGATCACGATCGGCAGGCGCAGCTTGCCCTGCGACCGGTAGTGCATCTTCGCCACCTGGGAGACGATCTGGTCGTACGCCGGGTAGACGAAGCCGTCGAACTGGATCTCGCAGACCGGCCGGTACCCGCGGATGGCCAGGCCGATCGCGGTGCCGACGATGCCGGACTCGGCCAGCGGGGTGTCCAGCACCCGGTTCTCGCCGAAGTCCTTCTGCAGGCCGTCGGTGACCCGGAAGACGCCGCCGAGCTTGCCCACGTCCTCACCCATGATCACGACCTTGGCGTCCGCTTCGAGGGCGCGGCGCAGGCCGGCGTTGAGCGCCTTGACCATGGTCATCGTCTTCGCCGCCATCAGTGCCCACTCCCCTCGAAGGACGCCTGGTACTCGACGAACCGCGCCCGCTGCTGCCGGATCTGCGGCGTCTCGTCGACGAAGACGTGGTCGAACAGCGTCACCGGCTCCGGGTCCGGCATCGCCAGTACCCGCTCGCGCAGGCTCATGGCCTCCGCGGTGGCCTGCTCGTCCACCTCCGTGAAGAAGCCGGCGTCCGCGATCTGCTGCTTCGCCAGGAACGCCCGCACCCGCGCGATCGGGTCCTTGGCCTGCCACGCCTCGACCTCGCTGATCCCGCGGTACCGGGTCGGGTCGTCGGTGGTGGTGTGCGCACCCATCCGGTAGGTGTGCGCCTCGATCATCGTGGGGCCCTGGCCGTGCCGCGCGTTGTCCAGCGCGTGCCGGGTGACCGCGTACGTGGCGAGCACGTCGTTGCCGTCCACCCGCACGCCGGGGAAGCCGAAGCCGGCCGCCCGCCGGTACAGCGGGATGCGGGTCTGCCGCTCGATCGGCTCGGAGATCGCGTACTGGTTGTTCTGGCAGAAGAAGACGATCGGCGCGTGGTAGACGCTGGACCAGATGAACGCCTCGTTGACGTCGCCCTGGCTGGTCGCGCCGTCGCCGAAGTAGGCGATGACCGCCTCGCCGTCGGCCGGGTCGTCGGAGTTGCCGACCTTCCCGTCCATGGCGATGCCCATGGCGTAACCGGTGGCGTGCAGGGTCTGCGCGCCGATCACGATCGTGTACATGTTGAACTTGTGCTCGACCGGGTCCCAGGCGCCCTGGTCGACGCCGCGGAACAGGCCCAGCGGCATGATCGGGTCGATGCCCCGGCAGTAGAGGACGCCGTGCTCCCGGTACGTCGGGAAGGCCATGTCCTGCGGGCGCAGCGCCCGGCCGGAGCCCACCTGGGCGGCCTCCTGGCCCAGCAGGCTGGCCCAGATGCCCAGTTCACCCTGGCGCTGCAGCGCGGTGGACTCGGCGTCGAGGCGGCGCACCACGACCAGGTCCCGGTAGAGCCCGCGGTATTCGGAATCGCTGAAGTCGACCGAGTACTCGACGCCGTCCGGGCCGGTCACCCGGTCGATCCGCTCACCCTCGGGCGTGAGCAGTTGAACCAGGTCGTCGCCCAGCGGCGCGCCCGGCTCGGCCGGCGGTGGACCGGCGGTACGCCGGTCGCGGAGCCGCGCTCCGCGGTCGCCCTTCGCCATAGCGTGTCTCCCTGTCGTGTGTGCGGCCGCGGGGTTGACCCGACCGGCGCGCGACTCTGGCGCCTTCCGGCGAATGCCGGGCAGGCTATCGGGGTGCCGCGCCCTAGCCCGGGTGGGGTTGCCGCGCGGCGTGGTCGGGGTTCGGGCGGAACCCCGGCCGGGGGGAGCGGCGGCGACGGTTCGGGCCCGGGCGTGGGTGCGCGCGAGCCGCGGCCGCGTTGCCGCCGCCTCCATCCTGGCAGACGAGGTGAGGGCGGCCACAGAGGCGGTTTGATCACATCAGCGATTCAATCGGTTGGTGGCCCATGTCGGCACCGGTTGCGCAAGTATCGCAAGGTCGCCGAACTAGCACAGTGCGTAGTGATGGCGATGTACCCGCGACCGCGTGACCCTGTTCCGCGTTAGCCCAGTCGCCGGACCCGACGGTCCATCGAAGACGTCCGACGAATCCCCCGGTTGTCGAGCGCGAGGAGGGCACGTGCCGCCCGATCCGCCCCTCAGGCACGAGCCCGGTACGCACCGGGCCCCGGCATACGGGCTGGCCGGCCCCGGCCGCCGGTACGCCCTGATCGTGCTGCTCCTGACGGGACTCACGTCGCTGCCCACGCTCGCCGCGATCCGGGCCGGCTCGGCGACGATCGACGACGCGGCGATCCGCGGCGGGACCACCCCGTTCGTCCCGCCACCGAGCCAGCCGCCGCCGGTGACCGTGCCGCCGCTGGTGCCGCCGACCGACGTGCCGCTGTTACCGCCCCGGCCCGGCCGGGACGCCCTCCCGCAGGACGCCTCGCCGATTTTGCGGCGGCCCGTCCCGCCCGGGCCGCGACCCGTCCTGGTCGTCGGACGGGACGAGTCGTCCAGCGCCGGGGGCAGGCGATGGATCGCCGAGTCGGCGACGAGTCCAGGCACCCACCGGCAACGCCCGCCGAAGCCGCTCCGGCCCGAACTGCCGCGCCCGCCCAAGCCGCCCCGGCCCGAGCCGCCCCGCCCGCCCGAGCCACCGCGGCCCAAGCCGCCGCGCCCGCCCGAGCCGCCGCACCCGCCCAGGCGGCCGCGCCCCGAGCCACCGTCCATCCCGGGGCCGCCCCGGCACCCGAAGGCGCCGTGCCCGCCGCCGAGGCGCCCCCTCCCGCCGAAGGTGACCAACCCGAAATGGCGGGACGGCCACCACCACCGGTACGAGAACCACGGGGGCGCAGGCAGGCCGAAGGGCGCCGGCCGCGGCCGCTAACGTGCGATCCGTCGTACGAGGAATGTCGCCCCAGGATCGTCCGATGTGGAGCGTGGTCGGGCCGGCTACTCGCCGAGCCGGTCGCGGTTCTCCTGGATCCAGGCGTCCACCGCGGCGGGGTCGTTCGGGTCCACACCGTCCGAGATGAGTTGGGCGACCGCCGCGGTGGCGGTGCTGCGCCGCTCGCCCGTGGCGTACAGCCGGGCGAACTCGTCCGTCATGTCCACCACCGCCGCGTCGGTCCGCGCCGCGGCGGTGGCCGGCAGGCCGCGCACCCGGGTCGCGTACGCGGCCCAGGCGCGCACCACGCGAGGCAGCATCGCGGCGTCGTCCATGTCCAGCACGGCGCGGCGGTGCACCCAGTCCAGCAGGAACAGTTCCGCGACCATCGGGCTCCAGCGCAGCGGCTCGGGGTCGGGGAAGCTCCCGGCGTAATCCAGGATCAGGCTCAGGCAGAAATGCAGCGACGACTCCTCGACGCCGCTCGCGTCGGCCAGCCGGGCCGCCGCGGCCTCCGGCGAGGCGAGGAAGTCGCGCTGGAGCCGGTCCCGCTCGGCGTCCATGAGCGGCCGCACCGACTCGGGCGCCGGCGGACCGTTGGCGGGCAGCGCCGCCAGCCGGGCGCCGACCAGGGCCCGGTCGGTGGCGAGCGAGCCGTCGTCCGGCAACTCGTCCAGGTCGTCGGTGAACGCCAGGTGCCGGGCCACCTCGCCGCGCAGCCGGGCGGGCGGCACCTCGGCGAACCAGATCAGCTCATCGCCGCCGCACGCCTCGCGCACCTGGCCGACGATCGGCGCCGCCGGGCCGACGAAGATGTCCTTCGCGATGCCGATGTTGTGGTCCACCAGCGCCACCACGGCGTGCTCCTCGCCGCCGCCGGTGTCGTCCTCGTACGCGAAGGTCGCCAGGTAGCTGGTCTGGTCCCCGTACACGTCGCCGTAGGCGTAGCTGCCGGTGAGCCGCACCCGCCCCAGGTGGGCGGACCACGGCGGTGCCGGCGGGCCGGGGCGGACGGCGCCGGCGCCGGGGGCGTCCGGCACGAGCGCTGCGAAAACCTGGCGGATCGCCGTGGCCGCCGCGCCGCGCCGGCGGGCCGTGGCGGCGAGGAAGTCGCCCACGAAGGCGCGCACCGCGTCCGCCCGGTCGTGCTCGGCGACCGCGTACACGCTGCCGAGCAGGGCGGTGCCGAGCATCTCCGCGTCCAGCGCGGAGGTCAGCTTGGTGACGTCGCGGGCGGCCAGGAGTATGGCTTCGTGCGGGGTCTTCGGCGTCGCCATGGTCCGACCCTACGCGGTCTTGGGCGCCGGTGTGGGCATCGTCACCGGCCGCTGCGGCCCGGGCGCTCGACCGGCCCGCCGCGCACCGCCGGCAACCGGCGCACCAGCACCAGCAGGGCCAGCGGCAGCAGCACCCCGCCGGCCAGGCTGACCCAGCGGTCCGGGCCGGCCATCAGCCCGTGGCGGGCGGTCACGAACGCCCGGCGGCGGTGAGCAGTTCGCGGGCGTCGGCGTAGGCGTGCAGCACCTCGCGGACCGGGGCCACCACGCACTCCCGGGCCACCTCGGTGACCGCCGCCCGCAGCCGGGCCTCCGCCCGCCGGGCGGCCCGCCGGGCACCCCAGCTGACCAGCGGCCTGACCAGCAGCGCCGCGAGCACCCCGAGCAGCAGGCCGCCGAGCAGCAGCAGCGTCGGCACCGGGGTCAGGCCCACCTTCGGGTTCTGCAGCGCCGGCAGGCCCAGCGCACGGACCACATACCCGGCGACCAACCAGCCGAGGCCGACCACCGCGGCGAGCGTCGCCAGCCACTGGATCACCCCGGCGACCCGCCACCAGACCGGCGTCCGGTGCACGCCCAGGTCGGTACCGGCGACCGCGCGGTCCAGCGCGTCCGGCACGTCGTCGAGGCGGGACCGGGCGGCGGCGGTGACCGCGGCGGGCCACGGCACCGGCAGGTCCCGGGCCGCCTGCGCGGCGACGCCCCGCACGGCGAGCCCCACGGCGGCGCGCTGCGCCTCATCCGGGTCCGGCACCGAGGTGACCGGGAGCGGGGCGCCGGCCTCGCCGCCCTCCTGCAGGTGCAGGCGGCGCAGCGGGTCCGGGCGGAGCCGGCCCAGCCAGCGCAGCAGCGGCCACCCGGCCGCGGCGGCCGCCCGCTGCCGGTACGCGCGCCCGGTCGCCGACACCACGGCGGGCACCCCGGCCGAGCCGGCCAGCGCGTCGGTCAACTCGCGGACCGTGACCCGGTCCACCATCTCCCGCGGCGCGGGCGGACCCACCGCGTCCGACAGCCCGGCCACCGCCTGGTCCACGTCGCCGTTGAGACGTTCCAGGGCGGCCTGCCGGGCGGCCACCGTCCGCTCCAGCATGGCCCGCAGCTCGCCGTGCCCGTTCGGGTCCACGGCGGAGGTCGCCAGCACCGGCACGTCGGGCAACTCGTCCCGCTCCAGCAGGCGGCGCAGGTCCGCCAGCAGCCGGGTGAGGTCGACGGCGCTGAGCCGGTCCGCCTGGTTGAGCACCACGACGGTCACCCCGGCCAACCGGTGGAACTCGCGCAGGTAGCTCTGGTGCACCACCCGATCGGCGTACTTCTGCGGGTCCAGCACCCAGATCACCAGGTCGACCAGGCCGAGCAGCCGGTCCACCTCCAGCCGGTGGCTCTTCTCCACCGAGTCGAAGTCCGGCAGGTCCAGCAGGACCAGGCCGTGCAGCGCCGCCTCGTCGTCGCCGTCCAGGGCGCTCTCCCGCACGAACCGGTTGCGCGGCAGCACGCCGACCCAGTCCAGCAGGCGGCCGGCCGGCTCCAGCGGACCCCACACGCAGGAGTGCGCCACGCCGGTGGTCGGGCGCAGCACGCCGACCGGGGACAGGTCCAGCCCGGCCAGCGCGTTGAACAGGCTCGACTTGCCGCTGCCGGTCGAGCCGGCCAGGGCGACCACGGTGTGGTCCCGGGACAGGGCCAGCCGGGCGCCGGCCCGCTCGACCGCCGTCTGCGCCTTCACCAGTCGCTCCGACGGCAGGTGTCCCTCGACCGTGCGCACGAACCGGCGCAGCGCCTCCACCCGGTCCACCAGCCGGTCGGCGTCGACCCGGTGGTCCGTCCGCAGCGCCTCCCGCATCCGGCTCACCATCCCGCTCACCCGAGGCCCTCCGGGGCGGCGGGGTAGCCGGCCGGGAAGTCGAGCACGGCCCGCCCCCGGGACAGGCCGGCGGCGGAGCGGGTGGCCTCCACCTCGGCCGCCGCCGCGCGCAGCCGCTGCCCCGGCTCGGCCGCGGCGTCCGCCGCGCCCAGCCGCTCCAGGTACCGGGCCGCCTCCTGGGCGAGCAGTTCCTCGACCCGGTCCAGCAGGTCTTCCCGGGCCTTCCCCGCCAGGCCGCGAATCGCCTGGTCGCCGAAGATCGCCTCAAGGATCTTCTGCGCGGCGACCGTCGTGCCGCCGGCCACCGCGATCTCCGCGCCGGTCGGGATGAACGCCGTCGAGGCGAACACCGTCACCATCACCAGCAGGCCGGTGGCGTTCACCGCGTACGCCGCGCCGCGCGCCGTGGCCCGCTTGTCGGCCGCCTCCCGGCGTACCAGGTCCAGCACGCTCCGCTGCCACTCCCGGACCAGACGCTCGGCCCGCTCGTCGAGGTCCGGCGACGGGCGCGACAACTCCGCCCCCAGCAGCGCGGCGCCGGCCGGATGCGCCTGCCAGCCCGTGTACGCCTGCTCGGCGGCGTCGCCCGCGGCGCCCCGGATGAGGGTCACCAGCCCGGACTCGATCGCCGTGCGCAGGTCGCCACCCGGCGCCGGTCGCCCCCGCACCGCCGCGGCGACCCGGTCCCGCAGCCGGCCGATCCGCGCCTCCAGGGCGCGCAGCAGCTCACCGGTACCCACGAACTCCTGCCAGCGGGCCAGCACCTCGCCGCGCAGCAGCGTCCCGTCCTTGACCCCGTGCGCCACGATCGCCAGCCCCGACCGGTACGCCGCGCCCACCCGCTCGGTGAGTACCTCGGTCGCGGCGGCCTGCTCCTCCACCGCCGCCGCGAGCCCCTCCACGGCGGGGCCGAGCGCCGTGAGCGCGCCGTCCAGCGTCTGGCGCACCACGGCCGCCCGCGCGGACGCGTCCGCCGCCAGCCGGGCGAACCACTCCCGCAGCGGGCCGACCTCCGCGTCGGGCAGCAGCCCCTGGCCGTCCACCCCGGTCTCGGTCAGCACGAACAGCGGCGCCTCGGCCAGGCCGTGCTCGGCCAGCATCCGGCTCAGGTGCCCGGCCACCGCGCCGGTCGCCCCGGGCGGCACCCGGTCCAGGACCAGCGCGGTCACCGTGCCCCGGAACCGCGCCGCGCGCAACAGCTCCCACGGCACCGCGTCCGCGTAGCGGGCGGCCGTGGTCACGAACAGCCACAGGTCCGCCGCCGCCAGCAGCTGACCGGCGAGGGCGCGGTTGGCGTCCACCACCGAGTCGATGTCCGGCGCGTCCAGGAACGCCAGGCCGGGGGTCAGCGCCGGGGCCACGACGAGCTGGAGCGTTCCCGGGTCGTCCGTCGCCGATGAGGTGCGGGTCAACCCCGGCAGCAGGTCCCCCTTGCGGAACCAGGAGCTGTCGGAGGGGTGGCAGACCAGGACCGGCGCCAGCGTCGTGGGCCGCAGCACACCGGTCGCGCTCACCGGCGCCTGGACCAGGCTGTTCACCAACGTCGACTTGCCGGCACCGGTGGAACCGCCGACCACCACGAGCAGCGGCGCGTCCAGCCGCGACAGGCGCGGCAACAGGTAGTCGTCCAACTGCGCCATCAGGCCCGCGCTCGCCTGGCGGGCCGCCTCCGCCGAGGGCAGCACCAGGGGGTACGCGGCCCCGCCGATCGCCGACCGTAACTCGACCAGCGCGGCGGCCAGATCCTTCGCGGGACCGACCGGCACCGGGACGGGCTCCGCCCAGGCGGCGCCGCCGTCGACCGCACCGCTCCCATTACCGGTGGGCGTGGTGTCGCGCCACGCAGCGCTCTCGGGGAAGCCCTCGCGGACCGAGTCAGCGGCGAGGCCGCCCGCGGTGACGGCTGCGACCTTGCCAGCCACCTCGCTGGCCGCCAGCCAGGCGGAATGCTCCGTGACTTCGTCGGCCGGCTCGGTGGCGGGGCCGCCGGCCGGGCCCGTGTGGGGGTCGCTGGCTGCCGTGTGGTCCGTGGCGCCTGCCGGCTGGGTGGGGTCATCGGCTGCGCCAGCGGCGGGCTCATTCGCGGTCTCGTTGGCTGGCGTGCTGGCGGGATGGTCTGTGGCTTCGTCGGCCGGCTGGGTGGCTGGGTTGCCGGCTGGGTTGGGTTCGCTTGCGGCCTCACTGGCTGCCGCGCTGGCGGAATGCTTCGCGGCTTCGCTGCCCAGGGCGGTGGCAGGGTCGGCGGCCAGCCCGGTGCCGGAGTCGCCCGCGGCCCCGACGGCCGGTCGGGTCTCGACGGACGCGGCAGGCTCATCGATGGATGCCAGCTCCTCGGGCGGCCCGGCCCCCGCCCCGGGCGTGGCCTTGCCAGCGGTGGGTTGCGCGCCCGCCGGCTCCTCGGAGGGCGGCGGCGTCTCGGGGTTGCCGTGCAGGTCAGGGGCCTGTTCCGGGATGTTGGGGGCGCCATCGGTGAACGACGGCTGCTCCTCCGACCGGGGTGCGGGATCCCCTTCGGCGGGCGTGGCCGAGCGCGCGGCGGCGGGCATACCGTGCGGCGTCACGCCCACACCCTAGTGTTTACGCGCCCGCCGTGCCTGACCAGTTCGCACGCCTCAACCGCGCCGCCCACCCCATCCCGACCCGCCCCGACCTGCTCCGCCCCGACCCGCGCCGCGCGCTCCGCCCCGACCCGCTCGGCCTTCGCCACCCCGGCCCCCGAGGGTGAGATCTTGGTACGACACGCCGCTTTTCTGGCCAGATCGGTACCAAGATCTCCCACCCGGCGGCCGCCACGGGCACCGACACGGCGCCGAAACGGACAGGTCCGGTAAGGAGTGCTGCTTCCTCTGCGGAAGCAGAGCGAGGCGCGGCCATCTTTACCGCAGGTGGCGTCGAGGGGGAGGGAGGGCGAGGCGGAGGGACTTGCGTGTGATTGACTCAACTTCGGGTTGCCGCTCGGCGGCCCCGTGGCAGAATTGAGCCCGGCCCGCTCAACTTGCGGGGCATCCACAGCGAACTACGCAGAAGCGAGGAAGCGAAGATGGCACGTGCGGTCGGCATCGACCTCGGTACGACCAACTCGGTCGTGTCCGTGCTCGAGGGTGGCGAGCCCACCGTGATCGCGAACGCCGAGGGATCGCGGACCACGCCGTCGATCGTCGCGTTCGCCCGCAACGGCGAGGTTCTCGTCGGCGAGGTCGCCAAGCGGCAGGCGGTGACGAATCCGGACCGGACGATCCGCTCGGTCAAACGCGAGATGGGCAGCGGTTGGTCCATCGACATCGATAGCAAGAAGTACACCCCGCAGGAGATCTCCGCGCGGGTGCTGATGAAGCTGAAGCGCGACGCCGAGGCGTACCTGGGCGAGCAGATCACCGACGCGGTGATCACCGTGCCGGCGTACTTCAACGACGCGCAGCGCACCGCCACCAAGGAGGCGGGCGAGATCGCCGGCTTCAACGTGCTGCGGATCGTGAACGAGCCGACCGCGGCCGCGCTGGCGTACGGCCTGGACAAGGGCTCCAAGGAGCAGACGGTCCTGGTCTTCGACCTGGGTGGCGGCACCTTCGACGTGTCGCTGCTGGAGTTGGGCGAGGGCGTCATCGAGGTCAAGTCGACCAGCGGCGACAACGCCCTGGGCGGCGACGACTGGGACCAGCGGGTCATCGATCACCTGGTCAAGACGTTCCGCGGCCAGCACGGCGTGGACCTGTCCCAGGACAAGATGGCACTGCAGCGGCTGCGCGAGGCGGCCGAGAAGGCCAAGATCGAGCTGTCCGCCGCCACCACCACGAACATCAACCTGCCCTACATCACGGCCGGCCCCTCCGGCGCGGACGGCGGCCCGTCGGCCCCGCTGCACCTGGACGTGACGCTGACCCGGGCGGAGTTCCAGCGGATGACGCAGGACCTGCTGGACCGCTGCAAGGGCCCGTTCGAGCAGGCGATCAAGGACGCGGGCGTCCGGATGCAGGATGTCGACCACGTGATCCTGGTCGGCGGCTCGACCCGCATGCCGGCGGTCTCGGAGCTGGTCAAGCAGCTCACCGGCCGGGAGCCGAACAAGGGCGTGAACCCGGACGAGGTGGTCGCGGTCGGCGCGGCGTTGCAGGCCGGCGTGCTCAAGGGCGAGGTCAAGGACGTCCTGCTGCTCGATGTCACCCCGCTGTCGCTGGGCATCGAGACCAAGGGCGGCATCATGCACAAGCTGGTCGAGCGGAACACCACCATCCCGACCAAGCGCTCCGAGGTCTACACCACGGCGGACGACAACCAGCCCTCCGTGCTCATCCAGGTCTACCAGGGTGAGCGGGAGATGGCCGCGTACAACAAGAAGCTCGGCACCTTCGAGCTGACCGGCATCCCGCCGGCGCCGCGGAACGTTCCGCAGATCGAGGTCACCTTCGACATCGACGCGAACGGCATCGTCCACGTCAACGCGAAGGACCTGGGCACCGGCAAGGAGCAGTCGATGACCATCACGGGCGGCTCGGCGCTGCCCAAGGATGACATCGAGCGCATGATGCGCGACGCCCAGGACCACGCGGACGACGACAAGCGCCGCCGCGAGGAGGCGGAGACCCGCAACCTGGCCGAGCAGTTGCAGTGGCAGACCGAGAAGTTCCTCGCGGAGTCCGGCGACAAGCTGCCGGCCGAGTCGAAGGACGCGCTGACCGAGGCGCTGGGTGAGCTGCGCGGCGCGCTGGGCGGCTCGGACATCGAGAAGATCAAGTCGGCCCACGAGAAGCTGATGGCCGCGAACCAGCAGGCCAGCCAGCAGCTGTACGCGAACGCGCAGGCGTCCGGCGCGGCCGGTGAGCCGGGCGCGGGTGCGGGTGCGGGTGCGGCCGGCGGTGCCGCGGGCGATGCGGCCGGTGCTGCTACCGGCGGCGCGGCCAGCGGTGGGGACGATGTGGTCGACGCCGAGATTGTGGACGAGGACGACAAGAAGTGACCGAGAAACCAGGCGCCACCGGCCCGGCGGCGGAGCCCGGCGACGGGCTTGCCGCCGAGCGGGTGGTGATCCGGGACAGGAGGAAAGTGGACGCCACCGGTCGGGCGAAGCACGCGGCCGAGTCGCGGGACGACGCCGACGCCAAGCCGGGTACCGGGGCGGCGAGCGCGGGCAGCACAGCCAGCGGCCCCGACGCCCCGGCCGGCCGCTCCGACGCCAAGGGCGCCGATGACGCGGCGGCGGAGGCCGGCGGCGGTGCGGAACCGGCGGCGGAAACCGGCGGTGCGAAGCCTGCGGCCGGCGAGCCCGGCACCGGCGAGCCGGAGCAGCCGGCGGTGGCGGAACCGGCGGGTACCGAAGCACCCGCCGGCGAGTCCACCGCCGCCGAACCGGGGGCCACCGACCCGTCGCCGGCGCAGCCGGTCGAGGTTCCGGCCCAGCCGGTGGCCGACGAGGACGCCGAGCCGGGTGCGGAGCCGGACGGGAAGGCCGCCGGGGCCACACCCGAGTCCGAACTGGAGTCGGTGCGGGCGGAGTTGGCCGAGCGCACGCGGGACCTGCAGCGGGTCACCGCCGAGTACGCCAACTACCGCAAGCGCGTCGACCGGGACCGGAGCCTGGCCGCGGAGCAGACCACGGGCGCGGTGCTGAGCACGCTGCTGCCGGTGCTGGACGACCTGGACCGGGCGCGGGACCACGGCGACCTGGTCGGGCCGTTCGGGTCGGTGGCGGAGCAGTTGATCGCCGCGCTCGGCAAGTTCGGGCTGACGCCGTTCGGCGAGAAGGGCGACGCGTTCGACCCGACCCGGCACGAGGCGGTGGCGCACACCACGTCGGCCGAGGTCACCGAGCCGACCTGCGTCGACGTGATGCGCCGCGGCTACCTGCTCGGCGAGCGGCTGCTGCGCCCGGCGATGGTCGCGGTGGCGGACCCTGAGTAAGCGGACAACGAGATCGGACGGGGAGGTGGACCGGTGAGTTCCAAGGATTGGCTGGAGAAGGACTTCTACGCCGTCCTTGGCGTGTCCAGGTCCGCCTCGCCGGACGAGATCAAAAAGGCGTACCGGAAGCTGGCCCGGGAGAACCACCCGGACCACAACCCGGGCAACGCGGCGGCCGAGGAGAAGTTCAAGGCCGTCTCGGAGGCGTACGACGTGCTCTCCGACGCCGGGCGGCGCAAGGAGTACGACGAGATGCGCAGCCTGTTCGGCTCCGGTGCGTTCCGGCGGGGCGCCCAGGGCGGCGCGGGCTTCGACCCGTCCGACCTGTTCGGCGGCTTCGGCGGCACAGGGGCCGGCGGTGCCGGCGGCGATCGTCGGTTCGGCGGCGCCAGCTTCTCGGACCTGTTCGGCTCGATCTTCTCCGGTGGCGGCGGCACCGGGCGGCGCGGCCCGGCCCGGGGCCGCGACGTGGAGGCCGAGGTCACGCTCGACTTCGCGGACGCCGTCAAGGGCACCACGCTGCCGCTGACCCTGCGGGCGCCCGGGGTCTGCGACACCTGCAAGGGCAGCGGTGCCAAGCCGGGCACCCAGCCGCGGAACTGCCCGCAGTGCCGTGGCAGCGGGCTGGTGACCCGCAACCAGGGGTCGTTCAGCTTCTCGGAGCCGTGCCGGGAGTGCCAGGGCGTCGGGACGGTCGTCGAGGAGAAGTGCCCCGAGTGCCGGGGCACCGGCGGCGTCACCAAGACCCGCACGCTCAACGTCCGCTTCCCGGCGGGCGTGGCGGACGGGCAGCGCATCCGGCTGGCCGGCCGCGGCGAGCCGGGCGAGCGCGGCGGTCCGGCCGGCGACCTGTACGTGCTGGTGACGGTGCGCCCGGACGCGCTGTTCGGGCGGACCGGTGACGATCTCACGCTGACCGTGCCGATCACGTACCCGGAGGCGGTTTTCGGGGTCGACCTGAAGGTACCCACGCTGGATGGGGCGGTGACCCTGCGGGTGCCGCCGGGCTCGCCGAGCGGGCGGGTGCTGCGGGCCCGTGGCAAGGGCGTCGTGAAGAAGTCCGGCCAGGCCGGTGACCTGCTGGTCACACTGGACGTGATGGTGCCGAAGGACCTGTCCGACTCGGCGCGCAGCGCGCTGGAGGAGTACGCCGCGAAGACGCCGCCGGCGCCGCGCGAACATCTCCGCTCGCAGGTGCGCCGGCACGAGTGAGGCTGTGCAGGTGGGGAGGGTGAGCCGAGGTGGATGAGGAGTTCACCGTCCGCGTCGAGTCCGACGCGAAGGTGCTGATCATTTCGGTGGCCGCCCGGATGGCCGGGATGCACCCGCAGACGCTGCGCCAATACGACCGGTTGGGGCTGGTGCAGCCGGGGCGGGCGGCCGGCGGCGGCCGCCGGTACAGCGCACGCGACGTGGCGCTGCTGCGGGAGATCCAGCGGCTGAGCCAGGATGAGGGCGTGAACCTCGCCGGCGTGAAGCGGATCATCGAGCTGGAGCAGTTGGTCGGCGAGCTTCAGGAGCGGATGGTCGCGATGGAGGCCGAACTGGACGCCGCCTACCGGCGGATCGCCGAGCTTCAGGCCGGCAGCGCGTATCCGCGCGGCGACATCGTGCCGATGGGGCGCACCTCGACCGCGCTGGTCGTCTGGCGGCCCCGCCGCTTCGCCGACGGGAAGTGAGCCCCGGCGCGCCTCAGCCGAGCCGGCGGGGGTTGCGGACCAGGCCGCCCTCGCACCAGTCGGGGTAGGTGAACAGCTCGGGGCGGGCCAGCAGCATGCGGCTGTTGTGCGCCCAGTAGCGCATCATCTCGTCCCCGTCCGACTCCGCCTCCTCGACCAGCTTCCGCAGCTTCCGGCGCGGGTGGGCGCGGAAGTTCGTGCGGATCGCGTCCGCGGCGTAGATGTACAGGCAGTGCAGGGCGAACCGGCGCGCCGGGCAGCTCGGGTCCATCGCCAGGTCGAACAGGGTGCCGACCAGCCGGTCGCCGGAGACCAGCAGGTCCCAGTCCGCGGGCATCGTGTGCAGCGGGACGGAGCCCGGCTGGTACGCCCAGGCGCGCAGTTCGCGCGGCGTGGGGTCGACCGGGTTGGCGAACCCGCGAAACATGGACTCTTGCACGCTCACCGCTCACCCGCCCCGGCAGCAAAGCCTGATCTGGGCGTCACGGTAGCGCGCGGCGAGCGGGCAGCGGAAGGCTGCACGCCCCATTTGGGCCCCGACCGTTACGAGTGGGTCGCCGGCACCCCCGCCCTGGTCCGGGCCGCCGGCGCGGCGGCGCCCGCGGGCTCAGTCGGCGGCCGGCACCGGCCCGGCGCGGTGGTGGGCCACCCAGCGCCGAACTATCCGCTTGAACCAGGTGGCGTCCGGCACCCGGGCCAGGATCGGCCCGGTGACCACGGTGATCAGTACGTATGCGGTGGCGAGCGGGGCGAGTCGGGGCTCCACGCCGGCGGTCACCGCCAGCCCGGCGATGACTATCGAGAACTCGCCGCGTGGGGTCAGCGCGAAGCCGGCACGCAGCCGACCGGGCAGCGCGATTCCGGTGCGGCGGGCGGCCAGGTACCCGGTCGCCACCTTCGTCGCCATCGTGACCACGGCCAGGCCGAGCGCGGGCAGCAGCACCGGCGGCATGGCGGCCGGGTTCGTGGCCAGGCCGAAGAAGACGAAGAACACGGCGGCGAACAGGTCCCGCAGCGGCGTGAGCAGTTCGGTCGCGTGATGGGCGACCGGGCCGGACAGCGCGATGCCGACCAGGAACGCGCCCACGGCGGCGGAGACCTGCAGTTCGGCCGCGAGCCCGGCGACCAGCAGGGTGAGGCCGAGCACGCCGAGCAGCAGCGCCTCGGGGTCCTCGGCGGACATCGCCCGGGACAGCAGGTGCCCGTACCGGATGGCGACGACCAGCACGAGCAGCACCGCGCCGACCGCGATGGCCA
Source organism: Rhizomonospora bruguierae (assembly GCF_018397995.1). Taxonomy (GTDB): domain Bacteria; phylum Actinomycetota; class Actinomycetes; order Mycobacteriales; family Micromonosporaceae; genus Rhizomonospora; species Rhizomonospora bruguierae. The sequence goes on from NZ_BBQH01000043.1 coordinate 33,850, forward strand.
GCGCCTTGCTGCCGCCGAGCAGGCCGGTGCCGGCCAGGACGGCGGTCAGCAGCGGCAGGTAGAGGGCCATCGCCAGGTCCTCGATGACCAGGATCGACAGGATCACCGGGGTCTCCCGGTTACCGAGCCGGCCGAGGTCGCCGAGCACTTTGGCGATGACGCCGGAGGAGGAGACCCAGGTGATGCCGGCGAGCACCACGGCGGCCACCGGCCCCCAGCCGAGCAGCAGCGCGAACGCGGCGCCCGGCAGGGCGTTGAGCAGCCCGTCGATCAGGCCGGCCGGGGCGGCGGCACGCAGGTTGCCGACCAGTTCGGTGGCGGAGTACTCCAGGCCCAGCATGACCAGCAGCAGGATGACACCGATCTCGGCGCCGACCTGGATGAACTCCTCGCTGGCGGACAGTGGCAGCAGGCCGCCCTGGCCGAAGGCGAGGCCGGCGAGCAGGTAGAGCGGGATCGGGGACAGGCCGATCCGCCGGCCGAGCCGGCCCAGGGCACCGAGCGCGAACAGCAGCGCGCCGACCTCGATCAGCAGGATCGTCGTCGAGTGCACCGGCGATCAGCCCGCCGGGTCGTCGACGGCGAGGATCGCGGAGGCGCCGTCGAGGCCCTCCCGGGTGCCGACCAGGACGACCACGTCGCCGGCGGCGAAGAGGAACTCCGGGCCGGGCGATGCGTTCACCTCCCGGTCGCGCAGCACCGCCACGATCGACGCGCTCGTGCGGGTACGGATCTTGGCGTCGCCGAGCGGGCGGCCGACGTAGCGGGAGCCGGCGGGGATCGTGATCTGCTCGGTGAGCAGGCCGGCCGCCTGCTGGCGCAGCCCGGTGAGTTGGCCCAGCATCAGCGACGCGCCGAGGATGTCGGCCAGCGCCTCGGCCTCGTCGTCGGTCAGCGGCACCGACGCCAGGCAGGAGTCCGGATCATCTGGATCGAACACCAGGAAATCCCGCCGGCCGTTGCGGTGCGACACCACGCCGATCCGCCGGCCGGTACTGGTCACGACGTCGTGGCGGACACCGATGCCCGGCAGCGTCACTTGCTCTACCCGAACTCGCACGGCGCTAAAAATACCGTGTGGTCCGGTGGCGCTGGTGCCGGCAGGGTCATGCTGCGCGCGGTGAGCCGGTTCACCGGGACGACATAGACTTGAGCGCGCTAGACTCAACTCTGGTCGGAATCGAATCCGATCTTCGGACCCACGTCCGCGACAGTTTCCGCCAGGGGAGCGCATGAACGCCGAACGTCTCACCACCAAGAGCCGCGAGGTCATCACCGATGCGGTGGCCACCGCCACCCAACGCGGCCACGCCACGGTCGAGCCGTGGCACCTCCTGCTGTCCCTGCTGGACACCGGCGGTTCGCTGGCCGGCGCGCTGCTGCGCGCGGTCGGCGCCAATCCCGCCGACATCCGCCGGGCGGCCGCCCGGGCGTTGGAGAACCTGCCCACCGTGCGCGGCTCCAGCGTCGCCGAGCCGAGCCTGGCCCGCGAGTTCGCCAACGCCGTCGGGGCGGCCGAGCAGATCGCCCGCCCACTGGGCGACGAGTACATCTCCACCGAACACCTGCTCGCCGCGCTGGCCCGGGTGGGCGGCGCGGTCGCCAAGGTGCTCAAGGAGGCCGGCGCCACCGAGGAGAACCTGGTCGCCGCGTTCCCCGCGGTGCGGGGCGGCAACCGCCGGGTCACCACCCCGGACCCGGAGCAGACCTACCAGGCGCTCGAGAAGTACGGCGTGGACCTGACCACCCAGGCCCGCGAGGGCAAGGTGGACCCGGTCATCGGCCGGGACGCCGAGATCCGTCGGGTGATCCAGGTGCTGTCCCGGCGCACCAAGAACAACCCGGTGCTGATCGGCGAGCCGGGCGTCGGCAAGACCGCGATCGTCGAGGGCCTGGCCCAGCGCATCGTGGCCGGCGACGTGCCCGAGTCGCTGCGCGACAAGCGCCTGGTCTCGCTGGACCTGGGCGCCATGGTCGCCGGTGCGCAGTACCGCGGCCAGTTCGAGGAGCGGCTCAAGTCCGTCCTGGAGGAGATCAAGAATTCGGACGGCCAGGTCATCACGTTCCTGGACGAGTTGCACACGGTCGTCGGCGCCGGCAAGGGCGAGGGCTCGATGGACGCCGGCAACATGCTCAAGCCGATGCTGGCCCGCGGCGAACTGCGCATGGTCGGCGCGACCACGCTGGACGAGTACCGCGAGCACATCGAGAAGGACCCGGCGCTGGAGCGGCGGTTCCAGCCGGTGCTGGTCGGCGAGCCCACCATCGAGGACACGATCGGCATCCTGCGCGGGCTCAAGGAGCGCTACGAGGTGCACCACGGTGTGCGGATCACCGACGCCGCCCTGGTCGCCGCCGCGTCCCTGTCCGACCGGTACATCGCCGACCGGTTCCTGCCGGACAAGGCGATCGACCTGGTGGACGAGGCGGCGTCCCGGCTGCGCATGGAGATCGACTCACGCCCGGTCGAGGTGGACGAGGTCGAGCGCGCCGTGCGCCGGCTGGAGATCGAGGAGATGGCGCTGGCGAAGGAGCCGGACGAGGCGTCCGCCCAGCGACTGGAGCGGCTGCGCGCCGAGCTGGCCGATCGGCGCGAGCAGCTCACCGCGCTCAGCGACCGGTGGCGCACCGAGAAGGAGCACATCTCGAAGATCTCCACCGCCAAGGAGGAGCTGGAGCGGCTCAGCGGCGAGGCCGACCGGGCCGAGCGCGACGGCGAACTGGAGCGCGCCGCCGAGCTGCGCTACGGCCGGATTCCGCAGCTCAAGGCCGATCTGACGCGGGCCGAGCAGGAGCTGGCCGTGTTGCAGGACGCGGGCGCGATGCTCAAGGAGGAGGTCGGCGCCGACGACATCGCCGAGGTGGTCGCGTCGTGGACCGGCATCCCGACCGGCCGGCTGCTGGAGGGCGAGACCGCCAAGCTGCTGCGCATGGAGGAGTCCCTGGCCGCCCGGGTCATCGACCAGGAGCGCGCCGTGCAGGCGGTCGCCGACGCGGTCCGCCGCGCCCGCGCGGGCGTCGCCGACCCCGACCGGCCCACCGGCTCGTTCCTGTTCCTCGGCCCCACCGGTGTCGGCAAGACCGAGCTGGCCAAGGCGCTGGCCGAGTTCCTGTTCGATGACGAGCGGGCCATGGTTCGCATCGACATGAGCGAGTACTCGGAGAAGCACTCGGTCGCCCGCCTGGTCGGCGCACCGCCCGGCTACGTCGGCTACGACGAGGGCGGCCAGCTCACCGAGGCGGTCCGGCGCCGGCCGTACTCGGTGGTCCTGCTGGACGAGGTGGAAAAGGCCCACCCGGACGTGTTCGACGTGCTGCTCCAGGTGCTCGACGACGGTCGGCTGACCGACGGCCAGGGGCGCACCGTGGACTTCCGCAACGCGATCCTGGTGCTCACCTCCAACCTCGGCACCGCGGGCCTGTCCGACCCCACGATCTCCGACGAGGAGCGGGAGAACACCGTGTTGGCGGCGGTCCGGTCACACTTCAAGCCGGAGTTCCTCAACCGGCTCGACGACATCGTCGTGTTCCACTCGCTGGCCGGGCCGGCCCTGACCCGCATCGTGGACATCCAGCTCGCCCGGATGCGCAAGCGCCTGTCCGACCGGCGGCTCACCCTCCAGATCACCGATGGGGCGACGACCTGGCTCGCCGAGCGCGGCTACGACCCGCTGTACGGTGCCCGGCCGCTGCGCCGCCTGGTCCAGTCCGCGATCGGGGACCGACTGGCGAAGGCGCTGCTGGCCGGCGAGGTCCGGGACGGCGACACGGTCCTGGTCGACCTGGCCGACAACAAGGAGGGCCTGACCGTCACGCGCGCCGGCTGACGCCGGCCGGGTGCGGCGGCGGGCCGCGTGCCCGTTACCAGAAGGGGCGCAGCGGCGGTGGATTGCCGCCGCTGCGCCGCGCGATCAGGGTCGTCAGCGCCTCGCGGAGCCGGGTCAGTTCCTGCGCGCCCACCTGCGCCTCGACCTCCCGCTCCAGCTCCCGCATGATCCGGCCGGCGGTCACCAGGTGCTCCCGGCCCCGCTCGGTCAGCACGACCAGCCGCCGCCGGCCGCCCGCCGGGTGTGGCTCCCGGCGCAGGTAGCCCTTGCCGACCAGCTCGTCCACCAGGTGACCGGCCGCCTGTTTGGTCACCCCGAGGGCCGCCGCCAGCTCCGTGCCGGTCGCCCCGCCGTGCTGGACGGCCTGGAACACGTACCCGTGCATGGGTCGTAGATCCGGGTACCCGGCCGCCTCCACCCGCCGGACGAACTCCGCCAGCAGCAGCTGGAAGCCCATGCCCAGGAGGAACGTCAGCTCCATGTAAAGCATCTTGACACACCTGCTTTACTGGCTGAGTAAAGGAGCTTTACTCAGGAGGCGCAACATGCTTGTGATCACTCCCGACGACGCCGCGGTCGTCACCACCCCGAACGGTCGGGTGACCCGACTGGCCACCCCGAGCCTCGGCAGCGCGGAACTGAGCACCTGGCGGCTCCGGATGGAGCCCGGCTCCGCCGGCCCCGTCCACAGCATCGACCGCGAGCAGATCCTCATGCCGGTCGAGGGCGCTTTCGAGATCACGGTGGACGCGGTGGCGCACCGGGTGGCGGCCGGCCAGGTCGCCGTCCTTCCCGCCGGGGTGGTCCGCCAGGTACGCCCGGCCGGCGAACGCGCGGCCGAGGCGGTGGTCTGCATGCCCGTCGGCGGCGTCGCCCTGCTCCCCGAGACCGGGGAGACGCGCGACCTCCCCTGGGCCCGGTAGCGCCCGGCACGAGGTCACGCGCATTCTCGACCACGCCCGGTGCGGGTGGTGCGATTACTGATTCGGGTACCCCAAGGGCGGGCCGGTTGCCGCACCGGTGGGTAACGTGCCTGCCAGACAGGACCGAGGAGGAAACGCATGTCCGATGTGACCGGTGCGCCCGCTGAGCGCACCCGCCCCGCCATCGTGACCACAGCCGGCTATCTGCTGTACGTGGTGGCGGCGGTGCAAGTGATCAACGCCATCGCGGCGATCAGCACGGCGGGAACAGTCTCGCGGGTCTACAAGGAATGGGCCGCGGGGACCCCGGCCGAGTCCGGGGGGACGTTCGCCGTGGTCGGCTCGATCGCCAGCGCGGTTATCGGGCTGATCATCGGCGTCGTGCTGGTCGTGCTGGCCATCTTCAACAACCGGGGGAGCAACGGCACCCGGATCACCACCTGGGTGCTCAGCGGCATCCTGCTGTGCTGCACCGGCCTGGGCTTCGCGGGCAGCGCGGTGAACAGCGGCCTCAGCGGTGGCGGTGGCACCCCGGACCCGAAGGTGCTCCAGGAGCGGCTGACGCACGAGTTGCCGGGCTGGTACAACGGTGTCACGATGACCAGCAACGTGATCACGGTCCTGGCGCTGCTCGCGGTCGTCATCCTGCTGGCCCTGCCGCCGGCGAACGCGTTCTTCCGCAAGCCGGCGCAGGTGTGGGAGCCGCCGGTGCCGGGCTACCCGACGTACCCGCCCGCCCCGGGTGGCCCCGGTGCGCCCGGTGGGCCTGCCGCGCCCGGTGGGCCGCAGGCGCCTGGTGGGCCGGGTGCCCCGCCGCCTCCGCCGGCCGGCTGACGCGGCCGGGCCGACCGGACGCCGGTGCCCTTCCCCGTCCGGCTTAGCTGACGGCGATCAATCGCAGCGGGCACATCCCCACGGGTAAGTTCATCCGCGGATGACGTACTCGGGGGGATGTGCCCATGTCGTACCCGGAGCCGGCCCTCGCGCGCCGGCGCCCCGCCTCGGTGACCGCCGCCGCCGTCCTGATGCTGGCGATGGCGCTGCTCGGCGTGGTCGGCGCCGTGGTCATGCTGGTCACGGTCGGCGGCATCGTGGACGACTTCCGCGCCGCCGCGGCCGGCGCCGCCCGGGACCAGGTGAACGGTCTGTCCACATTCCTGCGCACGTACTCGGTGCTCGCCGCGGTCCTCGGCGTGCTCGGCGCGATCCTGCTCGCCGCCCTGGCGCTGGGCAACCTGCGCGCGGTGCCGGGCGCCCGGATCGGTACCTGGGTGCTGTGCGGGCTGGGGTTGGCGGTCGGGTGCTGCGGCGTGTTCGGCGTGCTGCTGTCCGGCGCGGTGCAGTTGAACGACGCGACGGCGGCGGACCCCGCGGTGGCGCGCGCCCTGGCGGACGCGTACCCGGGATGGTGGCTGTGGGTGAACGCCGTGGTGTCCGGCGGGCAGGCCCTGGGATACATTGCGGTGGCCGGGTTGCTCGCCCTGCCCGCGGCGAACGGGTACTTCCAGCGCACGCCGCCGGCCCAGGCGACACCGGTCTGGTATCCGGCGGCCGCGCCGCTGTCCCGTCCGATGTGAGGTGTCCGTGACCGGTCCCGCCCGCCGGCGTGCCGCCGTGGTCACCGGCGCGACCGCCGGCATCGGCGCCGCCTTCGCCCGCCGCCTCGCCACCGAGGGGTACGACCTGCTGCTGGTCGCCCGGGACGCGGATCGCCTGCGCGGCACCGCCGCCGACCTGAGCGGCCGCTACGGCGTGAGCGCCACGGCGCTGCCGGCCGACCTGTCCACCCCGGACGGCTGCGACTCCGTGGCCGCGCGGCTCGGCGGCGTCCACCTGGTGGTGAACAACGCCGGCATGAGCCTGAACCGGGGGTTTGTCGGGTCCGACGTGGCCGATGAGGAGCGGTTGCTGGCGCTGAACGTGACCGCCGTCCTACGGCTGACCCACGCCGCGCTGCCCGGCATGGTGGAGCGGCGCCGGGGCGCGGTCGTGAACGTCTCCTCGGTCGCCGGCTTCGCCGCGCTCATGCCGGGCTCCACCTACGGCGCCAGCAAGGCGTGGGTGACCGCGTTCAGCGAGTCCATCGGCCAGTCCGTTCGCCCGTTCGGGGTACGGGTGATGGCGCTGTGCCCCGGCTACACCCGCACCGAGTTCCACGATCGGGCCGGCATCGACATGTCCGGGACCCCGCGGTGGCTGTGGCTGGACGCCGATCGGGTGGTCCACGACGGCCTGCGCGACCTGGCGCGGGGGCGGCTGGTGAGCGTGCCGGACTGGAAGTACCGGGCGGCGGTGTTCGGCATGCGGCACGCGCCGGCCCGGCTGCTCCAGGCCGTCGCCCGGGACACCCGGGGGCGCACCGGCCGCTGACCGGTGCGAAAGCTCACATCCGTCACAGTGATCGCCGTCTTTCCCGCCCTGCTCGCGATGGTCGGCGCTGCTCGGAGGTTCTTGCGGCCGTCGATGAGGTACGGGTCACCCACGCCGGGTCGTCGCTTCGGATCACCGGGGCGCGCAGTACCCTCGACGCATGGGGGATCGGGAAGATCTGCGTAAATTCATCACTGATCTGGCGGTCGTGCACGGCCGGGTGGTGCTGTCCTCCGGACGCGCGGCCGACTACTACGTCGACCTGCGCCGGGTCACGCTGCACCACGCGGCGGCGCCGCTGATCGGGCGGGTCCTTCTCGACCTCACCAGCGACTGGGAGTACGACGCCGTGGGTGGCCTGACCCTCGGCGCCGACCCGGTCGCCACGGCGATGTTGCACGCGTCCGCGGCCGGTGTGGGCCGTCCGCTGGACGCCTTTGTGGTCCGCAAGGCCGAGAAGACGCACGGCCTGCAACGGCGCATCGAGGGGCCCGACGTGACGGGTCACCGGGTGCTTGCCGTTGAGGACACCTCGACCACCGGAAGTAGTGTGCTTACCGCTATCGAGGCGTTGCGCGCCGTTCGGGCCGAAGTCGTGGGCGTGGCGGTTATTGTCGATCGGGGTGCGGGCGAGGCGGTCAAGGCCGCCGGATTGCCGTACCGGGCCGCCTTTACGATGGCCGACCTCGGCCTTCCGGCCTGAAAAACTGCCGGTTCGGACCTGCTGGTATGCAGGCGGATCGATGGCATTGGTGGAAGGATGGAGTACGTGGGAACTGCGTTGGCCGAAATGACTATGCCTCAGATCTCGCCGCTTGCCGGCGAGCCAATCGAACGAGCCGATGCCGAGCGGCTCGCGGGGGTGCTGAAGGCGCTCGCCGACCCGGCCCGACTGAGGCTGCTGAGCCTCATCCAGTCGGCGCCCGAGGGGGAAGCGTGCGTCTGCGACCTCACCGCACCGCTGGGCCTGTCCCAGCCGACCGTTAGCCACCACCTGCGCATCCTCACCGAGGCTGGCCTGCTGGAGCGGGAGAAGCGCGGCGTGTGGGCGTACTACCGGCTGGTCCCGTCGGCGATCGCCACGATCGCCGACCTGCTCACCCCGCCGCGCAAGCGGGCCACCAAGAGGGCTCGCTGACCCGGCAGGTGATCGCACCGCCCCGGCGTCGGCGCCTCGACGCGTGACGCCGGGCGGCGCGGCGGCGGACGACCCGCCACTCCCGTCTGGGGCAACAGACGGGTGCGGGCGGCGATGACGCACGCCGGCGGTGACCTGCGCGACCGGCTCGCCCGCGTCGGACACGACGTGGCGGGAGCCGGTCTCGTGGTGGCGTCCGGAGGCAACCTCTCCGCCCGGGAGCCGGGCGGCGATGAGTGCTGGGTCACGGCGACCGGCACCTGGTTCGACCGCCTGGACCGCGAGTCGTTCGTCCGCGTCCGCCTGCGGGACGGCGCGGTGCTCGACCGTGCCTCGCCCACGTCGGAACTCGCCCTGCACCTGGCGACCTACCGGGTCCGCCCGGACGTGAACGCGATCGTCCACCTGCATCCGCAGACGGTGGTCCTGCTGGCCGCGCTCGGCGAGCGCATCCGCCTGGTCACGACCGACCACGCGCACTACGTCCGCCGCGTCGCCGTGGCACCCTTCCACCCTCCGGGCACCCCGGAGCTGGCCACGGCGGCGGACGCGGTCGCCGACGGCACGGACTGCGTCGTGCTCGCCCACCACGGCGTCTCGGTGCTGGGCGAGACGGTCGAGTGGGCGCACCGCCGCGCACGGAACCTGGAGGAGGCGGCCCGCCTCACCTACCGGGCGCTCGCGCTGGGCAGGCTGGACACCCTCCCCGAGTGCCCCGGCTTCACCCCCGGCCACCCACTCGTCTGACCCGGCCGGGTGTGCTCACTCCGCCCGGTGACGCGGGCGCGCGGCTCCCGACTCGGATGCGGCGAGGGCGCCGGCGCGGCGGCGCTGGCGGCGGTCCCGGAGGATCTCCAGGAAGATCGGCAATACCGAGATCAGCACGATCACGAACACCACCGGCAGGATGTACTTGTCGATGTCCGCCGGGTTGATCACCTTGATGATCTGGGCCGCCAGGTAGTAGCCGCCGAGAAGGATGCCGTCGGTCCAGATCACCCCGCCGACGATGTTCCAGATCAGGAACTTGCGGGCCGGCATGCCGAGCACCCCGGCGACCGGGTTCAGGAACGTGCGCACGATCGGGATGAAGCGCGCCAGCACGACCGCCTTGGCCGGCCCGTACTTGGTGAAGTAGTACTCCGCCTTCTCCACGTACTCGCGCTTGAACAGCCGGGAGTCGGGCCGGTTGAACATCCGGGAGCCGAACCGGGCGCCGAGGTGGTGCCCGAGCTGGGCGCCGGCGATCGCGCACGCGGGCGCGCCGATCAGCAGCGCGATGATGCTCAGCCGGGTGCCGTCCCCGAAGATCGCCTCGGCGACCGGGGAGGCGGCGACGCCGGCCAGGAACAGCAGCGAGTCGCCGGGGAAGAAGAAGCCGATGAGCAGCCCGGTCTCGGCGAAGATGATTGCCCAGACGCCGATCAGGCCGAACGTCTGCACCAGCGCCTTGGGATCCAGCGGGTTGAACGTCAGCCCGTCGGACAGGGCGCGATACTGCTCGGCGTTCTTCACGCAGACGAGGGTACCGGCGCCGGCTAGAGCCTGGGGTCCACGGGTTCGGATTCGCTCGCCAGCACGGCGAACACCGGTTCGTGCACCCGCCACAGCGGCTCGCCGGCGGCCAGGCGGGCCGGGGCGTCCACGCTGTCCGGGTCGGCCGCCTCGTCCTCGAGCCGCCGCTCCGCCAGGCGGGCCAGGGCCTCGCCGGCCAGGGCCCGGCGGTGCGCCAGGTATCGCCGGGTCACCAGGGCGCGCTCCGGGTGCCCCGCCAGCCACCCCTCGCCCGCCCGCAGCAGCTTCTCCACCTCGTCCGGCGCGACCCAGTAGTGCTTGGCGTCGTCCAGGGCGGGCAGCAGCACGTACAGGTGGTTCAGGGCGTCGGCGAGGCGCAGCGCGCCGGTGAGGGTGAGATCGATGTAGCGGCTCTCACCCCATTTGGGGTACTTCTCGTCCCCCGGTATCGGCCACGCCCCAGCCGAGCGGCGCGAAGAACCGCTCCGCCAGGTCGGCGCCGCCGGGGCAGCGCAGCACCGGAATCCGGATCTCCAACGGCAGCGGCGCCGCCGCCAGCGCCGGCCGATCCCGGGACGCCCCCCGCAACGCCGACCGGTACACCTTCGCCAGCGCCGCCGCGAGCAGGCTCGACGCCGCGTACGGCCGGTCGTTCACGTACTGCCCGAGGGTGAACCCGTCCGGCGCGTCCTTGCGGCCGCGCCCCATCAGCCGCCCCGGGTCCACGTCCAGCACCAGCGCCGCCGTGCAGCGCTCGGCCGTCGCCTCCGGGTACAGCACGTATGCGGTACCGGTGGGCAGGTCGGCCACCTATACCCGGTCGGGGTGCTTCACCAGCAGGTACCCCAGGCCGTGGCGGGTCGGTGGGTGGTGGTGATCGTGAGCAGCACCGGTCGATCGTGCCAGGCGCACCGTGAACGTGGGGACGATTTCCCGGCCCGAATACACATTGGACACCGGTGTACCGCGGGAGGCGTGGCGGGACGGCGAGCGCCCGAGAGCTACTGTCGCCGGCACGGGCCGCCTCCCACGCCGAGTGGTCCGCACCCGTCACCAGCACGAGGAGGGCGCCGCGTGACGCGCTTCGGCCGGCCCCGCCGACCGACCGTCCATTGTCGTCGGTGCCACCCGGTAGGGCGCCCCTCGGCGCCATCCGGATCCGCGATGACCGCAAGGAGAAGTAAACCCCGTGATGCCCACCGCTTTCTGGGCCGCGATCGCCTTCGCGGCGCTCGCCGCCGTCGCCGCCATCGCGGCCCTGCTCACCCGCAGGGCGCCCCGGCGCTCCACCCTCGCGTCCACGCACCAGCTGCTCCGGGGCGGCGCCATCGCCGCCGTGGTGGTGGCCGCGCTGTTCACCGTGGTCGCGTCCGCGAACACCGTGCCGGTCCGCAACGTCGGCATCGTGACCGCCTACAACAAGCCCACCGGGAAGACAACCGGATCCGGATTCCACTGGACGAAGCCCTGGCAGAAGATCGCCGATTGGGACGCCTCGATCCAAACCGATGACGCGAGGACGAACGTCCGCATCCAGACCGGCGCCGTCGCGGAGGTCGTGAACAAGGTCCGCTGGCAGGTCAGGGAGGAAGCCGCCCCCCGCCAGTACACCGACTACAAGGGCGACTTCGACAACATGCGGCGCAACCTGTTCCAGGTGGAGAAGCAGGCCGCGTTCAACGAGGCGTTCGCCGACTACAACCCCATCAACCAGCAGTCCGGCGACGACGGCAAGGTCGTGTTCGATCTGGGGAAGATGGCCGACGAGGTGAAGCGGATCCTCGCCGCGAGGCTCGGAAACGACTTCATCATCCACTCCGTCGTCATCCCGATCATCAACCACGACAAGGCCACCCAGGCGGCGATCGAGGCGTACCAGAAGAACGTCGCCGACGGCCGGAATCTCGAGCAGAAGGAACGCAACGCCGAGGTGGAGCGGCGGATCGCGGACCGACTGAAGAACCTGCCGCCCGAGTACTACATCAACAAGTGCCTGGACCTGGCCAAGGAGCTGAACAAGGACCCCGGGTTCTGCATGACGGGGCCCCCGACGCGAGTGTCGTCGTGACCGCGCCGCTCGGGGTGGTGGCTGGGACCGCGCCGGACCCGACCACCGCCCGGAGCGGTACTACAGGTAGCCGATCTACCGATAGTCGTCCTCGAAGCTGACCACCCGGGCCTGCTCGACGGCGTCCCAGTCGTCGACCTCCAGGCCGCGGTGTACCTCCTCGGTGCCGTCGGCCGGGTCCGCCACGGTGGCCTGCTCCACGGCGTCCGCCGCTGGCGCCTCCGGGTCCCGCTCGTCGGGGCTAAGGTGATCGGTGAGGATCACGTCTTCCTCGGGCTGGGCCATGGCCGCCTCCTCGGCTGTCGCGGTCGGTTCCACGGTACGGCGCAACGGGCGCCATCGCAGGGACGTACCCGGAAAGGCCCCGATTCCACGCCGGCACCCGGCTGGGGAATACTTCGGGGCGGAGGACAGCGCGGTCCGGGCGCACACAAAACACGTCAGCAAGGAGCATTCGAGATGCCCATCGCTACCCCCGAGGTCTACGCGGAGATGCTGGACCGGGCCAAGGCCGGCGCGTTCGCCTACCCCGCGATCAACGTCACGTCGTCGCAGACGCTGCACGCGGCGCTGCGCGGCTTCGCCGAGGCGGAGAGCGACGGGATCGTCCAGGTCTCCACCGGCGGCGCCGAGTACCTCTCCGGCTCCACGATCAAGGACATGGTCACCGGTTCGGTGGCGTTCGCCGCGTTCGCCGCCGAGGTCGCCAAGAAGTACCCGGTGAACATCGCCCTGCACACCGACCACTGCCCGAAGAACAAGCTGGACGGCTTCGTCCGCCCGCTGCTGGCCGTCTCCAAGGAGCGGGTCGCCCGGGGCGAGGCGCCGCTGTTCCAGTCCCACATGTGGGACGGCTCCGCCGTGCCGCTGGCCGAGAACCTCCAGATCGCCGAGCAGTTGCTGGCCGACGCCAGCGCCGCGCACGTGGTCCTGGAGATCGAGGTCGGCGTGGTCGGCGGCGAGGAGGACGGCATCGTCGGTGCGATCGACGAGAAGCTGTACACGACCGTGGAGGACGGCCTGGCCACCGCCGCCGCGCTCGGCCTGGGCGAAAAGGGCCGCTACATGGCGGCGCTCACCTTCGGCAACGTGCACGGCGTCTACAAGCCGGGCAACGTCAAGCTCCGCCCGGAGATCCTCAACGAGATCCAGGACGCGGTCGGCGCCAAGTACGGCAGGGAGAAGCCGTTCGACCTGGTGTTCCACGGCGGCTCCGGCTCCCTGCTCGAGGAGATCCGGGCCGCGCTGGACTACGGCGTGGTGAAGATGAACATCGACACCGACACCCAGTACGCCTTCACCCGCCCGGTCGCCGCGCACATGTTCACCAAGTACGACGGCGTCCTGAAGGTGGACGGCGAGGTCGGCGACAAGAAGTCCTACGACCCGCGCACCTGGGGCAAGGCCGCCGAGCAGGGCATGGCCGAGCGGGTCGTGCACGCCTGCGAGAACCTGCGCAGCACCGGTACCACGCTGGCCAAGTAGCCTTTCGCAGCCGTCGACACGGCCGGCCGGGAGCGGTCCCGCGCCGGCCGTTCGCGTACCCAGCGGTTACCCGCTGGCGAGTGCCGGCGCGGGATCCATCCGCTTGCCTGCCCGACCGTCGAGGCTTCGGCTCATCGGCTCCGCCCCGTTGGCGTTGATGAATGAGCGCCCCCGCTCGGAAAGCGCATGCACCGGGCGCAGCGGCCTGACGCGGCAACAACATGGCGGCCGGTGGGACGCAACCGTCCGGACTGGAAACTGACTCTCCGGTCAGGATGGTATTTTCCCGCGGCGGCACCGACTCCTGTCCCTGTCTGCCGTCCGGTGCGGACGCCCGCACCGGACGCCACTGCCACAAGCAGGTCAACAGAGACGAGGAGTCAATGCACTTACGGAAAACCGTGGCCGTCCTGGGAAGTATCCTGACCGGGCTCGGGATGACCCTGGCCATGGCGCAGCCGGCCGCCGCCCAGCCCTACTGCGACGTACCCATTCCGCCGCCGAGGTGCAACCCGGGCGAGCCGGAACCGCCGCCACCGCCCACGTACGCACCGGTGCTCGCCATCGACGCCGCACAGCAGACAACGTCGCGGACCGGGGTGCGGGTGCGGGGATGGACGGCCGACGGCGACCAGCCGACGACCGCGCTGACCGTGCAGTTCACAATCGACGGTGCGTACGCCGGCTCGATGGTGGCCAACGGATCCCGGCCCGACGTCGCGGCGGCGTACCCGCAGTACGGTGCGGCGCACGGCTACGACATCACGCTCGCGGCGTCGGCTACCGGCCACACCGTCTGCGTCACGGCGGTGAGCGTGGGCGGTGGGGCCAACACCCAACGATGCACCAGTGTGGACACCATCGTCTCGTTCGACCCGTACCGGATCGACTACGACACCGCGCACGCGGTGCTGACGAGCGCCTCACTCGACCAGTTGGACCGGGTCACCACCGACAACGACACAGAGGTCCAGCAGTCGACTGAGATCAGCGGATCGAAGACCCGGACGGAAAGCAAGGGCTGGTCGGACACTCAGGGCGTGCGGATCTCGGCGTCGACCAGCTTCAAGGTCGGCGTGCCCATCTTCGCCGAGGGCAAGGTGACGGTCTCCGCCGAGGGCTCCTTCACCTTCACCCAGAACGGCTCCGTCCAGACTTCGCAGACGTGGTCCTGGCGGCAGCCGGTGCTGGTGCCGCCGCGGTCCATCGTGGAGGTGACGGTCACCGTCACCAGCGCGACCATCACCGTTCCATACACATTGTCCGGTGACTTCGTCTACGCCAGCGGTGCGCGCGCCGCCGGCACCCTGGGCGGGATGTTCGCCGGCGGCAACAGCGAGAACCTGAGGGTCACCCTGAAGCAGTACAACCTGGACGGTACGCCGACCGCAGCGCCGGTCAAGCAGCCGCAGGCCACGCTGCTGAAGGTGGAGCGGGTGCGGTAACCCACTTCGGTACAGCGCCCCGCGTCGGTGGTCCGGCGCGGGGCGCTGCACGCTGGTGCCGGGTCAGGCCGCATGCTGCGTGCTATGCGGTGAGCAGGGCGATAGCCTCCCGGGCGTCGTCGGTAACGTGGACCAAAGTGGACAGATCGCCATGCGGTGAGCTGGCCAGAAGCGTGCGGAGCAGGTCCGGTGCCGGGAGGCCGGTGGCCCAGAACGCGGCGTCGAGGAACACGAACGGACCGCTGGCGCCGTCGGTGCCGTAGTGCGTCTTCGTGGCGGCCTGGAAAACCTCCTGGACCGTGCCGGCGCGACCCGCCGCGAAGACGATGCCGCCCCGCGCCAGGCGCAGGATGGTGTCCTCGCGGATGGCGTTCGAGAAGTACTTGGCGATCAGGCCGGCGAACAGGTTGGCCGGCTCGTGCCCGTACAGCCAGGTGGGGATCGCCAGGCCGCCGGTCCAGCCGCCGCCGGGGGCGGGGAAACGGTCGCGGACGGCCAGCGCCGCCTCCGTGTACGGGTCGTGGTCGCGGAAGTCGGGGGCGGTGGCGAGCAGGTCCACGGCGGTGCCCAGTTCGGCGGCGGAGCGGGCCGACAGGTACGCGCCGAGGTTGGCCGCCTCCATCACGCCGGGTCCGCCGCCGGTCACCACCAGCCTCCCGGCCCGGGCCAACTCCCAGCCGAGGGTCGCGGCCAGGCGGTACGCGGTCGAGCCGCGGCGGACGGCGTGCCCACCCATGATGCCGACCACCGAGGCGGGGCCGTGCTCGGCGATCCAGGCGCCGGTCACGTCGACACCGGAGAGGTCCGCGCCGGCCAGGCGCAGCCCCTGCACGGTCAGGCCGGCCAGGCTGCCGGCCGCGACGTGCCGGTCCAGTTCCTCGGGGGCGTCGACATCCGCGGCGGTGTGGTCGTGCGGCGCGATGACGTCGGCGGGTGGTGGGGTGGACACCCGTGTGTTTATAGATGAGAGCCCGGTGACGTGGTCACCGGGCTCTCGTAACCGGGTCCTGGGGAGGCTCCGGACCTCCTATTCTCGTCCCGGGTCGGCGGCTGCGGCACCGGCCACCCGCCCGGAGGGGACCACCGGATCGCGTGACGAATTACTCAGCCGTTCAGCCATGACCCCGGGGGTGGGTACCGGTCTAATGGGGCGATGAGGAACCTGCTGCCCGAACCGCCCGCCACCCTGCTGCCGCCGGACGAGGAGGCGGAGGCGGCCCTGACCGCCGCCATGGACGAGCCCGGCGTCGAGGCGGTGGCCGCCCGGTGCCCGGACTTCAGCGGCGCGTGGGCGGCGCTGGCCGGGTTCGCGCTGAACGCGGGCAAGCCGGTCACGGCGTACGCGTACGCCCGCACCGGCTACCACCGGGGGCTGGACCAGTTGCGCCGCAACGGCTGGAAGGGCCACGGTCCGGTGCCCTGGTCCCACCTGCCGAACCGGGGCTTCCTGCGCAGCCTGCACGCGCTCTCGCTGGCCGCGGACGCGCTCGGCGAGGCCGACGAGGCGGCCCGCTGTGCCCGCTTCCTGCGCGACTGCGACCCGGCCGCGGGGGACGCCCTGGCGGGGTGACCCCTCGCGGGGTGTGGCGGCGTCGTCCGCGGGCCCGTCCGGCCGCGGGCGCCGCCGCCGGTGGAAAGAGTGCGGCCCTGACGGAGGGCCGCCGTTCGCTGGTCGGGGGGCGTCAGAGCCCCTCGGCCACCGCCGCCGCGATCTTGAGCCAGGCGTCCTTGGTGGCGCCGGACAAGTGGCCGTAGCGCAGCGGCTCGCCCGAGTCGATCAGCTTCTCGTACGGCGCCAGCAGCACCGCCCGGGTTCGGGCGGCGAAGTGCCGCTCGATCGCCGGCAGGTCGATGTCCTTGCGGGTCGGCGGCATCGACACCACGCTGACCGCCTGCCGCACCAGCCGCTGCCGGCCGGTCTGCTCCAGGTGGTCCAGCGCGCGGGCGGCGGTCTCGGCCGAGTCGTTACGGGCCGACATGGTGACCACGAGTTGGTCGGTCGCGTCGATGGCGGCCTGCCAGTTCTGCGCCCGGACGTTGTTGCCGGTGTCCACGAAGATCAGCTTGTAGAACCGGCTGACCACCTCGCGCAGTTCGCCGAACGCGCCCGCGGTGAGCATCTCGCCCGCGGTCGCGGACTCGTCCGAGGCGAGTACGTCGAACATGCCCTCGCCCTGGGACCGTACGTACTGCGACAGGTCGCCGACCCGCCCGTGCGCGCCCTTGAACTGGCCCAGGTCGCGCAGCATGTCCCGCACGGTGCGGCTGTGGAAGTCCTGCTGGGCGCGCATGCCGAGGGTGCCCTGGGTCTCGTTGTTGTCCCAGGCCAGCACGTAACCGCCGCGCCGCTGCCCGAACGTCATCGCCAGCAGCAGCACGGCCACCGTCTTGCCGGCACCGCCCTTCGGGTTGATGACGGTCACCTGGCGCAGCCCGCCGAAGTTGCGCCGGACCGTTTCGACGTCCCGGCGCATCTCCTGCTCGCGCCGGCCCGGCCCGAGCTTCACCAGACCCATGGAGCTGCGCGCGATGACCGCCCGCACGCCCTGCGTCGCGCTCTGCTCGGTCGGCCTCGCCGCCCGCCGCCGCGCGAACTCCTCCGCGGTCGGCACGCTCGGGTCCGGCATCCAGGCGGCGTCCTGGTGGTACGCCGGTGGCGGCTGGTGCGGCATCTGCTGCTGCTGCGGCACCTGCTGGTGAGGTGGTACCTGCTGGTACGGCGGCACCTGCTGGTGGGGCGGCATCTGGTACACGCCCGGCGCCTCGGGGCGCGCCTGCGGCGGTGGGGGCAGCGGGGTACCCGGGTGCGGCTGAAGGAACGACTCGTCCAGGTCGGTCGCTGCCGGCGGGACCGTCGGGTACTGCTGTGGGCCGTGCGCCAACGACGGCGGGTGCGGGCCGGCCGGCGGGTGGTACCCCGGCGGCGGCGCGGGCTGCTGGTACTGCTGCGGGGGCGGCGGCGCGGTGACCGGTGGGACCGTGGGCGGTTGCACCGCCGGCATCGGCTGTGGGGGCTGGGGCGGCGCGGTCGGCGGCTGCGCCCACGCGGACTCGGGCGCGTTGGGCAGCCCGGCGTCACCGCGGTCGCCACGCGGTGGCGTGCCAGCGTTCGGGATCGCGACCGAGGCCCGCGCCACGGCGGAGCCAGCGGTCGGGCCCCCCGGGACGGGCTGTGCCCTGCCGGCGCCCGGTGCCGCCGCGCCAGCGGTCGGTGCGGGGCCGGTGCCGGACGTCGCGGCGGGGCCGGCTGCGGGGGCGGGAGAAGGTGTGGCCGGCCCGGGAGTGGGCGCACCCGACGGGGCCGATGCCGATGGGGCGCCGGGCGGGCCGGAGGTGGGTGAAGCGCCGGGCGGGCCGGACGTCGGCTGCGCCGCGGGGGCGCCGGAGGTCGGGCGCGCGGTCGCGGCGACCCGACCGGCCTCGGCCCGCGCCTGCCCCGGTTGCGCGGGCTGCCCCGGCTGCCCCGGCAGTGCGGTGCCTGAC
>NZ_BBQH01000044.1 GCF_018397995.1 Rhizomonospora bruguierae
GGCCCATCCCATCCCATCCCAGCCCCGCGCGTCCCGGCCCCGCCCGCCCGCTCAGCCTGGCCCCGGCCACATCGGGCCGTGTGCACCCGTCCTCTCCCGGCGCTACCCCCGCCCGATCGTGCCGATCTTGGAGTTGTGGCGGCGCCAAAAGGCTCCGTACCGCCATAACTCGGGCACCACAGCTTCAAGATTGGCGGGGGTGTGGGGGCTGAATGGGGCGGGGAGGGGTGCCGGGCGTCGATACGATCCGGGCATGGCCACGACCGACCCCTGGCACAGTCGCGCCCGGCGGACCGTGTCGCGACTGCGGGGCGGGCGCTGGGTCATCGGGTCGGCGGAGGCGCACTACGTGGTCTGCGGGAGTGATCCGCTCGCGTACCGGTTGGTCAACGAGTTGCTGCGGGAGCCCGGTACGCAGGTGACCGTGATCGCCGGCAGCCGACGGCGGAGCGACGTGCCGGACATCTGCGACATCGAGGGTGTCCGGGTGGTGATCTCGGACCGGCTGGACGAGGAGACGTTCCGCAAGGCGCGGCTCAACACGGCGCTTGGCCTGGCGCTGATGCAGCAGGACGATGTGGGCAACATCCATGCCGCGCTGCGCGCCCAGCAGGTCAACCCGGACCTGCGGCTGGTCATCCGGATCTTCAACGCGCAACTGGGTGAGGGGATCAAGCGGCTGTTCGCGGACTGCGCGGTGATGTCGGACGCGGCGATGGCGGCGCCGGCGTTCGCGGCGGCGGCACTGGGCGAGGTGGAGCAGGACGACATCTGGCTGTACGGGCGGGTGCTGCGGGTCGCCCGGCGGGCGGACGTGCGCGACGTCGACGTCGTGTGCGGGCTGGCGGACACCGGTGACCCGAGCCGGCTGGCGATCCTTCCGGAGAACCAGGACACCGCGGACGTGGTCCTCGCGGAGGCGGCCACCCCGTCACCCGGCGCCCCGCCGGAGGCGACCAAGCGGCGGGGGCGGGTCCGCGGGCAGCGGAGCCGGCCGCTGCGGGGGCTGACCCGGGTGGCCCGCGCGATGGTCACCCGGAAGATCGGCCTGACCGGCTTGGCCATCGCGGCCGTGGTGGTGTTCGCCGGTATCGGGCTGTCCCGATACGAGAGCGTGGACTTCGTCGACGGGCTGTACCTGACGGTGCTGACCACCATCAGCGGTGCCGAGCCGGAGAAGGGGCAGCCGCTCCGGGTGGAGATCCTCCAGGTGCTGCTGACGGTCGCCGGGCTGGCGCTGATCCCGCTGATCACGGCGGCGGTGGTCGAGGCGATCGTGCGCGCCCGGTTGGCGGTGGCGATGGGGCGGGATCGGGCGCCGCGCAGCAACCACGTGGTGGTGGTCGGCCTCGGCAACGTGGGGACCAGGGTCATCCGCCAGTTGTACGACCTCGGCGTCGAGGTGGTGGCGATCGACAAGAGCGAGACGGCCAGGGGCGCCGCGGTCGCCCGCGAACTGGGCATCCCGTTCCTGGTCGGGGACGCCGCGAGCGAGCAGGTCCTGCGGGACGCGTACGTGCAGGACTGCCAGGCGCTGGTGATCGCGTCCACGGACGACGTGACGAACCTGCAGACGGCGCTGCACGGCCGGGCGCTCCAGCGGGACCTGCGGGTGGTGATGCGGCTGTTCGACGGCGACTTCGCCGAGAAGATCGAGAAGGCGTTCAACATCGCCACCTCGCGCAGCGTGTCCTACCTGGCCGCGCCGGCCTTCGCCGGCGCGCTGATCAAGCGCGAGGTGCTCGCCACCATCCCGCTGGACCGGCACGTCCTGCTGGTCGCGGAGGTCACGGTCGCCGCCGGTTCGCCGCTGGAGGGTGGACCGGCGGTCGCGGTCAACCAGCCGAACTGGGTACGCCTGATCGCGCTGGCCCGGTTCGGGGAGCCGCGCCCGATCTGGGTGCCGGCTCCCGGGTACAAGATCGCGGCGGGCGACCGGCTGACGGTGGTGGCGCGGCGGGCCGGGCTGACCCGCCTGCTCGACCAGGCCAGCCCGCCGCCGGAGCCGGAGGAGCCAACGACGACGGTGCCCGCCTAGGCCGAGCCGATGGCGGGACGGAGCCGCTGGCCGCGGGCTAGGCGGCGGTGATCTCCTGGCCCAGCACGGCCTGCTCGTCCGGGCGGTGGGCCAGGACCGTCTCCAGATAGGACTGGACCGTCGGCGCCAGACCCACGTCGCGCCCCGCCCGCTCGGACATGTACCACCGGTGCTCGATCACCTGGGTGAACAACTCGGTCGGCTCCAACTTGTGGCGCAGGTGGGCCGGCACCGCGCGGACGACCGGCTCGAACACCTCGGTCAGCCAGCGGTGCGCCGCCTGCTGCTCGTCGACCAGGTCGCTCTCCGCCCGGTACGTGTCCAGGTCGTTGAGCAGCCGGCGGGCCTGGTTCTCCTCCGCGTCCAGCCCGGTCAGCCGCATCAGCCGGCGGGTGTGGTACCCGGCGTCCACCACCTTCGGGCGGACCAGGACGGCGCCCACGTCCGGGCCGACGGTCGCCATCGACACCTCGGCCACGTCGAAGCCGAGTTCGTTCAGGCGGCGGATGCGGCCCTCGATGTCGTGTCGGGCGTCGCGGGTGACGTGCTGCTCGTAGGTGATCTCGTGCCAGAGCCGTTCGTACCGCTGGGCCACCTCGTCGGCCACGTGCTCGGGGTCGATGGCCTCGTGTAGCAGCCCGGCGGCCTGCAGGTCCAGCGCCTCGCCGAAGATGTTGACCCGGGCGATCTCCAGGTCCTCGCCGCGCTGGCCGTTGGACAGGCTCGGGCGCAGGGCGCCGGTTTCGGCGTCCACGAGGTACGCGGCGAAGGCGCCCGCGTCCCGGCGGAACAGGGTGTTGGACAGCGAGCAGTCGCCCCAGAAGAAGCCGGTCAGGTGCATCCGGACCAGCAGCGCGGCGAGCGCGTCGAGCAGGCGGTTCATCGTTTCGGGGCGCAGCGTGTGCGAGAACAGGGCCCGGTACGGCAGGGAGAATTGCAGGTGCCGCGTGATCAGTACGGGGTCGAGCGGCTCGCCGTCGGCGTCGACGCGGTCGCCGACGATGGCCACCGCCTGCACGGCGGGGAAGTCGATCCGCTCCAGCGCGCGCAGCAGGTCGTACTCGCGCTCGGCTATCCGCTCGCCGGTCTCCTTCACCGCGTAGACCGTCCCGGCCAGGCGGACGAACCGGACCACGTGCCGGGAGATGCCCCGCGGCAACGCGACCAGTTGGTCCGCCGGCCACTGCTCCAGCGGGATGGACCACGGCAGGTCCAGTAGCGCCGGGTCGACCAGGGCCGAAGTGATCCGCACGGATCAAGCATGCCGGTTCCGGGTGCCGCGTCGCTGCCCGGCGTGGCTCGTTACACAGGCGAGCCGGGGCGAAATGTCCCATTGAGGAGTCACGGGGAGATTGTGGGAGTGCGGATGCGGCGAACGGTTGCCCTGGTGACGGGCCTGTGCACGGTGGTGGTCCTGGCCGGGGTGGCGGGCGCCACCACGACCCGGCCGGACCCGCCCGCCGGTCGCGGCGTCGAGGCGCCGGACACCCTGCCGGTCGGCGTCATCGACGAGGTGAACGGCCTGCTCGGGTACCTGACCGGGCCGAGCACCCGGACGTTCCGGTACCCGGGCGCGGACTACGTGAAGGTCCACTTCGAGCGGGTGCTGCTGCTGCCCGGGGACTACGTGACCGTGTCCGATCCGAAGGGCGTGGAGAGCTACCGGTACCCGGCCGCCGAGGCGGGCCGGTGGGCCATGTCGATCAGCGGCGACACGGCCGTGGTGACCGTCCACTCCGCCGCCCGCAGGCTGCTCGGCGTGCTGGGCGCCGCCGCGCTGGGCGTCCACGTCGACCGGGTGGCCCGCGGCCTGACGGTGGACGAGCGCCGGGCGCGCGCGGACCGGCAGCGCGCCCGGGAGGCGACCCGGCCGGGCGCCACGGGCCGCGAGGAGAGCATCTGTGGGCGCAACGACTCCGCCGACGCGGTCTGCTACCGCAGCGCCGACCCGGTCGCGTACGCCCGGTCCAAGGCGGTCGTCCGGTTGCTCATCAACGGCACGGACCTGTGCACCGGCTGGCGGATCGGGCCGCACAACCGCCTGATGACCAACCACCACTGCTTCACGACCTCGCACGAGGCGTACAACACCGAGGTCTGGTTCGACTACCAGTGCGCGGTCTGCGGCGGCTATGAGACGTTCCGGCCGACCAAGGTGTGGGGCAACCGGGTCCTCGACACCGACGCCACCCTCGACTACACGCTGTTCGACGTCGAGGACTTCGCCCGGATCCAGCGCTTCGGGTACCTGGAGATCGACCCGGCCCGGCCCCGCGCCGGCCAGGAGGTCTACATCCCGCAGCACCCCGGCGGCGACCCGACCGTCATCGCGATGAGCAGCGACGAGAGCCGCGCGGGCACCTGCGCGATCAGCGATCCGACCTACGACGGGTACGCCGCCGGCACCGACGTCTCGTACTACTGCGACACCGAGGCCGGCTCGTCCGGCTCCCCGGTGCTGTCCCGGGACGGCAACCGGGTGGTGGCGCTGCACCACTTCGGCGGCTGCCCCAACTCCGGGGTGCGAATCGACCTGATCTACCAGCGGATCCGGTCGCTGATCTGAGCCGGCGGAGGTACGGCCGATGCGCCGTGGCGGCGGCGGGACCGTCGGCGGGTGCGGGTAGCTTTCGGGTGTGCGGTTGCGGGATTCGGGCGCGGGGCGGCCATCGGGGTGGTGGCCGGAGGCGCTGCTCCTGGCCGGCTTCGTTGCGCTGACCGCGGCGCTCGCCGCCGGTGCCCTGCTCGGCGTGGACACCGCCGTCTCGCGCTGGTGCTTCGGCCACGACCACGGCCTGCCCCACGCGCTCGCCCGGGGGCTCAACTTCCTCGGCAACGGCGGCCCGCTGACGGCGCTCGCCGCCGTGGCGGCCGCCTGGCTGGGGTACCAGCGCAGATCGGTCCGGCCGCTGCTGCCCGTGGTCGCGGCGTTCCTGCTGACCGGCGCCGTGATCGTGCCGCTCAAGCGGTGGACCGACCGGGCCGCCCCGCGCTCGACCCTCGCCGACCGGGTCGAGCTGTTCAATCCGCACCTGCCGCCCACCGAGTACGCGGATTCGTATCCCTCCGGTCATCTGGTGAACACCATCGTCTGGTACGCCATTCTGGTGCTGCTGCTCGCGCCCTGGCTGAGCCGCGCGGGCCGCCGGTGGCTGCGCGTGGCGCCGCCCGCGATCGTCGGGGTCACCACGGTGTTCCTGAACTTCCACTGGTTCACCGACTCGGTCGCCGGCCTGCTCCTGGGCCTGCTGCTGGCCCGGCTGCTGGCCCGCGTCCGGTGGGACGCCGTGCCCCTGCCGCCGTTCCTCGGCGCCTGGCGCCGCCCCGCCCACGTCGGCGCGGACGCCCCGTGAACCGGCTCGCCCGGCGCTGGCCGGCCCGCGTTGCCGTGGGCGCCTCGTGAGGCGGCCCGCCCGCTTCGGGGTGGATGCCCCGTGAACCGGCTCGCCCGGCGGCTCGGCCTCGGTGACGCCGTGATCGTGGGCCTCGGCTCGATGCTCGGCGCCGGCGTCTTCGTCGTGTACGCGCCCGCCACCGCCGCGGCCGGCGGCGGGGGAGTCCTGATCGCCCTGCTCATCGCCGGGTTCGTCGCCTTGTGCAACGCCACCAGTTCGGCCCGCCTCGCCGCCCGCTACCCCGAGTCCGGCGGCACCTACGTGTACGGGCGGGAGCGGCTGAACGGGTTCGCCGGCTTCCTGGCGGGCTGGGCCTTCATCGCCGGCAAGACCGCCAGTTGCGCCGCCATGGCGCTGACCGTCGGCGCGTACCTGTGGCCGGGCCAGGCCCGGCCGGTCGCGGTGCTGGCCGTCGTCGCGGTGACGGCGGTGAACCTGGCCGGCATCCACCGCACCGCCCGCGCGACCCGGGTGCTGGTGGCCGTCACCCTCGTGGTGCTCGTCGTCGTGGCCGGGGTCGGCCTGAGCCGGGTCGCCCCGGTCACCGACTTCGGCGTCGCCAACCCGCACGGCGTCCTCGGCGCGGCCGGCCTGATGTTCTTCGCCTTCGCCGGGTACGCCCGGATCGCCACGCTCGGCGAGGAGGTCAGGTCGCCGGAGCGGATCATCCCCCGCGCCATCCCGCTCGCGCTCGCCATCGTGTTCGTCGTGTACGTGGCGCTCGGGGCGGTCGCGCTGGCGGTGCTGGGCCCGGCGCGGCTGGCCCGCTCGGCGGCGCCCCTCGCGGACGTGGTCGCCGGTACCGGCCTCGAACCCGTCGTGCGGGCCGGCGCGGGCATCGCGGTGCTCTCCGTGCTGCTCGCCCTGGTCGCCGGCGTGGGCCGCACCGGCCTGGCCATGGCCCGCCGCGGCGACCTGCCCCGCTGGCTGTCCGCCGTCGAGCCCCGGCACCAGGTCCCCCGGCGGGCGGAGGTCACCGTGGCGGCGGCCGTGTTGGCGCTGGCCTCGCTCGGCGACGTGCGCACCGCGATCGGCTTCTCCAGCTGCACCGTGCTCGTGTACTACGCGATCGCCAACCTCTCCGCCCTGACCCTGGGGCGCGAGCCCGGGCGCCGCCTGCCGGTCCAGGCGTTGGCCGGCGCGGGGCTGGTCGGCTGCCTCGTACTGGCCGGCTCCCTGCCCTGGCGCGACGTCGCCGCCGGCGCGGCGGTCCTCGTCGTCGGCGCCGCCGTCTGGCTCCCCCTGCGTCAGCGCCGCGCCTGACCGCCGGCGGTGGGCGCGCGTCCGGGTGAGGCGAGGGCCGCTCCGCGGGCGGCACGGGCCTGTGGCTCAGCGTGGAGGCGTGCGATCAGTCGGTTTCAGGAAAGCGCTTCCATGCAGCGTGACGGCCATTTGCGCCGGTGTCCTAACCGGCCGCGGAGGAAATCAAACTGCGGCGAAATCTTGCGTTCATCGACGCCTTCCGACAACATCTGTCGATGGAAGCGCTCCCACGCAGCCCGCGTTCCCCCGTCCTCGAAGGAGTGTCATGAGACGACTCCGCGCCATCGCCCTGGCGGCCGTCATGGTCGCCGGCGGCGCCGTGGCCGCCGTGGCCACCGCCCCCACCGCCTCCGCCGACACAGAGATCTGCACCCAGTACGGGACCACCACCATCGGTGGCAAGTACGTGGTGATGAACAACCGCTGGGGCGCCAGCACGGCGCAGTGCATCAACGTCACCAGCAGCGGGTTCCAGGTCACGCAGGCGGCCCACAACAACGCCACCAACGGTGCGCCGGCCTCCTACCCGGCGATCTACATCGGCTGCCACTACACCAACTGCTCGCCCGGTACGAACCTGCCGATCCAGATCAGCCAGATCAGCAGCGCGAGCAGCAGCATCTCGCTGAGCTACCCGAGCAGCGGCACCTACGACGCGGCGTACGACATCTGGCTGGACCCGACCGCGCGCAAGGACGGGCAGAACCAGACCGAGATCATGATCTGGCTGAACCGGCAGGGCCCGATCCAGCCGGTCGGCTCCAAGGTCGGCACGATGACGCTGGAGGGTCGTAGCTGGGACGTCTGGTACGGCAACTCGGGCTGGAACGTGCTCTCGTTCGTGGCCACCTCGGTGCCGGTGACCAGCTTCAACTTCAACGTCATGTCGTTCATCAACGAGACGCGTAACCGTGGCTACGCGCAGAACTCCTGGTACCTGACCAGCATCCAGGCCGGCTTCGAGCCGTGGGTCGGCGGCACCGGGCTCGCGATCAACTCGTTCTCCGCGACGGTGAACGGTGGCGGCAGCAACCCGCCGCCGACCAACCCGCCGCCGACCAACCCCCCGCCCACCAACCCCCCGCCGACCAACCCGCCGCCGGGTGGTGGCTCGTGCCGGGTCACCTACACCGCGAACTCGTGGAACAACGGGTTCACCGGCGATGTCACGATCAACGCTGGTAGCAGCGCGGTCAACGGCTGGACGCTCACCTTCAAGTTCCCGGGCAACCAGCAGATCACCAGCGCCTGGAACGCGACCGTGACGCAGAGCGGTCAGTCGGTGACGGCCAAGAACGTGTCGTACAACGGCAGCATTCCGGCCAACGGCAGCACATCGTTCGGGTTCCAGGGCACCTACAGCGGTACCAACGGCAACCCGACGAACTTCGCACTGAACGGCACGGCCTGCTCCTAGTGATGCCAGTGGGCGGCCGGCCGAGTGCCGGCCGCCCACCTCAATGGCCGGTCGGGATGCTCGATACCCGCCGGCCGTGGTGCCAAGGGCCCTGCCGGCGCCCGTACCCGGTCGCACCGGGTACGGGCGTCATGCCCAGCGGCCGTCGCGCATCACCCGGGCAACGGTCAGGTCCGGGTTCAGCAGTACCAGGTCGGCACGGTGGCCGGGGGCCACGGCGCCGCGGTCGGTGAGGCCGAGGGCGCGCGCCGGCACCAGGGCCGCGGCCCGGCAGGCAGCCACGATGGACAGACCCGCGTGGACGGCCCGGCGCAGTCCGGCGTCCATGGTGAGGGTGCTGCCGGCGATCGAGCCGTCCCGGGCCAGGCGGGCCACCCGGTCGGCCACGACCACCTCCTGGCCGCCGAGTTCGTAGGCGCCGTCGGGCATCCCGGCGGCGGCCATCGCGTCCGTGATCAGGGCGGCGCGGTCCGGGCCGGCGGCGAAGGCGGCGAAGGCCAGCGTGCCGTCGTGCAGGTGCACGCCGTCCGGGATCAGTTCGCAGGTGACGCCCGCCGCGCCAAGCAGCGCGAACACCGGCCCCGGGGTGCGGTGGTGCGGCGCGGGCATGCCGTTGAACAGGTGGGTGCCGACCGTCGCGCCCGCCGCCACGGCGGCCATGGTCTGCTCGTACGACGCGTCCGTGTGCCCGACCGCGGCGATCACGCCCCGGTCCACGAGCAACCCGATCGCGTCCAGTGCGCCGCGGCGCTCCGGCGCCAGGGTGACCATGCGGACCACCCCGGCGCCGAGGTCGATCAGTTCGGCGAGTTCCGCCAGGGACGGGTCCCGCAGGTGCGCCGGGTTCTGCGCGCCGCAGCGCGGCTCGGACAGGTACGGGCCCTCGTAGTGGACGCCGGCGATGACGCCCTCGGCGACCAGCGGCGCGTACCCGGCGGTCGCGGCGCGCATCAGCGGGAACGGCGCGCTGACCAGGCTGGCCAGCACGGTCGTCGTGCCGTGGCGGAGGTGGAAGGCGGCGGCGGCGCGGGCGGAGTCGGCGTCGCCGGTGGTGAACGTGTGGCCGCCACCGCCGTGGTTGTGCATGTCCACGAAGCCGGGCACGATCCACTGTCGCTCACCCCGCTGCGGCTCGCCGTGCGGGTCGCCGCCCATCTGCGGCTCGCCGTGCGCGGCGTCGCCCACCTCGGCGATGAGGCCGCCGTCGATGTCGACGTACCCGTCCTCGATCACCCCGGAGGGCGTGACCACGCGCCCGGTGAGCCTCATCCGAGCAGGTCCAGGGCGAGAAGGGCGGCGCCGAGGCAGCCGGCGCGGTCCCCGAGCGCGGCCGGGAGCAGGCGCGGCTCGCGGTGGAATGTGATCCGCTCGCGCAGCGCGGCGCGCAGCGGGGCGAACAGCGCCTCGCCGGCCTCGGCCAGCCCGCCGCCGATCACCATGTCCGCCACGTCGTACAGCGCCTGGGCGGTGAGCAGGCCGTCGGCGAGGGCGGCGGTGGCGTCCCGCCAGACCCGGACGGCGGCCTCGTCGCCCTCGGCGGCGCGGGCGGCCACGTCGGCGGCGGTGATCGGGTCGCCGGTCACGGTCGGGTAGGCGCGGGCGATCGCGGCGGCCGAGGCGACCGTTTCCAGGCAGCCGCGGTTGCCGCAGAAGCAGGGGGTGCCGCCGGGGCGGACGACCACGTGGCCCAGTTCGCCGGCCGCGCCGTGCGCGCCTCCGCCGGCCCGCCCGTCCACGACGTGCGCGGCCGCGATGCCGGTGCCGACCGCCACGAACAGGACGTGCCGCACGCCGCGCGCCGCACCGAGCCGAGCCTCCGCCGCGCCGCCGGCGCGTACGTCGTGGCCGAGCGCCGCCGGCAGGTTCAGCCGCTGCGCGGCGAGTTCGCGCAGGGGTACGTCGCGGAAGCCCAGATTCGCCGACCACACCGCCGTGCCGTTGGCCTCGTCCACCACCCCGGGGACCGCGAGGCCGACCGCCAGCGGGGTCTCGCCGGCGGCGCGGGCGGTGTCGGCCAGCCCGCCGGCGACGGCGAGGATCGTCTCGATGACCGCCTCGGGGCCGCGCCGCGCGCCGGTGGCGTGCCGCTCCAGCCGGACGATCTCGCCGGGCGGACGGACCAGGGCCGCCTTGATGCCGGTGCCGCCCACGTCCAGGGCCACGACCACGGTCACGATGCCAGGGCCCTCCCGATCGGCTGCGCATATGCGCTTACTTGGCAGGACTTTCGCGCGCAATTGTGCAAGGCGGCGCGCGGACTGGTCAACCGTACCGGCTCGCCGCCCCGGTTTCGCGCAGCCCCGGCTTTTGCCAGGGGGCTTTTTACGCATTACTGTGCACGCATTCGCTCAGAATTTGTGCGATCGGAGGGTGGCGATGGACCGGTACGCGCGCTGGAACTCGCTGCTGGAGCTGCTGACCGAGACCGGGCGGATCAGCGTGGAGGACGCGGCGAACCGGCTGAACGTCTCCCAGGCGACCATCCGCCGGGACTTCGATCAGCTCGCCCAGCAGCAGATGATCACCCGGACCCGGGGCGGCGCGGTCGCCAACGGCGTCTCGTACGACCTGCCCCTGCGGTACAAGACCGCCAAGCACTCGGCGGAGAAGCAGCGCATAGGGGCGGCCGCCGCCGCCCTGGTCGAACCCGGAATGGTGGTCGGGCTCAACGGCGGCACCACGATGACCGAGGTGGCCCGCGCCCTGGCGGTACGCCCCGACCTCAACACCGGTGCCGAGGGCGCCCAGCTCACCGTCGTCACGAACGCGCTGAACATCGCGAACGAACTGCTGGTCCGGTCCCGGATGAAGATCGTGGTGGCCGGTGGGGTGGTCCGGCCGCAGTCGTTCGAACTGGTCGGGCCGCTGGGCGGCGCCCTGCTGCGCGAGGTGACCCTGGACATCACGCTGCTCGGCGTCGACGCGCTGGACGTGCACCTCGGCGCCGCCGCGCACCACGAGGGCGAGGCGGCGATGAACGCGCTGATGGTCGCCCGGGCCCGCCGCGTCGTGATCATCGCGGACGGGTCCAAGCTGGGCGGTCACGCGTTCGCCCGGATCTGCCCGATCGATCGGGTTGAGACGCTGGTCACCGACTCCGGCGCCGACCCGGCCACGCTCGCCGCCCTGCGCGCCGCCGGGCTGAGTGTCATCGTCGCCTAGGGGTGGCGCCCCCACGGCGGGATGCATACCGGGTAGGGTGCGCGCGTGACCGCCGTCCTGGAGATAAGGGATCTTAGCAAGACCTACCGCACGCTGCGGCGCGGCCGCCGCCAGGCGCTCGCCGGCTTCGACATGACCGTGGCGGCCGGCGAGGTGCACGGCTTCCTCGGCCCCAACGGCTCGGGCAAGACCACCACGCTGCGCACCCTGCTCGGCCTGATCCGGCCGGACGGCGGCGAGATGCGCCTGCTCGGCCAGCCGGTGCCGGAGCGGCTGGCCGAGGTGGCCGGCCGGGTCGGCGCGATCGTCGAGAGCCCGCAGTTTTTCCCGCACTTCTCCGCCCGCGACACCCTCAGCCTGCTCGCGGACGCGGGTGACGTGCCGCGGACCAGGGTCGGTGAGGTGCTGGAGCTGGTCGGTCTGCGCGACCGCGCCAAGGACCGGATCCGCACCTACTCGCTCGGCATGAAGCAGCGGGTGGCCGTCGCCTCCGCCCTGCTCAAGCGCCCCGAGCTGCTGATCCTCGACGAGCCGGCGAACGGGCTGGACCCGGGCGGCATCCGGGAGATGCGCGACCTCATGCGCTCGCTGGCGGCCGACGGCATGACCGTGTTGCTGTCCAGCCACATCCTCGGCGAGATCCAGCAGATTTGCGACTCCGTCACGATCATCTCGCTCGGCCGGCGGGTCGCCGCCGGCCCGGTCGAGGAGGTGCTCCGCGCGCACAGCGCCGCGTCGGTGCGGGTGCGGCTGGAGGCGGCCGACGACCTGCCCCGGGCGGCGGCGGCGCTCACCGAGGCGGGCGGCCAGGTCACCAGCCTCCCGGACCACCTGCTCGTCGCGGCCGAGCGGCCGGCCTGGATCACCCGCACGCTCGCCGATCGCGGCCTCTACGTCAGCGAGCTGGCGCCGATCACCGTGGACCTCGAAAGCGTCTTCCTGGAACTGACCGGCACCGCGCCGGTGGCCGGCCAGGCCCGGCAGGTCGACGAATCCGTCGTTGTGGGAGGGCACGCGTGAGTCTCTATCTGGCGGAGCTGCGGCGGCTCGGCAAGCGCCGGCTCACCCGGTTCGTCCTGGTGCTGCTGATCCTCGGCCTCGGCGCGATCGTCGTCGCAATGACGGCGTCCAGCCAGAAGAGCGGGCCGGCGGCGAAGGCCAAGGCGGAGGTCGCCGCCGAGGCTGACTACCAGGAGCAGATGGGGTACCACCGGCAGTTCGTCGCGCGATGCGAGGCGGCGAAGGAGGCGGGTACCTCGCAGCAGCAGGGCATGCCGACCGACTGCGCGGAGATCACCCCGCCCCAGCGCGAGTGGTTCAGTGTGGAGCACTACCTGCCGTTCGAGTTGGACTTCCGGGAGCTGTTCCCGATCTTCATCGCGGTGTTCGCCGGCATCCTCGCGTTGGCCGCGTACCTGGTCGCCGCGTCCTTCGTCGGCGCCGAGTGGAGCAGCGGCGGCATGACGAACCTGCTGCTGTGGCGGCCCAAGCGGCTGACCGTGCTGCTTACCAAGCTGGGCGCGGTGCTCACCGGCGTGCTCGCGACCGGGCTGCTGCTCGGCGCGCTGTGGACGGTCGCGTTCTGGCTGATCGGCCGGTACGACGGCACCCTCGGCGGCATGACGCCGGGCGTCTGGCGCTCCTTCGCGCTGGACGGCGCCCGGGGACTCGGGCTGGTCCTCGCCGTCACCACCGTGGGCTTCGGCCTGGCCTCGCTCGGCCGGCACACCGCGATGGCGCTCGGTGCCGCGGTCGCGGTCGGCGTCATCAGCGAGGCCGGGCTGCGCATCGCCACGAGCGTCATCGGCGTGCCGTTCCCGGGCCGCTGGATCCTGTCCTCGTACGCGCTGGCCTGGTTCAACAAGAAGTGGACCCTGATCGACGTCCAGTCCTGCGCGTTCGACCCGGTCAACGGCTGCGTGCCGAAGGAGTTCACGATCACCTGGCAGCACTCGGCGATCGTCTTCGCGGCCGGCACCGCGCTGGTGCTGCTGGCGACACTATGGACGATGCGGCGGCGGGACGTCGCGTAGGGTAGGCTCGCTTCGTACTGACGTGCTAATGACCGCGGAGCGGGTCCGCCATGCCTGAGATCGACCAGTCCGATATCGACCAATCAGATATCGACGAGTCTCGCGTTGACGAGGTCGAGCCGGCGGCGGGCAGGGCGGAGCCGCCGGCGCCGCCGGCCGGGCCACCGCCGCTCACCGAACGGGAGCGGGAGATGCTCGCGTTCGAGGGGCGGTGGTGGCGGCGGGCCGGCGCCAAGGATCAGGCGATCCGGGAGCGCTTCGATCTCTCCGCCACCCGGTACTACCAGCTGCTCAACGCGTTGCTGGACAAGCCGGCGGCGCTCGTGGAGGACGCGGTGACGGTGCGCCGCCTGCGCCGGCTCCGGTCCCGCTCGCGTGGCGCCCCGGCCCAGCGGCCGGGGGAGTAGAGACCACCCGGCTCCCGCTACGGCGTGTGCTTCTCGGCGTAGGTGGCCAGGTACGCCACCTGGATCGGGTCGAGGGAGGGCCGGACCCGGGCGCGGGCCGCCGCCACGTGCCCGGCGGTGACGGTCGCCGCGTCCAGGGATTCGCGCATCGCGGCCAGGGCCGCCTCGCGGACCAGGGCGGCGCAGTCGGCGGCCGAGAAGTTGCCCAGCTCGGCGGCGAGCGCGGCGAGGTCCACATCCGGCGCGAGCGGCACGCTGCGGGCGGCGGCGCGCAGGATCTCCGTGCGCGCCTCGGCGTCCGGCGGCGGCACATACACCAGGCGTTCCAGGCGGCCGGGGCGCAGCAGGGCGGGATCCACCAGGTCGGGGCGGTTGGTGGCGGCGACCACGACCACGTTGCGCAGCGCCTCGACACCGTCCAGTTCGGTCAGCAGCGAGGCGACCACCCGGTCGGTGGTGCCGCCGTCGCTGGCCTGGCCGCGCATCGGGGCGAGCGCGTCCACCTCGTCGAGGAAGACGAGGGTGGGTGCGGCCTCGCGGGCGCGCCGGAACAGTTCCCGGACGGCGCGCTCGCTCTCGCCGACCCACTTGCTGAGCAGCTCCGCGCCCTTGACCGAGAGCACGTTCGCCCTACCGGTCCCGGCGACGGCCTTGACCAGGTACGTCTTGCCGCAGCCGGGCGGGCCGTAGAGCAGGACGCCGCGCGGGGGCTGGATGCCGAGCCGGGCGAACGTGTCGGGGTAGGTGAGCGGCCACAGCACCGACTCGGTGAGCACCTGCTTCACCTCGGTCATGTCGCCCACGTCGTCGAGGGTGACGGCGGCCAGTTCCAGGGTGGATTCCGCCATCGTGGTGGGGCGGACCACCTCCAGCGCCTCGTCGAAGTCGGCCATGACCACGGCCGGGGTGTCCTCGGGCTCGGCCATCTGGCGCAGCGCGGCGCGCACGCCCGCCTCCCGGGTGAGCGCGGCGAGGTCGGCGGCGACGAAGCCGGGGGCGCGCCCGGCGATGTCCTCCAGGCGCACGTCCTCGGCCAGCGGCATGCCGCGGGTGAGCACGGCCAGCTGCTCCCGGCGCAGGGCGGCGTCCGGCAGCGGGACGGTGAGCTGGGTGGCCAGCAGCTCCGGGGCGCGCAGGGCGGGGTCCACCGCCTCGGGGCGGCTGGTGGTGCAGGCGACGGCGATGCCGACCCGCACGAGGTCCCGGACGAGTTGGCGGAAGACGGTGCCGAGCGGCCCGGGTTCCTCGCGCGGGGCGAGCGCCTCGACGTCGGAGACGAGCAGGACGGTGGGTCCGCCGGCGCGGGCGCGGTCGGCGGCGGCGCGCAGGCGCGCGGCGGCGGCGTCGTTGGCGAGCGCGGCGATCTCGGGGCCCCACAGCGCCACCACCTCGGCGTCCACGACGGCGGCGACGGAGCGGACCAGGATCGACTTGCCGGAGCCGGCCGGACCGCTGATCAGCACGCCGAGAGAGACCGAGGTGCCGAGCTGGGTGAGCACCTCCCGGTGGTTGTACCCGAGGTCGAGCAGCTCGGTGAGCTGCCGCGCCTCGTTCCGCAGCCCCGGAAGATCGTCGATGCTGGGCACCGGCGTCTCGGGTGCCTCGACGGGCGCCGGCGCCGGACCGGGCGTCAACGCCGGACCGGGCGTCAACGCCGGCATCGACCCGCCCGGCGTCGTCCGGGCCGGCGGGGCGGTGCCGACGGGCTCGCCGGGCGCGCGGGTGGCGTACCCGCCCCGCCACCCGACCACGGTGTCGGTCGTGACCAGCGCCGCCTCCGCCGGCTCCGCCTCCGTCACGGTCAGCAGGGTGCTGGTCCACGCGTACCCGACGGTGTTGGCCAGGCTGCGGCGCGCCGCCTCGACCAGCGCCCGGATCGCCGAGTCGGGCAGCACGTCCTGCGGGAGCAGGGAGACGTCGTCCTCGACGGTCACCACCTTGCCGAGCAGGGCCAGCCGGAGCGTCTCCGGCGAGACCAGCGCCACCACCTCGGCGGGACCGTCCAGGGTGACCCGCCGCGCGGCGGTCACCGGGGCCGGGGTCACCACCACCTCGCCGCCGTCGCGGACGCCGAGGTTGCCGAGGATCAGGTCGTCGGCGTAGAGCAGGGCGCGGCTGCTGCCCTCGCCGGCCCGGGCCGCGATGCCGGCGGTGGTGCGCCGGCCGGTCAGCCGTACCGGGTCGCCCGGGTTCAGCCCGAGCGCGGCGAGCACCTCGGGGTGCAGGCGGACGATGCCCCGGCGGGCGTCCAGGGCGGCCGGGCGGAGGCTGGCGGTGAGCGTCAGCGCGGGTCGCGGGTCAACCACGCGGACGAGCGTATGCCAGAGCGGCGACCCCGGGCGCAAGCGCCGGCCTCTCAGACACCGCTCAGGTGACGCCCCGTAGCGTGGCGGCGTGGCCACTGCGCTGGTGGCGCGGTTGCGCCGCGCCCTGCCGAGGATGACCCGCCGCCGCGCCGCCGGCGCCGGTGCCGTCGCGCTCGTCCTGATCGCCGCCCTCGCCGTCGTCCTCGTCCCGAGGCCCGCGTCGTACCGGGTGAGCGATGCGATGCTGACGGTGCGCTCCGGTCCGGACGGGAACACCCCGGTCCGGTTGGATACCCGGTACTACGCGCCCAAGTCCGGCCGGCCGGTGCCCGCGGTGCTGCTGGCGCACGGCTTCGGCGGTACCAAGGAGACGGTGGGCGAGGACGCGAAGACGCTCGCCGACCGCGGCTACGCGGTGCTGACCTGGACCGCGCGGGGCTTCGGCCGCAGCGGCGACAAGATCCACCTGAACGCGCCGGACTACGAGGTGCGCGACGCCCAGCGCCTGCTGGACTGGCTGGCGACCCGCCCGGAGGTGCGCCAGGACGGCCCCGGCGACCCGCGGGTGGGCGTGGTCGGCGGCTCGTACGGCGGCGGCCTGGCGCTCATGCTCGCCGGCCTGGACCGGCGGGTCGACGCGATCGTTCCGATGATCACGTGGAACGACCTGTCCCGGGCCTTCCTGCCGGACGCGGGCGGCGGCGCCCCGGTGGACGGCGTGTTCAAGCGGGCGTGGGCCGGCCTGTTCTTCGGCAGCGGCAGCGCCGGCCCCGGCGGCCAGACCGGCATCGCCGGCTCCGGCTCGGGCGCGACGGGTCCCGGGCCGGGCGGCATCGGGGCGCCCGACGGCGTGGACCCCACCTGCGGGCGCTTCGCCGAGGATGTCTGCCGGGCGTACCTGTCGATCGCCACCACCGGCCGCGGCACCCCCGCGGGGGTCGACCTGCTGCGCCGGTCCAGCCCGGCCACGGTGCTGGACCGGATCACCGCGCCGACGCTGCTGATCCAGGGCCTGGCGGACTCACTGTTTCCGCTGACCGAGGCGGACGCCAACGCGGCCGGGATCGCCGCACACGGCACGCCGGTGCGGGTCGCCTGGTTCACCGGCGGCCACGACGGCGGCGCCGGCCCGCAGACCGACCAGGACCGGCTGAAGTTCCTCACCGCGCAGTGGCTCGACCACTACCTCAAGGGCGAGGGGCCGGTGCCGTCGACCGGTTTCACCTGGTCCCGGATCAGCGGCTTCGACGCGCTCGACCGCGGCTACGTCACCAACGGCTACCAGACCGACCGGTACCCGGGCCTCGCCGGCAGCGGTACCACCATCGTGGAGCTGAGCGGGCCGCCGCAGCCCGCCGCGAACCCGCCCGCCGGCACCCCGGCGGCGCTGTCCTCGATCCCGCTCGCCGGCGCGCTGTCCTCGTTCGTCAACGGCGTGGTCCGGGACGTGCCCGGCCAGCACGCCGACTTCGTCTCCGCGCCGGTCGAACGCCCGCTGGAGATCGCCGGCGCGCCGCGGGTGTCGATCCGTGCCGCCTCGCCGACCGGCTCCGCGGTGCTGTTCCTGAAGCTGTACGACGTGGCCCCGGACGGCACCGCCAGCCTGCCCGGCGGCCAGGTGGCCCCGGTCCGGCTGACCGGCCTGCCGGCCGACATCGCCGAGGCCGGCCCCGTCACGGTCACGCTGCCCGGGGTCGTCCGGCGGATCGAGGCGGGGCACCGGTTGCGGGTCACGGTCGCCACCGCGGACCAGGCGTACGCCGGGCCGGTCGAGCCGACCGTGTACACGGTGGCGCTGGGCGACGGGCGGCTCACGGTACCCACGATCTCCGGTACGCCGATCGCGTCCCCGGCGGCGGTCTGGCGCTGGGTCCTGCTGGGGCTGGTGGTGGCGCTGGCGGTCGGGCTCGCGGTGGTGCTGTTCGTCGCGCGCCGCCGGCGCCGCGCCCCCCGGACCCGCGTCGACGACGCGTACGCGGACGTCCCGCTGGTCGTGCGCGGCCTGCGCAAGGCGTACGCGGACGGCTTCGTCGCGGTGTCCCGGGTGGACTTCGAGGTCCGGCGCGGCCAGGTGGTGGGCCTGCTCGGGCCGAACGGTGCCGGCAAGACCACCACCCTGCGGGTGCTCATGGGCCTCACCCGGCCGACGGCCGGCGACGCGCTGGTCTTCGGTCACCGGCTCACCCCGGGCGCGCCGGTGCTCTCCCGGATCGGGGCCCTGGTCGAGGGGCCCGGCTTCCTGCCGCACCTCACCGGCCTGGAGAACCTGCGGATGTACTGGCGCAGCACCGGTCGGGCGGCCGGGGACGCCCGGTTCCCCGAGGCGCTGGAGATCGCCGGCCTCGGCGAGTCGGTCCACCGGAAGGTGCGCACCTACAGCCACGGCATGCGGCAGCGGCTCGCGATCGCCCAGGCCATGCTCGGCCTGCCGGAACTGTTGGTGCTCGACGAGCCCACCGACGGACTGGACCCGCCGCAGATCGCCGAGATGCGCCGCGTCCTGCGCCGGTACGCCACCGACGGGCGGGCCGTCCTGGTCTCCAGTCACCTGCTCGCGGAGGTGGAGCAGACCTGCACGGACGTGGTCGTGGTGCACAAGGGCGAGGTGGTCGCCGCCGGGCCGGTCGACCAGATCGTCGGCGAGTCGCCGAGCGTCCAGCTGGACGTGTCCGACGTGGACGCGGCCGCCGCGGTCCTGGACCGGCTGGGCGTGCGCTCGGTGGCCGCGGACGGCGCCGGCCTGGTGGTGGACGTGAACGGCACGCCGCGCAGCGAACTGGTCGCGGAGCTGGTCCGCGCCGGCGTCGGGGTGGACCGGGTGGTGCCCCGGCGCCGCCTGGAGGACGCCTTCCTGGCCCTGGTCGGCGAGTCTTCGCGGGGGAGTGGTGACCGATGAGCGCGACGGACGTGGCGGCGGGGCGCCGGCCGGGCGCCACGGGCGCGGCGGCCGGCTACCGGCCGGGCGCGACCCTGTCGGTGCGTGCCGAGTGGCGGCGCCAGCTCTCCCGGCGCCGCACCCAGGTGGCGCTGGGCTTCATGGTCCTGCTCCCGCTGATCGTGCTGGCCGCCTTCCAGTTCGGCAACGGCGGGGACGACACCAACGGCGGCGGCGAGTTCGGCAGCATGGTCGACCTGGCCACCACCGGCGGGCTGAACTTCACCCTGTTCACCATCTTCGTCAGCGCCTCGTTCCTGCTGGTCGTCGTGGTGGCGCTGTTCTGCGGTGACACGGTGGCCAGCGAGGCGAGCTGGGGCAGCCTGCGGTACCTGCTGGCGATCCCGGTGCCCCGCTCCCGGCTGCTCGGCGTCAAACTCGTCGTGGCCCTGGGCTACTCCGCCCTCTCCCTGCTGCTGCTCGCCGGCACCGCGCTCACGGTCGGCACCCTCCGGTACGGCTGGCACCCGTTGCGCAGCACCATCGCCGCCGACCTCTCCCCGGGGCAGGGGGTGCTGCGGCTGCTGGCGGTCCTCGGGTACCTCGCCGTGGGTCTGCTGGTCGTGGCCGGCCTGGCGTTCCTGCTCTCGGTGGCCACCGACGCGCCGCTGGGCGCCGTCGGCGGCGCGGTGCTGCTGTCGATCCTGTCCAGCATCCTGGACCAGATCACCGCGCTGGGGGTGCTGCGCAACCTCCTGCCGACCCACTTCTCGTCGGCCTGGCTCGGGCTGCTCAGCACGCCCGTGCAGCTGGATGACGTGGTCAAGGGCGCCATCTCCGGCATCGCCTACGCGGCCGTCTTCTGGTCCCTCGCCTGGTGGCGCTTCCTCCGCAAGGACATCGTCTCCTGACGCTGTGCCCAGTGGGCCGGTTCACACCTTGGGAAGGATCGGGGACATGATCCGCGCCGGCCCGTAGAGTGGTCGGCGAGAAACAACTGAATACCTCATCCAGAGGGGCAGAGGGAACGGCCCGATGAAGCCCCGGCAACCACCCCGCACTCGACGGCGAGCGGCGGCAGGCAGGTGCCAATTCCGTCCCAGGCGCGGCCCGCGGCCCGGGAAAGATGAGAGAGGACGTCGCTATGACGATCACCGCCGATCCGACCCCCGCCATCGACAGCCCCGCCCGCCACCTGGTCTGTCGCGGCTGCGGCGCCCAGTACCCGCTCGTCGCCCAGCACGCCTGTTACGAGTGTTTCGGCCCGCTCGAGATCGGCTACGACGTGGACGCGCTGCGGCGGGTCACCCGGGAGCGGATCGAGGCGGGTCCGGCGAACATCTGGCGGTATGCGGGGCTGCTGCCGGTCGGCCAGGACCCGGCATCGCGGGTCACGTTGAACCCGGGGCTCACCCCGCTGCTGCGGGCGGACCGGCTCGCCGCCGCGCTGGGGCTCACCGGTCCGCTCTATGTCAAGGACGACAGCGCCAACCCGACGCACTCGTTCAAGGACCGGGTCGTGTCCGTGGCGCTGACCGCGGCCAAGGGGATGGGCTTCGCCCGCTTCGGCTGCGCCTCGACCGGGAACCTGGCCAACTCGGTGGCCGCGCACGCCGCCCACGCGGGGGTTCCCTCGGTCGTGTTCATCCCGTCCGACCTGGAGCCGGGGAAGATCATCACAAGCGCGGTGTACGGCGGGGACCTGGTGGCGATCGACGGCTCGTACGACGACGTGAACCGGCTCTGCGGTGAGCTGGTGGAGACCGACGAGTTCGAGGACACCGCGTTCGTCAACGTGAACGTGCGGCCGTACTACGCGGAGGGCTCCAAGACCCTCGGCTACGAGGTGGCCGAGCAGCTCGGCTGGCGGATCCCGGCGCAGGTGGTGATCCCGATGGCCAGCGGTGAGCTGCTGACGAAGGTGGACAAGGCGTTCGCCGAGCTGGTCGAGATCGGACTGGCGGAGGCGCCGGCCGGCGGCTGGCGGGTGTTCGGCGCCCAGTCGGCGGGGTGCAATCCGATCGCCGTGGCGCTGCACGCGGGCACCGACGTGATCACCCCGGTCCGGCCGACCGGCATCGCCAAGAGCCTCAACATCGGTGACCCGGCGGCCGGGCTGTACGCGTTGGAGGCGGTGCGGCGCACCGGCGGCTGGATGGACTACGCCGACGACGACGAGATCCAGGCGGCGATCCGGCTGCTGGCGTCGACCACCGGGATCTTCGCCGAGACGGCCGGCGGGGTGACCACCGCGGTCCTCGGCAAGCTGGTGGCGAGCGGCAAGCTGGATCCGTCCGCCGAGACGGTCGTGTTCAACACCGGCGAGGGGCTCAAGACGCTGGAGGCGGTGGATGGCCTGGTCGGGCCCACGCACCGAATCAAGGCGTCGCTGCGCGACGCGCGCGAGGCGGGCCTGCTCGGCTGAGAATTCCCTTAAATTTTCGGCGGGTCGCATCACTGTGCGTGGTCGCTTCGTGGGGCGCGCATCCGCTCGGGCGGGCGGGTGTGCGCCGCGTCACCGGCCCGGTGCGGGCGTTGATCGAGAACCGTGATCGTTGCTCTGAGTAATCGATACCGAGCCGACGGTCGAGTTTCGGACAATCCGTGACTTGACCACCGCGCGTCGGCCGCGCAAGATGCTCCGTGCGGGAGGACGCATCGCCGTTAAGGACCCCGGCCGAGCTTGGCAACAATCTCCACTCGGGCGCCCTACGACCCAGCGCCGGAGGCGCTGTGCGGAGCGTCCTCCCGACCAATTCTTCCGGGGTAATTCGGTCGCGGTGCCGCGCCGCCGGAGTGGACCCTGGCGGGCATGAGTATCACCGTCACGCCCCTGGACACCGGCGACGCCGCGCTCGCCGATCGGCTGTGGGAGATCAGCGCCGCGGTGACCGCGGCGGACCTGCCGGACCTCCCCCCACCGGACCAGCACAGCTTCTCGCTGAACCTCCGCGAGCCCTGGCCCGGCAATGACCGGGAGCATTTCGTGGCCCGCGACGCGGCGGGCACCGTCCTCGGCTACGCGAAGCTGGACCTGCCGGTGCTGGACAACCTGACCATCGCCGAGGCCGAGATCGAGGTGGACCCGGCGCACCGCCGCCGCGGTGCCGGCCGGGCGCTGCTTGCCGCGCTCCTCGACCGGGCCCGCGCGCTGGGCCGCAAGCACCTGGCCGGGATGGCGGTCGAACAGTTGCCGGGCGGTCCCGGGCGGGCCGGCGCCGGCGCCGCGTTCGCCAAGGCGGCGGGCTTCAGCATGGCGCTCGCCGAGGTGCGCCGCCGGCTGGACGTCACCGCCATCGACCGGGCCGTCCTCGACGATCTGCTCACGCGGGCCTGGTCCCGGGCGAAGGGGTACTCGCTGGTGCGGTGGCGCGGCGCCACGCCGGAGGATCTCGTCGCCGACGTGGCCTACCTGGACGGCCGGCTGATCCAGGACGCGCCGATGGGCGACCTGGCCTGGGAGCCGCAGAAGGTGGACGCCTCCCGGGTGCGGGCGAACGAGGCCGCGCTCGCCCGGCACCGGCGCACGGCGTACCACGCCGGGGTGCGGCACGACGCCACCGGCCGGCTGGCCGCCTGGACTACGATCGGGCGCGCCCAGGACCGTCGCACGCACGGCTACCAGTGGATCACCATCGTCGATCCGGACCACCGCGGCCACCGGCTCGGCACGATCGTGAAGATCGAGAACCTGTACCACGCGCTGGCCCACGAGCCGGAGTTCGTGGCGATCAACACCTGGAACGCGGCCAGCAACAAGCACATGATCTCGATCAACGAGGTGCTCGGCTTCCGGGCGGTCGACGCCTGGAACAACTGGCAGATCGACCTCTGAGCGATGGACCCCGCGGCGACCGGCCGTCCGGCGATCGGCCCTGAGCGGTGGGCGGGGGGTCCGGCATGATGGGCGCATGACGG
This sequence comes from Rhizomonospora bruguierae, assembly GCF_018397995.1. Taxonomy (GTDB): domain Bacteria; phylum Actinomycetota; class Actinomycetes; order Mycobacteriales; family Micromonosporaceae; genus Rhizomonospora; species Rhizomonospora bruguierae. The sequence continues at coordinate 22,815 of NZ_BBQH01000044.1, forward strand.
AGACCCCGCACCCGCTGTACGCCCGGCATGCCGACACCCTGGCCCGGGCGCTGAAGGCCATCGCCGAGCGCGACTTCTGGTCCGCGTACCCCGAGTCGCCGAGCCCCCGGGTCTACGGCGAGCACGCCGCCGCCGAGGGGCGCGCGGCGTACGAGGCGTACCTCGGCACCGACTTCCCGCTGGACCAGCCCGGCACCGGCGAGCCGGTCGCCACCGAGGCGAGCCCGTTCGGCGTGCCGCTGGGCGTCCGGTACCCCCGGGCCGACCCCGACCGGTTGATCGCCGCCGCGACCGCCGCCCTGCCCGCCTGGCGGGACGCGGGGCCGGCCACCCGCGCGGGCGTCTGCCTGGAGATCCTCGCCCGGCTGCACGCGCACATCTTCGAGTTGGCCAACGCCGTCCAGTTCACCACCGGCCAGGCGTTCGTGATGGCCTTCCAGGCCGGCGGCGCGCACGCGCTGGACCGGGCCCTGGAGGCGGTCGCCTACGCGTACGCGGAGCAGACCCGGCACCCGGGCACCGCCGCGTGGGAGAAGCCGGCCGGCAGGGGCGAGCCGCTGCGCATGGTGAAGACGTTCCACGTCGTCCCGCGCGGGGTGGCGCTCGTCGTCGGCTGCACCACGTTCCCGACCTGGAACTCGTACCCGGGCCTGTTCGCCAGCCTCGCGACCGGCAACCCGGTCGTCGTCAAGCCGCACCCGCGGGCCGTGCTGCCGCTGGCGATCAGCGTCCGGTACGCCCGGCAGGTGCTGGCCGAGGCGGGCTTCGAGGCGGACCTGATCCAGTTGGCCGCCGAGGCGCCCGGCGAGGCGCTGGCGTCCAGCCTGGCCACCCGGCCCGAGGTGCGGATCGTGGACTTCACCGGCTCGACCGAGTACGGGGACTGGCTGGAGGCCAACGCCCGGCAGGCGACCGTCTACACCGAGAAGGCCGGCGTGAACACGGTCATCGTGGACGGCACGGACGACTTCGCCGGGATGTGCCGGAACATCGGCTTCTCCCTGACCCTCTACAGCGGACAGATGTGCACCACGCCGCAGAACGTGCTGGTGCCGGCGGACGGGATCGAGACCGACCAGGGGCACAAGAGCTTCGCCGAGGTGGCCGGGGGCATCGCGGCCGCGGTCGGCCGGCTCACCGCGGACCCGGCCCGGGGCGTCGAGCTCACCGGCGCGATCGTCAACGACGGGGTGCTGGAGCGGCTGGCGCGGGCCGCCGGCGAGGGCGAGGTGGTGCTGGCGTCCCGCGCGGTCACCCACCCGGAGTACGCCGACGCCCTGGTGCGTACCCCGCTGATCGTGAAGCTCGACGCGGACGCCGCGCAGACCTACGGCCGGGAGTGGTTCGGGCCGATCTCGTTCGTGATCGCCACCGGGTCGACCGCGCGGAGCCTGGAGATCTTCCGGGCCACCGTCGGCGAGCGGGGCGCCCTGACCGCCTCGGTCTACGCCACCGACCCGCAGGTGCTGGCCGCGGTCGAGGAGGCCGCGCTGGCGGTCGGCGTGCACCTGTCGTGCAACCTGACCGGCGGGGTGTTCGTGAACCAGTCCGCGGCGTTCTCCGACTTCCACGCCAGCGGCGCCAACCCGGCCGCGAACGCCGCCCTGACCGACGGTGCCTACGTGGCCAACCGGTTCCGCATCGTCCAGTCCCGGCGCCACGCGCCGGCGACCGCCTGACGCCCGCCTACGCGGGGCGGGTCATCTGGAGTTCGAGCAGCGTCGGGATGCGCGGGTGCGGTTGGTGCACCCCGTTCTCGGCGAAGCCGAGCTTGCGGTACGCGCGCACCGCCCGGTCGTTGCCCACCACGACCTCCAGCAGGAGGGTGGCGCGGCCGGCGGCGCGCGACCAGTGCGCCACCGCGTCCACCAGGGCCTTGAGCACCCCGGTACCGCGGTGGGCGGGCTGGATGTACACGGCGAAGATGATCGTGGTGTCGGGGTGCTCGGGCGACGCGACCCCGCCGGCGTGACCGACCAGGCAGCCGTCCACCTCTGCCACGAACTGCGCCGTGAAGCCGCCCCGGGAGACCTGGGCGATCCGCGCGGCGTACTCGGCGTGCGGGCGGGCGGCGGCCTCGGCGACGGTTTCCAGGAAGGCCAGCGGGGCGTCGGCGAGCATCTCGATCCGCAGGGCGCGCATCCGGGCCGCGTCCTGCGGCTGGACCCGGCGGACGACGGTTGTCGGTACCACGGGGGTCATGCTGGCACACCCGGCGCGGGTTGGCCGGCCGTGCCGATCAGTACCCAGAGGTACCCGAATTTGATCACGCTCCGTGCAACGATGCACATTCCGTTAAGGGTTATTCGCTCCTTTTTCCGTGCCCGAACCCGGCCTTCCTGTCCGTTTTAGGGTAGTGCGCGGGCCGCACGCCTCGTGTAGCGTGCGAATTCGGTCGACGTGACCCACTGTTGCGAAAGTGACCGGTGGGGCGGCGGCCCCGGCCGCGTAAACGCACCGGCCGGGGGTCGGCACAGCTCGAAGTGAGGAAGTGCACCGTGGCACAGGGCACCGTCAAGTGGTTCAACAGCGAAAAGGGCTACGGGTTCATCGCGGTGGACGGGGGGCAGGACGTCTTCGTCCACTTCTCCGCCATCCAGATGGACGGGTACAAGGCGCTGGACGACGGACAGCGCGTGGAGTTCGAGATCGCGCAGGGTCAGAAGGGTCCGCAGGCGGAACAGGTGCGCGTGATCGCCTGAGCGGGACCACCCATACCCACCCCTCGCTCCTTCGCACCACTGGCGCCGGTCCTCACCGCGGTGAGGGTCGGCGCCTTGTCATTTCCCGTTGCCCCTCCCGTGAATCCCGCCGTCGCGACCCGCCCCCGGGTGGGTGGCGCCCGGCCCACGCGCTTGCACTCGCCCTGCCAGAGTGCTAAACAAGTTATTGGCACTCGCAGCCCGTGAGTGCCAATGGTCGGGGCGGTGGGGCCACCGCCGCGTGCCGGTGACGGTGCGCTGCTGTGGCCGGTCGTCGCGGGCTTATCCGGCCCGGCCGGCGGGCGGCGTCCGTGAGCGCGGACGGCGTCCGAAGGTGCGTCAAGCAGGCGGCACGCCCGTCGTCAGACAGGCGCGGGTGGCCGTGAGTGTCCAGGAGGACAACGCCGTATGGCCAAAATTATCGCGTTCGACGAGGAGGCGCGCCGCGGTCTCGAGCGGGGCATGAACACCCTCGCCGACGCCGTCAAGGTGACGCTGGGCCCGAAGGGCCGCAACGTCGTGCTCGAGAAGAAGTGGGGTGCGCCCACCATCACCAACGATGGTGTGAGCATCGCCAAGGAGATCGAGCTCGAGGACCCGTACGAGAAGATCGGTGCCGAGCTGGTCAAGGAGGTCGCGAAGAAGACCGACGACGTCGCCGGTGACGGCACGACCACGGCGACCGTCCTGGCCCAGGCGCTGGTCCGCGAGGGTCTGCGCAACGTCGCGGCGGGCGCGAACCCGATGGCCCTGAAGCGGGGCATCGAGGCGGCCGTGGCGAACGTCGCGGAGGAACTCGCCAAGCTCGCCAAGGACGTGGAGACCAAGGAGCAGATCGCCTCCACCGCCTCCATCTCGGCCGCGGACCCGTCGGTCGGCGAGATCATCGCCGAGGCGATGGACAAGGTCGGCAAGGAAGGCGTCATCACCGTCGAGGAGAGCAACACCTTCGGCCTGGAGCTGGAGCTCACCGAGGGTATGCGCTTCGACAAGGGCTACATCTCCGCGTACTTCATGACCGACCCGGAGCGCATGGAGGCCGTCTTCGACGAGCCGTACCTGCTGATCGCCAACAGCAAGATCTCGGCGGTCAAGGACCTGCTCCCGGTGCTGGAGAAGGTCATGCAGAGTGGCAAGCCGCTGGTGATCATCGCCGAGGATGTCGAGGGCGAGGCGCTGGCGACCCTGATCGTCAACAAGGTGCGCGGCACCTTCAAGTCGGTCGCGGTCAAGGCGCCGGGCTTCGGCGACCGCCGCAAGGCCATGCTGCAGGACATCGCGATCCTGACCGGTGGCCAGGTCATCAGCGAGGAGGTCGGCCTCAAGCTGGACGCCGTCGGCCTCGACATGCTGGGCAAGGCCCGCAAGGTGGTCATCACCCAGAACGAGACCACCATCGTCGACGGCTCCGGTGACGCCGACCAGATCCAGGGCCGGGTGAACCAGATCCGGGCCGAGATCGAGAAGAGCGACTCCGACTACGACCGCGAGAAGCTGCAGGAGCGGCTGGCCAAGCTGGCCGGCGGCGTCGCGGTCATCAAGGTCGGCGCGGCCACCGAGGTCGAGCTGAAGGAGCGCAAGCACCGCATCGAGGACGCGGTGCGCAACGCCCGGGCCGCCGTCGAGGAGGGCATCGTCCCCGGCGGTGGCGTGGCGCTGGTGCAGGCCGGCAAGACCGCGTTCGACAAGCTCGACCTGGCCGGCGACGAGGCCACCGGTGCCACGATCGTCAAGGTCGCGCTGGACGCGCCGCTGCGCCAGATCGCCGTGAACGCCGGCCTCGAGGGCGGCGTCGTGGTGGAGAAGGTCCGCGGCCTCGAGCCGGGGCACGGCCTCAACGCCGCGAACGGCGAGTACGTGGACCTGCTGGCCACGGGCATCATCGACCCGGCCAAGGTGACCCGGTCGGCGCTGCAGAACGCGGCCTCGATCGCGGCCCTGTTCCTCACCACGGAGGCCGTGGTGGCGGACAAGCCGGAGAAGGAGAAGGCCCCGGCCGGTGCGCCGGGCGGCGGGGACATGGACTTCTGATCCAACCCCTCCCAGGACGACCGAAGGGGCGGGCCGCGACGCGGTCCGCCCCTTCGCCTTCGCCCCGAACGTCAGCGCCGGAACCGGTCGCGCCGCTCGCCGTCGGTCCCGCCCCCGCGCTCGCCGCGCAGCTTCGCATCCAGCCGCTCGTCGATGTCCACGTCGTCCTCCCGGATGGCTTCCGCGGCGGCCTCGGCCACGCCCTCGTCGTCGAACCGGGACCGCTGCCTCGTCGGGGAATCGTCGACGCGTTCCTGCTTCGCCATGGCCCCTCCCTTCGAGGGTCACGCTAGGGTCCGCCGGGGCCGGCGCGGGGCGGAACGGGAGTATCGGCCGCGATGTCCCGCCTGCCGCCGTCCGGACTACCCTGACCGATCATGAGCACCGACCGCATCCGTGACCTGCTCGCCCGGGCACCCGTCCTGGACGGCCACAACGACCTGCCGTGGGCGCTGCGCACCCGCACCCGGTACCGCCGGGAGGAGGTCCCGGGGCTGCACACCGACCTGGCCCGGCTCGCGGCCGGCGGGGTGGGCGGACAGTTCTGGTCGGTGTTCGTCAGCCACCGGCTCGGCGACCACGCGGTCGCGGCCACCCTCGAACAGATCGACTTCGTGCGGCGCTGGGTCGCCACCCACCCGGACCGGCTGGTCCTGGCCACCACGGCGGACGAGGTCGAGGCGGCGCACCGGTCCGGGCGGCTGGCCAGCCTGATCGGGATGGAGGGCGGGCACAGCATCGCCGGGTCGCTCGGCGCGCTGCGGATGATGTACGAACTCGGCGCCCGGTACATGACGCTTACCCACATCCGCAACACACCCTGGGCCGACAGCGCCACCGACGCCCCCGCCGTGGGCGGGCTCTCCCCGTTCGGGCACGAGGTGGTCCGCGAGATGAACCGGCTCGGCATGCTCGTGGACCTGTCCCACGTGGCGCCCGCGACCATGCACGCCGCCCTGGACACGTCCACCGCGCCGGCGTTCTTCTCGCACTCCAGCGCCCGGGCGCTCTGCGACCACCCCCGTAACGTGCCCGACGACGTACTGCGGCGGGTCCGGGACAGCGGCGGCGTGGTCATGGTGACCTTCGTGCCCGGCTTCCTGACCGAGGCGTGCCGCTCCTGGATGGGCGAACTGGCCACCGAGGAGGAACGGCTGGTCGCCCGGTACCCGGAGGACAGCGCCGCCTACGCGACCGCGCAGGCGGCGTGGGTGGCCGCGAACCCGCGCCCGCCGTGCGGGGTCGCCGACGTGGCGGACCACGTGGAGCACGTCCGCGCGGTGGCCGGCGTGGACGCGGTCGGCCTGGGCGGCGACTTCGACGGCGTCGTCACCACACCGGACGGGCTGCCGGACGTCTCCGGGTACCCGGCGTTGCTCGCCGAACTGGCCGGGCGCGGCTGGTCCGACGCCGACCTGGCGGGGCTGACGTGGCACAACGCGGTGCGGGTGCTCCGCGAGTCGGAGGCCGCGGCGCGGGCAGCCCGGCCGCGGCGCGGTCCGTCCCTGGCCACCATGGACGACCCGTCACATCTGCTCTAGCTGCAGGCCCCGGGTTTCCCGCACGGAGCGGAGCACGAACAGCAGCGACAGGATCGCGAACGCCGTGAAGATCCCGTACGCCACCGGCAGCCCGGCCGAGGCCAGCGCCGGGAACGTGGCGGAGATCAGCCAGTTCGCCACCCAGTTGACGCCGGTCGCGACGGCGAGGGCGATCGCGCGGATCCGGTTCGGGAACATCTCGCCGAGCAGGACCCACATGACCGGTCCCCAGCTCACCGCGAACGACACCACGAACAGGTTGAACGCGATCAGCGCGATGCCGCCGGCCACCGGGCCGAGCCGGGTGGGCTGCCCCTCGACGTGCCCGCGGAAGGTGAGCGCCAGCACGAGCAGGGTCACCGCCATCCCGGTGGAGCCGGCCAGCAGCAGCGGGCGCCGCCCCACCCGGTCGATGAGCAGCACGGCGACCACCGTCGCGGCGAGGTTCAGCAACCCGGTGATGAAGCTGGTGAACAGCGCCTGGCCGGGCCGGAACCCGACGGTCTCCCAGACGGTGGTCGAGTAGTAGAACACCACGTTGATGCCGACGAGTTGCTGGAACGCGGCCAGCAGGATGCCGACCCAGATCACCGGTTGCAGGCCGAGCCGGGGACCGCGCAGTTCGCGCACGTCGTCCGACACCCGGTCGCCGCCACCCTGGCTCGACCGCCGGATCTGCTCGACGCGGGCATCCACGTCACCGCCCTCGAACCGGTCCAGGACCGCGCGCGCCTCGTTGTCGCGGCCCTGTTCCACCAGGTATCTGGGGGACTCCGGGATGCGGGTCGACAGGTACGCGAAGACCAGCCCCGGTATCGCCTCGAAGGCGTACAGCCAGCGCCAGCGGCCCGGGTTGTGCGGCAGCCCGGCGGCCTCGCTGATCACGAGGCTGATCAGCAGCGACAGCGCGATCCCGGCGACGATGGCCAGTTGCATCATCGTGCCGAGCCGGCCCCGCAGGTGGGCCGGGGCTATCTCCGCGATGTAGGCCGCCGCCATCACACTCGTCGCGCCGAACCCGAGCCCCTGGATCACCCGCCAGTAGGTCAGGGTCAGCGGCCCCAGCGCCAGCGCCGCGCCGATCGAACCGACCGCGAACAGCAGCCCGCCGAGCAGCATGACCCGCCGCCGCCCCACCCGGTCCGCGAACGGACCCGCGAACCAGGCGCCCACGGCGGCGCCGAGCAGCGCCGCGGCGATCACGAAACCGAGCGTCCCCGGGTGGATCGCGAAGGCTCTGCTGATCGCCGGCACGCTGCCGTTGACGACGCCGGTGTCGTACCCGAACAGGAAACCGCCGAGCGCCGCGGCCGCCGAGACGCGGACCACGTCCTGCACCGCCCGCGACATCTGCATGACCATGGGGGACTGGTTCCCGCGGTCCACCCGAATAGTCGGTTTACCGCCGCTTCCGCTGCGGGACGCGGATCGGCGCCGGCCGGCTCCACCGGGTCAACTAACCAACGGACATCGCCGCGCGGGTCGACGCGTCCGCATCCGGGATGCCGGCGCCGGTGATGTTCGCCGGGGTGCCGCAGGCGTCGGCCGGGTTACGCGAGCGGTAGGAGGGCCGGGCGGGCCGGGTGCTGTCCTGGATCAGCCGGCGGGTGCGGAACAGGTCCCCGATCAGCTCCGGGTTCTTCGACCAGAGCAGGGCCACCAGGCCGGCGACGTGCGGCGCGGCCATGGACGTGCCGCTCAGGGTGCCGTAGCCGCCGCCGGGGAGGGCGGAGAGCACCTGCGACCCGGGCGCGACCACGTCCGGCTTGCTGGCGCCCGGTACCGGCCCGCGACTGGAGAACGCGGCGACCGTGCCGCTCCGGTCGACGGCGCCCACGGTGAAGGCGTCCGGGTAGCCGGCCGGCGGTTCGGCGATGGAGCCGCAGTACGGTCCGGTGTTGCCGGCGGCGACGACGAAGAAGATGCCCGCGGCGGCGATCGCGTGGACCGCCGGCAGCAGCGCCTGCGCGTCGCACCCCTCGACCGTGGCGCAGCCCCACGAGTTGGTGAGCACGTGCGGTGCCCGCTCCGGGCGCCCGGCGGTGAACGGGTCGGCGCCGGGCGGGAACGGCGCCAGCATGAACTGGAGGCAGTCCAGATAACGCGCCGGGTTGCCGAGGTTGCGGGCGAGGTTGACGCAGCCGGTCCAGCGGGCGCCGGGCGCCACCCCCACGTTCGCGTGGCCGACCGCGCTGGCCAGCGTGTGCGTCCCGTGCCCGTTGACGTCCACCGGCGACCGGGTGCCGTTCCACGGGTCGTACCAGGAGTCCTGGCCGCCCCGGAAGCCGGCGGCGAGGGCGGGGTGCGCGCCGTCCACGCCCGAGTCGGAGCTGCCCACCACGATGCCCGCGCCGGTCGCGCCCGCCGCCCACGCCTGTGGTGCGCGCAGCAGGGTCAGGTTCCACATCGGGGACGTGGGCGGCGGGTCGTGGCCGCGCATCGGGGCCGGCGGCTCCGGCAGCGGGCGCGGGCGCTGGTCCAGGAGTACCCGGTCCACATCGGACCGGCGGCCCAGCAGCGTCCGCAGCACCGGGCCGCCGGCATGTACCTCGACGCCGTTGACCAGGTAGTACGGCGTGTACGGCAGGCGTAGACGGTCCAGTTCGGCGCGCAGCCCGGCCTGGGTGCGCCGGGCGTGCTCGGTCAGCCGCTGGTACACCTCGCGGGCGCGGGCGTCCCGGCCGGCCTGCCCGGTGCGGCCGCCCGCGGTGATGTCGCTCAGGTCCGCCTGCTCCCGCATCACCACGAACAGGCGCTCGCCGTGCAGGCCCGGCTGGCCCGCGGTCGCGTACACGGTGCCGCCGGCGAGCGCGACCACCACGGTCACGGCGGCGGCGATGCCGGTGCGGAAGCGGCGCCGGGCGAGCGCCAGCCCGTACACGAGCGCCACGAGGACCGCGAGCAGCAGCGACGCGAGAGCCGCTCCGCCGACCCAGACCGGCGTGTCGGCGCCGCCCGCGAGCAGCAGCGTGACCTCCTCCGGGTCGACGAAGGCGAGGGGACCGAACGCCACCACCCCGACGAGCCACCCGACCGGCGCGCTGGGCCACGGCGGTCGGGTGGCTTCCATCGCGGCATCCGAGCCGGCCGGAAGGTAGCCGGTCGCGGCGTCGTCGGTCGGGGCGCCGCCCGTCGCGGTGCCGCCGGAGCCGGCGCCCTGGCTAGCGGCGCCCTGGCTAGCGGTGTGCTGGCGAGCGGTGTCCTGGTGGGTGGCGAGGGGGTGCAGCGCGGCGGCGGCGAAGCCGAGCGGCGGCAGGACGAGCAGCGCCGCCAGGTGCGCGCCGGGGCCGCCCGTCCCGGCCGCGAGCGGGACCAGCGCGACGCCCGCCACCAGCCCGCCCAGCAGGATCAACCGCGCCCGGCCGCGCCGGTACGGCGCCCAGAGCCGCTCGTCGAGGACGCGCGCGGCGAGCCACCCGACCGAGGCGGCGGCGAGGGCGGCGAGCAGCGTCTCCGCCAGGCCGCCGAGCGCGCCGATCCACAGCCACGGCAGCAGCACGACCAGGCCGGCGGCGACCGCGAACCACCCGGCCGCCGATGCCGGCCGGCCCGCGTCGGCGGGTGCGCTGGCGCTGCGGGCGCTGCCGGGCCTGGTGCCGGCGCTGGGTTCGCTGTCGGCCGGTGCGTTGGCGCTGGGGCTGCTGTCGCTCTGGGCGTTGGGGGTGCGGGCGCTGGGGTGGTGGGCGTGGGCGCGGCCGCGGCGGGCCAGGAGGCTGGCCATGACGGCCGCGGTGGCGGCCAGACCGGCCAGGTACCACTCGTGCTGGACGGCCGGCACCGCCCGCCAGGCGCCGAGCAGCCCACCGGCCACCGCCGCGCACAGCCAGGCCCGCCCGGCCGCCCGGACCGCCGACGAGCGCGGTACCGAGGCGAGCAGCGCCGCCGGCGCGCCGGCCAGCACGGCCGGGATGGCCGCGACGAACAGCCACTGCGTGCTCGGGTGGGGCAGGCCGGAGACCAGCCGGGCCTGCTCGACGAACCAGCCGGCGACCTGGGTGACCACGGTCACTCCGACCACCCACAGCGCCACGAAGACTGTGGCCACGACCGCGCCGGCGCCGCCGCGCGGTGTCGCCTCGACGGCTGGGCGGCTCATCCCCGCACAGTAGTGGTTACCGTATGGGGGTGCGTGACCCAGCGGTTTCCCGGTACACCGCCGGGCAGCTATCGCCGGTCCGGCGCGCCGCCGACCTGCGCCGGCTGCGCGGTGAGCGGTTCGACGTGCTCGTCATCGGTGGTGGCGTCACCGGGGCCGGCGCGGCCCTGGACGCCGCGTCCCGGGGGCTGAAGGTCGCCCTGATCGAGGCGCGCGATCTGGCGGCCGGCACGTCCAGCAGGTCCAGCAAGCTCATCCACGGCGGCCTGCGGTACCTGGAGCAGCTGGAGTTCTCCCTGGTGCACGAGGCGCTGACCGAGCGGGGTCTGCTGGCCACCCGGCTGGCGCCGCACCTGGTCCGCCCGGTGCCGTTCCTGGTACCGCTGGCGGCGGCGCCGATGCCCGCGCGGGCCTGGCACCGGCTGTACTACGGCGCCGGCGTCGCCGCGTACGACGCCTTCGCGGGTGTGTTCGGCGGTCGGCGGGGCATGCCCACGCACCGGCACCTGAGCCGGCACGGCGCCCGCCGGCTGTTCCCCAGCCTCCGGGCCGACACGCTCGCCGGGGCCATCGAGTACTACGACGGCCAGGTCGACGACGCCCGGCTCGTGGTGACCCTGGCCCGCACGGCGGCCAGCCTCGGCGCCGCCGTGGTGACCAGCGCCCGGGTCGTCGGCCTCACCCGCCAGGCGCGCGAGGTGACCGGCGTCCGGGTCCGGGACATGGAGGCCCGGCCGGGTGACCCGGACGCCGAGTTCGAGGTGAAGGCGCGCACGGTGATCGCGGCGACCGGCGTGTGGAGCAACGACATCTCCGCGCTGCTCGGCGACAAGGGCGGCCGGCCCGGCCTGCGGGTGCGCGCCTCCAAGGGGGTGCACCTGGTGGTGCCCCGGTCGGCGATCACCGGCGAGGTCGGGCTCATCCTGCGCACGCCCAGCTCGGTGCTGTTCGTGATCCCCTGGGGCGGGCACTGGATCATCGGCACCACCGACACCGACTGGCGCCTCGACCGGGCCCACCCGGCGGCCTCGGCCAGCGACATCGCGTACCTGCTGGCCCAGGTCAACACCGTGCTGGACCGGCCGCTGAGCACGGACGACATCGAGGGCGTCTACGCCGGCCTGCGCCCGCTGCTGTCCGGCGAGCAGGAGACCACCTCGAAGCTGTCCCGCGAGCACGCCGTGGTCGAGCCGATGCTCGGGCTCATGCTCGTCGCGGGCGGCAAGTACACGACATACCGGGTGATGGCGGCGGACGTGGTGGACCGGGCCGCCCGCCGGCTGGGCGGCGGGGTGCCGCCCTCGCGTACCGGGCAGTTGCCGCTGCTGGGCGCGGACGGGTACGCGGCCGCCTGGCGGGACCGCGCCGACCTGGCCCGCCGGCACGGCGTCTCCGGCGGCGCGGTGGAGCACCTGCTGGAGCGGTACGGCACGCTGACCGTGCACCTGCTGGAGATGATGCGCGCCGACCCGAGCCTGGCGCTCGCCGTCACCGGGGCGCCCGAGTACCTGGCGGTGGAACTGGCCTACGCGGCCAGCGCCGAGGGCGCCCTGCACCTGGAGGACGTGCTGACCCGCCGCACCCGCATCTCCATCGAGACCGCGCACCGGGGCGCCGAGTCGGCTCGGCACGCGGCCGAGGTGCTGGGCAAGGTGCTCGGCTGGGACGCGGCCACCCGCGACCGCGAGGTGCAGCACTACCTGGCCCGGGTGGCCGCGGAGCGGGAGTCGCAACGGATGCCGGACGACCTCACCGCCGACGCCGCCCGCCTCGGTGCCCCCGACGTGCGCGGCTTCGCCACCGACCCCGCCGCCGCCTGACACCCCGGCACCGCGCGGGGTGCGTGCGGTGGCGCGTGGGCGCCGCTACAGGATCTTGCCCGGGTTCAGCAGGTTCGCCGGGTCCAGCGCCTGCTTGATCGCGTGCTGCACGCGCATGCCGACCGGTCCGACCTCGCGGGCCAGCCACTCGCGCTTGAGCAGCCCCACGCCGTGCTCGCCGGTGCAGGTGCCGCCGAGGTCCAGGCCGAGCCGCATGATCGCGTCGAACGCGCGCCGGCCCCGCTCCAGGCTGGCCGGGTCGGCGCGGTCCACCACGATGTTCGGGTGCATGTTGCCGTCGCCGGCGTGGCCGACCACGCCGATCGCCACGCCGTGCTCGGCGGCGATCCGGTCCACGCCGTCGAGCAGTTCCGCCAGGCGGGCGCGGGGCACGGCCACGTCGTCGATGATCAGGCCGCCGTTGCCGCCGGGGAACGACTCCAGCGCCAGCTTCTCCATCGCGGGGTGGGCCAGGCGCCGTGCCTCCAGCAGCGCCGCCGCCTCGGTCACGTCGGTCGCGGCGAACACCTCGTCGGCGCCGGAGCGCTCGCACAGCGCCGCGATCGCCGCCAGGTCATCCGCCGCGCGGGTACCGGTGTCCGCCGCGGCCAGCAGCAGCGCCCGGGCGTCCGTGCGCAGCCCCATCGGCCGGTACGCCTCGATGGCGGCGAGGTGGGTGGCGTCCAGCAGTTCGAGCAGGCTGGGGCTGAGCCCCTCGCCGGCGATGGCGGCGACGGCCGCGCCGGCGGCGGCCGTGGTCGGGAAGACGGCGACCGCGGTGAGCGCCGCCTCGGCCGGCGGGCGGAGCGCCACGGTGACCTCGGTGATGATCCCGAGGGTGCCCTCCGAGCCGACGAACAGCCGGGTCAGGTCGTAACCGGCGACCCCCTTCGCGGTGCGCCGGCCGGTGCGCAGCACCTCGCCGGTCGCCAGCACGACCTCCAGGCCGAGCACGTACTCGGTGGTCACGCCGTACTTCACGCAGCACATGCCGCCGGCGTTGGTGGCGACGTTGCCGCCGATCGTGCAGGACTCCCAGGAGCCGGGGTCCGGCGGGTAGCGCAGGCCCTCGGCGGCGACCGCCTTGGCCAGGACGGCGTTGACCACGCCGGGCTGCACCACGGCGGTCCGGTTCACCGGGTCGATGGCGAGGATCCGGTCCATGCCGGTCATGGCGATGACAACGCAGCCCTCCACGGCGTTCGCCGCGCCGGCCAGCCCGGTACGGGCACCCTGCGGCACCACGGGGACGCCGTGCCCGGCCGCGACCCGCACCGCCGTGGCGACCTCCGCCGTGCTGCGCGGCCGGACCACGGCGACCGGCGTGCCGGCCGGGACCAGGTCCGCCTCGTCCCGGCGGTACCCGGCGAGCAGGTCGGGGTCGGTCAGCACGGTGCCCTCGGGGAGGGCAGCGGCGAGCGCGGTGGCGATCGTCATGGGTCAGAACCTAACCGCCGGTTACCCTGGCCACCATGCTGTATGTCGATCCGCCGGCCTGGCCCGCCCGCGGCCGGCTGTGGTCGCACCTGATCAGTGACGTGTCGCTGACGGAACTGCACGCGTTCGCGGAGCTGCTCGGCGCGCCCCGGCGCGGGTTCGAGCGGGACCACTACGACATCCCGGCGGAGCGGTTCCCGGCGGCCGTGTGGCTGGGCGCCACGGTGGTGCCGACCCGGGAGATCGCCCGCCGGCTCCGCGCCGCCGGCCTGCGCCGCCCGAAGCACCTGGCACGCCCCGTCGCCGGTGGTGCGACGGGCGCCCGTCAGCCCGACCCGGCCAGCGTGGCCAGTTCCCGCTCGATGTTGTCCCGCGCGGCGCCCTCCCAGGCCGCGTGCAGATCGGGCAGCCGGTAGAGGGCGGGCAGGTCGAGCAGGCGGCGCAGCACGGCCGCCCGGCCCGTCCGGTACGCCTCCGGCGGCACGTGCGCGTATTCGCGCCGGATCGCCGCCGCGTACCGGTCGTACGCGGCCGGCTCGGCGGCCAGGATCGACAGGTCGGCGTCGCAGAGCAGCGCGCCGCCGGTGTCGCCGGGCGCGGCGGCGTGACCGGCGGTGAGCAGGACCAGGCGGCGCACCTCGGCCACCACCCGCACCGGCACGCCCAGCCGGGCGAGCAGGTGCCCGGCGAGCGCGGCGCTCGCCCGCTCGTTGGCGTCGCCCGCCGCTGCCGGGTCGTACACGGCGTCGTGGCACCAGGCGGCGAGCCGGACCGCGTCCGGGTCCGGGGCCGCTGCCGCGTGCCGGTCCACTATGGCCAGCACGGCGGCCAGGTGCGCGGTGTCGTGGTAGTGCCGGTGCGGCTCCGCCCACCGGTCGAGCAGGGACTGCCCGGCGACCGCGAGGGTCACCTCCGGGGCGGTCGCACCCGCGCCCGCGGTCGCGGCCAGCCACCCACCGATCATGCCGCCATGATCTCCCGGAGGGCGGCGATCAGCCGGTCGACGTGCTCGGCCGTGCTGCCGAGGCCGATGCTGGCCCGGATGGCGCTGGCCGGCGCCGCGGGCCAACCGGCGCGCGCCGCCGCCTCGTCGAGCAGCCGCCGGGCGAGCGGGTGCGCGCAGAACAGCCCGTCCCGCACGCCGATGCCGTGGTCGCGGGCCAGCGCGGCGGTCACCTCGGCGGCGTCCCGGCCGGCGGGCGCCGTCGCCCCGGCTGCGGCCCTTCCGCCCGCGGTCTTCCCGGGCGCGGTCTTCGGGGGCGCTGTCTTCCCGGGTGCCGTTGTGGCGGGCGCCAGCGCGAACGAGACAATGCCCACGCGCTGCGCGCCGGCGTCGAACTGCCGCAGTTCCGCCACGCCCTCGATGGCCGCCAGCCCGGCGCGGAGCCGGCTGAGCAGCGCCTGCTCGTGAGCGTGCAGGGCCGCCCGGTCGGCCGCCGCGAGGGTCTCGCAGACCGCACCGAGCGCCACCGCGCCGAGCAGGTTCGGGGTGCCGGCCTCGTGGCGGGCCGGCCCGCCGGCCCAGCGCACGTCGTGGGTCGCGGCGCCGACGTGGCGGGTCGCGCCCCCGCCGGCCAGGTACGGCTCGGCCGCGTCCAGCCAGTCGGAGCGGCCGGCGAGCACCCCGGCGCCGAACGGTGCGTACAGCTTGTGACCGGAGAGGGCGACGTAGTCGGCGCCGAGATCCCCCAGGTGGACCGGGGCGTGCGGGGCCAGTTGGGCGGCGTCCAGGGCCAGCCGGGCGCCGTGCCGGTGGGCCACCGCGGCCAGGTCGGCGACCGGGTACAACTCGCCGGTCACGTTGCCGGCGCCGGTCACCGCCACCAGCAGCGGGCGGGACGGGTCCGCGCCGCGGCGCAGTTCCCGCAGGGCCGCCGCCAGGGAGCGGAGCGCGGCGTCGGGCGACGAGGGCACCGGCAGGCGCACCGGGTTCGGCCAGGGGAGCAGGTTGGCGTGGTGCTCCCCGGCGAACGTGACCACGCCGGTACCGGCGGGCAGCGCGCGGGCCAGCAGGTTCAGCGCGTCGGTGGTGTTCCGGGTGAAGATCACCTCGTGCTCGGCGGTGCAGCCGAGGAAGTCCCCGACCGCCTGCCGGGCCCGCTCGTACGCCAGCGTGCAGCGCCGCGACAGCGCCCCCGCGCCCCGGTGCACGCTCGCGTACCAGGGCAGCAGTTCGGCCACGGCGTCGGCGGCGGCGGTCGCGCACGGCGCGCTGGCCGCGTAATCCAGGTTGATCTCGCCGGGGATGCCGAGCACGGTCGGCGGCTCGGGCCGGGCGACCACCGTGGTGGCAGGACCGGTGGGGTGGCTGAGAGGGGTGGTCAACGGACACCTCCGGGTCGGCGCTTGCCCGTGCCACCGCGGCGCGGGCCCGGTCCTCACCCGGGGCACCCCATCGCGACCGAAGGGTTGCCGGCCAGCAAGCCGGGGCTTCACGCTGGCGCTCGTGACCTGCCGACAGCATAGCGGCCAGGGACCGACGCACGGGGCCGCCCCTGACTAGGCTGACCGCATGACCGAGCCGGTTCCGGTGCCGCAGCAGGAGTCCCGACCGCGCAGGAACGTGGGGCGGACCATCGGGTTCGCGGCGTTCGTGGTGGTGATCACCCTCTCCGCGATCACCCTGCTGCTGTACCTCGGCTTCAACATCGGCTGGCAGGCGCTGGTGATCGGCCTGGTCGCCGCGGTGCTGCCGGTACCGGTGCTGGTCACCTGCTACCTCTGGCTGGACCGGTACGGCCCGGAGCCGGCCGGGTTCCTGGCACTGACGTTCTTCTGGGGGGCGTGCGTCGCCACCGGGGCGGCGCTGGCCGTCAACACCGGCGCCGCCTACCTGTTCGACCGGTTCGGCTGGTCGGAGAACTTCGTCGCGGTCGGCGTGGCGCCGGTGATCGAGGAGACGATGAAGGCCCTCGGCCCGGCGCTGCTGCTGGTGTTCTTCCGCCGCCGGGAGGTCAGCGGCATCACCGACGGCCTGGTCTACTGCGGCCTGTCCGCGGTCGGCTTCGCCATGGTGGAGAACATCCTGTACCTGGGCGGCCACGGCTACGCCACCGGCGTGGAGAAGTACGGCCCGGCCAGCGGCGCGCAGAGCCTCGTTGTGATCTTCATCGGCCGGATCCTGCTCACCGGCTTCGCGCACCCGCTGTTCACCTCGATGACCGGCATCGGGCTCGGCATCGCGCTGCGCTCGCCCCGGCGCTCCGTGCAGATCTTCGCGCCGATCGGTGGGCTGCTGCTGGCGATGCTGCTGCACGCCACCTGGAACCTCATGCCGACCCTGTCCGCCATCACCGGCGAGGGCCTGTTCTTCCTGTACGGGTTCATCGGGCTGATGGTGCCGGTGTTCCTGGGCATGATCGGGCTGGCGATCTGGGTGCGGGCCCGGGAGGGGCGGCTCACCGAGCGGATGCTGCCCCGGTACGTCCGGCTCGGCTGGTTCTCACCGCCCGAGGTGGCGGCGCTGGGTAGCCTGGCCCGCCGGCACTCCGCCCGCAGGTGGGCCCGCCGGGTCGCCGGGGAGCCCGGTCTGCGCGCCATGCGGCACTACCAGACCGCCGCGACCCGCCTCGCCGTGCTCCGCGACGGCCTCGAACGCGGCCTGGACCGGAACCCGGCCGAGTTGGCCCGGATCGGCACCGAGGAACGCACCCTGCTGGCGGGCATCGCCGCCAGCCGCGCGGCGTTCGTCGGCCGCGACCCGGCCGCCCCGAACGCGCTGTGGGACGGCACCCAATACCACATCACATTCCCCGACGGCAGCCGCCGCAGCATGCCGCCGCCCGCGGAGCCGGTCGTGCCGATCCCGGTGCCGCTGCCGCCCGCGCCGCCCCCACCGCCGCCGTACCCGATGGCCTACAGGTAGAGGCCGGTCGCCTCGGCCTCCACCCGCCGCGCGGCGACCGCGTGCAGGTCCCGCTCCCGCAGCAGCACGTATTCACGGCCGTGTAGCTCCACCTCGGAGCGGTCGTCCGGGTCGAAGAGCACCCGGTCACCGGCCACGATGGACCGCACGTTCGGCCCGACGCCGACCGCGGTCGCCCAGGACAGGCGGCGCCCCACCGAGGCGGTGGCCGGGATCACAATGCCCGCCGTGGAGCGGCGCTCGCCCTCGGGCCCCTCCACCCGAACCAGGACACGGTCGTGCAGCAGCCGGATCGGCAGCCCGGCCTCGACGGAAGCTTCGGCGGTCACCGGCAGACCGTACCTCCCGCCGCCGGCGGCCGTGCGGGCAGGGAAACTCGGGGACGATTCAGGGCCGGAGTCGGCGGGTGCCGGGCGGCCCCGGCCGCTACGGTGGGGGAACGTTCACACCGAGTGCCGAGGGGGTGCGGTTGAACCGGTTGGAGCAGATGCGGGCGAACTTCCGCCGGGCGGTGCAGGGCGCGCGCGTCCGCACGGCCGTCCGGGAGGCGCGGGCGGAGCTAGCCGAGGGCGACGCCCCGGCGGGCGATGTCCGCTCCGACTTCGTCGTGACCGAACCGCCCCAGGTGGTGATGCAGGAGTCGACCGTCAGCCGGGACGACGCCGACGTGCCGCACGGGCTGCGCATCGCCGCCGCGTGGGCCTGGCGGATCATCCTCCTCGGCCTGCTCGGCTGGGCGATCATCCGGGTGGTCGGGCAGCTCCAGCTGGTGGTCGTGCCGCTGACCATCGCGCTGCTGCTTTCCGCCCTGCTGGCCCCCGCGGTGGGTGTGCTGTTCCGGGCCCGGGTGCCCCGGTCGTTGGCCACCGCCGTGGTCCTGGTGGGCGGCATCGCCGCCGTGGTGGCCACGCTCACCCTGGTGATCAATCAGCTCATCGCCGGCGTGCCGGACCTGTCCAGCAACACCACCAAGGGCATCCGACAGATCCAGGACTGGCTGCGCAACGGCCCCCTGCACATGTCCGACAACCAACTCGACGGCGCGGTCACCGCCGCCCAGAGGTGGCTGGACGAGCACACCGAGTCGCTGACCAGCGGCGCGGTCTCCACCGCCGCCACGGTGTTCGAGGTGCTCACCGGGGCGCTGCTCGTGCTGTTCGCGACGTTCTTCTTCCTCCGCGACGGCAAGCGCATCTGGTCCTTCATCGTCACGTTGCTGCCCCGCGGGGCGCGCGAGCACGTCCACGTCGCCGGCTACGCCTCCTGGGTGACCCTCGGGTCGTACGTGCGCGCCACGGTCCTGGTGGCGTTCATCGACGCGGTCGGCATCGGCCTGGCCCTGGTGATCCTCCGGGTGCCGTTCGCCTTCCCGCTCGCCGCGCTCGTCTTCATCGGCGCGTTCATCCCGATCGTCGGGGCCACGGTCTCGGGCGTGGTCGCGGTGCTGATCGCGCTGGTGGGCAAGGGCTGGGTCACCGCGCTGATGGTGCTCCTCGCCGTGATCGCGGTGCAGCAGTTGGAGGGGCACGTCCTCCAGCCGATCATCATGGGCCGGGCCGTGGCGATCCACCCGCTGGCGGTGATCGTGGCGATCACGACCGGTGTGGTGCTGGCCGGGATCGTCGGCGCGCTGGTGGCCGTCCCGCTGGTGGCGGTGCTCAACACGGGCGTGCGCCGTCTTGCGGCCCGCGCCGGCGCCGCCAAGCCGCCACCCGATCCGGTGGTCGCCGCCGCCGAGCCGCCCGGCTAGACCGCTCGGTCAGGCGGCGCGCAGGCGGGTGAGGGCGCCGAGGGCGACCTCGCGGCGCGTCGTGTACCAGAACGGCGGCAGCGACTGGCGCAGGAACGCCCCGTACCCGCGCGCCGTCTCCAGCCGCGAATCCAGCACCGCCACGACCCCGCGGTCCCCCTGCGAGCGGATGAGCCGGCCGGCCCCCTGGGCCAGCCGGACCGCCGCGATCGGCACGCTGACCGAGGCGAAGCCGGAGCCGCCGGCCACGTCCACGGCGGCGGCCCGGGCGGCGGCCAGCGGCTCGTCCGGGCGGGGGAACGGCAGCCGGTCGATGACCACGAGTTGGCAGGCCTCACCCGGCACGTCCACCCCCTGCCAGAGCGACATGACGCCGAGCAGGCAGCTGGACCGCTCCTCCCGGAACCGGCGGACCAGCAGCGGCAGCGCCTCCTCACCCTGGAGCAGCACGGGCAGGTCGGCCCGCGCCCGGAGCAGGTCCGCCGCCTGCTGCGCCGCCCGCCGGGACGAGAACAGCCCCAGCGTGGCGCCGCCCAGCGCGGTGACCAGGGTCAGCAGCTCCTCGGCGGCGGCCTCGGAGAGCCCCGACGCGGTCGGCCGGGGCAGGTGCGCCGCCACGTACAGGATGCCCTGGCGGGCGTAGTCGAACGGCGAGCCCACGTCGAGGGAATCCCAGTCCGGGCCCTGGGTGGTGGGCTCCGCCCCGCTGTCGCCGCCCGCGGGCGCCTCCAGCAGCCCCAGTGACCGGGCAACCGTGTCGAAGCGCCCGCCCAGCGCCAGCGTGGCCGACGTGGCGACGACCGTGCGTTCGGTGTACAGGTGGGTGGCGAGCGTGCCGGCCACGGACAGCGGCGCCACCACGAGCGCCTGCCGGCCGCCCGCGCCGTGGGTCGGCTTCTCCACCCAGGCCACGTCGGAGTCGTTGCCGGCCAGCAGCCGCTGGGAGGTCTTGGACAGCTCGTCCACCACCGCCTTGGCCTGCTGCTTGCGGACCGCCTCCGGGTCGTCGGCCTTGATCTCGCCGATCTGGGTGAGCGCCTGCCGGGTGGCGGCGTCGAGCAGCCGGCACGGCTCCGCCAGCGGCGCCGGCAGGCCGGTCACCAGCCGCCCGGGCGGCGCCCCGGCCAGCCCGACGGTGAGCGCGTCGCCCGCCTCCATGAGCGCCTCGTAGGACTCCCCCTCGATGAGCGTGCGGGCCCGCCGGGCCGCCCGCTCGATCAGCTCCGGGACCAGCTCCGCCTGCGACGCGGACGAGACCCGGTCGGCCAGCTCGTGCGCCTCGTCCACCACCAGCAGCTTGTGCGGCGGGACGATGTGCCGCCCGGCGAGCATGTCCACCGCGAGCAGGCTGTGGTTGGTGACGACGATGTCCGCCTCGCGGGCCCGGGCGCGGGACGCCTCGGCGAAGCACTCCGCGCCGTACGGGCACTTCTGCGCGCCCACGCACTCCCGCGCGGGCATCGAGACCAGCCGCCACGCCTGGTCGTCCACGCCCGGGTCCAGCTCGTCCCGGTCGCCGGTATCGGACTCGAGCGCCCACTCGCGCAGCCGCTGCAACTGCTTGCCGAGCCGGCCCGCCTCGCCCAGCCAGCGGACCCCGCCCGCCGGGCGCTGCGCCACCTCGAACAGGCCATCCTCCGGCTCATCCTCCGCGGTGGCCTCCAGCCGGGCCAGACACAGGTAGTGGTGCCGCCCCTTCAGGACGGCGAACGTCGGCCGCCGGCCGAGCAGCGGCTCCGCCGCGTCCGCCAGCCGGGGCAGGTCGTGGTCGACGAGCTGGGACTGCAGCGCCAGCGTGGCCGTGGAGACCACCACCGGACCGTCCACGGTGAGCGAGGGCGCCAGGTACGCCAGGGACTTGCCGGTGCCGGTGCCCGCCTGCACGAGCAGGTGCCGGTGCTCGGCCACCGCCCGGTCGATCGCCGCCGACATGGCCTGCTGGCCGGGGCGCCCGACCCCGCCGGGGACCGCGCCGACCGCCGCCGCGAGCAGATCATCGGTACCGGGGCTACCGGTGCGGGACCGGCGCGGGGCCGGCGGTGCGGCGGGGACGGCAGGGGCGGCGGTCACCCAGCGACCGTACCCGTCCCCGCCGCCCGGGTGCTGGTTATCCACACCCTACGAGTTTGTCCACAGGTGGAGTGGCAGCCCGCGCGATGACCCCGGGTGACTGGTTAGAGTGCGGGAATGTCGAGCGACGTCGTGCGGGTCCAGTACCGCAAGTACGACGGGGCGCAGCACCGGGATTATCCGGCGCGGCGCCTGTCCACCGATGAGGTGGGCACCTGGCTCGGCGTCCCCGCCGGCACCGCCTCCGTGTACCACGGCCGGCCGTCGGTGGAGAAGATCCCGTTCGTGCTGCTGGTCCCGCACGACGCGTGGTGGACCGCCATGTTCAACCCGCCGCCGCGCACCAGCGAGGTGTACTGCGACATCGCCACGCCGGCCCGCTGGCTGGGCGAGGAGGAGGTCCACCTCGTCGACCTGGATCTGGACGTGGTGCGCCGGCGGAACACCGGCCTGGTCCAGTTGCTGGACGAGGACGAGTTCGAGGAGCACCGGGGCCTGTTCGGGTACCCGCCCGAGCTGGTCCTGGCGGCGCACGCCGCGGCGAAGTGGCTGTTCGCCGCGCTGGGCGACGGCACGCAGCCGTTCGCCTCGCAGTACCGGCAGTGGCTGGCCACCGTCGCCCCCGCCTGAGCCGGCCCGCCCCCGCCTGAGCCGGCCCGCCCCCGCCGAGCCAGCCTGGCCCCGCCTGGGCCAGCCCGGGCCCGGCCGAGCCACCAGGCCACGGTCGAGAGGCTGCGGCCCCGAGTCGCCGGGCCGCGCTCTGAGGCACCGGCCGCGGGCGGGTCCGAAGAAGCCCACGAGGCCCGGTCGGGCGGGCTGCGGGACCGGGCTCAGGCGGGCGGCCAGGGGGCTGCGGGATCGGGCCGGGGCACCCGCGTCAGCTTGCCGGGGTTGAGCTGGTCGTAGATGGCCGTGATCCGGCCGTCGGCGACGGCGAAGGCCAGCACCATGCGCTGCTCGGAGCCGTCCGGGTAGCGGGCGTCGGCGATGAAGCCCAGCGCGCCGTTGACCAGGGCGAGCTCCGCGTGCACCTCCGCGAGCTGGGTGCCGGCCAGCCGGAACAGCCCCTGGACGAGCGCCGCCACCCGGTCCGGGCCGGTGAGGATCTTGCGGGCGGCCGGCGCGAGGCCGCCGCCGTCGCCGACCATCACGACGTCCGGGGCGAGCACGGCGAGCAGGCCGGTCAGGTCCCCGGATTCGGCCGCCGCCACGAACGCCCGCAGCACCCGGCGCTGCTCGGCCAGGTCGGCGGTGTGCCGGGCCCGCCCCGCCGCGACCGCCCGGCGGGCCCGGGTGGCGAGCTGGCGGGCCGCCGCGGGGGTGCTGCCGAGCGCGGTAGCGATCTCCTCGAACGGCACCGCGAACACGTCGTGCAGCACGAACGCGACCCGCTGCTCGGGGGTGAGCCGCTCCAGCACGACCAGCAGGGCCAGGCCCACCTCGTCGGCGCGGGCCGCCCGCTCGCCCGGGTCGGGCGCCCCGCCCGGCAGCCGGGTGACCAACGGCTCCGGCAGCCACGGCCCGACGTACGCCGCCCGGCGGACGCGGGCCGAGCGCAACTGGTCCAGGCAGATGCGGGCGGTGGTGGTGGTCAGCCAGCCGCTCAGGTCGCGGATCTCGTCGCGGTCGGCGCCCGCGTAGCGCAGCCAGGCCTCCTGCACGGCGTCCTCCGCCTCGCCCCGGCTGCCCAGCATCCGGTACGCGACGGCCATCAGGTGGTCGCGCTCCGCCTCGAACTCGTCGCCCACCGGGCCATTCTGGCGTCCGCGCACCGGCGGCGGAACCGAGGTCGACGGGTGATGATCCCCTCATGCTCTCGGGTGCGCCGCTGTGCGCCGGGCGGACGGGAATATCGGGCGAACCAGCTTCGTCGTGGCTACCGAACGTCGCCCCTCCATCACGGCAAACTCATGTCCGGTAAACGCTGCATGAACTGAAGATGAACGTCACCCAACCGGGGGTACTCGCCTGTGAGCGGGTACGGGCCGTTACCTAGCATTCGCCTGGTCCCGTCCCCTCGTCGACACCGAGGTCACCGTGAAGTTTTCGTTCCGCCCCGTCGAGGGGGCATTCTTCGAGCTGTTCACCCGGGCGGCGCAGAACCTCGTCC
This sequence comes from Rhizomonospora bruguierae, assembly GCF_018397995.1. Lineage (GTDB taxonomy): Bacteria > Actinomycetota > Actinomycetes > Mycobacteriales > Micromonosporaceae > Rhizomonospora > Rhizomonospora bruguierae. The sequence continues at coordinate 46,237 of NZ_BBQH01000044.1, forward strand.
GAGGCACCGAACTGCTCACGGAACTCGCGCTGCCCGGTGCCGATGTGCAGGCGGTCAGCGAGCGCCTGGTCGAGGTGGAGCACGACAGCGACTCGATCACCCACGAGATCTTCAAGAAGATCAACTCGACCTTCATCACGCCGTTCGACCGGGAGGACATATACCGGCTCGGCTCGCTGCTCGACGACGTGATGGACCACCTCGAAGGCGTCGGCAGCCTGGTCTACCTCTACGGGCTGACCAAGCTCCCCGCCCTCCCCCGGGAGATGCACGAACTGGTCGACGTGCTCGACCAGCAGGCCAAGCTGACCGCCGAGGCGATGCCCCGGCTGCGCTCGCTCAAGGACCTCAGCGACTACTGGGTAGAGATCAATCGATTGGAGAACGACGGCGACCGGGCGTACCGGATGCTGCTGGTCCGGCTCTTCTCCGGCGAGTACGACGCGCTCACCGTGCTGAAGATGAAGGAGGTCGCGGACGAGCTGGAGGCCGCCTGCGACGCCTTCGAGCACGTCTCGAACGCGGTCGAGACGATCGCTGTCAAGGAGTCCTGACAGCGTGAGCGTCACCACCTTCGCCGCGCTCGCGGTGATCCTCGCCGCGATGGCGTTCGACTACACCAACGGCTTCCACGATGCCGCGAACGCGATCGCCACCAGCGTCTCCACCCGGGCGTTGACCCCGCGCACCGCGCTGGCCATGGCGGCCCTCGGCAACTTCGTGGGCACCCACTTCGGCGAGCAGGTGGCCAGGACGGTCGGCAGCGGCCTGGTCAGCCTCCCCACCGGCCTGGCCAGCCTCGGCGTGGTCTTCTCCGGCGTGCTCGGCGCGATCGGCTGGAATCTGCTCACCTGGTACTTCGGGATCCCGTCCTCGTCCTCGCACGCGCTGTTCGGCGGCCTGGTCGGCGCCACCCTGTTCGCCAACGGCGGCACGGTGCTCTGGCACGGCATTCTCGACAAGGTCATCATCCCGATGGTGCTCTCGCCGATCGTCGGCTTCCTGCTCGGCGGCCTCGTGATGATCGCTGTCATGTGGATCTTTCGGCGGGGCAACCCGAGCAGGCTCAACCGCGGCTTCCGCTGGGCGCAGACCGCGTCGGCCGCCGCCATGTCCGTCGGCCACGGCATGCAGGACGCCGCCAAGACCATGGGCATCATCGTCCTGGCGCTCTACACCGGCGGCCTGCAGAGCAGCAATACCCACATCCCGTGGTGGGTGTTCTGGACCTCGGCCGCCGTCCTCGCCGCCGGCACCTACGCCGGTGGCTGGCGCATCATCCGGACCCTCGGCCGGAAGGTCATCGACCTGGACCCGCCGCAGGGCTTCGCGGCCGAGGCGGTGGCCAGCAGCGTGCTCTACTTCAACGCCCTGGTCCTCGGCGCGCCCATCTCCACCACGCACACGATCACGTCCGCGATCATGGGCGTGGGCGCCACCCGCAAGATGGCCGCGGTGCGCTGGGGGGTGGCCGGCAACATCGTCATGGCCTGGATCCTGACGTTCCCCGGCGCCGGCGTCCTCGCCATCATCACCTACTTCTTCCTCCGCCCCGTCTTCGCCTGACCAACCGCGCCGGAGGCGCACTTCGCGTCTCCGGATCCCGCAACCCACACCCCTGCAATCGGCCTCGTCGTCACCGGCGGTTGTTACGGCGGTGCGTCCCATGCCTCCAGGTGCGCGCCGCGCCGCGTCAACGCCTGGCGCACCTCTTTGAGTACAGCGGGGAAGTCGCGGCGGATCCTCCCCCGCGGCGCATACAGAACCAGCCACCCTCTGGAGGTCAGCAGCATCGTCGCGTGCATGGTGAGTTCAAGCGTGACCCGCTGCTCCGGCCACGCCATCTCCGCCACCACTTCCACGCCGGAGGAGTATCGCAGCGGGTAGCGCAACTGCGGCCGTGGGAGACCGGCCAGCATCAGCCGCGTACGCAGGCACGACACGAACTGGTCCACGGGGATGCCGTCGGCGATCTCGAACACGAGGCGAGCCTGCCGGCTGCCGCGCTTACGCTGATGCCTGGCGAGTACCTGGTCCAGGTCCCGGCGGGTCACGAACCCGCCACGAAGCATCGTGTCCACGATGGCCACCGCGTCAATGGTGGGCAGCCACGTCGCCACGTCCCAGGCGGTACGGGCCGGGGTGGTGTGCGGCGGGTCGCCGCCGGGCTGGACGTCGTCGGGGCTCAGTTGCGTGACGCGGACGCGGACCTGACGTTGCGCGCTGACCCGTCCCTCCTCCGGCGCGATGACATGCACCGGGTCACAGAACGAGGCAGCGTTCTCCACACCCAGCAACGCCGCCGCCGACGGTCCGGCGACCAGGGTGCCCGTCGGCAGACGCAGGGCGGCGGCCTGACACATCAGCTTGCGATCGCGGGGTAGGCGCGCGTCGGCGTACACGTTCTGCAGAAGCCGTATCCATGCCTGGCTTCGTAGTTGGTGCTCGGTCAGCAGGCCGGCGCGGACCGCGTCGCTGCCGTAGAACACCTGCCACTCAAGCGAGGGTGGACGGTGGGGATGTGGGGGCATCAAGGCTCCACGAATCGAAAGAGGGGATGGGAGCAGGGGATCAGGGCGCGGGAGGGCTGCACGGCGTCAGGTCACCGACGTGCCGCCACAGCCTCTGCCGGGTGTCCCAGATCAGCGGGCGGGCGCACCCGCAGGTATTCGGCCGCCGCCGGCTCGGCACGATCGTGGGGTGAGCCGTCACTGGCCGGTCGCCCGCCACCACGCACCCCGGGTCATCAACGGCGGGTCCATGTCCAACTGGCCCGGGGGCGGGTTCACGGTGGGGTACCGCCTGGTCGTCTGCTGCGACCACGACGGCTTCCGGTTCAGATGCTCGCGCATCAGCACCACGGCGCAGGGGAAGCCTTCCAGGCCACACGAGCAGACCCGGCGCCACGGCGCCCACCAGCGGCGTATCGGCTTGTGCATCATCGTGTCCTCCAGGGCGGCAACGGGATGCGGCGTGCTGGTACGGATGGGAGCCGAACCGGCGCACCGGTGTGCGTAAGAGTCCCGTCACACAGCGTCAGAGAACAGGGACAACGCGTCCCCCTTCACCGCCCTTGAGTGTCAAAAGAGGACAGCACGTCCTACCAACGCGAGCTTCAGCGCGCGTCCAACGACCGCACAAGATCTCGCAGCATTGGCGACAACCGCGTCTGCCGCTCCGCCAGATCGGCCACCAAGCTCCGCGCCGGGCCCTGGTGCCGAAACCACACCGGCGCCAGATCCTTTGCCTGATGCAGCACCTCACCGGCCTGCGAGTGTCGCCGCATATCCGCGTAAGCCTGCGCTACATCCACCAGGTGCCGCCCGTACTCGACCGTGAGCAGATCGGACCGGTCCACCCCGTCCGCCGCCGCCAGCGCCTTGTCAGGCTGGCCCAGCATCACCCGCGTGTGGGTGGTCTGCACTGCCAACTGCGTCGGCCCGAAGGTGATCTGGTACCCGCGGCGGTCGGAGCCGAGTCGGGCCGTACCAGCACGCGCCCACCCGATCAACTCATCAACGTCCTGTTGCGCCGCAGCCGCCGATGCCATCGCCGTGACCACCAGGCCACCCCACACGATGATGTGCTGCTGGGGCGCGCTGCCCATCCGCGGTTCTACCTGTTCGGCGATCCGGGTCGCAAGGGCAGCGGACTCGGCGGGGCGGCCCTGGTGCAGCATCACCCAGGCGAAGGTGCCGTAAAGGGTGGCCGACTGAAGTTCGTCCTCACCGCCCGCCGCTGCGGCGATGGCCCGTTCGGCGCCCACTGCGGCGAGGTCGTCGCGGCCGAGGTGGACGAGCAGGTCCGCCGCGATCTGGTACGTCTGCGCCAGGGCCGCCGTCGCCGCCCCGTTCGCGCTGGCGCTCACCCTCGCCTCGCCAAGCAGGGCCGGCAGGGTGCGGGCGAGCGCCACGAAGTTGCCGGACCAGTAGTCCCGCCACGCCGCGTCTACAGCCCGGGTCAGGGCGGGCAGTGGGGTTGCCTCGCCCGCGTCGTGCTGGGGGTCGATGCCGGGCAACAGGGTCGAGTCCTGCAATGCGTCGCGGAGCCCGAGGACCAAGCGGTCACCACCACCGTCGAGGCGTGGCCGCTTGTCGGTCAACTCGGAGAGGCTGACGTCCAAGGCGCTCGCGAGGGCGGTCATCGTGGTGAGGCGGGCGCTGGCCCGCTGGCCCTGTTCGAGCTTCTTCACCACGTCCACGGACACGTCGGCGTGCCGGGCAAGTTCTTCCTGCGTCATGCCGCGCTCGCTGCGTAGGCGGCGCAGGCGATCCCCCATCGTCGCTTCGGTGGGTAGGGCGGAGCGGGACATTGCCGGTCACCATCCCAGGTAGAGGACTGGGTGGTGGGGTGCCGTCCTCTACTCCGGCCCCCACCTGCGGTCAGCGTAGCTCCACATCGACATCCCCGATGGGATGCTGGATGGCACACCGTGGGGACAGCCACTTGTCACCAATTGATGTCACCGACTAAGGACGGAAGGTTGTGCGCGCATGGATCTAGGGCAGGAACGCGCCGCCGATGACCGGCCGGTGTGGTCGCGTCGGATTAGCCTC
>NZ_BBQH01000045.1 GCF_018397995.1 Rhizomonospora bruguierae
TACTCAGGCGGCGGCGCCGGCCATCTGTCCGCAGGACGCGGCGCACTGGCGGCACGCCTCGGAGCAGCGCATCATCTGCTCGTCGCCGCTGAACTGGGCGCAGTCGTCCGCGCACGCCTGGCAGATCATGGCGCAGAGGCGGCACACCTCGGTGTGGTACCGCGACACGCGCTGCATGAAGGCCGCCGCCGTGCGGCAGATGTCCGCGCAGTCCATCAGTAGTTTGATGTGCTCGGGCTCCACGTGCCGACCACCCTGTTGCAGGCAGTACGGCAGCGTCTCTTCGCAGATCCGCGAACACTCCAGCGTGTCGTCGATCGCCTGCGTGGTTACGTCGTCGGTCGCCATGTCTCACCCGCCGTTCCCGAGTACCTGAACGCTGGTACCCGGCTGCCCGCGGGCTAACCCAAACGGGCGGCGCCGTCAGGCCGGTGGGCGCAGGGCCGCGGTGATGGTGGCCGCCAGCACGTCGCCGGTCCGCGCCGGGTCGAGCCGGCCGGCGTTGACGTCCTCGGCGGCGGCGTGCAGCAGCGCGTAGAAGGCGGTGATGAGCCAGTCCGTCGGCAGGTCGGTGCGGATGTCGCCGTCGGCCTGGCCCCGGCCGATGAGCTTGCGGACCCGGTCCATGACCCGGTCGTGGTGCTCGCGCATCCGGGCGGCGCCGAGGTGGCGTTGGCCGGCGGCCATGAGCTGCCGGTGCTGGTCGAGGATCCGCCACGAGGTGGTGGCCAGCCGGGACAGGGCGGCCGGTGCGGGGCCGGTGTCGATGTCGACCTGGTCCAGCGCCTCGGCGGCGCGGGCGATGGCGTGCGCGACGACGGCGTCGACCAGGGCTTCCCGACTGGGAAAGTGGCCGTAGAGGGTGACCCGGCCGACGCCGGCCGCACGGGCGATCTCCGCCATGTTGATCTCGGGGCCGCGGCCGAGGGCGGCCAGCGCCGCGTCCAGGATCGCCGCGATGCTGCGCCGCGCGTCGGCGCGCCGGGGACCATCCCGTGGCGGCACGGCGGCGGTCGGTGTGGTGGCCGCCGCCCCGCCGTCGTGCCGCCCGGTCGAGGTCGCCATGGTGCTCAGCCTACGGGTCAGTGCGCGAACACCGGGCCGTCGGTGGGCGCCGGCCGCCCACCGGGCAGCAGGATCGGCAGCCCCACGGCGACGACCGCCGCCGCCACCGCGCACGCCCAGAAGGCATGGGTGAAGCCGCCCGCCGCGGCGGTACCGGAGCCGACGCTTGCGCCCGCGATGGCCGAGACGGCCGCGACGCCCACGGCGGCGCCGAGTTCGTGTGCGGTGTTGACCGCGCCCGAGGCCGTTCCGGCGTGGTGGCCGTCGACGCCGGCCAGGGCGGTGGTGGTGGCGATGACGAAGCCGGCGCCGAGGCCGGCCGCGGCGAGCGCGAAGCCCGGCAGGACGCCGGTCCACGCGCCGGCACCCGTTCCGGCCTGGGCCAGCAGCGCGAACCCGAGCGCCGCCAGGCCGAACGCGCCCGCGGCGACCGGGCGCCGGCCGGTGCGGGTGATCAGCCGCCCGGCGAGGTGCGCCCCCGCGACGGTGGCGGCCGCCACGGGGAGGAACACCAGGCCCGTTCGCAGGGGCGAGAGCCCCAGCAGGTGTTGCAGCAGCAGCGAGCACAGGAAGAAGCCGGAGATCAGCAGGGCGGACGCGGTCAGCATGGCCACCACGCCGGTGGCCATCGGCCGGCGGGCCAGCAGCCCCGGCGGTACCAGGGGTGCGGGCACCCGGCGCTGCACCACGACGAACACCGCGTACAGCAGGATGGCGATCCCCAGGGCGGGCAGCCAGCCGCTCTCGCCGGCCCGGACCAGCGCGTAGATCAGGGCGGCGGAGGCGGCGGTGACCAGCAGCGCGCCGGGCACGTCCAGCCGGCCGGGCCGGCGGTGGCCCGCCGCGATGGCGACCGGGACCAGCGCGGCGACCAGCACGCCGATCGGCACGTTGACGTAGAACACCCACTGCCAGCCGGGCCCGGAGGTGAGCAGGCCACCGACGAGGACGCCGGCGGCGGCGCCGGAGCCGCCGAGGGCCGCCCACACGCCGAGGGCGCGGTGCCGTTCGCCCCCGTGGAAGGACGTGGTCAGGATCGACAGGGCGGCCGGTGACAGCAGCGCGGCGCCCACGCCCTGCCCGGCCCGGGCCGCCAGCAGGGTGGTGGCGTCACCGGCCAGCCCGGCCGCGAGCGAGGCGGCGGTGAACAGCGTCAGCCCGGCGAGGAACATCCGCCGCCGGCCGAGCAGGTCGGCGAGCCGGCCGCCGAGCATCAGCAACCCGCCGAAGCAGAGCGTGTAGGCGGTGACCACCCAGGTCAGCGCGGCGCGCTCCAGGCCGAGGCCGGCGCCGATCGCGGGCAGCGCCACGTTCACCACGGTGATGTCGAGGATCACCATGAACTGCGCCAGGCACAGCAGGACCAGGGCCCACCACCGGCGCGGGTCGGGCGGCGCCACGGCGCCCGACCGGTGGGTGTGGCTCATCGTTTCGGCCATGGCCGCCCCCTTAACTCGAACACCGTCGTTCGGGTTAAGTTAGCACAGCTCGTACAGCACTGTTCGGGTTATCATCCACGACCGCACCCGCTTGAACCGCCGGGCCCGGGGTACCGGACCGGCCAGGGACCAGGCCGTGGATAGGGAGCCCAGATGAGTCAGCAGGTCCATCAGGCGAAGGCCAGGGCCGTGAAGGCGGCCGGCGCCGTGGCGGGCACGGCCGCCGACCCGAAGGCCGGGCTCCAGCGGGCGAAGGCGAGGTCGAGCCCTCGCCGTCTCCTGCTCGTGGGGGCGGCGATCGTCGCCGCGTACGTGGTCGCCCGGCGGGTGACGCGGAGGTGAGCGGTCCCGCGGTCGCGCGGGTACCCGGCCCGGCGACGCCGCCGTGACCGGCGGGGCGGCCGGTACGGCGTCCTCGCCCGCGATCGAGCGGCTGGACGTCCACGCGTTCACGGTGCCGACCGACGGGCCGGACGGCCTCGAGCAGGACGCCACGCTGACCTGGGACTCGACCACGATGGTCCTGGTCCAGGCGCACGCCGCCGGCATGACGGGCCTGGGCTACACGTACGCGGACGCCTCCGCGGCGGTCCTGGTGGAGTCCCAACTGGCGCCGGCGGTCAGCGGGGCCGACGCGCTGTCCCCGGCGTCCGCGTGGGCGGCGATGACCGCCCGGATCCGCAACGCGGGCCGCCCCGGCGCCGGCGCGATGGCGGTATCCGCGGTGGACATCGCGCTGTGGGACCTGCGGGCGAAGCTCGCGGGCGCGCCGCTGTTCCGGACGCTGCCCGCCTTCCACGACCACCTGCCCGTCTACGGCAGCGGCGGCTTCACCAACTATCCCGTCGACCGCCTCGTGCGGCAGTTGACCGGCTGGGTCGACCAGGGCATCGACCAGGTCAAGCTGAAGACCTCCCGGCACCCGGAGCGGGACCCCGGGCGGCTGTCGGCGGTACGGGCGGCGATCGGCGACGGGCCGCGCCTGTTCACCGACGCCAACGGCGGGCTGCGGGGCAAGCAGGCGCTGGAGTGGGCGCACCGGTTCCGCGGCGAGTGGGACGTCACCTGGCTGGAGGAGCCGGTCAGCTCGGCGGACTTCGTGGGGCTGCGGACGGTCCGCGAGGCCGGGCCGCCCGGGCTGGACGTGGCCGCCGGCGAGTACGGCTTCGTGCTGCGCGACTTCACGAACCTCGTCGAACACCGGGCGGTGGACTGCCTCCAGGCGGACGTGACCCGCTGCGGCGGCGTCACCGGGCTGATCCAGGTGGCCGGGCTGGCGGTCGGCCACGATCTGGATCTTTCCGCGCACTGCGCCCCGGCCGCGTCCGCGCACGCGTTCTGCGCCGTCTACCGGCCGCGGCACCTGGAGTACTTCCACGACCACGTGCGGGTCGAGCGGCTGGCGTTCGACGGCCTTCCCGCGCTCCGCGACGGCGCCCTCTGGCCCGACCCGGGGCGGCCCGGCCTCGGGTTGGCGGTCCGCTGGGCGGACCTGGAGCCGTACCGGGTGCACGGCCGGCGACCGTGAACCCGGGACCACTCCCGGACGGGCGCTTTGTCCCGGCTGTTCCGGGGTAACCGCCCCGAGAGGCGACGGCCCCCGATACCTCACGGAGGGTGTCATGACACACGTAGCCCGCACACCGGCCGCGCCGTCCCCGGACGGTGGGGACTTCAGGTTCTGGCGCGACCACACCCACATCTCGTTGCAGCCGGTGGCCGCGCCGTCCGTGCTGGGCCTGTACGGCTTCGCGGCGGCGACGTTCATCGTCGGCGCCAACCTCGCCGGCTGGTACGGCAACACGGGCACCCCGGTGTTCCTGTTTCCGTTCGCCGCGATGACCGGTGGACTCGCCCAGCTTCTGGCCGGGATGTGGGCCTACCGTGCCCGGGACACGTTGGCGACGGCGATGCACGGCATCTGGGGTGCCTTCTGGCTCGCCTACGGCCTGCTGTTCCTGCTGGTCGCGGTCCACGTGCTGACCCCGCCGACGCCGTTCGTGCCGCTCGGCTACTGGTTCATCGCGCTGGCCGCGATCACCTGGGCCGGCGCTTTCGCCGCCATGTCGCAGAACGCCGGCCTGGCCGCGCTGCTGGCGGCCCTGGCCCTGGGCTCGAGCCTGGCGGCCGCCGGGTTCATCAGCGGCTCCACCACCTGGGTCAGGCTCGCCGGGTGGGCGTTCGTCATCTCGGCGGCGCTGGGCTGGTACGTCGCGACCGCACTGCTGCTGGAGGCCACGTACAAGCGGGTGATCCTGCCGCTCGGCCGGGTCGGCGGCGCCAACACGCCCGGCGAGTCGCCCCGCCAGGTGATCCAGTACCGGGCCGGCGAGCCGGGCGTCAAGGTCGGCCAGTGAGTCGGGGTGGACGGCACGTGCGCCTCTGTCGCACCACCGTTCACGAGTTGCCGCGTTGGCCTGCGGACGGGTGTCGCACGCACGGATGCTCACACTACGGCACGTGACTTCAAGGGGGCCCGGGGTGGCGACCTACGAGTACCGGTGTGCGGGGCATGGCGACTTCGCGGTCCGCTACCCGATCGGCGAGGCGGTCGCGGTGGCGCCCTGTCCCGCCTGCGGGAGTGACGCGGTCCGGGTGTTCTCGGCGCCGCTGCTCACCCGGACCTCGCGTCCGCTGGCGGCGGCGATCGAGCGTAGCGAGCGCAGCGCGGAGGCACCCGAGGTGGTGTCCGCCGTTCCCGGGCGGCGGCGGGCGGCCCCGCCGCGGGTCGCCCCGGGGCGCCCTCGGCTGCCACGGCCGTGACCATCCCGAGCGGCCCGAAGGGACCTTGAAGCCATGCCCGAAGTGTTGTTCCCGCTGGACTCGACGCGCAAGTTCACGGACCAGGAACTGATCGGCCACAACCGGTGGCATCCCGACATCCCGCCCGTCGTGACCGTCCGCCCCGGGCAGACGTTCCGGGTGCACTGCCGCGAGTGGTTCGACGGAAACATCCACAACGACGACTCGGCGCAGGACGTCCGGGACGCGCCGCTGTCGATCGTGCACGCGCTCAGCGGGCCGTTCGCGGTGCAGGGCGCCGAGCCGGGCGACCTGCTCCTGGTCGACATCGTCGACGTCGGCCCGATCCCGCAGGAGGACTCCGGGCCGCTGGCCGGGCAGGGCTGGGGGTACACGGGCATCTTCGCGAAGCAGAACGGCGGCGGCTTTCTCACCGACGTCTTCCCTGACGCGTACAAGGCCATCTGGGACTTCCGGGGGCAGCAGGCCACGTCCCGGCACGTTCCCGGGGTGACCTTCACCGGCATAACCCACCCGGGAATGATGGGGACCGCCCCGTCGGCCAAGATGCTGGCGAAGTGGAACAAACGGGAGGCGGCGCTGCGCGCCACGGACCCGGACCGGGTGCCGCCGCTGTCGCTGCCGCCCGAGCCGCGCGACGCCGTCCTGGGCAGCCTGACCGGCGCGGAGTTCGACCGGGTGGCGGCGGAGGCGGCCCGGACGGCGCCGCCCCGGGAGAACGGCGGGAACCAGGACATCAAGAACCTCACCAAGGGCAGCCGCGTCTTCTACCCCGTCTACGTGCCGGGCGCCAACCTGTCCGTCGGCGACCTGCACTTCTCCCAGGGCGACGGCGAGATCACCTTCTGCGGCGCGATCGAGATGGGCGGCTTCCTGGACCTGCACGTCGACCTGATCAAGGGCGGCATGCAGACGTACGGGGTCAGCGAAAACTGCATCTTCCTGCCCGGCAACACTCCCCCGCAGTACTGCCGGTGGCTCGCCTTCTCCGGCATCTCCGTCACGACGGACGGCGAGCAGCGCTACCTGGACTCCCAGTTGTCCTTCCAGCGCGCCTGCCTGCACGCGATCGACTACCTGACGAAGTTCGGGTACCGGCCGGAACAGGCGTACCTGCTGCTCGGGGCGGCGCCGATCGAGGGCCGGTTCTCGGGCGTGGTGGACATCCCGAACTCGTGCGCCACGGTCTATCTCCCGACCGAGATCTTCGACTTCGACGTGCGGCCGTCGGCCGCGGGTCCGAGCCGGATCGACGCGGGCACGGGCGCCCCCAAGTCCACCTTCTGACGCGCACCCGACCCGTGGCCGGTCGGGGGTCGCCTCGCCGCTGATGGATGAGCGTATGCTCATGAGCGCGCGCTCATGAGCGCTTGCTCATCTATCGAGGAGAGGATCATGACCAACGTGTCGGTCCGCGGCCTGACCAAGCGCTTCGGCGCCGTCCATGCCGTCCAGGACCTGTCCTTCGAGGTACCGGCGGGGAGCATCACCGGCTTCCTCGGCCCCAACGGCGCCGGCAAGACCACCACGCTGCGGATGGCACTGGGCCTGGTGGCGCCCACCGCCGGCGAGGCGCTGATCGGGGGCCGCCGGTACGCGGAGCTACCGCACCCTCGCCGGGCCGTGGGCGCCCTGCTGGAGGCGACCGGCTTCCACCCCGGGCGCACCGGCCGCAACCACCTGCGGATCCTGGCCCAGGCCGCCGGCATTCCCGCGTCCCGGGTCGACGAGGTGCTCGACCTGGTCGAACTGACCAGGGCCGCCGGGCGGCGGGTCACCGGGTACTCGCTGGGCATGCGCCAGCGCCTGGGCCTGGCCGCCGCGCTGCTCGGCGACCCGGGCGTGCTGATCCTCGACGAGCCCGCCAACGGCCTCGACCCGGCCGGGATGGCGTGGCTGCGCAAGCTGCTGCGCGACCTGGCCGGGCAGGGGCGCACGGTGCTGGTCTCCAGCCACGTACTCAGCGAGGTCGCGCAGACGGTGGACCAGGTAGTGATCATCAACGAGGGAACGCTGCGCTACGCCGGCACCCTCGACGGCCTCGGCGACTCGCTGGAGGCCGCCTTCCTCGACCTGACCGCCAACCGGTAGGAGCATCCGATGCGCACCGAAATCCTCAAGCTGCGCACCGTGCGCACCCCGCTCGTGCTGCTCGCCGCCGCCCAGCTGGTGATCGTGGCCGGGATCAGCGGGCTGTTCGTCAGCGGCAACGACCCGACCGACCCGGACGTCCCGCTGCGCGCCGTCGCGCACGCCGGGCTGGTGTCGATCTTCTCGCTGGTGCTGGGCATCCTCGCCGTCGCCGGCGAGTACCGGCACAAGAGCATCACCGACACGTACCTGGGCACGCCGCGCCGGGGCCGGGTCGTGGCCGCCAAGCTCGCCGTGTACGCGGGCACCGGCGTCGTCTTCGGCCTGGCCAGTTCGGTCGTGGCCCTCACCGCCGCCGCGATCTGGCTCAACGCCAAGGGCGGCTCCCTCGACCTCGGCTCGTCCGCCGTCTGGAAGACCCTCGCCGGCTGCGTGGTCTGGAACGCCTGCTTCGCCGCGGTCGGGGTGGGGGTCGGCGCGCTGGTCCGCAACGTCATCGCCGCCGTCGCGGGCGCCCTGGCCTGGCTCGCCCTCATCGAGGGCATCGTGGGGCAACTGCTGGGCGACCTCGGCAGGTGGCTGCCGTTCCGCAGCGGGCAGGCGCTGGAGGGGGTGTCGTTCCCGGGTATCGACATGCTGCCGCAGTGGGGCGGCGGGGTCGTGCTGGCCGGCTACGCGGCGATCTTCGCGCTGCTGGCGGTGTCGACTACCGTAAGGCGCGATGTCTCCTAGACGCACCGTGGCGGCGCGGGGCCGGGCCGGCGAGGACCCGGCCGCCGCGCTGCGCGCGCAACTCGTCGACGCCGCCGAGCGGCTGCTCACCGAGGGTCAGATCGGCTCGGTCACCACCCGGCAGATCGCCCGCGCGGCGGGGGTGTCCGACGGGGTGCTCTACAACTACTTCGCCGACAAGCACGAACTCGTCGTCGAGGCACTGATCCGCCGGTACACCCGGGAACTGGGCGGGTTCGAGGCCGGGCTGCCGCAGCCGGGCGCGGGCGCGGTGCGGGAGAACCTCATCGCGTACACGACCGCCATCCACAACCTGGTCGCCGGCACCCTGCCGGTGGCCGCGGGCCTGATGTCCGAGCCGGCCCTGCTGCACCGGTTCGTCGTCGAGGTCCACCGCGAGCCCCTCGGCCCCCAGCGGCTGCGCCAGCCGCTGGCCGACTACCTGCGCGCCGAGCAGCGACTCGGCCGGCTCGGCGACTTCCCGATCGACGCCACCCTCGCGATGATCATGGGCCCGGCAATCCTGCTCGGCATCACCGAGGTCGTCGGGGGCGTCTCCCGCGACGTGCTCGGCGCCGGCATCCCCGCCATCGTCGACACCCTGCTCACCGGGATCGCCGCCGGAGGCTGAGCCGGCTCCGCACCAACCGCCACGACGTAGCAGGGCACGGTCCCGTCGGCACCCGCGGGCGGCGATAGTGTCGCCGTATGCGGCAGGTGGTGATTCCCGGGCGTTTCAACGGCCCGCCCGGCTCGGGCAACGGCGGGTACTGCGCGGGCGTCTTCGCCGGCGCCTTCCCGCCCGCCCCCACGCAGGTGGGCCGGTGCGAGGTGACGCTGCGCATGCCGCCGCCGCTGGAGATCGCGCTGTCGGTGGTCGACGGGCGCGTCCAGGCACCCGACGGCTCGCTGGTGGCCGAGGTGGCCGCGGGCGACGAGGTGGTGGCCGCCGTGCCGCCGGTCGGGTACGCGGAGGCGGTCGCCGCCTCGACCGGGTACGCCGGCTTCGCCGACCACCCGTTCCCCACCTGCTATGTCTGCGGGCCGGCCCGCACCGACGGCCTGGGCATCTTCCCCGGTCGCCGGGCGGACGGCACGACCGCCGCGCCGTGGACCGTCCCCGCCGACGTGTCACCCGCGACCGTCTGGGCCGCGCTGGACTGCCCCGGCGGGTGGGCGGTGATCGGCGCGGGCCGCCCGTACGTGCTGGGGAGGATCGTGGCCCGGCTCGAGCGGATGCCCCGGCCCGGCGACCAGTGCGTCGTCCGGGGCGCGTTGGTGGCGGCCGAGGGGCGCAAGGCCCTCGTGCACACCACCCTGTACGGACCCGACGGCGACGAACTCGCCCGCGCCCGCGCCACCTGGATCGCCATCACCGGCTGAGGCGGGTACGCGGTCAGGCCGGGTCGCCGGTCGGCCAACCGAGCAGGCGGGCGCCGAGCACAGCCGCCTGGAGGGTGAACCGCTGGGTGGGTTCGCCGGGGTGGTAGCCGGTCAGGTCCCGGATCCGGTCCAAGCGGTACGTGACGGCCCGGACCGACAGGTGCATCTGCCGGGCGGTCGCCGTGTAGTTGCCCTGGTTGTCGAAGAGCACGCTCAGCGTGTCCAGGTAGGGACGGGCGCCGCCCCGGGCACCGGTCAGCGGCCCGAGGACGGTGCTGACCAGGTCGGTGATGGCCCCCCGGTCCCGCAGCAGGACGGGGAAGACCAGCAGGTCGGCCGTGTTGAGTACGGGCGCGGTGAAGCCGAGCTTGGCGGCGTGGTCCAGCGCGTTGCGGGCCTCGTCGAGCGAGGCGGCCAGGCCCGGCAGGCCGGGGTGGGTGCGGCCGACCGCGACCTGCCAGCCGCCCGCGCCCACCTCGGCCAGCAGCAGGTGGGCCAGTTCCGCGCCGACCCCCCGCAGGCCGCCCGCGCTGATGCAGACCAGGTCGCCGTCGCGCAGGGTGGTGAGAATGTTCCCCTCGCCGAACCGGCCGGCCAGCGCGGCGTCGACGCGGTGCGCGATGTCCGGGGTGAGGCCGACGGCCCGGGCGACCAGGACGGTGTGGGTGGCCGACAGGCGGATGCCGTAGCGGTGGGCGCGCTCGGCCAGGCCACCCGGCTCCGCCCGCCCGGTCAGCAGGTCGTTGACGAACGCGGCCCGCTCGCGGTCGTGCCGGGCCAGTTCGGCGCGGGTCTGGTGGGCGTACCCGTCGAGGGCCGCCGCGAGCAGGGCGTGCGCGGTGTCCAGGAGGGCGGCGGCCCGGGCGTGCACGGCCGCCGCGCTGTCGCCCGGGCCGGCGCCGACGGTCGTCCACTGTGCACTGACCGCGTCCAGCAGGCCGGCGACGAGGGCCGGCAGGGGCAGTCCCGCGTCGGCGGCCCGGGCGCCCAGCCGGGTCGCCGCCGTCCCCGACCCGCCGGCCGGCGCGCGCAGCAGGTCCGCGCAGTCGCCGGCCAGCCAGGGCACCGCGGCGGGACCGGCGTCAGACACCGATGTCGCGGCGGTCGAACAGGACCACCCCGGCGACCGTGGTCGCGGCCCCGGCGGCCACCAGGACGAGCAGTTCGGCCGGGTGCCAGCCGGTGTGCAGCGGGTCGGTGCCGATGAAGTAGTGGAACGGCGACAGCCAGCGCAGCCAGCCCCAGGCGCCGGCCATGCCGCTGACGGCGTTGGCGAGGTAGGTCGCCAGGGCGATGGCGCCGGTGACCGCCAGCACCATGCCGCGCCCGCCGGTCGCCGCGCCGACCAGAAACGCGATGCCGGTGAAGCACCAGACCAGCGCGACCAGCCCGAAGGCCGCGGCGGACACCCGCGACAGCGGAATCTGCATGCCGACCGCGGGCACGATCACCATCAGCAGGACCCACGGGACGGCCGCGACGGCGGTGACCGCGGTGCCGGTGGCGGCCAGCCGCTGACCGGCGAACGCTCGCCGCGACACCGGGTTGACCAGCAGCAACTCCATGCCGCCGTCCTCCTCGGGCCGGGCGATCGTGCGCGCGGTCAGCGTGATCGCGCACATGAGCAGCAGCAGCGGACCGATCAGGCTGAAGACGGTCGCCTGGAGGTAGCCGGCGGCCGAGAGCATGTCCGCGATGCCGAGGAAGTCCAGCATCCCCTTGGGCAGGGCGTCCTGCTTCATCTCGGCGGCGCCCTGGAACCGGCGGTAGAACGAGGTGTAGATGACGGTGAAGGCGGCCACCCCGGCCGCCCAGCCGGCCAGCGCGCGACGGTCGTCGCGCCAGGTCTTACGCACCAGCGCGGGTAGCATCGCCGGCTCCTTCGCTGTGGTAGTAGAAGGACAGGAACGTCTCCTCCAGGTCGGGCTCGGCCGACAGCAGGTCCACGACCTCGTGCCGCGCCGCCGCCTTGATCAGCGGGTCGAGCCGGCCGTCGACCGTGCACTTCAGCACCGGGCCGGACACGGTCACGTCGCCGACCCCGGGCAGCCCGGCGAACTCGCCCGGGTCCACCGGGTCCGCGAAGTGGATCTCGACGGACCGGACGGCACGCCGGCCCAGCGACTCCACCCGCTCGACGGCGGCCAGCCGGCCGTCGCGCACGATCGCCACCCGGTCGGCGACCTGCTGCACCTCGGCCAGGACGTGGGAGGACATGAACACGGTCTGGCCGGCGGCGCGGGCGTCCCGGACCATGGCCAGGAACTCCTGCTGCATCAGCGGGTCCAGGCCGCTGGTGGGCTCGTCCAGCACGAGCAGGGCGGGCTGGTGCATGAACGCCTGGACCAGGCCGACCTTCTGCTTGTTGCCCTTGCTCATGGCGCGCACCGGCCGGGTCAGGTCCAGGTCGAGCCGCTCGGCCAACTCCGTGACCCGGGACCAGGCCACGCCGCCCCGGGCGTCGCCGAGGAACCGCAGCAGGTCCGCGGCCCGTTCCCGGCCGGGGAACGCCAACTCGCCCGGCAGGTAGCCGATCCGGCCGTGCAGGGTGGCCTTGTCCCGGCGGGGATCCAGCCCGAGGACGGTGGCCCGGCCGCGGGTCGGGCGCAGGAAATCCAGCAGGAGCCGGATCGTGGTGGTTTTCCCGGCGCCGTTCGGCCCCAGGAAGCCCATCACCTCCCCCGGCTCGACCCCGAGGGTGAGACCCTCGATCCCCCGGCGCGGGCCGTAGAACTTCGTCAGGTCCTCGGCGAGCACCGCGTAATCGCTCGTCATAGCTCACTATCGTGGCGATCGGGCACGCCGGTATCCAGGGCGGCACCCGGCCGACATTCCACCGCCGCCGCTTCCGGGGCCCGGCAACAGAGCCCCGCGGCTGGGCACGCCGACCTTAGATCCCCGCCGGCTTCCTCGCCGCGGGCCGCTGACGCGGCCTCGTCAGGCCGGCACCGCCTCGATCAGCCGGAGCCCCTCCACGGCGGGGGGCGTCAGGGTCAGTTCGCCGATCCGGTCCAGCGGGAACCAGCGGACCCCGGAGGCGGATCCGCCCTCCTCCGTCACGGTCGCTTCGCCGGCCATGAGCGTCGCGCGGTACAGCAGCGCCACCACGTTCCACTGGATGCCGTTCCGCTCGGCCAGGTACGAGCGCCCGTCGACCAGGGTGGCCTCGGCGATCTCCAGGCCCGCCTCCTCGCGCAGTTCCCGGGTGAGCGCGTCCCGGGGCTGCTCGCCCGGGTCCAGCCCGCCGCCGGGCAGGTTCCAGGCGCCGGGGGCGAAGACCGGGGACGCCTCGTTGAGCTGCGTCAGCAGGATCGAGGCGTCGTTGACGGCCACCGCGTAGGCGGTGACCCGTAGCCGCGGTTCGTCGTTCACCCATGCCTCCCGGGACCGTGGTCGCGTTCACCTTCACGCTGCCACAGCCGGGGCGGCCACGCTGCCGCATCGGCAAGGCGGTCGCCGCCGGTTCCCCGCCCCACCCGGTGCGGGCGAGGAACCGGCGGTACGCCTCCACGCGGGGCCGCGCGCCGGAGCCCAGATGCCGGCCCCGGCACGGACCTCAGTGCAGCATCGCCGGGGCCGCTGCGCGGTCGCCGCCGTCGCCGCTCGGGTCCTGCACCAGCGGGGACTCCTCCCGCTTGCGGGGCAGGAACGCGATCGGGATGAACGTGGCCAGCACCAGCGCGAACCCGACCCAGAACGTCGTGCCGAACGAGTCGGCCACGAAGTGCAGGCCGCGCTGGAAGATCGCCTCCGGCAGCGGTATCTGCGCCCCGTGCTGCTTCGCGATCGCCGCGGCGGCCTCCGTCACCGACTCGCCGGTGCGCGGGTCGGTGAAGCCCGGGATCGGGGTGGACCCGTTCAGCCGGCTGGTGAGGACCACGGACATGACCGCGGCGCCGACCGATCCACCGATCTGCTGGATGATGTTCGTCAGCGTGGAGCCGCGCGCCACCTCGGTGGTGTGCAGCGTCCGCAGCGCCGAGGTCATGATCGGCATCATCGTGCCGCCCATGCCCAGGCCCATCACGAACAGCGAGCCGCACAGCAGCACGTACGAGGTGTCCGTGCCGACCTGGGTGAACGTGAAGAACCCGGCGGCGATCAGCGCCATCGCGAACGGCACGGTACGCCCGACCGGGAGCTTGTCGGCCAGCATGCCGGCGATCGGCATGGTGAGCATCGCACCGATGCCCTGCGGCGCCATCAGCAGGCCGGCGTGCAGCGTGGATTCCCCGCGCACCTGCAGGAAGTAGCTCGGGAACAGCAGCCCGGCACCCATGAACGCGATGATGAACACGAACAGCGAGAGCACCGCGATCCGCAGGTTGCGGTTGCGGAACAGCCGCAGGTCCAGCAGCGGGTGCTTCGGCCGGAACGAGTACAGCACGAAGCCGATCACCAGCAGGCCACCGACCAGCATCGTGGCCCAGACCTTGCCGGCGGTGATCGTGCCGGTCTCGGGCAGCGACGAGACGCCGTAGAGGAACAGCGCCAGGCCCGGGGACAGCATCAGCATGCCGAGGAAGTCGAACGACTCGGACTGCTCCGGCCTGTCCTTCGGCAGCGCGACCTGGGCGTACACGAGCGCGAGCGCACCGATCGGAACGTTGATCAGGAAGATCCAGTGCCAGCTGGCCGCCTCGATCAGCCAGCCACCGAGGATCGGGCCGCCGATCGGGCCGAGCAGCATCGGGATGCCGAGCACCGCCATCAGCCGGCCGATCCGCTGCGGGCCGGCCGCCCGGGTCATGATCGTCATACCGAGCGGCATCAGCATGCCGCCGCCGAGGCCCTGCAGCACCCGGTAGGTGACGAGTTGCCCGATCGAGTCGGCGGTGGCGCACAGCGCGGAGCCGGCCGTGAACAGCAGCAGCGCGAGCATGTACAGCCGCTTGGTGCCGAACCGGTCGGCGGCCCAACCGCTGAGCGGGATCACCGTGGCCAGCGCGAGCGTGTAGCCCGTCATGGTCCAGGCGACCTGGGCGTAGGTGGCGCCGAATTCCTCCTGGAATGTCGGCAGCGCGACGCTCACGACGGTGACGTCCAGAATGGACATGATCGCCCCGAGCACCACGACTCCGGCAATCTTGAGAACGGCGGCGTCGAGCTTCATCGGCGCCGCCGCGGCTTGCTCGGTCACATGACCTCCAGGTATCACTGGCCAGCCGGGCGAAGTCGACGCACCAGGTAAAGATGGATGTGGCGCGGAGGCCCCCCGGCCCCGCATCTCCTCCGCCAGCCACTGTTCCGAGCCAAGAATCACAGGCACCACCGGCCGGGCGCACGCCCGCCCGCGCGGACGTGTCCTGGCTCACGTTTCGGCACCGGCGGCCCGGCCCCGCCGGCCGGACCACCTGGTCACCGATGGTGCAGGATGCGATCCCAGACGCTCGGCGGCTCCAACTGTGCGCCGCTGCGCAGCGCGGTGACGACCGGTTCGCCCGCACCGGTGGCCGCGGTCACCCGTCCGTGTTCGGATCCGGCCGGCAACCGTCCCGGCACGGTCGGAATCTCGACACGCAGCCGCACCCGCATGCCCGGCCAGGCCACCACGGAGACGTCCTTCGCGGCGTGGATCGTCGTGCCGGCGCCCAGCGGTCCGTGCACCGTGGCGACCTGGTCGCCCGCCCGCAGCACCGGGCGCAGCGCGATCGCGGCGGCCGCGGCGCGGACCAGCGGCCGGGTCGCCTTGAACACCCGGTCCAACTGGACGGGCGTGTTAGCGCCGGGCTGGCCCAGCACGGCGCCCACGACGGTGACCTTCCGCCCGCCGGCCTTGACCACCGCGGCGAAGACCAGGCAGCCACCGGCCTCGTCGGTGGAGCCGGTCTTGATCCCCACGACGCCGTCCCGGCCGACCAGCGAGTTGTAGTTCTTCACCACGCCGGCGACCGGCAGCGTGGCCGACTTCTGCGCCACGATCTCCGCGAACGCCGGCAGCCGCATCGCCTCGCGGGCCAGGATCACCTGGTCGACGGCGGTGCTCACGGTACCCGGGTCGAGGCCGGACGGATCGGTGTAGGTGGTGTTCTTCATGCCCAGCGCGGCCGCGGTGTCGTTCATCTTGTCGACGAACGCCTCGATGCTGCCCGCGTCCCAGGCGGCGAGGATCCGGGCCATGTTGTTCGCCGACGGCAGCAGCACCGCCTGCAACGCTTCGCGCTCGGTGAAGACCGCGCCCGCCACGACCCTCACCAGGGACTCCCCGCGCGCCGCCTCCTCCGGGTACGCCGCCGCCTGGGCCGCGCTGACGGTGAGCTTCGGTCCGTGCTCGCCCCGCTTGAGCGGGTGCTCGGTCAGGATGACGTAGGCGGTCATCACCTTGGTGACGCTCGCGATCGGCACCGGCCGGCTCCCGCCCGAGGCGCCGAGCGACCCCACCCCCGGCACCGTGAGCGCGGCCTGCCCGGTCGCCGGCCACGGCATCACCGGCGCCTTACCGGGAATGACCACGGACGCGGGCAGGGTGCGGGTGACCTCGGGCGCGGGCAGCGGGTGGCGCAACGGTGCGACCGCGAACAGCACGGCGGCGCCCAGCAGCACGGCCAGCAGGCCGCTGACCAGCAGCCAGGGCCCGCGGCCCCGGCGCCGCTTCGGCGGATCCGGCCGGACCGGCCGCAACACCTGCGTGGTCGCCGAGTCGAACATCGAGACATCCTCCCCATGCGGCGCGCGCACCCTCCGGCGCTCCCGGCCATCCGGCCGTGCCCGCGAAGTAGTGCATTGTCGCACCAGCGGGAAACGCCCGTCCGACGGCCGCGGCGTCAGCGGGGCCGGCTCGGGCGGCGGACCCGGCGCCACCACGACCTTGCCGGCTACCCGGCCCTGGTCTCGGCGGGCAGGACGCCGACGTGGTGGAGCAGGGCACGCGCGGCGACGATCGCGGCCGGCGTGTCCGGGAAGACCCGGCCGGCGGCCGTGAGCCGCTCCAGGATGCCCAGGGCCGCGAGGGTCCGGCGGTGCTCGGGGCGGATGCCGGACAGGTGGACGACGATGCCGCGGTGCTCGAGCCGCTCGATGGCGTCCCGCAGCACCAGGGCGCCGGTGCCGTCGATCGCGCTGACCCGGGACATCCGCAGGATGACCACCCGCACATCAGCCACCTCGGACAGCTCCAGCAGGAACCGGTGCGCGGCGGCGAAGAACAGCGGCCCGTCCAGCCGGTACGCCACGATGTGCTCGGCCAGCAGCGCCGCCTCCTCGGCGCGGTGGTCGCCCGTGTCCAGCGGCACCTGGTCCACCCGCACCGAGCGGGCGATCTTCCGCACGGCGAGCACGACCGCGGCGGCCAGGCCCGCGAGCACCGCCGTGACGAGGTCGAAGGTGAGCGTGATGAGCGCCGTGAGGACCATGATGGCGGCGTCCGACCGGGTGGCGCGGGCCAGGGCGCACAGCGAGCCGACCTCGATCATGCGGATCGCCGTGGCCAGCAGCACGCCGGCCAGCGCCGCGATGGGGATGCGGGCGACCAGCGGCGCGACGGCGACCATGATGGCGGCGAGCACCAGCGCGTGGGTCAGGGCGGCCAGCCGGGAGCCGGCGCCGGACCGGACGTTGACGGCGGTGCGGGCGATCGCGGCGGTGGCCGGGACCCCGCCGAACATCGGGGCCGCCACGTTCGCCACGCCCTGGCCGAACAGTTCCCGGTCCGGGTCGTGGCGCTGGCCGACCGACATGCCGTCGGCGACGGTGGCGGACAGCAGCGACTCCAGCGCGGCCAGCGCCGCCACGGCGAGCGCGGACCCGGCCAGTGCGGGGATGGCCGACACGTCCAGGAACGCCAGCGATGGCGCCGGCAGGGTCGACGGCAGCGCGCCGATCCGCGGCACGTCGAGCCGGACCGCCTCGGCGACCAGCGTCGCGGCGACGATGGCGAGCAGGGAGAACGGCACGGTCGGCCGCCACCGCGCGCCGGCGAGCATCACCGCCACGACGCCGACCGCGAGCGCCAGCGCCACCCAGTGCGGACCCAGCCGGACGAACTCGACGGCGGCCCGCGCGGCCACGACCGCGACCCGGTCCCCCTCCGGCGTGGGCACCCCGAGCGCGGCCGGCACCTGCTGGAGGAAGATGACCGCGGCGATGCCGACGGTGAAGCCCTCCACCACCGGCGCCGGCACGTACCGGACGTAGCGGCCCGCGCCGACCACGGCGAGCCCCATCAGCAGCAGCCCCGCCAGCAGCCCGACGGTCAGCACCCCGCCCGGGCCGTGCGCCGCGACGATCGGCACCAGCACCACGGTCATCGCGCCGGTCGGCCCGGACACCTGGAGGTTGGAGCCACCGAACACGGCCGCCAGGGCGCCGGCCACCACGGCGGTGGCCAGGCCCGCCGCCGCGCCCAGCCCGGACGAGACCCCGAACCCGAGGGCCAGGGGCAGGGCGACGATGGCGACGGTCACGCCCGCGACGAGATCCCGCCGCGGCTGCCGCCGGACGGCGTCCAGGTCCGCGCGGGCGGGAAGCAGGCCGACCAACCGGGCGCCCAGGGCCCGCACCGCGGCGCTCAACGCCGCGATGCCGTGACGTCGCCCGTGCCGCTGGCCACCGCGGCGCCGGGCGCCGTGGGACCGGCCGCCCTGGCGCTCGTCGCCGCGACGCCGGTTGACGTGGCGCCGCCACGCGCCGCGGTGCCGGCCGGGTGGGACGTGGGCTCCTCGCGCAGGGCCTCCAGCAACTCGGTCTGCCCGACCAGCATCTCGGTCAGGATCCGCCGGGCGGCCCGCATGAGGTCCGCGACGTCGGGACCGGCCAGGGCGTACACGACCGCGGAGCCCTCGCGGGTGGAGGTCACGATCCCGGCGCGGCGCAGCACGCCGAGTTGCTGTGAGAGGCTGGACGGCTCGATGTCCAGTTCGGCCAGGATGTCCCGCACCGCCATGGGCCGCTCGCCGAGCAGTTCGAGCACGCGGATGCGCACCGGATGGCCGAGCATCCGGAAGAACTCCGCCTTCTTCTGATACAACGGTACGGGCATATGAGCAATTGAACATGTCTTCAAGTCATCATGCCACGCCGGGTGCCGCGACTGTGCCGGCGATCACCTTCGGGCACCGGTAGTGCTTTGTCAGCTTCGCGTCGATATGGTCCGCGAATCTGGGGCTTGAGCTGGGAAAACACGAGTTGGCCCGGTGACAAGGCGTGTCACTAGGCCATGGTGTTCGTGCTGGTCAGGCGGTTGCGGGTGTCGCGTTGATGACGCGTGGCGGTTCGGTGATCTTCAGCTTGGCGAACAGGGCTTTCTGGGGCTGGGACCGGCCGCAGGTCCAGGATGGTCTTCATCTCGCCGCCAGCCGCGTTCGACTTCGAGGAGCTGCTTGTAGTCCAGCGCGATGTCCTCCGCGTTCAGCTTCGGGCCGGAGCAGCGCAGCAGGTACTTGCATCCAGGCGCTGCTCGGCCTTGATTCCCGCTTGATCGATGCGCAGCAGGCCACCGGGGGTGACGCGCAGGTAGCGATGCAGACCATGCTTGGTGGAGATCACCCCCCGCGCAGCTCGGCGCGCTTGGTGACACTCAGCTTGTCCGAACCGTCGATCTTCGCGGTGAGCTGGGCGATCAGCCATCCACGCACTGCAGCGTCACGCTCGGCGGCTTCGGGGTTGAAGCAGATCACGAACCGCTCGTCGGCGCCGATGTTGACCTCTTTGACCTGCAGCTTCACCGCCGCCCGTGCCTAAGACCGCCGTTCAACTGCGGAACGTGGGCGATGGAGCCGCAGCTGCGCGGGAGTCGACCGGGCGCGATTAAGCAGGCGGCCCGGTCCTCGGTCGATCGTGTTCGTCACATCAGCTCAGGTGAGATCATTCCGATTGCGGCTCGATCTTCGCTGCTAGCCGTTTCGCGAGGCCAGCAGGTAGAGCAATGCGGCGACGGTGGTGCCGGAAACGATATCGTGTTTGTCGATCAGACTTCTTACGTCCGTCAGCGGAATCCAGTCGATCCGGTCACTCTCAAAAGCATCTTGCGGCGGCCCGATGTGGTCCGCAGAGTCGGCCTGAAAGATGTGGTGTTCGGAGGTCATGAGGCCCGGAGATGGCTGCGCGTAGACCAGGGGTCTGAGCGGAGCGCGCGGTCGCCATCCGGTCTCTTCCTCGGTCTCGCGTGCTGCGGCCTCGGCGGCGGTTTCATCCACTCGAATCTCCCCGATGGGGATTTCCCAGCTCCACGTGTCAGTGATGAACCGGTGACGCCACATCAGCAGAACCCGGTCGTCGGCGACGACGGCACAGCCCGCCCCGAGGTGGTGATGTTCGGCCTGGGCGGCGAGGACATGCAGCAGTGGCTCAACGCCTGCGTGAACCGGGCCCGCGAGCACGGCTGGCCGGCGCGGAACGAGCCGTTCCACGGGGTGTTGGACGGCTTCGCCACCCAGCTCCGGCCCGTGCACGAGTCCTGGCACGACGCCCTGTTCGGCACCACGCACCGCTTCTACCGGGGCGCCCGGGTGCCGGTCCTGCAGTTGGTCTGGCCGGACCGCAACGGCCGCTGGCCCTGGGCGGAGCGGGCCACGGCCAGCGTCCGCAACCGCCAGGCCCTCGCCTGGCTGCCGGTCGACGAGCACCCGCCGGGCGGCTGGCGCCTGGTCGGCGAGCGGGAACCCGATTTCCCGTTCCCGGTCGGCCCCGACTCGTGGGTGCTGACCACGCGCGCCGTCCTCGGCACCGATCGGCCGGTCGCCCGCGTGGCCCGCGACGAGGGCGCCTACGACGTGCTGGACGACCGGGGCTACGACGCGGACGACCTGTGCCTGGCGTTCCTCGGTGACCTGGTGCGGCGGCACCCGCACCTGACGGCGTGCACCGACCTGGACGACGGCCGGGTCGCGGTGGCGCAGGCGGGCGCGGCGTGGAGCAGATCGGAGATGTCCCGCCGGGACCGGCGTGGCAGCCGGCAGTCATGGAAGCACGCCGAACCCGCGTAGCACCCGGCCCCCAGATCCACCACCCGGCGGGGAACTGGGCCGAGTGCGGGTAGGCGGCGCGTCCCTGATATCGGTCATCGTCGTCAGTCCTGTTGGGTCGGTCCGGTTGCCGCCGGTGTTTCACGGAATGCCAGGTGATTCGGCCGCCCGGGCAGCACCACCGGCGGGTAGCATCCTCCACGCTGGATCCACACCGGGGCCGGCCCGACGGGGCGGGTCGGCAATCAGCGGACCGGATAAGGGTTGCGCGCCGCTTGGCCAGCGGGTACGATCAATCTAATTCGATACCATATGTCATACTATGCGGCATTCTGGCCCGCCTCCACAATGGAGGGAGTAGTCGGGTACGTGCGGTGGAGCGACGTGTATGTCAATGCCAGCGCAATGGTATTGGGAAGCCTTGACGACATTGCCGCCGCCGTGGCCGACGGGCGATGCGACCCCGAATTCCGCGAGACACACGGCTACCTGTCGGTGAGCGTGCTCGAGGACCAGCGGGGCGTCCTGGACCCGGCGGTCGAGGCCGGCCGGGCGGCACTGTCCCGGGCGGGCGTGCCGGCCGGTGAGGTTCGGCTCGTGGTCCACGCCAGCTCCGAAACGCACGGGCCCGACGACTTACCGCCCGCCTCCTACATCCAGGGCCGCACGGTCGGCACCACGGCCTTGGCGGTGGAGCTACGGCAGGCGTGCAACGGGGCGCTGGCCGCGCTGGAACTGGCGGCCGCCTACCTGAGCACCGCACCGGCGCCGGCATCCGCGCTGGTCACCACCAGCGACCGGAACCCGCCCGGCACCGACCGGTACCGCGCCGGCCAGGGTGAGTTGGCCGGCGACGCCGCGACCGCGGTCGTGCTGTCCCGCGGTGCCGGGGTGGCCCGGCTGCTGTCGACCGCGGTGGTCGGCGACGGCCGATACCTCGGCACCGTCGCCGCCGACCCGGGCGAGTACCCCAGCCGCGCGGCGTTCCTGGCCGAGCAGCGGCGCCGGCTGCGGCCGATGCTGCGGGCGATGTCCACCCACGAACGGACCAGCGTCGAGACCGCGCTGGCCGACGCGGGGCTGGTCAGCGCCGATATCAGTCGCTGGGTCTTCGCGAACGTCGGGCAGTTCCTGGTGGACCAGGAATTCCGGAAGAGGTTCGGCATCGCCGAGTCGATGACCACCTGGGAGTGGGGCCGGACCGTCGGGCATCTGGGCGCCGGAAACCAGCTGGCCGGGCTCACCCACCTGGTGGAGACCGGAGCGGTGCGGGTCGGTGACCGGGTCGCGCTGTGCGGCAACGGAGTCGGCTTCAGCTATGGCTGCGCAATTCTCGAAATCAGCACCGAACCCGCCTGGGACGGCACCGCGAACGACCGGTCACGGAATGCGCGCGAATTCGACACCGGAGCGTCGCGCTAACGGGCGGCGGGGAGGACCGACATGACCGAAGAGCGGGTGTCCGAGGAGGACCGGTGGGGCCTGACGCCGTTCCGCTTCCGCGCCTTCCGCCTGCTGTGGATCGGCCAGACCCTCTCCGCGGCCGGCACCGCGATCACCCGGATCGCGCTGATCTTCGCGATCCTGGAACTCGGCGGCGGCGCGGCGGACATCGGCTACATCACCGCGGTCCAGACGGTCGCGACGATGGTCTTCACCCTGGTCGGCGGGGTGTGGGCCGACCGGCTGCGGCGCAACTACGTCATGCTCGGCGCCGACGTGCTGCGCGCGGTGGTGCAGGGCACGCTGGCGGCGCTGCTGCTCACCGGCAACGCGCAGATCTGGCAGTTGGGCCTGGGCGCGGCGATCTTCGGCGGGGCGACCGCGTTCTTCGACCCGGCGTCCAGCGGTCTGCTGCCGGAGACCCTGCCGTCGAAGCATCTGCAGAGCGGCACCGCGCTGATCAACTTCGCGGGCAGCTTCTTCTCCGTCGGCGGTCCGGCCGCCGCGGGCCTGCTGATCGCCGTGTTCAGCCCCGGGCTGGTCTTCGCCGTCGACGCGCTCAGCTTCGTGGTGAGCGCGATCTCGCTGGCCCTGCTGCGGCTGGCGCCCCGCACCCTGGCGAAGGCCGAGCCGTTCTGGCGGGACCTGCGCACCGGCTGGCGTGAGGTGACCATCCGGCCCTGGTACTGGACGACCCTGATCGCGCACTCGCTGTGGAACGCCGCCATGGCCGCGTACTTCGTGCTCGGCCCGGTCATCGCGGCCGACCGGTTGGGCGGCGCGGGTGTCTGGGGCATCCTGTCCGCCTGCTGGGCGGCCGGCGGGATCGTGGGCGGCATCATCACGCTGCGGTTCAAGCCCAAACGCCCGCTCGTCGCGGCGAACCTGGCCCTGATCCTGACCATCGCGCCGATGCTGGCCATCGCGCCGCCGCTGCAGCCCTGGCTCATCGGGGTGGCGGCCTTCGCCAGCGGGATCGGGCTGTTCTTCCTGGGTGCCGTGTGGAGCGCGACGGTCGGGCAGCTCATCCCGAACGAGGTGCGCTCCCGGGTGGAGTCCTACGACTGGATGATCTCACTGGTCGCGATGCCGATCGGGTTCGCGATCGTCGGCCCGCTGGCCGCGCACATCGGCAACGCGGCCACCCTGATCGGCGGCGCGGCGCTGATCGCCATCCCGTGCAGCCTCACCGTGCTGATCCCGGGGGTGCGGGCCATCCGCCGCACCGCCGATGGCACGGTGGTCGGCCCGCCGGTTCCGCAGGCCGCACCGGCGGATCCGCCGGCATCGACCCGTACCGCGCCGGCGGAGCTGTGAGGAGCCTATGGTGAGCGAGCTCGTGGACCAGACCGACACCGACAGCGCCCGGAAGCCGGAGCGGCCGATCCGCGACCTCGCCGACCGCTACGTGCACCGGCTCGCCGCGGTCAACCCGCTGATCGCGACCTGGCTCGGCCTGCCGGTCGGCGAGGATCGGCTGCCCGACCTGTCGCCGGCCGGCCGGGTCGCGCACGACGAGCTGTCCCGCGCCACGCTGACCGAACTGGACGCGGCGGAGCGCGTCGCGGCCGGCGACCTGCCCGCGGTCGAGCGGCGGTGCGGGCGGCTGCTGCGGGAGCGGCTGGAGGCGGACCTGGCGACCAGCGGCGACGAGGAGTACCTGCGCGAGCTGGTGAACGTCTTCGGCCTGCAGGAGCGGGTGCAGGAGATTTTCGCGTTGATGCCGGTGGACAGCGCCGACAACTGGGCCGCCGTTGCCCACCGGATGCGTCTGCTGCCCGCCACCCTGGCCGGCTTCCGCGAAACCCTGGAGCAGGCGGCCGCCCGCGGCAGCTTCACCGCGGCACCCCGCCAGGTCCGGCTGCTGGCCGGCCAGCTCGACCGTTGGCTGGCGGCGACCGATGGGCGCGGCTGGTACGCCGGCTTCGCCGAGCCCGCCCAGGTCCCGGCGGCGCTGCGGGCCGCGCTGGACACCGCGGCCGCCGAGGCCGCGGCCGGCACCGCCGCACTGCGCGACTGGCTGCGTACCGGCTACCTGCCACGGGTCGAGGGCTCGCCGGACGGGATCGGCGCCGATCGGTACCGCGCCTGGGCCCGGTTCTGGACCGGCGCCGACCTGGACCTGGTCGAGACCTACCGGTGGGGCTGGGCCACCTACCAGGATCTGCGGGTGCAGCTGGACAAGGCGGCCGGCGAGGTGCTGCCCGGCGGGACACCGGCGGCCGCCATGCGGCACCTGGACGAGCACGGCGAGGCGGTCGAGGGGACCGAGGCGATCCGGATCCGGCTACAACAGATCATGGACGAGGCGATCCGGGAGCTGAACGGCACCGCGTTCGAGCTGGCGCCACCGCTGCACGTCGTGGAGGCCCGGATCGCGCCGGCCGGCACCGGTGCGCCGTACTACACGCCGCCGTCGCGGGACTTCGCCCGCCCCGGCCGGACCTGGCTGCCCACCAACGGGCAGACCCGGTTCCCGCTGTGGCAGCTGCTCAGCACCTGGTACCACGAGGGCGTGCCCGGCCATCACCTGCAACACGGCCAGTGGGTGTACGTTGCCGGCCGGCTCTCGCTCTACCAGTCCAGCGTGGGGGGAATCGACGCCTGCGGGGAAGGCTGGGCGCTGTACGCGGAGCGGCTGATGGACGAGCTCGGCTACTTCCGCACCCCGGGCGACCGGATCGGCTATCTGGACCGGCAGCTGCTGCGGGCCATCCGGGTGGTCCTCGACATCGGTCTGCACCTGGAGCTGCCGGTGCCGGCCGACTCCCCCATGGGCGCCGGCCAGCGCTGGACCCCGGAGCTGGCCCGGGCGTTCCTCGCGGCGCACAGCGGCCAGCCGGCGGCGGCGGTGGACGCCGAGATCGACCGCTACCTCGGGCTGCCCGGCCAGGCGATCAGCTACAAGCTTGGCGAGCGCGCCTGGCTGGCCGGTCGGGCCGCGGCCCAGGCCGCCCACCGGGCCCGCGGTGCCACATTCGACGCGAAGTCCTGGCACATGGCCGCGCTGTCGCTCGGTTCGCTGGGGCTGCGCGACCTGACCGACGAACTCAGCCGCCTGTAAGTCACCGCACCTACCGAAGGGAACCCGCGATGTTCGACGACGAGACCGCCGACTACCTCGTGGTGATCAATGACGAGGAGCAGTACTCGATCTGGCCGGCCCGCCGCGAGGAGAACCTGCCGGCCGGCTGGACGACGGTCGGCGCGGCCCGACCCCGCGAGGAGTGCCTGACCTACATCGAGCAGGTGTGGACCGACATGCGACCCAAGAGCCTGCGGCTGGCGATGGAAGCCCAGGCGCGGTAGGCGTGCGGGTCGTGCCCTCCACCCAGGCGCCCGCCGATGCGCTGCTGTACCTGTCCGCGGCCGAGGTCGCCGAGCTCGTCAAGGCGATCGACCCGGTCGAGGTGGTCGCCGGCGCGTTCCTCGCGCTGCGCGACGGCCGGGCCGGGATCACTCCGGAGGCGGCGCTGCGCTGGACCGCGGCCGACGGCACCGCCGCGCGCAGCCTGATCCTGCCGGCCCGGTACGCCGGCGCGTACGGCTGCAAGATCATCAATGCCTGTATCGGCAATCCGGACCGCGGCCTGCCCCGGGCGCACGGGCTGATCGTGCTGGCCGACCCGGACACCGCCGCGCCGGCCGGCATCCTGGAGGGCGGGCTGATCAGCGCGCTGCGCACCGCCGCGGTGTCGACGGTGGCGCTGCGCGCCGTCCGGGAACTCGGCGCGGTCCGGCACCTGGCGCTGCTGGGCTGCGGCCGGCAGGCCCGTACCCACCTGGAGCTGCTGGCCGCCCGGACCCGGCTGGCCACGGTGACGGTGTACGACGCCGTCCCCGAGCGGGCGGCGGCGTTCGCCCGGGCGGCCGGCGCGCTGGTGCCGGCCGCCGGGGTCACCGTGGCGGACAGCGCCCGCGCCGCGGTGTCGACCGCCGAGGTGAGCATCGCCGCGACCACGACCACGTCGCCGTACGTGCCGCTCGAGTGGCTGCCGCGGGACGCGGTGTTCCTCAACGTCTCGCTGGACGACGCCACCGAGGAGTTGCTGCTCGGCTGCGGGTACCTGGTCGTGGACGACTGGGCACTGGTCCGCGAGGACGAGACCCGCCTGCTGGGCCGGCTGGCCCGGGCCGGCCGGGTCAGCGGTCCGGGCGTGCCGGCGCCACCCGGGGGCCGGGCCGTCGACGCCGAGCTGGCCACGCTGGTCGCGGGCAGCGGGCCGGGCCCGACCGGCTCGGCCGGCCCGGTGGTGGTCAACCCGTTCGGCATGGGCATCCACGACATCGCCATCGGCGCCGGGGTCTACGCCGCGGCCCTGGAACGCGGGGCCGGCACCTGGCTCCCCCGTTAGTCGCTACGTCCTGGCCGTGCGCCGCGGCTGGGGATCGCGCAGCGAGGTTGGAGAGAGGAACGGCTGGAGCGGGCCGTCGTCGACGATCTCCGGGGACCGCCGGGCCATTCCGGCGAGCAGGTCGGCGACCTGGACCCGCGGATCGTCCCGGGAGTCGACCATCACCAACCCGGCCAGGGGTGAGATCCCGGCCGGCGGCGGGCCGCTCCCATCGGCATCGACGGGCGGCGGGGAGCCGGCGGCCAGCACCTGCTGGAGGCGGCGCAACCGGCCGGCCGTGAGGGCGCTCTGCTCGTCGTGGGTCACCAGCACCGGTCGCTGTCCCCCGCCGCTCCAGAACAGCACGGTCTCGGCCAGCGCCGGCAGCATCGGCTCCAGCGGTGGCGGGATCGACCGGTCGTCGGCGAACAGCCTGGCCAGCACCGCCTGCACCCGGGCGCGGCCGAGACCGCCGAGGACATCGTCGGCCGGCGCGCCGAGCCGGGCCCGTAGCAGCGCATCCCGCGCCTGGAAGAACCGTTCCAGGGCCAGGGGATCCGGCCGGCGCCGCCGTTTGGTCCGGACCAGCTCGACGAAGGCGGCGAGGAAGACGCCCCAGTCGGGACCGGCCACGCGCCCGGCGCGGTACAGGGCGAGGGCGGCCGGGCGCTGGTCCCGGGTCAGGCGGGTACCGGCCGCGTACGACGGCTCGGCCAGCAGCAGGTCGACGATCCGGGTGGCGAGGAAATACCGCTTGTCGACCAGCTGGACGTGCGCCCGGCCGCGCAGCGCCGCCAGGAGCCACTCCAGGGCCTCGCCCGCCGCCGGGTTGCGGAGGAACCGCCCGGACTTGAACTCGTTCGGCGAGAACCGGAACCCGGACCGCAGCGCCGTGATCAGCTCGACCGCCGCACCGATGCGCAGGTCGACGCTCGCGTGCGTGACCAGCGGGCTGGTCGGATCGAGCAGATTGGTGCCGGAGAACCCGGACTCGTCACACGCGATCTCCACGACGGCGCCGGCCACCGTACCCACCGGTGGCAGCCCGCCCTGGAGCGGAGACCTCATACGCGATTCCTTAGCGCGTCCGGCGCCGGGCCTCAGCCGTCACTACGCATCGCGACCCGCCCAGCACCCCGCACTGTACCCCGAGGCGGGCGCGGTACGAGCCGGACGACCCGTCACGGCGCCGCCAGGAGGGCTGTGGCAGTGGCCCGTACGGCCGTCGTGATCGCGTCGAGCAACTCGGCGGCCAACTCCTTGGCGGTCGTCGCGGTCTGGTACCGCAGCTCGAACAGCAGCGCGCCCTCGATGAGCACGACGGTGAGGACGAAGGCGCACGCGGGGGCCACGACCGAGGAGCCGAGCACGCCGGATTCGTACGGCGCGAACACGAGGCCGCCGGCCGGCGCCACGGCGTCGATCTCGTTCTGGGCGACGAGCATCGCGTCGAAGGCCGGACCCGCGTCCGGGTGCCGGTGGTGGAGCTCGGCGAGCAGCTCCTCGAACGGCAACCTCTGGTTTTCGAACGCGTCGATGCACACCTCGCGGGCCTGCCGGCTGACCACGACCGGGTCGGTGTCGGCAAGCCGCATGCGCAGCACGATGGTGTTGGCGAAGAGCCCCACGACCTCGTCCATGCCCGGCCCGACGCGGTTGGCGAGCGCCGTGGCGACGCGGATGTCGTCCTGGCCGCTCCACGCCCGCAGCGTCGCCGCGTACGCCCCGAGCACGAGCATGAAATCCGTCATCCCGTGCTTGCGCGCCGCGGCGCTGACCGCGCGCATGTCGTCGGCCGACAGCTTCGCGCTGGTCGCCGCCGACCGCATGCGCTGCACGAACGACGCCGTGCCCAGCTCGGCGAAGCGGGAGTTCGGGCCGTCGGCGAGCCTCGGAAAGGGCGGGCTGAGCCGGTCGAGCCAGAACTCCCGCTGCCGTGCCGCCTCGGCGGTGGTCAGCCACTCGGCCAGTTCCTCGGCGAGCCTGCCGCTGCCGAGCGGGATCGGCCGGGGCGCGGGTGCGCCGCCGGCGGCGATCTCCCGGTAGAGCCGGGCGGCCTCGGACTGGAGCACCGTCAGCGACTGGCCGTCGCACACGATGTGGTGCACGCTCATGAACAACACGTGCCGGTCGGCGGCGATCCGGTGCACCACGACGCGCATGAGCGGCGCCCGGTCCAGCGGCAACGCCTCCCGCCCCGCGACGGCCATGCGCCTCTCACAGCTGCGGACCGGGTCCCGGTCGGCCGTGTGGTCCTCGACCTCGACGGTGACCTCCACGTGCGGTTCCACCACCTGCACGGGACCCTCGCCGACATCCTCAAACCGGGTACGCAGCGCCTCGTGCCGGGTCACCAACTCCGCGAAGACCCGCTCGAGAACGGCGAGATCGAGCGGCCCGTCAACGCGCAACGCGCCGGCCACGATGAACAACCCAACGTCGGGCAGGCGGCTGGCGACCGTCCACATCTGGCATTGCGCGCGGGAGAGCGAGTAGCGGCGGGCCACCGACCCGGACGCGGTCGGCACCTCGGCGGCGGCCGCCGGGGCCGGGGCCGAGGCCGGCGGGGCCGAGGCGGCGGCGAGGGCGTTCGCCAGGCCGGCGATCGTGGGCGCGGACATGAAAAGACGCATCGACACGGTGCCGTGCCGGGCGCGGAGCCGGCTCACCACCCGCATAGCGGCCAGTGAATCCCCGCCCGCGTCGAAGAACGGCGTCGTCGCGTCGATGTCCGGGATACCCAGGACCTCGGTCCAGACCTCGCGGACGCTCGCCTCCAGCGACGGCTTCGCCAGCAGGTCGGCATCCGTCATATCATCCCCCGTCCGATGAGCCGACAGAATACTCGGAGTTCACCTGGTCAATGGTGCGCGAGAATGATGGGAAAATACGCCGTGAACAACGGGCCGCTTCGGCCGTCGCCAGATAGCGCTACTCCTCCTCGTAAACTGCGAGGAGGAGCACTCGTACCCGGGTCTCGGTCATAGGGAAGAGCCTTGCCGACGGCGGCCGGCCACGCCGGTACCGCGAGCCTCCGGCCAGATCAGCACCACCTCCCGCGAAGAGGCCAGTTAGAGCTGGATCTATCCCCAATTGACTTCAAGCTAGATGTGGCCATCGGTGGCTGTCAAGGCTCCCCAACGGGTTGGGTAACCGGTTCCGTCGACTCCAGCAACCAAACGACCAGCTCCGAGCGCCCGTGGATACTCCACAATAGAGTTCCGCTTCCCGCAACCGATCACGCTGGCACGCACCGCGCAGGCGGCCCGGTACCCGTCGGCGGACCCACCCAAGGCCATCCGAAAACCTCGTCTTCAGCCGGTTGCCGCCTCAACTCCGACAGCATATCGTTGCGATGTCGTCACGCCCATAACCTCCACATGAGACACCGCCGATAAACGGTCCGATGTTGCCAGGGCGGGTGACGAAACAGCAGGTCGCCCCGGACGGGAGAACACAGCATGTCCGACCCGGAACAGCCCGTGGCGCGGCTGGCCGATGCGAAGGGGAAAAACGAGCTACCCGCGCTGCCGATCCAGGACGAGGACTACGCCGCCCGGCAGCGGGAGCGAGCCGGCGAGCCGTTTCTGGAGAACCAACTCGCGTACTGGCGGCGGCAGCTCGACGGTCTAGAACCGCTGGACCTCCCGACGGATCGCGCCCGCCCGTCGAGCCGGCCGCGGCGCGGTGGGCGGCGGCAGGCCGAGCTACCCGCCGAGCTGATTTCCGCGCTGCGGGCGCTGGGCCGGGTCGAAGGCGCGTCGCTGTTCATGACCATGCTCGCGGCCGTCCAGGTGATGCTCGCCCGGTACGCCGACACGGAGGACGTCGCCGTCGGGGTCGCCGCCCCGGCACGGGAGCGGCCCGAGGTGCAGGGGTCGAGCAGCCCCGTCCCGAACACCGTCATACTCCGCGGTGACCTCTCCGGGCAGCCCACCTTCCGCGACCTCCTGCGGCGCACCCGGACGACCGCACAGGCCGCCTTCGCCAACGCGGAGCTGCCGTTCGACCTGCTGGTGCGGGAGCTGAGCCCCGCCGGGGACGCCGCGCGTCCGCCGCTGTTCCCGGTCTTCTTCGGCGTGGCGGAGGGCGCCGAGTCGATGCCCGGGTTCGACGCGCCACCGGGGGAAGCCGTCGCCCCGGCCGGCCAGCCGGCCCGGGCCGACATCCGGTTCACCGTACGCGTGGGCGCCGGCACCGAGGGCGCCACAGTGGACGTCGCCGTCAGCGCGGACCTCTTCGACGCCGGCACCATCGACCTGATGCTCGGTCACTACCGGACGCTGCTCGAAGCCGCGGTCCGCGAGCCGGACCGACCGGTCACCACGCTTGCGATGCTCACCGACCGGGAGTGGCGGACCATCGTCGAGTGGAACGACACCGCTCGCCGGTTTCCCGCGGAGTCCTGCCTCCACCAGCTCTTCGAGTCGCACACCGGGCACGGTGACGCGCCGGCCGTGGTGTGCGGGCAGCGGGTGCTGAGCCGGGCCGAGCTGGAAGCGTCCGCGAACCGGCTGGCCCACCGGCTGCGCGAACTCGGCGTGGGGCCGGAGACGATCGTCGGGGTGTGCCTGGGGCGGTCGCCCGAGCTGGTTGTCGCGATCCTCGGCGTCCTGAAGGCCGGCGGGGCCTACCTGCCGCTGGACCCGGACTACCCGCCGCAGCGGCTGCGGCTCATGCTCGCCGACGCGGGGTGCGTGGCGGTCGTCACCGAACAGGCCCAGCGGTCCGTTCTCGCCGACGCCGGAGCCCCGCTGCTGTGCCTGGATACCGAGCGGCTCGACGGGTATCCGACGCACCGGCCGGAGGTGGCGGTGCGGCCGGAGAACCTGGCGTACGTCATCTACACCTCCGGTTCCACCGGCGACCCGAAGGGCATCGCGCTGCAACACCACGGCGCGGTCAACAACTTCACCGACTTCAACGACCGGTTCGGCATCGGCCCCGGCGACAGCGTGCTCTGCGTGTCGTCGCCGAGCTTCGACATGTCCGTGTACGACATCCTCGGCATGCTGGGCGCCGGCGGGCGGGTGATCCTGCCGGAACCGGAGCTGGTACGCGACCCGCCCGCGTGGGCGAACCTGCTGCGCGACCACGAGGTGACCGTCTGGCATTCGGCACCGGCCCTGCTTGAGCTGCTGCTGGAGTACGTCGAGCTGGACGGCGCCGCCGCGCCACGGCACCTGCGCCTGGCGCTGCTCGGCGGGGACTGGATCCCGGTCAACCTGGCCGACCGGCTGTGGCGGGTCGCGCCGGCGGCGCGGTTCATCAGCCTCGGCGGCGCCACCGAGGCGTCCATGGACTCGACCATCTTCCCGGTCGAGCGGGTCGACCCCGGCTGGACGAGTGTCCCTTATGGACGACCGATGGCCAACCAGCGGGTCTACGTGCTCGACCGCCACCTGCAGCCGGTACCGGTGGGCATACCGGGAGAGCTCTACCTGGCGGGCACCGGGCTGGCCCGCGGCTACCTGAACCGGCCCGAGCTCACCGCCGAGCGGTTCGTGTGGCACACCTTCCACGATGGCCGCACCGAGCGGCTCTACCAGACGGGGGACATGGCCAGATACCGTCCGGACGGCGTGCTGGAGCTGCTGGGCCGCCGGGACTTCCAGGTGAAGATTCACGGACTGCGGATCGAGCTGGGCGAGATCGAGGCCACCCTGCGGCGGCACGAGGCCATCGCCAAGGCAGTCGTCGTGGCGCCCGGGGCGCGGGGGCGCACCCGGCTGGCCGCCTTCGTCACCCGGTCCGGCGAAGGCGAGGTCGCAGAGACGGAGCTGCGCAAGTGGCTCGGGGAGCTGCTGCCCGCCCACATGGTGCCGCGCACGATCACGGCGCT
Organism: Rhizomonospora bruguierae; assembly: GCF_018397995.1. Classification (GTDB taxonomy): domain Bacteria; phylum Actinomycetota; class Actinomycetes; order Mycobacteriales; family Micromonosporaceae; genus Rhizomonospora; species Rhizomonospora bruguierae. The sequence goes on from NZ_BBQH01000045.1 coordinate 31,994, forward strand.
GGACCGGCTGCCCACCACACCGAACGGCAAGGTGGACCGCAAAGCCCTGCTGTCCGCGCAGGCGGCCCCGGTGCGACCCGGCGGTGAGCGGCGATGAACGGGTTCACGGAAGCGCCCTTGACGAACATCATGGCGACCGGCCTCGACCGGCTCCGCGGCGACGACCCCGAACTGTACGACGTCCTGGTACGCGAACTCGACCGGCAGAGCACCGTGCTGTCCCTGGTGGCCTCGTCGAGCGTGGTGGATCCATCCGTCCTGGCCAGCCTGGCCTCGGTCGCGGTGAACGTGACCGCCGAGGGGTACCCGGGGCGCCGGTACCACGCCGGCTGCGAGGTCGTCGACGACATCGAGCAGCTCGCCATCGACCGGGCCAGAAGGACGTTCGGCGCCCGCTACGCGAACGTCCAGTCCCACTCGGCGACCAACGCCAACTACACGGTCCTGTCCGCCCTGCTGCGGCCCGGCGACCCGGTGCTCGGGATGGAACTGGAGCACGGCGGGCACCTCACCCACGGCAGTCCCGCGGCGTACGCCGGCCAGTACTTCCGGGTGGTCGGGTACGGCCTCACGGACGAGGGCCTGATCGACTACGACCAGGTGCACCGGCTGGCGACCGGGCACCGCCCGCGCGTCATCATCTGCGGTGCCACGGCGTACCCGCGCAGCATCGACTTCGCCCGCTTCCGCCAGATCGCCGACGAGGTCGGGGCCTACCTGCTGGCGGACATCTCGCACACCGCCGGACTGGTGGCCACCGGCCTGCATCCGAGCCCGATCGACCACGCGCACATCACGACGACCTGTACCCACAAGCAGCTCTTCGGACCGCGGGGCGGCCTGATCCTGTCCGGACGCGACCACGATGCCCCGGCGCCCCGGGGCAGGGGCACGCTGGCCGACTTCCTCCAGCGCGCGGTGTTCCCGTTCTCCCAGGGCGCGCCGGCGCTCAACACGATCGCCGCCAAGGCGAGGGCCCTGGACATGGTGACGACGGCCGAGTTCCGGGCGGTGGCGGAGCGCATCGTGGAGATCGGCGGCGTCCTCGCCGAGACGCTCGCCGGGCTCGGCTACCGGCTGGTCTCCGGTGGCACGGACAACCACATCGTGCTGGTCGACCTCTCGCCGAAGGGGATGACCGGGTTCGTCGCGGAGCAGGCGCTGGAGGAGTGCGGAATCGTCGTCAACAAGAACCGGGTCCCTCGGGACCCGACGCCGGCCTTCGTCACCGGCGGCATCAGGATCGGCACGAACAGCGCCGCGCGGCGGGGACTGGGGCGGGAGGACGCCCGCTACTGCGCCGAGCTGATCGATCAGGTGCTCCGGTCCGTCGAGGTGCACGGGGAGCGCGGCTACCGGGTACCGCCAAGCGTCCGCATGAGCGTGCGGGCACGGGTAGCGGACCTGTGTGCGCGCCGCCCCGTCCCCGGCTACCCGGCCGCGGAGTTGGCCAGCAGCGGCCGGTGAAAGCGCGGCGCTAGGTTCGCCGCGCGGCGCGCAGCACGTCGGCCAGTGACCACGGGCGGTGTGGCTCGCGGGTGGCCGCGTCGAGGAGCGCGGCCAGCCGGTCGGTCAGCTGGCGAGCGGCGTGGTGGGTGTACCGGTCGCTGGCGTAGTCCAGGAAACCCTGGTAGCCGGTGCGGCCGGCCACCAGGGTGAGCAACAGGTCGTACTTTGCCACGCCGGACGGCACGTGCAGGCGCTCGGCGGTGATACCGGGCAGGTCCAGTCCGGCATTGTCGTCGTCCAGCACCAGGACGGTACGGGCCAGCGCCGGTGCGCCGGCACCGGGCCGGCGCAGCTGCCGGGCCAACTCGGCGGTGGGGATGTCCCGGTGCGTCATCGCCTCGGCCGCCACCCGCTTGACCTGGTGGGCCAGCTCGGCGAACGGCTGCCCCGGATCCACCCGCAGGCGCAGCGGCAGCACCTGGCCCAGATAGGCGACCATCCGGTCCAGCTCCGCCGACCCGCGGCGGGACACCGGGGTACCCACCAGCACCTCGGGCGACCCGGTGCCGTCCGCCAGCAGCGCCCCGGTCGCTGCGGCGATCAGCGTGAAGGGCGTCACCCGCAGGGCCTTGCAGGCGGCCCGGATACGCCGGCCGGCCGCCGGTTCGAGTTGGAACCGCAGCTGCGCGCCGCCCGGCACGGGCTGCTCGGGCCGGTCGGGTGGCAGCGAGCGGGCGGCGTCCGCCGGCAGGCCCGCGAGCTGGCGCCGCCAGTAGGCGGGGGCCGCCGGGTCGGGCCCGGCCTGGCGCTGCGCCCGCGCGTACCGGCCCGGCTGCGGTGCCGCCGCCAGCGCGGCCGGCCGGCCCGCGAGCCAGGCCCGATAGCACTCCCCGAACTCCTGCTCCAGCACGTGTAGCGCCCAGTCATCGGCCACGATGTGGTGCACCTGGACAACCAGCACGACGTCCTGGCCCGCCACATCCAGCAGGGTGCCCCGGATCGGAGCGACCGCCAGGTCCAGCGGCCGGCGGACGAGCGACCGCAGCTCGGCGTCCAGCTCGGCGGCCGGGCACGGCCGGCGCGCCAGGCCCGGCATGCCGTCCGCCGGCAGCACCTGCTGCACCAGATCCTCTCCGGCCAGCACGTAGCGGGTCCGCAGCCCCTCGTGCCGGCGCACCAGCTCCCGGTACGCCCAGTCCACGCCGCGCCGGTCGACCTGCCCGGTCAACCGGTACACCCACGACTCCAGGTACCGCGACGGCCCGTCGTGCAGCGCGTCGTCCAGCCAGATCGACTCCTGCTCGACGGTCATCGGGTAGGTGGCCGTCGCGGTCACGGCGATCACCGGGGGCGCGGCCACCGCACCGACCGGTGAGGGATCAGCCATGCACTCCCCCGGCGTTGCCCGTCGGTGCCGGCCGGGCGGCGGCCCGGCCCTCGCCGTCGGCCCCGGCCGCGGTCAACCGCTGGACGAAGTCGGCCAGCACGTCGTTGTCGAACAGCCAGACCGGCAGCGCCTGGACGCCGGTCAACCGGTGGATCCGGGCGCAGATCCGGACCGCCTGCAACGACGTGGTGCCGAAGTCGTAGTAACTGTCGGTGCGCCCGACGCGGTCCACTCCCAACACCTCCGCCGAGATGCCGGCCACCGCCTGTTCCAGCTCGCCCTCGGGGGCGGCGTAGTCGGTATCCACGAAGTCTTCGCGCTGCTCGGTCATGCCGTCTCCGTTCCGCCCGCCGGCGCGAGGCCGCCGTGGCCCGTCTCCTCCAGCACCGCGCGCAGCCGCCGGGGGACCCCGGTCGGCAGCGTGTTTCGTCCAACGGTGTCTCGACCACTTTCCGGCGCTGCGCGTGGGACGGTCGGGATCACTGCCCCGCCTCCTGCGGCGCCGGGCCGCCCGCCGCGCGGTCGGGCGCCGGCGCCCCGGGCACCGCCTGCTCCCGCAGCGCGGCGGCGATCGTGGCGTGCACCCGCGGTGCGTGGTCGAATATCGCGAAGTGGCCGCCATCGAGCAGGTGCAGGGCGAAACCGCCGGTGGTCTGTTCCTTCCAGGCGGCCATCAGCTCCTCGCCGGCGCCCGGATCGCTACGGCCGACAACGGCGGTGATCGGGATGTTCAGCGGCGTGTCCGGCTCGAAGGTGTAGCACTCGTTGACCGCGAAGTCGGCGACCAGCAGCGGCTGCTTCCACCTCAGCAACTCGTGGTCGGACAGGATCGCCTCCGGGGTGCCCTCCAGCCGACGCAGGAATGCCGCCAGTTCCGGCGGCGACAGCCCGGCCAGCTCACTGCGCGCCAGTGGATGCTGCGGCGCGGGCCGGCCGCAGACGAACAGGTGCACCGGCGGCGGGCCGCCGATGCGCAGCAGCTCGCGGGTGACCTCGAAGGCGCACAGCGCACCGGTGCTGTGCCCGAGAATGGCGTACGGCGACCGTACCGAGGTGCTGATCTCGGCGGCCAACTCCCGCACCAGCGGGCCGACCCGGGTGAATGGCGGCTCCGCGCGGCGCCCTTCCCGCCCCGGGGGTTGGCCCGGGCAGACCCGGACGGGCTCGGGCATGCCCCTCCCCCAGTCGCGGAACACCGCGGCACCCGCGCCGGCGTGGGGAAGCGTCAGCAGCCGCACCGGCGCCTCGGGCCGGGTGCCGAAGGGAAACCACCGACTGCGGGCGCTGACCGTCGCCGTCATGAAACCTCCGAACGGTTGGCAGGGCTCCCCGGCCAGGTTCTGTAGCTCGTCGTGCTTATGCGATCCCCTGCTTGCGCAACCCGTCCCGGATCGTCGCGGAACGCAGGGACAGCAGGCTGAACGAGCCGGCGTCCCCGATGCCGTGCGTCGACTCGCACAGCCCGTTGAGAAACAGCGGCGGCGTGCCGTCCACCCGCGGCCGCAACGAGTAGTCGGCCTCGACGATCAGATAGCCATCGGCATCGAACTGGAAGCCGTCGATCACTCCGCCCAGCAGCGCGGGATACGGCTCCTGGTGCGGATGCGGCCCCAGATCGCGGAAGCCGGTCGCCAGAACCACCAGGTCCGCGCGGTCGGTCACCACGTCCTTGGTGTGCACCTCTTCGGCCTCGAAGGACACCCCGGCGTCATCCACCTCGACGGCGCGGACCTCGGTGTTGCGGTGCACGAAGACTCGCTGGTCCCCGTCCAGGCGCTGCTCGTAGATCAGTGCATAGAGCGCGTGCAGGACGTCGGCGTCGCTCGACGAATAGTTCGTGGGCCGCAGGTACGCGTCGAGCGCCGCCTTGCCCGACCGGGTCGCCTTGAAGTAGTAGTCGGTGAACTCGGGGAAGAATCCCTCCTCGCTGAACGGGCTGGTGTCCTTGAGCCGCAAGCCGTACTGGCGCACGTAGTTGACGATGCGGGCGCGGGGGAACCGGCTCGCGAGATCGAGGACGATCTCGACCGCGCTCTGGCTGCCGCCGATGACGGCGATCGACTCGGGGGCCCGCGCCAGGTTCTGGACGGTGGGCAGGTAGCTCGTCAGGTGGCAGACGCGCGGCGAGTCGAGCTTGTCGAAGGGATCGGGCACGAGCGGTGTACGCCCGGTACCCAGCACCAGCGCCCGGCCGCGGTGGCGTGAACCGTCCGAGCAGGTCACGACATACCCGGGCGCGCCGTCAACATCGGCTATCGCGATCCCGGTTACCCGTGCACCAAACTCGACCTGCGCCCGGAACTGGTTGGTCGCCCACTGGATGTACTGCGCATATTCCTTGCGTAACGGGAACTCCAGCGGCAGGTTGAGGTGCTCGACGAGCCTGCCCACTTCGAACAGGTAGTTGAGGAAACTGTAGTGGCTGCGGGGATTGCGCAGGGTGGCGAGATCGCGGGATGGATGGTTCTGGATATTGGAACCGTCCAGCAGCATGCCACCCTGCCATACCGGATCCCGCTGGGCTTCGAGGAAGAAGGCGGTCGTGCGCGGTGAATCCTCCCGCATCGCAATCGCGAGGGACAGGTTGGCCGGACCGAAGCCGACACCGAGCAGGTCGACACACGCGGACGCCGGTTCGGCGCTCCGGCCGCTCCCGGGAGCGGTCATGATCCCTGCTCGATGGGCGCGATTCTCGCGGGGCCCACGCTCGGGACCGCCGGCCGCGCCGTGTCTCGTCGCTCGTCATCCCGCCTGCGCATGGTTCCCCCGTCTCCCGCATTGACCGGCGATCAGTGCCGGATCCACCCGCATCTCCTCGTAGCACTGGAGCCACTTCTCCACGTCGTGGGTCAGGCCCGCGGCCGAGATCAACGCATTCTCCCGCGCCCAGTCGACCTCGCCCCGGGGCTGGATCCCCGTGCTGCCCAGGACCTTTCGGTAGAACGGGTCGTCGGCCCGCCGGGCCTCACTCATCAACGCACCCACCTCGGGCGAGCACAGCTGCAAACCGGGGCGCGGTGCCCACGCCTGCAGACCGGCCGCGGACGGCAGTCCGATCGCTGCGATCAGCGCGGCCGTCACGCCGGCCGGATCGGCCCGGAGGTCATCGGAATCGACCAGCAGATAAGGGATGTCCCGTTGGCGGCAGAACTCCACCTGCTCGTGCAACGACTGCCACCCACTTTCGAAGGGTGGAAACGTCTCTGCCCGGTAGAGTTCCCGCACGATGCGCAGCCGGGATGTGGTCGACAGCCGAGGATCGCACATCACGAAGATCAGTGGCGCGGTCGTGAGGCTGGCCAGGAGGTCGAACTGGGCGGTGCTGAGCTGAAAGCTCATCTCCTTGACCAGCAAGCCGCTTCCCCACGGCACGTCGGCAATCGAGACCCGATTACCCGTGTCAATCTCCATGGGGTTGTACAGGCAGCTCTCCACCGACTCCGCACCCTGGTTTCCCCAGTAGCACGCTTCGAAGGGTTCGTGGCAGTGGTGGGTCATCGCCGGGTGCTGCCACAGCAGCCGGGCCACGGCGGTGGACCCGGTACGCGGTGGCGATACCAGGGCTACCCGCGTCTTGTACGTCTTGGCCAGCTCAGCTTTCATGCCGCTCCCACACTCATCGCTCGTCCAGCGCCTGAGTCAGGTCCGCAATGATGTCGTCGAGGTGTTCCAGGCCGACGCTCAACCTGACCATGTCGGCGGGCACCGGGGCCGACTCGGGGCCGGATTCCGCAACCTGCTTGTGGGTGCCGATCGCGGGAATCGTCGCGGTGCTCTTGACCTGACCGAGGTTGTTCGCCCGCCAGATGAGGTTGAGCCGATCCAGAAACTCGCGCGCGGCGCGGACGCCGCCGACCGGCCGGAAGCAGAGCAGGAAGCCGAACCTGTTCACCGCTTCCCGGCCGTTCACGTCGCTGTCGACAAGCCACATGTCGCGCTTGGCGATGCCGTGCGAACGGTGGGTCGGCAATCCCGGATAGAAGACCTCCGCGACGCGGTCCGAGGCCGCGAGATGCTGGGCGACGCTGAGCGCGTTGGCGGACATGGTATCCACCCTTCCGCGCAGCTCCCGAATATCCGACAGCAGCGTCCACGCGTTGAAGGGACTCAGGACGCTGCCCATATCCCGGATGGGCCCGCTGCGCAGGTAGCCGGCGAAATCCGCGGTCAGTTCGGACGGTTGCGCTCGGGCCTGGATGTCGTGTCGGGCGATGACCGCTCCCCCCATGCTGCGGCCACTGGCTCCGGCCGCCTTGGTGAGCGACTGGACCACGACGTCGGCGCCGAGTGCCAGCGGGCGCATCAGGGCGGGTGTCGCCAGCGTCGAGTCAATGATGAGCGGTATCCGCGCCTGACCGGCCAGGGCCGCCAGGGCCGGTATGTCCACCAGCTGGACCATGGGGTTCGAAGGGGACTCCGCATAGAGGAAGCGGGTGTCCTCATCGATGCATCGTTCCCATTCGCTGACCGACAGCGGATCGCGGACCCAGCGGACGGCGACGTCCCGTTCCGCCCCGTAACGCTTATTGAAGATCATTACGGTGGAACCGTACAGCGCCGGCGAGGCGACGATGTTGGGTTTGGCGCCCGCGGCCGCCGAGAGAAACGGCATCGTGGCCAGCGTCACCGCCGCCATCCCGGTCGTGGTGACGGCAGCGCTCACCTCGGCATCGACCCGATAGCCTTCGAGCGCCGCGACGGTGGCCTCCAGGTACCCGACCGTCGGGTTGCCCCGCCGGGAATACACCCAGGCGTCGCACTCACCCGCGGCGGCGGCACGCATCGCTTCCGCCGACTCGAAGTGTTGGGCGGTCGCCAAGTAGGCGGGCTCGCTGAGCGAGCCGAGGTGATTCGCCGACTCAGCGTGATCGTAGGACCCACGGACGGCCAAGGTGGTGAAGCGGGAACGCCTCACCACGGCGGCTCGGCTTCTACACTGGCCAGCCCTATGCGCACGAGTGGTTCCTTCCTATCCCAGCAACGCTGTGGACCGATGGCCTTCGTGGCACCAATCGACGCAAACCAAATTCAATCACCATGAGCCTTTCCGCGCAAGGTCGCGGCTCGTCGCAGATGATCATGTTCAAGGGGTCGTTGTCAATACCTTGTCGGCCACCACGCGCATCCCCGATAATCGCGGGCGTGGCTACGACCCGACGTGCCGACATGTTCACCGAGGACGGCAAGCCGTCCGACGACGACCCACGCGAGAGCCGGCTGAAGCTGGGCGACGAGCGCGTCACCCTGGTCGAATCCCTGCGCTGCCAACGCCTCACGCTGGAGATGAAGTGCGCGGGTCTGGACGCGGAGGCGATGGCCCGACGCTCCGTCGAACCGTCCACGATGTCGCTGCTGGGGCTCGTGCGGCACCTGGCCGAGGGAGAGCGCGGGGCCTTCCGGATCATGATGGCTGGTCAGGACGTGCCCCCGCTGTTCTGCTCCGACACCGACCGCGACGCCGACTTCGACGGCGCCGTCGCCGACCCACAGGTGGTCCGGCAGGCGTGGGAGGCGTGGCGTACCGAGGTGGACTTCGCCACGCGGTTCGTGGCCGAGGCACCCAGCCTCGACATCACCGGCGACGATCCCCTGAACCGGCACGGCAGCGGCGGCGGGCAGATGTCGCTGCGCGAGGTACTGGTCGGCATGATCGAGGAGTACGCCCGCCACATGGGCCACATCGACCTGCTACGCGAACGGATCGACGGGCGGGTAGGCCAGTGACGAACCGGGTAGCGGCGGGAAGCACCACCACCCTCGCCACGACGGCACCGGCGCCGGCTGCGCTCGGCGTCCCGCTCGGTGACGGCCATCAGTCGTACAGTCGAATGCCCGGGGGCCGGACGCGACCGTAGGATCAGCGGGACCGCGCCCACCAGCGCCTTCGATCAGCAGCCCACCCCTGGCGCCCTCCACGCGTACGTCATGAAACTGTCATGAATCGGTGGCGGGCATGCCATGATACGGCCGCAGACTGTGCGGCGGGTCGCACGTCGGGTCAGCGGCGTGCCACCCACGGCAGCGGTGGGCGGGCGCACCGGTTCGGGCCCCGCCCACCGGCGCCGACGCGGTTCACGCACCGCCGCCGTCCGTTGGAGCCAGGCCCGCAGCCGCGCGGCGGCGGGAACCCCACTGTTTGGTGTCCGCGGACTTCACCGCCTCGGCCGCCCGGACCAGCAGCACCGCGCGATCGGGTCCGTCATACGGGGCGGCGCCGACCGCGAAGAGCGCGAGTTCGGTCTCCAGGGCCAGCCGCACCCGCGTGAAGGCCAGCCAGTTCTCGTGCCACTGGTACAGCCCGCGGATGCCGGTCAGCACGACGATCCCGGCGCCCAGCACGGCCGCGACCGCGCCGCCCAGCCTCAGCGCCGCGGCCAGCGGGACCGCCGCACCGAGCACGATCACGCCCAACTCCGTCACGCGGTGCCCGAGCCGGGCCCGGCCCGCCTGCCGGGCGTACCAGTCGCGCAGGTCGGTCGCCGTGCTCAGCGCGACGGCGGCGGGGTCGGCCGGAGCGGATGCGTTCGCCACGCCGCCCAATGTACGTTCCGGGCGGCGCGAGCCCGGCCACAGCGGACGGTGTGGTGGCCCGGTGCGCGGGCTCGCGTCCGCGCACCGGGCCGCCGGCCCTACCTGGCCGAGCAGGTGGGGTTGATGTTCGTGGCGTTTCCGTTGGCCTGGAAGCCGAACTCCGTCGACTGCCCGGCCGCGATGCCGCCGTTGTAACTGACGTTGCTGAACTGGACCGCGCCGCTGTTCGCGCTGGAATTGGCGTTCCAGACGTTCACGATGGACGTGCCCGAGGGCAGCGTGAGGCTGACCGTCCACCCGCTGACCGGCGAGGAGCCCGCGGTGACCCGCACGGTGGCGACGAAGCCGCCGGTCCACGTCTGCAGCGACACCGAGGCCGAGCAACCGCCGGCGGGCGGCGGGTTCGTCGGCGGGTTGGTCGGCGGGTTCGTCGTCGGCGGCGTGGTCGGCGGATTCGTCGTCGGCGGGGTGGTCGTGGGCGGCGTGGTCGTGGGCGGCGTGGTCGGCGGCGTGGTCGGGCCGTCGGTCAGGACCGGTGTGGTCCAGTCCCGCCACTGGGACAGGTTCCCGGACTTCTTGCTGGAGACCCGGAACGTCCCGGCGGAGTTGCCCGACTTCAGCAGGAACTTCTGGAGGTTCTGCTGAAGCGGGGTCCGCCACTCCGACCGGACGGCGCAGTGGGTGCCGTCCTGGATGTCGGACCAGTAGGTGATGTTGTCACCCGCGCCGAGCGCCTTGTACACCTCGGCACCGGCCAGGGCCGACACGCTCCCCGACTGGGCGGCCAGCCAGTCGATGTGCGGGTTCTCCATGATGAACAGGCCGCGCGGCGCGATCATGGCGACCGTCTCGTGCTGGTCCACCGGCAGCGAGTTCGGGTTGCCGGTGAACGAGCTGAAGGCGTCGCCGAGCCAGGGCTGCTCGCTGTAGGCGCTGCTCAGCGGCTGGGAACCGCTCTCGCCCGCGATCGAGCGGAAGGCCGGGACGCCGCCGCTGCCGGACTCGACCGGCATGGTCAGCGCGATGCGCTGGTCGAACGCGCCGATCGCGAAGGCGCCCTTGCCGTACCGGGAGCAGCCGGTGACGCCCATCGCGTCGGCCCGGAGGATGTTGCCGCCGGACTGCTCGATGACATCGATGATCCGGCTGGCGCCCCAGGCCCAGGCGGCGAGCAGCCCGGTGCCGCTGGTGGCGCCGTAGATCGTGTAGAACGCGCCCTGCTTGTTGTTGCGGGCGGTGCCCTCCTTGCCCACCGCGAGCGGGTCGTAGCTGATGGTGGCGACGCCGGCGCCCCTGATGGTGCTGGTGTCGGCCCCGAGCCCGCCCACGACGATGACGGCCGGGAAGGGTCCGTTGCCGCTCGGCAGCTGGACGCTCGCCGAGAAGCTCGCGTTCCGGCCGTTCTGCGACACGTTCACGGTGATGGAGGAGTTGGAGACCGTACCCGTGACGCTCGCCGGCTTGGCCGGCTTCTCGCCGTAGACGTACCTCTCCTCCTGCTTCTTGATCTCCTCCCGGCGGCACCGCCAGTCGGACTTGCTGGTGATGCGGGTGCCGTTGATCCGCTTGAAGGGGTCGGGCAGCCGGGAGTTGGACGCCGTGGAGCCCGGGTCGTTCACCGGGCAGTCGGCGCCGTCGTCCTCGACGCCCGCGGCGGCGGCCTGGGCGATCGGGGTTCTGGCCACCCCCTCGACCGCTCCGACGACCGCGAGCGCCAGCACCGCGAACAGCACGACCGCCGAGCGGATCTTGGAGTGACCCGATCTAGTGATCACTAAGGCTCTCCCTTCCGGTAGAGAGATGGAAATTCCTGGGCCGATGGGAGCCATGATCGTGATTGATGATCATGGATGTTGAGTATGATAAGTTTCAAGCATTGCATTGGAACGTGTCAATGCGGCGATCGTCGGGGAGGCTCTTTTCGCTGGTCAGGCCGCAGTTGTTGGGGCCGCGCGATGAACGGAACCGGGTCCGACGCCCCCGGGGTGGCGTCGTGCCCCGGTCGGATCCGGCGCCGGCCGGTGCTGCCGCAACGCACCGGGATCGCGCACCGGGTCGACGCCATGTTTCGGAAAACTTCCGACAGCACCCCGGACGCACCCACCAAACGGGACAGGGTCGGCAGCCACGCTGCCGGCCCTGTCCCCGACCGATGACCGGCCCCGATCAGGGCGGCGGGATGAACGGGACGGTGAACACGAGCTGGTTGCTCGGCGCGGACTCGTTCCCGGCGGCGTCGACCGCGACCACGGCGACGGCGTGGGTGGGGCCGCTCCGCAGGCGCAGGGTCACGCCGGTACCCGCCGCCTCGGCCAGGACGGTCGCCCCCTCGTACAGGCGGTAGCCGGTGACCGGATCGGCGCTCGCCGGCTGGGACCACGAGAGCGTGATGGTGCCGGTGAAGTCGCCCTGCGGCGTGCTCGACACCAGCCACAGGCCGCTCGGCGCGCTGGGCCGCTCGGCCGGGCCCACCGGCGTGGTGACCGTCACCGGCGCGCTCAACTCCGACGGGCCGCACACCCCGGTCTGCGCGACCACGGCGTAGGTGCCGGTGTCGCCGGACGGCAGCCCGGTGAGCATCGCGGAGGCCACCCGGGTGGTGACCACCGGGCGCGGCGCGTCCGGACCGAGCCGGTACACGGTGAAGGAGGTCGCCTGGTACGGCTGTATCCAGGTCAGTGCCACCGAGGAGGGCGACTGCGCGGTCGCGATGAGCGCCTCCGGCGGGTTGACCGCGGACGGGTACACAGTGGCGTCCGGGCAGGGCTGGGTGGTGCCGCGGACGGGCCCGGTATGCCCCGACTCGCCGCCGGCGGTGCCCAGGGCGGCCACGGTGAACTCGTGCGACGTGTCCCGCCACAGGCCGCGGACCACCACCGCGGGCGTCGCGCTGGTCGCGACCCGGGTGCCACCCTCGTAGACGGCGTAGCCGGCGGCCTGCGGGACGCGGGGCCAGCTGAGCGCGATCGAGGTCGCGGTGCGGGCGCCGACCGTCACCTCACCGGGCGCCGGTGGGCGCGCCGCCGGCCCGTTCGGCGTGCTGACGGTGATCGCCTCGCCGGGGTGCAGCCCGCCCACGCAGTCCCGGCGCGCGACCTGGAAGCTGTGCGTCGACGCGGGCGCGAGCCCGCCGACGCGGGCCGAGTCCAGATTGGTGTCCTGCGTCGGCACGCCGTCCACCAGCACCACCAGGGTGCCGGCCTGGTCGTAGGACGGCTGCTCGTTGGACCAGGTGAGCGAGACCGCCGACGCGGTCACCTCGACGGCGGCCAGCCCGCTCGGCGGGGTCATGCCGCAGGCGAACGGCCCGCCGATGAACACCCGCCGGGTGGTCGGCGCGCTGGGCGCGGATTCCCGGCCGAGCGCGTCCACGGCGGTCACCTGGTACGTGTGGGTGGTGTTGAAGGCGAGGTCGGGGATGGTCGCGTTGGTGGTGGTGTTGCGGGCGACCACCGCGCCGGCCTCGTAGACCCGGAACGAGGTCGGGCGGCTGCCGGTGGCCGGCTGCCGCCAGGTCAGCCCGACCGACGACGAGCCGTTCGTCGCGACCAGGCCGGTCGGGGTCGCCGGTTCGGCACCGCCGGCGGCCGCGGGTGAGGCGGCCCAGGTCAGCAGGGTGATGACGGCCGCCAGCAGGGTCGCGGGCCGGATACGGTGCCGCATTCTGCCCCTCTCAACATCGACAACTACCGATGTTCTGGGTGCAGACTACCGCCTCGGGCGCCGCTACGGACCACCCGGTGAACTCAGCATCGTCATCGTGTGCGCCGCCCACGGCACGGCCAGGCGCGGGTCGACCTCGCCGCGCACGTACCGGTGGAACGCCGCCGTGTTCAGGTGCGCGTCGAGCGCGTCCTGGTCGGTCCAGTTCTCGTAGAAGAACAGCACGGTCGGCTGCTCCCGCGACTGGTAGAGGTCGTAGCCGAGGCAGCCCGGTTCGGCCCGGGTCGGCTCGACCATCGCGAGGTGGGCGCGGGCGACGGCGATGACCTCCGTGGGCTTGACGGTGAAGAACGGCACCAGCGTGACCTGCGCCGGAGAGCCGGCCCGGGGGCGCCGCCGCCCGCCGTCCGGCGGTGGGGCCGACAGCGGCCGGGCGTAGCTGAGCACGGGCGGGGCGACCAGGTCCGGCTCCCGGTCGCTGAGCATCGCGCGGACCTCCGCGGTGGCCATGTGCGCGTCGAAAGCGGCCTGGTCCGCCCAGTTGGCCAGCACGTAGAACACGCCGGGGCTGGTCTTCAGCCGGTGCACGTCGTACCCGAGGTTGCCCGGCTCCGCCCGCGCGGGTCCCACCAACCGCAGCAGCGCATCACAGACCACGGACTCCCGGCCGGGCCGCGCGACGAGTTGCGAGAGCACGGTGACCTGCTGCGGCGCGGGCGAGGGCAGCGCGCCGTCCTGCCCGGCTGTTTCGGCGGCGGTCATGGGTCTCCTTCCGGGAGTGGACCAGGGGCCGGTTCCCGGCAGATCCCGGCGCTAACTCCCCCGCTCACCCCTTCCGGTCTCCCCCGCTCACCCCTTCCGGTGACAGCCGCGCACGGCTCCCGGGCGCTGGCGGCACCGGCTCGCCCGCCGGTCGCCCGCCCTCGCGCCCGGACGTCGTGGGCGGCACCGGCGGCCACCGCCGGGGTGGCCACTGTGGATGACGGTGACCGGCCCGGCGGCGGCGACCACCACACCCGCTCAGTCCCACCATGGCCGGCGCCTACGCGTCGGCCGGTCGCCCGGCGGCGCGGCCGTTCTGGCCGCGCACCCACCCGGCGGATGCAGCGCAGGTCACCCTCGCCCGCGCGCCCGACCGTATATACGATGGCGTTAGTAAAAATGGAGGACGCCATGACATACGTCATCGCCGAGCCGTGCATCGACGTGATCGACCGCGCGTGCGTCGAGGAGTGCCCGGTCGACTGCATCTACGAAGGTGGCCGGGCGCTCTACATCCAACCGGACGAGTGCGTCGACTGCGGCGCGTGCGAGCCCGTCTGCCCCGTCGAAGCGATCTTCTACGAGGACGACGTGCCGGACCGGTGGTCGCGGTTCACCGAGGACAACGCGCGCTTCTTCACCGAGCCGCTGCCCGGCGCCGACGCCGCACTGGGTGCGCCGGGCGGTGCCGCCAAGGTCGGCCGGCTGGGTGTGGACACCCCGCTGGTGGCCGGGTATCCCGAACCATCCGCGTAACGGACCGGGGAGGGCGTCGTGGGTGTGATCGTCTACGGGGACTTCAACTGCCCGTACTCGTACCTGGCCAGCCAACGGGTGGACATGCTGCGGCGGGTCGGCGTCGAGGTCGACTGGCGGGCCGTCGAGCATGATCCGGGGCTGTCGATGACCGGCACGCCGTCCGCCGGTGCCGCCGCCCGGTCCGGGCAGAACCCGGCCGCGATCGCCCTGCCGGCACCGCCGGCGGAGCACCGGCCGGACGCGGCCCCGCCACTGGTCAGCAACACGCTGGCGGCCGTCTCGGCGTACGCCGAGGCGGTCACCGACGGCGTGCAGCACGAGGTGCGCCGCGCGCTGTTCGACGCCATCTGGCTGGACGGACGGCACCTCAGCGGCGCCTACGACGTCCGCGCGCTGGTCGCCGCGATCACCTACCCGCCGTACCCGATCGCGCCGTACCTGATCTCACCGGAGCTGCCGCCGCCGGGCTACGGCGACCCCGGCACGCTGCGCATCACGCGCATGCTCGGCGGCACGGTGGCGCCGAACGGGATACCCCTGACCACCACCGGTTGGCGCCGCGTGCGGAGGTGGCGCGACGACTGGCTCGCCGTCGCCGGGAACACCGTCCCGGTCGCGGTCGCGCCCGATGGTGCCGCCTACCGGGGTATCCAGGCGCTGGCGTACCTGGCCGACCTGCTTGACGGTTCGGCCGGTGGCGCAACCCCACCTCCGGCACCCGCGGCCCTCGCCGCCGTGTAGCCGGCGAGAATGGCGGACGTGGAGGTCTCGGTGGAGTCGGTGGCCCGCGCGTTACGCCGGGTCCGCCCGGGTGCCTATCGGATCGGCGATGCGGACGGCGCGGTCACGGTCACCCTGGCGCTGCGGGTCAGTGCCGGCGGTCGGCGCAACGCCGCCGAGCGGATCGTCGCCGCGCTGGCCGGCAGCGGCCTGGCGCTGGCGGGCGAGGACCCCGTCCAGGCGCTGGCCGACGGCGGCCGGCTGGCCGTACGGCGGCACCCCGTTTTTCCTAACGAACTCGGCTAAACTCCCGGCGCCGGTGGCGGTGGATGGCTGGGTCGGTGTAACGCGGACGGACACAGTTTCGCTACTCCAGAGTCGACATGTGGATCGGCCCCTGCCGTGGCCGTTCCATGCTCCCGATTCGCCCCCTACCACCCCCATCTCACGCACGTGCACATTTGCGCGCTACCCCCGGAGGAGTTCCGTGCCACAGCGTCGGCGCGCCCGGTCAGCGGTCGTCTCGCTCGCCGCGATCCGCTGGCCGGGCCGGCGTCCAGGGGCGAAGGTCCCGTGGAGTCGGGCCCGGCGCCCCGTGGCCGGAGGTGGTTGAGGCGACGAGACTGATTCCTGCGGCGCTCGCTCGGACCGGCGGGCCGCGGCACCGGCAGCGTGGTACAGGGTGGCCCTCCCAAGCCGCCAGACCCACGGTCGTCAGGACCGGCACCGGTGACGCGGTCAACGAACGGTCGGTCCGGACGAGCGCCGTGACCATCCCCCTGGTGTCGCCACGGGCCGGTCCTTCGGCCCGTGGCGGCGTGACCGCCGGCCCTCCCCCCGCCACCGGAGTTGATCAAAGGTGGAGGTGACGGATCGGGCGCGGAGGGAGATGGACGACGATGTCCGAACACATCACCGGTAGGTACGAGGGCAAGGTGGCGCTGGTGACCGGCGCGGGTTCCGGGATCGGCCGGGCCGTGGTGCTGCGACTGGCGACCGAAGGGGCCAGCGTGGTCGGCTGCGACGTGGACGCGGACGGGCTGGCCGGCACCGGCAAGCTGCTCAGCGACCGGGGCCAGCACGCGAATCTGGTGACCGCCGACGTCACCAGTCAGTCCGATATGGATGGTCTGGTGGCGGCGCTGCCCGGCGGCCGGATCGACCTGCTGGCCAACGTGGCCGGAATCATGGACTACTTCCTGCCGGTCACCGAGCTGGACGACGAGACGTGGGACCGCGTGCTGGCGGTCAACCTGACCGGGCCGATGCGCCTGTGCCGGGCGGTCCTGCCGCTGATGCGGGCGGCCGGCGGCGGCGCGGTGGTCAACGTGTCGTCGATCGGCGGGCTGACCGGCTCGGTGGCCGGCTCGGCGTACGTGGCGGCCAAGCACGGCCTGATCGGGCTGACCCGGTCCGTCGCGTTCCTCTACGCCGAGGACGGCATCCGGACCACGGCCGTGTGCCCCGGCGGCGTGGCGACGAACATCGGCCGGACCGCGGTCCCGCGCGTGCCGTGGGCGTTCGGGCGGCTGGAGAAGTCGTTCGGGCGGGCGGTCCGCACCGCCGACCCGGACGAGATCGCCACCCTGGTCGCGTGGCTGGGCTCGGACGAGGCGGTCAACGTCAACGGCGCGGTCATCACGTCGGACGGCGGCTTCACGAGCTGACCCAGGCACGAAGGGGCGGGGCGCCGGGCCGGGCGCCCCGCCCCTTCGCATCCGGCTAGATTTCCCGGGCGTCAGCGCTCGGCGAGCAGCGCGCTCAGGTCGACGAGCCGGTTGCTGTAGCCCCACTCGTTGTCGTACCAGCCGAACACCTTCACCAGCCCGCCCTCCGACTGGGTGAGCGCGGCGTCGAACACGCACGACGCCGGGTCGCCGACGATGTCCCGCGACACCACCGGCCGGTCGGTGTAGCGCAGCACGCCCGCGAGGCGGCCGTCGCCCGCCGCCGCGGCGAACGCCTGGTTGATCTCGGCGGCCGCCGCCGGCCGGGCCAGTTGGCAGGTCAGGTCGACGATCGAGCCGTTCTCGACCGGGACGCGCAGCGCGACCCCGGCCAGCTTGCCGGCGACCGAGGGCAGCACCAGGCCGATGGCCCGCGCCGCGCCGGTGCTGGTCGGGATGATGTTCACGGCCGCGGCCCGGGCCCGGCGCAGGTCCTTGTGCGGGCCGTCGAGCACCATCTGGTCGTTCGTGTACGCGTGCACCGTGGTGAGGTAGCCGCGCTCGATGCCGAACGCCTCGTCGAGCACCCGCACCATCGGCGCGGCACAGTTGGTGGTGCACGAGGCCGCCGAGAGGATCTGGTGCTGGACCGGGTCGTACGCGTCCTCGTTCACGCCCAGCACGATCGTCGCGTCGACGCCCTTGCCGGGGGCGGAGACGAGCACCCGCCGCGCGCCGGCCTTCAGGTGGGCCGCGGCGGCCTCCCGCGACCGCAGCCGCCCGGTCGACTCGATCACCAGGTCGACGCCGAGGGCGGCCCACGGCAGTCGCTCCGGCTCCGGCTCGGCCGACGCCGCGATCCGGTGTCCAGCCACGACGATCGCCGACTCCTCGGCCGTCACCTCGGCGGCGAGCCGGCCGAACGTGGAGTCGTAGGCGAGCAGGTGCGCCAGGGTGGCCGGGGCGCACAGGTCATTGACGCCGACCACTTCGAAGCCCGCGCCCAGCAGGCCCCGATCCAGCAGGCAGCGCAGGTAGTCGCGGCCGATCCGGCCGAATCCGTTGATCGCGATCCGGTAACTCATCATCGCCTCCACACGTCGATCTTCATTTCCAGCGTGGGCCGGCGGGCGGCGGGCGAGCAGTGCCGGAAGTCCCGCCGGGCGAGGGCGGAGCGCCCTAACGGGTGGGCTTCAGCCCTGTGCGCGGCCCGGGAGGACGTGCGCGATGACGTCGTGCACCAGGCTCGGCGGGATGGGCCGGTGCGCCACGAAGCGGTGGTAGAAGAACGGGGCGGTCAGCAGGTCGGTGACGACCTCCGGGTCGAGGCCATCGGGCAGGTGGCCGCGCCCGCGGGCACGGGCGAGCACGGCGAGCATCGGCTCCCGGCGGCGCCGGGTCAGGTCGGCGTGCAGGGACGCCAGCGTGGGGTCCCGTTCGGCGGCGTCGATGAACGCGGCGAGCAGGCGCGGGAACGGCGTGTGCTCGACCAGCGCGACGAAGGCGGTGAGCAGCCGCGCCACGTCGTCCTGCACCCGGCCGGTGTTGGGCACCGGGAGCGGCTGGAACGTGGCGTCCATCGCGTCCACCAGGAGGGCGCTCACGCTCGGCCAGCGCCGGTAGACGGTGGCCTTGCTCGCCCCGGCCCGGCGGGCGACGGCCGCCATGGTGAAGCCGGGCAGCCCGTCCTCGTCGAGGACCTGGAGCGCGGCTCGCGATACCCGCTTCAACATGATCGGCACCGCCGCCTCGGCCGCCGCCGCGCGCCAGCCCGCCACCGGCCTGATCGCTCCCCTCGCCTTCGCGGGGCTGACCATGCTCTCCTGGGCGCTTCGCCCGCCCACGCGCCGGCTGTAGGTCAGGTTCGGGCGGTCACCGTCACGCAGCAGCGTTCCGGCCCCGGGTCGAGGCGCGCGCGCAACTCACCGGGGCAGGTGCGGTCGATGACGCCGTCGATGAGGTCCAGGTTCATCCCGCAGACCAGATCGGGGTACGCCGCGGCGAGACGGTGGAACGGGCAGTTGGCCAGGACCAGGCTCCCGGCGCCGGCGGCGGCGCTCCCGCCAGCGGCGCTCCCGGCGCTGGCGGCGACCTCGGCGACGGCGCTCTCGGCGACGGCACTGGCGATGGCCTCGGCGGCGGCGCTCTCGGCGGCGCTGGCGGCGGCGGCGCTCTCGGCGGCGCTGGCGGCGGC
>NZ_BBQH01000046.1:0-25161 GCF_018397995.1 Rhizomonospora bruguierae
GCGCCGGGCCAGCCCGCCCGCACGCGGCCAGCCCGCACGGGGCCAGCCTGCACCGGGCCAGCCAGCCCGCACCGGGCAGCCAGCCCCGCACGGGGGGCCAGCCAGCCCCGGGCCCGGCCGGGCGTCGCGGGCGCTGGCGTCAGCGGGCCGGGACGGCCGGTCGGCCGCGGCCGCCGAGTTCCAGGCAGCGGTCCACGTACCGGTCGGCGGCCGGGCGCAGCCGGGCGGCGTGCTTGTCGAAGAACGCCGCCGCGTCCGCGCCGGCCCACTGCTCGGGCAGCAGCGCGGGCGGCAGTTGGGGGTCGCGGAACAGGAAGTTGCGCCACGCGTGGACCAACCGGAAGCGGGCAGCGTACGCCTCTTCGTCGTCGCTGCGCGTGGTGACACTGGACACAACCGGGCGCAGGTCCGCCACGAACCCGCGGTAGGCGTCGCCGATCTCGGCCAGGTCCCAGGCCCGTCGGACCAGGTCACCGGCGCCACCCGTGCCCGCCAGGTGGTTCGCGGCGAACCGCTCGTAGGTGACGCCCGCCTCTTTGAGCAGGGTGTCCACCTCGTCGCTGGCCCGGGTGGCGAGCCAGGTACGGTCGTCGAGGGCGCCGTACCCGAGGTACGCGAGCTGGCCGCCGAGGCGCTGCCGGTCGCGGCGGGCGGCGAGCGGGTCGAGGACGATCAGGTCGAAACGGCCGTCCCAGTTGATCTTTGACGTGCGGTAGACGCGGGAGGCGGCGTCATCCAGGCGGCGGGCCGCCTTCGGGGTGATCAGGTACCCCGGTCCGGTGGACAGCCGGAGGGGGTGCAGCCAGCCCTGGCGGACCATCCGGGACACGGCGGTACGCACCGCCGGCGGCGCGATGCCGAGCGGCGCGAGCAGCCTGACCAGCGCGGCGACCGGTGCCCGCCCGCCGCGTGGGCGGAGGTGGTCGCCGTACAGGTCGAAGAGGGCAGACCGTGCCTGCATGATCGCACATTGTGACAGGGACTCCTTCGATAAGCTAGATGCTGTCACATCAATCGGGACACGGTTTGGGTCCGGCGGCGTTCATCAGGGAAAATCGTTTGTCGGCACCGCGGGAGGAGCCGGATCGACGCGCCGTGAGGCCGCGGCGAGGCCCGCTGCGCTGACGAAACTCGAGTGGGGTAACCCACCGACCCTGGTGAGTCTGAGGGGAGACAAGATGGCGGCGATGAAGCCGCGGACGGGCGACGGTCCGCTGGAGGTCACCAAGGAGGGCCGGGGCATCGTCATGCGGGTTCCGCTGGAGGGTGGTGGCCGGCTCGTCGTCGAGATGACTCCGGACGAGGCCACGGCGCTCTCGGACGCGCTGAAGGTTGCCGCCGGCTGATCCGTCCGCGTCCCGATCCGGTGGCACAGGCTCGCGGGCCTGCGCCACCGGCCGGGCCGAACCCGGCCGCGCGCAACACAGGAGGTGCCGTCCCGCTGTGCTCACCATTCAACTGACCGGGTACGGCGGCCCCGCCGTGCCCATGGCCCTGCCCGTCGCTCCCGGCGGGGCGGGTCCCCGGCTGCTGCCCACCGGCGAGCCGCTGCCCGAGGGCCTGGCCGAGGAGGCCGCGGCGTTCCTCGCGGACGCGGAGCACACCGGCGAGCCCGGCGCGCTCGCCGACCTGCCCCGCCCGCTGCGCCAGCCGGGCCGCCTGCTGCTGGTCGGCGTGGGTGCGGCAGAGACCGAGGCGCAGTGGCGCGCCGCGGGTGCCGCCATCGCCCGGGCCGACGTGAAGGCCGGCGCGATCCGGGTACCGGTGCCGGCGGGCGCGCCCCCGGCGGCGGTCCGCGGGCTGGCCGAGGGGCTGCTGCTCGGCGCGTACGAGTTCTCGCTGAAGTCGACCGAGGCGGCGCCGCGCCCCGAGGTGACGATCGCGGTCGACGAGCCGGGGCGGTACCTGGCGGCCCTCGATCAGGCGAGGGCGGTCGCCGAGGCGACCCGGTTCGCCCGGGACCTGACGAACTTCCCGTCGCTGGAGAAGGACCCGGCGTGGTTCGCCGGCCGGGTCGAGGCCGCCGCCAGCGGCACCGAGCAGCTGCGGCTGACCGTGCGCGGGCCGGCGGAACTGGCGGCCGAGGGCTTCGGCGGGATCCTCGCCGTCGGCGGCGGTTCGGACCGGCCGCCCCGCCTGGTCGAGCTGGCCTGGGAGCCGCCGGACGCCACCCGGCACGTGGTGCTGGTGGGCAAGGGCATCACGTTCGACACCGGCGGCATCTGCGTCAAGCCCAAGGAGTCCATGGTGCTGATGCGCAAGGACATGGGCGGGGCGGCGTCGGTGGTCGCCGCCGTGCTGGGCGCCGCGGCGCTGCGGTTGCCGGTCCGGGTGACCGCCCTGGCCCCGCTGGCCGAGAACATGCTGGGCGCCGACGCGATGCGCCCCGGCGACGTCATCCACCACTACGGCGGCATGACCAGCGAGTCCACCAACACGGACGCCGAGGGGCGGCTGGTGCTGGCCGACGCGCTCGCGTACGCGGTGGCCCGGCTGGCGCCCGACCTGCTGGTCGACCTGGCGACCCTGACCGGGGCGAACGCCGTGGCGCTCGGCAAGCGCACGGCTGCGCTGTACAGCGAGAGCGACGACCTGGCGGCGGCGCTGCGCGCGGCGGCGGACCAGGCGGGCGAGCGGGTCTGGCGGTTGCCGCTGCCGGCGGACTACGTCGAGCACCTGGGCAGCGACATCGCGGACCTGCACAGCTCGCCGACGCAGGGCGCGGGCTCGGTGGTGGCCGCGCTCTACCTGCGCGAGTTCACCGGCGACCGCCGGGACCGGTGGGCCCACCTGGACATGTCGGCGCCGTCCTGGATCGAGGCGAACGAGGGCGAGCTGACCAAGGGCGCCACCGGCTGGGGTGTGCGTACGCTGCTGCGCTGGCTCGAAGGGCTGGTCGAGGAGGTGCCGCCGGCCGTACCCCCGGCGCGGGAGCCGGCGGCCGCCGCGGCCTGACCCGGCTCAGCGGCGGACGGCGGCGAGCAGGCCCTCGCCGGCCGGGAGGAGGGCGGGTAACCACTCGTCCGCCTCCCGCATCGCCTTCACCACCTCGCGCATCGCCACGGTCTCCGGGTCGCGGGCGGCCGGGTCGCCGATCCGGCCGCCGGCCAGGGCGCCGTTGAGCGCCAGCACGCCGCCGGAGCGCAGCAGCCGCCCGGCGGCGGCGACGCAGGCGGCGAACTCGGTCACCTCGGAGTCCACGAAGACCAGGTCGTACATGCCGTCGGCGAGGCGCGGCAGGACGTCCAGGGCCCGGCCGGTGATGATCCGGGTACGGGACGCCGCGAAGCCGGCCTCGACGAAGATCCGCCGGGCGATCCGCTGGTGCTCGGCCTCCACGTCGATCGTGGTGAACACGCCGTCCGGGCGCATGCCGCGCAGCAGCCACACCCCGCTCACCCCGGTGCCGGTGCCGATCTCCACGATCGACTTGGCGCCACCGGCCGCGGCGAGCAGGCGCAGGGCGGCACCCGTACCCGGGCTGATCGCCGGCAGGCCCACCTCGTACGCGAGGTTGCGAGCGGCGGCGAGGATGGGATCCTCGGGCACGTAGGACTCGGCGAACCGCAGCGCCTGGGCGGTCCGCGGGTCCGCGGGGTTCACGACGGTGGCCATGGCACACCTCACGAGCAGCAGGGGGCAACTGGCGGGGCGGTTGCAGCCTATGCGTACGGGGCGCCGGTGCCACGCAGGACATACGCCGGCGGCGGGCGCCTCCTCGTTCACCGGGCGGCCGTCCGTGCAATCCTGGAATGGGACCGCGGACTGGGAGGCACGCACCGTGACGGACGGCTGGAACTGGCGGCGGCCGGACTCCGGTGCCGCCCAGCCCACAAGCGCCACACCCGCCAGCGCCGCGCCGGGCCGCCCGCCGCCCGCCGCCGGACCCGGGGCCTCGCCCTGGTGGTCGGACGCGCGCAACGACCCCTGGCGCGACCCGTACGCCCCCGCCGCCGTGGTCGTCCAGCCGGTCGCCGTCACCGTCGGCGCGCCCGAGCCCGTCGAGGACCCGGCCCTGCCGCGCCGCCGCGGGCTCGGCCTGGTGCTGGTCGTCGCCGTGGTGACCGCGCTGCTCGCCGGCGGGCTGGGCAGCGCGCTCGGCTTCATGGTCGCCACGCACACCGGCTTCTCGTCGGGCACCCAGATCGGCGCCGGCCCCCAGTCGCCGGGGGCGCCGATGAACGAGCGCCCGCCGGACTCCCTGGCCGGGGTGGCCAAGAAGCTCACCCCCAGCGTGGTGACCGTGCGGGTGCCGTCCCGCGGCGGTACCAGCGTCGGCTCCGGCTTCGTGGTCACCGCCGACGGCTACGTCATCACCAACGATCACGTCGTGGCGGGCGGGATCGGCGGGATCACCGCCACGTTCGCCGACGGGACGGTGGTGCCGGGCAGCCTGGTCGGCAAGGAACCCGAGTCCGACATCGCGGTCATCAAGCTCAGCAAGGGCGGGCTCACGCCGGTCCAGATCGGGGACTCGGAGCAGGTCGCGGTCGGGGACCCGGTGCTCGCGTTCGGCTCGCCGCTGGCCCTGTCCAACACGGTCACCGCGGGCATCGTCAGCGCGCTGGACCGCACGATCCAGTCCGGCGAGGGCGGGCAGACCCGGTACTACGCGGCCATCCAGACCGACGCCGCGGTCAACCAGGGCAACTCCGGGGGGCCGCTGGTCGACGGGGCCGGCCGGGTGATCGGCGTGAACTCGGTCATCAAGTCGATCGCCCAGTCGGACGAGGCGGCCGGCAACATCGGCCTCGCGTTCGCCATCCCGATCAACCAGGCCAAGCGGGTCGCCCAGGACATCATCGACACCGGCCGGGCCCGGCGTACCGTCATCGGTGCCCAGGTGGGCGGCGTGGCCGGCACCGGCGGCGGGGTGCGGCTCTCTTCGGTACAGCCGGACGGCCCCGCGGACCGGGCCGGGCTGCGCTCCGGTGATGTGGTCACCAGGCTCGCCGGCCACGTGCTGGAGGAGCCCGGCGATCTGATCGCCCTGGTCCGTAAGTACGCCCCGAACTCCGTCGTCTCGGTCGAGTACCGCCGGGGCAGTTCCCGGCAGACCGCCTCGGTGACCCTGACCGCCGACGCGAAGTAGGCTGGCGACGGCCCGTCGCGAGGAATGGGCGGGGAGGAGGCGACCATGCCGGGCGACCTGAATGGCTGGGAGATCGCGGTCCTGCTGCTGCTGGCCCTGTTGATCTTCGGAGACAAGCTGCCCAACGTGATCGCGGACGGGCTCCGCATGCTGCGCAACCTGCGCAACATGGCCCGCAACGCCACCGGCGACCTGAGCCGCGAACTGGGCACCGACATCCAGCTCGAGGATCTGCACCCGAAGGCGTTCATCCGTAAGCACCTGCTCAGCGAGGAGGACGAGGAGGCGCTGCGCCGCCCCCTGAAGGGTCTCTACGAGGACGTGAAGGGCGACCTGCAGAGCGTCGCCGACCAGGCCAACGACCTGGGCCGGGCGGCGAAGTCGAGCGCGTCCGCGCCGTCGGGCACCACCCCGGCGCCCCTCAAGACCCGTTCCCTGGACGACATCACCTAGCGGTCCCCGGCACGCGCCTTGCCGGTCGGCCGGTGCCGGTCAGCGGGCGGCGGGGCGCAGGCCGAGGGGCTTGCCGAGCAGGGACTCGCGGCGGACCGCGAGCCGGTCGGCCACGGCGGCCAGGGCGGCGGCGGCCGGTGCGGCCGGTTCGGTCAGGACGATGGGCTGGCCCGCGTCGCCGGCCTCGCGGACCCGGGTGTCCAGCGGGATCTGCCCGAGCAGCGGGACCGGGGCGCCGACCAGCCGGGTGAGCGACTCGGCCACGGTGGCGCCGCCGCCGGAGCCGAAGACCTCCATCCGCTCGCCGGTCGGCAGTTCCAGCCAGGACATGTTCTCGACGACGCCGACCAGCCGCTGGTGGGTCTGCATGGCGATGGCGCCGGCGCGCTCGGCCACCTCGGCCGCGGCGGTCTGCGGGGTGGTGACGACCAGGATCTCCGCGTTGGGCAGCAACTGGGCCAGGGAGATGGCCACGTCGCCGGTGCCCGGCGGGAGGTCCAGCAGCAGCACGTCCAGGTCGCCCCAGTAGACGTCGGCGAGGAACTGCTGGAGGGCGCGGTGCAGCATGGGGCCGCGCCAGACGACCGCGGCGTTGCCGGCGGTGAACATGCCGATCGAGATGACCTTCACGCCGTGCGCCTGCGGCGGCATGATCATGTCTTCGACCTGGGTGGGGCGCTCGGTGGCGCCGAGCATCCGGGGTACCGAGTGGCCGTAGATGTCGGCGTCGATCACGCCGACGGACATTCCCCGGGCGGCCAGGGCGGCGGCCAGGTTCACCGTGACGCTGGACTTGCCCACGCCGCCCTTGCCGCTGGCGACCGCGTACACCCGGGTGCGCGAGCCGGGCTGGGCGAACGGGATGACCGGCTCGGCGCCGGCCCCGCCGCGCAGCGTGGTCTGCAACTCCTTGCGCTGCTCCGGGGTCATCACGCCGAACTCGATCTCCACCCCGGTGATGCCCGGGACGGCGGCGACGGCGGCGGTGATGTCGGTGCGCAGCCGGTCGCGCATCGGGCAGCCGGCGACCGTCAGCAGCACCGTGATCCGGGCCGCCCCGCCGTCGCCGACCGCGACGGAGCGCACCATGCCCAGGTCGGTGATGGGGCGGCGGATCTCCGGGTCGTCGACGGTGGCGAGGGCGGCGTGTACCGCTTCCTCGACGGTGTTCGCGGGCGCTGACATGCCCGCAATGCTACGTCGATGACTCCCGCCGACCCCGGCCGCCGGTACCCCGTGTGACCGGGTCGGTGGAACCGTGGTCGTCGTCCGTCGCGTCGTAGGGCTCGTCCAGGTCGCCGTGGTTGTCCCGGTGCGGCCGCTGCCCGCGCTGCCGGCGGTCCAGGTTGTGCCGGCGCTGCGCGGCCTCGTCCAGTTCCTCGGCCACCCGGGTGAGCTCGGAGCGGACGAAGTCGCGGGTCGCGACCTCGCCCAGCGCGATCCGCAGCGCGGCGATCTCCCGGGAGACGTACTCCGTGTCGGCCTTGGCCATCGCGGCGCGGCGCCGATCCTCGTCGGAGGCGAGTCGGTCCCGGTCGGCCTGGCGGTTCTGGGCCAGCAGGATCAGCGGCGCGGCGTAGGACGCCTGGAGCGACAGCACCAGGGTCAGGAAGGT
Organism: Rhizomonospora bruguierae; assembly: GCF_018397995.1. Taxonomy (GTDB): domain Bacteria; phylum Actinomycetota; class Actinomycetes; order Mycobacteriales; family Micromonosporaceae; genus Rhizomonospora; species Rhizomonospora bruguierae. Next base: position 7,161 of record NZ_BBQH01000046.1, read on the forward strand.
GAACGTGTACGGGTCGAAGCGCAGGCCGCGGGGGGCGAGCGTGTTCCAGCCGATCCAGACCGCGATGACCGCCGTCATGTAGACGATGAACTTGGCGGTGCCCATGTACCGGGCGGCCGCCTCGGACCAGCGTCCGAACGCCTCGGGGTCGAACCGGGGCAGGGTCAGCCGGGCCCGCTCGCGGGGCTGGTCCAGCCGGCCGGGGCGCGGCTGCTCAACCACCGGTCCGCCCCTCACCGGTCTCCGCGGTCACCTGCCCGTCCGGCGCGTCCCGGTCCCGCCAGTCGCGGGGGAGCAGGTGGTCCAGCACGTCGTCGACGGTGACCGCGCCGACCAGGCGGCCGGTCCCGTCCACCACCGGCATGGCGACCAGGTCGTAGGTGGCCATCCGGCGGGTCACCTCGGGCAGCCGGGCCTCCGGGCGCAGCGGGTCGATGTCGTTGGTCACCACCCCGCCGAGCAGTTCGGCGGGCGGCTCGCGGAGCAGTTTCTGGAAGTGGACCATGCCGAGGTACCGGCCGGTGGGGGTGGCCATCGGTGCGCGGGCCACGAACACCTGCGCGGCGATCGCGGGGCTCAACTGCGGCTCCCGGACCCGGGCCAGCGCCTCGGCGACGGTGGAGTCCGGCGGCAGGATCACCGGCTCGGAGGTCATCAGCGAGCCGGCGGTGCCGGGGGTGTAGCTCATCAGCTGCCGGACCGGGTCCGCCTCGTCCGGCTCCATCAGGTCCAGCAGCACCTCCTGCTCGGTCCGGGGCAGCTCGGCGAGCAGGTCGGCGGCGTCGTCCGGGTCCATCTCCTCCAGCACGTCGGCGGCCCGCTCCCGGTCCAGGGCGACGAGGATCTCCACCTGGTCCCGCTCGGGGAGTTCCTCCAGCACGTCGGCGAGGCGCTCGTCGTCCAGCGCGGCGGCCACCTCGTTGCGCCGGGCGCGGGGCAGGTCCTGCAGCACGTTCGCCAGGTCGGCCGAGCGCATGTTCTCCAGTACCGCCAGCAGGCTGGCCGTACCCTGCACGTCGGCCGGACCGATCAGGCCGGTCACCTCGTGCCACTCCAGTTGGTGCAGGTGGCCGCGGCGGGTGATCCGGCCGGTGATCTCCCGCACGGCGACCCGGGACAGGCTCCACTCGCCGGTCCGGCTGGCCTCCATCGCCACGTCCACGACCGTGCCGGGCGTGCCGTCCGCCTCGATGCTGACCCGCCGGTCCAGGATCTCCTGGAGTACCAGCAGTTCGTTGGCGCGCTTGGAGAACCGGCGCAGGTTGAGCGTGCCGGTGTTGAGGGCGACCGCCTCGGCGTCGATCGAGGTGATCCGGCCGATCGGCACGAAGATCTGGCGGCGCAGGGGAATGTCCGCCACCAGCCCCACGACCTGGGGTGGCCGGTTCGTGGTGCGCAGCCGGGCCACCGCGTCCCGGACCCTGCCGACCAGGTCGGCGTTCGGGTCGAAAACCGGCAGCCCGGCGAGCCGGGCGACGTACACCCTGGTCGCCGTCGTCACGGGCCCAGGGTAGCGGGACGTATGTTCGGTGCATGGCGACGCTGCGGTTCGAGATCGTGGACGTGTTCACCGACCGCCCCTTCACCGGCAACCCGCTCGCCGTGGTCTTCGGCGCCGAGGAGCTGGCCGGCGCCCAGATGCAGGCCCTGACCCGGGAGTTCAACCTGTCCGAGACGGTGTTCGTGCTGCCGCCGACGCCGGGGACGGGCGCCACCTACCGGGCGCGGATCTTCACGCCGGAGCGGGAGCTTCCGTTCGCCGGTCACCCGAGCGTGGGCGCGGCGGCGACGGTGGTCCGCCGGGGTCTGGCCCCGGCGGGCACGGTGGTCCAGGAGTGCGGGGCGGGCCTGCTGCCGATCGCGGCGGGCGCCGGCCACGCCACGCTGACCGGCGGCGAACCCACCCTCGGCCCGGAGCTGGACCCGGTGCCGCTGCTGACCACCGTCGGCCTCAAGGAGGAGGACCTGGCCGGTCCGGTCCCCCGGATGGCGGGCTGTGGCCTCGAATGGCCCTACCTGCTGGTGAACCCGGACGCGGTGGCCCGCGCCGCCGGGGATTCCGCCGCCGCCCGGGCCACCGGGCTGGAGCACATCCTGGTCTTCGCCTGGAGCCCCACGACCCGTACCGCGCACGCCCGCGCCTTCTGCCCGGGTCTCGGCGTGCCGGAGGACCCGGGCACCGGCTCGGCCGCGCTGGGACTCGGCGTGTACCTGGTCGGCACCGGCCTGCTGCCCGGCCACGGGACCTCGTCGTACACGGTCCACCAGGGTGCCGAGATCCACCGGCCGTCGGTCCTGGAGGCCACCGTCGCCGCGTCGGGCGGCACCGCGACGGGCGCCACGGTCGCCGGAAACGTGGTGCCGGTGGCGGCCGGCGAGATCACCGTCCCGCCGTTCGTCGGCTAGCGCCGCCGGCGGACCCGGTGCAGGCGGAACGGCGCGCGAGCGCGGCGGGTGGCGGGCGTCTCGCGGGGCGGTGCGGCGCCGGAGGCGGAGCCGGCGTCGATCGGCGGGCCCGCCGGGGTCAGCCGGTGGATGGCGCACTCGCGGGACCAGCGCTCGACCACCGCCTCGGCGCCGCCCCGGGCGTTAAGCCGCTTCCCGGCGAGTTGGGGCGCGACCTTCGCCCACTCCTCGCCGTCCGGCGCCACCCGCTCGACCACCGCCGGCCACGCGACGATCCGGCCGCCGTGGTCCCCGCGCAGCGTCACCGTCGCCTCGCCCGGACCCTCGGCGCCGCCGGCCAGTTCCGGCGCCGCCTGCTCGCCCGGGCCGCTCACCACGTACAGGGCGCCCTCCAGGGGCAGGCACCACAGGCCGCGCGCCGGCCCGCCGGCCGCCGCCACCCAGGCGATCGCGGCCCGGCGCATGGCCTCCTCGATCAGCGGTTCGGTCACGACTGCATCCTGCCCTACCCGACGAGCGGTTGCCGATACTCGACGGTGGTGTACCGGTGGGCGGCCATCGGGGGCACCCCGCCGGCCGGGACGGCCTCGAACAGTGTGGGCAGGTCCAGCAGGGACCCGATGGCTGGCCCGGACCAGGCGTCATCCCGGTCGAAGACGAGGTGCCCGGTGAGGTCCGGGGCGGCCAGGCGGACCGCGGTCATGCCGAGCGCGGCGGCACCGGTCAGCTCGCGGCTGCCCCCGTCGCCGACGTACAGGCACTCCGCGGGCGCCACCCCGAGCCGCGCGCACGCCGCCAGGTAGATCGCCGGTTCGGGCTTGCACACGCCTTCGCGTACCGAGTACACGCGCGCGTCGAGCAGCGGCGCGACCGGCAGCGTGGGCAGGATCGACGGCAGTTCGTAGCAGCAGTCGCTGACCACGGCCGTCCGCATCCCGAGCGCGCGCAGCCGGGCCAGCACCGGCACGGACTCGGGGCGCAGTTCGGTGTCCCGGCGGATCGCCGCGACCCGGCTGGCGAGCGCGTCGCGGAGCCGGTCGGCGCCGGGCCGCGCGCCGGCCAGGGCGCAGACGTGCCGCAGGGCGGCCGCGGCCGAGCCGAAATGGCCCGTGGCGCGCAGCGCGAACGAGGCGTCGAGCGCCGCGACGAACCGGTCCGGCTCGCAGCCGAGCAGCCGGGCGATGCGGGCGTGATCCGGTCCGCGGCGGACGGCTCTGGTGAGCGTGCCGAAGAAGTCGAGCAGAACAGCGCGGAACGCACGCATGCGCGCCACCTCCCGAGGGGTGAGGGGAAACGGCTGAGCGTAGCCAGATGGCTACGGATTCGCACGGCGAACGCCGAAAGTGCCCGACGGTCACGGAAACGGGCGTGTGAGGATCAAGAACCGTGACTCCCGCCAGCGATCGTGCCGGCCCGGTTACCGTCGCCGCGCTGGGCGTCGCGGTCGTGGCCGTCGCCGTCTCCGCGCCCCTGATCGCGTACGCGGCGGCGCCGGGCCTGGCCATCGCGTTTTGGCGCAACGCCGTGGCGACGGCCGCGCTGGTACCCGCCGCGGCCGCCACCCGCGGCACCGAACTGCGCGGGCTTGCCGGGCCGGCCCGGCGCGACGCGCTCTGGTGCGTCCTGGCCGGCCTGGCGCTCGCGGTCCACTTCGGTACCTGGGTGCCGAGCGCGCAACTGACCACGGTGGCCGCTGCCGCCGCCCTGGTCGCCACCCAACCCGCCTGGCAGGGGATCATCGCCTGGGGCCAGGGCCGCAGGCTCGGCCGGCTGACCTGGGCCGGCATCGCGCTGGCCGTGGCCGGCGCGGTCGCCGCGACGGGGGCCGACTTCGGCGTCTCCGGGCGGGCCTTCGCCGGCGACCTGCTGGCGCTGGCCGGCGGCGTGGCGGGCGCGGCGTACACGGCGCTCGGTGAGCGGGCCCGGTCCTCGCTGAGCACCACCACGTACACGACGGTCTGCTACGGGGTGTGCGCGCTGGTCCTGCTGCCGGCCTGCCTGCTCGCCAGCGCGCCGCTGGCCGGGTACCCGGCCGGGGCGTGGCTGGCGATCCTGGCACTGGTCGCGGGCCCGCAGTTGCTCGGCCATTCGATGTTCAACTACGCGCTGCGCCGGGTGCCGGCCACCACGGTCAGCGTGCTGGGCCTGCTGGAGGTGCCGGGCGCGGCGCTGCTCGCCTGGGTCTGGCTCGACCAGACGCCCCGTCCCGCCGCGCTGCCCGGGATGGCGCTGCTGCTGACCGGGGTTGTGCTGGTCCTGCTGGCCGCCCGCCGGGTGCGCCCCTCGGTACCCCTCGTGTGAGATCTTCCACAGCGCTTCTGCGCTCGCCTCACCGCCCCGCGGCAGTCTGCGAGGTGGCCCGACTCGGCGGCACTGATCATCGCCGCGGAGCCGTGCGCGGCCGGCCGGAGCGCACCAGCAGATTCACCCCGCCCCACAAGTAGCCGGCGCCTCCCACCGCCGGGGTGACCGGGCGGCGCCGGGCACGCCGGACACGCGGGGAGTGATTGCCCCCACCGGGGCGAGCAGGCAGGATCGCGGCATGGATTCTGACGCGCTGGTGGACCCCGCCGTCGCCGGGGCGCTCCCGGACACCCGGCTCGACGGACGCATCGCCCTGGTGACCGGGGCCGGCAGCCCGGACGGCATCGGGTACGCGACCGCGCGCCGGCTGCGCGCGATGGGCGCCAAGGTGGCGATCGTCTCCACCACCCGGCGGATCCACGAGCGCGCCGGCGAACTGGGCGTCAGCGGCTTCGTGGCGGACCTGACCGACGAGGCCGAGGTGGGCGCGCTGGCCGACGCGGTCGGTGAGCAGCTCGGCGACGTGGACGTGCTGGTCAACAACGCCGGCCTGGCCAGCCGGGCCAGCCCGGAGGTGCTCCGCCCGGTCAACCAGCTGTCCATGCGGGAGTGGCGCGACGAGATCGACCGGAACCTGACGACGGCGTTCCTGTGCAGCCGGGCGTTCGGCGGCACCATGGCCGAGCGTGGCTGGGGCCGGATCGTGAACCTGGCGGCCACCGCCGGCCCGGTCACCGCCCTGCCCACCGAGGCGGCCTACGCGGCGGCCAAGGCGGGCGTGGTCGGCCTGACCCGGGCGCTGGCGATGGAGTTGGTGGCGGACGGCGTGACGGTCAACGCGGTGGCGCCGGGCATCATCCACACCGCGTCGTCGACGGTGGTGGAGCTGAAGCAGGGCCTCGGCACGCCGGCCGGCCGTCCCGGCTCGCCGGAGGAGGTGGCGGGCGCGATCGCGTTCCTGTGCACGCCGGTCGCGTCCTACATCACCGGGCAGATGCTTGTGGTGGACGGCGGGAACAGCGTCCGCCAGGCCCAGTACCGCTGAGCCGTGAGCGGAGTGGTGGTGCCGGCCCGGCCGACACCGCCACCGCGTCAGCGATCAGTAGCCGCTGCTGCTGTTGGCCGCACCAATGAGGCCCACCATGGCGATCCCGTAGATGCAGCAGACCACGAACATGATGCCGGTGAAGATGTAGCCGAGGACCAGGCCGGCGGTGGCCAGGCCGTCGCCCTGCTCGCCGGTCTGCTTGATCTGCTTCTTCGCCATGTGCCCGAGGATGATGGCGACCGGGGCGAAGACGAACGCGAACACCAGCGCCAGGATCGCCATCGTGTTGGTGCTCGCCACCGGCGGCGACGCATACGGCTGCTGGTAGCCGTAGCCCGGCGCTCCCGAGGTGGGGTACTGCGGCGCCCCCGAGGTCGGGTACTGCGGCGCCCCCGAGCTGGGGTACTGCGGCGCGCCAGAGGTGGGGTACTGCTGCTGCTCGCCGTACTGCGGGTACCCCTGCGGCTGCTGACCGTACGGGTCGTTGGGCTGCTGCCCGTACGGCGGCTGCTGCCCATACGGGTCGTTGGGCTGCTGCCCGTACGGCGGCTGTTGCCCGTAGGGGTCGGGGTTGCCACCCGGCGGCGGTGGGTAGGTCATTGCCGTTGTCTCCTCTTCTCATCGACCGATGAACCTTTTCACATCCCGTCACCGGTCGTGGGGCACCTTGGCGAGGCTCCGGGCTGGCACGATACTGCACCGCGACCAAGGCGTCGTTCAGTTGTCGCGGTCGGGGGGCCCGATGGCTCGGCTCGCTCGCTCGTCCCGGGCCGCGGTGATTTGCGGCGATCCATCGTGGAGACCGGCCGCCGCGTCGAAGTCGGCGGCGGTCAATCCGCCCGGGGCGGCCTCCCGTGCGGGCCCGGCGCGCCATCAGCTCCCGGCGCCAGGCATTGACTGGCGTCGGTATCCCGGGCATTCGGCCGAGCAGGACGATCTCACCGTTCAGGTGGTCGCTCATACCCGTGCCGGTACACGGGCGCTCCGGCGACGGCGCCCGCCCTGGACGCGGTGAATCGCATCAGCGGAAAGCCACCCGCGACCGGCACACCGTTCACAGCAGCGTGAGTTGGGTGGTCACCGCCGGCCCCGGCGCGGACGGGGCGACATCGCGGGCCGCGTTGGCGCCGCGCTCGCCGAGCCCGTGCCGGCGGGCCGCCATCCGGACCCGGGCCGCCACCTCGCGCTGGTACGCCTGAGGCGCGTACGACCCGCGCCCGTAGAGGTCGCGGTACCGGGGGACGAGGGCGGGGTGGTGCCGGGCCAGCCAGGCCGCATACCACTCGCGGGCACCCGGGCGCAGGTGCAGCGGCAGCGGGGTGACCGAGGCGGCACCGGCGGCGGCGATCGCGGCCACCGTGGCGTCGATGTGCGCGTCGTCGTCGGTGAGGCCGGGCAGGATCGGCGCCATCAGCACCCCGACGTCAAAGCCGGCCTCGGCGAGCGTGCGGACCGCCTCCAGCCGGCGGCGCGGGCTGGGCGTGCCGGGCTCCACGCCGCGCCACAGCGCCTCGTCGACGAAGCCCACCGAGACGGCGATGCCGACCCGGGTCACCGCGGCGGCCTGGCGCAGCAGCGGCAGGTCGCGCAGGATCAGGGTGCCCTTGGTGAGGATCGAGAACGGGTTGGCGAAGTCCCGCAGCGCCGCGATGATCTGCGGCATCAGCCGGTACCGGCCCTCGGCGCGCTGGTAGCAGTCCACATTGGTGCCCATGGCGATCGGCCCGCCGCGCCAGCGGGGCGCGGCCAGTTCCCGCCGCAGCAGCTCACCGGCGTTGACCTTGACCACGACCCGGGTGTCGAAGTCGCGGCCGGCGTCCAGGTCCAGGTAGGTGTGGGTGTTGCGGGCGAAGCAATTGTGGCTGACCACCCCGTCGGCGATGAAGTCGCCGGTGCCGGTGGTGATGTCGTACAGCGGCAGGTCGATGCCGAGCGGCTCGATCGCGGCGACCTCCAGCCCGGGGTCCGTCGGCACGGCGGCGCCCTGCACGCCCGGCCCCCACCGGCTGGCCGGGTTGATGAGGTGCCGTAGCCGCAGCGCCTCCCGCAGGGTCGGCGTCGCCTCACCCGCCGAGCGGGCCGGCTCGGACCAGCTTCGTGCCGGCCGCAGCATCAGCCGGCGGGCGGCAGCGGTGAGCTGGCCGGACAGTTCGGCCGCGCCCCCGCCGGGGCCGCCCGGCGACCGGTCCGGGCCGAGCGCGTTGGCCAGGGCGCCGGCGTCCAGCGCCCCGGCGAGCAGGCCGGCGTGCCAGTCGCGGGCGGCCCCGCGCGGGGCCGCCAGCAGGCGGCGCAGCGCCGCGATCGCGAACGCCCGGTCCGTGGCGAGCGTGGCCAGCGGCCGGCCGCGCCCCTCGCCGAGCAGGGCGTTCGTGGGGATGCCGAACTCCAGCAGGTACCCCCGGGCGCGGTGCAGCACCTCCGGGTCGCGCAGCGGCAGGCGCAGGCCGTCACCGAGCGCACCGGCCGCCCGGATCAGCCCGCTCAGGTAGCCCCGCCGGTACTCCGCCGACTCCTTCACCGGCTCGGCGAACCCGCCGGTGCCCAGCAGCCGGTCGCCGACCTCGAGGGAGCCCGCCGGCCCGTCGGTGGCTGGCCCGGTGGCGGCCACGTGCCGCCAGCCGGCCGTGGTGAGGAGCCGGTGGTCGGGGCTGGAGATCAGCCGCGTGCCGTCGGCCAGCGTGACCCGGTACGCGGGCTTGACGGTCTGCCAGTGCGCCCGGACGTGGGTGGTGACGTACCGCCGTCGGCCGCCGGTGGTGGCGGTGCCCACGATCGGGTCGCCGACCCGCAGGTCACCCAGTGGGCGGGTGCGCCCGTCGGCCATCAGCACCGGCGTGTCGCCGGCCAGGCAGTACGTGCACGCGTGCGAACAGCCGCGGTACGGGTTCACGGTCCACTCGAACGGGACCCGCGACGCGCCCGGCACCCGATTGATGATCGACTTGGCCCGCACCTCGTAGAAGGTCATCCCGGCGAAGCCCGGGGTGTCGAACGTGCGGGCGACCGCGCCCGGCAGCGACAACGGCAGGGGCAGCGGCAGCGGGGCCGGCGGGGCCGCGGGCGCCGCCTCCGGGCCCGGAAGCTCGACCGACAGGTTCGACCACCGCATGCCTCATTCGAACACACGTACGAACGGAAGTCCAGGCGACCGGGGCGGTTTCACCCGCCGGGCGGGGCCGCGCTCGCCCGCCGGATCAGCTCGGCCGGCACCTGCTCGACCAGCGGCTCGCCGGCGGTCGACGAGGTCAGCGCCAGGGTCATGGCCCGGGCGCCCATCTCGGCCAGCGGCAGCCGGATGGTGGTCAGCGCCGGCGTCACGTCCCGGGCCACCGGCATGTCGTCGAAGCCGAGCACGCTCACCTCGCCGGGCACGGCGACGCCCCGGGAGCGCAGCAGGGCCAGTGCGCCGATCGCCATCGAGTCGTTCAGCGCGGCGATCGCGGTCAGCCCGGGCTCGGCGGCGAGCAGGTCGGCCGCGGCGGCCGCGCCGCTGTCCCGGTCGAACTCGGCGTACGCCACCCGCCTGGACGGCAGGGCGCGGCCGTGCTCGCGGGCGGCCCGGCGCAGGCCGGCGAGCCGGTCCGTGGTGGTGGTGAGGGCGCGCGGGCCGGCGATCACGCCGATCCTGCGGTGGCCGAGCCGGTACAGCTCCTCGCCGAGCAGGTAGCCGCCCATCTCGTTCGCCGGCACCACGGCGTGCCCGGCGTGCTCGTGCCGGCCGATCACCGCCACCCGGCCGCCGGTGTGCTCGTACACCCGCAGCTTGTTGTCCAGGTTCCGGGTGAACGCGCTGTCGTGGTACCCGGAGCCGGCCAGCACGATCGCCGCCACCTGCTGGGCGCGCAGCAGTTCCACGTACTCCAGTTCGCGGTCCGGCTCCCGGTAGCTGTTGCAGATGATGACCAGGCGGCCGTGCTCGGTGGCGACCCGCTGGAGGCCCCGGGTGATCTCGGCGAAGTAGGGGTCGGAGACGTCGTGCACGATCACCCCGACGGCGGTGCGCTGCGGCCGGGCGAGCAGTTGGGCGTGCGCGTTGGGCACGTACTGTAGCTCCGCCACGGCGGCCAGGACCCGCTCGCGCAGCGCCTCCGTGACCGGCTTCGGGCTGCCGTTGATGATGCGCGACGCGGTGGCCGGGGACACTCCGGCGCGCCGCGCCACATCGGCCAGCGTCGCCATCGGTTCCTCCTGTACCACCGTCCGACCGGTTGGCGAGAAGAATACCGAGGCAAACGGTTACCCGGCGGCCGCGTCCCGGCCGCCGGGTATTGCCGACCGGGTCCGCGCCGACTACCGTGCCGGGAAAGCGCTTACCTAAGGAGGATCGGCATGGCGCGCAGCACGATCGGCATCATCGTGAACGGGGTGACCGGCCGGATGGGGTACCGGCAGCACCTCGTCCGGTCGTTGCTGGCGATCCGCGATTCGGGCGGCCTGCCGCTTTCCGGCGGCGACCGGCTGGTCCCCGAGCCGATCCTGGTCGGCCGCAGCGAGGCCAAGCTGACCGAGATCGCGAACCGGCACGGCCTGACCGAGTGGACCACCGACCTGTCCGCCGCCCTGGCCCGCCCGGACGCGGCGATCTACTTCGACGCTCAGATCACCTCGCACCGGGAGGGGGCGATCCGGGCCGCCATCGACGCCGGCAAGCACATCTACACCGAGAAGCCGGTCGCGGAGGGCCTGTCCGGCGCCGTGGACCTGGCCCGCGCCGCCGACGCGGCCGGCGTGAAGCACGGTGTGGTCCAGGACAAGTTGTTCCTGCCCGGCCTGCGCAAGCTGGACCGCCTGGTCAAGAGCGGCTTCTTCGGCCGGATCCTGTCGGTGCGCGGCGAGTTCGGCTACTGGGTCTTCGAGGGGGACTGGCAGCCGGCGCAGCGCCCGTCCTGGAACTACCGGGCGGCCGACGGCGGCGGCATCGTGGTGGACATGTTCCCGCACTGGCACTACGTGCTGGAGCAGATCTTCGGGCCGGTCCGGGCCGTCACGGCGCGGGTGAGCACGCACATCCCGCGGCGGTGGGACGAGTCCGGCCAGCCCTACGAGGCGACCGCCGACGACGCCGCGTACGGCGTCTTCGAACTCGAGGGCGGCGTGATCGCCCAGATCAACTCGTCCTGGGCGGTCCGGGTGTTCCGGGACGAACTGGTCGAGTTCCAGGTGGACGGTACCGAGGGCAGCGCCGTCGCCGGCCTGCGCCGCTGCCGGGTGCAGCACCGGGCCGCCACGCCCAAGCCGGTCTGGAACCCGGACCTGCCGGCGACCGAGGACTTCCGCTCGCAGTGGCAGGAGGTCCCGGACAACGAGGAGTTCGACAACGGCTTCAAGGCGCAGTGGGAACTGTTCCTGCGGCACGTGGTGGAGGACCATCCGTACACCTGGGACCTGTGGGCCGGCGCCCGCGGCGTGCAACTGGCCGAACTGGGCCTGCGGTCCGCCCGCGAGGGCCGCCGCCTGGTCGTCCCGGAGCTGGTCGCGTGAGCGTGCGGAGGCCGCCGGCCGGGAACGACGGGTCCGTGCAATGAGCCTGGCCCGGTTCTCACTCAACTCGGCGACGACGAAGCGCTGGCCGCTGCCGGAGCTGGTCGCCGGCTGCGTCGAGGCGGGCGTGCGCAACGTCGGCCTGTGGCGCGAAGAGGTCGCGGTGCACGGCTTGGCCGAAACCGTCACCCTCGTGAAGGACGCCGGGCTCGCGGTCACCTCGCTGTGCCGCGGTGGGTTCTTCAACCAGCCGGACTGGTACGCCGAGAACCGGCGCGCCATCGACGAGGCGGCGACCCTGGGTGCTCCGGTGCTGTGCCTGGTCTCCGGCGGGCTGCCGGCGGGCGGCCGGGACGTGGACGCCGCCCGCGCCCACATCGGAGAGGCGATCGGGGAACTGGTGCCGCACGCGCTCGCCGCCGGCGTCCGGCTGGCGATCGAGCCGCTGCACCCCATGTTCTGCGCGGACCGCTGCGTCGTCGCGACCCTGGGCCAGGCGCTCGATCTCGCCGCGCCGCACCCGCCCGAGGCGGTCGGCGTCATGGTCGACACGTACCACATCTGGTGGGACGACCAGGTCTGGGCGCAGATCGACCGGGCCGGCCGGGAGGGCCGCCTGGCCTGCTTCCAGGTCGCTGACTGGATCACTCCGCTGCCGGCGGGCGCGCTGCTGGGGCGGGGGCTGCCCGGCACCGGCTGCGTCGAACTGCGCCGGTTCCGCGAGGCGGTGGACGCGACCGGGTACACCGGCCCGATCGAGGTCGAGGTGTTCCACGAGGACGTCTGGTCCCGCCCCGGCCGCCGGGTCCTCGCCGAGGCCCTCGCCGGCGTCCGCGACCACGTCCTCTAGCTCGGGCGGGCCGGCGGTCCCGGATCGCCGGCTCAAGCAGTTCGCCCCGCCGCGACCGTGCGGCGGGGCGAACAGTAAATATGGTTCGGTGTGGTTGCGGGCCGCGACCCGCGTGCTGGCCCGGCGACTCAGCCGTGCGCGGCGAGCTGCTTGCGGACGTCGTCCATGTCCAGCGCCTGGACCTGGGTGATCAGGGACTCCAGGGCGGATTCGGGCAGCGCGCCCGGCTGGGCGAACACGATGACGCCGTCGCGGATCGCCATGATGGTCGGGATGGAGCGGATGTCGAACTTGGCCGCCAGATCCTGCTGGGCCTCCGTGTCGACCTTGCCGAACACGATGTCCGGGTACTTCTCGGACGCCTTGTCGTAGATCGGCGCGAAGCGCACACACGGTCCGCACCAGCTGGCCCAGAAGTCCACCAGCACGATCCCCTCGCCCCCGGTGACCTCGTCGAAGTTCGCTCCGGTCAGCTCAGTGGTGGCCATGACCTGTCTCTCCGATCGCCGCAGAAAACCGCTTTTACGCCTGCAACCCTGCTGTTCCCGCAGGCATTCCCGGCCGGCGCGGGGCGCAAACCGCCGGCCGGTGGCGGCACGCCGGGGCGGCAGATCACCGTCCGTCACCGCTTGTGATCGTGGGAGCGCTACCAACGGATCTCCCGTCACGACTTGGTAACTGTGACCGGTGTTACGCCGCCGGATCTGGGCAACCCCTCCGACGTGCGGCAGAATCTTCCGCACAGAGCGTGGGCGGCGGGTGCCGGGGAGGGCCCCGCCGCTCATTGCGTCCTCAAACAGGTGACTGTCCGTAGGGCCTATCGGTGGCCACCCTCGGTCCCGCCTCAACCCCCGATGCGGCATTCTTGCGCGCATGCGGTTCGGCCGGTACTTCGAGCGGTTCGAGGTGGGACTGTGTCAGCGGGCCAGCTTCCCCGATCCCGTCCTCGATCAACGATGAGCGAGGCCGATCCCGAGGTCGTGGCGGTGGTCGGCGTCGGGCCCTGGGTCGGCGAGTGGCCCGCGGACCCGCGGTACGACCCCGAGTTGCTGGCGCACGGCGACCGGCGCAACGTGGTCGACCGGTACCGGTACTGGCGCCGCGAGGCAATCGTGGCCGACCTGGACGCCCGCCGGCACGACTTCCACGTGGCGATCGAGAACTGGCAGCACGACCTGAACATCGGCACGGTGGTGCGCAACGCGAACGCGTTCCTGGCCCGGGCGGTCCACATCGTGGGCCGCCGGAAGTGGAACCGGCGTGGCGCGATGGTTACGGACCGCTACCAGCACGTCCACCATCACGAGACGATCGAGGACTTCGTGGCGTGGGCGCGGGGCGCCGGGCTGACCGTGGTGGGCATCGACAACCTGCCGGGGAGCCGTCCGCTGGAGACGGTCCGGCTGCCGCGCCGGTGCGCCCTGCTGTTCGGCCAGGAGGGCCCGGGCCTCTCCGAGGCCGCCCGGGACGCCTGTGACCTGCAATTCTCCATCGCGCAGTACGGCTCGACCCGGTCCATCAACGCCGGGGTGGCCAGCGGGATCGCGATGCACGCGTGGATCCGGGCGCACGCCGGCCCGCCGCCGGACGAACCCGGCCGTTCCGCTTGACGGCAAAGGATCGAGAGCGGACGGTAGTGGCATGGGTGTGGCGGTGAGTTGCTCCCGGTGCGGCGGAGGTGTCCGCGCCCCCGATCTCATGCACTCCGAATGGCGCTGCCACGACTGTGGCCCGGTCGCCCCGCTGCACGTACCGCACCACATCGGCCCGGAGATTCTGGAGCGGGCGGCCACCCTGGCGGCGCGCGGCCCGCGCAAGATCCCGCTGTGGTGCCCCTGGCCGCTGCTGGTCGGCTGGACCGTGAGCGGCGTGGGCTGGGTCGGTGACGACCGGTCCGGGGTGCGGGCCACGGCGCTGGCGATCTGCGCACCCGCCCCGCTGTCCGGCGGACCGGCCGATGTGGTGCTGGTCGCGGAGGAGCCGGGCGTGGGCCTGGGCACCCGGTACGCCGGGGTGCCGGGGCCGGATCCGGGGCCGTTCCTGGGTGCCACCGAGGACACGATGGCGCACGCGAAGATCAAGGCCGGCCACCCGACTCCTCTGTGGTCCGTGAAGACCACCGAGGACCGGTGCGCCTTCGTCGGTGAGGCGCGCGGGCTCTGGCTGTACGCCGTCACCTGGCCGGCGGCGGCCGGCTACCTGCTGGCGGAGGATCTGTCCCTGCGCGACGCGACGGAGTGGTTGCCCGCGGAACTCGTCTATGGTGCGCCGAGCCCGTATCTTCACGGGTAGTCGGTGGTTCGCCCGTCTCCCGGATGGGTGAATACTTCTCGGCATAGCACTCATTCATTCATCACATGGCACGCAACTGATACGCTGAGTACCGCTGCGGCGACGCTTTGCACGCCGTGGGGAGGGGATGGCGCGCATGATCAAGAAGATTATGACCTGGGGTGGCATCGCATTCCTGATCTTCTTCATCGCGTTCCGGCCGGATTCCGCGGCCAGCGTGTTCAAGTCGATCGGCGGCGGGATCATGGACATCGCGCAGGGCTTCGGTGACTTCTTCACGAGCCTGGTCGCCTGACCGCACCCCATGACCACACCACCACCGCAGCCACCGGACGACCCGGACGACGAACCGCGGGACGAGTCCGGCTCGCTGCCGCGGCGCGACGACGACACTGAGTGGCTCCCGCCGATCCGGGACGAGGAGCCCCCGATCCGGGAGGACGAGACCGAGTACCGGGTGGGCCGCAGCCCGTCCGGGCCCGAGTACTCGCCCGACGCGGGCTACGACGGGGACGCCGGCTACGGCGATGGACCGTCCTTCGGGGACGGCCCGCGCTACGCCGGTGAGGCGGAGGGCCCGGAGGGCCAGGAGTCGTCCCGCCGCACCACGACCACCTACATCGGTGATCCGCGCGGCCCGTTCCGCCGCCCCGACATCAGCCAGGAGGACCTGGAGGGCCTTCAGGTCGACGCGACCGGCCTGCCGATGGGCCCGCGCCGGGTGCTGCCCCTGGAGGACGAGCCCAGTTCCCTGGTGGCCCGCTACCTGTTCCCCACCGAGCGGTACCGCGGCGAGTGGCGGCGACACTGGGTGCACCTGTCCGCGCCGATCGCCATCGCGGCGCTCGCCACGCTGGCGCTCGGGTACCTGTCCGGCTTCCTGGTCTCCATGAACGCGCCGGGCATCCTCGCCACCATCGCGGTGGTGATCTGGCTGTTCGTGGTCGCCTGGGCGGCCTGGCGGTTCGGCGACTGGTGGTTCGACCGGTTCATCCTGACCAACAAACGGGTGATGGTCGTCAACGGGATCATCACCCGTAACGTCGCCATGATGCCGCTGCTGCGGGTCACCGACATGAAGTACGAGCAGAGCCCGCTGGGCCGGATGCTCAACTACGGCACGTTCGTGCTGGAGTCGGCCGGCCAGGAGCAGGCCCTGCGTACCGTCTCCCACCTGCCCAATCCCAACGAGTTGTACCTGCGCGTGGTCGAGGAGATGTACGAGCCGCAGGCGGTCGAGGCCCGGCTGGGCAAGGACCCGGACGAGGTCAAGGCCGACGACGGCGCCTGAGCGGGTACCGGCGACGGTCCACGTCGGCCGAACGCCCCACCCGGTTACGCACCGGAAGACCTTTCCCCGCAGGTACCGGTATGACAACCTGTCCGGTGACACCGCGCGGGGAGGACACTGCGCGGACGGGGAGGCGCGGTGGCAGACAGGTCCACGATGGAGGAGGAGTTCCGCGAGTTCGTCGCGGCCCGCTCCGCGGCCCTGCTGCGCACCGCCTACCTGCTCGCCGGTGACTGGGCCACGGCCGAGGATCTGCTACAGACCGCGCTGACCAAGACGTACCTGGCGTGGCGGCGGCTGGGCGAGATCGAGGCGGTCGAGCCGTACGCCCGGCGGGTGCTGGTCAACACCGCGACCAGTTGGTGGCGGCGGCGCTGGCACGGCGAGCGCCCCACGGAAACCCTGCCGGAGCGCCCGGCGCCGGACCAGATCGAGGAGCACCTGGAGCGGGACGCCCTGTGGCGGCACGTCCAGGCGTTGCCGGCGCGCCAGCGCGCGGTCCTGGTGCTGCGCTTCTACGAGGACCTGTCCGAGGCGCAGACCGCCGCGCTGCTGGGCATCTCGGTCGGCACCGTCAAGAGCCAGACCTCCCGGGCGATCGGGACGCTGCGCCGGCGGCTGGGCGCCGTCGAGCCGGCAGCCCAGCCCGAGGCCCAGCCGGGGAGCCCGGCCCCCGCCAGTCCACCAGCGGCGGGTCTCGCCGGGCTGCCGCTGGTCCGGCCGATGGTTCCGCCGGCCCCGCCCGCGCGCGCGGTCCCGGCCGTGCCGGCGTCGGCCTCCGCCGCGCCGCTGGAGGCGTGAGGATGATCGAAAAGGCGCTGCGCGAGTCGCTCGCGGCGCGGGTCGCCACGCCGCCCGCGCTCGACGACCCGGCCGGCCGGGCGATCCGGCGCGGCCAGGCCCGGCTGCGGCGCCGCCGGGCGGCGTCCGGGGCGGCCGCGCTGGTGCTGTTCAGCGGCCTGCTCAGCGGTGCCGTGGCCGGCCGCCGGGCGTGGCTGCTGGAGCAGGCCGGCGAGCGGGGCGGCCCGCCGGCCGCCGCCGCGCGCGTCGACGAGCCCGCGCCGCCGCCCGTTGTGGACGTGACCCCGTTCGCCACGGGCACCGGAGGCGCAGCCACCTCCCGCGCACCCGTGGGCGGCTCGGCCAGCCGCCTGCGCACCGCCGTGGAGCCGGACGTGCGGGTGGGCAACGCCGTCTTCACCGCCGGCGGGGAGCGGATCGACCTGGGCGGCTCGGCCCCGGTCACCGCCGTCTACCGGGTACCGGCGGGCTTGGTGTACCTCGGGGACGGGCTGCGGTTGCAGCGCACCCACACGCAGAGCGTCTTCCTTACGGGTCGCCCGGACGGCTGGGCGCTGAGCCCGGACGGCACCCGCCTGGCGTATGCCGCGGACGAGTACCTCACGGTCGGCGACCTGACCGACCGGGGGCTGACCGTGCGGGTCGCGGTGCCGATCGACCGTGGGGTGACGCCGGTGGCGTTCGCGGGCGACAAGCTGGTGCTGGCCCGGGGCGGCCAGTTCGATTTCATGAACGTCGACGGCGGCTACTCGCCCACCTGGTCCCGCGACGTGCTGGCGGTCTACGGCGCCCGATCGGGTCGGCTGGCCGGGCTGGTCCGCAGCGGTGAGTCGGCCTGCCTGGCGGAGCTGAGCTTCAAGCCGGCCGGCCTCGCGGTCGAGCGGGTGGGCACCTGCCGATTCAAGCTCACCGCCGGGCTCGGCGCCCGGCTCTCCCCGGACGGGCGGTGGCTGGCGGTACCCGGCGTCGCCGGCGTCTCGCTGGTCGACCTGGACGCCGCCTTCGCCGCCGGGCGCGCCGTCGACCGCGCCAAGGGGAGCACCACCAAGGTCATCATTGCCTGCCCCGGGCTGGCCGATCCGCCACCGGCCTGGCTGAGCGGCAGCACGCTGGCCACGGCCAACGCGAAGGGCCCGCTGCGCTGCCGCACCGACGGCGGCAGCCAGGCCGCCGCGCTGCCCACCGGCGCCGGTACGGGCTGGTCGTACGTGCCGAGGCTCAGCGGTACGTGACGGATCCCGCGGCGGCGGGCAGCAACCATCCGGCCGTGCGGCCGCGTCCATTCGGCGTGGCACCGGCTGCGGAGCGGAAACGGACCCGGTGGCCGGCACGGTCCGCCGGCCGGTCCGCCGCCGCGTCCACCACCGGCTCCGGTCGCCCCGATCACGATGCCGATCTCGCCTGCCGGCTGCGGGCCACGCTCGCCGAGCGGGCCACCCGCCCGCCCGGCCGGCCCGCCCGGTTCGACGGCGGTGAGGCGGCGGTCGAACTGGTCGCGGCCGCGCGCGCCGGTGCCCGCCGGGTCCGC
>NZ_BBQH01000046.1:25233-35259 GCF_018397995.1 Rhizomonospora bruguierae
GTGCTGATCGGTGCCGCGGGCGTGCTGACCACCCTGCACGCGGCGCCGCCCACCACCGCCCAGCCGGTGCCCGCCCCGCCCGTCCTCGCCGGGGCGGCCGGGTTCGCCGGCTTCGCCCCGTTGACCGCCCGACCGGCGCCCGAGTCCCTGGAGATCAAGCACGGTGGGGCGGGTGCGGCGAAGCCGATGCGGCAGCGGGCGGCGCTGCCCGTGGACGTGGTTGCCGCCGGCCGGCTGCTGACCACCTCCGGGCACAGCGTGGACCTGTCCGGGGTCGGCGCGGTGCGGCAGGCGTCCCGGTCCGGCTCCGGCTGGCTGGTCGTGACCGGCGAGCCCGAGTCGACCACCCGCTCGTTGTGGCGGGTCCAGGCCAGCGGCCGGCAGGAGGCGCTGGTCGACGGGGCCGACGCGTTCGTGCTCGCCGCAGACGGCAGCCGGGCGGCCTGGCGCGCGGGCGGCGAGCTGGTCGTCGCGCGGATCGCCGCCACGGGAATCGTCGACCCGCGCCGCACGCCGGTACCGGCCGCGGCCGCGCCGGTCGCCCTCATCGGGGACGGCGTCCTGGTCGCCCGCACCAGCGCGGGCGGCGGGATCGACGGGTACGACGTGTGGTGGCCCGCGCAGGGTCCGTTCGCGCCCACCTGGGCGGGCGGGCTGACCGCCATCTACGGCGCCATGCCGGACGGGCGGACCCTCGTCGCCGCCCGCAACCGGCCGGGCGGCCCGGACCGGATGCCGCAGGACGGCGACCTGGACGGCACGTACATCACCGCCGCGCAGAGCGGCGTCTGCCTGGTGCTGCTGGACACCACCGACGTGTTCCGGCAGCGCACCGCCGCGTGCGGGCTGGGCCTGGCCACCGGGCGCGCGGGCCGGGTCTCGCCCGACGGCCGCTGGTTGCTGGCCCAGTCGGTCACCGGCTCCGCGATCCTGGTCGACCTCGCCGAGGCGGCCAGCGGGCGGGGCGGCACCGCCGTGGTCGGCCCCGGCCCGGTCGGCGACCCGGTCTGGCTGGACGCCGGCACGGTGGTCTACGGGCCGAGCGAGGGCGCGCTGGTGCGGCTGCGGGTACCCGTCGAGGGCACCGGCGCGGCCACGGCCGACACGCTGGCCCTGCCGGATCTGTCCGCCACCCTGCAGGCGCTGATCGCCCCCTGATTCCACCGCCCGGGCGGGTGGGTAGCGTCGGGGCGTGCGCATCGATCTGCACGCCCACTCCACCGCCAGCGACGGCACCGACACCCCGGCGGGGCTCGTGGCCGCGGCCGCCGCGGCGGGGCTCGACGTCGTCGCGATCACGGACCACGACACGACCGCCGGGTGGGCGCCCGCGGTCTCGGCACTGCCGCAGCGCCTGACGCTGATCCGCGGGGCGGAACTCTCCTGCCGCTGGTACGGGGTGGAGCCGGCCGTCCCGCTGCACCTGCTGGCGTACCTGTTCGACCCGGACGACCCGGCGCTGGCGGGCGAACTGGCCCGGGTCCGGCAGGCCCGGGAGCGGCGCGCCGAGCGGATCGTCGCGCTGATGCGGGCGGACGGGCTGGACGTCACCGTCGAGGAGGTGCGCGGATACGCGGGCGGCGGCACGATCGGCCGCCCGCACCTGGCGCAGGCGCTGATCCGGCGCGGGCTGGTCGGGACGACCGGCGAGGCGTTCGCGCCACAGTGGATGGGCGAGCGGTACCGGCTGCCGAAGGAGGACACGGACGTGTTCACCGCGGTGCGCCTGGTGCTCGGCGCGGGCGGGGTGCCGGTCTTCGCCCACCCGAAGGCGACCAGGCGCGGCCGGGTGGTGCCCGACGAGCTGATCGCCGACCTGGCCGCCGCCGGGCTGGTCGGCCTCGAGGCCGACCACGCCGACCACAGCCCGCAGCAGCGCACCCACGTGCGGCGGCTGGCCGGCGAGTTGGGCCTGCTGGTCACCGGCTCGTCGGACTACCACGGCACGCACAAGACGGTCCGGCTCGGTGAGCACACCACGCAGCCGGCGGTGTACGAGGCGATCGTCGCCGCCGCCGGTGGCCGGAAACCGGTCACGGGCTGATCCGGCCATGTGACGATGCGCGGGTGAATCTCAGGCTCTTCGGCGAGGTCCTGCTGACCCTGGTGGTCATCGTAGACCCGCCCGGAATGGTGCCGATCTTCCTCGCCCTGACCGGCACGATGCCGGACGCGGAGCGCACCCGGGCCGCCCGGCAGGCGGTCGCGCTCGCCCTCGGCGTGATCGTCGTCTTCGCGGTCGCCGGCCAGACCATCCTGGCCTACCTGGGCATCCAGCTACCCGCGCTGCAGGGCGCCGGCGGCCTGCTGCTGGTCCTGGTCGCCCTGCAACTGCTCACCGGCGAGACGGGCGGGCCGAGCGGCCCGGCCACGGCCAACGTGGCCCTGGTACCGCTGGGTACCCCGTTGCTTGCCGGGCCGGGCGCGATCGTGGCCACGATGCTGTTCGTCCGCCGGGCGCACAACGTCGCCGACTACGTGGCGATCGCCACCGGGATCCTCGTGGTGATGGTGGCCGTCTGGCTGGTGCTGCGCTTCTGCGGCGTGGTGGTGCGGATCCTCCGGCCGAGCGGCATCGAGGTGCTCACCCGCATCGCCGGGCTGCTGCTGGCCGCCATCGCGGTCCAGTTGATCGCGGACTCGGTCGGCGCCTTCGTCACCGCCTACCTGGACGGGCGGTGAGGGAGTGTCGTACCCGGATGGGAGGATTCGGCGGTGAGTAGGGTGGTCAACGAGGCGAATCGGGGCGTCCCACGGCCGGGCGTCGAGCAGTTGGGCTTCGAGGGGATGCCGGAGCGGCTGTTCGTGTGCACGCCCAGCAAGCTGGGCGCGTATGAGGACTGCCCCCGCCGGTACCGGTTCGCCTACGTCGACCGCCCGACGCCGCCCAAGGGTCCGCCGTGGGCGCACAACTCGCTCGGCGCGAGCGTGCACACGGCGCTGCGGAACTGGTTCGGGCTGCCGGTCCGCGAGCGTGGCCGGGGCGCGGTGCCCACGCTACTGAAGGCGACCTGGGTGCGCGAGGGCTACCGCGACCTGGAGCAGGAGCGGGCGGCGTACCGCCGCGCCCTCGGCTGGCTGGACGGGTACCTCGAGGGCCTGGACCCGGCCGAGGAGCCGCTCGGCGTGGAGCGCGTGGTGGCCGCCCGCACCGGGGTGCTCGCCTTCAACGGCCGCGCGGACCGCATCGACGCGCGTACCGGCGCCGAGGGGCCGGAGGCGGTCATCGTCGACTACAAGACCGGCCGCACCGGGCTGGGCCCGGACGACGCCCGCGGCTCCCGCGCGCTGGCGCTGTACGCGTACGCCGCCGCCCGGATCTTCCGCCGCCCCTGCCAGCGGGTGGAACTGCACCACCTGCCGTCCGGCGCGGTGGCGTCCCACGAGCACACCCCCGAGTCGCTGGCGCGGCACGTGTCCCGGGCCGAGGACACGGCACGGGACATCGTGGCCGCGGAGAAGACCCTCGCCACCGGGGCCGACCCGGACGAGGCGTTCCCCGCCCGGCCCGGCACCCTGTGCGGCTGGTGCGACTTCCGTTCCACCTGCCGCGAGGGGTCCGCCACCCCACCCCGCGCACCGTGGGAGGGCATCGACCGGTCAGGCGGGGGCGAGGCGGGCGGCGCGGGCTAGCGCGCTGCGGCGCAGCGGTCCGTCGTAGACCCGACGGGGGAGCAGGCCGAGGGCGGCGCGCAGGGTCCGGGCCGACAGCACCGCCGAGACGTCGGTCGTCGGCAACCCGGGCAGCCCGTACAGGCGCCGCGCCCAGGCGGGCAGCAGGCCGAACGCGGTCGCGGCGACGCCCGCGTACAGCAGGCGTACCGGCGTGAGCCCGAGCTTGTACGGCAGCGGGGGCGCGGAGAGGAACAGCGCCGTCTGGGCCGCCTCCCGGGTCATCCGCAACCGCGGGCGGACCGCCTCGTAGTAGGCGGCCACCTCGGCCGCGCTGCCGGGCACGGTCGCCGGATCCAGGCCGACCAGGGCGGCGGAGCGGCGCTGCTCGGCGTAGTACCGGTCCACCTCGTCGCCGGTCAGGGCCAGGCCGGCGCGGCGGGCGGTGGACAGGAACGACTCGACCTCGGCGACGTGCACCCAGCGGAGCAGGTCCGGCTCGTCCAGGCGGAAGCGCTCGCCGGTTGCCGGGTCGGTGCCGGACAACCGGGCGTGCACGCGGCGGATGCGGCGGGCGGCGGCCTCCGCCTGCGCGGTGGTGCCGTAGACGGTGACGCCGACGAACATGCTGGTGCGGGCCAGCCGGCCGTACGGGTCGTCGCGGTAGCTGGAGTTCTGCACCACCCCGGCGACCGTGCGCGGGTGCAGGGCCTGCAGGTACAGCGAGCGCAGCCCGGCGAGCATGAGGATCGGCTCCTCGTGCAGCTTCCAGGTCACCGAGCCGGGACCGAACAATCCGAGATCGTCGTCGGGATCCACCGGACCAGACTGCCACGCGGCCACGGGCGGGCGGCTCAGTCCTCGACCCTGCGGGACTGGCAGGCGCCGCACAGCCCCCAGAAGGTGACCTCCGCCTCGTCGATCATGAAGCCGTGGGACGTGGACGGCTCCAGGCAGGGCGCCGCGCCGACGGCGCAGTCGACATCGCCGATCTCGCCGCAGCCGCGGCACACCACGTGATGGTGGTTGTCGCCGGTCCGCGCCTCGTACCGGGCGGGGCTGCCGGCCGGCTCCAGGCGGCGGGCCAGCCCGGCCCGCGACAGGGCGGCCAGCACGTCGTACACGGCCTGGGTGGACACCGACTCCAGGCGCGCCCGGACCCGGCGGGCGATCTCCTCGACCTCCAGGTGGCCGCCCTCCGCGAGCACCTCGAGCACGGCGAGCCGCGGCCGGGTCACCCGAAGGCCCCGCGCCCGCAGCCGTTCCGCACCGTTCACCCTGCAATAACAGCACGCGAAGCCGGGACCCTCAAGAAATCGCCCGGCCGGCGGGACGCCCGTTACAGTCCTGGCTCGGGTGGGAACCGCGGTGAACCGGACGGCCTCATCCTGGCGTGGTGCAAGGAGGAGGGCGGGGGCGGTCGACCCTGCCCGCATATCGCCCCCGATATGGCAGGAGGAATCGTGTTCGAGCGGATCAATGGCTTACCGGCGCACGCGTTGCTGGTCCACGCCGCGGTGGTCCTCGTCCCGTTACTGGTCCTGGCCGCGCTCGCGTTCGGCCTGGTGCCATGGGTGCGCGGGCGCATCTGGTGGGCGGCGGCCCTGCTCGCCGTCGTCGCACCGGTGGCCGCGTTCGTCGCCAAAGAGTCCGGCGAGTATCTCGAACAACTCCTGCGCTCCAGGGGGTACCCGGCGGAGATCCTGGACCAGGTGGCCACGCACGCCGGTTACGGCGACCTGACCTTCTGGTGGACGTCCGCGCTCGGGCTCGTCGTGCTGGTGCACATCTACGCGACGGGCCATTTTCCCCGGGTGCCGGCGCCGGCCAACCTGCCCGGCGTCGCCGACATCGCCCTCGCCGCGGGCTCCGCCGTGATCGCGTTCGTGACCGCCTACTACGTCTACCGGACCGGCGACACCGGCGCCAAGGCCGTCTGGACCGGCGTCTGACCTCCCGCCCCGACCGCCCACTCAGAAGATCAGGCGGGAGCAGACCAGGCAGACGAGGATGAGGACCAGGGCGCCGGCGATCATGCCGACGCCGTAGGTCAGCGTGCGGGCGCTGCGCTCGGCCCGGTCGAGGGCGGCCGGGTCCTGCGGCGGAAGCTGGCGCGGCGGCGGTGGCTGGACCACCGTGGGCGGCCGCCAGCCGGCAGGCGGCGGCGTGGTGGGCGGTGGACCGAGATAGCCGGGACCGTCGCCGGCGGCGCCCCAGTTGCCCCCGCCCGGCTGCCACGCCGCCGTGGCGGGAGGGGCCGGCGCGGCCGGCGGCTGCGGGCGCCACGCGGCGGGGCGGGCCGGCGGCGTGGGCGGCGAACCGGGACGGCGCCAGACCTCCTCCGGTGCGGACGCGCTGGGCACCGTCTCCGGGGGCCCGACCGCGCCGGGGCCGGCGCCGTGGGGGCCCACGTCGCGGGGCCCCAGCCCACCGGGGGCCGGCTCGCGGGGGCCCGGTTCGGTGCCGTGGGGGCCCGGTTCGGCGTCGCGGGTGCTCACAGAGGTCGACGCTATCAACGCCGGCCGGGATGGGGCGGCGGCGCTGGGGTCAACTATCGGGCCGAGTCCGGTTGCCGGCGCTGCCAGTGCCGGGCGGCGCTGAGCGGTGGCGTTGGGCGCCGGCTGTCGGGCCGAGTCCGGGTGTCGGCGCGGTCAACGCCGGCTCTGGGGGTGACGCTGCCAGTGCCGGGCGGCACGGGTGGCGGCGTTGGGCGTCAACTATGGGCGCGAGGCCGGGGTGTCGGCACGGTCACGCTGGCCGGCGTGGGGTGGCGGGCGGGAGGTACCGTCGCGGCGTGACCAGCCCTGACCATGTGCGCTCCGACGAGGACCGGATCGTGGACCTGTCCGACGACGACGAGCCGGTGCTGCCGGCGCAGACGCGCGACGATACCGATGCCGGGTGGGGCGAGTGGAGCGGCTCGAACGACGACCGGCTGCTCGCCGACCGCCCGCCGCACTGGGACTGATGCCTCCGCCGCCGGCGGTCGCTCCGCCGACCCGCCCGCCGGGCGGGTCGGGTCGCCGGCGTCAGGCCGCGGTGTTCGCCGGGGAGGACTTCGTCGAGGACTTGGCCTCCGACGAGGACGACGACCCCGACGAGTCGGACGACGATTTCGCCTCGCCGGACTTGGACTTCGGCTCGCCGGACTTGTTTGCCTCGCCTGACTTGCCGTTGCCGGCGCCGTTGGCCGAGCCGTCGCGGGAGTCGGTGCGGTAGAAGCCGGAGCCCTTGAACACCACGCCTACCGCCGAGAACAGCTTGCGCAGCTTGCCCTGGCACTCGGGGCACTCGGTGAGCGACGCGTCGGTGAACGACTGCACCGCCTCGAGCTGGTGGCCGCAGGCGGTGCACGCGTACTGGTAGGTGGGCACGTTCTCCTCCGGGAGCTGGCACTCGTGGGCTTCGAGTGCCAATGGTGCGGCATCACGGGCCGTTTCGTCCAGTGCCCCGGTCACTCCGGCCCTGTGGTACCGCCGCCCAGGGTGATCAGCCCGTCCGCCGGGGTGACCACGGCGTGCACCCGGCGGTCGTGCGGCTCGGCCGGGAGGGCGTCGACGAGTTCGCCGTCGTCGAGCAGGGCCACGATCCGGGCGTCCGGCGCGGCGCGGGCCAGCGCCCGGTCGTACGAGCCGCCGCCGCGCCCCAACCGGACGCCCGCCCGGTCCACGGCGAGCGCCGGGACGATCAGCAGTTGGGCGGACGACACCGCGTCCCGGCCGAGTCGGGGGCCGACCGGCTCCCGGGGGCCGAGCGCGTTCTCCGCCAGCGACGTGGGGCCGCCGAACTCGGCCCAGTCCAGGTCCAGATCGGGCAGCAGGACCGGCAGCAGCAGCCGACCCTCCCCGCCGAGGGCGCCGGCGAGCGCCTCCGGCAGGTCCGGCCCGCCCGGTTCGGCGGGCATCGGCGCGTACCCGGTGATGGTCGTGGGCCGGGCGGCGCGGACCAGGTCGCGCAGTGCGGTCTGGACCGCCGCGGCGGCCGCGGCCCTGGTCGCGGGCGGTCGGGAGCGCCGGGCGGCGATCAGCTCGCCCCTCGTCGATCTCTTTCGGTCGGTCAGATCAGAAAAATCGGGCACGCAACACTCCTGACACAACCGGCGGTAATCGGCGCCGGCTGTGCAAGCATCGCATCAAACCTCTGCGATCTAGGGCGGACCCGGGGAGGACCAGTGACCCTGCGCGCGCGGCTGACCACCGCGTTCCTGGCGGTGGTCCTGGGACCCGTGCTGCTCGGCGCGGTGTTCGTCGGCACCACGGCGACGGCGGTGAGCCGGAACCGCCTGCTCGACCGGCTGGACCTGGCGACCACGACGGCCCGGTCGTCGGTGGGCACGGTCTGCCAGCGGCTGCGCGCGGCGGCCGAGGCGGTCGCCGCGCTGACCGGGCCGGCCGGGCCGGAGGCCGCCGCCCGATCCGTGGTGGACCGGGGCCTGGCCGCCGCGGTGCGCATCGAGGACGCGAACGGTGCCACGGTCGCGCTCACCCCGCAGGCGCCCGCGGGTCGCTGGGCCGACTGCGCCGGCGCCGAGACCGGTGGCGAGGCCCCGCGGGCGCTCGCCGCCCGCCTCGACCTGCGGGACGCGACCGGGGCGGCGCAGGGCGCCGTCTACGCGGTCCAGCCCGTCGACCAGCCCTTCGTCGCCCGCCTGGCCGGCGCGAGTGGCGCCGCCGTGACGCTGGCCGCCGGCGGGGACCGCGTGCTGAGCACCGAGGGCGCTGCGGACCGGAACCGGGTCGCCCGGGCGGGCGCGGCGCTGCCCGTGGACGTGGTCGGCGACGTCCCGGGCCGGTACCTGCGCCGCGCCGGACCCAGCACCGACCAGCCCCTGCCGCTGGTCCTCTCCGTCCGGCGGGACAGCCCGCGCACGCTGTACGCGGGGCTGGCCGCGGCGGTCCTGCTGGCCGCGGCGCTGGCCGTGCTGATCGCCTGGTGGCTGGCGCGCGGCACGACCCGGCCGCTGGCCGAACTGGTCGCCGCCGCCGACCGGGTGGCGGCCGGCAACCTGGCCACCCGGGTCCCGGTCCGCCCGCCGGACGAGCTGAGCCGGCTGGGCAGCGCGTTCAACCGGATGACCCGGGAGATGCAGACCTACGTGGCGGCGCTGACCGCCGGCCGGGACCAGTTGCGCGGGCACCTCGCCGTGCTCGGCGACACGCTGTCCAGCACCCACGACCTGAACCGGATCCTCCAGGTGATCCTGCAGACCGCGCTCGCCGCGACCGGTGCCCGGGCCGGCGCGGTGCTGCTGCTGGAGCCGGCCACGGGCGCCCTGGTCGGCCAGTCCGCCGAGGGCCTGGCGGAGCGGTGGCCGGTCGACCCGTTGCCGGTGCCCGCCGCCGCGGTCGCCGAGGACGCCGACGAGTCGCGGGGCCCGGACGCCCGGCAGCTGCGGGTACCCCTGGGTGAGGGGATCGTCGGCGGGGTGGCCGCGACCGGCGAGGCGCGCCGCGGGCGGGTCGAGCCCGGCGGCGACACGCTCTCCCCACACGAGCCGCGCTGCGTCACCTACGTGGCCGTGCCGTTCGCCGCGCCGCCCCGGCCGCCCGAGGCCGTCGGCGACGCACCGGGCCGGGGCGCGTCGCCCGTGCTCGGCCCGCCGCCGGCCGCCCGCGGCGTGCTGGTCCTGTACGACCGGCTCGGCGGCGACGAGTTCGACGACGCCGACCTGTCCACGCTGCGCACCTTCGCCGGGCAGGCGGCGGTGGCCGTGGACAACGTCCGGATGCACGAGGAGGCGCAGCGGCTGTCGCTGACCGACCCGCTGACCGGGCTGTGGAACTACCGGCACCTGAAGGAGTCGGTGCGCCGGGAGGTGGAGCGGGCCAGCCGGTTCGGCCGCACGCTGGCCGTGCTCGCCCTGGACCTGGACCGGTTCAAGGAGGTCAACGACACACACGGGCACGCCGCCGGGGACGCCGTGCTGATCGAGTTCGCCCGGCGGGTCCGGGCGGAGATCCGGGAGGTGGACCTCGCGTTCCGGCAGGGCGGCGAGGAGTTTGTGCTGGTCCTGCCGGAGACCGACGCGCGGGGCGGGGCCACCGTCGCCGAGCGGCTCGGCGCCGCGGTGCGGGAGACCGCCATCCCGCTCGAGGGCCAGGGCACGGTCCGGGTCACCGTCTCCATCGGCATCGCCGTCTATCCCGACCACGCCACCACCGGCCCGCAGGTGCTCACGGCGGCCGACGACGCGCTGTACGCGGCCAAGGCGGCGGGGCGGGACACGCACCGGGTGGCGGCCGAGCCGGCGCCCCAGCCGGCCACATACCCGATGCCGGTCCGGGCGGTGGCGTTCCCGCCCGAGGACGACCTGCCCCGGGCCGGGGCGGACACAGACCTGGACGACGACGATGTCGCGTCGCCCGACGAGATCCTCCCGCCCTCACCCGGCGGCGTGGCGGGTGGACCGCACCC
>NZ_BBQH01000046.1:35422-48634 GCF_018397995.1 Rhizomonospora bruguierae
CCCGCCACGCCAGACTCGCGGCCGATAGTGTCGGGGAATGTCGGAGAGCGCTGTCGCCGTGACCCTGGATGAGGACGCCAACCACGCCAACACCGGCCGGCGGGCGGTGAAGGCTGTCATCCCCGCCGCCGGCCTGGCCACCCGCTTCCTGCCGGCCACCAAGGCCGTGCCCAAGGAGTTGCTACCGGTCGTGGACCGGCCCGTGCTGCAGTACATCGTGGAGGAGGCCGCCGCCGCCGGGATCTCCGATGTGCTGCTCATCACCGGCCGGGGCAAGACCTCCATGGTGGACCACTTCGACCGGCAGCCCTACCTCGAGTCGCGGCTGGAGGAGAAGGGTGACACCGAGCGGCTGGCCGCCGTGCGCCGCCCGAGCGAGCTGGCCGAGATCTACACCTGCCGGCAGGGCGAGCCGCTCGGCCTCGGCCACGCCGTCTCGTACGCCGAATCACACGTCGGCGGCGAATCGTTCGCGGTACTGCTGGGCGACGAGTTCATGGACGAGACCGCCCCGCTGCTTCCGGCCATGCTGGACCTGCAGGCCAAGACCGGCGGCATCGTGCTGGCCTTCATCGAGGTCAAGCCGGAGGAGACCAAGCGGTACGGGATCGCCTCGGTCGAGCCGGCCGAGGCGGGCCTGGTCGAGGGCGCCGAGGTGGTCAAGGTGACCGGCCTGGTGGAGAAGCCCAAGGCCGACCAGGCGCCGAGCAACCTCGCCGTGGTCGGCCGGTACGTGCTCCCCGGGAAGATCTTCGACGCGATCCGGCGCACCAAGCCCGGCTCCGGCAACGAGATCCAGCTGACCGACGCGATGGGGCTGCTGCTGGACGAGGGAGTACCCGCGCACGGCATCATCTACCGCGGCCTGCGCTACGACACCGGCATGCCACTCGGGTACCTCCAGGCCGTGGTCCAGCTCGCCTGCCAGCGGGACGACCTGGGCCCCGAGTTCCGGCAGTGGCTGGGCGAGTTCGTCGGCGGCTTCGGCGGTCGCAGCGGATGACAGCGACGGCGGGCCCGCGGGCGGGCGGTGCGGCGGCGAGGCCGGTGGGTGAGGGCGCCTCGCGCGTGCCGCTCGCCGAGTACCTCGGCGGCGTGCTGCGCCGGCTGCGCGCCCTGCCGCCGCTCGACCTCGACCTCACCCAGGCGTACGGCCACGTGCTGGCCGAGCCGGTGCTGGCCCCCAACCCGTACCCGGCCTTCGACCTGGCCGCCGTGGACGGCTACGCCGCCCGCTGGGACGACATCGCGACCGCCGGCCTGCCCGGCCGCGGCGCCAACCCGGGCACCCCCGGCAGCCGGGTCCGGCTCAATGTGGTCGGCGACCTGGGTGCGGCGAGTTGGCGGCCGGTGCGGCTCACCCCCGGCACGTGCTTCTCGGTGGCGGCCGGCGCACCCCTGCCGGCCACCGCCGACGTGATCGTCCCGGTGGACTGGACCGACCAGGGCATGGCCGCCGTCGAGGTGTTCCAGGCGCCCAAGCGCGGGTACGGGATCCGCCGCGCCGGTGACGAACTGACCGCCGGTGCCACGCTGGCCCGGCCGGGCACCACCATCACGCCGGCGCTGATCGCGGTGCTCGCCGCGACCGGCGTCGGCCATGTGGTGGTCCGCTCCAACCCGCGGGTGGTGGTCGTCGCGACCGGCGACGAACTGGTCGACGTCGGCCGGGTCAGCCAGCCGGGGCAGGTCGTCGACGTGAACTCGCACGCGCTGACCGCGGCCGCGGCCGAGGCCGGTGCGCACGCCTACCGGGTCGGCATCTGCGACGACGACCCGGAGGGCCTGCGCGCCCTGCTCGATGATCAGGTCGCCCGCGCCGACCTGATCATCATCACCGGCGGTACCGGGCAGGGCCCGGGCGACATGGTCCGCCGCATCCTGTCCCGCCGGGACGGCGGCCGGGCCGGATCGGTGGCGTTCACCGAGGTCTCGCTCTACCCTTGCGCGGTACTCGGCTTCGGGACCGTGGGCGGGGAGGAGGTACCGATCGTGTGCCTGCCCGGCGAACCCGGTGCCGCACTGATCGGCTTCGAGGTGCTCGCCCGCCCCGCGATCCAGGTCCTGGCCGGCGCCGAGCCGGTGTTCCGCCCCGGCGTCCGCGCCCATCTGCTGGAGACCGTCTCGTCGCCGTCCGGCGTGCGCGAGTTCCGCCCCGCGCACGTGGCCGAGCGGCGCGGCGGCGGCTACACGGTCCAGCCCCTGGCCGGCGGCCCGTACACGCTCTCCGGCCTGGCCGAGGCGAACGGACTGCTGGTCCTCGGCGAGCGGGTGACCACCGCCGCGGCCGGCTCCACGGTCGACGTCCTGCTGCTGGATCGGCGGCGATGAACCCGGCGCGCGGCTCCGGCTGGCCGGTGATGCTCGTCGAGGGCGACGTGCTGCTGCGCCCGTACCGCCGCCGCGACGCCGCCGCCTGGTCCGAGGTCCGTCGCGTCAACCGGCAGTGGCTGGCCCCGTGGGAGTCCACCCCGCCCGGCTCGTGGACCGAACTGAACTCGCCGGTCGCCTTCCGCTACGTCTACCGCGACGCCCGCAAGGCCGGCCGCACCGGCACCGGCATGCCGTTCGCGATCTGCCTGTGCGAGCCGGCCGGCGAACGCCTGGTCGGCCACCTCAACATCAGCAACATCGTCCGGCGCGCGTTCTGCTCCGCGTACGCCGGCTACTGGATCGACTCCCGGGTCGCCGGCCGGGGCATCATGCCCACCGCCCTCGCCCTGGCGGTCGACCACGCCTTCACCGCCGGCGGCCTGCACCGCATCGAGGTCAACATCCGGCCCGAAAACGCGCCGTCCCGCCGGGTGGTGGAGAAACTCGGCTTCCGCGAGGAGGCGTACCACCCCCGGTACCTGCACATCGACGGCGCCTGGCGGGACCACATCGGCTACGGTCTGACCGCCGAGGACGTGGCCACCGACGGCGGTCTCCTGGCCCGTTGGAAGCGCCTGCGCGCCTCCTCCCGGTAGGTCACGCCGTACCCGCCGCCTGGTGCGGCACCGCTCGTTACACCGGTCTTGCGGATGCGGCATTGCGCCAGGACCAGCCAGTATTACGGCCTTTGATAAGTCCAGGATTGGCCTCGAAGCGGGGCTGAGATGGGGCGACGCGTGCGGTCGCCGGCCCTATTGTCGCGTATTTGATCTTCGCGGCGCGCCGAGCCGGGCGAGTTGCGCCCTGATACCACCGTCACGCCCTTAACCTCAAATAACTTCAACTGGGGGCAACCACGGTTGCCGAGACGGGTGACGGGAGGGGTGAGGGTGCCGGCCTCGGTGCTCCTCGCCGTCCTCACCGCCGCCGGGCTGCTCGTCCTCGCGCCGGCGCTGGTCCGCCGGTACGACGCCACCGAGCGCCTGGTGGCGGAGCGGACGCAGTCGACGGCGCGGGTGCTGCAGCGCGACCGCCGTCGCCGCACCGTGCCCGGACACCGCCCGATCAACCCGCCCCGCCGCCGCGTCACCCTCCGCGCCGCCGCCCCGGTCTCCGCCCCACCCGCAGCCCCGCTGACCGTAGCCCGCCGCGACCCGGCCGCCGGCCGCCGCGACTCGCCCGCCGGCCGCCGCGGCCTGGCGGTGGCCCGCCAGCCCCGGCCAGCCATCCGCCCCCGCCGCCGCCACACCCCCGCCGTCGTCCGCCGCCGCCGCGTCTTCGCCGCGCTGCTCCTGCTCAACGTCGCGGAACTTGTCGGGGTCGCGTTCGTCAGCCCCGGATTCTGGATCAGCGTCACCGTCACCGGCCCCCTGCTCGCCGTCTACGTCGTCCACCTGCGCAACCTCGCCATCCAGGACCAGCGCCGCCGCCGCGTCGAAGCCCGCGAGGCCGCCTGGCTCGCCGCCCGCCAGGCCGAAGTCCGCCGCGAACAGGCCCGCCGCGCCGCCCAGCGCCGCGAACAGCAGCGCCGCCTGGTCGCCCAACGCGAGGCCGCCCGCCGCGCCGCCATGTCCTACAACCGGGACCTACCCGCCGCCGCCTCCGGCGGGTACACCGTCTCGTACCGCCGCACCGGCGGACTCCGCGGCCGCCAGTACTCGACGGGCCGCCCGTCCGAGCGCCGCTGACCCGCCCGGGGGTAGCCGATTCGCCCCCCGGGCGGTGAACCTGTTAGCCTTGTCGCCGGTCGCTATTGGTTTCCGGTAGCGAGTGATCCAGGGGCTGTGGCGCAGACCGGTAGCGCACCTCGTTCGCATCGAGGGGGTCAGGGGTTCAAATCCCCTCAGCTCCACCACAGAGCAGCAGGTCAAGGGCGGGTTCTCGGAAGATCGAGAGCACGCCCTTGATCATTTGTCCGTCTGGCGTCCGTCGGACGAAGCCCCAGTCCGTGGCACGTGGCGGACGAACTCAAGCCGAACGGGTGAGGTGGGCGACAGTGGCGGCCTGGACAGGGCGTCACGCAGCGGCAGCTGTTACGGCGGCACTCTGCCCTGGCTCAACCTTCAAGACACAGCGATCCACCCATGGCGCTGATCGCTCCGAAGGCGATGGACGAGGACGAGCCGACCTGGCAGCAGATCCACGGAATGATTGGCAGGGGTGGCCTCTCCGAGGCTGGGGCCGCAGCGGCGCGCTGGGCGGTTGACCAGTTCCGCGCGCGCCTCGGGGAGAGCTGGTCGGGTCGCCAGTACGACAAGGGGGGCTGGTTTCCGCTCGAGCTGCTCGCCGTCGGCGCCTACCGCTACGCGCTTCCCCAGGTGCTGTCGTGGGCACTATGGCTGAACGCTGCCGCTGCTGAACCCACGTTCGCCAAAGTCCGGACCAGCATGAAGAAGGGCATGGACACCTCGACTTGGCGGCACACCTGGCTACAACTGGAGGTCGCCCGCGCGGCATCGAGTATGGGAGCGTCATTCAGCTTTGAGCCGCCGATTCCTGGCTCAATCAAGAGCGGAGATCTCCTCATCGATCCTGAGGGCGGAAGCCCGTGGATGGTGGAGACCGTCACGGTGCCCCGAGCAGATGTGGACATGAAATGGGAGGACTACGAGGATCGCTTCCAAGCTGCGATCAGACGAGTCGAGCACAAGCATAATGTGACATGTGTTGTGGTATTAGATGATCATTCGACTGATGCCGAGACGCAGGCGTGGCTGTCAGCCATCGATGCCATCGCCTCCATCGCGGCAGAGTCTCGTCAGGTGCAGGTGATCCAGTGGGACATCGGCGTGGTGACCGTCTACCCGGACCCGCCTCCGCCTGGTCCGAGGTTCATAGGCGCGGCCCAATACCGTGACGGGTGGCGCCGGCTGGGTCGGACTCTCGCCAAAAAGGCTGAGCAGATCACTGAGCCTTTCCCAGTAACGGTTCGTTGCTGGCTGTGATCATGTGGTCCGGGCGTGCTCGGTGTGTAGCAGTACGAGGGCGGCGGCGACGATCTTGCCGATGGTGCTGGGTGAGAGGCTGATCCGCCGGAGTGCTTTGAAGGTGGTCTTGAGCAGGGAGTTCGCTTGTTCGGCGCCGGCTCGGGCGTACGCGTGCAGCCAGTTGTGTTGACGTTGGGGGTCGGTGAGTTGGCCGCCGGTGGGTTTCTTGATCGGCAGGGTGAAGACGTCTTCTTCTCCTTCGTAGCCCAGGTCGGCCAGGGCGGGTAGGTCGTCGCCGGTCCATTCGCGCAGGGCGGGCAGCATTTGGGGGTGTTGGCGTAGGCAGGTGGTGTCGTGTTCGCGTCCGGGGCGTACGTCGGAGGTCCAGATCGGCCATCCGTCGGGGGTGGAGACGACCTGGATGTTGCCGCCGTGGTTCCGGACTCCACAGGTCGACCCCGGGTGTCGGGCCCGGGATGTGGCATCGGTCGGTGGTCAGCAGGGTGCCGTCGACGTTGATGTGGGTGTGCCCGGCCATCTTGGCTGCCAGCAGCGCTGTGTGCAGGCTGGGCTTGCGGGTGGCGAGGACGTCGATGCCCTCGTGCAGGTAGCGGTAGGTGGTGGAGCGGCCGATGCGGTTGTCGGTGGCGAGTTGGGCCAGGCGGGTGCCGTCGAGGAACCAACGCAGCACCAGGACGGCCTGCTTGAAGCAACTCAGCGCCCGGGTGTTGGTCCGGGTGCCCAGCGTTCACTGGTGGGCGTGCAGCAGGCTGGACAGGAAGATCACGGTCTCCCTGCGGACATCGAGCACGGCTCGGTATGTGACACTGGGCGTCACGGGAAGCCCCTATCTTGAAGTTGATCAGTGAGATGACCACTTCTTACAGGGGCTTCGTCTACTTCGGTCGCAGGTCAAGCAAAACCGGCGTGTCGCCCATGGGCGGACACGCAACGTGACCACAACCTTGCTGGGAATGCCTCACTGGCCCGCTGCCTGCCTGGGTGCGGCTGGACTGTCTGGACGGGCTTTTTCAGTTCACAGAGTGGACCAAGATGGCGCGGACGGAACGCCTTGATGCGATCGCCGCGGTGATCCGTACCAAGGTCGACTGGCCCGCGAACGCTCGCGGCGTCGTTTTGTCCAGCGGTGTCGGGGTGAACTTCGATGGCAACGACGCAGAAGCCCAAGCGGTCACCGCGCGGTCCGAGTCCGGCGTCTTCCTCCGACGACTCGCCAATCCGTACCTTGTACGCGAAACCTTCATCGTGCCCTTCAACGATGCGGCCACCGAACAGGCCGATTGGTGGGCAACCGCCTACGGAGACGAACCCACCTGGCTGGATAGCGACCTCGCCGCAGCTGGGCTTCCCAAGACGGCAGACCTGTTGGCTTGATCGTCGGGCACGGGAGGCGGCCAGCCGCAACGACGCGGAAGATCCGTACGACTACGACATCGAGTAGGCGGATCGAGGGACTGCCCACCACCCCGCTGACGGATGGTGGGCACTCACACTACGCGGCTTTTGGGCTGACCTCGTTCAGGGAATGCTTGTGCGGGTACGGCGGCGGGGCGGACGCCTGCCGAGATGGAAGGGGCAATCGCCGCGATTCTGCGAAGGCTTTCGGCGGCTTGCCGGGCTGCCCGAGCCTGATGCAGCCGATCTTGGGCTTCGCGGAGAGTCGCGAGGTTGTCCGCGATCATCGACATGCGCAGTACGAGTTGGAGAGCCGCGGCCGTGTCGTCGTCGCTGGTGAGCCGGCCCACCGCCGAGATGAGTCGGGACATGGACCGGAGTTGACCAGCTGCCGGATGGAGGTGGTGGCCGGGACGTCGTCGGTGTGGGTCACGCGCCGCGCGGTCCAGGGTTTCCGAAGCGTCGGTGAGGGGCCCACCCTTGCGGCCCTCGAACGCCCGCGCGGTGGACGCGAGGACGTCGGCCGCAGACTCGGCGAGGGATGCGATGTCGTCCTCGTCGCCGGCCCGGTCAGCCATCAGATGACGGGCACCTTCGTCCGCCACTGCTGTTGCCCGGCGGAACGCGTTCGCCCTGCGCTGGACCCCCGGACGCGGCGGGTGTTGCGCGTCGCCGTGCGGTATCGCGCCGGAGCCTGAGCCCCAGCGGCGCCGGAGCCGAGGGAGAGTGAGGTCTGGGGCGAGCCGGCCGCCGCCGTACCAGACGGTGTCGCCGGCGCCGGTGTGGTGATCGGGAAGGCCGACTGCGTAGCCGGTGACCTCATCCGGGTTGATCGTGCTGTGCCGGAGCCGTACGAGGATACCTGCCGCCTGGAGGCGGTCGATGAAATCGTTCTCGTCGATGGCTGCGGCTGCGGCGGCACGTACCTCGCGGCGGAGTCTGTCTCGGGGAATCTCTGGCTGTCCCCGTCTGTGTGACTTGTTCTGTTCCGCGGCGGTGGGCCGGCGGTGGCTGGTGTGGTCGACCGGGCCAACCTGGTATAGGCCGTAGCGTCGTTCAAGGTCGCGGGCGGCGCTCTGGGCCTTCAGGCGCTCGTTCCAGGCCCAGACAGTTTCGCCGTCCTGTCGGACGAGCGTCGCCACGATGTGGATGTGGTCGTCGGCGTGGCGGACCGCCACCCATCGCACGGCGTCCGGGTCGCCGTGCGGGGCGATGCCGACGGCGGCGACGATCTCGGCGGCGATGTGCGCCCACTGGCTGTCGCTGAGGATCCGGTCGGTGATGTGGTTGCGAACGGAGGCATGCCAGACGAACTTCTGCGGCGGGTTCCTACCGGCACCCACGGGCTGTTCGAGCAGGCGGGCCAAGGCCCGGACATCGTGTCGTCCGGAGGCGTGGGTCGGGGGTTCCAGCGAGGGCAGCTGGCTGGGACCGGACCAAGCGGCGACGAGGTGGGGGTTGATGTGTTCCTCAGCCTTGCCTGGACCGAACAGGTAGCGGAGGAGGCCGCCTACGTTCGTGCCGCGGGGGTGGATGGCGGGGATCAGTGCAGCCGCCGGTCGATGTCGGCCACGAGGGCGTCGAGTTTGTCGAGCGCCTGCACGCATCGCCTGACGGCGTGGTCGAGCCAAACGGGCGCCTCGCCGGTGGCGTTGAGTGCGGCAGTGGCCTGGTTGAGGTTGGTGCCGGTACGCGTTATGGCGGTCCGAGCGGCGAAGAGTTCCCGCTGCAGGGTGGCGAGTTCTGCTCGGGTGACGCCGGTTCCGGCGATCAGGCTGCCGGGGGCGGTATTGCCTCGGGCGGCGGCCAACGCGGCATCGGCGCAAAAGCCGGTCGGAGTCAGCCCGGCGCGGCTCGCGGCAGCCACGACGTCACCGTGCTCGGTATCGTCGAGTCGGAGGTTGATCCGTTGCCGCCGGCCCGGGAACTGGTGACGCCGGTCGGCACCACGTGGGCTTGGCGTGTCGCCGGTCGCTGCTCGCGTACGGGTGTCCACCCTCGTCTCCTCCGCTTCGTACGTTCCTGCGTTCGAACGTGCGGCGGCGGGGTTATCGGAGACGCTACGGGTAGCGACTGGGCATGACTCCGGTTCCGGTTCCGGCCCCCATTGACGGCGGAAGCAAGAGTCCGCGACCGGAAAAGAATTTGCCGGCCCTGCCGGCTGCGGAAGCGGAACCAGTCGGAACTGCCTCGACGGGATGCATGGCTTTGCCCTCGAAGGCGGAAGCTTGCCGGAGTGTCGGCGTGGCTGCTGTCGTCCGTGCGGGCGTCGCCCGCGCTACCTTTCCACTGACCCCGCTGGGTCAGTGCTCTTGCCGGTTGCCGGATGTGCCGACCGCGCCCGGTCGGCACATCCGGTGACCGGTACTACAACTTGCTCCCGCCCGCCCTGCCATCCAATTCCGGCACGGTGAAGCCGCTGCTGTCGCTTCCGCGCGAATCCTGCGAGTGTCCGGGAAAGTCTGCGAGTGATCTTGCGAGCCGTCCGGAGCGGGTTGCGATTCACCCGTACGCGCCGGGTCGGTCGCCGGAGAACGGCATCGATGAGGGGCAGGATGTCACGTCATGAAGGTCGATCCCCCGGCGGGTCCCGGGGTGGTGATACCGGTGGCCCGGAATCGGGCGCGGATGCCGTCCGGGCGGTTGAACTGCCAGAACGTTCGGTTGTCGGACGCGGAGATGCGGGAGGTGTCTGCGGCCGCCGGGCGAGCGGGTTTGACGCCTACGGGGTACGCGGGGGAGGTGGCGGTCGCGGCGGCCCGTGCGGACGCCGACGGCAGTGTCGCCGGTGCTACGCGGGCTGAACTGGCCCGGGTGCAGCGGGAGGTGTTCGCGGCTCGGGCTGCGCTGGTCGTCGGCGCGCGGGCGGTCGCGGGCGGCTCCGAGGGGCTGCTGCGAGACGCGGTCGAGCATCTTGACGGGGTCGCGGATCGGCTGCACGGCCTGCTGAAACGGGTCTCGGCGTGATCCCGCGGGTGCGGCCGCGCAGCGCGAGTGCCCGCGAGGTGTTGCGCTACCTGTTCGGCCCGGGTGAGAACGGGGAGCATCACGACCCGCGTCTGGTCGCCGGGTGGGAGACCGCGGCGATCGGCGAAGTAGCTGAGCTTCAGCCACCGCGGACCGGTGGTGGCTTCTCGCTGGCCGGGCTGGCGGGCCTGCTGGAACAGCCTGTTCTTGCTGGTAACAATCCACCGGACAGGCCGGTCTGGCATTGCTCGGTCCACAATCACGGCGACGATCCGCTGTCGCCGGACGAGCGGTGGGCGCAGATCGCCGTCGCGTTCGTCGAGGGGGTCGGGCTGGCGCCGGCCGGTGATCGGGCGTCGGTGCGGTGGGTGGCAGTGCGCCACGGCGATGATCACGTGCATCTGGTGGCGACGCTGGTGCGTCAGGACGGCCCGACGGTATGGCCTCGCAACGACTATCGCCGCTGCCAGTCGGTGGCGCGGGAGCTCGAGGGTCTGCTGGGGTTGCGGCCCGGCGGGCCACGTTCGGCCGAGGAAGCGGGCGGGGATGGGTGAGCCGATTCACGGCCCGTTGCCGGTGGGGTGAGCGGCGGCGGGAGCGGGTTCGAGGTCGGCTACCGGGACGAGGGCGGCGCCGAGCAGCGGATCGGGCTGGCGGACGCGTGGTGGATCCGGTTCGAATCGGCCCGGCCGGCGCGGGTGTTTCCCCAGTACAAGGGGCAACAGCATTTCCCGGGCCGGTGGTGGTCGGCGACGATGGGCGGCCATGTCGGCTACGAGTCGTGGCTGGAACGCGATCACCTGATGCTGCTGGACTTCGACCCGGCCGTGGTCGCGGTCGCGTCGCAGCCGTTCTGGCTGTTCTGGACGAATGAGCGGGGCAAGGCCCGGTCGCACGCGCCGGACTACTTCGCTCGGCTGGCCGACGGCGGTGCTCTGGTTCTGGACTGCCGGCCGGTCGAGCGGATCAAGCCGCGGGACGCGGCCGCGTTCGCCGCGACAGCTGATGCATGCGCCCAGGTCGGATGGCGCTACCGGGTGGCCGGCGCGGCGGACGCGATCGTAGAGCGTGACGATCTTCGATTAACTTACCTGTGCCGTGACCTGCTGCATCGGAACACTTGTGCGAACCGCCCCGGATCATCGACGCAAGTTATCGGCACGTTCAGTTACGATGTCCACTGCAAACAGAAGGACCCCGGGCGCCTCGCGCGCGGGCGGCGGCATCCGGGGTCAACTCCTTGATGTGGTGTCAGGACCATACCCCGAACTCACGCCTTGGCGTCAGCTGCTCCGCCAAGGTGTGATCTTTGCCGGCCCAGCTCAGCGCCCCTGGGTCCTCCTAGCTGGTGGAGAGAATGGGGAGAGATGGCGACAAAACCTGCCGCCGAGACGGAACGAGACGAGCATCTGTTGGCCCAGGTGCGCGAGGTTTTCGGTCGTGTGGTCTATAGCCACAAGACCCACGAGAAGCAGGCCGACCTATGCTTCCGGAGGCATCGCCGCCAGCAGGCTGCGCTTGTCGTCTTCACGGCGGCCAGCGCCGGCACGTTCCTCGCCGCGTTGCTCGGGAAATTTGTGAGTCCGCAGATCGCTGGTCTCGTTACGTCGTTCATCGCCCTGATCGTCACGGGGCTGACCCTCGCGACAAAGAGCTTCAAGCTGGGCGAGGAGGCTGAGGCGCACCGCGACATCGCCTCGCGCCTCTGGAACGTGCGCGAGTCGTACCTGTCTCTGATCGCCGACATTATGGCCGGTGCGACATCGGCGTCCGATGCCCGTGAGCGTCGCGACAAGCTCCAGGAGGCCACGCGCTCGGCTTACGCTGAGGCGCCTAGGACCACGTCCAAGGCATATGGCAAGGCGCAGGACGGGCTTAAGAACAACGAGGAATTGACGTTCACGTCCCGCGAGA
Source organism: Rhizomonospora bruguierae (assembly GCF_018397995.1). Lineage (GTDB taxonomy): Bacteria > Actinomycetota > Actinomycetes > Mycobacteriales > Micromonosporaceae > Rhizomonospora > Rhizomonospora bruguierae. The sequence goes on from NZ_BBQH01000046.1 coordinate 47,020, forward strand.
TCGACCTCTTCCTGCCGGAGGCACTCCGGCTCAATAAGAGCGAGGCGGCCGCATGAAGGTCCAGGAGATCTTCGACACCCTTCTCGAGAACCTGAAGGTTGGCGACGCCAGCACCACCATCGCCGCGCGTCGGGATGAGATCACCAAGGCGCTGAACAAAGATTTCAGGTCGGTTGAGGGATCCACCTTGAACCGGCTCATGGTGGGCTCCTACGGGCGACACACGGCTATCCGTGGGGTATCCGATCTCGACATGATCTACATCCTCCCGGCCAACCTTCGCTCGAGCTACAACAGCGAGACTGGGCCGGAGAGGATCCTCAATCGCGTCCGGGATGATCTGAAGGCTCGTTATCCGAACACCACGATCCGGGTCGACCAGTGCGTCGTGCGAGTGCAGTTCACCAGCAACAAGTTCAAGTTTGAGGTTCAGCCAGCCTTCCAGAACGCTGACGGCAGCTTCGACTACCCGGACACGAAATCCAAGAGTTGGAAGGTCACCAAACCGCGCCAAGAGATCACGGCGACCAAGAACTGCAACGATCGCACGTCGAAGAACATGCGCCACCTCGCTCGGATGGCGCGGGCGTGGAAGGACACGAACGGCGTGGTCATGGGCGGCCTGCTTATCGACACGCTGGTACATCGATTCTTCTCGACCACCACCGAGTACGACGACAAGAGTTCTCTCTGGTTCGATTACATGGTCCGGGATTTCTTTAAGTTCCTGGCGGACGAGCCCGACCAGGACTACTACCTCGCACTGGGCAGCAACCAACGCGTGACGGTGAAGAAGCGGTTCCAGCCGAAAGCGAAGAAGGCATACAACCGCTGCGTCGAGGCGATCGCCAACGAGGGCAAGGCATCTGCGAACAAAAAGTGGCGCGAGGTCTTCGGCAAGGCGGTTCCGCTCGAAGACACCAAGTCTGCCCTGTCGTTCAAGGACACGGAGGAATTCATCGAGAACTCGTTCCCCGTCGACATCGGTCATTCGGTCACGATCGACTGCGAGGTCACGCAGAACGGCTGGCGACCGACCCTGCTGCGAAGGATGCTCGGCGACGGGACTCCACTCCTCGCGAACAAGAGCCTCGACTTCAAGATCACCGAATGCAGCGTCCCAATGCCGTATGACGTGAAGTGGAAGGTGCTGAACCGAGGGGACGAGGCCGAGCGCCGGAACAACATCCGCGGCCAGATCATCTCCTCGAACCGCCCCAGCGTGAGGCACGAGCGAACCGTCTTCCGGGGGGAGCACGTCGTTGAGTGCTACATCGTCAAGGACGGGATCGTGGTGGCACGGGACATCGTCGATGTCCCGATCAGCTCCAACGGGGCATAGTGCTACAGGGCGGTGATCATCGCCCTTGCAAGCGACCGTTCTGATTCTCGAATGGGTGACCCGGCAAAGGAAACCGCAAGGTAGGCCCGGAGACTTCGACTTGTCGACCTCCGAGCCCACCTTGCGAACCGCTGGTCTGCGCCTTGATTACTCGCAACCTGGAACCGGACGCGACAGCTGCTGCTCCCCACGATCAGCGAGGAGGAGCCGATGGCCGCCGGGACTCGGTGATCTTCACGGCTGGCGCGGTTGCTCCAGCGAGGGCTGCGGAGG
>NZ_BBQH01000047.1 GCF_018397995.1 Rhizomonospora bruguierae
CGACCGGCCGGGTCACGCCGCGGCCGCCGGGGGCCGGCCGACCGCCCGGCACCTGGCCCTCGCCGGGCGCGCCGCCGCGCCCGGGCATCGGGCGCCCGCCGGGCATCGAGCGCCCACCGGGCACGTTGCGCGGGCCGCCCTGGGGCCCCTGGCTGCCGGGTCGGCCGCCGACGATCGACTCGTCCAGGCCGCCACCGGGCAGCCTCGGGCTGCCGGGGGGACGGCCGCCGGGCAGGTTCCGGCCGCCGGTGATCGGCTGGTTGCCCTCCGGCAGGTTCGGCAGCAGCGGGGGCTTGCTGCCCGGCGGGATCGGCAGTCCCCGCCCGGGCGGGATCGGCAGGTTCGGCGCCGGGGTACCCGGCGGCGTGATCGGCGGGACGATCGGCGGGCCACCGACCGGGGGCGCGCCCGGCGGGATCAGCGGCGGGGCCGGTGGGAACCCCCCGGGGGGCACCGGCGGCACCAGGCCGCCCTCCAGGTCCGGCAGGTCCGGCGGGGTGAACGCCGGCGGCTGCTGCCCCGGCGGGATGACGATGGTGTTGTTCGGCGGGTTGTAGCCGGGGATCGTGCCGGGCCGGCCGCCGGGCACGGTGAAGTCGCCGCTCCCGCCGCCCCCACCGGTGTACCTCGTGTTGCCGCCACCGCCGCCGGCCTCGTGCTCGGGGACCTTGGCGTCCCTCGGGCCCTCGTACGGCGGCGGGGTCCACAGGTTCTGGCGGTACTCGGTGACGTAGACCGTGTCCGCCCCGGCCATCGCCAGGCGGGCCTTGGTGTCGTACGGCGCGCGCACCGCGTTCTGGTTCGGCGGATCCGGGTCGTCCCACAGGTCGCCGAGGCCGCCCCAGGCCCAGTTGAAGTTGTCCGCGTCCTTCTTCTTGGCCGCCTCGTAATCCGCCTGCGCCTTGCCCCACGCCTTCAAGTAGTCCTGCTCGATCTGCGCGACCTCGGTCTTGACCGTCTTGGCCTTCTGGGAGATCGCCGTCCAGGCCCGCTGGTTGCCGGTGGCCTTCTCCTGAGCGGCCGACAGGGTCTGCTTGACCTTGTCGACCTCCTCCAGGAACTTGCGTCCGGCCGGGCTGTTCCACGCGGCCTGGAGCTGCCTCATGGCCACCTCGAGCCGGCCCACCTGGGCCTCGAACAGCCAGGCCATGCCGCGCCAGCCCTCGGCCTGCTCGTCCATCCGCTGGGCGTCGTTGTCGTCGTTCGCGATCTCGCGCAGCTCGTGGACGTTGTACCCGTCGAACTCGCTCATCAGTCCGTACCCCCGTCAGATCGCCCGGTTGCGGCCCGGCCCGCCGAGCGGCGGGTCATCCGGTTCCGGCTCGGGCAGGCCCAGCTGCTCGGCCATCGACCGCGACTTGTCCTTCGGGCTGAAGTAGCCGCCGATCTTGCTGATCTCCATGGCGTTCTGCTCGTCCTGCGACGTGTACTCCTGGGCGATGCTCTGCGCCGCGTACGTGATCGCCTGGAGGCCGATCTGGAGATTCTCCAGCAGTTCCCGGGCCTTGATCTCACAGTCCTGGTGATAGCTGCCGATCACCTGGCCCTGGCTGTACCGGCCGTCCCTGCCGAAGGACATGCCCTCGCCGCCGGTACCGATCCGCTCCATCAGGATCGGGACGTTGGGCTTCACGTTTTGATCCAGTTCCTGCTGGATGGCCTGGGCGAAGCTGTACAGCGACTGGATGTCCACCTCGACCGGCTGATCGGAGACCCAGTCGGGCCTGTCCGCCATGCGATTCCTCCCCGGTGCGGCCCGCTCGCTCGAACCGGCGGCACGAGCCAGGCAGATGGCTGAGACGTTCCTCTAAGACTAGCCAATCACGGCAAAGCGCAATGCCCCGTCGCGGTCACGATTGGCTTGATTCATCGATACACCACGATCTCAGGTCACCTCGTCGAAGAGCTTGACCGGTGCGTCGTCCACGTCGTCCGGTGGGGGCGGGATCGGCGCGGCCCGGGCCGGCCGCCACCGCTGCCGGCGGCCCCAGCGCCGCACCCCGACGGCGAGCAGCACCAGGACGACGAGGAGCAGTGCCCCGCCGGCCAGCCACATCGCCCGCTCGCGCAGGACGCGGTCGGCGCGCTCGCGGGCCAACGCGGCGGCGTCGACCTGGCGCACGATCGGGGTGGGTGCCACCCGGGGGGCCGGCGCGACGAGCCGGTCCGCGACCGCGCGGTACGGGTCGATCACACCCTCGCCGTAGTACGGGCTGTGCTTGCCGGCCGGTGCCGGGCTGGCCGTGGCCGTCAGCCGGTCGGCCAGTTGCCGGGCGGTCAGGTCCCGGTTCTTCTGCCGGACCAGGGCCGCCGCGCCGGCCACGAACGGCGTGGCGAAGCTCGTGCCCGACCAGGCCGCGTGCCCGCGCTGCGGTGTCGCGGCGGTGACGTTGCCGCCGGGCGCCGCGATGTCCACAAACGACCCATGACCCGAGTCGGCGAGCACCAGGCCGATCTCGTCCACCGCGCCGACGCCCAGCACGCCGTCGTACGCGGCCGGGTACGGCGTGGGGTTGCCGTTGTTGCCGTTGTTGCCCGCCGCCGCGACCAGCACCACGTTCCGGGACAGCGCGTACTCGACCGCCGCCCGGATCGGCGGGTTGTCCCGGGCGAACGACAGCGACATGTTGACCACGTCCGCGCCGTTGTCGACCGCCCAGCGCAGCGCCTCGCCGAACCTGGCCGGGGTCACCCCGCCGCCGTTGCCGTCGTCGTCCCCGCCGCGCTCGCTGACGATCACCGGCAGGATCTTCACCCCCGGCGCGACGCCGTGGAAGCCCGTGTCGGTGGCCGCCTGGGCGGCGATGATGCTGGCCACCGCGGTGCCGTGACCGGCGCAGTCCCGGTCGCCCGGGCCGTTGCCGGGGTTGAGGAAGTCGCGACCGCGCAGCACGCGACCGGCCAGTTGCGGGTGCCCACCGTCCACACCGGAGTCCAGCACGGCGACGGTCACGCCGCTGCCGGTGGCCAGCGGCCACGCCCGCTCGGGCGCGAGCAGTTTCTGCGCCCACGGGACCGGCGCGACCACCGGCCCGGGCTTGAGACAGTCGAGGCGGGCGGCGCCCGGCACGCTGGCCGGCGCCTTGCCGGCCGCGGCGCCGGGCGCGACCAGCGGGGCCACACCGCCGCCGACCAGCGCGGCGACGGCGAGCAGTCCGGTGAGCGGGGCGCGCGTCGCGGTGGTGCGGCCGTGGAGTTGGGCACGGGTCGCGGTGGTGCGGCCCGGGAGCGGGCGGCGCGCAGCGCGGGTGCGGCCGGCGAGCGGGGCGCGCGCGGCGACGTTGCGGCCGGGAAGCGGGGCGCCGGTCACGGTGCCTCGGCCGGCGCGGTGGCCCGGTTCGGGTCCAGCGGCGGCCCCTCCGGCAGCAACGCCACCAGGCCGGCCGGCATCCGTACCACCCGGCTCGGGTCGTAGCCCAGGTAGCCGGCCACCTCCTGGCCGGTGAGCGGGTGCCGCACGCCGAGGTCGGTGACCACGGACAGGGCGCCGCCGGTGGCGTCCGGCGAGATCATCGACTGCACCAGCGCGCCGAGGCCGGAGCCGACCACCACCCGGTCGGCGCGCGGCGTGCCCTGCGCCGAGCCGCCCGGGCCCGCCGCGGCACCGGCACCCGCGCCGGCGGGCACGGCCGCGCCGACCAGCACCTGCGGCGCGGCGGCGCCGGCGAACGTGGTGCACAGCCCCGACCGCTCGACGCCGGTGGCGATCCGGGGCGTGGTCTGCGGGGGAGCGGAGTCGCCCTGCGGCAGCAGCCGCCGGGCCGAGCGCTTGGCCTGGATCAGGTCGGTGCGCTGGATCGGCTCGACCCGCCCGTCCGGGTACGCGGCCGCGGTGGCCGGGTCGTTGATGAGCAGGTCCGCCTGCACCGGCGTGATGTCGGTGATGCCGTCGGCCAGCACGGCGAAGAACTGGTTCTCGCCGCTCTGCGAGCGGGCCACCACGACCTGGCCGACCCGGGCGTCGCGCAGTTGCGAGCGGCCGCCGCGCCCGTCGATCGAGATCGGACCCATGTCAGCGCCCTGCGGTATCGCGTTGATCCAGGCCGGCGCCGCCGCGATGACGGGGGCCTGGCCCAGGGCCAGCGCGCCGAGCGTGACCTCGGGCTTGCGGATCTGGTACCGCCGGTCGTGCCAGATCAGGAAGATGGTGCGGTCCGGGTGCCGGACCAACAGCCCCTCGTCGTCGACGAGGGGGCGGCCACCCTGCGGTTGGGCGCCGATGAGCAGCACCGAGCGGGTGATCGACTGGCCGGCCTCGTTGGTGGCCGGCTGGGAGCAGAGCAGCCAGTCGCCGCGGACCAGCTGGGCGGCCTCCGGCAGCGAGTCCGGCGCGCCGACGATGCCCAGCGGCACGCCGCGCGGCGCGGCCCGCAGCGACGCCTGCGAGACGCTCACGGTCTTCAGGCCGGACTGCTTGAGGATCAGGCGCGCCGAGGCGTAGTTGACGACCGGGTGCAGTTCGTTGTTCAGGTACACGTATCGGGCGCCGGTCTCCTTCTCGACGACCAGCACCTTGTCGTTCTTCCAGCTCGCCTTGCCGCCGGGGTTGATCACGCCATACACGCCGACCGCGGCGAGCGCCAGAACGCCCAGCATCGCACCGATGAACAGATTTCCGGCGGCCCGCCGGAATGGCACCTGGACCAGTTCCGCGTCCCGGTAGACAAAGGCGGAGATCAGTCGCTGCACCATGAACTGGTAGCTGAACAACTGTTCGCGACGGCTCGGCACCGCTTCTCCTTAGGCGACGCTGGACGCACGCCGGGTCCCGGCCGGGCGGCCGGGACCCGGGCGAGCGGTTCCTAGAAGTAGTTCACGGCCTTCTTGTCGGTGTGCGACATGCGCTCGCTCGCCGAGATCACCGCGGCCTTGATCTGCCCGAGGGTCTGGGCGATGTGCGCCGCCGCGTTGCGCCACCGGTCCTGGCGGATCTTGTACTGCTGCTGCGCCTCGGAGCTCCACGCCTCGCCCTCCAGCGGACGCAGGTCGCGCTCGATGTCCGACAGGGTCCCGTTGAGGGTGCTCACCGCCACGTCGATGGCCTCGGCGGCACTGGACATGGTGTGGAACTTGTAAACGATCTGGCCTTCTGCGCCCATGGGTTCAGCTCCTCTTCTTCGATCCGGTCAGGCGCCGCCGCGGAGACGGTTGATGATGTTGCCAGCGTCCTCCGCCGCCTTGGTGACCTCCTGCTCGGACTCCTGGTCGGCGACCGAGTAGTCCTGGCCGGCCGTCCGGATGCCCTGCGCCACCTCGTTCAGCGCGTCCGTGATGGCGATGAGGTCCGCGTTGACGGACTCCTTGACCTGCTGGAACCGCAGACCACCCTGGCCGACGAAGCCCTGCTGCATGGGCTCGAGGTTCTGAATCAACGCGCTGAGCATCTGCGCGATCGACTGACCGCCGTTCTCCGCCTTGCCGGCCGCCGCCAGTAGCTCAGGCGTTACTGCGTTGACATCTGCCAAAGCTCCGTTCACCCCCAGGGTTTCGCCCACCGCCCCGTAGGCTTGTGAGCCGCTGTGGACATATTTGCCCCTGAGGTTAGCGTGACGGAGCAAATCATGGTGCCCCGCCTAGGCGGTATCGCGAGGCGTGATCAGAACGACACCGACACGCTCACGCCGTCGTCCGTGTCATAGCTGATCGCCGGCGATGCCGAGCCACCCGCCGGCCGCTCGTCCGGATTCGAGACCTCGCCGGCGGTCTCGTAGTGCATCAGTTGCTCGCCCGTGCGCGCGTCCACCCGGCCGATGACCGGCGGCACCGCGTCCTCGTCGGCTTCCCACAGTGGGAGGTCGTCGTAGAAGTTGTCCATGGTGGATCCCCCTGCCCCTGGATCGCACCGCCCCTACGGGCGCCCCGGGTTGGTCAACCGACGGTGCTTCCACCGTAGCTGAAACGGCATGACGGCGCTCTCCACCTTTGTTCGCGTGGTCATCTTCGACGCGCCGTCCACCCGCTCCTCGAACCGGATCGGCACCTCGACGATCGTGTGCCCGAGCCGGGTCGCCAGGTAGTGCATCTCCACCTGGAAGCTGTACCCGTCGGAGAGCACCCGGCGCAGGTCAATGTCGCGCAGCACGTCCGCCCGCCAGATCTTGAAGCCGGCGGTCAGGTCCCGCACCCGCACGCTGAGCAGGGCGTGCACGTAGAGGTTGGCCCACCCGGAGAGCGCCCGCCGGTACAGCGGCCAGTTGTCGTCCAGTTGCCCGCCGGGCACGTACCGGGAGCCGATGACCAGGCCGGCCCGGGTCGACAGCAGCGTGCCGAGCATGCCGGGCAGCGCCTCCGGCGGGTGCGACAGGTCCGCGTCCATCTGGGCGACGAAGTCGGCGCCGGCCTCCAGCGCGCGGCCCAGCCCGTCCACGTACGCCCGGCCGAGGCCCTGCTTGCCCGGGCGGTGCACGACCAGCACCCGGCCCGGGTGCTCGCCGGCCAGCTTCTCGGCGACCTCGCCGGTGCCGTCCGGGCTGTTGTCGTCGGCGACCAGCACGGTCAGCCCGGGCAGCGGCAGCGCCAGCAGCCGCTCCACCACGCGGGGCAGGTTGCCCGCCTCGTTGTACGTGGGGACCACGACCGTCAGTCGGCTGTCCCGCCAGGGGTCGGGCAGCTGTACTGGCTCGATCATCTGGTCTCCTCGTCGGGCCTCGTCGGCGGGCTGGACATGAGACACGAGGCTATCCTGCCGCCCCCGGTGCCGTTCATACGCCTCACACCCCGCCCTTTCATCCCGCGGTTCACCCCGGGGCTCATCCCGGTCGCCGTCCGCCCCGCCGCCGTCAGGCCGCCGGTCGCCGGGTGGGCGCCGGCGTCAGCAGCTTCTGGTCCCGGACCACCGACACCGACAGGGTCTTGTACCCGACCTTGTCGAACAGCACGGTCATCCGCTCGCCGTCCTCGTACCGCAGCACCAGGCCGTGGCCCCACTCGGCGTGCCGCACCGTGCTGTGCACGGGGAACGGCCCGTCGGCGGACTCGGGCGTCGCCTGCGCCTCGCCGTTGGCGCAGTTGTCGCAGTGCCCGCACCGGTGTCGCAGCCGGTCGCCGAAGTAGGCGAGCAGCGACTGGGCCCGGCACTGCCGGGTTTCGGCGTGGTACCGCATCATATCGACCCGACTGTCCTGAATCGCCTGGTACCGCGCGGACTCGGCGATCGCCAGCCGGGCGGCGTCGCGCGGCATGGGCGCGTACGGCGGGCACCGGTACCTGCCCTTCGGCGTGGGCAGCGCGGCGCCCACCTGTTCCAGCAGCCCCAGCAGGTGGCCCAGCTTGCGGGCGCCGAGCCCGGTCCGCTCGCGCAGTTCGCCCTTGCCGACCGGGCCGGCGTGCAGGGCGCCGGCCAGCCGCGCCAGATCCTCCTCGTCGGCGGTGCCGGCGTTGAAGTACCGCTGCAGACCCACGTCCTCGGCGCGGTAGAGCAGCAGCGTGCGGGCCGGCGCGCCGTCCCGCCCGGCCCGCCCGATCTCCTGGAAGTAGCTGTCCGGCGAGTCGGGCAGCGCGGCGTGTGCCACGAAGCGGATGTTCGGCTTGTCGATACCCATGCCGAACGCGGAGGTCGCCACCATGATCGGGACCCGGTCGGCGAGGAAGTCCGCGTGCCGGCGCGCGCGCTCGCCGGCCGCCATCCCGCCGTGGTACGCCCCGGCGGGGTGGCCGGCCGCGCTCAGCCGCCCGGCCAGGTCCTCGGCGGCCCGGCGGGTGGGCACGTAGACGATGCCCGGCCGCTCGCCGCCGTCCAGCAGCGCCAGCAGCCGCCGCCACCGGTAGTCCTCGTCGGGGCAGTGGGCCGCCTCCAGGAACAGGTTCGGCCGGTCCAGCGCGCCGATCACCACCCGGGGGCGGTGCAGGTGCAGCCGGTCCACGATGTCGTCGCGGACCGGCGGGGAGGCGGTGGCGGTCAGCGCCGCGATCGGCGGCCGGCCCAACTGCTCGATGAGGTGCCCCAGGGTCAGGTAGTCGGGGCGGAAGTCGTGGCCCCACGTGGAGATGCAGTGTGCCTCGTCCACCGCGACCAGGCCCGGCTTCAGCGCGCGCACCCGGTCGAGGCGTCCCGGGTCGCTGAGCTGCTCCGGGGTGATGAACAGGAAGCGGGCCCGGCCCTCGCGCACCTCGACCAGCGCGGCCTCGCGCTGCGTCGGCGTCTCGGCCGAGCTGAGCCGCACGGCGCGCAGCCGCGGGTCGCGCCGCTCGTTGAGCGCGGCGATCTGGTCCTGCTGGAGCGCGAGCAGCGGGCAGATCACCACCGTGGGCCCGGTCAGCAGGGTGGCCGGCACCTGGTAGATCGCCGACTTGCCGGCGCCGGTGGGCAGCACGACCAGGGCGTCCCGCCGGCGGAGCAGGGCGCGCATCGCGGCCAGTTGGCCGGGGCGCAGGGACCGCCACCCGAAGTGGCGGCGGGCGGCGCCGCGGAGGCGCGCGAAGGTGGGCAGCAGCTTGTTCATCGCCGGGCCGAAGTACCCGGCCGGCGGTACCGGCAAACCCGTCCCGGCCATCCACATCGGACTCCCGGCGGCCCGGGTCGCGTTAGAGGGCCGGGAGGACGTGCTTGGCGTACATCGAGAAGAAGCCGTCGAGGTTCGGCCCGGTGTTGGCGACGTAGACCTCGTCGAAGCCGGCCGCGGCGTACCTGCCGATCATCTCGCGCTGCCGGTCCGGGTCCGGGCCGCAGACGAAGAACTCCTTCATCGCCTCCGGCCGGACCAGCCTGCTCGCCTGCTCGAAGTGGCGGGGGGAGGGCAGCACCTGGGACAGCTCGCCGGGCAGCCCGGCGTGCGGCCACTTCTCGTACGCCAGGCGGGCGCCCTCGTCCTCGCTGTCGGCGTACGCCGCCTTGAAGCCCGCCTGGGCCACCTTGCCGGCGCCGCCCGACGACCGGAACCCGCGCACCAGGTCCGCGTCGGGCAGCACGCTGATGTACCCGTCGCCGATCCGCCCGGCCAGCTCGACCGACTTGGACCCGAAGGCGGAGACGTAGACCGGCGGCGGCTCGTCCGGCAGCGTGTAGACGCGCGCCTGCTCCACCACGTAGTGCTCGCCGTGGTGGGTGACGAAGTCGCCGGTCCACAGCGCGCGCATCACCTCGACGGCCTCTTCGAGCATCCGCAGCCGGATCCCGGCGGACGGCCACGCGCCGCCGAGGATGTGTTCATTCAGCGCCTCGCCGGTGCCCACCCCGAGCCGGAACCGCCCGCCGGTGAGCACCGCGCTGGTCGCCGCCGCCTGGGCGATCACCGCCGGGTGGACGCGCACCGTCGGGCAGGTCACCGAGGTGGTGATCGGCAGGCGTACCGCCTGGCTCAGCGCGCCGATCATCGACCAGACGAACGCGCTCTGCCCCTGCGCATCGTTCCACGGGTGGTAGTGGTCGGCGATCCACAGCGCGGTGAAGCCGGCCGCCTCCGCGGCGCGCGCCTGCTCCAGCAGCTCGGCCGGGGTGTACTCCTCACAGGAGAGGTGGTAACCGATGCGCATGCCCGGCTCATACCCAGGCCGCCTGCGGCTATGCGCGACCGGCCGTCGGCCCGCCCCGCGTCGGCCCGCCCCGCGTCGGCCCGCTCGGCGCCGGCTCGTTCTGCGCCGGCTCGTTCTGCGCCGGCTCGGCCTCCGGGCAGCGCAGACGTAGCTCCCGGTGCCCGAACGGGCGGTCAACCAGCCAGCAGTGGTGCGGCGAGTCGCTGCCGGTGTGCCGGTACCCGTCGAAGAAGCGGCAGGTGACGCACAGCTTCAAGACCGGGATCTGCCCCTGCTGCTGCAACCGGCGGATGTGGCCGGTCACCACCCCGAGCAGCCGGCGCTGGTGGGCTTCGTCCAGGTTGTGCAGCTCCGCGAGCAGGTCCGCCGCCCAGTTCAGCAGTTCCGGCGGCTGCCGGCGGCCGGACTCGGTGAGCCGGATCCGCACCTGCGACGGCGCGTACGAGGGCGCCGGTTCGATCTGGACGGCCCCCTCTTTGACCAGTGTGGACACCGCGGCCAGCAGGTCGCGGCGGGTCATGCCCAGATCCTGCGCGAGGTCGGTCAGCGGGTAGACCTCCCGGCGCCGGCTGAGCACCAGCAGCACCTGCTGCTGGGCGAGGGTCCGCTCCAGCCCGGCGGCGCCGCCGCCGGCGGCGTGCACGGCCACGGCAACCCGGGCCAGTCCGGCGGCCAGCTGCCGGCCGAGGGGCTCCAGTTCCACGGTCTCCCACCTTCTGCCGCCGGTGCGGGGGAAGCGGGCGCCAGGTTACCGGAGTGTTGCCGGGAGTGAATGTCCGCTGAACGACAGCCGGTGCGTGACTATCTTCTTGCGGAATCGCGACTACTTCTTGCGGAACATGGACCGGATCGCGACCACGATGATCAGGATGCCGATGATGCCGCCGACCACGCCGACGCCCGGGATCTCGTTCCACGGCCGGTCGGCCGCGAGGATCGCTGCCATGCCGGCACTGTAGTCGCCGCGGCCGATTCCACCGCTTCGCGGAAGGCGGGGTGTCCGCCGGTTCCCCCGATGGGGACCGGCGGATAGCATCGGCGCGTCCCCCTGATGAACCGGCGGAAAACCCCGCACCCGCGGCGGTTCTCGGATCCATCGATGGTCACGATGATCCGAACCGGTCACCGGCGCGTACTGGGTGGCAACGAGTAGTCGGCACGAGCGCTGCGGAGGCGGTTGCATGCGGCTGCGACACCCCGACGGGCAGACCGTCCACCTCGGCTACTGCACGAACGTGCACCCGGCGGAGGACCTGACCGGGATCCTCGCCCAGCTCGACGCGACCGCGGTGCCCGCCCGCGAGCGGCTCGACGCCGACGTGCTGGGGCTCGGGCTGTGGCTGCCCGCGCCACTGGCCGCGGGCCTGGCCGCCAGCAGCACCCGCCGCGCCAAGCTGCGCCGCGAGCTGGCCGTCCGGGGGCTCGAGGTGGTCACCCTCAACGGCAGCCCGTACCGGGGTTTCCAGACCGACGGCGCGAAGGCCGAGGCGTACCGGCCGGACTGGACCAGCCCGCGGCGGCTGGAGTACACCCTGGACCTGGCCCGGGTCCTGGCCGACCTGCTGCCCGACGACGCGGTGCGGGGATCGGTCAGCACGATGCCGCTGGGCTGGCGGGAGCCGTGGGGCGCCGCCGAGGACGCCGCGGTCCGCCGCCAGCTGGACGACCTGACCAAGGGCCTGGGCGACGTGGTGTGGCAGACCGGCCGGGCCGTGCGGGTCGGCTTCGAGCCGGGCCCGGGCTGCGTGGTGGAGACCACCGCCCAGGCGGTCGCGCACCTGACCCAGGTGGACACCGACGTGATCGGCGTCTGCCTCGACCTGGCCCACCTGGCCTGCGCCTGGGAGCGCCCGGAGGACGCGCTGCGCCGGGTTCTGGAGGCGGGCCTGCCCGTGGTGGCCGTGCAACTGTCCGCCGCGATCGAGGTGGCGGAGCCCGGCACGGCGGCGGCCACCCTCGCCGGCTTCGCGGAGCCCCGCTTCCTGCACCACGTGCGGGGGCCGGCCGGCCCGGTCGCCGACGACCTGCCCGCCGCGCTCGCCCAGGCGGACGCCGCGACCGGCGGCCCGTGGCGGGTCCACTTCCACGTGCCGCTGCACGCCACCCTGCCCGCCCCGCTGACCACCACCACCCCGGTGCTGCGGGAGGGCCTCGCCGCCCTCCTCGGTCGGGGCGCGGCGGGCTGCGATCACCTGGTGGTGGACACCTACACCTGGAACGTGCTGCCCGGGCAGTTCCGCCCGGCGGGTCCGGGGGCCCTGGCCCGGGGGATCGCCGAGGAGCTGCGCTACGCCCGCGAGGAACTGGTCTCGCTCGGGCTGACCCCGGTGGACCGGTCGGCGGTCGAGATCCCGTAGCCGGGGCCGGCTAGCGACTAGCCGGCCAGCAGGTCCGCGTACTCGGGGTTGCGGTCGATCACCTCCGCCACGAACGGGCAGTTCGGCACCACCTTGGTCCCGCGCCGGCGCACGTCGTCCAGCGCGCCGCGGACCAGCACGGTGCCCAGGCCGCGCCCGCGCACGGTCGGGTCCGTCTCGGCGTGGACGAAGACCAGCGCCTCGGCGGTGGGGCGGTAGTCCACGAAGCCGACGAGGTCGTCGCCGGCCCGCCCCTCGTAGCGGCTGGCCGCCGGGTTGTCCGTCACCACGATGTCCATGCCGCCAAGCTAGTCCGCCGGTCGCCGGTTCGTCGGGGACGCGCGCCCGCGACGCTCCTACGGTCGCCGGGGTGTGGCACGCGTGGCGGGGTTTGCCGCCCGGTGCGGCGGCTGGCGCGGTGGAGGCGCTGCGCGGCGGCGGCGCGGTGGAGGCGCTGCGCGGCGGCCGGCGCAGCGGAGGCGTCGCGCTGCGGCCGGCCGCAGCACAGGTGTCGTGCGGTGCCGGCGCGGCGAAGGCGTCGCCGGGAAATGTCCCGTTGACCGGTCCCGTGGAACGTCCACGCGAGTAGCGTGACCGTTACTCCGGTCGAGGAGGGACGCATGGCACACGAGGTACGAGCGGTCCTGTCCCGAACCAGGGACGCGCCCGTGACGGTGGAGACGATCCTGGTGCCCGACCCGGGGCCCGGTGAGGCGCTGGTCCGGGTGCTGGCGTGCGGGGTCTGCCACACCGATCTGCACTACCGCGAGGGCGGCATCGGCGACGAGTTCCCCTACCTGTTGGGGCACGAGGCGGCCGGCACGGTGGAGGCGGTCGGCCCCGGCGTGACCGGCGTGGCGCCCGGCGACTTCGTCATTCTCAACTGGCGGGCGGTGTGCGGGCAGTGCCGCGCCTGCCTGCGCGGCCGCCCCTGGTACTGCTTCGACACGCACAACGCGAGGCAGCGGATGACGCTGCCGGACGGCACGCCGCTGGCCCCCGCGCTGGGCATCGGCGCGTTCGCCGAGCGCACGCTCGTCGCCGCCGGGCAGTGCACCAGGGTGGACCCACAGGCCCCGGCCACCGTCGCCGGCCTGCTGGGGTGCGGGGTGATGGCGGGGCTCGGTGCCGCGATCAACACCGGCGCCGTGGGCCGGGGGGATTCGGTGGCGGTGTTCGGCTGCGGCGGGGTCGGCTGCGCCGCCGTCGCGGGCGCGGCCCTGGCCGGCGCCACCACGATCGTCGCCGTGGACGTGGACGACCGGAAGCTCGGCTGGGCGCGCGAGTTCGGCGCCACGCACACGGTGAACTCGCTCCAGACCGACCCGGTCGCGGCGGTCCGGGCCGTCACCGGTGGCTTCGGCGCCGACGTGGCCATCGAGGCGGTGGGGCTGCCCGAGGTGTACTCGCAGGCGTTCTACGCGCGGGATCTGGCCGGCACCGTGGTGCTGGTCGGGGTGCCGCGGCCGGAGATGACGCTGACCCTGCCGTTCCTGGACGTGTTCGGCCGCGGCGGCGCCCTCAAGTCCTCCTGGTACGGCGACTGCCTGCCCAGCCGCGACTTTCCCACCCTCATCGCCCTGTACCGGCAGGGCCGGCTCCCGCTGGACCGGTTCGTCACCGCAACGGTGGGTCTGGACGGCGTGGAGGAGGCGTTCGCGGCGATGTCCCGGGGCGGGGTGCTGCGGTCGGTGGTGGTGCTCGACTGACCCGGTGCGACGGCCGGTCCACGCAGGGTTGACCCCCGGGCGAACGGGGCACTAACCCGGCAAGGCGGAAGGAGACGACGATGACACACGTCGTGGACAGGCGCCCGGCGCCGCCGGTCGGCGAGCAATCGACCGCCGAACTGGTGCAGCGGGCCAGCGAGCAGTTCAGCAAGCTGGTGCGCGACGAGTTGGCGCTAGCCAAGGAGGAGCTGACCGAGCGGGGCAAGCACGCCGGCCTCGGTGTGGGCCTGTTCGGCGGCGGGGGACTGGTCGCGCTCTTCGGGATGGGGGCGTTGGTGGCCGCCGTCATCCTGGCGCTGGCGATCGTCCTGCCCGGCTGGGCCGCCGCGCTGATCGTCGCCGCGCTGCTGTTCGGCGTCGCCGGGGTGCTCGCGCTGGTGGGCCGCAGCCAGGTGCGGCAGGCGTCGCCGCCGCAGCCGTCGGAGGCGGTGTCCAACGTGCGGGCCGACGTGGACACCGTGCGGGCCGCGGTTCGGGATGGGAGGCGTTGATGACGCAGGGGGGTGGGGTGGCCAGCCCGCGCTCGTCCAACGGAAGCGCGGAGGCGCTCCGCGAGGAGATCCGGCAGACCCGGGCCGAACTTGGCGAGACCGTGCAGGCGCTGGCCGCCCGGGCGGACGTGAAGGCCCGGGTGAGGGAGTCGGCGGAGCAGACCAAGGACCGGCTCCGCACCCAGGCGATACACGCGGCCGAGCAGGCCCGGGTTTCCGCGTCCGAGGCCCGTGATCTGGCCCGGCGCAGCCCGGTGCCGTGGTTCGCCCTGGCCGGTGCCGCCGCCGTGCTCGCGCTGGTTGTCGCGCTGCGGGGCAGGCGCGGGTGAGCGGGGTGAGGCTGGCTTACAAGCCGATGGGTGTGCTGTTCGGCATCGGCGCCGGCGCGCTCGCCGGCGTGCTGTTCAAGCAGGTGTGGAAGCTGGTCGGCGATGGCGACGGGGACGCGCCGCACGCGACCGATGAGGAGCGTGGCTGGGGCGAGGTTTTGGCCGCGGCGGCCTTGCAGGGCGCCATTTTCGCGGTGGTGAAGGCCGCCGTGGACCGCGGCGGCGCGGTGGGCGTGCGCAGGCTGACCGGTCGCTGGCCGGAGTGAAACAACCAACGGCGCGCCGCTGATCTCATTCAGCGGCGCGTCGGCATAGGCAGTTTCGGGGTAGGAGTGGCAGACGGGCTCGCCTCCGGTACGCTTTGCCAAAGTTTGCGGTCACCCGGCGCCAAGGCCGTAGGCCGCCTAGAAGGAGTAGTACATGGCACAGGGAACCGTGAAGTGGTTCAACGCGGAAAAAGGCTACGGCTTCATCACCGTCGACGGCGGCGGTGCTGATGTCTTCGTACACTTTTCCGCGATCCAGACCTCCGGCTACCGCAGCCTGGAGGAGAACCAGCGCGTGGAGTTCGAGATCGGGCAGGGCGCGAAGGGCCCGCAGGCCGAACAGGTCCGCCCGCTGTAGCGCGGACCCGGTCGGGATCCGGCCGGTCCTCCACGCTCGCCCCTCGTCAGAACCCCTCGAGCCAACGTCCCGGTCCGCCGGGAAATCGCGTCGAGCCCCGCATCCGGTGCCCTGATATCCGGCCTCTGTGCGGGGCTCTTCGCTTGTCCGTCGCCCGTATCGCGGGTGTCGCTAACCGCGCTTCGAGCGGGCGCGCAGGCCGTAGCCGATCAGCACCAGGCCGAGCACGGCGACGACCGGCCCGACCACGGCCCACAGCTTCTGCCCGGTCATCACGCTGCCCTCCAGCACGCCGAGCCCCTGGAATGTCCAGACGGCACCGACGACCAGGGCCAGCAGCCCGAGGACCAGCGGCAGCCAGTTCTTCACGGCTCCTCCCTCACGACCCTCGGTCACCACCGGTGGTGCACCAGCGGATGGATCAGTTCGTTGTAGACCGCGGTCACCTCGGCCCGCGCGTCGGCGTCCAACGGGGGCAGATCGGCCGCGGCGGCGTTGGCGCGGGCCTGTTCCGGGTTGCGGGCGCCCGGGATCACCACGGTGACGCCCGGCTGGTCGATGATCCACCGCAGCGCGAACTGCGCCACGGCGGCGCCGGCGGGCACCAGTGACCGGAGGCGACGCACCGCTTCCAGCCCGGTCCGGTAGTCCACACCGGAGAATGTCTCGCCGACGTCGAACGCCTCGCCGTGCCGGTTGTACGTGCGGTGGTCGTCCGCGGCGAACGTCGTGTGCTCGTCGTACCGGCCGCTCAGCAGCCCGCTGGCCAGCGGTACGCGGGCGATGATGCCGACCCCCGCCGCGGCCGCCGCCGGCAGCACCCGTTCGATCGGCTTGAGCCGCAGCGCGTTCAGGATGATCTGCACGCTCGCCACGGCCGGCCGGGCGATCGCGGTCAGCGCCTGCTCCACGGTCTCCACGCTGACCCCGTACGCGGCGATGCTCTTCTGCTCGACCAGGGCGTCCAGCGCGTCGAAGACGGCGTCGGAGGCGATGACCTCGCTCGGCGGGCAGTGCAGCTGGACCAGGTCGAGGGTGTCCACCCCGAGGTTGGCGCGGGACCGGTCGGTCCACGCCCGGAAGTTCGCGGGCGTGTAGTTTCCCGGCTCCTGCGCCACCCGGCGCCCCATCTTCGTCGCGACGAACAGCTCCCGGCGGCCCGGCCGCTCGCCGAGGAAGCGGCCGATCAGGCGCTCGCTGCGCCCGTCGCCGTACACGTCCGCGGTGTCGATGAAGGTGACCCCGGCGTCGACCGCGGCTGCGAGGGTGGCCAGCGCCGCGTCCTCGTCGACGGAGCCCCAGTCGGCACCGAGTTGCCAGGCGCCCAGACCCACGACGCCCACCTCCCGCCCCAGCCGGGCGAAGCTGCGATTCTCCACCCGGGCAGCCTACCGTTGCCCGGGTCGGTCGCCGTCGCTAGAGTTCCCGCAAAACGTACGTACGGTTTAGGGGTGGCCGATGTGGGATCCGAGCACCTACCTGCGGTACGGCAGCGAACGGTCGCGGCCGTTCTTCGATCTGGTCGCCCGCGTCGGGGCCGGGCACCCGCGCGCGGTCGCCGACCTCGGCTGCGGACCGGGCACCCTGACCGCCGCCCTCGCCGAGCGGTGGCCCGGCGCCGCGGTGCACGGGCTCGACTCGTCCCCGGAGATGATCGAGCGGGCCGGCGCGCTCGACACCCGTGCCACCTTCGAGGTCGGCGACGTGGCGGACTGGCAGCCGGCGCCGGACACCGACGTGGTCGTCTCGAACGCGCTCCTGCAATGGGTCCCCGACCACGAGCGGCTGCTGACCCGCTGGGTCGCCGCGCTGCCGGCCGGCGCCTGGCTGGCCGTGCAGGTGCCGGGCAACTTCGACGGGCCCGCGCACCGGGCGCTGCGCGCCACCGGCGGCGACCGGTTGGCGCACCTGTTCCGCGAGGCGCCGGTGCGCGACCCGGCGGGCTACGCCGACCTGCTCCTCGCGGCCGGCTGTGCCGTGGACGCCTGGGAAACCACGTATCTGCATCTGCTCCCGGCGGGTACTGTCGTCGATCATCCGGTGCTGACCTGGCTGGAGGGGACCGCGTTGCGCCCGGTCCGGGCGGCGCTGGACGCCGACCAGTGGTCGGCCTTCCGGTCCGAGCTGGACGCCCGCCTGCGCGCGGCCTACCCCGTCCGGCACGGGGTGGTCCCGTTCCCGTTCCGGCGGGTCTTCGTGGTCGCCCGCGTGCCATAGTCGCCGAAAGAGGAGAACCCGTGACCGACCTTCCCGCCCTGCGCCCCGGGCTGGCCGCGTTCATCGCCAAGCTGCCCAAGGTCGAGCTGCACGTGCACCACGTCGGCTCCGCCTCGCCGCGGATCGTCGCCGAGCTGGCCGCCCGGCACGAGGGCACCACCCCGGTCCCCGCCGACCCGGCCGCGCTCGCCGACTACTTCGTGTTCCGCGACTTCGCCCACTTCGTCGAGGTCTACCTCAGCGTCGTCGACCTGATCCGCGACGAGGAGGACGTGCGGATCCTCACCTACGAGGTGGCCCGGGAGCTGGCCCGCCAGCAGGTGCGGTACGCGGAGCTGACGATCACCCCGTACTCGCACGTGCACCGCGGCATCGCCCCCGAGGCGTTCTGCGAGGCGATCGAGGACGCGCGGGTCCGCGCCGAGTCGGAGCTGGGGGTGGCGCTGCGCTGGTGCTTCGACATTCCCGGGGAGGCGGGGCTGGTGGCGGCCGAGCAGACCCTCGACATCGCGCTCCGCCAGCGCCCGGACGGGCTGATCAGCTTCGGACTCGGCGGCCCCGAGATCGGTGTGCCGCGCCCGCAGTTCCAGCCCTACTTCGACCGGGCCCGCGCCCAGGGCCTGCGCAGCGTCCCGCACGCGGGCGAGACCACCGGGCCGCAGACCATCTGGGACGCGCTGCGCGACCTCGGCGCCGAGCGCATCGGCCACGGCACGTCCGCCATGGGCGACCCGCGGCTGGTCGAGTACCTGGCCGAGCACCGGGTACCGCTGGAGGTGTGCCCCACCTCGAACCTGGTCACCCGCGCCGTCCCCACGCTGGCCGAGCACCCGCTGCCGGCCATGGTCTCCGCCGGCCTGGTCGTCACCGTCAACTCCGACGACCCGCCGATGTTCGGCACCACCCTCACCGACGAGTACGAGGTGGCCGCCCGCCTGCTCGACCTGGATGCGGCCGGCGTCGCGGCGCTCGCCCGCGCGGGCGTCGACGCCTCGTTCATGTCCACTGAGGACAAGACGCGGATCGGCGCGGAGATCGACGCGTATGCGGGATGAGGAGAGAGTCGGCCCGGCGTAACGCTGTTCCGGGCGGCCACGCCGGGCCGACAGTCGCGAACGGGTGCCGTTGTTGGCGCGCGGCGGGAGCCCGGTGCAGTGGGGGCGCCTGCCCCCGCCGCGCGCGACGTCCCACCGGGCAGGGGTGGGGTGATCGCAAACTGCAGGGATGTGCCCGGCGGAACGGCAACACGTTCTGCCGTGAACCGTATCGGTCAGGGCGGCGGCCGCGGTCGCACTTAATGCACACCTAAGCCAGACTTGCGCTCGCCCTTACTGACCGCCACCCGCACACCCGTGCCGCGGCGGGGAAGTCGCCGGCGCGATCAGCCCCGGCGCTGGCGGGGCCAGCGCCGGCCACCGCCGGGTTCCCGGCTGATCCGCCCGACCAGCCCGAAGCGGCTTACCTGCCGGGGTGCCGCGGTCGGGTCGGCGAACAGCATGACCACGCTCGCGCCGCCGAGGCGGGCGCGGTCGATGCTGACCGAGCCGCCGGCGCTGCGGGCGGCGCGGCGGGCGATGTCGAGCCCCAGGCCGGTGGAGCCGCGCTCGCTGGAGCCGCGGCGCAGGGCCCGGTCGGGGTGGTCGATGCCGGGGCCGGCGTCATCCACCCGCAGCGCCACGTAGCCGTCCCGGCAGCTGACCGCGACCTCGAACGCGGTGCCCTGCGGGGTGTAGCGGAACACGTTGCCCAGGACGGCGTCCAGCGCCGCCGCCAGTTCCCCCCGGGCGACCGGCACCATGATCCGGGTGTGCGCGCCCATCACCTCGTACGGCCGGTTCTGGTCGCCGGCGAGGGCGGACCAGAAGACCATCCGGTCCCGGACCACCTCGCTGACGTCGCAGGTGGCCGGCTCCTGGGCCTGGGTGGCGACGGCCTTGCGGGTGGTGTTGATGAGCACGTCGACCTCGCCCTCGAGGGTCACGATCGCCTCGCGGATGCGCCGGATCGTGCGCCGCTTGTCCACCTCGGCGGCCGAGAGGGTGCCGATGCTGGTGTCGTCCGAGTCGAGCGCGTCGGCGTCGAGGCGCAGCACGGTCAGCGGGGTGCGCAGCCGGTGGGACAGGTCCGCCACCAGTTCCCGCTCGTCGGTGCGGGACGCGCCGAGCCGGTCCGCCATCCGGTTGAAGGCGTACCCGGCCTCGGCCAGTTCCCGCGGGCCGCTGGGCTGGACCCGCACCCCCAGGTCGCCGTCCCCGACCGCGAGCGCGGCCTCGACCAGCGAGCGCGCCGAGCGGACCGTCCGGGCGGCGATCCGGTCGGCGACCACGACCGAGGCGGCGATCAGCCCGGCGGCCAGCGCGATCAGCGTCCACCACGCGCCGCGCACGCCGTCGGTGAGCCGGCGGGCCGGGACGAACACCTCGACCACGGCCGTGTTCGTGCCGACCTTCACCGGCTCCAGGCGCACCACGCCGCCGGCCACGTCCGCCACGACGGGGTCGCCGCTGGTGGCGGCGGTCGTCACGTCCTCGCCGCTGGCCCGGCTGCCGGGGGTGGCCAGGGTGGCGACCCGGTGCACCACCGGGGGCGCACCGTCCGCGGTCGCCGCGTCGATCGCCTTCTGGACCGCCCTCGGGTCGCCGCTGGCGGTCAGCGCCCCGCCGACCAGCCAGGCCCGGCGCTGCGCCTCGGCCAGCGCGTCGGCGCGCGCCCGGGACTGGAGGGTGAAACCCAGCGGCAGCAGGAACGCCAGCGCGACCAGCGCCGCCATCGCCGCGGTGACGTACGCGAGGCCGAGCCTCAGTCCGGTGCCACCAACCGGAACCCGACCCCCCGCACGGTGCGCAGGTAGCGCGGCTTCGCCGCGGACTCGCCCAGCTTGCGGCGCAGCCAGTACAGATGGACGTCGATCGTCTGATCCTCGCCGACCGACGGCTGCCGCCATACTTCCTCCAACAGCTCTCGGCGCGAGACTACCCGCCCGGGTCGGGCCGCCAGGTACGCCAGCAGGTCGAACTCCTTGCGGGTCAGCGCCAGCGACGCGCCGTCCAGGGACGCGCTGCGCTCGCCGACGTCGACCCGCAGGCCGCCGACCTCATGCACGGCCGGGGTCGCCGTGCGGCTGGCCCGCCCGACCCGGCGCAGCACGGTGGTGATCCGCGCGTCCAGGTGGGCGCCGGTGAACGGCTTGACCATGTAGTCGTCCGCGCCGGCCCGCAGCAGCCGCACGATCGACTGCTCGTCGTCGCGCGCGGTGGCGATGATGATCGGCACGTCGGTGATCCCGCGCAGCATGCGCAGCGCGTCGGCGCCGTCCAGGTCCGGCAGGCCGAGGTCGAGCACGACCAGGTCGGGGGTCTGGGCGGCGACCCGGCGCAGCGCGTCCAGGGCGGTGCCGACGGCGTGCACCGCGTGCCCGCGGTCCGCCAGGGACCGCAGCATAGCGCCGCGCACGACGTGGTCGTCCTCGACGAGGAGCACGGTTGCCATGCAGAGCACCGTACTGCGCGCGGCGATCGTTCCGTTAACGCGTGCGGGTGAGGGGCGGCCGGGGAACCCCCACCCCGGCCGCCCCCGCCGGTCACCCCGCGGTGCAGGCCCTTCCATTGAGGCTGAACGATGTCGGTCGAGGGTTACCGCCGCTGTACGATCCGTTGAACCCGATGTCCGTCGAGGCTCCCGGCGCCAGCGTGCCGTTCCACGACAGATCCGTGGCGGTCACGTCCGCGCCGGACTGGCTCCACGTGGCCGACCAGCCCTGGGTGACCCGCTGGTTGCCGGGGAACGTGAACTTCAGCGTCCAGCCGTTGACGGCGGCGGTGCCGGTGTTCTTGATGGTGACGCTCGCGGTGAAGCCGGATCCCCAGTCGTTGACCGCGTACGTCACCTGGCACGCCCCGGTCGTCGGCGGGGTCGTCGGCGGGGTGGTCGTGGGCGGGGTGGTGGGCGGCCTGGTCGTCGGTGGCGTGGTCGTGGGTGGCGTGGTCGTGGGTGGCGTGGTCGTCGGCGGCGTCGTGGGTGGGGTCGTGGTGGGCGGGGTGGTGGGCGGCGTCGTGGAATCGTCGTAGGTCAGCCCGAAGCCGAACGGGAACAGCGACGCCTTGCCGTCGCCGTCGTTGATCGGCTGCTGGCTCGCCGACTGCATCCACGTCACCGGCAGCTTCCCGGTCGGCTTGTACGCGCCGTAGAGCACGTCCGCCACGCCGGCGCCCTCCGTGCCCGGCAGCCACGAGGCCAGCAGCCCGGCCCAGTTGCCGACCTGGTCCGCGATGTCCATCGGGCGCCCGGAGACCAGCACCACGACCACGGGCACGCCGCTGGCGCGCAGCGTGTTGAGGGTGTTCAGGTCCGTCGCGTCCAGGCTCATCGAGCCGGTCCGGTCGCCCTGGCCCTCCGCGTACGGCGTCTCGCCGACCACGGCCACCGCGACCTTGTACGAGGAGTCGATGCCGCTGCCGTTCTGGCTGTACGTGACCGTGGTGTTCGCGCCCGCGCCGGCCCGGATGCCCTGCAGGATCGTGGTGCCCGGGGTGATCGCCCCGCTGCCGCCCTGCCAGGTGACCGTCCACCCGCCGCTCTGGTAGCCAATGTTGTCCGCGCTCTTGCCGGCCACGAAGATCTTGTTGTTGTCCCGGGCCAGCGGCAGCACCCGGTTCGCGTTCTTCAGCAGCACCTGCGACTTGCGCACCGCCTCGCGGGCGATCTCCCGGTGCGCCGCGCTGCCCACGGTGCCGGTGTACGACCGGTCGGTCAGCGGCTTCTCGAACAGCCCCAGCTCGAACTTCTTGGTCAGGATCCGCCGGTTCGCGTCGTCGATGCGCGCCTGCGTGATCCGGCCGGCCTGCACCTCGGCGCGCAGCGTGTCGATGAACGACTTCCAGGCGCTCGACACCATCACCATGTCGATGCCCGCGTTGATCGCCTGCCGCACCTCGGCGCCGGTGAACCCCGGCTGCCCGTCCAGCTGGTCGATGCCGTTGTAGTCGGTCACCACGAAGCCGGTGAAGCCCAGCTCGCCCTTGAGCACGGTATTGATCAGGTACGAGCTGCCGTGCAGCTTCTGCCCGTTCCAGCTGCTGAACGAGATCATTACGGACCCGACGTTGCGCCGCACCGCCTCCTGGAACGGCGGCAGGTGGATCGACCGCAGCTCGGCCTCGGTGATCTGCGCGTCACCCTGGTCCCTGCCGCCGGTGGTGCCGCCGTCCGCGACGTAGTGCTTCGCCGTCGCCAGCACCGACGCCGGCCCGTTCAACGAGCTGCCCTGCAGCCCGTCGATGATCGTGGCCATCGCCGTCGGGAGCTCGGGCTTCTCGCCGAAGGACTCGTAGGTGCGGCCCCACCGGTCGTTGCGGGCCACGCACAGGCACGGCGAGAAGGTCCAGTCGACGCCCGTCCCGCTCACCTCCTCCGCGGTCGCCCGGCCGATCCGCTGGACGAGCGCGGGGTCGCGGCTGGCGCCGAGCCCGATGTTGTGCGGGAAGATGGTCGCGCCGACCACGTTGTTGTGGCCGTGCACCGCGTCCGCGCCGTAGATGATCGGGATCTGTAGCGGCGTGGCCTGGGCGGCGCGCTGGTAGGCGTCGTACATGTCGGCCCAGCCGGTCGCCGTGTTGGGGCTGGGCGCCGCCCCGCCGCCGGAGAACACGGAGCCGAGCCGGTACGTGGTGACGTCGGCGTTGCTGGCGTTCGGCCGCTCCGCCTGCGTCATCTGGCCGAGCTTCTCGTCCAGGCTCATCCGGCCGAGCAGGTCGGTGACGCGGGTGGCGACCGGCAGGTTCGGGTCCTGGTACGGCAGGCCGGCTGCCGCCCGCGCGTGCGGTGCCAGTGCCACGCCGGCCGAGGCCAGCACGGCGGCGCCCAGCAGGGCGAGATATCGGGTGCGCACGGGGCGGGCCTCCTCGATCATGGTGGCTGGTCGTCGCCCGGGTGGCGTGGGAGCGCTCCCGGTGCGTGGCTCCATGCTCCGACAATGATCGGGAAACGTCAATGTAATGGGAGGTGCCGGTGCGCTGGCGGGTAGGTGGCGCGCCCCGGGCGGTGCCGCCCGGGGCGTGCGTGTTCACCCTCGTCGGCCACCACCCGCTCGGTAACCGACGCCCGCCCCGCCGCGCCGGGATCCGCCCTCAGGCGGGGGCGGATTCCGGCAGGCGGAGGACCCAGCGGTACGCCTGGACGAGACCGGTGTCGAAGCCGGCCGCGGAGCCCCAGAGGAACAGCCGGAAGCGCCGGTAGATGTGCTCGCCCCAGCGGGCGACGATCTCGTCCCGGGCGGCGTCCAGCCGCTTGGCCCACTCCCGGCAGGTGAGGAAGTAGTTGTGCCGGTCGTCGGCGACCGACAGCAGGTCGAACGGCGACTTCGCCACGTGCTTGAGGTACTCGTGCAGCAGCAGCGGCGAGGACTGCCCCGGGTAGATGTACCGGCTCATGAACGTGCTGACGCTGTGCTTGGCCCGCATCGCCAGCGCGTCGAGGTAGACCCGGCCGCCCGGCTTCAGCAGCCGCGCGTAGGTGCTCAGCGTCCTCCGGTAGTCGGGCAGGTGCTCGGTGACGCCCATGTTGACGATGGCGTCGTACCGTTCGTCCGGCCGGTACGAGAAGATGTGCTCGCGCACGACGGTGACCGGCAGGCCCTCGCGCCGGAAGAAGTCGTTGAGGAAGCGCTCGGACTCGGCCGCGAGCGTGGTGGTGGTGACCCTGATGTCGCGGCGGGCGGCGTACTCGGCGAAGGCGCCCCAGCCGCCGCCGACCTCCAGCACGTGGTCGCCGGGCTTGATCTCCAGCGCCTCCAGGGCCAGGTCCATCTTGCGGGTCATGGCGTCCTCGAGGGGCTCGTCGTCGTACGCGAAGACGCCCTCGGTGTAGCAGCGGTGCCGGTCGTCGAGGAAGCTCAGGAAGAACTCGGACTCCTCGTCGTAGTGCGCGGAGATGGAGCGCCGGTCGTGTTCCTTCCGGCCGCGCAGCAGCGCGGGAGCCCAGCGGCTGAGCCAGGCGACCGGGTGGAAGTCGTGGAAGAACTGGCGCATGCGCAGCGCCGCGGACAGGTCGCCGTCCACGTCCAGCCAGCCTTCGAGGTACGCCACGGCGACGCCGAACTGGTCCAGTCCGGCGAGCGCGCGGGCACCGCGGGTGTCGGTGATCCGGATGGTGAAGGCGGGTTCACCGGTACCGAGGGTGTGTGCCGGGCCGGTCGCGTTCCCTACCGCGAACGGGATGGCCGGCCGGTTGCCCGCGAAGAAGCGGGTGTAGCGCCGTTGCAGGGCGCCGATCACGTCAGGAGCAGCCACGCGCTGAATGTAACCCCCGGGGTGCGCCGCCGGCAGCGGGCCGGCCGGAGACGGATAGCATCGGTTGGTCCATTACCCATGTGAAGGAGCGCCCCGTGGCCACCGAGCCCGCCAAGCCCGCCGCCGTACCTACCGAGCCCGTCCTCGTACCGGCCGGTACGACGGCCGCCGCGGCGGTGGCCGAGGCGGGGCTGCCGATGACCGGGCCGAAGGCCGTCGTGGTGGTGCGGGACCCGGACGGCACGCTCCGCGACCTGGACTGGACCCCGGAGTACCCGATCCGGGTCGAGCCGGTACCGATGGACTCGCCGGACGGGCTGAACGTGCTGCGCCACTCGTCGGCGCACGTGCTGGCCCAGGCGGTGCAGGACGTGTTCCCGGAGGCGAAGCTCGGCATCGGCCCGCCGATCCAGAACGGCTTCTACTACGACTTCGACGTGCCCCGCCCGTTCCAGCCGGAGGATCTGGACCGGCTGGAGAAGCGCATGCTGGAGATCGTCAAGGCCGGGCAGAAGTTCCGCCGGCGGCGGTTCGGGTCGGTCTCGGAGGCCGCCACGGAACTGGCGGACGAGCCGTACAAGCTCGAGCTGATCGATGTGGCGGGCGCCGGCGACTTCGACGCGGACGAGCTGATGGAGGTCGGCGGCGGCGAGCTGACGATCTACGACAACGTCGACCCGGAGTCCGGCAAGACCTGCTGGTCGGACCTGTGCCGGGGGCCGCACCTGCCGTCCACCCGGCTGATCGGCGCGGTGAAGCTGATGCGCAGCGCCGCCGCCTACTGGCGGGGGAGCGAGCGGAACCCGCAGCTGCAGCGGATCTACGGCACCGCCTGGCCGACCCGGGACGCGCTCAAGGCGTACCTGAAGCTGCTGGAGGAGGCGGCCCGCCGGGACCACCGCAAGCTCGGCGCGGAGCTGGACCTGTTCTCGTTCCCGGACGAGATCGGCTCGGGCCTGGCGGTGTTCCACCCGAAGGGCGGCATCATCCGCCGGGAGCTGGAGCAGTACTCGCGCCAGCAGCACGAGAAGGCGGGGTACGAGTTCGTCAACAGCCCGCACATCACCAAGGCCCAGCTGTTCGAGACCTCCGGCCACCTGCCGTACTACGCCGACACCATGTTCCCGCCGATGGCGCTGGAGGGTGCGGAGTACTACCTGAAGGCCATGAACTGCCCGATGCACAACCTGATCTACCGGGCGCGCGGGCGGTCGTACCGGGAACTGCCGCTGCGGCTGTTCGAGTTCGGCACGGTGTACCGGTACGAGAAGTCCGGCGTGGTGCACGGGCTGACCCGGGTGCGCGGGCTGACCCAGGACGACTCGCACATCTACTGCACCAAGGAGCAGATGCCGGGCGAGCTGCGCACCCTGCTCCACTTCGTGCTCGACCTGCTGCGCGACTACGGCCTGGCGGATTTCTACCTGGAACTGTCCACCCGGGACGACTCGCCGAAGTTCATCGGCGAGGAGGCGGAGTGGGCCGAGGCCACGGAGGCGCTGCGCGCCGCGGCCGAGGAGTCCGGGCTGGACCTCGTGCCGGACCCGGGCGGCGCGGCGTTCTACGGTCCGAAGATCAGCGTGCAGGCGCGGGACGCGATCGGGCGCACCTGGCAGATGTCGACCGTCCAGATCGACTTCAACCAGCCAAAGCGGTTCGGGCTGGAGTACCAGGCGGCGGACGGCAGCCGGCAGCAGCCCGTCATGATCCACCGGGCGTTGTTCGGCTCCATCGAGCGCTTCTTCGGGGTGCTGACCGAGCACTACGCGGGCGCGTTCCCGGCCTGGCTGGCCCCGGTCCAGGTGGTCGGCATCCCGATCCGGGACGACCACGCCGGGTATCTGGGCTCCTTTGTGGAGGCCCTGCGGGCCGAGGGCATCCGGGCGCAGGTGGACACGTCCGACGACCGGATGCAGAAGAAGATCCGCACCGCCCAGCAGCAGAAGATCCCGTTCATGGCGATCGCCGGGGACGCGGACGTCGAGGCCGGCACAGTGTCCTTCCGGTACCGGGACGGCTCGCAGCGCAACGGCGTGCCGCTGGCGGACGCGGTGGCGCACGTCGTCGACGTCGTCCGGTCGCACACGAACGAGGGGCCGAGCGCCGCCCAGGCGTGACGGCCGCCGTCCACCGAACGGGATAGCCCATCCGGTCGGCGGGCGCAGCGGTTAGTCGCCGGGCCCGGGCCGAGTGGATACTGTCATTCGATCTCTGCCGGGTATGGGATTGATCGATAGGGCTTGAGCGGGGCCGGCTCCCTCGGGAGCCGGCCCTCGCCATGGCATGCCGCGCCCGCCCGGGCCCCGCCCGCACCCAACCATCCCCGAGAACAGAACGATGACAACTCAACCTCTCCCCATGCCCCACGACGTTCCCGCCGGCCGGCGGCTGCGCCGCCTCGCCGTCCAGACCCTGGACGGGAACTGGGCCCGCGGCCACACCGTGCCGTCCCGGCAGCTCTACCCGCACCAGTGGAGTTGGGACGCGGCGTTCATCGCCATCGGACTCGCCCACTACGCGCCCGAGCGCGCCTGGCACGACCTGCGGGCCCTGTTCGCGGGGCAGTGGGCGGACGGCCGCGTGCCGCACATCGTCTTCGACGCCTCCGTGGCCGAGGCCGACTACTTCCCGGGACCCGCGTTCTGGCGCGCGCCGTCGCCGCCGGCGATGCCGGGCGGCGCCACGACCGGGCTCGTTCAGCCGCCGGTCCACGCCGTCGCCGCCTGGGAGGTCTACGCACGCGACCGGTCAGCCGCCGCCCTCGGGCACCTGGGCTGGCTGTACCCGCGCCTGGTGGCCCAGCAGGAGTACCTGCTCGGCCGGCGGAACGCGGGCGGCGCCGGGCTGCCGGCGATCGTGCACCCGTGGGAGTCCGGGTTGGACAACAGCCCCGCCTGGGACGCGCCGCTGACCGAGGTGCCGGTCGACGAGGACCTGCTGCGCCGGTACGCCCGCCAGGACCTGCGCCGGGCACACGCCGAGCACCGGCCCACCGACGTGGACTACTGCCGGTACATCCACATCGCCGAGACCTACCGGGACAGCGGCTACGCGGACGGGGCCGGTGATCCCGCCGGGCTCGCCGACCGGCACCCGTTCGTGGTGGAGTGCCCGAACTTCGTCGCGCTGACCGCCGCCGCCGAACGCGCCCTGGCCGCCATCGCCCGCGTGCTCGACGCCGATCCGGCACCGCACCTGGACCGGGCCGCCGCCCTGACGGCCGCCCTGGTCGACCGGCTGTACGACCCGGTGAACGCCACCTTCCACGCCCTGGACGTGCGCACCGGCAAGCTCAGCCCGGCCCGCTGCGTCAACGGGCTGACCCCGCTGATCCTGCCCGACCTGCCGGAGCCGGCCGTGCGGGCCATCCTCGCCGAGGGCGCCTCGCCCCGGTTCGGCTGGCCCACCGCCGGGCGGGGGCTGCCGCTACCCAGCCACGACCGCACCGCGCCCGACTTCGACCCGGTGCGCTACTGGCGCGGGCCGAGCTGGATCAACATCAACTGGCTGCTCTGGCGCGGCCTGCGCACCCACGGCCGGCACGACCTGGCCGCCGCCCTGCGCGCCGCGATGCTCGGCCTCATCGACCGGGAGGGCTGCTTCGAGTACTACCACCCGGACACCGGGCAGGGCGTCGGCGCCGCCGCGTTCAGCTGGACCGCCGCGCTCGCGCTCGATCTGCTCGCCGAGCCGGCGCCGGTAGGATCGGGCGGGTGACGGACGTCAGTGCCCCCGACGGGCTGGAACGGCTCTGGACGCCACACCGGATGGCGTACATCTCGGGCGCCGAACGGCCGGCCGAGGGGTACGAGCGCCCGGCCGGCTGCCCGTTCTGCCTGGCGCCCGGCCGCCCGCCCGAGCAGAGCCTGGTGATCGCCCGGGGCGCCACCGTCTTCGCGGTGCTCAACCTCTACCCGTACAACCCGGGGCACCTGATGGTCTGCCCGTACCGCCACGTCTCCGACTACACCGATCTGGACGCGGACGAGACCGCCGAACTGGCGGCGTTCACCCAGACCGCGATGCGGGTGATCCGCAAGGTCAGCAACGCGCACGGGTTCAACATCGGCATGAACCAGGGCGCCGTCGCGGGCGCCGGCATCGCCGCCCACCTGCACCAGCACGTCGTGCCGCGGTGGGGCGGCGACGCCAACTTCATGCCGGTCATCGGCCAGACCAAGGTGCTGCCCCAACTCCTGGCCGACACCCGCACCCTCCTGACCACCCACTGGCCCTGACTCCCGCCCCCACCGGTCCGGGCGCGGCGTCAGTGGTGGGTGGGGGTCTCCTTGCGGATCTGGTCGGCCAGGTGGCCGGGCATCGGGTCGTGGCGGGCGAACGCGCGGTGGAAGGTGCCCGCGCCGCTGGTCATCGCGCGCAGCTCGATGGCGTACCGGAGCAGTTCCGTGGCCGGCACCTCCGCGTTCACCAGCGTGCGCCCCTCGCCGTCCGGATCCGGTTCGGTGCCCAGGACGCGGCCCCGGCGGCCGGACAGGTCGCTCATCACGGCGCCGACGAACGCGTCCGGCACCCGCACGGTGATCTCGTCGACCGGCTCCAGCAGCGTGACCTGGCTCTTCTCGGCGGCGTCGCGCAGGGCGAGGGCGCCGGCGGTCTGGAAGGCGGCATCGGAGGAGTCCACGCTGTGCGCCTTGCCGTCGAACAGGGTGACCCGCAGGTCCACCACCGGGTAGCCGGCCACCAGGCCGCGCTCCATCTGGGCCCGCACGCCCTTCTCCACGGACGGGATGTAGTTGTGCGGCACGGCGCCGCCGACGACCCGGTCCACGAACTCGAAGCCGGCGCCGCGGGGCAGCGGCTCGACCTCGATGTCGCAGACCGCGTACTGGCCGTGGCCGCCGGACTGCTTGACGTGCCGCCCGTGGCCCTTGGCGGTGCCGGCGAACGTCTCCCGCAGCGCCACCCGGACCGGTTCGGTGTCCAGGTCGACGCCGCCGGCGCGCAGCCGCTCCAGCACCACGTCCGCGTGCGCCTCGCCCATGCACCACAGCACGAGCTGGTGGGTCTCGGGGTTGCGCTCCAGGCGCAGGGTCGGGTCCCCGGCCACGAGCCGGCCGAGGTTCTTGGCCAGCGCGTCCTCGTCCGAGCGGGTCTTGGCGACGATCGCCACCGGCAGCAGCGGCTCGGGCATCGCCCACGGGGCGACCAGCAGCGGGTCCGACTTGGCGGAGATGGTGTCGCCGGTCTCGGCGCTGCCGGACTTGGTGACCGCGCAGATGTCGCCGGCCACGCAGTGGGGTACCTCGCGGAGCTGGGCGCCCAGCGGCGAGTAGATGTGGGCGACGCGCTCGTCCGCGTCGTGGTCCGGGTGGCCGCGCTGCTCCATGCCGTGCCCCGAGATGTGCACCGCCAGCTCGGCGCGCAGCGTGCCGGAGAAGACCCGGACCAGGGACACCCGGCCGACGAACGGATCGATCGTGGTCTTGACCACCTCGGCGACCAGCGGGCCGTCCGGGTCGCAGGCCAGCGGCGGGCGGGGCGAACCGTCCACGCCCGTGACGGCCGGCAGTTCGTGCTCCAGCGGGGACGGGAACGCGTCCGTCAGCAACTCCAGCAGGGCGTCCAGGCCGACCCGGGTGGCGGCGCAGACCGGTACCACGGGGTAGAAGTGGCCGCGGGCGACGGCCTTCTCCAGGTCCTCGGTGAGCGTGCCGGTGTCGATCTCCTCGCCGCCGAGGTACCGGTCCATCAGGGTCTCGTCCTCGCTCTCGGCGATGATCCCCTCAATGAGCTGGTTGCGGGACTCGGCGATGGCGGGCAGGTGCTCCGGGTCCGGCTCGCGCACGGCCGGCGGGTAGCCGGCGCCCGGCCCGTCGCCGCCGTAGTCGAAGACGCGCTGGTTGATCAGGCCCATCAGCCCGGCGACGGTCTGCCCGTCGTCGGCCAGCATCGGCAGGTACAGCGGCATGACGTTGTCGCCGAACACCTCCTGGCAGGCGGCCAGGGTGCCGTCGAAGTCCGCCCGCGGGTGGTCCAGCCGGGTGACGGCGACCGCCCGCGGCATGCCGACGGCGGCGCACTCCTCCCACAGCGCCCCGGTGGCCGCGTCCACGCCGTCCACCGCGGAGACGACGAACAGGGCGGCGTCGGCGGCGCGCAGGCCGGCGCGCAGTTCGCCGACGAAGTCGGCGTAGCCGGGCGAGTCGAGCAGGTTGACCTTCACGTCGCCGTGCGGCAGCGGCGCGCAGGCCAGGCTCACCGAGCGCTGCTGGCGCACGGCGGCGGGATCGTGGTCGCAGGTGGTGGTGCCGTCCGCGACGGTGCCGGCCCGGGCGATCGTGCCGGTGGCCGCCAGCAGCGCCTCGGCCAGGCTGGTCTTGCCGGCCGAGGAGTGCCCGACGAGCACCACGTTGCGGACCCTGCCGGGCGCGTCCACCACCGGCGCGGGGCCGGTGACTCCCTTCTCCTGCGCCTTCTGCGCCATGCGCGCACCTCCTGTGACTGGGCGGACGGTGGAGCGTCGGTTACCGGGAAGTGTGCCGGACCTTCCGCCCGTAATGAGCTGGCTGACGGTACTTTTCGATCCCACACCCGCAACCCTGCGTGACACAAGCCCGGCCGGTGTTCGGCGGCCGGAGCGCGCCGATATCGTGAATGCGCCATGGCTAAGATCTTCAGCGGGTCGGCCCGCGCCGCAGTCAACCGCGTGTTCGATCCGGTCGCGCGGGTGCTGCTGCGCGCCGGCGTCTCCCCGGACGCGGTGACCGTGTTCGGAACCGTCGGCCTGGTGGCCTCGGCGATCGTGTTCGGCGCCCGGGGACACTTCGTGATCGGGGCGTTCGTGGTGACCGCGTTCGCCTTCACCGACCTCATCGACGGCACGATGGCCCGGATGCGCGGCGGGAGCCGCCGATTCGGCGCCCTGCTGGACTCGACGATGGACCGGATCGCGGACGGCGCCACGTTCGGCGCGGTCTGCTGGTGGTACGCCACCCACAACGACCGGTGGACCCTGCTCGCCGCGCTGCTCTGCCTGGTCAGCGGGCAGATCATCTCGTACGTGAAGGCGCGCGGCGAGGGGCTGGGCTTCAGCGTCAACGTGGGCGTCGCCGAGCGCGCCGAGCGGCTGGTCCTGCTCGGCATCGGTGGCCTGCTGACCGGCTGGAACATCGCCCCCTGGGGCCTGCCGGCCGCGCTGTGGATCCTGGCCGCGCTGTCCTTCTACACGATCTGGCAGCGGCTGGTGCACGTCTACCGGGCGGACCGGGCCGCGGTCGCCGCCGACCCCTCGGAGCTGCCTTGACCGGCCGCGGGGTGGAGTTCGGGTACGCCGCCGCGTGGCGGCTGGCCCGCACCCTGCCGGCGCCGATCGCGTTCGGGCTGGCGCGGCTGGCCGGTGACTACGCGTACCGGCGGGGCGGCCCCGGTACGCGCCGGCTGGCGGCGAACCTGCGCCGGGTGGTCGGACCGAGGATGCCCGAGGCGGAGCTGGCCGACCTGGTCCGGGCGGGGCTGCGCTCGTACGCCCGGTACTGGATGGAGGCGTTCCGGCTGACGAACCGGTCCCGCGCCCAGCACCTGGCGGGCTTCCGCCTGGACGGCGAGGAGTTGCTGGCCGCCGACGTGGCCGCCGGGCGGGGCGCGGTGGTGGCGCTGCCGCACGCCGCGAACTGGGACGCGGCCGGCGCCTGGGTGGCGGCGCACGGCTGGCGGATGGTCACCGTGGCCGAGCGGCTCAAGCCGGAGGCGGTGTACGCCCGGTTCATGGCCTTCCGTGAATCCCTCGGGATGGAGATCGTGCCGGCGACCGGCGGCGACCGACCGCCGATCGACGTGCTGACCGAGAAGCTGCGACAGGGGTACATCGTGCCGCTGCTGGCCGACCGGGACCTGTCCGCGCGCGGCGTGGAGGTGGAGTTCTTCGGCGGGCGCACCCGGATGCCGCCGGGCTGCGCGCTGCTCGCGGTGCGCACCGGCGCGCCGCTGTACGTGCTGCACGCCTGGTACGGGCCGGACGCCGTGCACGCCCGGCTGGTGGGGCCGCTGCCGGTTCCGCCAGCCGCCGACACGGCCGCCGCCGTGCGCGCCCTGACCCAGCTCATCGCCGACGAGCTGGCCCGCGGGATCGCGGCGCACCCGCGGGACTGGCACATGCTGCAGCGGCTGTGGCTCGACGAGCCCGCGCCAGCGCCGGCGAACCGGCCTTAGGGGGCGGCGTGCGGATCGGAATCGTCTGCCCGTACTCGCTGGACGTGCCGGGCGGCGTGCAGAACCACGTCCAGGACCTGGCCGAGACGCTGATCGCGCTCGGTCACCGGGTCAGCGTGCTCGCCCCGGCCGACGACGACGCGCCGCACCCGCCGTACGTGGTGCCGGCCGGGCGCTCGGTACCGTTCCCGTACAACGGCTCGGTGGCCCGCATCACGTTCGGCCCGGTCTCCACCGCCCGGGTGCGGCGCTGGCTGACCCGGGGCGAGTTCGACGTGGTCCACGTGCACGAACCGTTCGTGCTGAGCGTGTCGATGCTGGCGGCGCTGTCCGCCCGGGCCCCGGTGGTGGCCACGTTCCACACCGCGATGACCCGCTCCCGGGCGATGGCCGCCGCCCAGGGGGTGCTCCAGCTCATCCTGGAGCGGATCACCGCCCGGATCGCGGTCAGCGCGCTGGCCCGCAAGGTCCAGGTGGAGCACCTGGGCGGCGGCGCGGTGGAGATCCCCAACGGGGTCGCGGTGGCCCGCTACGCCGCCGCGGAGCCGCTGTCCGGCTGGCCCGGCCCGTGCGCCCCGGGCAGCGGCGGCACGCTGGGCTTCCTCGGGCGCTTCACCGAGCCGCGCAAGGGCTTCCCGGTGCTGCGCCGGGCCTTTGTGGACCTGGCGGAGCGCCGCCCGGGGCTGCGCCTGCTGGTGGCCGGGCCGGGGGAGCGGGAGACGCTGCTGGAGGAGGTGCCGCCCGCGCTGCACGACCGGGTCACGTTCCTCGGCCTGGTCCCCGAGCGGGACAAGCCCCGGATGCTGCGCAGCGTCGACCTGTACGTGGCGCCGAACACCGGCGGCGAGTCGTTCGGGATGATCCTCACCGAGGCGATGGCCGCCGGCACCCCGGTGGTCGCCAGCGACCTGGACGCGTTCCGCCGGGTCCTGGACGGCGGCCGGGCCGGCGCGCTGTTCCCGACCGGCGACCACGCCGCCCTCGCCGCCGCCGTCGGGCCGCTGCTGGACGACGCCGGGCGCCGGGCCGCCCTGGCCGCCCGCGCGAGCCAGGTGGTGGCCGCGTACGACTGGCCGGTCGTGGCCCGGCGGGTCCTCGAGGTGTACGCGACGGCGATCGAAGCGGCCGGCGGGGTCGCCATCGACGACGCCGCCCTGGGCGATGTCACCC
This sequence comes from Rhizomonospora bruguierae, assembly GCF_018397995.1. Lineage (GTDB taxonomy): Bacteria > Actinomycetota > Actinomycetes > Mycobacteriales > Micromonosporaceae > Rhizomonospora > Rhizomonospora bruguierae. The sequence goes on from NZ_BBQH01000047.1 coordinate 33,845, forward strand.
TGGGTGACGGCACCGTCGGTGATGTCGGAATGGGCGATATCGGTACCGGGGACGACGGGCAGCTCGAGGAGCAACCCGGGTGACATCCGGCGCCACTACGATGCGCGGAATGTGGTCGGTGGTGGCCGTGGTCGCGGTCGTGGTCCTGGTGGCGATGTACGTGACGTGGCTGGCGGGGCGCCTCGATCGGCTGCACGCCCGGGCCGCCGCGGCGGCCCGGGCGCTGGACGCCCAGTTGCTGCGCCGGGCCGCCGCCGCGGCGGTGCTCGCCGAGGAGCTGGCCGCCCCCGAGCTGTACGCGGCCGCCCGCGACGCCCTGGACGCGGCACCCGGCGAGCGGGAGGCCGCCGAGAACGATCTGACCCGGGCGCTGCGCCTGATCGACCACCCGGCCGGCGGGCCGGCGGGGGAGGCGGTCGTTGCCGCCAGCCGCCGAGTGGAGCTGGCCCGGCAGGTGCACAGCGACTGCGTCCGGGACGCGTTGGCGCTGCGCCAGCGCCGGCTGGTCCGGCTGCTGCGGCTGTCCCGCCGGCACGACCGCCCCGGGTACTTCGACGTGGGCGACACCACGCTGGAGCTGACGCCACCGGTACCCGCCTGAGCGCGGGGCCGGCGGGGCCGGCGGTACCGGAGTGACCGGCGCCACGCGGCAGGCCACCGGAGCGCGATTGGCCGTCGGGTGCGGCCACCCGGGCGGCGTAGGATTTCCGGCATGTCCGAGACTGCCGAGCAGGCTGCTGAGCAGGTCAAGCCCGTCACCGGCACCGCGCGGGTGAAGCGCGGCATGGCCGAGATGCTCAAGGGTGGCGTGATCATGGATGTGGTCACCGCCGAGCAGGCCAAGATCGCCGAGGACGCCGGCGCGGTCGCCGTGATGGCGCTGGAGCGGGTGCCCGCCGACATCCGCGCCCAGGGCGGGGTGGCCCGGATGAGCGACCCCGACCTGATCGACGGGATCATCAACGCGGTCTCCATCCCGGTGATGGCCAAGGCCCGGATCGGGCACTTCGTCGAGGCGCAGATCCTCCAGTCGCTCGGCGTGGACTACGTCGACGAGTCCGAGGTGCTGACCCCCGCCGACTACGCCCACCACATCGACAAGTGGGCGTTCACCGTCCCGTTCGTGTGCGGCGCCACCAACCTGGGCGAGGCGCTGCGCCGGATCAACGAGGGCGCCGCGATGATCCGCTCCAAGGGCGAGGCCGGCACCGGCGACGTCTCCAACGCCACCACGCACATGCGGCGGATCCGGGCCGAGATCGCCCGGCTGACCTCGCTGCCCGCCGACGAGCTGTACGTCGCCGCGAAGGAGATGCAGGCCCCGTACGAGCTGGTCCGCGAGGTGGCGACCACCGGCAAGCTGCCGGTCGTGCTGTTCACCGCGGGCGGCATCGCGACCCCGGCCGACGCGGCGATGATGATGCAGCTCGGCGCCGAGGGCGTGTTCGTCGGCTCCGGCATCTTCAAGTCCGGCAACCCCGCCGAGCGGGCCGCCGCGATCGTCAAGGCCACCACCTTCTACGACGACCCGGACGTGCTCGCCAAGGTCTCGCGCGGGCTGGGCGAGGCGATGGTCGGCATCAACGTCGAAGCGGTCCCCGAGCCGCACCGGCTGGCCGAGCGCGGCTGGTGACCGCGGCCCGTGACTGAGCCGTCCGGCGGGTCGTCGGGCGCACAGGCCGGCGCGCAGTCGGCCGCGCCCCGCGTCGGCGTGCTCGCGCTCCAGGGCGACGTGCGCGAGCACCTGCGCGCCCTGGCCGCGTGCGGTGCCCAGACCGGCCCGGTGCGCCGCCCCCACGAACTGGCCGAGGTCGACGCGCTGGTGGTGCCGGGCGGCGAATCCACCACCATCAGCAAGCTCGCGATCGAGTTCGGCCTGCTGGACCCGATCCGGGAACGGGTCGCCGCCGGCATGCCCGTCTACGGCTCCTGCGCCGGCATGATCATGCTGGCCACCGAGGTCCTGGACGGCCGCCCCGACCAGCGCGGCTTCGACGGCATCGAGATGACCGTGCGGCGCAACGCGTTCGGCCGCCAGGTCGACTCGTTCGAGGCCGCCGTCCCGGTCAAGGGCGTCGAGGGTGGACCCTTCCACGCGGTCTTCATCCGGGCACCCTGGGTGGAGAGCGTCGGCCCCGGTGTCGAGGTGCTCGGCGAGGTCGCCGACGGCCCCGCGGCCGGCCGGATCGTCGCCGTGCGGCAGGGCAACCTCGTGGCCACGTCGTTCCACCCCGAACTCACCGGGGACCCGCGACTGCACCGGTACTTCGTGGACGTCGTGCGGGACCGGTAGGATTGATGCGCTCTGCGGTCAGGTGGTCGCGGGCCTGGCTAGCGACGTGGAGGGGTAATGTCCGGCCACTCAAAGTGGGCGACGACCAAGCACAAGAAGGCGGTCATCGACGCCAAGCGCGGCAAGCTGTTCGCCCGCCTCATCAAGAACGTCGAGGTGGCGGCCCGCACCGGCGGCGGTGACCCGGCCGGCAACCCCACGCTGTACGACGCCATCCAGAAGGCCAAGAAGAACTCGGTACCCAACGACAACATCGACCGCGCCGTCAAGCGCGGCTCCGGCCAGGAGGGCGGCGGCGCCGACTGGCAGACGGTGACGTACGAGGGGTACGGCCCGAGCGGCGTGGCGATCCTCATCGAGTGCCTCACCGACAACCGCAACCGGGCCAGCACGGAGGTCCGCACCGCCCTGACCCGCAACGGCGGCACCATGGGCGACGCCGGCTCGGTCGCGTACATGTTCTCCCGCAAGGGCGTGGTGATCGTCCCGAAGGCCGACCTGGCCGAGGACGACGTGCTGCTGGCCGTCCTGGACGCGGGCGCGGAGGAGGTCAACGACCTCGGCGAGAACTACGAGGTGGTCAGCGAGCCCGGCGACCTGCTGGCGGTCCGCAACGCCCTCCAGGAGGCGGGCATCGAGTACGAGTCGGCCGAGTCGTCGTTCGTGCCGTCGGTGAACGTGCCCCTGGACGAGGACGGCGCCCGCAAGGTGTTCAAGCTCATCGACGCCCTCGAGGACTGCGACGACGTGCAGAACGTCTACGCCAACTTCGACGTCTCCGACGAGGTCATGTCCGCCGTCGGCTGACCCTCGTTGTGCCTGTCCGGCGCAGCGCTGCGCGTCCGCGCTCACCGCAATGACGAACGCTGGTGGCGCGGCCCGGTGGCGCGGGCTCGGCGGTGGCCCGGTTCGGCTCGGCGGCGGCGTGGCGGCGACCGGCTCGGCCTGACGGCGTACCTCGGCGGCCTCGGCCCGGCGGCGTGGCGGCCCCGGCCTGGCGCGTAGCCGGCTCGGCGTGGCGGCGTGGCCTGGCGGCAGTGGCGCCACGTCGCTTTGCCCTGCTTCCGTATAGAAACGGCGGCACCCGCGCGCCTGCCTCGTCGCCGTCGGACCACATGGTGCCGCCGGGGTACACACGCCCTCGGCACAGGTCGCTGTCGTGCCGCCGCCCCGCACCGCGTGCGGGCCGGAGTAGCCGGTAATCGGTCGGGGCACGGTCGCGCGTTACTCCCTGTGACCGAGGCCACTTTATGATACGAGACGGTTCCGTATCGCTTGGGCTCCCCCTAGGTTGATACGAGTCAGTTCCGTTTCACAATCCACGTCCGGGGGAGACTACGTGGAAACATCAATCAACACCGGCCACCCGCGCCGCTGGGCCATTCTCGGCGTGCTGGTGGTCAGCCTGCTCGTGGTCGTGCTCGACAACACGATCCTGAACGTGGCCCTGAAGGTCCTCGCCGACCCGCGGCAGGGGCTGGGCGCCACGCAGAGCCAGCTCGAGTGGTCCATCAATTCGTACACCCTGGTCTTCGCGGGCCTGCTGTTCACCTTCGGCATCCTGGGCGACCGGTACGGCCGCAAGCGGTTCCTCCAGGTGGGCCTCGCGCTCTTCGGCCTGGCGTCGCTGCTCTCGGCGTACGCGCAGAGCCCCGGTCAGTTGGTGGCGGCCCGGTCGCTGATGGGGCTGGGGGCGGCGGCGATCATGCCGGCGACCCTGTCGATCATTTCGAACGTCTTCGACCCGCGGGAGCGCGGCCGGGCGATCGGCGTCTGGTCCGGCTCGGTGGGCATCGCGGTGGCGATCGGGCCGATTCTCGGCGGGGTGCTGCTGGAGCACTTCTGGTGGGGCTCGGTCTTCCTGATCAACGTGCCGGTGGTGCTGGTCGGCCTGGTCGCGGTGGCGCTGATGGTGCCGGAGTCGCGCAACCCGGAGCCGGGCCGGGTGGACCTGATCGGGGTGGTGCTGTCCGTCGTCGGGCTTACCGGCCTGGTGTACGGGATCATCGGCGGCGGCGAGGACGGCTTCGGTCGGGTCGACGTGTGGGTGTGGATCGTTGGCGGCCTCGCGGTGCTGGGCGCGTTCCTGGCCTGGGAGCGGCGCACCGCGTACCCCGCCCTGGACGTGGGGCTGTTCCGCAACCCGCGGTTCTCCGCGGCCACCGCCGCGATCGCGCTCGTCTTCTTCGCGGGCTTCGGCGCGTTCTTCTTCCTGTCGTTCTACCTCCAGTTGGTCCGCGACTTCACGCCCCTGCAGACTGGCTTGCTCCTGCTGCCGTTCGCGGTGGCCCAGTTGGTGTTCGCGCCCCGCAGCGCGGCGGTGGTCAAGCGGTACGGCGCGAAGGCGGTCGCGGCGGTGGGCCTGGCCCTGACCGGGGCGTCCCTGGTGGGGTTGGCGTTCCTGACCGCGCACACGCCGATCTGGGTGTTCGCGGTGATGTGCTTCGTGCAGGGCATCGGCATGGCGAACGTGCTGCCACCGGCGATGGAGTCGGTGATGTCGTCGCTGCCGCGGGAGAAGGCCGGGGTGGGCTCGGCGGTCACCAACACCGTGCGGCAGGTGGCGTCGGCGCTGGGCATCGCGGTGCTCGGCTCGGTCGTCGCCGGCGTGTACCGGGACCGGGTGGCCGAGGCGGTCGCCGGGCTTCCGGCGCCGGCCCGGGTGCCGGCGACCGAGTCGATCGCCGGGGCGTACGGGGTGGCCGAGCGGCTCGGCCCGGCGGGCGCGCCGCTGATCGGGGCGGCGAACGACGCGTTCGTGGTGGCGATGCACTGGGCGGCCGCGAGCGGCGCGACGGTGGCACTGCTGGGCGTGCTGGTGGTGCTGCGCTGGATGCCGGGGCGGTCGGCCGCGCCCGCCCCGCGGGTGGTTTCCGAGCAGGTCACCCAGGCCCGCGCGGAACAGGTGCTTGACCCGGAGCTGGCCGAAGCGTAACCGGTCGGCAACAATGCAGGCTATGACCACCGACGTCGGGAGCGCTCCTCGGTCGCCCGGGCGACCGAGGAGCGCTCGCGCGGACGAAGCCATCATCGAGGCCGTGCTGAACCTGCTCCAGGACGGCACACCGATCGACGCGCTCTCGATCGAGGCGGTGGCCGCCCGCGCCGGGGTCGGCAAGGCCACCATCTACCGGCGGTGGCCCAACAAGGAGGCCCTCCTGCTGGACGCCGTGCGGGCGCTCAAGGGCCCCCCGCCCCAGGTGGAGGGCGAGTCGGTGCGGGCCGATCTGATCCGGCTGCTGTCCGTGATGAGCTGCAGCCAGGAGCGGCGGGCGCTGAACGTGATGCCGTGTCTGGTGCCGGAGCTGGTCCGCAACGAAGCGCACTACCGGCTGTACCAGGAGCTCATGGAGCCGCGCCGGGAGCGGATGCGGGAGGTGCTGCGCCGCGGCGTGCGGACCGGCGAACTGCGCGCGGACCTGGACGTCGAGCTGACGATGACGATGCTCTCCGGGCCGGTCCTGCTCCAGCGGCTGCTGCGTTGGAACCCGCACCTGGAGGAGAAGAACCTGGCCGAGCGGATCGTCGACGCGGTGCTCGCCGGGATCGCCGGGAAGTAATTTTCCCCGCGAGGCAACCCGGCGGCGTCCTCACGCGCACCTAGTCCTCGAAGGAGGGCGCGCATGCGGGGGGACGCGGAGGAGCGGCGCCAGTTCGGCGAGTATTTCGCCGCGCGCCGGGACGCCGTGCGTCGGACGGCCTATCTGCTCTGTGGCGACTGGCATTGGGCGGAGGATCTCACCCAGGTGGCGTTCATCCGGCTCGCTGACGGCTGGTCGCGGGTGCGGGATCGGCAGGCGTTGGACGCGTTCGTGCGTACCTGCCTGGTCCGGGCGTACCTGTCCGAGACCCGTCGGCTGTGGCGGCGCCGGGAGCGGCCGTACGGCGACCCGCCGGAGGCCGTGGTGCCGGACGACGGGCCCGAGGCGTTGGCCCAGCGGGAGCTGTTCGCCCGCGCGCTGCGCCGGCTGCCGCCCCGCCAGCGGGCCACCCTCGTCTGCCGGTACTACCAGGAGTTGGACGTCGCGGAGACGGCCGCGGCGCTGGGCTGTTCGGTCGGCACGGTCAAGAGCCAGACGGCGCGCGGCCTGGCCGCCCTGCGCGAGCTGCTGGGTGACGAACTGCCGGGCGCGCTGAGCGGGGTGGGTGGGCGATGACGGACCTGCGCGAACTGCTCGCGGACGTGGCCGGCGAGCCCGGGCCGCCGAGCCGGTTGACCTCGGATGCGCTGTTCGCCGCCGGCCGGCGCCGGCGGGCCCGCCGCCGGGCCGCGCTGACCGGCGCCCTGGCGGGCCTCGTGGTGGCCGTGGTGGCCGGCGCCGCCACGGTGGTCGGCGGTCCGCAGGCCGCGCCGCCGCGGCCGGGTGAGCCGCCCGTCACTGCCGGGCCGGGTGCCACCGACCTGGTGCAGTGGGTGGGCGCCGGCGACGCCGAGCACGTGTACCAGGCGTACATCCGATGTGCGGGGTCCGAGTGGCCGTGGTCGCCGGCCACCCAGGGGACCGCCGGGCCGCCGGCCTGCGACAAGAGCCGCTTCATGGTCGCCGAGTCCGCTGATGGCGGCCGCACGTGGGGAGCGCTCGGCGCCCCGGTCGACCCGGAGGGCCTGGTGGTGCTCGGTCCCGGCCGGCTGGCGGCGCTGGCGCAAGGTGGCCTTGGCCTTCTGGTCAGCACGGACGGGGGCGCCACCTGGTCGTCCGCGGCCCGGGGGCCGGACGTGGTCGCGGCGCCGGCCGGGGCGCCGCTGCTCTGCCTGGCCGACGCCGTCGACGCGCCGTGCACGCTCACCGTCGTGGACCCGGTCGCCCACCGCTACTTCGCGTTGGCCGAGCAGCCGGGGGTCAAGGTGTTCCCCGGGGTGCGGGCAGCCGTCCCGGCCGCGGTGCGCGACGGTGATCGGCTCTGGATCGGCGGCAGGACCGGTGACGGGCGCCCCGCGGTCGCGGAGAGTCCGGACGCCGGGCGCAGTTGGACGGTCACCCCGCTTCCCGCGTGCGCCGCCGCCGAATGCCCCCCTCCGGAGGTGGTCGCCGGCCCCAGCGGCGTCCGGTACGCGGTGGCCACCTCGCCGACCGACCGGCAACGCTGGGCCGCCTTCCGGTGGAGCGGCCCCGGCCGGTGGGAGCCGGCCGGTGCGGCGCCGACCGGTCCGGTGGGCACGGTGGTGGGCTGGGGCTACGTGGCCGGCGACGGCCGGCTGGTCCTGGTCGAGCTGCGGCGCTCCGCCCGAGTGGACATCGACCGCCAGCGCTACTGGGCGGCACCGCCGGGCGGTGGGCAGTTCGTGCCCGTGTCGCCGCCGGGCCTGCCCGACACGGTCTACCCCGTCCAGCGCAGCGCGGACGGCTGCTACTACGCGCTCAGCTACTCCGACCGGGTTCTGTACCGCTCTGCCGACGGCTGGCGCTGGTCGCCCGCCGGATCACGCTGAAGGAAGGTCTCTCGCAACGATGCCTAGACACCCCCTGCCCGCAATCGCCGCGGCCGTGGCGCTCGTGGCGCTCGCCCTCTCCGGCTGCGGCGGCGACCCGGGCCCCGAGGTGGCGACCGCGGCCACCGGGGCGCCCACCGCGGACGCGTCCGCCACCGGCGGCGGCGCCGTGGCCGAGTACCTGGCGGCGCAGCGCCAATGGGTCGGCTGCATGCGCGAGCACGGCTACGAGCTGCCCGATCCGGACTCGCGCGGCCGGGTGGACGTCAACCTGCGCCAGATCGGCGTGACCGACAAGACCGACCCGCGCTTCATCCAGGCGCAGCAGGACTGCCGGCGGTTCAGCCGGGAGGTCCCCGAGGAACTCCTGGAGCGGGAGGTGCTGACGGCCGATCAGATCGCGCACCGCCGCGCGTACGCGAAGTGCATGCGGGAGCACGGCGACGAGTCGTTCCCCGACCCGGAGCCGGACGGCACCTGGCCCCGCCGGGCCAACCCGGGCGGGTCGGAGCAGGGCGCGGAGCAGGGGTACCGCGCGGGGCTCACCTGCGCGCCGGTGCTGGACGGCAAGCCGGCCGACCCCAACGCCACCCCGCCGCCGGACGCCAAGGGATGAGGCGGGGCGGTGTGCTCGCGGCCGGTGCGGCGGTGCTGACGGTCGCGGTGGCGGTCGCGGCCAGCCTCGGCCTGGGTGGCGCCCGCGGCGAGGGCGCGGACGGCGGCGGCGTGGACGTCGCCCCCGTCACGGCGCCGGTGACCCGGCAGACGCTGGTGCGCACGGTGACCCTGGCCGGTGACCTCGACTACGGCGCCACCACGCCGCTCGCGGTGGCCGCCGAGGGCACCGTCACCTGGCTGGCCCCGGTGGGTGTCACGGTCCGCCGCGGCGACCCGCTGCTGCGCGTGGACGAGCGCCCGGTGCTGCTGCTGTACGGCGCGGTGCCGATGTACCGCGCGCTCGCGGCCGGCGCGACCGGCGCCGACGTCGCGCAGTTCGAACGGAACCTGGCCGCCCTCGGCTACACCGGATTGACCGTGGACGACACGTTCAGTGCCGCGACCGCCGCGGCCGTCAAGCGGTGGCAGCGGGACCTGGGTCTGCCCGAGACCGGGACGGTGGAGCGGGAGCGGGTGGTGTACGCGCCCGGCGCGGTCCGGATCGGCGAGCACCGGGTCCGGGTGGGCGCGGCGGCGACCGGGGAGGTGCTCGGGTACACGGGCAGCACGAAGGTGGTCACCGTCCAGGCGCAGGCCGGGCAGGTGGGCTGGGCGACGCGGGGTGCGGCGGTGACGGTCGTGCTGCCCGGTGGGGTCACCCTGGCGGGCAAGGTGGACCGGGTCGGCGCCGAGGCGCTGCCGGCGTCGGGCGGGCAGGAGGGGGAGCCGGCCAGTCCCGGCACCGGCGGCGCGACCGTCGCGGTGACCGTCACCATCGCCGACCAGCGCGCCGTCGCGAAGATCGAACGCTCGCCGGTCGACGTGCGGTACGTCGCCGAGCGCCGCGCGGACGCGCTGACCGTGCCGGTGGGCGCCCTGCTGGCGCTGGCCGAGGGCGGGTACGGGGTGGAGATCGTCTCCGGCGGCGGCGCGCGGACCGTGGCGGTCGAGACCGGGCTGTTCTCCGACGGGCGGGTCGAGGTGCGCGGCCCGGACCTGGCCGAGGGCGTCCTGGTGGCGGTGCCGCAATGACCGACCCCGCGATGATCGAACTGGTGGACGTGACCAGGACCTATCCGGGCGGGGTGACCGCGCTGGCCGGGGTGACCGCGCGCGTCGAGGCGGGCGAGCTGGTCGGCGTGGTTGGCCGGTCCGGCTCCGGCAAGTCGACCCTGCTGCACCTGATCGGCACGCTGGACCGCCCCTCGTCGGGCTCGCTGCGGGTGGCCGGGCACGAGGTGGCCGGCCTGGCGGACCGGGCGCTGTCGGCGCTGCGGGCCCGGCACATCGGGTTCGTGTTCCAACAGTTCCACCTCGCGGCCGGCGCCTCGGCGGTGGACAACGTCGCGGACGGCCTGCTGTACGCGGGGGTCGGGCTGCGGGAGCGGCGCCGGCGGGCGGTGGCGGCGCTGGAGCGGGTGGGCCTGGGGCACCGGCTGGGGCACCGGCCGGGCGCGCTGTCCGGCGGCGAGCGGCAGCGCGTGGCGATCGCGCGGGCGGTCGTGGGCGACCCGCCGCTGTTGCTGGCCGACGAGCCGACCGGGAACCTGGACTCCGGGTCGGGGGCGCAGGTGCTGTCGCTGCTGCGGGAGCTGAACGCGGCCGGGACGACGATCGTGGTGGTCACGCACGACGCGGCGATGGCCGCCACCCTCCCGCGTCGGCTCGCCGTGCACGACGGGCGGGTGACCGATGGCTGACCGTCGCCTCCCGACCGGCGGGCAAGCCGGCCAACTCGCACCGGCCGGCCGAAAGGCCGGCCAGCTCACGCCGGCCCGGCTCGGCCCGGCGGACCTGGCGCGGCTCGGCGCCGCGGGGATGCGGGCGCGGCCGCTGCGGGCGGTGCTGTCCGCGCTCGGCATCGCCATCGGCATCGCCGCCATGCTCGCCGTCGTCGGCATCGCCACCTCCAGCCGGGCCGAGCTGACCCGCACCCTGGACCGGCTCGGCACCAACCTGCTCACCGTCGCGCCGGGTGCCGGCATCACCGGCGAGCGGACCCGGCTGCCCGCGCAGGCCACCGCGATGATCGGCCGGATCGGGCCGGTCCAGGCGGTGGCCGCCACGGCCGCCCTCGAGGACGTGGCCGTCTACCGCAACGACCACATCCCGTCCGGGCAGACCGGCAGCATCGCGGTGTTCGCCGCGGAACCCGGCCTGCCCGGCACGGTGGGCGCCACGCTCGCCCGGGGCTCCTGGCTCACCCCGGCCACCGAGCGGTACCCGGCGGTCGTGCTGGGCGCCACCGCCGCGCAGCGGCTCGGCGTACGCGTGATGGGTACCCGGGTGTGGCTGGGCGGGGAGTGGTTCGCGGTGGTGGGCGTGCTGCGTCCGGTGCCGCTCGCCGGGGAGTTGGACTCGGCGGCCCTGGTCGGCTGGCCCGCCGCGACCGCGTACCTGGGCTTCGCCGGCAACCCCACCACGGTGTACGTGCGCGCCGCGCCGCAGCGGGTCGAGGCGGTCCGCGCGGTGCTCGGCCGGACGGCGAAGCCGCAGGCCCCGGACGAGGTGCGGGTCTCCCGCCCGTCCGACGCCCTCGCCGCGCGGCGGGCCGCCGACGCCGCGCTCACCGGCATGCTGCTCGGACTCGGGGCGGTGGCGCTGTTCGTCGGCGGCCTGGGGGTGGCCAACACGATGGTCATCTCCGTGCTGGAGCGCCGGGCCGAGGTCGGGTTGCGCCGGGCGCTGGGCGCCACCCGGGGGCAGATCCGGGCCCAGTTCCTCGCCGAGTCGCTGCTGCTGTCCGCGTTGGGCGGCGCCGCGGGCACCCTGCTCGGCGCGCTGGTGACCGCCGGGTACGCGGGCGGCCGCGGCTGGCCGGTCAGCCTGCCGGCCTGGGCGTCGGCGGCCGGGGTCGGCGTGACGGTCGTGGTCGGTGCGCTGGCGGGGCTCTACCCGGCGGTCCGCGCCAGCCGGCTCGCCCCCACGGAGGCCCTCGCCGCGCCGTAACGGGCCGCCGGGCGCGTGTCGCGGCGGGGGCGCCGGACGGGACCCGATAGTGTGTCGAACACACGTACGTCAGGTCGGGAGGGGGCGCGTGGTGCGGGTGCTCGGCGTCGACCCGGGGCTGACCCGGTGCGGCGTCGGCGTCGTCGAGGGCGTGCCGGGGCGGCCCTGCACGCTGGTCGCGTACTACGTGGTCTACACCGACCCGGAGGACGCCCTGCCGCTGCGGCTGCTGCACCTGGACCGGTCGCTGACCGACCTGATCGCCGAGCACCGGCCGCAGAGCGTGGCGGTGGAGCGGGTGTTCAGCCAGCACAACGTGCGCACGGTGATGGGCACCGCGCAGGCCGGCGCGGTGGCGGTGCTGGCCGCGGCGCGGGCCGGTCTGCCGCTGGAGCTGTATACGCCGAGCGAGGTCAAGGCGGCCGTGACCGGCTCCGGCCAGGCGGGAAAGGCGCAGGTCACGGCGATGGTCACCCGGCTGCTCGGGCTGGACGCCCCGCCCCGGCCGGCGGACGCGGCGGACGCGTTGGCGCTCGCGGTGTGTCACGTCTGGCGTGGCGGCACCCGGGCGAAGCTGTCCGCGGCGGCGGAGCGGCTGGCCGCCGCGGAGCGGGCGGCGCGCGGCAAGGGCGCCCGCCGCCGCGCCGAACTGGAG
>NZ_BBQH01000048.1 GCF_018397995.1 Rhizomonospora bruguierae
TTGTCGGTCCTGGACGAACACGTCACGGCCGCATGGACGACGTTTGGCAAGAACAACCAGACCCGCAGCTACCGGCGACGCAAGGGGCTGCCCACCTACAAGATCGCCCGCTACGCGGACGACTTTGTGATCATGGTGTCCGGACGTCGCGAGCACGCCGAGGCGCTGCGCGACGAAGTGGCTGAGGTGCTGGCCACCGTGGGTCTGCGGCTGTCAGAGGAGAAGACAACCGTCGCGCACATTGACGAGGGGTTCGACTTCCTGGGGTTCCGCATCCAGCGGCAACACCAGCGAGGCTCGAACAAGCGGTTTGTCTACACCTGGCCATCGCGTAAGGCGCTGACCAACGATGGCCAAGGTCAAGACGATCGCCAGGCAAGGAACCAACCAGCCCCTCGCTGAACTGCTCCGGCAGATCAACGCGGTGCTACGAGGCTGGACCAGCTACTTCCGCCACGGGGTGTCCAAGGCGACCTTCTCGTTCCTGCACCAGTACACCTGGGAACGGGTCACGAGATGGCTTCGCCGCAAACACCGCCGGATCACGTGGAAGAAGCTCAAACGCCGCTACCTACCAGGGTGGTGGCCCACCGACGGCGAGACGGCCTTGTTCAACGCCGGAGCGGTACCGGTCACCCGATACCGCTACCGAGGAACGAAGATCCCCACGCCGTGGACACCAGCCCCGGTCGCAACGTCGTAACCCACCGCACGGACTCGCGGAGAGCCGGATGCGGGGCCAACTCGCACGTCCGGTTCGGGGAGCGGGCCGGGGAAACGGACCAGCCGAAACGCTGGCACCGCGCCCCGGTCCGACTCCACTGCACCGCGACCGCCCGCCGCAGCGTGCGCGCCGACCCCGTATAGCCGGCCGCACGGACCACCGGCAGCAGCCGCTTCGCAGTGATCCGCCCGTCCGTCGCCTTCACCTTGGCGAAGATCAGATCGGTGAACGAGTCGGCCAGCCCCGGCGCCGGCGCCCGCCACCGGCCCGGCCGCTGCCCGGCCGAGCGGCGATCCAGCACCCGCTTGACGGTCTTGTGGGTCGTGCCGCAGAGGGCGGCCGTGGCCCGCAGGCTCCCGGTCTCCTCGTAGGCGTTGATGATGTCCAACTCCTGCCTCGCAGTCTTCAATAGAGGGTCCTTCGGGGCTTGCAGACGTGCTGGTTGGCACCGCAAGTCTCGCGGCCCCGAAGGACCCTCAAAAGATCAACTAATCCCCTGCGAGGTGGGGACATTCACTGGCCACGAGCGGAGACTTTGCCATGGCCAGGGACAGGTCCGGCAGCCGTCTCCGGCCGAAACAGCTCGATCAGCTGCGGGCGCACTCTCTGGGCACCGCCGACCTGGAACCGGACGACTTCCCCTGCCCGAGGCCGGGATCATGGACGCGGATAGCCTCGACGCCCGGCCCGATCACCGGATGCGGGCCAGACGCCGCATGGCCGAGGTCGACGAATGCGACGGCCGTGGGAAGGCACGCCGATGGTTGCGGCGCTTCGGGGGTCGGCTGGGATACGGTCTTTCCGACCGAGGGAGGTGAGCGGCCGTGGCGAGCGCCAGGACGCGGGTCAGTCAGGCCGCCGCCCTGTACCGCGAGGCCGCGGCCTCGGTCGCCGCTGCCGAGCGGGCGTTGGAGCGGCCGGTCCCGGCGCCGGATACGCGCGGCGAGCAGGTGGAGTTGGGGCAGCGGCTGCGGCGTGCTGCTGGCGTGTTGGCGCCGGGGTGGCTCGGGGCGCCGCTGGACGAGGTGTCAGCGGATGCGCCGCTGGGCGGGGTGCAGCAGCCGGGGTTCGTCCGGATCGGGGCGGCGCAGCCCGTGGACGACGTCCGCTTTCCGGTCGTCGTGCCGTTGCTCGGAAGCGGGCATCTGACCATTGACGCGGACGCGCGCGACCCGCGGGTCGCCGGCTTGATCCGGGCGGTGGCGCTGCGGTTGTTGGCGGCGGCGCCGGCCGGGTCGTTGCTGGTGCGGGCGGTCGACGCGGCGGGGGCGGGGACGATGTTCGCGCCGTTCGCGCCGCTGGCGGATGCGGGCGTGCTGCCGCCGCCGGCGACCGACCGGGCCGGGCTGCGCGCGGTTCTCGCCGAGGCGGAGCAGTGGGTCCAGCCAGCGCGCCAGCCCTCAGCCAGCCGCGGCTCCACGCCCGCCCAGCCGCCAACGGAGCAGTGGGTCCAGCCGGCGCGCCAGCCCTCTACGAGTCGCGGCTCCACGCCCGTCCAGCCGTCACCGGGCGGTCAGGCATCGGGTGCGGAGCACCATGGTGCCGCGGGGGCCCCACCGCTGACGGGGCAGGCATATCAGCTCGCTCCGGCCGGTCACCTCAACCCGCCGCCGGCCGGGCAGGGGCAGGCCGGGCCGTACCGGCAGGCCACCGTCCCGGTCCAGCAGGCGCGGGTGGCGGCAGCCACCACCGAGCAGGTCACGCCGGCGAACGACGCAACGCCCAGGCCGGTACGCCGGAACAGGACGATGCTGCTGGTCATCGCGAGCTTCCCGGAGCTGACCGAGGGCTCCGACCTGGCGCGGATCGCCGCACTGGCCCAATACGGTCCGGCCGCGGGGCTGCACCTGATCGTGGCCGGCTGGCCCCCACCTCCGCTGACGGCGGAGACGACGCAGCCGCCGTTGCAGCTCACCACCGCCATCGCCGTGCGGAATCCGTACGCCCTGGTCGGAAACCCGCCCGTCGGCTCGTTCTCGGCGCCGCCGGCGCAGCACGTCCCCGGCACCGGGCTGAACGCCCCGGTGTACCTGGACGACGATCCGCCCGCGCACCTGTTCGAGCGGGTCTGCCGGGAACTGGCCGCCCGGTCACAGGATCAGGCTCGCCTGCGGCTGACGGACCTGCTGCCGGAGGCCACCCAGGGGCTGTGGGCGGAGGACGCGAAGGATGGACTGGCCACCGTCGTGGGGCGGGACGGCGACCGCCCGCTGATCCTCCGGTTCGACGATCTGACTCCGCATTGGATGGTCGGCGGACGCTCCGGCGCCGGCAAGACGGCGTTCCTCATCAACGTGCTGTACGGCCTGTGTACCCGGCACGGCCCGGATGAGCTCCTGGTGTACCTGCTGGACTTCAAGGAGGGTGTGTCCTTCACGGAGTTCACCCCGACGCCGCGGGACGCGAGTTGGCTGCCGCACGCGCGGGCGGTGGGCGTGGAGTCGGACCGGGAGTACGGGCTGGCGGTGCTGCGCCACCTCGACGGTGAGATGACCCGGCGGTCGGTGGCGTACAAGCAGGCGGGCGTCACCCGCTTCGCGGACCTGCGGGAGCACCAGCCCCTGCCGCGGATCGTCTGCGTGATCGACGAGTTTCAGGTCCTGCTCGCGGGGACCGACCGGCTCGCGACCGAGGCGGTCGCGCTGCTGGAGTCGCTGGCGCGCAAGGGCCGGTCGTACGGCATCCATCTCGTCCTCGCGAGCCAGACCGTGCGGGGCGTGGAGTCGCTCTACGCGAAGCGGGACTCCATCTTCGGGCAGTTCCCGGTGCGCGTGGCCCTGCCCGGCGGCGGGGACGTCCTGGATCCCACGAACGATGCGGCGGCCGGTCTGCCGCTGGGTACGGCGGTGGTGAACACGGCCGGCGGCTTCGGCGGCCCGCGCGGGGCGACGCGGGGGCACGAGCGGACGGTGCGCTTCCCCGACCCGCACGCGGACCGGCCCGCGCTCGACCGGCTGCGGCACCGCCTGTGGGAGGCCCGCCCGGCCGGTTCACCTCCGCCGCGGGTCTTTCAGGGGTACGCCGACCAGCACCTCGCGGATGACGTGCTCTACCGGGCCGCGGTGGAGGGGCGGCGGGGTCGGCACACCGTCCTGCTCGGCCGGCTCATCGACGTGGACCTGAACACGGCGGCGTTCCCGCTGGACACGTCGCCCGGCCGGCACCTGGCGATCCTCGGCCCCAGCCCGTTGGGGGCCGACCTGCTCGACGCCGCCGCCCGCGGCCTCGCGGCGCAGCACGACCCGGGCACCACCCGGTTCGTCATCGCCTCCCTCGTGGACGCGGGGGACACGGTGGCCGCCCGGCTCGCCGAGGATGTCGGTCGCGAGCATGAAACCCGGCTGGTGGACGCGGCGGGCATGGTCGAGGCGTTGGCCGCGGACCATCCCGGGTACCTGATCGTCTTCGGCATGGATGCCGGTGGCCGGTTGCCGGGCGAGCGGCTGCGCGCGCTGCTGCGCGAGGGGCCGTCCCGCGGTGTGCACCTGTTGGCCTGGTGGCGCGGTCCGCGGCGGTTCACCGAGGAGGTCGGCGGCTCGGCCCGGGAGGACGTGGCGGGTCTGGTGTTGCTCAATGTCCCGGCCACCGACGCGGCGCTGCTGCTCGGCGCCCCGGTGGATTGGCGCCCCCGCCCGAACCGGGCCCTGCTGCACGACCGGCACGCCGACCGTACGGCGGTGTTCGTGCCGTTCGTTCGGCCGGAGGCGGAGCGGTGAAGCGCCAGGGGCGCGGGAACGTACGGAAGGCGGGCGCGGTGGGGGCCGGGGGCGCGGGAACGTACGAAAGGCCGGGACGGTGAGCGCCTGGGAGGAGTACACCGGCGCAGCGCAGCGGCTCGACGCCGTCCGCCGCGGCGCGGCCGCCGCCGTAGCCGAGCAGGCCGGAGCCGCGCAGGCCGCGCAGAGCGAACTGGCCCTGGTGCGCGAGCGGCTGCGGGCCGAGCACGCGCGGCTCGTCCAGGCGGGGGTACCGGCGGAGCAACTCGCTCCCACCGAGGAGGAGATCGCGGCCGCCGGCGCCGGCCTGCGTGCGGGCCCGGTCGCGGTCCGCGAGACGCTGCGGCGGGCACAGTCCACCGTGGACGCCGCTGCGGCGGCGCTCGTCTCCGGCGGCCCGGGCGCGCCGGGCGGCGGGCTCGGCGCGGCGCCGCTGTGGCTGCGCAACCTCGCCGTGTACGGGCCGTTCGCGTTCGTCGTGCTCGTCATCCAGGTGGCGTTGTACCTGGTCGTGGACGAGATCTCGGTACCAGCGGCGCTGTGTGGGCTGGCCATGCCGCTGGCCGCGTTCGGGCTCGGCTGGCTGGCCATCGGGCTGGCCTTCCCGGACGAGCGGGCACCGGGGGGCGGCCGGCAGCCGGTGCGCCGGACGCCGCTGTTCGGCGCGCTCGTCTGCCTGGCGCCGACGCTGCTGACCTGCGCGCTCTTCGGTGCTCTGTCGGTCTTCAGGTAGGAGCGAAGGGGGACCCGTGCCCAGCGTGGAGGAGCTCAAGGTGTACGTCGCCGGCGCCGTGGACGTGGTCGAGCGGGCCGGCGCGGCGATTCGGGGCGTGGGTGACCAGCTCGACGAGGCGTTGGCCCAGCTACGGCTGACGGCGGCCGGCACGGCGCACCCGTCGCTGCTGGACGCGGTGGCGCAGCTCGAGCAGGCCAAGGCGCGCCTGGACGAGGCGCAGACGCACGTCGGCGGCGCGGTCGAGGCGGCCAACCGGTACCGCGCCCTGATCTAAATGTCCGGTTCGCCGGAAGATATCCACAGCCACCAAGATCTCATTGCGCTGTGGTGGTGGCCTCCGTACAACGGGTGAGGGAACAAGCCCACACCGACCTGGGGAGGCACGTTGGGCTTCAAGGTGATCCTGCCCGCCCTGCGCGAGGTGCCGGACATGCTGAACCGCCTGTCCGGCGACGCGGCGGCGTGCGCGACGTACACGGAAGACGTCTACGGCCGGCTGGACGCCGCCGGCCGACCGAACTTCAGGGCGGGGCTCATCAACGTCCTCGCCGGCAACCACGCGCGCATCCGGCGTGAGGTGCACACCTTCTTCGGCGACGCCGAGCGGGTCGCCGCCGGCCAGCGCGACGCGGTCGCCGCCTCCGTCCGCCGGTACGAGACGAGCGACACCGCCGTCGCCGGCACCCTGGACGCGATGATCCCGCCCACCGCGCTCGACCCCGAGTGGCGGCGGGAGCCCGTTCTGCACCCGGAGTGGGAGCAGGTGCGGATCGTGGAGCGCGGCCACCCGCGCGACGCGCTCAAGCCGCTGCCCGACTACCGCGCCGAGTACCCGTACGAGCCGCGGTGGGCCGACCTGCTGAGCCCGGCCTCGCTGGCGCGGGACGCGGTGTGGGGCATGACCGCGCTGGGCGCCAAGCTCGGCATCTGCGACCGGCCCTACGACCCGCTAGACGAGTGGACGCTGCCGCTCGTCGGCGACTGGGCCGGTCTGCGGGCGTGCGGCGAGGCCCTGACCAACCTCAAGTCGGCCACCGAGATCCTCGCGGCGAACGGCACCTGGATCGGCCTGCGGGTGGAGGGCTGCTGGCTCGGGAACGCCGCGGACGCCTGCTGGAACGTGCTGCACCGCACCGAGGACGCGCTCCGCGTCGCACCCGACGCGCTCGCCCGCCTCGCGGCCGCCTACCTGACCGTGGTGGAGGACGTGCGCAAGCTCGAGGAGGTCATCGAGTACGCGATCGTCGACCTGCTCGACCGGGTCGTGGACGCCCTCCTGTCGGTCGAGACGGCCGGCGCCGGGATGCTGCTGTACTCGGGGCACGTCCTGGCGGACCTGCGGCGGGTGTACGACGCGGTCACCACGGTGACCGACAAGATCGCCCAGCTCAGGCTCGCGGTGGAGAACGGCGACGCTGTGCTGTCCCACCTCGGACTGGTCGAGGCGGAGGCACACCTGCCCGCCCTGCCGGTGCAGCGGTGAGGCGGCGGAGACGATGACCGCATACGAGGAATCGCGCCAGCGCACCTACGCACGACTGACCGAGCAGGAGGATCCGCTGCTCCGCGAGATCGGCGATCAACTGGGGCAGGGCGTGCTGCGCCCCAGCGACCTACTCACCGACCCGTCGTACCGGGGCCTGCTCGCCCGTTCGCTACGCCGCCTGCAGACCGCCGCCCTGG
The DNA here is from genome assembly GCF_018397995.1 of Rhizomonospora bruguierae. Classification (GTDB taxonomy): domain Bacteria; phylum Actinomycetota; class Actinomycetes; order Mycobacteriales; family Micromonosporaceae; genus Rhizomonospora; species Rhizomonospora bruguierae. Next base: position 6,860 of record NZ_BBQH01000048.1, read on the forward strand.
CGGTTCCGGACGATGGAACCGAGAACATCCCCGGCGGGCCCGCGCCGGCAACGCCGCTGCCCGCGCCGCCGCGGGAGGACGGACCTCCGGCCGGCCCCAGCCCGTGGGGGACCCGATGATCGCCCGCCGCACCGCGGCGACCACCCCGGCGCCGGGGCCCGTCCGCGGGAGCGCACACACACCCCGGTGGGTCTGGCGGGTCTGGTTCGGCCACTGCGTGGCGGTCTGCGGCACGCTGCTCCTCGCGGCGTCGGTCGCCGTGGCCCTGTACGTCGCGACGGGTGGCACCCACGTCCCGCGCGACCTGCCGTATCGGTGGACCGGCGCCGGCCCGGTGCACGTCACGGCCCGCGGCGGTCAGGTCTCGTGTGCCTATTCGGCGGAGGGCGCCCCGGGTCGGGCGAGGATCGGTGGGTACGACCTGGTGCTGGCGAGCGTTCTCGGGGGACGCACGATCCGTGGGCGCAGTGCTCCGGGCGGCCCCGCCGCGCAGAGCCCCAACATCCTGATCTGCGACGGCCCGGTCACAGTCACCGGCGGCTGGGTCGTACGGCTGTACCCGCTCGCCGGTTCCTGGGCACGGTTCATCACATACCTGTTGGCGATGCTGCTCGGCGCCCTCGCCGGCCGACGCCCGGTCCCCACCGGCCCGATCAGCGGCCGGCGCCCGGGTCCCACCGGCTCCGTCAGCGGCCAACACCCCGGCTCTCCCGCCAGCCGGCCTCGCGAGCCCGCTATCGGCTCCCATCGCAACCCCGCCGAACCGCTTGCTGAGCAGGCACGGCGGCACCGCGCCGCCGACATCGCGTGGACGCCGACGGCGAGGGCGTCGGGAACCATCGGCAACGACGGGAGGGGGCGGCCCATGCTGAGCGCACCGGCGGCACTCCGGCGGCCCGCCCTCAACGCGCCGCTCAACCAGCCGCGGCCGGTGGCCGAATCGCGCGGGTTCCGGCCGGCCTGGGCCGCCACCAACGTCAAGGCCGACCGGATCCGGGCGGAGGCCCTGGCCCGGCCGATGCGGTTCGAGCGGACCAACACGTGGGGTCACGCCGCCATGTGGGAAACGGCCGGGATCATGTCGTTCGTCGCCGCGCTGGGCGTGCTGCCGCTCCTGCTGGCGATGACCGGTTCGGCGCCGCCGTGGTACGTCACCTATCCGGCCATCGTGGCGGTCCTGCTCGGCATCCATGTGGCACTGCTGCGCAGGCTCTACTACTACCGGCTCGGCCGGCCGTGGCAGCCCAAGCCCCGCTCCGAACTACCACCTCCGCCCCCGCCGGCCGCCACGCCCGCCAGGGAGGACGTCGCACCCCCCGAGCAACGCGACCCCTGAGAGCCAAGCCCTCTGCGAACAAAAGGCACGGCAAAGGGCCGGCCTCTCCGAGCACCACGGCCGCCGCGCCGCCCATAGGCACAGGCCGCCCGCCCGGGCGCACTGCGCCAGGGTCAGGGGCGGCCCATGAGGGCCATCGCCTCGGCGCGGGACTTCGCGTCCCGTTGCAGCATGCCGCGCACCGCCGAGGTGATGGTCCTCGCCCCGTCCTTCTGGATGCCACGCATCGCCATGCACATGTGCTCGCACTCGAGCACCACGATGACGCCACCGGCCTCCAGTTGCTCCATGAGCAGGTCGGCGATCTGGGTGGTGAGGCGCTCCTGCACCTGCGGACGGCGGGCGTAGACCTCGACCAGGCGGGCCAGCTTCGACAGGCCCGTGATGCGACCGTGCGACCCCGGGATGTATCCGATGTGCGCCACGCCCCGGAACGGGAGGAGGTGGTGCTCACAGAGCGACATGACCTCGATGTCGCGCACCAGGACCAGCTCCGAGTGGTTCGCCTCGAACGTGGTCTCCAGGACCTTCGCCGGGTCGACCCGGAGGCCGGCGAACAGCTCCGCGTAGGCGCGGGCGACGCGGGCCGGGGTGCGGCGCAGGCCGTCCCGGTCGGGGTCCTCACCGACGGCGGTGAGGATCTCCCGGACGGCCCGCTCGATGCGGGCCAGGTCGACGACCGACTCCACCGGGCCGCCGGTCAGCTTGCCGTCGATCAGGCGCGCCGCCAGGTAGTCCAGCTCCGGCTCGTCGTCGTCGCCGTCCGGCTCCGTGCACGACGCCGCCGGAGCCGATTCGTCCACGCCGGTGGCCAGGCCGCTGCGGCGCTTGCCGCCGCCGGACGCGGCCCGCGCCCCGTTGGGTAAGGGCGCGGGCCGGTCCGCTGAGTTCTTCGGGCTCATCCTGCTACCGGTGTCCCGCTCAGTGCGGGCCATCCGAGTTGGCACTGGGGTTCGAGGACTGTTGTCCGTTACCCGTGCCACCGACCGTCGCCTCGGCCCCGTCCGCCGCGGCCTGAGCCTTCAGCTTCTCCTTCTCGGCCGGGGTGAGCACCGGCGGGTCCGTGGACGGGCGGCGCTTGCCGAAGCCGTTGTACGGGGCCATCGGCGGCCGCTTCTGCACCCGCGCGCAGATGCGCGCCATGTCCGACTGCGAGATGGTCTCCTTGTCGATCAGCTCCAGCACGATCGTGTCCAGCACGTCCCGGTACTCGACCAGGATCTCCCACGCCTCGTCGTGCGCGAGTTCGATCAGCGAACGGACCTCACCGTCAATCTCGGCGGCGACGACGTCGGAGTAGTCCCGCTCGTGGCCGTAGCTGCGGCCCAGGAACGGCTCGTCGTTGTTCGTGCCGTACTTGACGGCGCCGAGCTTGGAACTCATGCCGTACTGGGTGACCATCGCCCGGGCCAACCCGGACGCCTTCTCGATGTCGTTGCCGGCGCCCGTGGTCGGCTCGTGGAAGACGAGTTCCTCGGCGGCCCGGCCGCCCAGGGCGTACGCCAGGGTGTCGATCATCTCGGCGCGGGTCTGGGTGTACTTGTCCTCCACCGGGAGCACCAGGGTGTGCCCCAGCGACTGGCCACGGGACAGGATCGTCACCTTGTGCACCGGGGCCGCGTGCGGCAGCGCCCAGGCCACCAGGGCGTGCCCGCCCTCGTGGTACGCGGTGATCTTCTTCTCGTGGTCACTCATCACCCGGGTGCGGCGCTGCGGGCCGGCCACCACGCGGTCGATCGACTCCTCCAGGGCGTCGTTCGAGATCGCGCGCTTGTTCTGCCGGGCGGTGAGCAGGGCCGCCTCGTTAATGACGTTGGCCAGGTCGGCGCCGGTGAAGCCGGGGGTGCGGCGGGCGACGGCGTCCAGGTCCACGTCGGGGGCGAATGGCTTGCCCTTGGCGTGCACGCGCAGGACGGCCTTGCGGCCCTCCATGTCCGGCCGGTCGACGGCGATCTGCCGGTCGAAGCGGCCGGGGCGCAGCAGCGCCGGGTCGAGGATGTCCGGGCGGTTCGTGGCGGCGATCAGTATCACACCACCCTTGGCGTCGAAGCCGTCCATCTCGACGAGCAGCTGGTTGAGCGTCTGCTCGCGCTCGTCGTGGCCGCCGCCCAGGCCGGCGCCGCGGTGCCGGCCGACCGCGTCGATCTCGTCGACGAAGATGATCGCCGGGGCATTCGCCTTGGCCTGCTCGAACAGGTCGCGAACCCGGCTGGCGCCGACGCCGACGAACATCTCGACGAAGTCCGAGCCGGAGATCGTGTAGAACGGCACCCCGGCCTCGCCGGCGACCGCGCGGGCCAGCAGCGTCTTGCCGGTACCGGGCGGGCCGAACAGCAGCACGCCCTTCGGGATCTTGGCGCCGAGGGCCTGGTACTTCGCCGGGTTCTGCAGGAAGTCCTTGATCTCGTGCAGTTCCTCGACGGCCTCTTCGGCGCCGGCCACGTCGGCGAACGTGGTCTTGGGCATGTCCTTGGAGATCAGCTTCGCCTTGGACTTGCCGAAGTTGAGCACCCGCGAGCCGCCGCCCTGCATCTGCGACATGAACAGCAGCAGCAGGATGACCAGCACCGCGATGGGCAGCAGGTTCAGCAGGAGGGTGAGGAAGACGCTGTCCTGGGACACCTTCGTGTCGACCGGGCCGCTGATCCGGCCCGCGGCCTTGGCCTCCTGCACCGTGTTCCAGATATTCTGCCCGACCTCGTACGGATACTGGGCCTGGATCCGGTTGGTAGTGGTGTCGCCGAACTTGGCGGGGTCCTTCAGGTCGATCTGGAGCGTCTGCTCCTTGTCCTGCTGGACCACCTTGGTGATGCCGCCCTTGGCAAGCTGCTCCAGGGCCACCGATGTCTCCACCCGGTGGTAGCTGGGCCCACCGGTGAAGAGGGAGCTGAGCGCTATCGCACCGATGATCACCAGGATGATCCAGACCACCGGCCGGCGGAAGAAACGCGTACGTTCCATGCTGTTGTCGAGCGCTTGGCGCCCGGATCCTCCTGATCGATGTCCGACCGTCTCTACAGGTAACCGCCCCCGGAGGGTGGCGGCCGCCGCGCTGGCTGGTAAACCATCGTGGCACCGGGCGTCGTCGAGACGGCGCCATCGGTCATTCGAAGGTACACCGTATCCGCGAAGCGGCGGCTGCGGTATCCGGCGTCGAGCCCGGAATGCCAACAAACTGGACACGAGGCCGAGGTCCCCGGCCGCCGCTCTGCCCGGTCGCCGGCAAAGCTACCTGCGGTTGCTGTGGGAACGCTGAGTCATCCCCGTCCAAAGCGCCGCATTCCGCTGCTGGCGTAACACGCCGGTTACCGGCGCGGCGGGCACCGCCGGTAAACCCCGTAGGCGGCCACGGACCGACCCGGGCAGCGCGCGAGCATGGGAGGGGCCTGTCTTCAAGCGAGACTTGAGCGACGCATCGCACAGCCCCGCGGCCCGGTCGCGGACGGCGTCATCCGCGCGTGTACACCTCCGGCTTCAACACGCCGACGTACGGGACCTCGCGGTACCGCTCGGCGTAGTCGAGCCCGTACCCCACGACGAACTCGTTCGGGATCTCGAAGCCGACGTACCGGACCGGGATGTTGACCTTGACGGCCTCGGGCTTGCGGAACAGGGCCACCACCTCCACGCTCGCCGCCGAGCGCGACTCCAGGTACTTCAGCAGCCAGGACAGGGTGAGCCCGGAGTCGACGATGTCCTCCACCACGAGCACCTTGTGCCCGGCGATGTCCCGGTCGAGATCCTTCAGGATCCGCACGACGCCGGACGACGTGGTGCCCTCGCCGTACGAGGAGACGGCCATGAACTCCAGCTCGGCGGGCGGACCGTACCGGCCCAGCGCCCGGGCGAAGTCGGCCATGAACATGGCCGCGCCCTTGAGCACGCAGACGAGCAGCAGCCCCTCGGTGTCGCCGTAGTCGGCTGCCACCTGCTTGGCCAGCTCGTCGGTCTTCTCGCGGATCTCGTCCTCGCTAATGATCACGCGCGCGATGTCGGCGTCGTACCAGCTGCCCTCGGCCATGGCCTAAGCCTGCCGTACGACGGTTGCGGCTCGGCGCCGGGGCGGCCCGGAACGCGGGCGGGCCGACCGGTGACGCTCGGTTACGGATCGGGAAACGCCGAGCGGCCAGCCCCCGGTGGGAGCTGGCCTCTCGTGGTTGTGCGGATCGTCAGGCGGAGTAACCGCGGGTGGCGATCCAGTTCGCCAGGTCGCTGGTGTTCATCCAGTAGGACTGGACGTTCGGGTTGGCCGGGTCGGCGATCTTCACCGTGCGCCCCTGGTCCCGGTAGCCGACGACGGTCAGGTAGTGGCCGCCCTCGTACGAGTGCGCCATGCCGTCGGTGTCCACCGCGGTACCCGCGATGTTCGCGACCACCGCGCGGTTCTGCGCGTTCGCCTGCGTCACGTTGGTCTGCAGCCGCTCGACATCGGCCGGCTTGGCGGCCGGGCCCGGGATCGAGGTCGTCTCGTAGGCGTCCTTGCCCCCGCTGCTGTTCAGCACCCGGGTGATGTCCACGGCCGAGTTGGTGCCGTCCTCGGTCGTACCCAGGGCCTTGGCCACGTCGTCCTGCGACAGCGGGTGCCCCACGCTGGTCAGCGCGATTCGGGTGGACGCCGGGCCGCAGTAGAAGAAGTTCGGCTGCGACTGGTACTCGTACCGGACTTCCTTGCTCGCCGGCGTGGCGACGAGCTTGCGCTCCGACGCCGGGGCGGTGCTCACCACGCCCGCGCCGGTCGTGGGCTCGTGGTGCCGGGTCAGCGTCGCGTCGCCTGCGGCGGCCATGCCGCCCACGAGTGCCACGCCGGCGGTGGCGAGCGCGCTCTTGGTCACGAAGGTCTGCGCCATGGCCGGGAGCCAACGGCGGAAGTTGGTCTTCACGTTTAGCTACCCTTCGGTCGTGGGTGCGGGCCCGCCGCTAACCGGGCACGCCCGCTGGGAAGAGACCCCGCCCGCGGGATCGCAGGGGGTTCGGGAGTCGCTGCGACACGCCCGCCCGAAGAACTCGGAACGGCGTGTTCAGCAGCGAAGCGCGGGGACCCATCCGTGACTCGCTTGGCCAACCGCGCGGAAGAGAACGCCCGGGAAGATCGCACGGGCATCCGGGGGTGTAACCGCGGGGGGCGGCCGGGCATTCCGGCGACGCCAGCCCCGCACAGAAGACGCCCAGCGCGACCGCGCAGGCATCCGGGGGTGTAACGACGGGCGGCGGCCGAGCATTCCGGCGACGCCAGCCCCGCAGACAAGACGCCCAGCGCGACGGCGCGGGGCATCCGGGGGTGTAACGACGGGCGGCCACCCGACATTCCGGCGTTCAGAGGCCGGGTACACCGTCTGGAAAACGCCCGGTGACTACTGCTCGGGCATCCGTATGTGTAACGACCCGGGCCCCCATGGCATTCCGGCATGCCGTTCTCAAGGGCCACATGCGCACCAGAGGCCCCAATGACCTCGGTGTTCGGGGGTCAGTATCCGAGCACGGCGCCGTCTGCCCGTGGTTCAGAGCCGGCAACGTACACCACTGTCCGGTAACCGCCAGATGGGTGGACCGTACCCGAATGCGCCCGGATCGTCCGTAATCTCAGCCGGCTCCACCCTGTCCAGGATGCCGAGCGCGAGCAACGCAGCCAGGGCCCTGGCGGTGGCAGGTCGAGGCGTGCTCCGCGAGATCGGCCGCGGTCAGCAGGCCACCGGTCCGTTCCGCGTACGAGGCCAGCGCTGCCGCCGCAGCGCCGTGATAGGGCTGGAGAATGGTCAGCGCGATGGCGGCGGCGTCCACAGCCGTACCGCCGCGGCGCAGCGTGTGCAGACCGGTGGCGGCCGCCAGGGGGTGACTGGTCGCCACGGCAGCCTCAGCCGCACACAGCGGCATCCGTGCGCGTCCACCTATCCAGTTTCATCACCCGGGACGCAGCAGCGTGCCCCGGCGCACCACCAACGCCCCAGACGGCAGGTGCACCGGCCCCTGCCCGTGCCAGCCGGTGACGAGCGCGTCCAGCGCGGCGACGTGCCGGTGGGCCAGGGCGGCGCCGCTGGCCCCCAGTTCACGGGACCAGGCGTGCAGGACCCGGGTGCGGACCGCCTCGGGCAGCGCCGCCAGCGCGGGTACCGAAAGGCCGTCGCCCGACCGGGCACCGGCCAGCGCCTGCCCGGCGAGCGCGTCGAGGGCGGCCGTGTCGGCGGCCAGCAGCCGGGCGGTGCGGGCGAGATTGTCCACCACGGCCGGGCCGAGCGCCGCCACCAGGGCCGGCAACGCCGCCGACCGGACCCGGGAGCGGGCGTACGCGGGGTCGGTGTTGTGGGGGTCGGACCAGGGCTTGAGGCCGAGTGCGGCACAGGCGGCGACGGTCTCGTCGCGGCCGACGTCGAGCAGCGGGCGCAGCAGGGTGACCCCGTCGACCGTCCGGCTCGGCGGCATGCCGGCCAGCCCGCGCGGGCCGGCGCCCCGGGCCAGCGCCAGGAGCACCGTCTCCGCCTGGTCGTCCCGGGTGTGGCCGAGTAGGACGGCTACCGCCTCCAGCCGCCGGGCCGCCTCCCCCAACGCCGCGTACCGGGCCTCGCGAGCGGCCGCCTCCGGCCCCGTGCCCCGGCCGGTGGCGTCGACCGTGGCGATCTCCACGGGCTCCAGGCCGTTCGCGAAGCCCCAGTCGGCGACGCCCTTGGCCCGCTCGGCCGAGCCGGCCTGCAACTGGTGGTCGACGGTCACCAGCCCGGCACGCAGCCCGAGGCGGGGGGCCACGAACGCGGTCGCGGCGGCGAGGGCCAGCGAATCCGGGCCGCCGGAGCACGCGACGAGCACCGGGCCGCCGGCCTGCGCCAGCGGCGCCAGGGCGTGCCGGACGGCGCCACGGACCGCGGCGACCGGCGGCGCGAGGGCGGCCATCGCGGCGGGGTCAGCCGGCCGCCGGCGGGACCGGGCCGTGTACCCGGGCCACCCAGGCGTCCGGGTCGCCCAGTTCCGCCAGGCGGGGCAGGGTCAGCGGCGACGAGAAGACCTTGTTGAAGCCGGCCATGCCGACCCGCTCCACCACGCCGTGCACGAACTTGCGCCCCTCGGCGTACTGGCGCATCTTGATCTCGATCCCGAGGATCCTGCGGAGCGCCTTCTCCAGCGGGTTGCCCGCCTCCCGGCGCCGGTTGAACCGGGCGCGGATCTCCTCGACCGAGGGGATGACCTCCGGGCCCACCCCGTCCATGACGAACTCGGCGTGCCCCTCGAGCAGGGTCATCAGCGCGGTGAGCCGGTCCAGGACCGCCTTCTGGGCGGGCGTCTGCACCAGTTCCAGGACCGAGGTGCGGCTCTCCGGGTCGCGGACCGCGTCGGCCAGCGCGCTCACGCCGCGCCGCAACCGGTCCGCCAACTGGTCGCCGCCGATCTGGGAGGCGTCCACGAACGCCTGGACCTCGCCGAGGAAGTGCCCACGCATCCAGGGCACCGCCGTGAACTGCGTCCGGTGGGTCACCTCGTGCAGACAGACCCACAGCCGGAAGTCGCGCGGGTCGGCGCCGAGCTTGCGCTCCACCTCGACGATGTTCGGGGCGACCAGCAGCAACTGCCCCGGCTCGCCGCTGAACACCTCGTACTGGCCGAGCACCCGGCCGGACAGGTACGCCAGCACGGTGCCGGCCTGCACGCCGGTCAGCCGGGAGCCGATCGCGTCGGTGATCGGGCCGGGCTGCCGGTCGCCGGTGATCCGGGTAAGCAGCGGGGCGATCACGTCGCGCAGGCCGGCGACGTTCACCGCCGCCCAGTCGCGCCGGTCCACCACCCGCACCGGCGGATGCTCCATCTGCGCGACCAGCCCCGTGTACGCGGACACGTGGCCGGCCGCCTCGTCGGTGAGCCGGCGCAGGTCGGCCACGACCGCCACCGCCTCGTCGTAACCCACCCTCGGGCCGGATTTGCTGAGCGTGCCCGCGGTCGCGGCGGCCAGGTCCCAGTCGACGAACTGCGCCATCACCCCACCGTACCCGGGCCTGTCCCGCCCGCCCCGGCGAAGGATTCAGTGGCAGCCGCAGCGGGACAGTTCGGCGGCGATCCGGTCCATGGTGATCGGGGCGAGCCAGCCGTTGGGTACCTTGTCGGCCAGCATCGAGAAGGACAGCAGCCGGCCGTCCGCGTCCACCACCACGCCGGCGATCGCGTTCACCTTGGTCAGGGTGCCGGTCTTCGCCCGGACCAGGCCGGCGCCCGCCTTGCCGGAGTCCGCACCGCGGTACCGGTTGGCCAGCGTGCCCGACCAGGCCGCCACCGGCAGCCCGCTGAAGATCGGCTGGAGCTTCGGCTGGGACCCGTTCGCCGCGACCGCCAGCAGCTTGGCCAGACCCTCGGCGGTGAAGTGGTTGCTGCGGGACAGCCCGCTGCCGTCCGCGGCCGACAGCTCGCCGGCCGGCAGGCCCAGCCCGGCGAGCGTGTCGCGGATCGCGGCCGAGGCGCCGTCGTACGAGGCGGGCTGGCCGCGCGCGATCGCCACCTGCCGGGCGAGCGCCTCGGCGATCACGTTGTCGCTCATCGAGAGCATCCACTCCACCAGGCGCAGCATCGGCGGGGACTCCACCCGCCCCAGTTCCGTGCCGGGCGCCGGGGGCCGGCCGGCCCCGTCGGGCGGTACCGGCGCGTTCTCGGGTGAGCCGTTGGCCGAGGGGGCCACCCCGCCGCTCGCCCCGGACGCGGCGCCGGCGGGGGCCGCCGCCTCGGCCGGCGCGGTGCCGGCGGGCGCCTTGCCCAGCCGCACGGCGGACGGCGCCACCCCGAGCAGCCGCCCGAACGCCTGCCCCGCGGCGAGGTCCGGCTTCGGATACCGGGTGCCGCCGGATCCGCTGCGCGGGTCCGTCCGGGCGCCGTCCGTGGCCAGCGCGACGGTGGCGGAGGCGAAGCCGCCGCCCGGGGTGTCCGAGTCCCAGCCGGGGCCGTAGACCGGGCCGGTGAACAGGGTGGAGTCGACCACCACGGACGTGGGGTGCGCACCGCCGAGGGCCTTGGTGACCTGGTCGGCAAGCTGGTCGAGGCGGGCGGCACCGGGGTACGCCTGTTCCCGGCCGGCGGAGAGGGTGGGATCACCGCCGCCGATCAGCACCACCTCGCCGGCGCGGTCGCCGGCGACGGCGCGGGTGGGCAGCCGCCGGGACGGGTCCACCGAGGCGAGCACGGCCGCCGCGGTGGCCAGCTTGGTGGTCGACGCGGGGGTGACCGGGACGTTCGCGTTGTTGCCGTAGAGGGTCTGCCCGGTAGCCACATCCATGACGGAGATGCCGAAGTGGCTGCCGAGGCCACCCTTGATCTGCGGGTCCACCGCCCTGGCGACGCCGGCGGGGGTGGGCATCGGCGCGTCCGCGCTGGCCGGCGGGAGCACCTCGCCCGGCGGTGGGTCGCCGGTCAGCCCGGCGGCCTCACTCGCCGCCGGCACCGGGTTCGACCCGAACAGCCGGCGCACGGGTTCGGGACGGATGAGCGCCACCGCGCCGGCTGCCACCGCCAGCACGAGCACCAGCACGCCGAGGACCAGCAGCCCCGGCCGCCGCTTGCGCGGCGCGACCTGGGGCGGCGGTGGGCCCGGTACCCGGGAGGCGCGTGGGGCCGAGGGCGGCTCGGGCGGCCGGGGGCGCTGGGCGGCGTTCGGTGGCACCTGCGCCCGGCCGAACGGGGGCGGCGAGCCCTGCGGCCGGTTACCGGGCTCACCCCTAGGAGGTGACCCGCCGGGCGCCGGCCCGCCCGGGGCGTCGTCCCGCCGGGTCATCCGCGGGTAGCCCCGGGACTGGCCCTCGAAGCCCCCGGATGGGCCGTTCTGCCTGGATTCATGGGGTGGCCCTACGCCCGACCCGGAATCCGGCGCGCCCTCGTCACCCGGACCGTAGTGTGAATATTCCCTCCCCACCCGGCCCCTCCTATCCCGTCGTCAAACGGCCTACGCGACACTAGTTGCCGCCGGTCAGCCTGGGCGAGCCAAGGGAGCGCGAGAATGGACTTCGACGTCACGGTCGAGATCCCGAAGGGTCACCGTAACAAGTACGAGGTCGACCATGTGACCGGCCGGATCCGGCTCGACCGGACCCTCTTCACGGCTACCCAGTACCCGGCCGACTATGGGTTCATCGAGGGAACACTCGGCGAGGACGGCGACCCGTTGGACGCGCTCGTGCTCATCCAGGAGCCGACCTTCCCCGGCTGCCTGATCCGTTGCCGGGCGATCGGCATGTACCGGATGACCGACGAGAAGGGCGGCGACGACAAGGTCCTCTGCGTGCCCTTCGAGGACCCGCGCCAGGAGCACCTGCGGGACATCCACCACGTCCCGGAGTTCGACCGGCTGGAGATCCAGCACTTCTTCACGGTCTACAAGGACCTGGAGCCGGGCAAGTCGGTCGAGGGCGCGACCTGGGCGGGCCGGGTGGAAGCCGAGGCGGAGATCCGGGCCTCGATCCGCCGGCACGAGGCGACCCACGAGCACGCGCCCGAGGACTGATCACGCGGTGAGGTCGCGGATGCCGGCGTAGACGCCGAGCACCGCGCAGGCCACCGGGACCACCGAGACCACGATCGCCACCTCCAGCAGGTCCGCGGCGCGCCCCAGGTAGGGCGAGGGCGGCCGACGGGACCAGGCGCCGCCGGCGGCCACCACCGCCAGGGCCAGCCCGACACCGACGGCGGCGAGGGCCAGCAGCCGGGGTCGGTCCGCGGCCAGCACCAGGGCGGCGGACAGGGCGGCGAGGACCGCCAGGCCGGCGCCGAGCAGCGGCAGCCGCTGGCGGACCGGCGCGAACAGTCGCGCCCGCAGCAGCACGGCAAGCGCGGCCAGCCCGGCGAGCAGCCGGCCCGCGACCCCGCCGGTCAGGACCAGCACGGCGCCGGCCACCACGGTGAGCGTCGCGTGCCCGACGAACAGGCCGCTGAGCAGGTCGTCGGTGCGCGCCACGGCGGCCGGCAGGCGCGCCGGTTCGGACTCCGGGGCGCCCTCCTCGGCGACCGCCGGTACCGGCAGCCTGCCCAGCCGGACGGCGACCAGCGGGAGCGCGCTCACCCCGCACACCAGGGCGGCGGTCAGCGTCGCCGCGGCGCCGGCCGCACCGACCCGGTACCCGATCAGCGCGGTCACCGTGCCGAGCAGGCCGGCCGTGACCCCGGCGGCGAACACGGCCGGGTACGCGGCCACCCCGGCGGCGCCCAGGGCGGCGGCCAGCAGCAGGGCGGCCGAGCCGGCCAGCGCGGCGGGCACCCCGGCACCGCCCCCGGTGAGCAGGGCTCCCCCGGCGAAGGCGAACGGCATCGCGTACCCGCCGAGGCAGGCGCCCGCGACGGCGTCCCCGTACCCCCGGGCGGCGAGCGCGGCGCAGAGGGTGAGCAGCGCGGCCACGGCAAGGCCGGCGGGCCCGGCGCCGGCCCGGACCACCGCGAGCAGCGCCGCGCCGGCAACCAGCCCGGCCACGACGAGAGCGGCGACCCGGGTGCCGCGCGGACCCCAGACGGCGCCGCGCCGGCGGGCCGCCGCGGCGATGGCCTCGACCACGTCGTCGTACTCCAGTTCCGGCCAGCCCTGCCAGGCCGGTACCAGGTGCAGCACCTCGCCGTCCCGGACGCCCTGCTGGGACAGGCCCAGCTCGGGGGCGAGCGGGGCGCCGTCGGTGCGGCGCAGCAGCCAGCCGCCGTGCCGCTCGCCCTCGTCCGGCAGCCCCGCCCCGGCGTGGCCGAGCAGTTCGGGCAGCAGTTCGGCGAGCGGGACGTGTTCGGGCAGCGCGACATCGACGCGGCGTCGCGGGCCGTGCACGGTGAGCCGAGCGAGCGCGGTCATGACCCCACCTCCGGTATCTGTCCGTGAACGGGGCGTGGCACAGCGCACGCACTCTACCTACGATGGGCCAGATCTGATGACCCGTGCGGGTACGGCCTGGGGAGGTCCGCGATGGGTACGGTGCCGGTCCGGCGCGCTGCGCGCCGCCCCGCGCCCGAGCTGCCGGAGGGCGAGCTGGGCGTCGAGCCGCCTCCGGAGATCCCGGCGATCACGGGCAGCCGGTGGGCGCAGGCGCTGATGGCGCTGCCGATGCTCGGCGGCACGCTCGCGATGGCGCTGATGTTCGGCCAGGGCGGCGGCGCCTACGCGTACGTCGTGGGTGGACTGTTCGGCATCTCCTCGGTGGCGATGCTGGCCACCTCCTGGGGTGCCGGCGGCACACCGAAACGCTCGGAGATGATGGCGGCGCGGCGCGAGTACCTGCGGCACCTGTCCGGGGTGCGCCGCCGGGCCCGCCGGGCCGCCGAACGCCAGCGCACCGGGCTCGCCTACCGGCACCCAGAGCCGGGGCAGCTGTGGTCCACGGTGGCCAGTCACCGGCTCTGGGAGCGGCGCCCGACCGACGGCGACTTCGCCGTCGTCCGGGTCGGCCGGGGTCCGCAGCGGCTCGCCACCCCGCTGGTCGCGCCGGTCACCCGCCCCTGGGAGGATCTCGAGCCGCTCACCGCCGGCGCGCTGCGACGCTTCCTGGACGTGCATTCGGTGGTGCCGGACCTGCCGGTGGCGCTGTCGCTGCGCGGTTTCGCCCGGGTGCACCTGCGCGCCGAGGGCCCCGATGGCGATCCCCGACCGCTGGCCCGCGCGCTGCTCGCCCAGCTCGTGGCGTTCCACGCCCCCACCGACCTGGTCGTCGCGGTCTGCGCCGGCGCCGCGCGCCGGCCGGCCTGGGAATGGGTGAAGTGGCTGCCGCACGCCCAGCACCCCACCCGGGTGGACGCGCTGGGCGGCGTCCGCCTCGTCGCCGGCTCGGCGGCCGAGCTGACCGGCCTGATCGGCGCGCTGATCGCGCAGCGGCCCCGGTTCACGCCGTCCGGCACCGAGGTACCGCACCTGCTGGTGGTCCTGGACGGCGCCGAACCGGGCGCGGCGGGCCGGCTGGGCGCGGACCGCGGCATCGCCGGCATGACCCTGCTCGACCTGGACGGCCCGCCACCCCGGCTCCCCGAACGCTCCACGGTGGTCCTCACCGTCACCGCGGACGGCCGGCTGCACACCGACTCGCTGGACGGCCCGGCCGACGCGGGCGTGCCCGACGCGCTGGGCCCGGCCGCCGCCGAGGCGCTGGCCCGCCGGCTGGCGCCGCTGCGGCTGGCCTCGGCCGCCCCGGCCGACGCGCCGCTCACCGCCGAACTGGACCCGGCCGAACTGCTCGGCGTCGCCGACCCGGAGCGGCTGGAACCGGCGACCGCGTGGGCCGCCCGCCCCGGCCCGCGACCGGCTCCGCGTGCCGATCGGGGTGGGCACCGCCGGTACCCCGGTGGAACTGGACCTGAAGGAGTCCGCCCAGGACGGCATGGGCCCGCACGGGCTGCTCATCGGCGCTACCGGCTCCGGCAAGTCGGAGCTGCTGCGCACGCTCGTGCTCGGGCTGGCCGCGACGCACCCGTCCGAGATGCTGAACTTCGTGCTCATCGACTTCAAGGGCGGCGCCACCTTCGCCACGCTGGACCGGCTGCCGCACACGGCCGCGCTCATCACGAACCTCGCCGACGCCCTGCCGCTGGTCGACCGGATGGTGGACGCGATCAACGGCGAGCTGGTCCGCCGGCAGGAACTGCTGCGCCGGGCCGGCAACTTCGCCGGCATCCGCGACTACGAGCACGCCCGCGCCGGCGGCGCGCCGCTGGCGCCGCTGCCGTCCCTGCTGATCGTCTGCGACGAGTTCTCCGAACTGCTCTCCGCCAAGCCCGACTTCATCGACCTGTTCGTGCAGATCGGCCGGGTCGGGCGCTCGCTCGGGGTGCACCTGCTGCTCGCCTCCCAGCGCCTGGAAGAGGGCCGGCTGCGCGGCCTGGACACCCACCTGTCGTACCGGATCGGGCTGCGCACCTTCTCCGCGCTGGAGTCCCGGGCGGTACTCGGCGTACCGGACGCCTACGAACTGCCCCGCTCGCCCGGGCACGGCTACCTCAAGTACGGGACCGAGCCGCTGGTGCGCTTCAAGGCGGCGTACGTGTCGGGGCGCTTCCGGCGGCGGTCGGGCGCGGCGACCGGGGCAGCGGATGGCGGGCGGCGGGTCTTCGAGTTCGGTACCGACCTCGTACCGGTGGGCCCGGCGCCGGCTACCGGGGATACCGAATCCGCCGCCAGCCTGCTCGACACCGTGGTCGACCGGCTCGCCGGGCACGGCCTGCCGGCGCACCAGGTCTGGTTGCCCCCGCTCGCCGAGGCGCCGGCCCTGGACGAGTTGCTGGGCCCGCCGGCACCGTGGCCGGACCGCGGGCTGACGGTCGCGAACCCGCAGCTGCACGGCGCCCTCCAGGTGCCGGTGGCGCTCGTGGACAAGCCGCTCTACCAGCGGCGGGAGCTGCTCTGGCTGGCTCTGGAGGCGTCCGCCGGGCACGTCGCCGTGGTCGGCGGGCCGCAGAGCGGCAAGTCCAGCCTGATCCGCACGATCATCGCCGGGTTGGCGCTCACCCACACGCCGGCGGAGGTCCAGGCGTACGTGCTGGACTTCGGCGGCGGCTCGCTCGGCGCGCTGCGGGACCTGCCGCACGTCGGCGGCGTCTGCGGCCGGCAGGCGGCCACCGAGGTCCGGCGCACGGTCGGTGAGGTCGCCGCGGTCCTCGCCGACCGGGAGCGCCGCTTCGCCGCCCACGCCGTGGACTCGATCGCCGCGTACCGGGCCGACCGGCCGCCCGAGGAGCGCCACGGTGACGTGTTCCTCGTGGTGGACGGCTGGGCCACGCTACGCGGCGAGTACGAGGATCTGGAGTCCATGGTCACCGACATCGCGACCCGGGGGCTGTCCTACGGCGTCCACGTGATCGCCGCGGCGTCCCGCTGGATGGACTTCCGGCCCGCGTTGCGGGACCTGTTCGGCTCCCGGCTGGAACTGCGCCTCGGCGACCCGTCCGACTCCCAGGTGGGCCGCCGCGCCGCCGGCAACGTCCCCGAACGGACGCCCGGACGCGGCCTGACCACGGACGGGCTGCACTTCCTCGCCGCCCAGCCCCGCCTGTCCGGGTCCCCGAACCTGGTGGCGGAGGTGGCCGCGGCCTGGGCAGGGCCGCCCGCGCCCGCCGTGCGTCTGCTGCCCGAGGTACTCCCCTCCGACAAGCTGGAACCCGGCGAGGGGCTGACCGTGCCGATCGGCATCGCCGAGTCCGACCTCGGCCCGGTCGCCCTCGACTTCGCCGCCGAGCCGCACCTGCTGATCTTCGGGGACGCCGAGTCCGGCAAGTCCTCGCTGCTGCGGGCGCTGGCCGGGGCCATCGCCGCCCAGAACGCCCCCGAGCGGGCGCGGCTGATCGTGGTGGACTTCCGGCGCAGCCTGCTCGGCGCGGTCGAATCCGAGCACCAGATCGGGTACGGGACCAGCGCCGCGCACACCACCGAGCTGATCGAGTCCGCCGCCGGGTACCTGGAGCAGCGCCTGCCCGGCCCGGACGTGACCGCCCGGCAGTTGCGCGAACGCTCCTGGTGGACCGGCCCGGAGCTGTTCGTCCTGGTCGACGACTACGACCTGGTCGCCACCGGGCCGGCCAACCCGCTGCTCCCCCTTCTGGAGTACCTCCCGCAGGCCCGCGACATCGGCCTGCACCTGGTCGTCGCGCGGCGCAGCGGCGGGGCCGCCCGCGCCCTGTACGAGCCGGTCATCCAGCGCCTGCGCGAACTGTCCGCCGCCGGCCTGGTCCTGTCCGGGGACCGGGACGAGGGCGCGCTCGTCGGCTCGGTCCGCCCGGTGCCGCTGCCGCCGGGACGCGGCTGGCTGGTCACCCGCAAGGAGGGCAACCGGCTGATCCAACTCGGTTACCGGCCCGCGCCGTGAGTTGTGCCGGCCCGGACGGGCGGAATGAGTAGTACCGTATTTGCGCACCCGATGACGAGATGAGAACGGTCGTGGCGTGACCTGGCTATCGGATCGGCCACCGGATCTTCGTCGCAGCGCCGCGCGGCTTGCCGTGGCGGCGCTGGTCACTGTGGGCGCCCTGACCGGCCCGGGGTCGCCCGCGCCGGCCACGCCCTCGGCGCCCGCGCCGCCTCCCGGCGGGGTCGGCGCGCTCGCGGGCTCCGGCGGGCTGCGGCTGCGCGCCGACGCGGTGCGGGAGGCGGAGTGGCAGCTCACGCTGCTGCACGCCGGCACCGCCTGGCGGCACTCGACCGGCCTCGGCGTGACCGTCGCCGTCCTCGACTCGGGGGTGGACGGTCGCCACCCCGACCTCGCCGGCCAGGTGCTCCCCGGCGTCGACCTGGTCAGCGGCGGCGTCGACGGCCGGCGCGACCCGGTCGGCCACGGCACGACGGTCGCCTCGCTGATCGCCGGCCGGGACGACGACGACGGCATCGTCGGCCTCGCCCCGGACGCGAAGATCCTTCCGGTCCGGGTACTGGACGCCGACAACCGCTACGACGACGCGATGATCATCGCGCAGGGCGTGCGCTGGGCGGTCGACCACGGCGCCCGGGTGCTCAACCTCTCCCTCGGCGGGCTCGGGCAGAGCGCGGCGCTCGCCGAGGCCATCGACTACGCGTTCGCCAAGGACGTGGTGATCGTCGCCTGTACCGGCAACATCACCAGCGCCGCCGACACCGAGATCTGGTACCCGGCCCGCGAACCCGGCGTCATCGCGGTCACCGGCCTCGACCAGGGGCCCCGCGCGTCCCTGTGGAGCAGCGCGATCACCGGCCCGCAGACCGTCCTCGCCGCCCCCGCGACCGGCCTGACCGGTGCCCGGCCCGGCGGGTACTGGCGGGTACAGGGCACAAGCTTCGCCGCGCCACTGGTCAGCGCGACCGCCGCGCTGGTCCGGGCGCGCTGGCCGCAGATGTCCGCCGGCAACGTCATCAACCGGCTGATCAGCACCGCGCGCGACCTCGGGGCGGTGGGCCGGGACGCCACGTACGGCTACGGGCTGGTCGACCCGGTCGCCGCCCTCACCGAGGTGGTCCCCGCGGTGCAGGGGAACCCGCTGGACACCGAACCGCCGCCCGGGGTGGCCCGCTTCGGCCCGGCGCCCGGCGTCGCCGCCACCGACCCGACCTCGGCGGCCCTGCACGCCGCCGATCCGGCCGCCCCGGTCGAGCACCCGTCCGGCGCCGGCGCCGAGCACCACCTCGCGGCCGAGCAGCGCCACGACACGGGCCGTGGCCTGCTCGGCGTGGCGCTGATCTGCCTCATCGCGGCCGGCGGCTACCTGGCCCTCCGCCGCCCCCTGCGCCCTTAGCTGGCCCGGTTGTTGGTGCGCGGCGGCGGTGCCGCGATGCGCAGCGGCTCGGTGGCGCAGCGCGGCGGTGCCGCGATGCTTTGGTGCGGCGCGACGCGGCGCGGTGCGGTGCGGTGCCACGCGGTGGCGCGACGCGGCGGTGCGGTGGTGCGGCGCGACGCGGCGCGGTCGTGCGGCGCGGCGGCGCGGTGAGCGGGGCGCGGGTGCGGCGCCGGGATCAGGCGCACTTGCCGGTGGCGACCTCGCGGGTACGCTCCCGGCCGGCTGTGGCCACCGGCGCCGCCTCCTGTGCGGTCACCGCGAAGCCGGTGTTCGGGTCGTCCGCGGCCGCCGCGAAGATCACTCCGATCACCGAGCCGCCGGATCCGACCAGCGGGCCGCCCGAGTTGCCGCTGCGGACGAGCGCACGAATGGTGTAGATGTCCCGGGTCACGTTGGTCGAGTCGTAGATATCCGGACCGGTGATGCGGCGCCCGTCCCGGATCCGCGCGCTCTGTGCGTTGAACGGCCCGTCCAGCGGGAAGCCGACCACCACCGCGTCGTCCCCGGTGTCCGCGCGCTGGCTGGTGAACGGCAGGACCGGCGCGTCCAGGCCCGGAACGTGGATGACCGCCAGGTCGCGCTTCGGGTCGTACAGCACGACCCGCCCGCCGTGCCGGTCGCCGTTCAGCTCGACGGAGACGTCCTCCGTGCCCGCGACCACGTGCGCGTTCGTCATGACCCGGCCGGGCGCGTAGACGAAGCCAGACCCCTCGATGCGCCGGGAGCAACTCGGCGCGTTGCCCAGCACCTTCACCACCGACTGCCGCGCCCGGAGGACCAGCGGCGAGTTGGCCAGGCGCGGGTCCGGCGCCTCGACGTTGGGCACCCGGGTCGGGGTCAGGCCGCCGAACACGTCCGGGAAGCCGCGCGTGTCAACCGTGTCCCGCAGCGCCTCGGACAGCGCCCGCGCCTGGGTCGGCATGACCGTGTCGATGCCGCGCAGCAACGCGCTGTCCCGGACCGACCGGGCCACCCACGGCAGCGACGAAGCGCCCAGCGGCACCGCCACCAGCCAGGCGACCAGGACCACGGCGAGCAGGGAGACCAGCGCGCCGCCGATGTCGTCCACCGTCTGCAACGCGCGGCTGTGCATGGCGTGCCGCATCCGGGCACCCAGCCAGCCGGCGAGCGTCTGCCCGAGCACCGCCAGGCCGAAGATCGCGATGAGCGATACCACCACCCGGATCCCCTCGTCGGCGAACTGCCGGGCGACGAGCGGCCCGACCTGGAGGCCGATCAGCGCGCCCGAGAAGAACCCCAGAAAGGACAGCGCACCCACCAGGAAGCCCTGCCGGTAGCCGGTCACCGCGAACAGCAGCATCAGCAGCACGAGGGCCGCATCGACGATGGACACGCGACCTAGGGTACGGGCGCCCGGCGATCACGGCCCGGCACCGGGTCACGGGGTCGGGGGTGGTTCCGCCGGCCCCGGTGGCTCCGCGGCGACCGTCGCGGCAGCCCGGCGGGGCGTCAGGGGGTCGGGGTTGGCTCGGGCTGCGGCGGTAGATCCTCGACCCGGTCGGTCGGCCACGGCCGGCTCCATCCGGCCATGTCAAGCAGTGCGGAGAGCACGCCGGCGGTGAAGCCCCAGACGAGCATCCCCCGCGCCTGGAACGCCGCGCCCACGTAGCCGCTCGGGTGCCGCACCCGCAGCCGGTTCGCCGGGTCGACCAACTCGGCGACCGGCAGCCGGGTCACGTGCGCCACCTCGGCCGGCTCCCGCGGGTGCACCGGGTGCGGCCGGTGCCACCAGGCCAGTACCGGGGTCACCAGGAAGTTGCTCACCGAGATCCACAGCGGCGGCAGGGTGGCCAGCACGGTCACCGAGGTCGGGTCCAGGCCCACCTCCTCGTACGCCTCGCGCAGCGCGGTCGCGACGGCGTCCGCGTCGCCCGGGTCGCGGGCGCCACCGGGGAACGCGGGTTGGCCGGCGTGTGTGCGCAGGGTCGCCGCCCGTTGGAGCATCAGCACGTCCGGTCCAGCCCCGTCCTCCTCGCCGAGCAGCACCAGCACCGCGCTCGGCCGGGCCGCCCGGTCCGGCGCCCGCACCCGGAAGAACTCCTCCGCGCTGGCGCCCCGCACGCGACCCAGCAGGGGCTCCCACCAGGCCGGCAGCTTCGGAGCCGTCACGGCACCACGACCCCGAGGTACTGCTTCGCGTACCGCGCCAGGGTGGGTTCGTCCAACGCCTCGGCGGCGTACACGAAGCGCACCTGGCCGGACCGGTCCACGAACAGCGTCACCGGCAGCGCGGTGCGCGACATCGCGAACAGCAGGCGCTGCTCCCGGTCATACAGGGTGGGGAACGTGATTCCCAGCTCGCGGACGAGATCCTCGGCGACCTCCCGGTCGTCCTTGGTGTCGACCCCCACGACGTGCACCTGACCCGCCGCGCGCCTGGCGTACCGCTCGAAGACCGGAAGCTCCCGGCGGCAGGGCGAGCACCACGACGCCCACAAATTGATCAAGGCCGGCCCGCGCACCGCGCTGACCTGGACCGCCGGCCCACCCGCGAAGCAATTCAACTCGACCGCCGGAAGGGGCCTGGGCGGCTGTGTCGGCCCGCCGCCGGGCGCGTCGGCACCGGCCGTATCCCGCCCGGCGTCGGGCGGTACCGCCGTGAGCCCGTCGCACGCGGCGAACGGCGCGGCCGGTGTCGTGCTCGCCCCGGTGGCCTGGGCCGAAGGACTCCCACCCGCCTCCGCCGTGCAGCCGGCGACCAACGCGACGACCGCCAGCAAGGCGGCCCCTCGCAACCGTTTGCCGACCCGTCGGCCGGGATCCAGGGCGGTGGGATCGCGGCGGAGCAGATTCGGGACGCTAACGCGGCCGGGATCTTGGCGCGAGTAGCGAAGCCGGCGGTGCATGGTTCCGCGGCCTCGATCTCGGCGTGGGGGGAGATCTCCGGCGCCTCCACGGCCGGGGCTTCGGCGTAGGTGGCGAAGGCGGTTCACGGCGTCGCGACCTCGGCGGATGGCGTCTCGGCGCGGGCGGCTACGGCCGGCGAGGGGGCCAGGGCCGGGTCGATGCCGGCGGCCGCGGCCAGTTCACCCGGGCGCGGGCCGCGCAGCAGCTTGGCGGCGGCGGCCGGCTCGGTGGGCCCGGTGCCGTAGGCGGGGCACATCGAGGCCAGCGTGCAGGCGCCGCAGGCCGGCTTGCGGGCGTGGCACACCCGCCGGCCATGGAAGATCACCCGGTGCGACAGCATCGTCCAGTCGCGCTTCTCGATCAGCGCCCCGACCGCGAACTCGATCTTCACGGGGTCGGTCTCCCCGGTCCACCGCCAGCGCTGGACGAGCCGGGAGAAGTGCGTGTCCACGGTGATGCCGGGCACCCCGAACGCGTTGCCAAGGATGACATTGGCCGTCTTACGCCCGATGCCCGGCAGGGTCACGAGATTCTCCAGCCGGCCGGGCACCTGCCCGTCGTACCGCTCGGTGAGCGCCTGCCCGAGCTTGATGAGCGAGTCGGTCTTGTTCCGGAAGAACCCGGTCGGCCGGATCAGCTCCTCCATCTCGGCCCGGTCCGCGCCCGCGTAGTCGGCGGCGGCCGGGTACCGGGCGAACAGTCTCGGTGTGACCTCGTTGACCCGCTGGTCCGTGCACTGCGCGGAGAGGATCGTGGCGACCGCGAGCTCCAGCGGGTTGCCGTGGTTGAGCTCGCAGTGCGCGTCGGGATGCGTCTCGGCCAGGACCCGGGCCATCCGGCGCGCGCGCCGCTTGCGGCCCAGGTCCGTCTCGGCGGCATAGACCGCGGCGGGGGTACGGCTCACGACGATCAGCCTACGTCGCGCCACCGACGCCCCGGCGCCGCGCCGGATCCGGTCTCAGGCGGCGGGCGGCTTGATCTCCCCGTCGCTTCCGAACGTCGCCGCGCTGCCCCCGAAGTCGGATTGGGACAGGTCGCGCAGCGCCTTGAGCCCGCGGTTGTCCGGATCCGGCGTGGGGCGCCCGGAACCGTTCATGTACGTGGACCGGAACTCGCCACCGGCCCAGGTACCGTCCGAGTGCAGCGACACGTGCAGGACTCCACCCCAGGCCAGCCGCCCGCTGTTACTCAGCGTGCCCTGGCCGCCGGCGAAGTTGCCCAGGCTGTACGCGATCAGCCGGCCCTTGTAGAACTCCATGCCCCGCAGCACGTGCGGCCCGTGCCCGACCACCAGGTCCGCACCGGCGTCGATGACCGCGCGGGAAAACGCCATCGGGTCACCCCGGTTCTCCCCAGAGAACATCTCCGTGCCCCGCTTGACGCGGGTCTTGTCGGAGCCCTCCGCGCCCATGTGCACCTGGACCACGACCACGTCCGCCTGCTTGGCCGCCTGCGCTACCACGCGCTTCGCGGCCGCCAGGTCGATCAGGCTGTTGGACCACCGGTACGAGGAGAACCCCAGCACCGCCACCTTGACGCCCTTGACCTCCACGACCGTGATCTGGTCCGGTGCCCCGGTGTGCTTCAGGCCCTGCGCCTCCAGCGCCTGCTGGGTGTTCTCGTACCCGGCCGCGCCATAGTCGTACCCGTGGTTGTTGGCCTGGTTAAGCAGCTTGAACCCGGCCTGCTTGAGGTGCTTGGCGTACTCCGGCGGCGCCCGGAACTGGTGGCACGCGGTGGAGTTCGCGCCGCACTTGCGGACCCCGGTGTCGTTGGTGAGCGGCTCCTCGAGGTTCCCCATCGGCAGGTCCGACTTGAGCGCCTCGCGCACCGCGTCGAAGAAGCCCTGCCCGCCGTTCGGGGGCAACCGCGACGGGGCGTTGCCCATCACGATGTCGCCGGTGGCCGAGAGCGTGATCACCTGGTCCGGCGCGGCATCCTCGGTCGGCGCGGCCTGCGTGGCGCCGCCGGTACCGCCCGGCGCGTCCGTCGGCGCGGCCTGCCAATGCCCGGGGCCTCCGTCGCCGCGGATCACCGCCGCGTACCCGGCCACCGCCGTACCGACCAGGATCGCGAGCACCGCACCGACCACGACGAGGCGTCGCCGGACCGCGGACCGGTGGCGATTGGACGCGTAAACCCCCTGGGACATCGCCGCGACGATACATGTGGGACGCCCGCCCCGGCAGCCCATAGTCCGACACTTCACCGGAGCGGCCGCAACCTCTGACCGATTAGTTCGTTACGGTCTGCTTCTCCGACCAGGGGACCGTGCCATCGCCGGCCACGATTGCCTGGTGAACCGCCCGGGCCACCCGCGCCCCCCACACCGACCGTGGCCCGCCGTACTCGGCGCGGGGGCCGTCCGGGTCGCACAGGATCACCACCGCGTCGGTGGGCGTCCCGGTGGCGGGTAGATCCAAGTCGCGCAGCGCCTGCGCCTTCGCCTCAGCCACCGTGGCCACCAGGTTGACCAGCGCCGCGTCCGCCAGTCGCGCCGGAATGTCCAGTACCACGTTGATCGTCCCGATCCGATGGGTCCCGATCGAAGCGGCCGAATTGGCGGCGGCCTCGCCCTCGGCGGCCCCACCCGCGACGCGCTCGCCCACGTCGAGACTCCGGCCGGGCCGCGGTAGGCGGGTGGCGGGTTCGGCGGCCCAGGTCGGGAGGCCGAGGCCAACGGTCGCCCAGGCGGTGACGCCCTCGTCCGCCATGGTGACCACCTCCGTCACGTCGACGCCCGTGAGCAGCCCGGCGCCCGGCCCGCGCAACCCCAGGCCGTCGGCCAGTTCCGCCAGGTGCACCGCCGGGTCGTCCCGCCGGTACGACATGGGCACGGTCGCGTTCAGCACCCAGTACCGGAGACCCAGGCCGCCCCCCAACGGCCCGGAGGCGATCGCCAACCGCGGCCGCGGCAGCCGCCAGATCAGCATCGGCGCGGAGCGAACACCCTCCGGGCGATACCTTATTTGCGGCACCAGGGTGTGCATGGCCGCAGAGCCTACGGCCATACGCCTCGTCAACCGCCGGATCCACGACGTACCCTTCGGTCGGCAATTGGGGCACGGGCGGCTGCGAGGGACAGCGGGGTGGCCGATCGGTACCGCACCGGATGCGCCTAGACTGACAACGCGCGGAATATGCGCAGGTGGAGGTGCGGCTATGGACGAGATACTGGCCCGCAGCGGAATCTTCCAGGGTGTGGAGCCCGAGGCAGCCGAGGCGCTCGCCAAGGACATGGAGACGCTGGAGATCCGCAAGGGTGAGGTCCTCTTCAACGAGGGCGAGCCCGGCGACAGCCTGTACATCGTCCTGTCCGGCAAGATCAAGCTCGGCCGCCGGGCCGCCGACGGCAGGCAGAACCTCATCTCCGTGATGGGCCCGTCCGACATGCTCGGCGAGCTGTCCCTGTTCGACCCGGGTCCGCGCACCGCCACCGCCACCGCGGTCACCGACAGCCGCCTCGCCCGCCTCCGCAAGCAGGCCCTCCGCCCGTGGTTGCACAACCGGCCGGAGATCTCCGAGCAACTGCTCCGCGTGCTGGCCCGCCGGCTGCGCCGCACCAACGACAACCTCGCCGACCTCATCTTCACCGACGTACCGGGCCGGGTCGCCAAGACGCTGCTCCAGCTCGCCGGCCGCTTCGGCACCCGCGACGGCGGCGTCCTGCGGGTCACCCACGACCTGACGCAGGAGGAGATCGCCCAGCTCGTCGGCGCCTCCCGCGAGACGGTGAACAAGGCGCTGGCGGACTTCGCGTCCCGCGGTTGGCTGCGCCTGGACGGCAAGTCCATCATCATCCTCGACCCGGAGCGCCTCGCCCGCCGCGCCCGCGTCTAGCGCCCTGCTTCCGAAGGGTTGGTCGAGCCGCGGGAGACCGCCTAGGCGGCGGATTGTCCGGATACAGTCTTATGTCCGGGTAATCCGGCAACGCCACAGATCGTCGTCTGCGGCCGGCGCGGCCGACCATGCCCCTCTGAAACAGCGCTAGGTAACCCGACCCACACTCCCCGCCAAGGCGAAGGACAGGAACCGCACCCGTGGCCCCGCGTCGTCGGCTGCCCCGGCGCGACCTCTATGCACCGCTCCCGCTGCGTTAGCCACAGGGGCTGTTGCGGTGCGTGGTGGGACGGTAACCTTCTGCCTGCTCGGGCCGGTGTCCTGGGGAGGTACGCAGTGGCTGTCGAGTGCATCAACTGGGGCGTCTACGACGTGCCACGAATCTGGCAGATGGTCGCCGGGGAGAACGACGAACGCGGCTGGGCCCAGGTCACGGCCTGGTACCGCCTCCAGTCGGCGACCGACGCGCAGCGAGAACGACTGGTGGAGTGCCGGCGATCACTCGAACACAGGTGGCCGCCGACACACAGCGAAGCCGCCCGCCTGTTCGTGGAGTACCTGAGCGGCCTGATCGACTCGATGGACGAGACCGCCAAGGCTGCGGCAAGCACAGCACGCGGGTTGAGCGGGATCATGCACGCGCTCGCACGGGCGAAGGCACAGATCGAGCCGATCCACGAAGAGTGGCAACGAGTCGCCAACGACTGGAAGCCCGAGTTCCTCTTCAAGGACCAGGAACCACTCAACCGGCAAGCCCGAGCGATCATGACAAACACGGACCGAGAAATCATCGATTATGCCGCCATGATCCGGATCCCTCAGAAGTACCGAGAACCCTCAAGGATCGACGGCGGGACGCCTCTGGATCCGCCTCCGCGTATGGGCGATAATCACGGAGACAGCGACGCCGCAAATGCCGGTTCAGGTGGTGGCCAGATCAGAGGTACCTACACCAACTCGCTTCCACCAATTCAGCACGATCCACCCGCCCCGCTCGCGCCAGGAGACGTCCCTAATTCACGGCAGGACGCGGGTCCCGCATTGGCGGGAAGCCCCTCTGCCCCCAATCATCCCGTAGCACCCAACAACCCTCCCGCCCCTGACAGCTCCCGGAACCCCAATGCCGTTGACGGATGGTCACCATCGACCGCTTTGGGAAGAAGCACCAAGTTTGACGGCGCGACGATCAGGCCGAATCATTCGATCGTCAAGCAAGTTGCCCAGCCAAGAGAGTACCGGCCGATAGGCAGTGCACGTATCACTGAACCGATAGGTGATGTTCCCAATACGCGAGGCGCGCATGGAGATTCGATTAGCGGCGGCCCAATCAACGGAATGAGCACAGGGAGAGGGAACCAACGCAGGCGCCACCGGGTTCGAATAGAGGAGGAATGGACAACCCGGCAAGGCGTACCGCCAGTGATCGAACCGAGTATTGATGAGCCATACCACGGCCCGGGACCCAGCGTGATAGGCATCGATCATTGAAGTATCGACGCCAGATCATCCGACTCGCGCTCGCCGCGTCTTTTGTGGTTACCCTGACCGGAGGACTGATTGGCGTCTCCGGCTTGCCCGCCAAAGCCGATTGGGTACGTGACCAACAGTGGCATCTACGCAGCCTCGACGTGACAAATGCTCACCGACTTAACCGTGGCGCTGGAATAACCGTAGCCGTCGTTGATTCTGGCGTCGACGCCAAACATCCGGACCTTTTTGGCAAAATCCTTCAAGGAATCGATCTTACAGGCGACACGACCAGTGAAGGTCGAGGACAAAATGACCTCGACGGTCACGGCACCGCGATGGCCGGTCTGATTGCCGGCGGCAACCCTAGCTCTGACAAGGGGGTCCTTGGCATCGCCCCTGACGCCCGAATCCTCCCCGTCCGGGTGAAGGTGCATGGAATCGATCTTGGCGGAACGGGATTGGAATCTGGAATCCGGTGGGCAGTTGCTCAGGGCGCCCAGGTGCTATGCATTGCTATGGCCGACTCGCAGTCAGATGAGAGCCTTCGTACGGCCATTACAGATGCCATCAGTTCGAACGTTGTGGTCGTCGCTGGCGTGGGAAATCGGCCAATGTTTGACCATGCCGGCTTTCCGGCTGCATATCCAGGCGTCCTCGCCGCAGGAGGCCTTGACCGGAAGGGCAACCACGCTTCCATATCCGTGACCAGCACAGCCGTAGTCCTGTCCGCGCCGGCGGTTGACATCGTCTCAACCGACACCGGCGGTGGCTACCGACAAGGTACGGGCACTAGCGACGCCACCGCTATCATCGCTGGCGCCGCCGCTCTCATACGATCCAGATACCCCAATATGCCGGCCGCCGAGGTTGTCCATCGCCTCACGGCAACCGCCATAGACAAGGGACCACCCGGCCGGGATGACCAATACGGCTACGGCGCCCTCAACCTCGTCGCTGCCCTGACCGCCACCGTCCCGCCTTTGCCCACGCAAGCACCCACCGCCGCGGTAGCGCCCCCGCCCGAGACCGATGCCGGGCCCGCGCGGCCCCGTCCGCTGATGATCCTGCTCGCCGGCTGCGCCTTGCTCACCATCACCGCCGCAGCGGCTGCAATCTTCTACTTCCGCCGCGCTTAGGCCTCGCAAGCAACGCGAGAGAGCGGTCGCAGGCTGCGTCTCCGCCCGCACAGCAATGCGGTGAGCTGGGACTTCGCGGTGTGCTGACGAAGATCCGTGTCGGTTGGCGGGAACCGCTCGTTACGCCAGTGGCGATCATCTGCAGCGGCCCGATGGGGATCATGAACACGTTCAGCGGACAGCGGTGGGGAGACTGGCGATGACGGTCCTGGACACGGCCGTGGACCCACGCACTCCATCTTTTGCGGACAACGCGGCCGCGATGTCGCACCGGTTGACGGAGCTGGCGGAGGCACTGGAGGCGGCCCGGGCCGGGGGCGGGGAGCGGTACGTCACACGGCATCACGCGCGGGGGCGGTTGTTGCCGCGGGAACGGATCGAGTTGCTGGTGGACCGGGATTCGCCGTTTCTGGAGCTGTCACCAGTGACGGGTTGGGGTACCGGGTACCCGGTCGGGGCCGGGGTGGTGACCGGGTTGGGGGTCATCGAGGGCGTCGAGTGCGTCGTGGTGGCCGACGATGCGACGGTGCCCGGTCGGGCGGCGAATCCGTATGCGGCGGCGAAGGTGCGGCGGGCGGCGAGGATCGCGCTGACCAACCGGTTGCCGTTGGTGGCGCTGGTGGAGTCCGACGACGGAGAGGCGCCGGCCGACCTGGACGCGTACGTGCCCGTGGGTGGGTTGTACCGGGATGTGGCGCGGTTGTCGGCGGCACGGATGCCGTCGGTGGCGGTGGTGTTCGGGAATGCGGTGGGTGACGGCGCGTACCTGCCCGGGGTGGCGGACTGCACGGTCATGGTGCGGAACCAGGCGAAGGTGTCGCTCGCGGGGCCGGCCACGGTGACGGCGCTGACCGGGGAGCGGCCGGATGACGAGTCGCTGGGCGGGGCGGAGATGCACGCGAACACGAGCGGGCTGGCGGATTTTCTGGCGGAGGACGAGCGAGATGCGGTGCGGCTGGCACGGCAGTGTGTGCGGCGGCTGAACTGGCGGAAGTTGGGGCCGGGGCCGCGGAGTCCGCTGCCGGAGCCGCCGAAGTATGACCCGGATGAGTTGCTGGCCATCGCGAGCGCGGATCTGCGGACGTCGTTCGACCCGCGGGAGGTGCTGGCGCGGGTGCTGGACGGCAGCGAGTTCGATGAGTTCAAGCCCGGCTACGGGGAGGCGATGGTGACCGGCTGGGGCGAACTGCACGGGTATCCGGTGGGCGTGGTGGCTAACGCGCGCGGGCTGCTGGGGTCGGCGGAGGCGCAGAAGGCGGCGCATTTCGTGCAGTTGGCGAACGCGTCGGAGACGCCGCTGCTGTTCCTGCAGAACTCGGCCGGGCAGTTGGCCGGGGCGGAACAGGAGCGGCGCGGAGCGGTCAAGCACGGTGCGCTGCTGCTGAGCGCGGTGGCGAACTCGACGGTGCCGCACCTGGCGGTGCAGGTCGGGGCGGCGTACGGGGTGGGCAGCTACGCGCTGTCGGGGCGGTCGTTCCAGCCGCGGTTCCTGTTCCGGTGGCCGAACGCACGGACCGCCGCGATGCCGCCCGACCAGGTCTCCGCCCTCCTCTCCGCGTTGTCCCAGGACACCGGACGGGACGGCGGGGAGCCGGGCTCCGACACGCTGGTCCGGCAGCGGATGGGGGCCGAGTCGGGGGCACTGTTCCTGTCCGGGCGGCTGTACGACGACGGCGTGATCGACCCGCGGGACACCCGGACGGTCCTCGGGATCTGCCTGTCCGCGATCGCCAGCGGACCGATCGAGGGCGCTGGCGGGTACGGCGTCCTCCGGATGTGAGGTCATCGTGATTCGACGCCTGCTCGTAGCCAACCGGGGCGAGATCGCCCGGCGCGTCTTCGCCAGCTGCCGCGCGGTCGGCATCGAGACGGTGGCCGTCCACTCGGACGCCGACGCGCGCGCGCCGTACGTGACGGAGGCCGACTACGCGGTCCACCTGCCGGGGAACTCGCCGACAGCCACGTACCTGCGCGGGGACCTGATCCTGGCCGCGGCGCGCAAGTCGGGCGCGGACGCGATCCACCCGGGTTACGGGTTTCTGGCCGAGAACGCGGACTTCGCCGCGGCGGTGACCGACGCCGGCCTGACCTGGGTGGGGCCGCCGCCGAAGGTGATCGCGGCGCTGGGTTCGAAGATCGAGGCGAAGGCACGGTTGGCCGAGGCCGGCCTGCCGGTGCTGCCCGGCTACCCGGAGCCCGAACTGGTCGAGGAGTACCCGGTGCTGGTGAAGGCGGCGGCCGGGGCGGGCGGGCGCGGCATGCGGCTGGTGCGGGAGCCGGAGACGCTGGCGGAGGCGGTCGCGGCGGTGCGGCGGGACGCGGCCGCGGCGTTCGGCGACGGCACCGTCTACTGCGAACCGTACGTGGACCGGGCCCGCCACATCGAGGTGCAGGTCGTCGCGGACGCGCAGGGCAGCGTGCTCACGTTCGGTGAGCGGGAGTGCTCGGTGCAGCGGCGGCACCAGAAGATCGTCGAGGAGAGCCCGTCGCCGGTGGTGCCGCCCGCGCTGCGCGAGCAGCTGTGCACAGCCGCGGTCGCCGCCGCCCGCGCGGTCGGGTACGTCGGCGTCGGTACGGTCGAATTCCTCCTCGACCCGGCCGGCGACTTCTACCTCTCCGGGTTCAACACCCGCATCCAGGCCGAACACCCGGTCACCGAGCTGGTCACCGGCGTCGATCTGATCCGGCTCCAGCTGCTCGTCGCCGAGGGCTCACCGCTGCCATACCCGGCCGCGCCGCCGATGCGCGGCCACGCCATCGAGGTACGGCTGTGCGCCGAGGACCCGGCGTACGCGTGGCGATCCGCGACCGGGGTGCTGCACCGGTTCTCGGTGCCGGAGATCGCCGGCGAGTTCCGGCCGCTCCCGCAGCCCGGGCTGCGCCTGGACGCCGGGGTCGGCGAGGGCGACGTGATCGGCGTGCACTACGACGCCCTGCTCGCCAAGCTGATCGCCTGGGCGCCCAGCCGGTACGACGCGGCCCGGCTGCTCTCCGGTGCGCTGGTGCGGGCCGAGGTGCACGGCGTCGCCACCAACCGTGACCTGCTGGTCCGGGTGCTGCGCCACCCGTCTTTCCTCACCGGCGACGTG
The DNA here is from genome assembly GCF_018397995.1 of Rhizomonospora bruguierae. GTDB lineage: Bacteria > Actinomycetota > Actinomycetes > Mycobacteriales > Micromonosporaceae > Rhizomonospora > Rhizomonospora bruguierae. Next base: position 37,813 of record NZ_BBQH01000048.1, read on the forward strand.
GACACCGCGTTCCTCGACCGGCACCCCGAGGTCTACGCGCCGCTGCTGTCCTCGGTGGACGCGGTCCGGCTGTCGTGTCTGGCCGCCGCCCTCTCCGGCGCGGCGGAGCGGCGGGCCACGGCGCCGGTCCTGCGGTCACTGCCGTCGGGGTGGCGCAATGTGCCCGCCGGTTCGCAGACCACCGTGTACGACGGACCCGCCGGCCCCGTCGAGGTCGGGTACCGGCTGGACCGCGCCGGCGAGTTGGCGCACTGGTGGGTCCGCGCCGTGGACCCGGACGAGCTGGACCTCGCCGGCCTCGGGCACGTGCAACCCACGGACGACCACCCGCCGGTCGCGGTGGTCTCCGCGCAGCGGGACAGGGTGGTGCTGGACGTGACCGGCATCCGGCTGGCGTTCAACGTGCACCGGGTCGGTGCGGTCTCCTACGTGGACAGCCGGGAGGGGTCGATGGCCCTGACCGAGTTGCCCCGCTTCCCCCGCCCGGCGCCGGAACCGGGCCCGCTGCGGGCGCCGCTGCCCGGCGCGGTCGGGCGGATCATGGTGGCGCCCGGCCAGCGGGTCGGTGCCGGCGAGGTGCTGATGACCGTTGAGGCGATGACACTGGAGCACCCGATCCAGGCGCCCGCGGCGGGCGTCGTCGCGGACCTGCCGGTCCGGCCCGGCTCGCTGGTCGACGCGGGCGCCGTCCTCGTCGTCCTCGCCGGCGAGGCCCGCTGATCGGGGGCGCTCAGCGAGCCAGCGTCGGGGCGGTCAGGGAGCCCGGACCCCGGCCGGCGAGGCAGCGGAAGAGACGGTCGCCGGCCGCGTACGCCTCCGGTGTGGGCGGCAGCACGTCGAAGCTCCAGCCCTCGCTCATCTGCAGGGTGGTCAGCAGGAACGTCTGCCGGGTGCACGCCTCGGTGACCGGCGTCGCCGCGTGCACGGCCGCGACCGCCATCGAGCGCATGCCGGCGGGCAGGTCGCCGACCGCGAACACCTCCCAGGTGTGCGCGCTGTCGCAGCGGACCGGCGTGGCCCGGGCCACCCCGCCGGCGACCGCCACCTCGTCGTAGCAGTCGACCGTGGACGGGCAGCGGACGCCCGACGGCAGCGCGACCAGGCAACCGGGCAGTGGCGCCGCCAGCCCGCCGGCCCGGCCCGTGGGCGCGCGACTCGGCGTCGCCAGCGCCGTGGGCGGGGTGGGGCGGCCGCGGTTGGCGTTGACGCCGACCGCCCAGCCGCCGCCGGCCGCCGCGGCGAGCAGCAGGACCGCGCCCAGGCCGCCCAGAAACCAGCGCAGCCGCATCCGCCATGCGCTGCCGCCCCCGAGCTCCACTGGCGTGGCGGGCGACGGTGCGGCGACGTTCAGCGGGCGGGTCGGATGATTCGGGATCGCCGGGTCGTCGGGCTGGCCGCCGTAGGACGGTACGGGTGGCCCGGGCGGCCCCGAGGCCGGCGGCGCCGGGAACGGCTCCAGCGGCAGGCCCACGAGCGCGTCGCGCAACTGCTCCGCGGTCGGGCGCGCATCCGCGTCGTTGGCCATGCCGGCGCGCAGCACGTCGAGCAGTTCCGGCGGGACGCCGGGCAGGTCCGGGATCGGCTCCTTGAACATCTCCATGAGCGTGATCAGGCTCGGCGCCCGGTCGTCGTTCCAGCGCGGCGGCTTGCCACGCATCAGCGCGTACAGGGTGGCGGACAGGGCGTACACGTCGGCGCAGGGCGACGGGTCGCTGTGGCCGAACATCTCCGGCGGCGCGTACGCGGGGGTGAGCACCTCGAGCGTGATCGAGGCGTCCCGGGCCTCGGCCAGGATCGCCAGGCCGAAGTCGGCCAGGGCCGGCTCGCCGAAGTTGGAGTAGAGGATGTTCGCCGGCTTCACGTCCCGGTGCAGGACGCCGAGCGCGTGCGCGTCGGCCAGCGCATCTGCGATCTTGATGCCGACGTCGCGCGTCTCCGCCGCGCCCAGCGGCCGGGTGCGCATCCGCTCGGCGTACGAGCCCCGGCACAGCTCCATGATCAGGTACGGGTGCTGGTCGGTGGTGACCCCGGCGTCGAACAGGTCCACCACGTGCGGGTGGGACGACATGCGACCGGCGGCCCGGGCCTCCCGCAGGAAACGGCGCTGGTCCCGCTCGCTGTCCAGGGTCCGATTCTCCACCTTGACCGCGACCTCGCGGCCGACCGACTCCTGCACCGCGCGGAACACGGTGGCGTACCCACCGCGGGCGAGCACCGACAGCCCGGACAGACCGGGCACGGCCGGTCGCCGGAGGCTCGGGGGCTCACCGCTCACGGTTACGAAGGTACTTCACCGTCGAGGCGGACCACTGTCTCGATGGGTACGCTGCCCGAGTCGCCGGCCCGGCAACCGCCGAGGGACGCCAGCACCGCGTCGGCCGCCGCACGCTCGCAGACCTGCTCGGTGGCGTACGCCAGGCGCACCGCCTCGCCCGCCGCCTGCCTGGCCTGCTCGCCCAGCCCGGCGGCGGCCCGGGTCTCGGCCAGCAGCCGCCAGGCCCGGACCCGGCTGCGCACGTCCTCCGCCGGTGCCTGCACCGCGCGGCTGGCCCAGCCCACCGCCTCCTCCACCCGGCCGTCGGCCAGCAGCGCCTCCGCGTACGCGGCGACCGCCTGCCGGCGCGGGTACAGCATGGACGGACCGTCGGCCTGCTCGGCGATCGGTGCCAGCAGCCGGACGGCGGCGCCCGGCTCACCGGCGGCCAGGCGCGCACCGGCGAGCAGCACCCGGGGGCCGACCTGGGTGGCGGCCAGCACCTCGTGCGGCTGCACCACGGACAGCACCGCCTGCGCCTCCGCCTCCGCGGCTTCGACCGCGCCCTGCTCCAGGTTGACCAGCCCCCGCGCGGTGCGGGCCATCCCGATCAGCAGCGGGTGCCCGGTGCGCTCGCTGTGCCCCAGCGCGTCGGTGAGCAGGTCGATCGCGTGCTCCGGCTCGGCCAGCCCGCGGGCGATGAAGCCGCGCACCACCAGCGCCAGCCCTCGACCCCAGTCGTCCGCGGCGGCCACGAACTCGCGGTACGCCCGCCGCGCCTCCCGGTCGGCCTCGGCCAGCTCGCCCAGTTCGGCCGAGGCGAACGCCTCCACGGCGCGCAGCGTGCCCACCGCCCACGACTCCCCGACCCGCTCACCGAACGGCAGGAACACCCGGGCCAGCCGCCGGGCCTCGGCGAGCCGGCCGGCCAGCAGCCGGGTGAATGCGGTCGTGCCGCGCAGCCAGGCGCGCCCCATCGGGTCGTTCAGCTCGGCGAACAGCCGTGCGGCGCGCCCCAGGGCGGCGTCCGCGCCCGCGAAGTCGCCCCGGGCCGTGGTCACCCAGGCGAGGTTCTGCAGCGACCACGCCTGGCTGCGCCGGTCCCCCACCTCGGAGGCCACCCGGTACGACTCGGCGAACCGGCCGCCCGCCTCGGACAGCCGCCCGGCCAGGTAGTCGGCCATGCCGAGCCGACGCATCGCGTCCGCCCGCTCGGCCGGCAGGTCGGCGTCGGCGGCGACCTGGAGGGCCTCGGTCCAGGCGGCGACCGCGTGCGGCTGGTCGCCCACGACGGAGTGCGCCTGGCCGGCCACGATCAGCGCCTGGGCCCGGATCAGCCGATCGTCCCCGGCGTTCGCATTGATCTTCTCGGCGAAGGCGAGCGCCTCAGCGGGGCGCCGGTGCTGGAGCAGCGCCTGGGCGTGCACCAGCCGGTCCGCCGCCGGCAGCGCCTCGCCGGCCAGTTTGGCGGCGCGCTCGGCGTACTCCACGGCGAGCGCCGGCTCGCCCGCGGTCACCGCCCGCCGGGCCGCCCGGCTCAGCGCCGCGACCCCCAGCGGCGCCACCGCCCGGGCCTCGGCATCGGCGCGCAGGCCGACCGCGTCCGCCAGCTTGGCCGCCCGCTCGACGTGCTCGGCGATGAACGCGTCCCAGAGCTGGCGGGGCGGCGTGGCGGTGAGCGGGGGCGCGGCGGCGGTGCGCACGGTCGGGACCGCGTCGGCCCGGTCCCCGTGGCGGGCCTGCGCCGCCCAGCCGGCCAGGAACGCGTGCAGATCGGCCAGGTCGGCCCGGCCGATGCCGGCGTAGGCGGCCTCCCGCATCAGCGGGGTGGCGAAGGCGTACCCGCCGCGGACCCGGTGCAGCATACGGCGCTGGAGCAGCTCGTCGAGGGCGCGCTCCAGCTCCACGGCGGCGACCGCGGCCGGGCGACCGCCGCGACCCGCACGCCGCTCGCGGAGCGCCTCCAGCGCCCCGGCCGGCACGGTGTCGCCGACCACGGCGGCGTCCCGCAGCACCGAGCGGGCGTCCACCGGCAGCGCGTCGATCCGGGCGGCGAGCACGGCCGCCAGGTCCCGGGAGAGCAGGCGGCTGCCGAGCGAGCCGGGCGCCAGCCGCCACTGCCCGCTCTTGGTGACGCCGACCGCGGGCGTCAGCGCGCCCCGCTCCAGCAGCAGCGTGACCAGCTCCGCCAGGTAGAACGGGTTGCCCTGCGCGGTGGCCAGCAGCCGGTCCTCGTCCGACTGGGACAGCCGGCCGCCGGACAGGTACGAGGTCAGCAGCCGCGCGGCGTCGGCACCGCGCAGCGGCTGCAGGGCGAGCACCTCGGCGTCGGCCAGGCGGGTCAGCGCACCGGCGGTGCGGACCAGCTCCGGCCGGCCCAGCAGCAGCACCAGCACCGGACCGATCAGCTTGGCCAGGGTGACGCCCAGCGCGTTGACCGTCTCGATCGTGGCGTCGTGCAGGTCGTCGACGACCACCAGCGTCGGCGCCTCGGTGGCCAGGCCGGTCAGCAGGTCGGCGACGGCGGTCGGCACCGCCTCGGTGTCCGGCTGGGGCGCGGGGCCGGTGCCGGTCCACTCCAGCGCGGCGCCCGGCCCGGCGTGCGTGGTGGGCAGCTCCCCGTACCCGAGCAGGGCCAGCAGCAGGTCGACGGCGATCGGCGGGGCGTCCGGGCCGGAGCGGGACAGCCGCTGGGCCAGCCGGCGCAGCCGCTCCTCGGCCACCTGCCGGCCGCCGCTGGCCGCCTCCGCCGGCAGGCCGATCGCGGTGCGGACCAGGTCGGCCAGCGGCGCCAGCCGGCGGCGCTCGCCGTAGGCCGCGCACCGGACCGACAGCACCCGGGCGCCGCTGTGCGCGGCGTACCGCCCGGCGCCCGTGTCGTAGCCGGCGGCGAAGCGCTCCACCTCGGCGGCGAACCGGGTCTTGCCGATCCCCGCCTCGGCGGTCATCAGCAGCACCTGCGGTTCGCCCCGGTCGATCACCTCGGCGAGCCGGCCGGCGATCCGGCCCAGCTCCGCCTCGCGCCCCACGAACGGCGCCTCGTCGCCCAGGCCGGACCGGGTGCCCGGCGCGTCGTGCAGGCCGAGCAGTTCGTACGACTCGACCGGGGCCCGCTTGCCCTTCAGCCGCAGCGGCCGCAACTGCCGCCAGGAGGCGACGTGCCGGGTGGCGGCGCTGGTCCGCGCGCCCGCGTAGACCGCGCCGATCGCCGCCGCGTCCGCCAGCCGGGCGGCCGTGTTCACCGTGTCCCCGATGACGGTGTACTCCAGCGCGGCCTGCACCCCGGCGACCACGTCACCGGTGTTCAGCCCCACCCGCAGGCCCAGCGGGGCACCGCCGCCGCGCTCGTCGTCCAGCACCCGGCGGACCGCCCGCTGCATGGACAGCGCCGCCCGGACCGCCCGCTCGGCATCGTCCTCGTGCGCGACCGGCGCACCGAACACCGCCATGATGCCGTCGCCGGTCAGCTTGTCCACGTGGCCGCCGAACGTCTTGACCGCGCCGGCCAGTGCCGCCATGACCCGGTCGGTGACCGCGCCGACCCGCTCCGGGTCCAGATCCTCGGCCCAGGCGGTGAAGTCCGACAGGTCGCCGAAGAGGACGGTGACCACCCGACGCTCGGTCGCCGGCAGGGTCGCGGCCGCCTGGAGCGCGGCGCCGCAGTGGTGGCAGAACCGCGCGCCGGGCACGAGCACGGTTCCGCACACGGGGCAGGTCACGGTGTGTCCCAACTCACCGGAGGGCCGGGGAATTCCCGCTCCGCCGACTCCAGGTAGGCGAGTTGGGCGGCGACGGACATCTCGGCCGCCGGCCAGAGCGACCGGTCCACGTCCGCGTAGACCCGGGCGACCACCTCGGCGGCGCCCGTCACGCCGGCCGCCACCACCGCCCGCACCTGCTCCAGCCGGGCCTCGCGGTGCGCCAGGTAGAACCGCGCCGCCGCGGCGCAGTCCGCCAGCGCCGGGCCGTGCCCCGGCAGCGCCGGCACGTTCTCGTACCGGCCCAGCGTGCGCAGGCTGGCCAGGTACGCGCCGAGGTCGCCGTCCGGGTGGGCGACCACGGTCGTACCCCGGCCGAGGATCGTGTCGCCGGTGAAGATCACCCGCTCGCCGCCGACCGTCACCGCGAAGCAGCGGGAGTCGGCCGTGTGCCCGGGCGTATCCAGCACCTCGACCGCCAGCCCCGAGCCCGCGACCCGGTCGGTGGCGGCGCCGGTCAGCTCCAGGAACCGGGCGAAGCCCTCGGCGTGGTCCGGGTGGCCGTGCGTGAGCAGCGCGCCGAGCACCGGCCCGCGGGCGGCGACCGCGGCCAGGTGCCCCTCGTCGAGCGGACCCGGGTCGATCACCACTGCGCCGGCGGCGCCGGGCGCGCGCAGCACCCACGTGTTCGTGCCGTCCAGGGTCATCGGGCCGGGATTGGGGGCGCGCACCAGCTCGACCCAACCGGGCAGCTGGTCGGCGAGCGCCGCCGCCGGTGCCGTGACGTGCGCCGGCCCCCCGCTCCTCACCATGCCTGCGATGGTACGGCCGGGGGGTGACAACCCGGCTCGGCCGGCCGCCCGACCCGGCCCGGTACGCCCTGCGCCCGCACCGGTCGGTTCCGCACCCGCGCGGCGCCGGACCGCCGAGCTCAGTCGCCGGCCTCAGTCGCCGATCTCGACGATGACCTCGACCTCGACCGGCGCCCCGAGCGGCAGCTCAGCGACGCCAACGGCGCTGCGGGCGTGCCGGCCGGCCTCCCCGAACACCTCGCCGAACAGCTCGGACGCGCCGTTGATGACGGCGGGCTGACCGGTGAAGCCGGACGCCGAGGCGACGAAGCCCGTCACCTTGACGACCTTGACCACCCGCTCCAGCCCGACCAGCGCGTCGATCGCGGCGAGCGCGTTCAGGGCGCAGGTGGCGGCCAGCTCGCGGGCGCGGTCCGGGTCGACCTCCGCGCCGACCTTGCCGGTCGCGGCCAGCTTCCCCTCGATCATGGGCAACTGCCCGGAAACGTAGACATGGTTCCCGGACTGCACCGCGGGCACGTACGCGGCGACCGGCGGCACCACCTCCGGCAGCCGCAGACCGAGCGCCTCGAGGCGCCCGAACGGATCGACCGCCGTCATGACTTCGGCCGCTTGAAATAGGCCACAAGCTGCTCCGCGCCGGGCCCCGGCACCACGGCGACCAGCTCCCAGCCGTCCTCGCCCCAGGTGTCCAGGATCTGCTTGGTTGCGTGCACCAGCAGCGGCACGGTGGCGTACTCCCACTTCTGCATGAGCGCACCCTAGCGTGACCGCCGAAGGGGGTGATCGCCGCCCGCTTTGCCGGCTTTGCCCCCAAGATCGACTCGGCTTTCCGCAGGTTGAATGGGGTCGGATAGGGCGATACCGCGAGAATCGCGCAGCTGCTCTGATCTAGGACAACCCACATCCACAGGGGGCTGCCGGCCCCATCCGCCCCCGACAAATCTGTTCGCC
>NZ_BBQH01000049.1 GCF_018397995.1 Rhizomonospora bruguierae
AGACCTCGACGCGGCCGGTGTGCACTTCCGGTCGGCCACCGAACCGTTCGACACCGCCAGCCCCGCCGGGCGGCTGTTCGTGCAGATGCTCGGCGCGTTCGCCGAGTTCGAACGCGAAGTCATCATCGACCGCGTCATCAACGGCATGGAACGCAAAGCCGCCAAAGGCGAATGGACCCACGGCCCCCGCCCCTACGGCTACCTCGTCGACGCCGACACCCACCGCCTCGTCCCGCACCCCGACGAGCAGCACGTCGTGAAGGAAATCTTCCACCTCTACGCCGGCACCCGGCTCGGCACCCGCGCCATCGCTGCCCGGCTCAACGAGCACGGCAAACGCACCCGAGCGGGCAAGCCGTGGTCCGGGCAGACCATCGGCCGGATGCTGGGCGACCGGCTCTACATCGGCGAGGTCGGCTTCCGTGACGTCACCGCCGAACAAGCCCACCCGCCACTGGTCGACGAGGAACTGTTCGGCCGATGCCAGGCGATCCTGGAAGCCCGTGGTGAGGCCCACTCGCAACGCGCCGCCTCCAACTCCGACTACGACCTGACCGGCCGGATCACCTGCCCCAAGTGCGGCTGCAAGTACGTCGGCACCTCCGCCACCGGCAAGCTTCGCCGCTACCGCTACTACACCTGCTTCACCCGCGCCCGCTACGGACCCACCGGATGCGACGCCGCCCGCATCGACGCCGACCTGCTCGATGATGTGGTGGCCGACGCGCTGATCGACTTCTTCCGCGACACCGACCTGATCACCGAGGCAGTCGCGGCTGAGCGGACGCTACGCGCCGACGGCAGCCACCAGCACCACGCCGAACTCGACACCATCGCCGGCCAGATCACCACCGCCGAGGCGACCATCGACCGCTACCTCACCGCCTTCGAGAACGGCACCCTCGACGAACGAACCTGCGGCCACCGCATCGACAACCTCACCGCCAAGCTCGACCAGCTCAAGACCAGGCAAGACGAACTCCGACAGCTCATCTGCGACCTGCCCCAACTCCCCAACCCCAAAGCAATCGAGCGCCTACGCCAGCAGCTCGCGCACATCCTGCGTCACGGCGCCCCAGGCCAGCGCAAAGCGATCATCGAGACCCACGTCGCCGAGATCAAGATCCAGGGCAGCGCACTCATCCCGGTCTACAAGATCCCGACCGAGCATTTCGATCAAGACGGCGAAGGGCCGGCCGAAACATCGGCCGACCCATCCACGTTTCGCACAATGGTGCGAGTTGTGGGGCGGGCGGGACTCGAACCCGCGACCGAGGGATTATGAGTCCCCTGCTCTAACCCGCTGAGCTACCGCCCCGTGCCGGCGCCGAATCGTATCGCGGGCGTGGCGAGGGCGGCTACCGACTACGCCGGACGGGGTGGCGCGGCCGGCGTGGATGATGTTCCACATCGAAGTGCAGCTATTGCCTGGGCGTCGTTGGCATGGTCCAATATCGATGTCGTACGGCGTGGGGGCTGACGCGCCGATACGGGTGCCGGGACTGTCACGGGTCGCGTGAGAAGCGCGGGCCTGGTGAGCGCGGTGATCGCGCTCCCCGCCGGCCCCGCGCTTATTACTAGCGGTCAATCCAGCGTGCGTGCGCCGGATACCCGGCTGCCCGCCCGGTGATACCGCGTCCAGCCTTCGACCGGTACGAGCCCCACCAGGGGGACGAGCAGAGGGAGAGTGTGGTGAGAGTTCTACGCAGGTTCGCGGTGGCCGCGACGGCAGGGATGCTGGTCGCGGGGGTGCTGACGGTGCTGGCGCCGACCAGCCCCGCGTTTGCGCACGGCGCCGCGATGAAGCCGGGTGCCCGCACCTACAACTGTTGGCGTGACGGCCTGAACAGCACCGGTGCGATCCAACCGAACAACCCGGCGTGCGCGGCGGCGGTGGCCGCAGGCGGCACCACCCCGTTGTACAACTGGTTCAGCGTGCTGCGCTCGGACGCGAACGGCCGGACCACCGGGTTCATCCCGGACGGCCAGCTGTGCAGTGGTGGCAACCCCACCTTCTCGGCGTATGACGCGGCCCGTGCCGACTGGCCGGTCACGCACATCACGGCGGGTGCGCAGGTCGAGTTCTGGTACAGCAACTGGGCGCACCACCCGGGCACGTTCTACTTCTACGTGACCAACAACAGCTACAGCCCCACCAAGCCGCTGGCCTGGAGCGACCTGGAGTCGACGCCGTTCCTGACGGTGACGAACCCGCCGCAGCAGGGCGCGGTCGGCACCAACGACGGGCACTACTACTTCAGTGGTCGGTACCCGTCGGGCAAGTCGGGCCGGCACATCATCTACTCGCGCTGGGTCCGCTCGGACAGCCAGGAGAACTTCTTCGGCTGCTCGGACGTCGTCTTCGACGGCGGCAACGGCGAGGTCACGGGCATCGGCCCCGGTGGCGGTGGCCCCACCACCCCGCCCACCACCACCAGGCCGCCGACGAACCCGCCGACGAACCCGCCGACCAACAACCCGCCCACGAACAACCCGCCCACGGGCAACCCGGGGCAGGGCGGCTGCTCCGCGACGTTCTCGGTGACGAACTCCTGGCAGGGTGGCTTCCAGGGTGAGGTGACGGTGAAGAACACCGGCAACTCGGCGATCAACGGCTGGACGGTCAAGTGGACCAACCCGTCCGGGCAGACGGTCACCCAGGCGTGGAGCGGGATTGTGAGCACCTCCGGCTCCACCACCACGGTGAAGAACGAGAGCTACAACGGGTCGCTGGGCGCTGGTGCATCCACCACGTTCGGCTTCCTGGCCAACGGCAGCGGGTCCGTTTCGGGCCTGACCTGCACCAGCCCGTAGGGCTGACGGATCAGTGACCGGGCCCGGCGCCGTGTGGCGCCGGGCCCGGTTCGATCACCGGGCACCTCGCTCACCCGCCTGCGCCGAGCGCGCTCGCCAGGCGGGTGCGTCGCTGCCCCAGGCGTGCGGTGGTTCCGCCCACGTCTCGGGGCCGCCGGGCAGCGTGACCGGTGGGAGCGCGTGCCGGTACGGGCCGGTCCGGGTGCACCAGCGGTTGGGTTCGTCGCCGGCCGCCTCGGTCGGCACCGCGGCCGGTGGGGTGGTGAGCAGCCAGTGGGCCGCGCGGGCGAGGGAGAGTTCGGCGAGCCAACCACCGCCGGTCACCGCCCGCAACGCCAGGGCCCGCAGCACCGCGGCCGCGAGCAGGTAGCCCGTGCCGTGGTCCAGCGCCTGTGCCGGCAGGGCACCGGGCAGGCCGCCCTTCGCGGCGTCGTAGGGCGCGCCCTCGGCGGTCGCGATGCCCGTCGCGGCCTGGACCAGGCTGTCGAAGCCGCGCCGGCCGGCCCACGGGCCCTCGGTGCCCCAGGCGGAGATGGTGGCCACGACCAGGGCGGGCCGCCGGTCCAGCAGTGCGGCGGGCGAGAGCCCGAAGCGGTCCAGGGCGCCGGGGCGGTACCCGGTCACGACCACGTGCGCCGCCGAGAGCAGGTCCTCGAAGGTGGCCCGGTCGCGGGGGTCGGTCAGGTCCAGCACGGTGGAGCGCTTGCCGAAGCCGGTGTCCAGGTATTGGCCGGGTAGTTCGGGCAGGCCCGGCGGGTCGACGCGCAGGACGTCCGCGCCGAGCAGGGCGAGGGTCCGGGTGCCGACCGGGCCGGCGATGACCCGGGTGAGGTCCAGCACGCGTACTCCGGCGGCCGGAAGCAGCACCCCGGCGGGCATGGGTGGCAGCGCGCCCCCGTGTTCCTCGACCACCCGCCGCAGGCGCAGCAGCGGCTGCCCCGCCACCGCGCGGCCGTGCGGGTGCGCCGCCCAGGCCTGCGCCGTGCGCACGGCCACCGCGAGCCCGTTCTCCGCCGTCACCCGATCTTCCACGGTGGACGCGTCGAGCGCGGCGATCCGGTTCGGCACCTCGTCCTCGCCGGTGACCCCGAGTGCCCACAGGAGACGTTCGCGGTGGTGCGGGTAGTTGGCGTGGGTGCGGACCCAACCGTCCGCCGCGGGCCAGAAGCGGGAGAGGGCGGCGAAACCGGCGAACCCGCGGCCCTCCGCGCGCAGGTGCCGCTCGCTGGTGAAGGCGGTTGCCGTGCGGGCGAGGTCGACGTCGAGGCGGGCGGCGGCCGGCGTGCCCCGGGCGGCGGCGAGGTCGGCGGCGGCCAGGGTGGCGGCGGCGACCGTGCCGGCGGCGATCGCCGCGACCGGCAGCCGGGCGGCGGCCAGCGGGCCGGGCACCCCGAGCCAGCGGACCCGGTCGGCGTGCCCCGGGGGCCCGCCGAGCGCTGCCCACGCCGCCGCCAGCGCGGCCCGGGCGGCCTCCCCGATATCCGGCCCGCCCGCCGGCCCACTTGCCGGTCCGCCCGCGGGCCTACTTGCCGGCCCGCCCGTGGGCTCACTCTTCCGCCAAACGCCGGCCTCCGGCTGACCGCCAGCTCGCCGCTGAACCTCCGCATCCCGCTGAACGCCGGCCTCCCGTTGAACCTCCGCTTCCGGTCGAACGCCGGCTTCTCGCTGATCGCCAGCTTCTCTTTGAATGCCGGCTTCCCGCCGGACCTCAGCCTCTGTCATCGCAGCCTCCCCCAGAGCGGGCGTCCGCCACCACGGGCCGACAGCATGCCCGGCCCCTCCGACAGTCCCCGCGGTGTCGACCCCCGGTACCCCGCGGCTAAAATGGCATGTGTCCGATTCCCGGGGGTGGTCGCGATGGCCGCGCCCGGGTTTTGCCGCGCACGGCGGCGGGCGTCGTGGCATGGTTGACGCTCGGTGGGTGGCGCGGCGAGGGAGCGCGGAATACGCTCGGTCGCGGTCCGGATACCGGACCGGTGCCCGAGTCGCCGGTAGCCGGCGAGGGAGTCGAAGGGGTGCTGCGTGAGTCTGTCGATCATCACGAGCAAGGTGGCGGGTAACGCGGTGGAGATCGCTCCCCGCGGCGAGATCGACGTGGACACGGCGGGCGAGGTGCGGGACGCGGTGGCGGCGGTGCTGACCCAGTCCCGGCCGTCCCGGATCGAACTGAACATGCGCCTGGTCAGCTTCATCGACTCGGTGGGCATCAGCGCGCTGGTGGCGGGTTTCCAGACCGCCGAGGTGAGCGGCGTCAAGCTCGTGGTGACCGAGCCCAGCCGGTTCGTGCACCGGCAGTTGTGGGTGACGGGGCTGCTGGGGCTGTTCGGCGCGCCCGAGCCCTACCGGGCGAACTTAGCTTCCGAGCAGGCGGCGGACGTCGCCAACGGCTGAGCGTCGTGGCGGAGGCCACGGGCGCCCGGCTCGCGTGGCGGGCTTGTACCCAGCGCCCGACTAAGGGATAGTTCTGGTCTGTGGCGCTGGTGCGGATGGGTACACCCCTTCTCGGCCGCTACGTCGTAATTCAGCCGATTGGTCGCGGCGGCGTCTCCATGGTTTACCAGGCGGTCGACACGCGCACGCCGCGCTCGCTGGCCGTCAAGATCCTCACGCCCACCCTCGCGGGTGACGATCGGGCCCGCGCGAACGTCAAGCGCGAGGCGCTGATCACGGCGCGGCTGCGTCACCCGAGCGTCCCGAAGGTCTACGACTACGGCGACGCGCCGCTGCCGGACGGCACCGTCGTGCCGTACGTGGTGATGGAGCTGCTCAGCGGCAAGCCGCTGGCCGAGCGCCTGGCCGCGGGGCGGCTGCCCTGGCGCGAGGCGGTGGCCATCGCGGCGACCGTGGCGGACGTGCTGGCGGTCGCGCACCGGCGCGGCGTGGTGCACCGGGACCTCACCGCCATGAACATCATGATGACCGGGTACGGGCCGAAGATCATCGACTTCGGGCTGGCCACGGCGACCAACGGGGAGCAGGTGGGGCGCCGGCCGGTGATCCTGCGCCCGCCGGTGCGCCGGGTCACGGTGCCCCGGCACCCGGTCGCGGTGACCAGCGCCGACCAGCCCGCGGACGACGTGTACGCGCTCGGGGTGCTGCTCTACCAGATGCTGACCGGCCGCTCGCCGTACCCGAAGTCGACCCCGATGACGTATCTGGCGGCGGGCCGGTTCCGCTGTGTGGCGCCGACCCCGGTGCTGCCCGTCCCCGGCCTGCCCCGCGAGGTGGCCGACCTGACCAGGCGCTGCATGGCGAAGCGGCGCGAGGACCGGCCGTCCAGTGTGGATGTCGCCCTGGACCTGTGGGCGATTCTCGCGCCGGAGCGAACCCTCGCGCCGATCTGAGCGCCGGCCGGTGCCGATCGGTGCGGGGTCACGGCATGGGCGGCGTCCTCGCGCCTACCGGTACGGCTCCGGGAGCCTCAGCGGCGCCTCGCCGACCGCCATCAGCGGGGTGACCGTGGCGTACCCGTCGGCCAGCAGGGCCAGGTCGGTACCGGGGATCAGGTCGACGGCGGTCTCCTCGATCGCGGTGCGGATGTAGCCCTCGCCGATCTCCGCGATGGTCATCTGCACCTGACCGAAGGTGGCCAGCGCCGCGCGCCGCACGCCGCGGACCTTCTCCGCCGGCACGTCCGGCACGTTGAGGTTCAGCACGGTCGCGGGGGGCAGGCCGACGAGCGTGTCCAGCAGTTGACCGGCCAGGTCGGCGGCGGTCACCCAGTTGCGGTCGTCCTCGCCGGCCAGCGCCGTGCCGACCGCGGCCGAGAGCCCGCCGGGGGTGAGGATGTCCAGCGACACGGCGAGGGCGCGCAGCCCGGAAGCGGCGGCGGTGAGCGTGGCCCCGACGGTCCCCGAGTGCAGGACCGCGCGGCCGGCGTTGGCGCCCCGGTTGATGCCGGAGAGCACGATCTCCGGCGGGTCGCCGAACGCGCCGTGCTCGGCGATCAGTGCGATGAAGCCCGGCGAACTGGCGACCGCGAAGCCCTTGACCCCGGGCAGCCCCGCCAGCGGCCGGGGGTGAACCACCACCCGGCCCTTCTCCTGGGTGGCGGTCAGGGCGGCGGAGCTACCGCTGGCCTCCTCGTCGGGCGCGGCGACCACCACGTCGTGGCCGCGGGCGACCGCCGCCGCGGCCAGCCGGCGCAGGCCCGGCGCGTCGATCCCGTCGTCGTTCGTGACGAGGACGCGGCTCATCCCTGCCGGGCCCGGTTCGCGAGGTCGTTGGGTGTGGTCCGGGCGCACGGCTCGACCGTGCCGTCGGTGACCGGCTTGAGCGCCACCCGCTCGACCAGGCCGTCGATCACGTCCGCCCGGCCGGTGCCGAGGCCGTGCCGGGTCACGTTCAGCGCGCCGGCCGCCGCGCCGTGCCGGATCGCGGTGGACATGTCGCCGCCCCGGGCCAGGACGGCGGCGGCCCCGGCGGTCATGGAGTCGCCGGCCCCGCGGTGGTCGGCGGGTTCGAGGGCGGGCATCTCCACCTCCACGACCTGGCCGTCCAGCAGGGCCAGGGCGGGTAGTTCCGCCCGGCTCACCACGATGGACCGGGCGCCGTCGCTGTGCAGCCGGTGCATGGCGTCGATCAGGTCGGCCCGCGAGTCGCCCCGGGTGCGGCCGGAGGCGACCAGTTCCTCGTGGCTGACCTTCAGCAGCCGGATGCCGGCGTGCACCACCGCCTCCAGGTACTCGCCGGACAGGTCGGCGACCACCTGGCAGCCGTTGCGGCACAGGTCGTGGGCCAGCCGGCGGTACGTGTCGGGCGGTACCACGGCCGGTATGGCGGGGCCGCTGAGCACGCTCACCGCGGCGCCGAGGCCCTCGGCCAGGGCCAGCCCGTACAGTTCGTCCAGTTCGTGCCGGGTCAGCGGCTGCCCGGGGGCGTCGGCGATCTCCTCCCGCTCGCCGCCGCGCCGGTCGTGCACGTAGGCGCCGTTGCGGGACTCCCCGAGCACCCCCTTGGCCCGGATCCCCTCGGCCTCGATGAGCGGTCCGAGCACCCGGCCGATCTCCCCGCCGAGCGCGGCGCACATGACCACCGGTACGCCCAGGGCGTGGATCATGCGGGCCTGCCAGACTCCCTGGCCGCCCGCGTGCAGGTGGATGTCGGGGGTGTCGCCGCGCTGCTCGACGGTGACCGTCAGCAGGGGCGCGGGGGTGAA
Organism: Rhizomonospora bruguierae; assembly: GCF_018397995.1. Classification (GTDB taxonomy): domain Bacteria; phylum Actinomycetota; class Actinomycetes; order Mycobacteriales; family Micromonosporaceae; genus Rhizomonospora; species Rhizomonospora bruguierae. Next base: position 7,973 of record NZ_BBQH01000049.1, read on the forward strand.
CACCATCACCTCGTCCGTCACGGGACGCTAGATACCCGGTCAGATAACGCCCGAATCCTCAGGTACCCGTCAAGCTGCCGTGGCGGTCGCGGGTGTTGCGGCCGGGTTCGGGCCGGACCGGCGCGGGCGGCGGTAGAGGAGCAGGGAGAGCCCGGCGGCGCCGAAGGAGAGCGCCCCGGCGATGTACCAGGCGGCGGTGTAGTTGCCGAGCCGGTCGCGGATCAGGCCCGCCCCGGTGGCGGCCAGCCCGGCGCCCACCTGGTGCGAGGCGAGGACCCAGCCGAACACGATCGGCCCGTCGGCGCCGAAGTAGCGGCGGCACAGGCCGACGGTCGGGGGGACGGTGGCCACCCAGTCCAGGCCGTAGAACAGGATGAACACCACCATACTGGGGCGTACCGTCGCCGCGAACAGCACCGGCAGGACCAGCAGGGAAGGCCCGCGCAGCGCGTAGTACGCGCCGAGTAGCAGGCGGCTGTCCACCCGGTCGGTGAGCCAGCCGGACAGGATCGTGCCGGCGATGTCGAACAGGCCGACCAGGGCGAGTAGCCCGGCGGCCGTGGTCTCGGTCATGCCGTGGTCGTGCGCGGCCGGGATGAAATGGGTGCCCACGAGGCCGTTCGTGGTGGCGCCGCAGATCGCGAAGCCGCCCGCGAGCAGCCAGAACGGGCCTGTGCGGGCCGCCGAGCCGAGCGCGCGCAGGGCCCGGGCCGCCGCGCCGCCGGCCGGGGCCGGGGCCGGCGCCGGGGCGCCGGAGGGCGCACCGTAGGCGGTCACGCCGAGGTCGGCGGGGTGGTCGCGCAGCCGCCACAGCACCAGCGGGACGACCACGAGGGCGGTCCCGGCGACGGTCAGCGCGGCGGGTCGCCAGCCGTGGGACTCGACCAGTCGGGCCAGCACCGGCAGGAACACCAGTTGCCCGGCGGCGCCGCCGGCGGTCAGCACGCCGGTGACCAGGCCGCGCCGGCGCACGAACCAGCGGCCGGTGACGGTGGCGACGAACGCCAGCGCCATGGACCCGGTGCCGAGCCCGACCAGCACGCCCCAGCACAGGATCAGTTCCGCGCTGCTGCGCATCAGGACCGTCAGCCCGCTGCCCGCCGCGACGAGCACCAGCGCGCCGGCGACCACGTGCCGCAGGCCGAACCGGTCCATCAGCGCGGCGGCGAACGGCGCGGTCAGCCCGTACAGGATGAGGTTGACCGACACGGCGGCCGAGATGGTGGCCAGCGGCCAGCCGAATTCGGCGTGCAGCGGGTGCAGCATGACGCTCGGGGTGGCCCGGAAGCCGGCGGCGCCGACCAGCGCGACGAACGCGACGGCGGCGACCGACCAGGCGGGGTGTGGACGGCGGGATCGACTCACCGGATCAGTGTGCGGAGGATCAACCGGACCGGCGAGTGGCCCGGCGGCCACGATACGCAAGAATCAAGCCATGACCGCCGCCCTCGCCGCCCCGCCCGCCACCGCCGATCCCGCGCCCTACCGCGCCGACCGGCGGCACCGCATCGGCCTGCTGGCCCTGCCCGACGTGGTGACGATGGACCTGGGCGTCCCCATCCAATTGTTCGGTTGCGCCCGGGACGCCGACGACCGCCACCTGTACCGGGTCGGCACCTGCACGCCGGACGGCGGGCCGGTCCGCGGCGAAGGGGGCTTCCAGGTGCTGCCGGACCGCGGCCTGGACCTGCTCGGCGAGGTCGACACGGTGATCGTCCCGGGGATCCACGGCGGCGCGCCGCTGACCAACGGCACCGTGGACCCGATCGTGGCCAGCGCCCTGGTGATGGCGTGGCGGCGCGGCGCCCGGATCATGTCGATCTGCACGAGCGCCGCCGTGCTGGCCGCCGCCGGTCTGCTGGACGGCCGCCCGGCGACCACGCACTGGCGGGAGACGGACCGGTTCCGCCGGCACTTCCCGCGGGTGCGCCTCGACCCGGACGTGCTGTTCGTGGACGACGGCGACGTGCTCACCTCGGCCGGGGTGGCCGCCGGCATCGACCTGTGCCTGCACGTGATCCGGCGTGACCACGGCGGCGAGGTGGCCAACCGGGCGGCCCGCCGGTGCGTCGTGCCGGCCTGGCGGGACGGTGGCCAGGCCCAGTTCATCGAGCGCCCGCTGCCCGAGCCGACCGACGCGGGCACCGCCGGCACCCGCGCCTGGGCGCTGGAGCGGCTGGACGAGCCGCTGACGCTGGCCGGGATGGCGGAGCAGGCGCGGATGAGCGTGCGCACGTTCACCCGCCGGTTCCGCGCCGAGACGGGGCTCAGCCCGGCCCGGTGGCTGGTGACCCAGCGGGTGGAGCGGGCGCGCCTGCTGCTGGAGACCACCGACCTGGCCGTGGACCAGGTGGCCCACCGGTCCGGCTTCGGCACCGCCGCCGCGCTGCGCCAGCAGATGCAGGCCAGCGTCGGCGTCTCGCCGATGACCTACCGCCGCACGTTCCGCACCCCGGCGGGCGTCGGCTGAGCCGTCGCGGTGACCCGCGCCGGTCCCTCGGCGCGCTTCACCCGGCCCCACGGCTTGTAGACGGAGACGATCGTCATGAACACCAGCAGGGAACCGGAGACGATCGGCGGCGCGATCAGGTCGGGGTGGCCGCCGGCCCCGGGCTCCAGCGACTGGGCCGCCGCGGCGCGCAGGTTCGGCACGAGCAGGAACAACACCAGGCCCAGCATGATCGTGGTGAGTACCAGCTTGACCAGCACCCACCGGTACCGGAACAGCCCCCACCGGGTGCCCAGCCCGTTGACCAGCCCGACCAGCCAGACCACCGCGCTCAGCGGCGCGAACAGCCAGGCCGCGAGCAGGGCGGCCGCCGGGTAGACCACCCGCGCGTCGGCGCCGGCCAGGCCGGCGACGGCCAGCGTGAGCAGGACCAGGTCGGCGCCGAACCAGCCCACGGCGGTCAGCACGTGGACCACCAGGAGGGCCTTGCGCCAGCGCGGTGTCAGTCTCATGGGCCCCAGCCTGGCCGCCGGCGGTACGCCTGGCGTCCGACGCGGGGCGACTGTGCCGCTACGCCCGGGAGCGTAGGAACGTGCAGCCCGCGTGGCTAGGCGGGCAGCCGGATGGTGAACGTCGTGCCCGCGTTCACCCGGCTCGCCGCCTCGATCGTGCCACCGTGCGCGGCGACGATCTCCTTCGCGATGGCCAGGCCGAGGCCGCTGCCGCCGGTGCGGCGGCCCCGGGCGGCGTCCGCCCGCCAGAACCGGTCGAACAGGTGCGGCAGGTCGTCCGGGGCGATGCCGTGCCCGGTGTCCGCGACCCTCAGCACCGCGCCGCCGGGTACCGCCTGGCCGGAGAGGGTCACCTCGCCGCCCGGCGCGGTGGCCCGCACCGCGTTGGTGACCAGGTTGCCGATCACCTGGCGGATGCGGTCCGGATCGACGTGGACCGGCAGGGGGTCGGCCGCGTGCAGGTTCAGCCGAACCCCGGCCGCGTCGGCGACCGCCTGGTGCGCGGTCCGGCACGCCTCCAGCAGGTCGGCGGCGTCGACCGGGGCCATGTGGTAGACCAGCGTGCCGGCCTCCGCCTGCGCCAGGTCCTGGAGGTCGTCGACGATCCGCTGCTGGAGCACGGCCTCGTCGTGCAGGGAGGCGAACAGGTCGGGGGAGGGGGCGATGACGTCGTCCTTGAGCGCCTCCAGGTAGCCGCGCAGGTTCGCCAGCGGCGTGCGCAGTTCGTGCGCCACGTCGGCGACCAACCGGCGCTGGCGCTCCTCCGCCGCCTGCAACGAGTCCGCCATCCGGTTGAACGAGCGGCCCAGCGCGGCGATCTCGTCCGAGCCGCTGACCGGTACCCGGCTGCTCAGGTCGCCCTGGCCGAGCCGGCGGGACGCCGCGGTCAGCGCCGCCACCGGGCGCACCACGTGCCGGCTGAGCAGCAGCGCGCCGACCAGCGCGAGCAGGAACACCGCCACCGCGGCGGCCACGATCGGCGTGGTCGCCAGGCGTACCGGGTCGTCGGTGGCGCCCAGGTACAGCAGCAGCGGCACCGGCCCGACCCGCTCGACCCGCCGCTGGAACGCCTCCTTGACGCAGGTGGTGAACTGGCTCGGGAGCGCGGGCGTGCCGCTCGGGTCCATGCTGCCGGTTTTTGCCCGCTGGACGCAGGCCAGGGCCGCCTCCTCGTCGGCGGCCCGCTCGCTCGCCGCGCTGATCGCCTCGGCGTCGCACCGCTTGGCCAGCGCCGGGTCCGTGGCCGCCGCGGTCCGGTAGAGCGGCGTGCCGATCGATCCCTCCGCGAGCTCCGCCCGGCCTCCGCCGCGGGTCAGGCAGGCGGCGAGCCTGACTCCCCGGCGGTACTGGTCGATCGCGCGGACCACCTCATGGAGGTTCCCGCCGTCGGCGGCCGGGGAGATCGCGGGGCGGGGGTCGACCAGGATCGGCGGCGCCGGGGTGCGCCGCGCCGTGCGCCGGGCGAGCGTGTCGGTGTCCACGATGGTCTCGCCGAACTCGGTGATCAGCTTGATCCGCAGACCGGTGCCCCGGTTCAGGCTGCCGGCCAGCGCCGCGATGCCCTCCCAGGTGCCGTGTTCCACGCCGTAGTGGCGCAGGTCCTCGGCGATCCGGTTGGCGCTGGCCTGGTCGCTGCTGACCGACCGGTTGAGCTGAGTGCTGAGCTGGCGGACGGTCAGGTAGGCGGTCGCGCCCACCGCCGCCAGCGCCACCAGCAGCACCAGCAGCAGGACGCGGACCCGCACGCTCATCCGGTACGCGCCTCGGCAACTCCGGTGGCTTCCGTCCGCGCCCCGGCGGTTTCGGTACGGGCCTCGGCGAGCCGGTAGCCGCGGCCGAAGACGGTCTGCACGTACGCCGGGTTCGCCGGATCCTGCTCGATCTTGCGGCGCAGGTTCATCACGTGCGCGTCGACGGTCCGCTCCAGCACGTAGTGGTCGAAGCCGAACGCCTTGTCGATGATCTGTGCCCGGGTGAACGCCCGCCCCGGCTCCCCGGCCAGCACCTCGAGGATGCCGAACTCCTTGGCGGTGAGCACGACCGCCCGCCCGCCGACCCGCACCTCGAACCGGGCGGTGTCGATCTCCAGGTCGCCGACGGTGAACACGGAGCGGCTGCCGGCGGCCACCACGCCGGCCCGGCGCAGCAGCGCCCGGACCCGGGCCACCAGCTCCCGCGGGCTGTACGGCTTGGTGATGTAGTCATCGGCGCCGATGTCCAGCCCGAGCAGCACGTCCTCCTCGGTGCTCCGGGCGGTCAGCAGCAGGATCGGCACGTCCGATTCGGCCCGCATGATCCGGCACACGTCCAGGCCGTCCACCGCGGGCATCATCACGTCCAGCACCAGCAGGTCGGGGCGGCGGGCGCGGGCCTGCTCCAGGGCGGCCCGGCCGTCGCCGACCACCAGCACGCTGTGCCCCTCGCGTTCGAGGTACACGCGGACGAGGTTGGCCTGCTTGGGGTCGTCCTCGGCGATCAGGATCCGGGCGGTCATGCAGCCATCCTGCCCGGTCCGCCGGCCCGACCGGTGAAGGCGGCGTGAAGGCGCGTCCGCACGCCCGGCGAACCCGCTCTTGACGGCTTTTTCACAGCCTCGGCCTAGCGTCCGGTCCCATGACGGTGCTCAACCGACGCGAGCGCTGGCGCGCGGTGGCGAACCAGCGGATCAGGCAGATTCTGGCGGTGCGGCGGGCCGCCGCACCGCCGCCCGCGCCGGTGCCGGCCGGCCGGGCGAGCGCGCGGTGATGCTCTACGGGCAGCCGCGCCGCCCCGTCCGGCGCACCGCCCTCGCGCTCGGCTTCGTGATCGCGGTGGCGGTGGTGGTCCTGCTGGGCATGGGCGCGATCGTGGTGGTCTGGGCGGCGGAGCGCGCGGGCGGCGCGGCCCCCATCCTGGACGGCGGGAGCGTGGCGGACGGCGGCCCCCCGCGGGTCACGACCAAGTCGACGGCGGCGCCCGCCCCTGGCGGCGCCCGGCTCACCGGCGGCACCGGCACGTTCCGGGTGGTGCTCGGGAGCAGCCCACCGGTCGGCAGCGGGCGCATCTACCGGTACCGGATCGAGGTGGAGAACGGTATCGACTTCAACGCGGTGGCCTTCGCCCGGGACGTGGACCGCATCCTCGCCGACCCGCGCGGCTGGACCGCCCGGGGCCGCTGGGGCTTTCGCCGGATACCCGGCACGCCGGCCGACTTCGTGGTCAAGCTCGCCACCCCGGCGACCGTCGACCGCATCTGTACGGGCTGAACGGCTGCACCCGCAACGCCTGGCCCTACCCGTAGCGGGTGCGCTTCTCGCCCGATCGGCGGCCCATCTTTCTTGACGTCCTTGTCCCGGACGGGTTGGCGGGATCCCCGCCGATCCCTACGATGAGCTAGCGAGCGACGACCGTCTATGGGTAGGACGCGCCGTCGCAGGTCCGGAGCCGGGGCCGCCGCATTGACGCCGCGCACCCGCACGGGCGGCGCGCGGTGCGCACCACCGTCACCGCATCACCGCCAGGCGCCCCGGTCGCTGTGGACCGGCCGCACCGGCGGGAATCCGAGAGGACTCAACCCGCATGAGGGTCATCGTGAAACCGCGCGGGCGCACCCGCGCGGCCGTCGTCGCATTCGCCGCCATGGCCGCCGCGTCGCTGGTGGGGACCGGCCTGATCGCCGCGCCCGCGGCGCAGGCCGCCACCGGCTGCCGGATCACCTACACCGTGAACGAGTGGACCGGCGGGTTCACCGCCAGCGTCGGCGTCTCGGGTGGGGACGCCGCGGTCAACGGCTGGACCGTGAACTGGACCTACGCCGGGGACCAGCGGATCACCAGCGCGTGGAACGCGACGGTCACCCAGTCCGGCCAGGCGGTCACCGCGACGAACGTGGCGTGGAACGGCAGCATCCCGGCGAACGGCAGCACCGAGTTCGGGTTCCAGGGCACGTTCGGGGCCGGCAACCCGGCGCCCACCGCGTTCACCCTGAACGGCGTGGCGTGCAACGGCGCCGGCCCGACCACCCCGCCCACCAACAACCCGCCCACCACCACTCCGCCCACCACGCGGCCCCCGACGACGCCGCCCACCACGACGCCGCCCACCACGACGCCGCCGACCACCCCGCCCACGACCGGGAACCCCGCGGGCTGCGGTTCGGCCGCCTTCTGCGACGGACTGGAGAGCCAGAGCGCCGGTACCGCGCCCAGCGGCAACTGGTCCGTCGTCTACCCGGACTGCCAGGGCACCGGCACCGCGACCGTGGACGGCTCGGTGGCACACAGCGGCAGCAAGTCCATCCGGGTCAACGGTGGCGCCGGCTACTGCAACCACGTGTTCGTGCGCGCGAACAAGGACCTGAGCACGCTCGGCACGGTCTGGTACGGCCGGTTCTGGGTGCGGCACAGCACGGCGCTGCCGGCGACGCACGTGACGTTCGCCGCCATGCGGGACGCCGCGGACGGCGGCCGGGACCTGCGGATGGGCGGCCAGAACGCGCGCATGCAGTGGAACCGGGCCTCCGATGACGCCACCCTGCCGGAGCAGAGCCCGAGCGGCGTGGCGCTCAGCGCCCAGTTGCCGGTGAACACCTGGAACTGTGTGGAGTTCATGGTCAACGGCGGCCAGGGCACGCTCTCCACCTGGCTGGGCGGCTCGGCGATCACCGGGCTGCAGGCCGACGGCGTGCCGACGCACGACATCGACAGCCAGTGGTACAACCACACCTGGCGCCCGGCCCTGACCGACCTGCGGGTCGGCTGGGAGGGCTACGGCAACGACGCCGACACGCTGTGGTTCGACGACGTGGCGGTCGGCTCGTCCCGGATCGGCTGCTGAGCCGGCGGTGGGCCGCCGTCGGCGGGCGGCGGCCCACCGCTTCCGGAACCTCCCGCTGCCGGCCGGGTTACCACCTCATGGGCCGGCAGGCGCCGGCGGCGCCGGCGGGCTCGACCTGGAGGGTGGCGTGGTCGATCGCGAACTCCGCGTGCAGGGCCTGCCGGGCGTCGGCGAGCACCGCGCCGACGTCGGCGGCCGGGTCGAGCAGCAGGTGCGCCGAGGCCACCTCCATGCCCGAGGTGAGCGTCCAGACGTGCAGGTCGTGCACGTCGCGGACGCCGGACAGCGCGGCCAGCCGGTGCCGCACGGCGGTGACGTCCAGGTGCGCGGGGGCCGCCTGGACCAGGATGCGCAGCGCGGCCCGGGCCAGCCGCCAGGTCCGGGGCAGGATGACCACGCCGACCGCGGCGGCGACGATTGGGTCGGCGTACCGCCAGCCCGTGGTGGCGATGACGACCGCGGCGACCACGACGCCGAGCGAGCCGAGCAGGTCGCCGACCACCTCGAGGTAGGCGCCGCGCACGTTGAGGCTCTCCTTGGCGCCCGAGCGCAGCAGGGCGAACGCGACCAGGTTCGCGACCAGGCCGGCGAGCGCGGCCGCCAGCATCGGCGCGGCGGGTACCTCGGGCGGACCGGTGAGCCGGCGGACCGCCTCGACCAGCACGTACCCGGCGACGGCGGCGAGCAGCACCGCGTTGCCGAGCGCGGCGAGCACCTCCAGGCGGTACAGGCCGAAGGTGCGCTGGGGGTCGCGGCCCACCCGGGCGGCGGCGGTGATGGCGGCCAGCGCCATGCCGATGCCCAGCACGTCCGTGAACATGTGGCCGGCGTCGGACAGCAGCGCCAGCGACCCGGTGGACAGGGCCACCGCCGCCTCGACCAGCAGCACCGCGGCCAGCACCCCGGCGGCCGCCCACAGCCGCCCGCGGTGCCGCGCCCCGGCGTGCGCCGCGACACCGTGCCCGTGATCGTGTCCCGCGCCCATCTGGCCCACCAATCATGCTCACATCGCAATGTGTGCAACTGTACGCGGACGCCGGCCGCACGCGTACCACCGAGCGGGCACATGCGGGCCCGGCGGCGCTACCGGCCCGGCGGCGCCGTCACCCGCGCACGTCGACGGTGGTGAGCCGCTGCGTGGCCCGGGACAGCGCGACATAGAGCGTCCGCGCACCCGCATCGGTGCGCTCACGGATCTCCCCGGGGCGCACCAGCGCCACCCCGTCGTACTCCATGCCCTTCGCCTCCAGGCTGGTCACCACCTGGAGCCGCTCGGGAGCCAGCCCGGCCAGCCAACCGGCCACCTCGTCCCGGCGCGGGACCGGGGTGATCACCCCGACCGTCCCCTCCACCTCGGCCAGCAGCTCGACCGCCGCCGCGCGCACCGCCTCCGGCAGCTCGCCCGCCGCGGCCACGACATGCTTCGGGGACACCCCGGTGGAGCGCACCGCGCGGGGTAGGTCCGCGTCCGGGGCGACCTCGCGGATGACCTTCGCCGCCTCGTCGAAGATCTCCGCCGAGTTCCGGTAGTTCGTGGTCAGCGTGTACCCGTGCCGGCGCCGCCCGGCCAGCGCGGCGTCCCGCGCCCGGGCCAGTTCGGCGGCGTCGCCGGTCCAGGCGCTCTGCGCCGGGTCGCCGACCACCGTCCAGGACGCCAGCCGGCCCCGGCGCCCGAGCATCCGCCACTGCATCGGCGACACGTCCTGCGCCTCGTCCACCACGATGTGCGCGTACTCGCGGTAATCCTCGGGGCGGCGTACCGCCTGCGCCCGGGCGGCCCGCACCCGATCGGCATACGTGGTGACCTCGCGGATGCCGTCCCGCACGTGGAACGGGTCGCCGGTCGGCTTGCGCCGCCGCGCCTGGAGCGACTTGCCCAGCAGCTCGTCCAGCTCGTCCAGCAGCGCCACGTCGGCCACCGTCGGGCCCCGCTCGGCCAGCTCCCGGTACGAGGCGGCCAGCGCCTCGACCTCCGCCGGGGTGAGCACCTGACCCGCGTACCGGCGCAGCCGCTCCGGGTCGGCGAGCCACCCCAGCACCTGGATCGGGCGCAGCATCGGCCACCAGGCGCGCAGGAAGGCCCGGAACTCCTCCCGCTCGGACAACTCGTCCTCGAACTCGATCTGGCTCGGCAGGGTCGGCACCCGCAGCCGCTGCGCCTGCGCCCAGAGCGCGTCGAACAGCCCGTCGATGCCGGCCCGGCGCACCTCGTTGCGGCGGACGCCGCGCGGCAACGCCCGGAAGAGGATCGGGTCCAGTTCCTGCCGACCCAGGCGCAGCAGCGAACCCCGGTACAGCAGGCGAAGCTCGGTGGGTGCGCCCGGCACCGGGGCCCGGACCACCCGGTCCAGCACCTTCCGCATCCGCAGCGACCCCTTGACCGCGGCGACCCCGGTCGGGTCGGTGCGGCCCGCCTCGTACCCCGGAACCAGCGAACCCAGCGAATGCAGGGTGGCCGCCTCCTCGCCCAGCGACGGGAGCACGGCCGCGATGTAGTTCACGAACACCGGCGACGGGCCGACCACGAGCACACCGCCGCCGGCGAACCGGGCGCGGTCCGAGTACAGCAGGTACGCGGCGCGGTGCAGGGCCACCGCCGTCTTCCCGGTGCCCGGCCCGCCGGAGACGACCGTGACCCCCGAGCCGGGGGAGCGGATCGCCTCGTCCTGCTCCCGCTGGATGGTCGCCACGATGTCGCGCATCCCGCGGCCGGTGGTGCGGGTGAGGCTGGCCAGGAGCGCGCCGTCGCCGACCACGGCCATGCCCTCCGGCGCGGCGCCCGGGTCCAGCAGTTCGTCCTCGATGCGGGTCACCCGCTCGCCGCTGGACGAGATCGTCCGCCGCCGCACCACGCCCCGCGGGTCCGCCGCGGTCGCCTGGTAGAACGCCGCCGCGGCCGGTGCCCGCCAGTCGATCACCAGGGGTTCCGCGTTCTCCCCGCGCACCCCCAGCCGCCCCACGTGCAGCGTCTCGCCGTGCGCCAGGTCCAGCCGGCCGAAGACCAGCCCCTCGTGCTCCGCGTCCAGCGCGTGCCGGCGCCGGGCCGCGTGGAACACCATCGCGTCCCGCTCGACCAGCGAGCCGTAGTTGCCCACCCGGGCGATCCGGTACCCGTCCCGCTCCGCCCGCACCGCCGCCTCGCGCAGTTGGGCCAGCCGGGCGTACACCCGGTCCACGTGCCGCTGCTCGACGGCCATCTCCTGCTGCAGCGTGCTTGCGTCGGTCAACGGGCTCTCTTTCGGTGTGCCTCCGCGCCCGGCACGGCCAGCGGAGATGGGCCTTCCGACAGTACGCTGTGCGGGCCCGTACCGGATCGATCAACCGTGTGGTCCCGGGCACGGCCGAGCGGCTACGCCTCCCGTGGATGCCCCGGGCGGGTGACCCCGCGCCGGCCACGGCACCCCGGCGTCCGTTCAGGCGGCGGGGCGGGTGGCCACGCCGGCGACGGCACCGGCGATGGCCCGGGTGACCTCATCCGGGCGTTCGAACATCAGCATGTGCCCCGCGCCCGGCAGGACGTGCAGGTCGGCGCCGGGCACGGCGGCGGCGATGGAGCGGGCGCAGGGCGGGGGCGTGAGGCGGTCGCGGTCGCCGACCAGGATGGTGGTCGGGATCGGGGCGATCGCCGCCAGCGTGTCGAGGCGCCGCTGGGCGCCGACCGACGCGCGCAGGCCGCCGATGGAGCACAGCGGGGCCCGGGCGACGGTGGCGGCGGTGCGCCGCAGGTCAGCGGGGTCGCAGACCTGGCCGAACAGCAGCCAGCGCAGGCCCGGACGCAGGGCCGGTTGCAGGACCCGGTGCGGGCGCCAGTGGCCACCGAACGCGAGGACCCGGGCGCTCGTGGTCTCCGCCATGCGCACCAGCGTGGTCAGCGGGGCCGGCAGGCCGTACGCGGTGTGCGCGTGCCCCTCGGCGGTGGTGGAGACGAGCACCAGGCCGTGCACGCGCTGCCCGAACTCCCCGGGGTGGAGGTGGGCGTACTCCATGATGGTCATCCCGCCGAGCGAGTGCCCGACCAGGATCAGCCGCCCGGCCGGGTTCACGTGCCGCACCACCTCGGCCAGGTCGTCGCCGAGCCGCTCAAGGGTGGCGGAGCGGCGCCCGCCGAGGCCGGAGTCGCCGTGGCCGCGCGCGTCGTAACTGACCAGGCGGGTACCCGGCGCCAGCGCCGGCAGGGCGTCGAGCTGGCGGTGCCAGGTGGCACCGTCGAGCGTCCAGCCGTGCAGGAACAGGACGGTAACCGGCGCGTCGGCGGGGCCGGTGTCGACCAGGTGCAGGTCGGCTCCGTCGGCGGTGGTCAGCACCCACCTCACCTCCTACCGGGTGGTAATTAAGAATGCCCTGGCGCGTCACCCCGAATCCACCGCCCGGCCGGAATTTGTCCAACGAAAAGCGCCCCACCCGCCGATGCGGCGGATGGGGCGCTCGACGAGCCTGTGCTCAGCCCTCGAAGACGCCGGCGTCGGCCAGGCGCTTCTCGGTCGCGTCCCAGCCGTGGCCCGGGTGGGCGGCGGCCAGGGTGCCCAGCTCGGTGCGGATCTTCGTGGCGTGCCCGGCGGCGGCCAGCGTGCGGATCTCCTCGACGAAGGCGTCGGAGTCCGTGCGCAGGTGCACCACCTTGCCGTTGGTCAGGTTCCGCACGTAGGCGTGCTTGCCGTTGTTGAGCGGGATGAGGTACTTGAACTCACCGAGCACGCTCAGGGCGCCGCTCGCACCGGCCTGACCGGCCCGGACGGAAGCGCGCGCGGTCTTGGAGGTGTTGCTCGCCACGGCGATTCTCCTTGCAGACTTTGCGGGGAAGGTGTGTCGCCCGCCAAACGGGCCCGGCCCAGCATACCCGAGCCGGGGGAGGGCCCCGCGTGGCCGCTACTCTATGCCGGTGCGCTGGCTCGCCTTCGGGACATATGACACCGGACGGCACCCCCGCGTCGCCGTTCTGATCCAGGGGCTGCGTGACAGCGGCGACGAGGTGACCGAGGTCAATGCCCGGCTGCCGCTGGACACCGCGGGCCGGGTGGCGATGCTGCGCCAGCCCTGGCGGCTGCCGGTGCTGGCCTGGCAACTCGGCGCCTGCTGGCTCCGGCTGATCCGCGCCGCGCGCCGCGCCCGCGCCGGCGAGCCGGACGCCGTCCTCGTCGGGTACCTGGGGCACTTCGACGTGCGGCTGGCCCGCCGGCTGTTCCGGCGCCCGCCGATCGCCCTGGACCACCTCGTCTCGGCCGCCGGCACCGGGCACGACCGGGGGCTGTCCCGCGCCGGCGGGGTCAAGCACGCGCTGCTGCGCTGGATCGACCGCACGGCGCTGGCCAGCGCGGACACGATCATCGTGGACACCGAGGAGCACCTGGCCACGCTGCCGCCGCAGGCCCGCGCCCGGGCCGTGGTCGTGCCGGTCGGCGCCGCCCACGAGTGGTTCCGCCCGCCGCCCGCCACCCGCACCGGTCCGCTGCGGGTGGTGTTCGTCGGCCTGTTCACCCCGCTGCACGGCACCGAGACCATCGGCACCGCGCTGGCCGCGCTGGCCGGCGACGACATCGAGATCACCATGGTCGGCAGGGGCCAGGACCACGGGCGCTGCCGGGAACTGGCCGCCCCGAACACCCGGGTCACCTGGCTGGACTGGGTATCCGGCGAGCGGTTGCCCGCGCTGGTGGCCGGACACGACGTCAGCCTCGGCATCTTCGGCAGCACCGAGAAGGCGCTGCGGGTGGTGCCGACCAAGGTGTACCAGGGGCTGGCCGCCGGCTGCGTCGTCGTCACGTCGGACACCGAACCCCAGCGGGCGGCCCTGGGCGACGCCGCGGTGCTGGTGCCGCCCGGCGACCCGGCGGCCCTCGCCGCCACCCTGCGCGACCTGGCCGCCGACCCCGCGAAGCTGGCCCGCCTCAAGGCCGCCGGCCACGAACTCGCGGTCAGCCGGTTCCAGGCGGCCGCCGTGGTCGCACCGCTGCGGGCGCGGGTCATGGCCCCCGCCGAGACGGTCCGCAACGAGAGGGAGACGCTGTGAGCCAGCCCGATCCGCCGCTCGCGCCCCGGGCCGCCCTGCGCTGGGCGGTGGTCCGCTCGGCCGTGGCCCGGGTCCGGCCGGCCTCGATCCTGGAACTCGGCTGCGGCCAGGGCGGCTTCGGCGTGCGCCTGGCCCGGCTGGCCGGCGGGTACACCGCGGTGGAGCCGGACGAGTCCTCCTGGCAGGTGGCCCACGACCGGATCACGCCGGCCGGCGGCACGGTGATCCACGGCGACCACCACAAGGCGCCCGACCCCGGCCGGTACGACCTGGTCTGCGCCTTCGAGGTGCTGGAGCACCTGGCCGACGACGAGGCGGCGCTGGCCGAGTGGCTGCCGCTGGTGCGCCCGGGCGGGCACCTGCTGCTCTCCGTGCCCGCCGACCCGCACCGGTTCGGGCCGTGGGACGACCTGGTCGGCCATTACCGGCGGTACTCGGGCGAGCAGATGACCGGGCGGCTGGCCGCGGCCGGCGCGGTCGACATCACCATCCGGCACTACGCCTGGCCGCTCGGGTACGCGCTGGACGCGGTCCGCGACCGGCTGGCGAAGGGCCGCCGGCCGGCGGAGGACGCCAGCACGGCGGAGGAGCGCACGGCCGGCTCGGGCCGGGTGCTGCAACCCCGCGAGCGGCTCACCGGCGCGGCGATCAAGGTGGGCATCCTGCCGTTCACCCTGCTGCAGAGCCTGTCGCCGCGGAAGGGCCCGGGCCTCGTCGCCCTGGCACGCCGCTCGGCATAGCGCCGCGCCGCCCGGCATAGCGCCGCGGCGGCGGGGTTCAGGCGCGGCGGCGGCGCAGCTGGCTGAGGGCCAGCAGCAGGTCCACGGCGGTGATGAGGGTGCGGGCGACCAGCGCCACCGCCAGCGCCGAGGCGGACGGGATCACCGTGGCGAGCGCGGCGGTGAGCGCCAGGTCCCGCACGCCCGCGCCGGCCGGCATGCCGATCGCGAGCAGGCCCAAGCAGTGCGCCAACGCGTAGCCGCCGATCACCGCCGGCAGCGCGCGCAGCGGGGCGCCACCCAGGGCCACGACGAGGATCCAGGACTGAAGGCCGAAACAGACCCAGACGAGCACCTGCCAGCCGGCGGCGGTGAGCAGCCCCCGCCACGACGGCGCGTGCTCCAGCGGCGGCCGGCGCAGCACCCCGAACACCAGGTTCAGCGCGCGGGTGAGCACCCGGGGGTGCAGCCAGATCAGGAACAGCGGCGCGATCAGCGCGACCCACCAGTACCGCCCGCTGAGCCCGGGCGCCGCCAGCGGCAGGCTGACCACGGCCAGCGGCAGCCCGACCGCCATCGCGACGACGATCGCCATCGCGCCGACGGTGATGCTGGTCCGGCGGGGGATGCGCAGGTCGCGACCCAGTTCCGCCTGGCTGAGCATGGACCACAGCGAGCCCGGCAGGTACTTGCCCAACTGGCTGAGGTAGAAGATGCGGGCCGAGTCCCGGACCGAGACGCGGGCGCCGAAGTCGGTCATCAGCGACCGCCAGACCAGCAGGCTCACCAGCATCGCCGAGAGCCCGAAGCCGAACGCGGCGACCACGCTCCACCACGACAGGTCCCGCAGCGAGACCAGCAGCCGGTCCCGGTTGCCGGCGACCGCGTAGCCGGCCGCCCCGAGGACCACGACCAGCAGCGCCCCGCGCAGCAGGGAACGCCAGCGCGGCGGGCTCACCGCCACCGGCGGTGTGGAGCGGGTGTCGCTGGCCGGAGGGGTCACCACCACCGGCTCAGTCCGCCCGCGACCGCACGATGAGGTCGGCGAGCAGCGCCACGGCCGCGATGATCAGGCCGGTGATGAACAGCAGCGTCGCGTTGGTGGTGATCCGGAAGTTGTACCGGACCACGTCCACCACCGCCTTGACCGCGCCGACCGTGAGCAGGGTCAGCGCCACCGGCATCAGGACCTTCAGCGGGTTGAAGTACATCACCATCCGCAGGACCTGGAGGATGTACCGGTACGCGTCCCGGACGAACTTGAACTTGGACGTGCCGGAGCGCTTCGCGTAGTCGATCGGCAGGTAGTCCACGGTGTGCTGGTTCGACAGGAACGACAGCGTGATCGTGGTGACGCAGGAGAACCCGGGCGGCAGCAGCCGCAGGTAGGGCAGCGAGACGTCCCGACGGAACGCGCGCAGCCCCGAGTTCAGGTCGGGGATGCGGGTGCCGGCCAGCATCTCCGCCACCTTCCGGATCACCCACTTCGCCGGTACCCGGAGGAACTTGTGGCTGCCCTGCTCGGTGGTGCGGGCCCCGACCACCTGGTCGGTCTGCGGGTTGTCGCAGAGATACTGGACGAACTCCGGGATGCGCTCGTTCGGGTACGTCATGTCCGCGTCGGTCCAGACGACGATCCGCCCGTACGCCTCCTGCGTGCCGATCCGCCGCGCCGTGCCGGAGCCCCCGTTGCGCTGGAACGGCATCAGCCGCATGTGCGGGAACCGGGGCAGCGCCTCGCGCAGCACCTGGAGCGTGTCATCGGTCGACTTGTCGTCGATGACCAGCAGCTCGTAGCTGAACGGGCTGTTGTCCATCGCCTTGCTGATCCGCTCGATCTCCTGGATCACGTGCAACTGCTCGTTGTAGCAGGGCAGCACGATCGTGACGTCCAGTTGCGAGGGGGCGCCCGGCTCGACCGGCGCGGCGGTCTGGCTCGCGTGACGCTGCTGGGGCGTGGGGGTGGTCGAGCTGTATCCGGCGCTCATCGCCTCACCAAAGACCTTCGTCGGGATCGCCACCCGGACCAGCCGAGCTTAGCCTGCCTTCGGCGCCTGGTCGGTCCGGCCCCGCCTGCCGGCGACGGCGGTGGACCGCCGCGACCCCCGCCACCGCGATCAATGCCAGCCCGGTCACGATCGTCACATACAGGCCCAGGCGGCCGTCCGTCCCCACGTACTCGAAGCGCACGGTGTGCTGCCCGGCCGGCACCGACACCGCGACGAACGCGTGGTCGGCGTTGTGCAGGGTGGCCGGCGCGCCGTCGACGGTCGCCCGCCAGCCGTGCTGGAGCGTGTCCGCCAGCACCAGGTAGCCGCCGCCCCGCGCGTCCACCCGGGCGGACATCTCGTCGGTGCCGTCGGTGATCGGGGTGATCGTCGCGGTGCCGCCGGCCGCTGCGGTGCCGGCGGGTGCGTCGAGAAGCACCTGGTCCGGTTGGAGGGTGCCGGCCGCCAGCAGGGCCAGCCGCCTGGCCGGGTCCGGCTCGACCACCGCCTGGCTCGCCCACCGCAGCCGGGGCAGGGCGTGCAGGCGCTCGTACACCACCCCGTCGGCGGTGCTCACCAGGCGCAGGCCGTCCTCCGCCCGCCCGTGGACCATGCCCAGCGCGGGCGCGCCGGCGCTGCCCCGAACGGTCAGTTCCCGCGCCGCGTGCAGAATCACCGTGGCGGTCAGCGGGGTGCCGTCCGGCACCGAGTCCGCCGCCACCGGAATGCTGAACGGCGTGCCGGCGGCCGTGTCCAGCACCCGGCGCTCGGCGCGGGCCACCTCGCGGCCGGCGTCGTCCCGGACGACCACCTCGATCCGGTCCTGCGTACCCCACCGGGCGCTGGAGGTCGGCGTCACCAGCACCGCCCGCGCGCGTCCGGTGCCGGGCAGCGGAGCCTCGACCGGCGTCTCCGGGCGCAGCGTCACGGTGCTGCCGTCGCCCCTCGGGTCGGTGGCGTCGCCGGCCACACCCGTGTCCGACTGGGCGACGAAGTAGCGGGCGCTGATCCGGTCCAGCACCGGGCTGCTCGCCGCCTTCTGGTCGAACACCACGTACGTGGGGTACAGCCGCTCGGCGCCGGGCACGTCGCGGACCAGTTCGCCGTACCGCACGTCCACGAAGGTGTGCCCGCTGGCGGAGCGGATGCGGTTCGCCGTCTCGATGCTCATCGCCACCGAGATGAACGAGCCGGCGTACCGCTCCTGCCCCAGGTGCTCCTTCAGGTACTGGTGGACGCCGCTCAGCGGGTAGAACGTGTCCTTCGGCGCGCGCGGGTAGAACGGGATGACCAGGCTCAGCGCCTGCCCGGCGACCAGCACCGCGAGCGCGCCCGCGCCGACCAGGCGCAGCCGGCGCCGGTCGGCCCGCCACAGGACCGCGGCGGCGGCGAGCGCGAGCACGAGCAGCAGCACGCCCCAGCCGAGTTGGACGGCCAGCCGGTCCAGGCGGGAGGAGCGCCCGCCAGCCGGCCCCATCGTGATCGCGCCGTGCCGGGCGGACCACAGCGACCAGGCGCTGAACCCGACCATCGCGAACAGCACGAACCCGCCCCAGGCGAGGTCCCACCGTCGGGACTTTCCGGCGCCGGCCGCGCGTCGGCGCAGCAGCAGCTCCAGGCCGACGGCGGCGAGGACGGCCAGCAGGAAGCCGAGCACGCTGCGGCCCCGGCCGACGAAGTTGCTGGCGAACAGCAGCGGCAGCCGCTGCGCCGCGGCCAACGGCGGCCCGCCGAGGTAGATCAGCGTGAACCAGCCGGCGACCGCCGCCACCAGCACGCCCCAGGCGCCCGGTGGCAGCGCCGCCCGCCCCCGCCGGGCCAGCAGCAGCGCGGCCAGCACCAGCACCAGCGCCGCCGCACCCAGGTACGACAGCGACTCGATCATGTTGACCGACCGGTACCAGTACGGCGGGCGGCCGGGGTCGGTGGAGCCGAGCGCCCACGGCGCGACCGTGGTCACCAGGGTGGCGATGGACAGGTGCTGCTCGGGGGTCTGCCCCCGGTCCCGCACGTAGGAGTGGCTCATGAACTGGAACCAGGGGATGAGCTGGAACGCGGTCAGCAGTACGCCGGCCAGGATGCCGCCGGCGGCCGCGAACAGGTCCGCGAGCACCGGCCGCCAGCGCCGCCGGTGCTCGGCCAGCGTCCGGACCAGCAGGTACGGCCCGGCCGTGGCCAGCGTGTACCCGGTGACCGCCGGGAAGCCGCCGAAGATCATCGCGGCCAGCGCCAGCGCCAGCGCGACCAGCCCCGCCGCCCGGCGCCGCTGCACGATCAGCTCCAGCGCCCAGAACACCGCCGGGATGAACGCCGCCACCCGGGTCTGCGGCCAGTTCGTCCACACCACCAGGAACGCGCTGCTGGCGAAGACCAGGCCGCCGAGCAGCGCCGCCGAGCGTCGCAGCCGCAGCCGGCGCAGGAACAGGTACGCGCCGCCGACCGCCACGAGGATCTCGGCCAGCTTCATGACGCCCGGCGCCAGCCACCCGGGCAGCAGGTAGAACACCGCCGTGACCGGCGAGGCCAGCGCGTAGTTGGGGGTGGCACCCAGCGGCGCCCCGCCCGCCACGTACGGGTTCCACGCCGCCACGTGACCGCGGCGCAGTTCGTCCGCGAACAGCAGTGTGTGCGGGATCGCCGTGTCCCACGTGTCGTCGATGAAGGTGTTCTGCGCCCGCACCTGCGCGAACTGTGGCATCTCGTTGTACGGGGCCCGGGAGACCAGTTGGTCGGTGCCGGCGAAGACGGTCTGGCCGAGCAGTGGCGAGCCGATGCCCACCAGGGCGAACGCCAGGATGAGCAGCCCTACCAGGAGGCTGAGAACGCGCTCCGGGCGGCCGGCCCGGCGGTCCGGGGTGCGGACGGCGCCCTCCGCGCTGGGGGATTCCGCCGCTGCTTTCTGAACCGCCATCACATCTTCGTCGAGTCGGACCGTTCCGGGACCTGGCCAGCCTACTTGGCCCCGGGTGACGGGCCGGTGTCGTTCGGGCAAACAGTGGTTCCTTGTCGGCGAAAGTGCCAATCGAGCCGTTGCGCTGGCGCAACGTGCGACACTCGGACATCATGGTTGCGAGTCGTTCATGAATTCGCCCGGTGTCGCGGCGCCGCGTATCCAACGCGGTGGCGGGGCGTTGAGCACACCGTCTTGAGCAGACCGTCTTGAGAAGACAACGGGCTGCGGGTGCCGCCCGCACGAGGTCGTAGGGGAAGACGTACCTCGTCGCAGGAGGTAAGCCGTGGTCACGCGTGGCGTCGTATACGTCCACTCCAGCCCGCTCGCTGTGTGTCCGCACGTCGAGTGGGCACTGGCGCGTGTCTTCGGCGCGCCGGTGCACCTGCAGTGGACATCCCAGCCCGCCGAGCCCTCTGCCCGGCGGGCCGAGCGTTCGTGGGGCGGCCGCCCCGGCACCGCCGCCCAGCTCGCCGCCGCCCTGCGCCAGTGGCCCATGCTCCGCTTCGAGGTCACCGAGGATCCCAGCCCCGGCTACGACGGCGAGCGCTTCATGTTCGTCCCGGCCCGCGGCCTGTTCCGCGCCGGCATGGGTGCCGCCGGTGACATCCAGCTCGGCGAGGACCGCCTCCGCGCACTGATGGCCGAGGCGCGCGGCCCGGAGGCCCTGGCGCACGCCCTGCACACCGCGCTGGGCACCGCCTGGGACGAGGAACTCGAGCCGTACCGTTACGCCGCCGACGGCGAGCCCGTGCCGCTGCTCACCCAGGTCGGCTGAAGCGGCGGCGCGCGTCGCATCCGCATCGTGCGTCGCGGGCGTCGTGTCGAGGCGCGGCGGGGGCGATGGGGGTCGAGTTGCCCCGATTGGCCGGAGCTGGTGGGATGGCGGGCGTGTCCCCACCAGCCCGCCGCCTGAGGGCCGGCATCGCCGCCGGGGCGCTGCTCGCCGTGGCCGCCTGCTCGAGCGGCGCCCGCGAGCCGGCCCCGACCACCCCGACCGCCCCGCCGACCGCCGCGCCGTCGTCCGTCGGCGCCGGCGACCCCGCCGCCCGCGCGGCTGAACTGGTCGCCCGGCTCGGCGACGAGGACCTGGTGGGGCAGGTGCTGATGCCGTACGCGTACGGCAGTTCCGCGACCCGGGTGAGCGGCGGCTCGGCGGCCGGGAACCGGAAGCTGGCCGGGGTGGACACGCCCGCCCAGATGGTGGCCAAGTACCGGCTCGGCGGGCTGATCCTGGTGGGCTTCTCGGCGGACGACCCGACGGCGGGGACCAACAAGACGACGAACGTGGACCGGCCGCCGCAGGTGCGCGACCTGACCGACGGGTTGCAGACGGCGGCGCGGGAGCTACCGGCCGGCGGGGCGCCCATGCTGATCGCCACGGACCAGGAGTTCGGGGTGGTGACCCGGATCGGGTCGGGCGTGACGACGCTGCCCAGCGCGATGGCGTTCGGCGCGGCGGGCGACCCGGCCGGCACGCAGGCGGCGTGGGGCGCCGCCGGCGCGGAACTGGCCGCGATGGGGGTGAACGTCGACTTCGCCCCGGTGGCGGACGTGCTGGGCGGCGGGGGCAGCGCGGTCATCGGGTCGCGGTCGTACGGCTCGGACCCGAGCCTGGCGGCGCAGCAGGTCGCGGGCGCGGTGCGGGGCCTGTCCGGCGCCGGGGTGGCGGCGACGCTCAAGCACTTCCCGGGCCACGGCCACACCACGGGGGACAGCCACGATTCGCTGCCGGCGGTGCCGGGCAACCTGGACCAGCTGACCAGCCGGGACCTGCCCCCGTTCGCGGCCGGCATCGCGGCCGGCGCGGACCTGGTGATGTCCGGGCACCTGGATCTGCGCGAGGTCGACCCGGGGACGCCGGCCACGTTCTCCCACCGGATCGTGACCGACATCCTGCGCGGCCAGCTCAAGTTCACCGGCGTGGTGGTGACCGACGCGATGAACATGGCGCCGGCGATGCGCTGGCCGCCGGGGGAGGCGGCGGTGCGGGCGCTGAATGCCGGCAACGACCTGCTGCTGATGCCCCCGGACCTGCCGGCGGCCCGGGACGGGCTGCTGGCCGGCCTGCGGGACGGCAGCCTGCCCCGGTCCCGGCTGGTGGCGGCGGCGACCCGGGTGCTGACGCTGCGGTTCAAGCTGGGGCAGCGGCAGCAGCCGGCGCTGTCGACGCTGAACTCGGCGGCGCACGCCGAGGCGGCCGCGGCGGTGGCGCGGCGCGCGGTGACGCTGCTGCGCGGGTCCTGCGGCGAGCCGCTGGTGAGCGGGGCGGTGACGGTCACCGCCGGGAAGAACTGGGAGCGGCCGGCGGCGTGGCTCGCCGAGGAACTGCGCCGGGCCGGTGTGCCGGTCGTGCGCCAGGGTGGCGCCGTCGTGCACCTGGTCGGGTACCGCGACGACGGCGGTGACCTGCGCGGGGACGCCCGGGTGACGGTGGCGATGGACACCCCGTACGTGCTGGCTTCGGCCCGGTCGCCGGTGCTCGTGGCGACGTACTCGTCCGCCCGGGCGTCGATGGCGGCCCTCGCGGCGGTGCTGGCCGGGCGGGAGCGTCCCGCCGGCCGATCGCCCGTCCAGGTGGGCAACCTGCCCCGCACCGCCTGCGCCGCCTGACCGGGCGCGGGGCGGGCCGGCCGAAGGGGGCGGCGTGGACCTGCGGCTTCGACCGCCACTGATGCGTTGAGCGTCCGGGCATCGATGCCGGTGTATCAAACGGGGCCGCGGCGGCCCGCCGTTTCCCAGCGCGGGCTGGTAGCGTCTCTTGCCGTGTCCGCGGTGCTGCTCTCGGTCGTGGTCCCCGTTTACAACGAGGAGCCCACGCTCGCGCTGCTGGCCGCCCGGCTGCGCCCGGCCCTGGACGGCATCGGTGCGGCGTACGAGGTGGTCGCCGTCGACGACGGCAGCACCGACGCCACTCCCGCCGTGCTCGCCCGGGTGCGCGCCGAGTGGCCGCAGGTGCGGGTCGTGCGGCTGCGCCGCAACAGCGGGCACCAGGCGGCGCTGCTGGCCGGGCTGCTGCGCGCCCGCGGGGAGTACGTCGCCAGCATCGACGCCGACCTCCAGGACCCGCCCGAGACCATCCCGCAGATGCTGCGGCTCGCGCGCGCCCAGCAGCTCGACATCGTGTACGGGGTCCGCGCGGACCGGCGCAGCGACAGCCGCTTCAAGCGGTGGACCGCCGGCCTGTACTACCGGCTGGTCCGGCGCATGGTCGGCAAGCACGTGCCGGCGCAGGCGGGGGATTTCCGCCTGCTGAGCCGGGCGGCCGTGGAGGCGCTGCGCGAGCTGGGGGAGAGCCGGCCGGTGCTGCGGCTGGTGGTGCCGTGGTTGGGCTTCCCCAGCGGCGAGGTCCGCTACCAGCGGGAGGAGCGGGTCGCCGGGCGCACCAAGTACCCGGTGTCCCGGATGGCGGCGCTGGCCGCGGACAGCATCACCAGCTTCTCGGCCGCGCCGCTGCGGTTCGCCACCTGGCTGGGCCTGGGCGGGGTGGTGCTGTGCGTGCTGCTCGTGCTCGGCGCGCTGCTCGCGTACGTGATGGGCGCGACCGTCTCCGGCTGGGCCTCGCTGTACGTGGCGGTGCTGTTCCTGGGTGCCGTGCAACTGCTCTGCCTGGGCCTGCTGGGTGAGTACATCGCCCGCATCTTCACCGCCACGCAGGGGCGCCCGGCGTACTTCGTCAGCTCCGACACCGCCGACGCGCCGCCCGAGGTCGAGGCGGACAGCGGCGCGCCGACCCCACTGAGGGCGGTGCGGTGACGGCCGAGGTCCGGGCCGAGGCGCGCCCCGAGGAGCCGGCCGCCCCGCCGCACCGTCGCGCCGCGCTGTGGCGCTGGCTGCCGCTGGTCGCGGGCGTCGCGTACTTCGCGGCCGTCCTGCTGCACGCCGGCACCGGTCCGCTGGCCGTGCTGCGGTACGCGTTCTACGTCGGGTACGGCGTGCTGCTGCCCGGCACGCTCGTCTACCGGGCGCTGCGCCGGCGCCCGCACACGCTGGTCGAGGACCTGACGATGGGTGCGGCGGTCGGCCTCGCCCTGGAACTGCCGGCCTGGGCGCTGGTCGCCGCCCTTGGTCTTCAGGGCTGGCTGTGGCTGTGGCCGCTGGCGGTGGTCGTCCCGTTCGTCGCCGTGCCGCGGCTGCGCGGGCACTGGCACGTACGGGGGTACGTGCCGACCCCGATCGGGTGGTCCTGGGCGGTGGCCGGCGTGGTCGCCTTCTTCACCACATACCTGTCGGCCACGTTCCTCCAGCGCAACCCGGTCCTGCCCACCGACGAGGGCACCTACCAGTACATCGACCTGGCGTACCAGTTGTCGCTGGCCGGGGAGGCGAAGAACCAGTTCCCGATGCACGTGCCGCAGGTGGCCGAGGAGCCGCTGTTCTACCACTGGTTCGGGTACGCGCACATGGCCAGTACCGGGCTGATCGGGCACATCGACCTGGTCGTGGTGGCGCTGCGGCTGGCGATCCCGGGGCTGTGCGCGCTGGCGGTCCTGCTGACGGCCGTGGTGGGGTGGCGGGTCAGCGGCAAGCCGTATGCGGGCGCGGTGGCGGCGGCGCTGTTCTGGGTGATCGGTGAGGTCAACTTCACGCACTTCGTGACCATGCCGTTCGGTACCCAGGCGTCGTTCGTGATCTGGCACGGCATGTCCATGATCTATAGCTGGGTGCTGCTGCTGGCCCTGATCGGCACGCTCGCCGACGTGGTGGACCGGCGGGTGGACCGGCCCGTGCCGGCGCTGCCGCTCGGTGCGGCGCTGGCGCTGACCGCGGCGTTCTTGCTCGCCTCAAGCGGGGCGAAGGCCAGTTCGATCCCGGTGGCCGCGGTGGCCCTGGCGATCGCCGCGCTCGGCCTGCTGGTCACCCGGCGCCGCATCCCGTGGCTGGTGGTGGTCGCGGGGTTGATGGCCGGCGGCGCCCAACTGTTCGCCACCGCCGTGCTGTACCGCTTCCAGGCGTACGGGGTGGACGTCGGGCCGCTGTACGGGCTGGAGCGTTTCTGGGCGCCCCCGCCGGCCGGTCCGCGCGGCGGGGTGCAGCAGTGGCTCGTGGTCGCCGCCGTCTGGGTCGCGTTCCTGGTCAACATGCAGTTGCGGGTGGCCGGCATCGTCCCGCTGCTGTGGCGGCGGCGCGGCCGGCTGGAGCCGGTGCAGTGGCTGCTGCTCGGCGGCGCGCTCGCCGGCCCCGGGCTGTACCTGGTGCTCATGCAGCCCAGCGACGGCAACCAGTACTTCACCCGGGCCGGGTTCGCGTTCGCCGTGCTGCTTTCCGGCTGGGGCTACGTGACCGTGTTCGAGCGGGCGGGGCTGTCGGCGCGGTGGCGGGCCGGGCTCGCCGTGGGGGCGGTCGCGGTCGCCGCCGCGCTGGTGGCGATCCAGTGGCGGTACGCCGTGCCGGCCGCCTACGACACCCCGTTCACCCCGCTGCTACCGCTGCTGAGGTGGGCCCTGGCGCTGGCGGTGATCGGCGTGCTGGCCGGCGCGGTGTGGCTGTTGCTGGCCCGGCCGCGGCTGCGCGGGCGCGGACCGGTCCTGGCGCTCACCGCGATCCTGCTCGTCGGCGCGCCCGGCCTGGTGATGGACATGAAGAAGTCCATCGAGGTGCCCAACGGCGGCGCCTACGCGAACGTGCCGATGCCGCTGTCCCGGGTCACCGCCGCGCGGTGGGTGCGCGACCACAGCGACCGGCACGACGTGGTCGCCACGAACGCGCACTGCGTGCAGGTCGTGGACGGCTGGTGCGACTCCCGGTCGTTCTGGCTCAGCGCGTACGCCGAGCGCCGGGTGCTGATCGAGGGGTGGGGCTTCGCCCCGCGGGCCGCACCGCAGAGCCCGTACAACCCGTTCTGGGACCAGGCGCTCCAGCAACTCAACGACGCCGCGTTCACCGCGCCCACCGCCGAGGTGCTGCGGGAGTTGGCGGCGCGGCACGGCGTCCGCTGGCTGGTGGTGGACCGCTCGGCCGGCGCCGAGTCGCCGGACCTGGCGGGGCTGGCCAGCAAGCGGTTCGAGACCGGTGACCTGGCCGTCTATGCGCTGCCCGAGGCCGCCTGAGCCGCCGCCGACAGCTCGGCCCCGGGCCTCGGTGCGGTCATCCGCATCAGCCAGTGGCTGGACGGCACCCGGGTCAGCCGGTCGATCACCTCGCCGTCGACCTCGGCGAACGACTCACCGGCCAGGGCGGCGAACCGCTCCGGCTCGCGGACGTGCGCGCCGCGGTCGTTCGCGGACATCCACCGCGAGATCGGGTGCTGGCCGGGGTGGAACGTCGG
Source organism: Rhizomonospora bruguierae (assembly GCF_018397995.1). Taxonomy (GTDB): domain Bacteria; phylum Actinomycetota; class Actinomycetes; order Mycobacteriales; family Micromonosporaceae; genus Rhizomonospora; species Rhizomonospora bruguierae. The sequence continues at coordinate 33,681 of NZ_BBQH01000049.1, forward strand.
GTCCACCGAGATGACCCGGCCGCCCGGGGCGAGCGCCCGCGCGGCCACCCCGAGCAGGTGCCGGGACGCGTCGTCGGGCAGGTGGTGCAGCAGGCCGAGCAGCAGCACGGCGTTCGCGGGCGGCAGTTCGGCCAGGTGCTCCGCGCCGAAGATCTCGCAGCGGAACTCGGCGCCCGGCCGGCCGAACCGCTTCCGCGCGTGCGCCACGTACCGGGGCGACGTGTCGAACCCGACATACCGCACCCGCGGCAGCCGCCCGAAGTAGTACGCCGGGCCGCAGCCCACGTCGATGACCGTGTCGCCGTCGCGCAGGCCCAACTCGTCCAGGCAGCGGTAGCGCAGCCGGTCCGCGCCGACCGCGCGCTGGAGCGCCACGTACAGCGCCTCGTGCCCGAGCAGCCCCTTCACGGCGGCGAGCATCCCGCGTCCTCCCGATAGAGATCGTCGGGGCCACCGTAACCTCCGCCGGTGCGGGCGGGACGGCCACCCCGTCTCCGCCCGCCTACCGGGGGTGTCGCCGTGCGTGCCGCGCCGTTCAGGCGCGGGTGAAGATGACGGCGACGTTGTGACCGCCGAAGCCGAACGAGTTGTTCAGCGCCGCGCGGATCTCCAGGTGCCTCGCCTTGTGGGCGGCCACGTCCAGCAGCCCCTCCTCGGGGTCGTCCAGGTTGATGGTGGGCGGCACCACGCTGTCACGCAGCGCCAGGATCGTCGCGATGGACTCCACCGCGCCGGCCGCGCCGAGCAGGTGCCCGGTCATCGACTTGGTGGCGGTCAGCACCGGGTGGTCGCCGATGACCGCCCGCAACCCGGCGATCTCCGTCATGTCGCCCACCGGGGTGGAGGTGGCGTGCGCGTTGACGTGCGTGACGTCCCTCGGGTCCACGTCCGCGTCGCGCAGCGCCATCCTGATCGCCCGGGTGAAGCCGGTGCCCGCCGGGTCCGGCTGGACGATGTCGTAGCCGTCGGAGGTGAGGCCGGCGCCGGCGCACCGGGCGTACACCCGGGCACCGCGGGCGGCGGCGTGGTCGGCCCGTTCCAGGACCACCACGCCCGAGCCCTCGCCGAGGACGAAGCCGTCGCGGCCCTTGTCCCACGGGCGGGACGCCCGCTCGGGCTCGTCGTTGCGGGTGGACATGGCCCGCATGGAGGCGAAGCCGGCGATCGGAAGCGGGTGGATCACCGCCTCGGTGCCGCCGGCCACCACCACGTCGGCCCGGCCGGCCCGGATGATGTCCAGGCCGTGCGCGATCGCCTCGGCGCCGGTGGCGCAGGCGCTGGAGACGGAGTGGACGCCGGCCTTGGCACCCAGGTCGAGGCCGACCCAGGCGGCGGGGCCGTTCGGCATGAGCATCGGGACCGTGTGCGGGGACACCCGGCGCGGCCCGCTGGCCTCCAGGATGTCGTCCTGGGCGAGCAGCGTGGTGGCGCCACCGATGCCGGTGCCGACGCTGACCGCCAGCCGTTCCGGGTCCAGCCCGGAGCCGGCCAGCCCGGAGTCGGCCCAGGCCTGCCGCGCGGCGACCAGGGCGATCGCCTCGGCGCGGTCCAGCCGGCGCATCTTCACCCGGTCGATGACCTCGGATGGTTCCACCGCCAACTGCGCGGCGATCCGCACCGGCAACTGCGCCGCCCACTCCTGGGTGAGCATCGTCACTCCGGAGCGGCCGGCGAGCATCGCGTCCCAGGTCGACGCGACGTCCCCGCCGAGCGGGGTCGTCGCGCCGAGCCCGGTGACGACTACGTCGGGCTGTGCCACGACAGTTCGTCCCCCCAATGGTGCTTGGAAATCAGGGTGCTTGAATCTGGGTGCCTGGTCAGGAGTTGTTCTGGATGTAGCTGACGGCGTCGCCCACGGTCTTGAGGTTCTGCACCTCGTTGTCGGGGATCTTCACGCCGAACTTCTCCTCGGCCGCGACGACGACCTCGACCATGGACAGCGAGTCGACGTCCAGGTCGTCGGTGAACGACTTGCCCTCTGCCACGTCGTCGGGGGTCACCCCGGCGACCTCTTCGAGGATCTCGGCGAGGCCGGCGGTGATCTCGTCACGGGTGGTCATGCTGTTCCTTTCGGTGGATGTGGTTGGTGCCAGGTGGGTGCCGTGGTCACGGGCAGCGCACGACCTGCCCGGCGTACGTGAGGCCGCCGCCGAAGCCGAACAGCAGGACCGGGGCGCCCGAGGGCACCTCCCGGCGCTCGATCAGCTTGGACAGGGCCAGCGGGGTGCTCGCCGCCGAGGTGTTGCCGGACTCCACGATGTCCTTGGCGACGACGGCGTTGGGGATGTTCAGCTTGCGCACGATCGCGTCGATGATCCGCGTGTTGGCCTGGTGCGGCACGAACGCGGCCAGTTCCTCCGGCTTGACGCCGGCCTTCGCGCAGGCGGCGAGCGCCAGCGGGGCGAGCGCGGTGGTGGCCCAGCGGAACACCGCCTGCCCCTCCTGCTGGATGTACGGGCGCCACCCCTCGATCTTCAGCACGTCGCCCTTGTCCGGCGCGGAGCCCCAGACGACCGGTCCGACGCCCGGCTGGTCGCCGTCGGCGACCTCGCCGAGCACGGCCGCGCCGGCGGCGTCCCCGAACAGGATGCAGGTGGACCGGTCGGTCCAGTCGGTCACGTCGGAGAGCTTCTCCGCGCCGATGACGAGCGCGTTGCGCGCCGCGCCGGCCCGGATCGCCTGGTCGGCGGTGGCCGTCGCGTACGAGAAGCCGGAGCAGGCGGTGTTCAGGTCGTACGCGGCCGGCGCCGTGATGCCGAGCCGGTTGGCCACCCGGGTCGCCACGTTCGGGCAGCGGTCGACGGAACTGCACGTCGCCACGGTCACCAGGTCGATGTCGGACGCGGCCAGCCCGGACGCGGCCAGCGCCTTGGCCGCCGCGGCGGTGGCCATGTCCGCGACCGACTCCGCGTCGGCGATCCGCCGGGTCACGATGCCGACCCGGTCCCGGATCCAGGCGTCGTTGGTGTCCACCATCTGCGCCAGGTCGTCGTTGGTGAGGATCCGCGAGGGCTGGTAATGGCCCATGGCGAGAATGCGGGAGCCGGCCATCAGGTGAGTCCTCCGATCGAAGTGCTGGGCGCCGCGCCGTGCCGGGCGATCAGATCCCGGGCGGCGGGCAGGTCGGCCGGCGTGTTCAGGGTGACGACCTCCGGCCTGCCGGAGCCCTTCAGTTCCCGCCGCAGCAGCCCGGCCAGGGTGCCGGCCGGGGGCAGTTCGATCACACCGGTGACGCCGAGGTCGGCCAGGGCGGCCATGCACAGGTCCCACCGGACCGGCGCGGTCACCTGGTGGACCAGGCGTCGCACGAGTTCCCGCCCGTCGGTCACGGCGGTGCCGTCGTAGTTGGACAGCAGGATCCGCGCCGGGTCGGCGGCGGTGACGCCGGCGGCGATCGCGCCCAGCGCCCGCTCGGCCGGGGCCATGTACGGGGTGTGGAAGGCCCCGGCCACCTCGAGCGTCCGGACCCGCGCCCGGGCCGGCGGGTCGCCCGCGAACTTCTCCAGCTTGTCGGCGGCGCCGGCGGCGACGACCTGGCCGGCGCCGTTGCGGTTCGCCGGGTACAGCCCGTGCGCCTCGATCGCGGCGAGCACGTCCGCCGGCTCCCCGCCGAGCACGGCGGCCATGCCGGTCGGCTCCAGCGCGCAGGCGGCGGCCATCTCCCGGCCGCGCACCGCGGCGAGCGTGATCGCCGACTCCGGGGTCAGCACGCCGGCCACCGCCGCCGCGCCGAGTTCGCCGACGCTGTGCCCGGCGACCACGGCCACGTCGTGCAGCGGCACCTGCTCGGCGGCCAGCAGCGCGGCCGCGACCAGCAGCGGCTGGGTGCGGGCGGTGTCCTTGATCTCCTCGGCGCCGGCCTCGGTGCCCAGGTGGACCAGGTCCAGTCCGGCGAGCGCGGACCACCAGCGCAGCCGCGCCTCGGCGCCGGGCAGGGTGAGCCACGGCGCCAGGAAACCCGGTTTCTGGGCCCCCTGACCGGGGGCGAGTACGGCGAGCACGAGTCGACTCTGCGGGATGGGGGCCGATTGTGCGGGTAGCGACGGCCACGAAACCGCACTACATCGCTTGTACGGTTCCTACAACTCGCCCCGTCCGGCCAGTCCGAATGGATGTTCAACTATCCGTCGCGACGCGGGTCACACCGGCGTGTTTGGTGGCGGTACGCCCGGATCAAGTCGCCCGATCGCGAGCGCGACTCGCAGCGCGAACGCGTCCCGGGGAGTCAGCGGCGACAGGTCGGTGACGTCGGCGATCCGCTTCAACCGGTAACGCACCGTGTTCGGGTGCACGAACAGCGACCGGGCGGCACCCTCCAGCACCCCGCCGGCGGCGAAGAACGCGTCCAGCGTCTCCAGCAACTCCCCGCCCGCCCGCACCAGCCCGCCGTAGACGGTGTGGCGCAGCGCCCGGCGCGCGTCCGCGTCCCCGGCGAGCGCCCGCTCGGGCAGCAGCGAATCCGCCGACACGGGGCGGGGGGCGGCCGGCCACGCGGGCGCCGCCCGGAACCCCGTCAGCGCGGCGCGCGCCGACTCGGTCGCCTCGTCCAGGCTCGGCACCGCCGGGCCCACCACCACCGGGCCGGCCCCGAACCCGTTCAGCAACTTCTCCGTCGCCGCGAGCGGGTCCGCGGCCCCGCCCAGCACCAGCACCAGCCGGTCGCCGTGCACGCCGCCGATGACCTCCACGCCGAGTCGCCGGGCCGACCGGTACACCGCGTGCAGCACCGCCGCGGCCTCCCCGCCCGGGCTGCGGCCGACCGCCACCGCCACCGGCGGCGCGTCCGCCCAGCCCAGCGCGGCCGCGCGGCTGGCCAGCACGTCGGAGGAGTCGCCGCGCAGCAGCGCGTCGACCAGCAGGGCCTGGAGGCGGGCGTCCCACGCGCCCCGGGTCTCGGCGGCCCGCGCGTACACCCGGGCCGCCGCGAACGCCACCTCGCGGGAGAACTTCAGCACCGCCTCCCGCAGCGCCCCCTCCTCGCCCGGCGCCGCCAGGTGCGGGACCTGCTCCTCCACCACGTCGATGGTCACCTTGATCAGGGCGACCGTGTGCTGGAGGTTGATCGAGCGGGCCAGCGCGCGCGGTGCGGCGCTGAACACCTCGTCGGAGACCTCCTGCGTGCTGTCCGCGCCGCCGCCCCCGCGCAGCCACTCCACCAGCGACCGCACGCCCGCCTGCGCCACCAGCATCACCCAGGCGCGCTGGTCGGCCGGCAGGTCCCGGAACCAGGGCAGCGTCTCGTCCATCCGGGAGACGCTGGCGGTCGCGAGGGCCCCCGCCGACCGCTCGATCCGGCGCAGGGTGGCGCTCAGTTCGCCGCCCTCACCGCCCGCCACCATGCCCCCACCCTGCCACGCCCGGCACCCCCGCGCGCCCTCGCCCCTGGTCGAGGGGGAGGTCCTGGGCCAGCAGGGCGGCCTGGACGCGGCTGCGCAGCCCGAGTTTGGCGAGGATCCGGCTGACGTGCGTCTTCACGGTGGATTCCGCCATCGACAGCCGGTCCGCGATCTCGGCGTTGGCGAGCCCGCGGGCCAGGTGCGCCAGAACCTCGCGCTCCCGGGGCGTCAGCGCCGCGACGGCCCGGCGCACCGACTCGGCCGGCGGCGGGAGCGTGGCGACGAAGGCGCTGATCATGCGGCGGGTCACGGTCGGGGCGAGGACGCCGTCCCCGGCCGCCACCGTGCGGACCGCCGCCACCAGGGCCGGCGCGTCGGTGTCCTTGAGCAGGAACCCGGCGGCGCCGGCCCGGAGCGCGCCGAAGACGTACTCGTCCAGGTCGAAGGTGGTGAGCACGAGCACCCCGGCGAGTTTCTCGGCGACGATGGCCCGGGTGGCGGCGACCCCGTCCAGGCGGGGCATGCGCACGTCCAGCACGGCGACGTCGGGGCGCAGGTCGCGGCAGCACCCCGAGCAGCGCGATCGGCACCCCGAGGCTCAGACCCTGCCAGGCGCGGTTGACGACCAGCCCGACCGCCGCCGCGACCGCGGTGAGCGCCACGTTCGCCGCCAGCAGGCTCCGCCACAGCCGCGGCGAGCCGTACACGCAGGCGTCGTAGAGCACCTGGGTAAAGATCATCATGGTGGCCAGCGACCCGCCGAGCGCCACGTCACCCGCGAGGCCGGCCACGCCCAGCGCCAGGCTCCACCCGGTCGCCACCCGGCGCAGCCCCACCGCCACCACGACCACGACCAGGGGTACCAGGTACAGCGCGCGGCCGTGCCCGGGCAGCGGCTCAATCAGGTGGACCGCGGACAGTGTGAGCAGCACGAGCCCGAAGACCAGGCAGGTACCGGCGATGGCGATGTCCCGCCGCGCCGTGCCGCGCTCCAGTCCCCACCGGGTCACGCAACGATCACATCACGGCTGTCCATACATCCTTCGTACGACGTCGGGTTCGTCGCCGGTGCCGAGGCGGGGGCGGCGTCCGGCGGTCAGGATGGCGTCATGGTCATAGGGCTCATCATCGGCGGTGAAATCGGTTTCTGGGTGCTGCTCGCCGCCGGACTGGTCGCCCGGTACCTGGTCCGATGGCACCGGCTCAGCACGGTCCTGCTGATCGGGGTGCCCCTGGTCGACGTGGTGGTCCTCGCCGCGACCGCCGTGGACCTGCACCGCGGCGGCACCGCCACCGACGCGCACGGCCTGGCCGCCGCATACCTGGGCTTCTCGGTCGCGTTCGGCCCCAGCATGGTCCGCTGGGCCGACCAGCGCGTGGCCCACCGTTTCGCCGGCGGGCCGCCGCCGTGGAAGCCGCCGAAGCGGGGCTGGCCCCGGGCCCGCCACGAGTGGCGCGAGTGGGCGAAGGCGCTGCTCGCCGTGGGGATCTCCGGCGCGCTGCTCGGCGCCGCCATCCTCCTGGTCGGCGACCCCGACCGCACCGCCGCCCTGACCGGGTGGATCGCCCGGCTCGCCGGCCTGCTCGCCATCTGGCTGGTCGCCTTCCCGGTCTGGGCCACCGCCGCCGCAGCCGTCGGCCGGCGCTGAGCCCGGCGCCGGCGCCCGGCGTCAGGCCACCTCGGCCAGTTGGCGCGGCGCCGGGGTCAGCGGGCGGAAGTTCGGAGGCATGGCGTACGCGAGCACCTCACCGGGGACCCCCTCCAGTCGCGTGTGGAACGGCGCGGCACCGGCGACCTCCGGCCCACCCCGGGCGTGCGCCTGCGGACCGACGTACACGCGGCCGGGGCCGGCCAGGTCGCACAGTCGCTTCGCGAGGGTGACCGCGGACCCCCACACCGCGAACGCGGCCGGCTCCCAGGACGGGCTGACCAACACCTCGCCGTACTCGATGCCGACGTGCACCGGCAGCCAGCCGAGCCGGCCGGCGGGCGCGCCGGCCAGGGCCAGGCCGGCCCGGATGGCCCGGGCGGGCTCGTCGCCGCCCGGCGAGTGCAGGCCGAACACGGCCATGAAGCCGTCGCCCAGCACCTGCTGGATGGCGCCGCCGTGGGCGCGCACCAGGGTGACGAGTTCGTCCATGAGCGGCCGCACCACGCGGTAGACCTCCTCGGGGTCCACCGACTGCACCAGCCGGGTGAACCCGGACAGGTCGGCGAACAGGACGGCGACACGTCTGCGCGCCAGGTCGGGGCGATCACCGACCCATGTCAGTCCAGGCATCCGATCCTCCCTGATCAGTTACCGGATCGGAGACGGCAGCCGGGTCGGTGATACACCCTGCGCGGATCTCAACTCGCTAGGGCAGCAGCACTGCCCCAACGCCGAAGAGCGCGCCCTGCTGGGCGATTGACAACAGCGCCCGGGCGGCCGTGCACCCGTTCTCGCCGGTCCGGGCCATCCGCGCGGCGACCAGCCCGGCGAAGATCGGGGTGCTGAACGACGTCCCGCTCCAGGCGGCCATGCCGTCGAACTTGGCGTCCTGGCGCGACGGGGGCTCGTTGTAGCGGTAGGTCCCCTTCGGGTACGCGTTGACGAGGTTCTCGCCGGGCGTGTACACGTCCACCCAGCCGCCGAAGTTGCTGAACCAGGCCCGGCCGTCGAGGGTCTCGTTCAGCGCGCCCACGGAGAACGTCCACGGCGCCGCCGCCGGCCAGAACGCCTCCCGGGCGCCGTCGTTGCCGGCCGCCACGACGACCGCCACGCCCTTGTGGTGGCGCAGCCGGTTCTGGTACCAGGAGCCCAGGCCGAGCAGGCCGGTGGGCTCGAACGCGTACGTGCCGGCGGACATGCTGATGATGTCGGGCGCGTCGTCGGTCAGCGCCTCGTCCAGCGCGGTCACCAAATCGGACTCGAACGCCGCGCCGACCGGCGTGAAGACCCGCCGGACGATCACCTCGGCGGCCGGCGCGACGCGGCGCAGCACCCCCGCGACGAAGGTGCCGTGCCCCGCGTACGGGCCGAGCGCCCCGCCCGGGCCGATCGCCGGGTCGGGGTCGCCGGTGACCCCGGCGAGCCACGGGTGACTGGCGGGCGCGGCCGGGTCCAGGCCGGTGTCGATGACGACGACGCGCACGCCCTTGCCGGCGTCCCGGTCGCGGGACAGCGGCAGCGGCGCGGCGCCCGGGGCCACCGGCTCGGGCTCGGTGGCGGGGCAGTAGACGCCCGCGCCGGGGCAGATGCCGACCAGGTAGTCCAGCGAGGCGATGCCCTCGCCGAGCCGGCGGCGCACCAGGTCCCGGGTCTGGACCACGCCCTCCTCGACCCGCAGCGCGGTCACCCCGGGCACGAGCGGTGCCTCCACCTGCACCCGCGCCCGCTCGCGCAGCGTGTCGGTCACCTGGTCCAGGTAGCCGTCGCGGACCAGCAGGATGCCGCGGCGGAACAGGTGCCGCACGTCGCCCCTGGCCGCCGCCGGTGGGTCCATCTCGACCCGGTCGCCGAACTCCGAGAGGATCAACTCCACCTGCGCGTCGCGCCGGGCGCGGCGCTCGTCCTTCTTCCGTTCACCATATTCGGCACTCACGTGAACACTCCAAACTCGACCATGCTGATCTTTCTACAATGTGACCCGTGCCGGACCCCGACAGCCTCCTCACGCTGGCCCTGAACCGGCCCGCCGACGCGCTGGCGCAGGCCGAACGGCTGCTCACCGGCCGCCCGGACCCGCACTCGGCGTCCGTGGCGCACCAGGCGCGGGCGATCGTGCTACGCGACACGGGGCGCACCCGGGAGGCGATCGCCGAGCTGCGCAGGGCACTGCGGTTGGCGCAGGCCGCCCGGGTGCCGGAGCGGGTGCTGGACGTGCAGGGCACGCTGGGGCTGACGCTGGGGCTGTCCGGTCGTACCGCGGCGGGCCTGGCGGTGCTGGACGCGGCCGCGACGGGTAGCGCGGGCCGGCACGCCGGCCGGGCGCTGACCCGGCGGGCGATGCTGCTGGCGGTGCTGGGCCGGCACGCGGACGCCCTGGTGGACCTGCGCCGGGCGATCGCGCTGCTGCGCCGGGGTGGCGACACCGAGTGGGAGGCCCGCTCGCGCACCCACCGCTTCCTGGTCTACGCGGCGCTCGGCCAGGCCGCGCGGGCGGACCGGGACCTCGCCGTCGCCGAGCGGCAGCTCGCCGCGTCCGGCCGGGAGATGGAGTCCGCGACGCTCGTGCACAACCGGGCCGACGTGGCGTTCCAGGCCGGCGACCTGCCGGCCGCGCTCGGCTTCCTGGACCAGGCCGCCGCCCGGTACGCCGCGCTCGGCGTGCCCATGCCGCAGCTGGACCTGGACCGGTGCGCCGTGCTGCTCGCCGCCGGCCTGGCCACCGAGGCGCTGGCCGAGGCGGACGAGGCGGTCGCCCGGTACGCCCGGCTGGGCGGGCAGAAGATCCGCACCGCGGAGCTGCTGTTCGCCGCGGCGGGGGCGGCGCAGGCGGCCGGCCGGCACGAGGCGGCGGCCCGGCGCGCCACCGCCGCGCGGGACCTGTTCCGCGCCCAGCACCGGGAGTGGTGGCAGGCCCGCGCCACCTTCGTGCTGGTGCAGGCCCGCTACGGCGCGGGGGAGCGGGGCGGGCGGCTGCCGGCGCAGGCGAGCCGGATCGCGGACCGGCTGGCCGCGCTCGGCGCGGAGGAGGCGCTCGCCGCCCACCTGCTCGCCGGCCGGCTCGCCGCGGCCCGGGGCCGCAC
>NZ_BBQH01000050.1 GCF_018397995.1 Rhizomonospora bruguierae
GGCCCCTCCCTGTCACGCTTAGATGAGACAGCCCGTTGACCAGGGGATACTCTTCCTGGACGGTCACGAGGAGAGATCATCAGCATGACGTCGAAGCCCAGCGAGAGCCCGGATCCGGACGTCCGGCCACAGCGGCGGACATTCACCGCGAAGTTCAAGGCGCGGATCCTGGACGAGTACGAGTCGGCGTCCGATGCGGCGGCTCGTGGGGTGATCCTGCGGCGGGAACGGCTGTACGGGTCACACATTCTGGACTGGTGCAAGGCCCGAGACGCGGGAGCCGCGGCCGGTCTGACGGACCGGCGGCATCGGCCGCGCGGGCGGCGTAGAAGGCCGAGACGGCTGAACTTGCCCGGTTGCGGCGGGAGAACACCCGCCTGACGGCGGAGTTGCCGAAGACGCAGACCGCGTTGGAGATCATGGGAAAAGCGCACGCGCTCTTGGAATTGCTCTCCGAGAGCGCGGAAACCGCGCCGATGCCGAGCCCGTCCTGGTCGAGGCGCACGAGGCGCTGAGCCCGGTATGGGGCATCGCCGGGGCGTGCCGGCTGACCGGCCTGTCCCGCGCCACTCTCTATCGGCGGCGCACCCCGCCGGCGGCGCCGAAGCCGCGGACGCTGCGCAAACCGCCGCCGTCGGCGTTGACCGAGACCGAGCGGCAGCAGGTCCTCGATCTGCTCAACCGGCCCGAGTACGCCGACCTGGCCCCGGCGCAGGTGTGGGCCCGCGAGCTCGACGAGGGCCGCTGGTGGTGCTCGGAGTCCACCATGTACCGGATCCTGCGCGCAGCCGGGCAGACCGGCGAACGCCGTAGCCAGGCCACCCATCCCGCCCGGACCAAGCCGGAACTGGTTGCCAGCGCGGCGAATCAGGTCTGGTCCTGGGACATCACGAAACTGCGGGGTCCAGTCAAAGGCGTCTGGTACCACCTGTACACGGTGATCGACATCTGGTCCCGGTACGTCGTCGGGTACCTGGTCGCCGCGTACGAGGACGGGCAGCTCGCCGAAGCGCTCATCGCCGACGCCGCAGCCCGTGAACGCGTCGATCCCGACCAACTGACCGTGCACGCCGACCGCGGCGCGGCGATGACCTGCAAAACCATCACCCAACTGCTGACCGACCTGAAGATCGGCCGTAGCCACAGCAGGCCCAAGACTTCCAACGACAACCCCTACATCGAGGCCAGCTTCAAGACCTTGAAGTACGACCCCACCTTCCCGGACCGGTTCAGGTCGATCCAGCACGCCCGCCAGCACTGCGAGGCGTTCTACACCTACTACAACCACGAGCACCGGCACTTCGGGATCGGCCTACACACCCCCGCCTCAGTGCACCACGGCACCGCCGAGCAGATCCGCGCAGGCCGGCAACGCACCCTGGACGCCGCCTGAGCCACCCATCCCGCACGGTTCGGCCGCCGCCGGCCCCAACCACCACGCATCCCGAACCGTGCATGGATCAACAAACCCGACACCACCGACCCGGACCAGGCCACCGCCCCGTCGCCGACCACCCACCCAATACCAACAAGCTAAAAAAAAATCAAGAAATTGTCTCATTTGACTTGACAGGTACCGGGTCGACTACGCCGGCCGCTACCCCACCGAACTGTCCGGTGGGCAACGCCAACGCGTCGCCATCGCCCGCGCCCTGGCAACCGAACCCCAGTACCTGCTCTGCGACGAGATCACCAGCGCCCTCGACACCGCCACCGCCGCCGCCATCATGGACCTGCTACACGGGCTGCGGGTCGAACGCCAGCTGGCCCTGGCACTGGTCAGCCACGAAACCCACCTGATGGCGGCCTACACCGACACCGTCCACGTCCTGAACGACGGCGTCCTGACAGCTCACGGCCCAACCTCGCGGGTGCTTTAGGAGCGATACGGACGGCTATCCGCCGAGCAGGCGGGCGCCACCGCTGACCACCACCGGTCGACAGCGCGCGGTATCGATCGGGGGAGACTTGTTTGCGGAAAATCGGAAACAAGCTCCGTAATGGAGCATTCGATGGAGAATCTCCCCCGAGGCGTTTACTTTTCGAGGGGGACAGCATGACCCAAACGCTGCACATGCCGCGGGTCGCAGACTGCAGCGCGACGGCCTGTGGCTACAACCAAGGCGGATGCCGCGCATTCGCGATCACCATCGGCGGGCCGAGGCAGTCGCCGGCGTGCGGCACCTTCGTCGCGGCGACCGACAAGGGTGGACAGGACACCAACGTGGCGCAGGTCGGGGCCTGCCGACGGGCCGAGTGCCGCCACAACGTGGATCTTGAGTGCCACGCCTCGCAGATCACCGTCGGACCGGACAAGGGCCGAGCCGACTGCCGCACCTTCGAGCCCCGCTGACCCTTCACGCGCGGGCCCGTCCTGGCGTTGCGCTCCCATCCCCGCCAGCGGGACCACCGCAGTCGGCCGAGGGCGGACGCCGGTCCAGGAAGAGTAGTTGGGCGCGCTTGCCGGGCAGGTCGATCCGCGGCCCGGGCACGAACCCGGCCCGCATCAGCCGGGCGATGGCCCGGTCGTTGCGGGCATCGGGTTCGGCCACGATCCGCCGGCGGGTCGGGTCGGCCAGCACGAAGTCCAGGAAGGCGGCGAGGACGGCGCCGGTGAAGCCCGGTTCGGGATCGCCGTCCGGCGGTGCGACCATCAGATGGATGCCGAAATCGCCGGGCCGCACGTCGTAGCACTCGCCCACCGGGTCGGCCGCCGGCTCGTAGGTCTGGAAGAGCCCTACCGGGCGGCCGTCCCGGTGGATCAGGTACGCGTGATGGGTGGTCAGCGAGTCCAGGTACGAGTAGATCTCCCGTACCCGGTCCCGGCTGGCGTCGCGCATCCCCCAGAACCGGGCCCGGTCCCGGGTGACCCAGTCGTGGATCAGGTCGGTGTCGGTCGCCGGGTCGACCGGCCGGATCGCCACCTCCCCGAAACCCTCGACGCGGCGCAGCCAGCCCGGGTCACTGGTCATGGTCATCTTGCTCCTCGGTGAGCCGGTGCCAGTCGGTGACGACCGGGATGAGATCGCCGCGCAGCCAGTACGGCAACTGGTCGCGCTGATGCGGGTCCCCGGGCACGCCGGAGGCGCCGAACGGGACGACCCACCGGCTGTCGTCGCGCCGGCCGAGGTCCCAGACGTAACGGGCGGCGGGGGCCCGGAAGCAGTGGTGCGTAACGCCGGGCACGCTGGAGGTGGCCAGCACGCAGTCGTGGTCGCCGGAGAGGCCCGGCCACTGCGCCGCGCGGTCGGGCAGCGCCTGCCAGGGGGCCAGCCGGTGCAGGTCGCCCCAGCACGCCGGGGCCGTCCCGGCCGCCTCCTCGACGGCGGCGCGGGCCGCGGTGCGCAGGTCGGCGGCGGGCAGGAGGCCGGCCCGCAGCAGCGTTTCCAGCGCGAAGCCGACCCTGGGCACCAGCGCGAGCCAGGGGTGGAAGACCGCCGGGTAGCGGGACGGGTCGGCCAGCGGGGCCAGCATCGGGTGGGCGGCCAGCCGGCGGACCAGGGCGGCGCGGACGGCGGCGAAGGCGCCGGCGTCCACACTGTCGGCGCGCATCTCGCGGTCCCAGTCCAGCAGCCGGTCGCGCAGCGCCACGGCGGCCGGGCCGAGCCCGTCCAGGTCGGCGAGGAGGGCCAGGAGCGGCTCGGCCGAGGCCAGCCGGGTGTCAGTGTGGACGGCGCCCAGGTCCCCGGCCGACCAGTCGGCTCGGCCGGTCAGCAGCTCCCGGATCCGGTTGGCCCGGTGGGGTGCCGCGAACTCGACACCGAGCGGCGCGGAGATCCCCCGATCGTTCGCCATCACCGCGAGGTCGGACACGTCGGCACGGGGCATGGCACGCCAACCACGCCACTCGTGCCCCGGCTTCCAGGCCGGTACGACGAGCAGCCCGTTGGCCCGGTCGCGGACCGGCACGGCGCCGGCGACCCGGTGCAGCAGCCCGCCCGCGGTGTCGGCGGCGAGCAGCACGTTGACCGGCTCCACCCAGTGCTCGCAGGCGGCGTCCACGTCGGCGACCCGGGTGGCGGCGAGCAGGGCGGGCAGCGCGGCGAAGCCGAGGTCGCCCCGGACCCGGGGCACGTACCGCAGGCTGATCGCCATCTCGTCGTCCGGTCCACCGACGACGACGGGGCCGCGTTCGGTCTCGATCACCTCGAGGTCGACCGGGTCGCCGCCGGCCACCTCGACGGTCTCGGCATGGGCCGCGGCGGGGCGCCAGCCGGCCGGGCCGAGCGCCTCGACCGTCCCGTCGCGGCGGCGCAGCCGTTCGGCGTAGAGGTCCTGGTAGTCGGCCATCGCGTTGGTGATCGCCCAGGCCACCGAGCCGGTGTGGCCGAAGTGGGCGATGCCGGGTACGCCCGGCACGGCGAGGCCGAGCACGTCGTACGCCGGGCAGGCGAGCCGGATCTGCTGGTAGCTGCCCGGGTCCTCGATGTAGCGGTGCGGGTCCCCGGCGAGGATCGGCGCACCGCTGGCGGTCCGCGCCCCGCCGAGCAGCCAGCCGTTGCTGCCGGCGGTATCCGGGCCGTCGGTGGCGAAGCAGCCGACCGCGTCCTCGCCGAGGTGGCGGGCGACCTCGGTACGCCAGAGTTTTGCCGGGAAGCCGGCGAACAGCACGTGGTGGGCGAGCCAGACGGCCAGCGGGGTCCAGGGCTGCCAGTGGCCGGGGGCCAGCCCGGTGCTGGCGAACTGCGGGGCTCGCCGGGCGCCGGCGGCGAGGCCGGCGTTGACCCCGTCGACGTACGCGCCCACCCAGGCGGCCGTGTCCGGATCGAGGTTGTCGTGGCAGCGGCGGGCGGTGTCCGCCAGCCGGGCCCGCCGCGCGAACCGATCCCAGTCGATCGCCTCCGGGCCGAGGAAGGACGCGCTGGTCCCCTGTGACCGGTGCCGCTCCACCTCGATCTGCCAGGCGCGGTCGAGGGCGGTGACGCGGCCCTGGGCGAAGGCCAGCGCCGCGGGATCGCAGGCCCGCAGGTGTCGTATTCCCCACGGATCGCGGTAGATCTGGTACTCCACGCCACTCCAAAGGATGAGGTTCGCCTAACCTATGAAATCCCCCGCCCGGGACGCAGTCGCGCCCGAAAGATGACTCACCGCAAGCCTGCGGCGACTCCTTGACAGGAGATTAGGTTAGGTTACCCTAACTCAGGCCCTCGCCGGCCGTCCGCTCCGGACGGCCGACCCGGCGGGTCCACCGTCTCCACGCGACCGTTGAGGAAACCGCCATGAACCCCCAGAGGTACTCCGCCGAGGCCGCACCGCACCCGACGCGCGGGCCGGCGACGGCCGCCCGCGCGCACCTGTTCCACCACGGCACGGTCGACCGCTACCGGCAGATGCTGGTCGCCGCGGTCGACCGGGTGGCGCACCGGGTGACCGACGTCGACCGCCCGTTCAGTGGGATCACCCCGGACCGGCTGGCCCCGGAGATCGACCGGATCGACCTGGACCGGCCGCTGACCGACCCGGCCGCCGCCCTCGACGAACTGGACGGCGTCTACCTCCGGGACGCGGTCTGGTTCCACCACCCCCGCTACCTGGCGCACCTCAACTGCCCGGTGGTGATTCCGGCGCTGCTCGGCGAGGCGGTGCTCAGCGCGGTGAACTCCTCTCTGGACACCTGGGACCAGAGCGCCGGGGGCACGCTGATCGAGCGCCGCCTGATCGAGTGGACGGCCGACCGGATCGGTCTCGGCCCCGGCGCCGACGGGGTGTTCACCAGCGGCGGCACCCAGTCCAACCTCCAGGCCATGCTGCTGGCCCGGGAGGAGGCCGGGGTGGCGGTGGACCGACCGCGCGAGGAACTTCTCCCCCGGCTGCGCATCCTCACCTCCGAGGCGGGGCACTTCAGCGTGCAGAAGTCGGCGCGGCTGCTCGGTCTCGCCCGGGACGCGGTGGTCACCGTCGAGACTGACCCCGACCGGCGGATGGGCAGCGCCGCGCTGGCCCACGAGATCGCCCGCTGCCGCCGCGACGGCCTGGTCGTGATGGCCGTGGTCGCCACCGCCGGGACCACCGATTTCGGCACCATCGATCCGCTGCCGGCCATCGCCGACCTGTGCCGCGCCACCGGGGTCTGGCTCCACGTCGACGCCGCGTACGGCTGCGGGCTACTGGTCTCGCCGACCCGCCGGCACCTGCTCACCGGCATCGAGCGGGCCGACTCGGTGACCGTCGACTACCACAAGTCCTTCTTCCAGCCGGTCAGCTCCAGCGCGCTGCTGGTCCGCGACCGCGCGGCGCTGCGACACGCCACTTACCACGCCGACTACCTCAACCCGAAGCGGATGGCCGAGCAGCGCATCCCCAACCAGGTCGACAAGAGCCTGCAGACCACGCGCCGCTTCGACGCCCTGAAACTCTGGCTCACCCTGCGGATCATGGGCCCGGACGTGATCGGGGCCCTCTTCGACGAGGTGCTCGACCTGGCCGCCGAGGCGTGGCGGCTGCTCGCCGCCGACCCCCGCTTCGAGGTGGTAGCCCGGTCGCAGCTGAGCACCGTGGTGTTCCGGTACCTGCCGGCCGAGCACCACCTGGCCGACGACGCCAACCTTTACGCCCGCGAGGCGCTGGCCGCCTCCGGTGCCGCCCTGGTCGCCGGCACGAAGGTCGACGGGGCGCACTACCTGAAGCTCACCCTGCTGAACCCGCAGACAACCGTGGACGACATCGCCCACGTCCTCGACCTGATCGCCGCCAGTGCGAGCCAGTACGTCCTGACGAAGAACGGCACCGAAGCGTCCGTGGCACCGACCGACGCCACCACCCAGCCCTGCCACATCGGCTGACCGCCGCCGTCCCGCCTACCGCGTCCACTCTCGGGAGAAACCCGCATGTCCACCACCCACGACTTCGTCGCGATCGGCCTGGGCCCGTACAACCTCGGGCTGGCCTGCCTGGCCGAGCCGATCGCCGACCTGGACGGTGTCTTCCTCGAGGCCCGGTCGGATTTCGACTGGCACCCCGGAATGCTGCTGGAGTCGAGCCGGCTCCAGACGCCGTTCATCGCCGACCTGGTCAGCCTGGCCGACCCGACCTCGCCGTACTCCTTCCTCAACTACCTGAAGGAGTCCGGACGGCTCTACCCGTTCTACATCCGGGAGAGCTTCTACCCACTGCGTCGGGAGTACAACGACTACTGCCGCTGGGCCGCCGGGAAACTGTCCAGCCTCCGCTTCGGCCACGAGGTCACCTCGGTCCGCTACCGCGACGGGGTCTACGTCGTCAGCGCCACCGTCGCCGCGACCGGGGCGACGGTGGAACATCGCGGCCGGCACCTGGTGCTGGGCACCGGCACCCCGCCGTACCTGCCGCCGGCCTGCGCCGGGCTCGGCGGCGACGTGGTCCACAACTCGCGCTACCTGGAGCATCGGGATGCGCTGCGGGCCAAGGAGAGCATCACCATCATCGGCAGTGGACAGAGCGCGGCCGAGATCTACCACGAGTTGCTCACCGACCTCGACAGCCACCGGTACCAGCTCAACTGGGTGACCCGGTCGCCGCGCTTCTTCCCCCTCGAATACACCAAGCTCACCCTGGAGCTGACCTCCCCCGACTATGTGGACTACTTCCACGCCCTGCCCGAGCCGGCCCGCTACCGGCTGGAGTCCGAGCAGAAGGGCCTCTTCAAGGGGATCAACGCCGATCTGATCAACGAGATCTTCGACCTGCTCTACGCCCGCAGCCTGGACGGGCCGCCGCGTACCCGGCTGCTCACCAACACCGAGCTGACCGGTGTGCGGTACGACGGGTCGACCGGCGGATACACACTCGACCTGCACCACATCGAGCAGGAGCGGGACTTCACCCTGGACACCGCGGGGCTGGTCCTGGCCACCGGTTACCGCTACCGGGTGCCGGATTTCCTGGAACCATTGCGGGAGCGGCTCCGCTGGGACGCGCACGGCCGCTTCGACGTGGCCCGCAACTACACCATCGACCACACCGGACGGGAGGTCTTCCTCCAGAACGCCGGCACCCACACGCACAGCATCACCTCGCCCGACCTGGGCATGGGCCCGTACCGCAACTCCTGGATCATCCGCGAGTTGACCGGCCGGGAGCACTACCCGATCGAGAAGCGCATCACGTTCCAGGAGTTCGGCGTACCGGCGGGAGCCGCATCGTGAGCGCGCGGAGCGCGGGTTGGCCGCCGCGGAGGAAGCACCGCGGTCGTGACCGTAAGGAAGGCGCTGTGAGACACCCTTCGCCAACCTCCGCCCCACCGTCCACACCGGACCAGTCGGTCGCGCATCTGACTCCGCGACACTGGGACCGGGCCAACCGGCTGCTGGTCCGCAAGGCACTGGCCGAATTCGCCCACGAGCGGCTGCTCACCCCCGAGCCGGTCGGCACCGATCGGTACGTGGTACGCAGCGACGACGGCACCGTCGAGTACCGGTTCACCGCCCAGGTGCTCACCCTGGAGCACTGGCAGGTCGACCCGGACAGCATCACCCGGCACCGGAACGGGCGCGAACTGCCGCTGGACGCCGTGGACTTCTGCACCGAACTGCGCGGCACGCTCGGCCTCTCCGAACGGGTGTTGCCGGTCTATCTCGAAGAGATCACCTCGACCCTGGCCGGGGCCGCGTACAAGCTCAGCCGGCCGCCGGTGCCCGCCGCCGAACTGGCCCGCGCCGACTTCCAGGCGATCGAGACCGGCATGACCGAGGGGCACCCCTGCTTCGTCGCCAACAACGGGCGGCTCGGTTTCGGCATCCGCGACTACCACCGCTACGCCCCGGAAGCCGGCCGGCCGGCCCGCCTGCTCTGGCTCGCCGCGCACCGCGACCACGCCACCTTCACCTGCGCGGCGGACCTGGACTACGACACCCACATGCGGCGGGAACTCGGGGACGAAACCCTGGCCCGGTTCGCCGCCACCCTCACCGGGCTGGGTCTCGACCCGGCCGACTACCTGCTCATCCCCGTGCATCCGTGGCAGTGGTGGAACCGGA
The DNA here is from genome assembly GCF_018397995.1 of Rhizomonospora bruguierae. Taxonomy (GTDB): domain Bacteria; phylum Actinomycetota; class Actinomycetes; order Mycobacteriales; family Micromonosporaceae; genus Rhizomonospora; species Rhizomonospora bruguierae. Next base: position 8,955 of record NZ_BBQH01000050.1, read on the forward strand.
TCTCGGTCACCTTCGCCGGTGAGGTGGCCAGCCGCCGGCTGGTCTGCCTCGGCGAGGGGCCGGACGAGCACCTGGCCCAGCAGTCGATCCGCACGTTCTTCAACATCACCGCACCGCACCGGGACTACGTCAAGACCGCCCTGTCCGTACTGAACATGGGCTTCCTGCGCGGGCTGTCCGCCGCGTACATGGCGGCCACCCCGGCGATCAACGACTGGCTCGCCAAGCTCATCGACAACGACGACCTGCTCAGGTCCACCGGCCTGACCATCCTGCGGGAACGCGCCGCGATCGGCTACCGCCACCGACAGTTCGAGGCGGCCACCGACCGGTACTCCCCCTACCGGAAGATGCTGGCCGCGCTCTGGCGGGAGAGCCCGCTACCCGCCCTGGAACCGGGCCAGCGGCTGGCCACCATGGCGTCGCTGCTCCACACCGACCGGGCCGGCCACGCCCTGGCCGCCGCGCTGATCACGGAGTCCGGGCTGCCCGCCGAGGTGTGGCTACGCCGCTACCTGGACGCGTACCTGGTCCCGCTGTTGCACGCCTTCTACGCGTACGACCTGGCGTTCATGCCGCACGGCGAGAACGTCATCCTGGTCCTGGCCGGCGGCCGGGTGGAACGAGTGATCTTCAAGGACATCGCCGAGGAACTCGTCGTGATGGACCCGGCGGTAACCCTGCCCGCGCAGGTCAGCCGGATCCAGGCGGACATCCCGGAGGAGATGCGGCTGCTGTCGATCTTCACGGACGTGTTCGACTGTTTCTTCCGGCACCTGGGCGCGGTGCTCGCCGCCGAAGGCGTGCTGAGCGAGGAGGACTTCTGGCGCACCGTGGCCGCCTGCGCCATCGACTATCGCGACCGGGTGCCGCACCTGGCCGACCGGTTCCGGCGGTACGACCTGTTCGCCGACGAGTTCGCCCTGTCCTGCCTCAACCGGCTCCAGCTCCGCAACAACCAGCAGATGGTCGATCTGGCCGACCCCTCTGCCGCCCTGCAACTGGTCGGCACCCTGCGCAACCCTCTCGCCGCTTGGGCCCCGCCGGTCCGTGGTGGCACCGGCTGACCACAGTGGCGGAGCGGCACCGGCGGGAGCTGCACGTGCACTGCTACCGGATGCTCGGGTCGTTCGAGGACGCCGAGGACACCGTGCAGGAGACGTTCCTGCGTGCCTGGCGGCGGCGGGAGACCTTCGCGGGGCGGTCGACGTTCCGGGCCTGGCTGTACCGGATCGCCACCAACGCCTGCCTGGACCTGCTCGCCAAGTGCCGCCCGGAGCCTGCGACCGGCGGCGAGGTGCTGTGGCTGCAGCGGGCCCGCGCCGGTATGCGGGAGCACCTGCCCGCCGAGCGGCAGGACTGGACCGGCGGCGAGGAGGACGCCGGGACGCGCGAGCTGGTACGCCGCTATACCGACGCCAGCATCGCCGCGGACGTCCCGTTGCTCGCCTCGATGCTGCGGGACGACATCCGGTTCTCGATGCCCCCTACGCCGGGCCTGTACGCCGGGCGCGACACGGTCGTGAACGGCTGGGTCGAGAACGGCTTCGAGGGCATGACGAACCTGCGCGCCGTCGTCACCTCCGTGAACCGGCAGCCCGCCGTCGCCTTCTACCGCTGGCGGAAGCGGGCGGGCGCGTATCTGCCGCTGACGATCGACGTCCTGCGCGTCACCGGCGGGGCGATCACCAAGATCGTCACGTTCCACGACGGCCAGTTCCCGCGGCTCGGGCTGCCGGCGCGCCTGCCGGCGGACGGCACGGAGTAGTCCGACATGAACAACATGAATGAGACCGGGTCGCCGCAGACCCGGCATCGGGCCAGACCGGCTTCTTCTCGGTCGTGGGCATCGTCATGGCCGTCGCTCTTCTTCGTTGGAGCGCTCGCCCTGCAGAGCGATTCGTGTGGACGGCAGTGTCGCTGACCGTAATCTCGTTGGTCCCGCCCCTCCTTTCCGGGGCAAACACCGCCACCACCAGCGCCCTCCTCGGGCTACACCTCGTCCCCGCGGCGGTGATGATCCCCACCCTGACGCGGAGCCTCCGCACCAGGACCCGTCGGTGAGCCCCGGGGCCGATGTGTCACCAGTTGGCTGGCGGGTCACTGGCGGGAAACGACTGCTTCCCCCACTCATCGACGACGTCGCCGATGTCGGAGGCAGTTTCCGGGGCGAGTTCCGGTAGGTGGGGGCGGGTGCGAGCTGCCGTTTCGAGATCGTTCGCTGCCGTGGTCTGCTCCGCCGACAAGGGCTGCGGTGTCGTCGGAGCGCATGGTGCGCCTGGAGTTGGCTGGGTCATCGCTGAAGCCCCCGATCTGGTCGCCTGTCGCGTGGTCAAGGTGGCCGCGGAGCTTGTGACGGTCCCGCCACGACCCAAGCCTACGACGCCAGCCACGCTACAGCCCCTCGCGCAGGATGGGAGAGCATGACGCAGCAGGGCGACCAGGTTGAGAAGGGGAACGACCGGCCAGGTTGCCCGCGATCGCTGCTCCACTACGCCTCGTCGTCCGAGGTCATCCGGGGCGAGCTGGCTCGGTAGCGTCGTCCGGCGGGGTGGGGCGCTGGTACGGGGCGGTCATCACACCGTCGGGGTCCAGCCGGTCGAGGATCGCGTCGGTGATCCCGGCCAGCTGCGCAACCTGCTCCGGCGAGAGCACCTCGAACACGTGGTGCCGGACGTTGGCGACATGCCCGGGCGCGGATTCCACCACCTTCTGCCAGCCGGCCTCGGTCAGTCGAGCGTTGGTGGCCCGCCGGTCCTGCGGGCAGGGGAACCGCTCCACCAGGCCACGGTCCGCCAATCGCCCGACCACGTGAGACAGCCGCGACAAGGTGGCGTTCGTGCGCGCGGCGAGGGCGGTCATCCGCAGCGTTCGCTCAGGCGCCTCCGACAGCATCGCGACCACCATGTACTCGAAATGGGTCAGCCCGGCGTCACGGCGCAGCTGCGAGTCCAGGGCGCCGGGAAGCAGCTCCGCCACCGCGACCAGCCGCACCCACGTCGCCAACTGTTCGCTGGTCAACCACTGCTCGCTCATCCGCACACCCTATCAAAATAGTTGACGCGACAAGTAAATCTGCTACGGTGTTACTTGAAACTTCAACCATCCGCGTATCTCGGGGAGAAGTGATGACCAACCGCACCGCCGTCGGCACCACCTCGGCCGCCGACGCGCTCATCCCCGCCCAGCACCCGTTCGCCGCGCACCTGCGGCGGGCCGCCACCCTCGAGAACGCTCAACGGCACCGGCTGTGGACGCCGGCCGACGGGCCGCTACCCGCGCTCTACCTCAGCCACGGCGCCCCGATGCTGTTCGAGATGGCCGACTGGATGACCCAGCTGCACACTTGGGCCCGGGCCCTACCCAAACCGCGGGCGATCCTGATCGTCTCCGCGCACTGGGAGTCCGCGCCGCTGAGCATCTCCAGCACCCAGCCGGTCGATCTGGTCTACGACTTCGGCGGTTTCCACCCGATGTACTACCAGATGCGCTACGACACCCCACCCGCCGTGGACCTCGCCCAGCAGGTCGTCGCACTGATGCCGGACACCGAGCAGGTCCACGAGCACCCCAACCGCGGCCTGGACCACGGCGCCTGGGTACCGCTGAAGATCATGTACCCGGAGGCGGACATCCCGGTGTTGCAACTGAGCATGCCCACCCACGACCCGGACCGGCTGATGGCGCTGGGCCGGCGGCTCACGACGCTGCGGGAATCCGGAGTGCTGGTGATCGGGTCGGGCTACATGACTCACGGCCTGCCATTCCTGGACTGGCAGAATCTCGACAAGGTGCCCGGATGGTCATCCGACTTCGATCACTGGGCCGCCGAGGCGCTGGCCCGCGGCGACGTTGACGAGCTTGCCAAGTTCCGCTCCAACGCCCCGGGCATGCCCTACGCCCACCCCACCGTCGAGCACTTCACCCCACTGTTCGTTACCCTCGGCGCCGCCACCGACCCCACCGCGGCACCGACCACCACCATCGACGGCTACGCCCTCGGCCTGGCCAAACGGTCCATCGAGGCCGCCTGACGCGGCCATCGAGCCCATCATCAGGCCGGCGCCCCGACCAGTTGCGGGCACGGCGGCCGGGTCAGCGCGATGTACCACACGGAGGCCGCCAGCAGCCCAATTCCCCACAGTGTGTAGCCGCCCATCTGCAGCAGCAACGGCAGGAACGGGCCGCCGAACTCGCCGCGGATCCAGGCGGTCATTCCGGCGATGCCGAAGTACGCGGTCAGGCTCGCCCCGACGAACACGCGGGGGCCCAGTACCAGCCACCGCGGCACTGCCCGTCCCCGCAGGGGCACCACCCAGCGGGCCAGAGCGGCCCTACGAAGATCACCTCTCTGACTACAGTAGACAGTAGTCGAGAACGGCGCGAAGGTGCTCAGGCGGTGGAAGGATCGGCTCGATCAGTGGCGTGTTGCCGGCTTGCGGGCGCTAACCAAGTGGGTCGGCAACCAGGGGCCGCTCCACCACTGCCGCCAGCCCAAATCGCGGCGGCTCACCCCGGCCATGCCGAGATGCTGGAGCCGCTGCTGGTACCGGCGGGTGCCTTGCAGATCGGCGACCAGCAGGCGTCCACCGGGGCGCAGCACTCGAACAGCTTCGTCGATCGCCGTGTCACGCTCGGCGGTCGTCTTGACGTTGTGTACGACGACGTTCGAGATGACCAGGTCGAAGGACTCGTCGGGGAACGGCAACGCGGTAATGGTGGCGGTACGGACCTCGACGCGGTCGGAGACACCGGCCGCGGCCGCGTTGCGCATGGTGGCATCGGGACCGTTGCCCGACTGGTCGGTGCGCCACAGATCTACACCGACCGCTCGTCCATCGGGCACTCGGAGCGCCGCGGAGATCAACAGCGCGCCCCGGCCGCAGCCGAGATCCAGGATCGCCTCGTCGCCACGCAAATCCAGATCATCGAGAAGACGCGCCCAGACCACGAACTTCCCAACCCGGGAGGCGTACCAGCCCAGCACGCAGCAGGCGATGATCAACACGACGCCGACCAGCGGCCAGATCGTATGTTGCAGGACGGCCTGGACCATGCCGGCGAGGATCAGTAGCGCCGGAAACGCCACCAGCCGCGGAGCATCGATCCCATAGTTCCCCGGAGGCCGGGTGGCTGTCATCTCAGGCACCTGCGGGGCTCCTCTCGCTCAAGGTCTCGGCGGACATGGCAGGGCGCGCAGCGATCGCGGTCAAGGCGGCCAGGTGCGCATCGAAGGCTTGCCGGCCCGCCGCGGTGAGCGACAGCCAGGTGCGCGGCCTCTTGCCCACGTAGCCCTTCCGCGCCCGCACGTATCCCGCGTCGACCAACACGGTCACCTGCTTGGAGAGCACCGAGTCGCTGACCTCGATCGTGTCGCGCACGACACCGAACTCGGCCTGGTCCGCAGCCGACAGATAGGCGACGATGGATAGCCGTACGGGCGCGTGGATCACCGGATCGAGCCGGTGCCGCGGGTGCCCACCCTCCGGTCGCCTGCTCACGAATTGCCCCTTTCGCCGCCCCGGGTCGCGCGATGGGCCGCCAGCGCGGCGGCGGCCACCATCGGGGCCGCGACGATGAGGCCGACCGGAAACCAGTACCAGTAGGCCGTTCGATCGCCGAAGGCGAGACGGCCGAGCACAGTGGCCGAAACCCAGAGCACGGTCCACACCCCGGCCGCGGTCAGGTAGAGCCGGCGGAGCCCGCGGCCCAAGACCCGCCGCGACAGGGCGTAGGGAGCCACGCCTAGCACGAAACCGGTCCACGCCACCCCAGCCAGCACGGCACCCCGACCGTGCAGCATCCCGGTCGCCGGGAAAGAACACCGCGGTAGCCACGCCGTACGCCAACAGGACGCGGACCGCCCAGCTCGCCTGCCGCCGGGTGGCCGCCCTCGCCTGGTCCACCGAAGCCAGCGCCACTGCCGCCCAGGCCGGGCTAACCCCCTGCTCAGCATCCCCTACCACGCGGACAGACTAGACCAGTCTTTCCGGAATGGAAAGTACTTGCCGGCTGCGGGTGATGCGTTCAGCGGGACGCTGAGCGGATCCGTGGCCTCAGCCGGCGACCGCCTCCTTAGCGAAGAGCTGTTCCAGGAACATGCCGTGCTCGCGCAGCGTGCCCGGCGGGACCGCACGGAAGCGGCCGATCTCGTCGGACTGGGCGTCGCCGACGAGGACGTCGGAGGTGGGCTTCGCCTCGAACGCCATGCCGACCGGCCAGCCGCGGTAGCCGTCGCGCAGCATGTGGGGGTATTCGATGTACCCGAGAAACCGCCCGACGCGCACGGTCACGCCGAGTTCGTCGCGCGCCACCCGCACGACGGCGTCCCGCAGGTGCTCGCCGAAGTACACGGTTCCGCCGGGCAGGTGCCACTGTCCCTTGCACGGCTTGATCGCCCGCCGGGTGAGCACGTATCCGTCGGAGGTCGAGCACACCACCTCGACGGTCAGCCGGGGCACCTTGCCGTAGATATCGGCGAACTCAGCGGCCGAGAACGGCTGCCCACCCATGTCGTAGATCCTCTCGCCGGTTGGACCACACGGTGACGCATGCCACAGCCGGGGCCGCGTCGCGCGCGGGCAACGTCTTCTTCCTGCTGCGCGGTGTCCGCGCGAAGTTCTCCTCTGACGCCGCCGACTCCCGGGACTTCCTCATCCTCGACACCCTCGGCGGCCAGGACTGGGCGTCGCAGATCGACCTCGCCGAGCGCCTCGGCATCAACCGGACCATCATGGTCCAGGTCATCGACCGGCTCGAAGAGCGCGGCGAGGTCCAGCGCACCCGCGACCCAGGCAACCGGCGCCAATACGTGCTGTCCCTCACCGATCGGGGCCGGGCCGCCCTGGAGGAGCGGCGCCGCATCGTCGCCGAGCGCGGCGCCCGCCTGACCTCCGCGCTCACCCGGCGGGAGGCCGCCCGGCTCGACGCGCTGCTCGCCCGGCTGCTGCCCGAGGCGGTCCGGCCGTTGGTGCAGGGTACCGAGAACCTCGTGGCGCAGGCCGACCTCCGGCTGCGCCGGCAGGGCGACGACAAGCTCGCTGGCACCGGGCTCCGCCTGCGCTTCTACCGGCCCCTGTCGGCGCTCGTCGCCGCCGGGCCGTGCGCCCAGCAGGAACTCGCGGAGGTCCTCGCGATCACCAGGCCGGCCGCCTCGCAGCTCGTGGACGAACTGGTCAAGCCGGGGCTGGTACGCCGCGACCGCGACCCGCACGACCGGCGCCGGTACGCCTTGGAGGTGACCGAAGCCGGCCGCACGGCGCTCACCGTCATCGCCATGGCCGTTCAGGAACTCACCGACGAGGTCGAGGCCCTACTCGGCCCCGGCGGCGAGGACGCGCTGCGGGCGCTGCTGCTGAAGATCAAGCCACGTCCGCCGCGTCCTGAACCGCCCGCACCACCGCGGCCGGGGCATCACTCGAAGCGCTCGCCCCGTTCGGCGCGCGCCACCAGAGGATGCCGGCGCGGAGGCCAGTTCCTCAGCGCTGTCGATGAGGCCAGTTCCTCAGCGCTGTCGATGAGGCCGGGCAGGCCGCGCCTGTACTGGGGGACGCCGGCCGCTCGCGCCCGTAAAGACCGGTCGACATGACATCGGTCAGAGCCAAGGTGACTGAAGCGGCAAGCCCACGATCAACGATGATGACAAGCGCGGGTGTGGTCCTTGTCGGTGTCATGTTGTCTCAGCAACTCCATGATCACCGGCGGGGCCACACCCGTCCCGCAACACCCTCCAACCAGATCGCGACACCGCGTACGCCCAGGTCAGGCACACCTCAATCGACTACGCAAAGACCCTGCAGTCACCACCCCGGCCGACACGCTACGTAGGGGTCCGCCGAGGACTCCCCGATTCACGGTCACGCAGCGTAGGGGACGCCGGGGGCATCCGACGCCAGAGGCGCGCGCCCCGTCGTTGATACATTGACGTTCATGATTCTTTGATGCACGTTCCACCGCATGCGGGAAATACCACCTCGCCGGCAAATGCGGACACGACCAAGCAATCCGCGTTCTTCACGCCTTCACTGATTACAGTCGGTTGCCATACAGTAACTACGCCGGGCGGCCCGCACCATTCTTTGCCGCTCGATCCCCTACCCCCCTCCGGAAAGGGAATCGGCATGAGAATCGCACGAACAGACTCGCGTCCCCGCGCAGCGCGGCTGCTACTGGGCGCCGCACTGACCGCGGTCATGGCCCTCGCGGCCGGCGGCACCGCCACGGCGGCCACCGGCGCGGCGACCAGCGGCGCCAACGCCAAGGCCGCGGCCGCGGACCGCACCGACGTGTATATCCGGGACACCCTGGACGACTACGGCCTGGAGCCGCACGGGCCCATCTACTCGTCCTTCTTCAACAGCCCGGACGTGAAGATCTGCCCCAGCGCAGTCGAGTGCGGATCGCACACCAATCCGGTCGTCGGATCGACCAGCTACATTTTCGTAAATCTGCGCAACAACGGTCCGTACGGTTCGGGAATCAGCGACGGAACGCTGCGCGCGTACTACACCACCTCCGGCGGCGCCGCGAACTGGCCATCCGACTGGACGCCGATCGGCGCGAAGAGCCTGCCGGTCGTGCCCGGGGTCACCACGACGTCGATCGCGTGGCCGAACGTGCCCTCCATCGGGCACTTCTGCCTGCTGCTGCGCTGGGAGTCGGCCACCGACCCGATGCTGTTCGAGGGCACGGCGACGTCCATCAACACGCAGTACAACAACAACATCGCGTGGAAGAACGCCAACACCGTCTCGGCGGGCGGCGGCGTGGTCAGCGACCGACCGTACGCCCTCGCCAACCCCCTGCCCGTGCCGGCCGCGTTCGACATCGCGTTCCGGCCGATCGGCGAGGCGCTCCCCGGCGGCAAGATCATCGTGGACCTCGGGCCGCAGCTGTTCGAGCGCTGGCGGGCCGCAGGCGGCCAGGGTGACGGCATCCAGGTGGTCGGCAAGAGCGCCGTGCAGGTCGTCGACCCGTACCGGGGGCAGCTGCGGGGCCTGCCGATCAACCCGGGCGAGCGGCCCGTACTGAAGTTGAGCTTCTCCACCGGCGAGCTGCTGCAGAAGCCGTACGTCCTGCAGATCGTCCAGGTCGGCCCGCTCCAGAAGCCCGGGGAGCGCTACGACCTCGGCGGGGTGGAGTACACCTTCGAGCCCATCAAGCGCTGACCGAGTGGGACGGTGGGCCGGGGAACGCCCTCTGCCCACCGGCTGGCCGCCGCCGCACGGGACCGCGGCGGCGGCCAGCCGCGCGTCGGGCGCCCATCAGGACTCTTCGTCGTCGGCGTCGTGACGGACGCGCGCGTTCCGGATGTCGTACTCGTGGATTTCCGCCCAGCGGCCGACCTCGATGACGAGTGGCAACAAAGATCGCCCCAGGGCGCTGAGGGCGTAATCGACGCGCGCGGCCGGGCCGGGATGCGGTGTCCGGTCTACCAGCCCATCGCGCGCCAGCACCCGCGACGTGCGGGTACGCGACCCCGGGCACCTCTGACACGAGGAGTGCCCGGGGTCGCGGCGTAGGCCGCCGTGGCATCGTTACGCGACAGCCCAGGTGCGCTTTCGTGGGACGCCCACGATCTCGGGGCCCTCCTCGTAGGCGAACCGCTCGCGGAAGTCCTCCACCAACTCGATCCCGAGGCCCGGGGCGTCCGGCACGGTCACCGCACCGTCCTCGACCTGGACGGCGGGCGTGACCAGGACGTCCCGGAAGGCGTTGTCCTTGCCCGCGTCCCACTCGACGTGGCCCCGGATGTGGGCCGGGATCGCGGCGGCGAAGTGCAGATTGGCCACCTGCCCGACGCCGTTGTAGGTGTGCTGGGCGATGATGATGTTCGCCGCGCTGGCAATCGCCGCGATCTTCATGCACTCCGAGATCCCCGCGGACTTCACCACGTCAGGCGTGAGGTAGTCGACCCCGCCCTGCCGGACGAGATCCTCGAAGTCGAACCGGGTGAACACATTGCCGCCCGATGCGATCGCCGCCTGGCCGAGGCCGCGCAGGCGCGCGGCGTCGCGCTTGTGGTGCGCGATCGTGAAGTCGAACGGGTCCTCGAGCCAAAAGATGTTGTAGTCCTGCAGCCGCTTCGCGAGACGGGCGGCCTCCGGCCAGGAGTACCGGGCGTTCGTGTCGATCATGACGTCGATGTCCTCGCCCACGCGGTCGCGCACGGCCGCGATCGCGGCGAGGTCCTTGGGCACGCCGGCGCCTCCGCGGACCTTCACCGCCTTGAAGCCCTGGGCGACGTACTCCGCGGCCTCGTCGGCCAGCGCCTCGAGGTCGTCGCGGATACCGAGCGTCTGGCAACCGACGTAGGTCGTCAGCCGGGGCCCCGCGCCGCTGTTGTCCCCGCCGCCGAGGAGCCGGTACACCGGCTGCCCCGTGACCTTGCCGAGGATGTCCCACAACGCGATGTCGATGCCGGCGATCGCCTGCGCCGCGGCCGAGCCGAGGTGGATCGAGCCGAAGAACATCTTCTCCCAGAGGCTCTGGATCTGGCGCGGGTCCTGACCGACGACGAGCGGGCCGAGCTTGGTCTCGATCAGCGCCTTGATCGCGTGCGGCGTGTGGCCGTGATACGAGCTGCCGATCCCGGTGATGCCCTCGTTCGTGTCGACGAATACAAGCAGCTCGTCGCGCTTGTAAGCCGTTCCCAGGCCCATGACCCAGGGGTTCGTGAGCTTCTCCGAGATAAGGAGGCAGGACACGCTGGTGATCTTCACCGTGATACTTCCAATCGTCAGTGAACGGGGATCGGGTCGTGGTGCCGCGGCTCTGCGGCACCGTCGAGCGGGAAGTGGCAGGCGGCGGTGACATGCGCCTTCGTCGGTCGCAGCACCGGGCGCTCGAGCGTGCACGCCTCCCGCCCGGCCGAGACGATGCAGCGTGCGGCGAACGCGCACGCTGGTGTCGCCGCGGCCGTCTTGGGCGGCGCGCCTGAGATGAACGAGATGACCGGCCGCGTAATGGTGGGTGCGCAGTCCATCAGCGCCGCGGTGTACGGGTGGGTCGATGCCGACAGCACGTCCGCCGTCGGTCCGAGCTCGACGACGCGGCCGGCGTACATCACCGCGAGGTGGTCGGTGATGCGGCGCACTGCCTCGAGGTCGTGCGAGATCGAGATGACTGACATCCCCTCGGTCGACCGTAGGTCGTCGAGCAGGTCGAGGATCTGGGCCTTGACCGTGACGTCCAACGCGGTCGTCACCTCGTCCGCGACGAGGACCCGCGGACCGGCCGCGAGCGCCATGGCGATCGCCGCCCGTTGCCGCATGCCGCCGGAGAACTCGTGGGCGTACTGGCGAGCTCGGCGGCCCGGGTCGGGGATCCCCACTCGGCGCAGCGCCTCGATGGCGGTCTCGTCGGCCGCCCGCCGGTCGGTCCCCGGAATGTGCCGGCGCACGACCTCGGCGATCTGGCTGCCGACGGTCCGGACGGGGTTGAGGGACACCAGGGCGTCCTGGTACACCAGCGCGAGGTCCTTGCCGCGGCGGCGGTCGAGCTCCTTGCGGTTCAGACTCAGCAGGTTGACGCCGTCGAGCCGCACCGCGCCCGTGGTCGTCGCGTTGGTGGGCAGCAGCCCGAGCAGGGCGAGTGCGAGGGTGGACTTGCCGGAGCCGCTCTCCCCCACGATGCCGATCGACTCGCCGGCACCGATCGAGAACCGCACGTCGTCCAGGGCCGCGAGAGGCCCGGTCGGGGTCTGGTACGTGACACCCAGCCCGCTGACCTCAAGCAGTGACGTCGACACGGTCGGCCACCTCCTCGCTGGCGCTGATGGGGTGGTTGCACGCGAACCAGTGGGCTTCGGTCTCGACCCGGGCGACGTCGGTGTCGCACTCGGCGGTGCGGCGCCAGCAGCGGGCGCGGAATGGGCAGCCCGTATCCGCGAGCGGGAGCGGTGCGGCGTCGGTGGCGAGCGCGATCTTCGCCGCCGTGGGCATGGCCTGCTGGCCGTGGGCGGTCGCCGACCAGAGCAGGCCCTGGGTGTTGGGGTGCGCCGGTTCCGCGAAGACGCGCGGCGTTGCCCCACCTTCGACGAGTGAGCCGCGGTACATCACGAGCGTGCGGTCAGCGATCGCTCGGACGACGCCGAGGTCGTGGGCGATGACGAGCATGGCCACGTTCTCGCGCGTGCGGATGTCGTCGAGCAGTTGCAGGATCTGACCCTGGACCGAGACGTCGAGCGATGCGACCGGCTCGTCCAGGACGAGCAGCTGCGGCCGCGGGGCGATCGCCCGGGCAATTCCGACGCGCTGCCGTTGACCGCCGGAAAGCTCGCGCGGTCGGCGAGCGTGCTGGACCGGGTCGAGGCCGACGATGTCCAGGGACTCGGCGACCCGCTCGTGCCGCTGCGGGCGGGAGAGCCCCGAGAGCAGCAGTGACTCCTCGACCAGTTGGAATACGGGTTTCGTGGGGTCGAGCGAGCTGTAGGGGTCCTGGAAGACCATCTGCAGCCGCCCGGCGAGGTCGCGCCGGCCACGACGGGTCCGGGCGAGCCGCACCACGTCCTGGCCGGCCAGGTGGACCGTTCCGGATGTGGGCGCCTGGAGCCCGCTGATCGCCTGGGCGACGGTGGTCTTGCCCGATCCGGACTCGCCGACCAGCGCGACCGCCTCGGCCGGGGCCACCTGAAAACTGACGTCTTTCGCGGCCCAGAAGTGCCCGGAGCCGCCGGCGAACCGTTGCGAGAGACCGGCCACGTCGAGGACCGGCGTCTCGTCACGGACCTGTGTCATCGTTCCTTTCCCCTCAGGTACAGGCCGATGGTCGCGATGGAGGTGCAGGCGAGCACCAGCACCGCTCCGGCCACGAGCACGGGCATCGCGTTGGTCTGCAGGTAGTCCTTCTCGCTGGAGATGAGCAGCCCGAGGGACACCTGGGGCGGCTGGAGGCCGAAGCCGAGGAAGGAGATAGTGGACTCGGCCAGCATCACGTTCGGGATCTGCACGAGGGAGATGGACAGCAGGAGGTCACCGGTGTTGGGCAGGACGTGGCGCCCGAGGATGCGACCCAGCGACGTTCCGTACATCCGCGAGGCGGTGATGTACTCCTCGCGTCGGAGGCTGAGCACGCGGGCCCGGATGACGCGGCCGTAGTTGACCCAAGTCACCAGGACGAGGACCAGCACCAGCGCGCTGTAGCTCGGGCTCAGCACGGTGACCAGGGCAATCGCCAGGATGATGCCGGGGAATGCGTTGAAGACGTCCATAAGCCGGCCGAGGACGTTGTCGGTGACGCCGCCGACGTACCCACCGACGGCTCCGACGAGCCAGCCGAGCGCACCCGACACGGCGACCACCGTCAGCGCCATGAGGATCGATGTGCGGAGCCCGACGGCGATCATCGACGCGAGGTCGCGCCCCAGGTGGTCGGTGCCCAGGAGGGCGTCCGGGCCCGGCGGCGTGAACCGGCGGGCGGGGTCGACGGCGGTGGCGTCCGCCGGGTTGAGCAGAGGGACCAGCACGGCCCACAGGAGCAGCACCACGGCCACGGCGGACGCGACGGTGACGATCGGCGGGACGCGGCGGAGCACCGACCGCGGGGTGGGGTGCGGTTGGATCGGGGTGGGCATGGTGTCCGTCATGGGGTTCCCACCTCGATGCGAGGGTCCAGCTTCATGTAGAGGATGTCGAGCAGCGTGTTGAGGGCGAGCACCACGGCGGTCGCGACGAAGAGCGTCGCGCTGACGAGTGCGATGTCGTAGCGCTGCATGGCCTGGACATACAGGCGACCGATGCCCGGCCAGGCGAACACCGACTCGATGACCACGACGCCGCCGATCGCGAGGCGGGTGAGCTCGAGGCCGCCGACGGAGACGATCGGTACCGCGGCGGCGCGCAGCAGATGCGCCCGTAGGGTGTAGCTGGAACCGAGTCCTTTCGAGCGCGCGACGAGCATGAACGGTTCCGCCATCGTTGAGCGCACCGATTCGCGCACCACGTAGACGAGTCGCCCGATCGGCGGGATCGCCATGGCGACCGACGGCAGCACGAGGGCGGCCGCGGTTCCCGAGCCGCCCGTCGGGAAGATCGGGACGGTGACGGCGAGCGCGATGATCAGCACCAGTCCGGACCAGAACTCGGGCACCGACGAGGCGAAGGCGCCGACGGCCTGCAGGACGCGGTCGGCGGTCGTGCCGGCGCGGACGCCGGCCCAGGTGCCGAGCGCGATGCCGACGAGCGCCGTGATGACGAACGTCGTCGTTGCGAGCAGCAGCGAGTTCGGCAGGGCGTCCATGACGACGGCGATCGCGGGACGCCCGGCCGTGGTCGATTGGCCGAAGTCGAGCAGCACGGCGCCGCGCATGAAGCGCCAGAACTGTTCCAGTACCGGGTCGTCGTACCCCATCGCCGCGCGGTACGAGGCGACCTGTTCCTCGGAGGCGTTGATCGGTAGGGTCCGCCTGGCCGGATCACCGAGCACCTGGAACACCAGGAAGACCACGCCGAGCACCACGAGGAGCGTCAGGACCGCCGAGCCGATACGCCGGAGGATGTGGGCGAGCGTCGGCGACAGCCGTGTCCGCGGCTCGGCGAGGACGGCCGTGGTCACTTCTTACCACTCCACTCGTACCAGTAGACGGTGTAAGCGTCGCTGTAGAGCTGGCCGTGGATGCCGTCCTGCGTCGCGGCGGCGTTCTTCGGACTCGTGATCCACACCATCGGCGCGAGGTCGCGCGCCATCGCGTGGACCTTCTGGTACGCGGCCGCCTGCTGGTCGACGTTGTCGAGGTCGATCGCGGCCTTGGCGGCGTCCCGCAGTTTCTCGTCACAGAACGTCGCCCGGACCTTGCCGCATGTGTAGTAGTTGTCGAGGTAAAGGGTCGAGTCGAGGGTTCCACTGCCCGCCTGGACGTAGAAGAGGTCAGGCGCGGGGACCTTGTTCTGCGGGGCGAGCAGGCCCTGGGCGATCCACTGGTCGCGGGGCAGCAGTTGAACCTTGATGTCGAGCCCGAGCTTTTCGTAGGACGCGGCGAGCGTCTGGCACGTGTCCGTGCCCAGCGTCCCGTAGTACTCGGTGACGCACATCATCGTCAGGTGGGCGCCAGCGGCCCCGGCCTGGTCGATCAGCTCCTTGGCCTTGTTCATGTCGTACGGGTAGTCCTCGAGGTCCGGGTTGTACCCGTGCACCTGCGGGGTGACGCCCTGCCCATGCGGCGCCTGCGCGAAGCCGAACCGGAGGTGGTTGGTGAGCGAGTCACGGTCGACGGCATAGTTGAGGGCTTGGCGTACCCGGACGTCCTGGAGCGCGGGCTTGGCGTCGCTGATGCGCAGGATGTCGATCTCGGTCGACGGAGCCGTCACGGTGGCCGGGGCGGCGTCGAGCAGGTCTGGCGAGAGGTCGAACGCGACGTCCGTCTCGTTGGCGCGTAGCCCCGCGAGCCGGGCGCCCGTGTCCGGGACGACGCGCATCTCGACCTTCTTGTAGTACGGGTTGACGTCGCCCCAGTACTTGTCGTTGATGGCCAACACGGCGGTGTCGTGGGCCGGGGTGACCCTCTCCACCTTGTAGGGTCCGGTGCCGATCGAGTTGTTCTGGGCGGCCTTCGCGTCCTTACCCCAGCCGTCGGGCTGGATACCGATGGCTGCCACGGTGCGGTCGACGAAGAACGACGGAACCGTGGTGAGGATGTCGACCGTCAGGTCGTCGACCTTCTTCGCGCCGGCGATGGTCGCGAGCGTGCTGTCCTTGGCGCTCGCCGGGTCCGCGAGCTTGCTGATCGTCCAGACGACGTCATCGGCGTCGAAGGTGCTTCCATCGTGGAACGTCACGCCGTCACGGAGCTTGAACCGCCAGCGTTTGGGTTCCACCTGCTCCCACGACGTGGCCAGCAGCGGGTTCCACGACAGCTTGTCGCCGTCACTGACGACCTTCGTCAGCCCCTCGACGACGCTGCCCAGCAGCAGCCGGCGTGCCGTCCCGTTGACCTGGTCCGCCACCACGTCGAGCGTGCCGAGTTCGCTTCCGGTGGAGAAGGTGAGCGTCTCGTCCCCCGACCCCTGGGAGCCGCTCCCGCCAGAACACGCGCTCAGCGCGATGACCATGCTCACGGCCACCGCCGCGACCGCACTCCGTGAGAACACGGCTCTACCCATTGCCCTGCTCCTTCTCGTCCTTGAGCCAGATATGTCGCAGGGCGAATCGCCCCTGTAGACTTCTGTATACAGTCGTGTGCCATAGTATGTAGCGACATGCAGGCGCGCTGTCAACGGCTTCGCAACATCCGGGTGGTCACGCTTCGGAAACGGCAGGTATCTGCTACACAGTGAGCTCACACGCAGGCCCACCCAGGGCGTTGCGCGCCAGACGACCAGAGAGGTTCCGGGGTGGCGAACGGTAGGGGCGCTCGTGCGACGACGCGTCAGGGGCGCCGCGCGGAGGTGTGGCGATGAACCAGCTCTACCTGACGATGCGCCAGGACATCATCGAGGGCCGCCTACAGGTGGGCGAGCAGCTCATCGAAACCACGATCGCCCAGCGCTACCAGGTGAGCCGGACGCCGGTCCGTGAGGCGCTGCGCCGGCTCGAGCAGGACGGCCTGGTCGAGCGATCCCCGCGCGGGGGGATACGCGTCAAGGTCTGGACCGCCGATGAGATGTTCGACCTGTACGAGCTGCGGATCATCCTTGAGTCGGGCGCGGCGCGGTGGGCGGCGGAGCGCAAGACGCGGCTCGACGTCATCCGCCTGCGCCAGACGAACGAGGAAATGCGCAAGCTCGACCCGGCGGTCGCCAACAACCTCCGGGACGTCAACCTCGCCTTCCATGAGGCCCTGTGGCGAGCGAGCCACAACGCTCCCCTCATCGACACGCTGGGACGCCTCCAGCGGCAGATCATGCGTCACCCCGCGAGCACCCTGAAGCATCCTGGCCGCTGGGCCGCGATCGTCCAGGAGCACGATCGGCTCATCGAAGCGATCGAGCGAGGAGACGGCGAGCGGGCCGCGAACATCGCCGGCGAACACATGACCGAGGCGCGCGACCTGCGGCTGGCGAACTACTTGGCGGACCAGGACAAACCCAACCTGGCGTAGGTGGCGAGAAGCGCCTGGTACCCCATCCGCTGTCTGAGCGGGGAGTCGTGCCGGTTGGTCGGGCGCTGGTGATCCCGAGCGGGATGCGCACCGGTCGGGCGTTTCCTGCCGCCTCGGCCGCGGTCGGCTGGGGCTCGGCCAGCCCGTCATCGCCGCACGGTGCTTTCGTGATCCGCGCCGTCGGCGCTCGGCCAGATGCCAGTTCGTGGACCTACTCTGTTTACGGCTTCTCAGCGACCACCGGGTTCTGTAGTGTCCCGAGCCCGGTCACGCTCACCTCCACCCGGTCGCCGTCGCGCAGGAACACCTGCGGATCCCGGCGGTAGCCGATTCCTCCGGGAGTACCGGTGAGGATCACGTCGCCGACGTTGAGCTGGGTGAACTCGGAGATGACATTGATCAGATGGGGGATGTCGAAAATCAACTGCGAGGTTCGGCCGACCTGCAACCGTTCACCGTTGCGGCGCAGACTGATCTCCAGATCCGAGTGGTCCACCTCGTCTGGTGTCACCAGCGCCGGGCCAAGCGGCGTCGCGTCGTCCCACGCCTTGCCCTGCAACCACTGATGCGTACGGTACTGGTAGTCACGCATCGTCACGTCGTTGGCGATGGTGTAACCCAGCACGTGATCGAGCGCATCCGTGCGGCATACCCGCCGGCCGGGGCGGCCGATGACCACGGCGACCTCGGCCTCATAGTCGACCTCTGCGGACTCCACCGGCAGCTGAATCGCGTCGCCGGCTGCGATCAACGACTGCGCGAACTTGGCGAACAGCACCGGGTACGTGGGGATCTCGCGCCGGGTCTCTCCGACGTGCTCACGATAGTTGAGCCCGACGCAGAAGATCCGCGCGGGCCGCGGCACCACGGGCCGCAGGGTGACGTCGGCGAGGGCGACCCGACCCGCCTCCTCCAGCAGCGGGTCGGCGAGCGCCTCGATCGGCGTGTCCGCGCCGAGTTCGTCGATGCCACGCAGCGGCACGACGCTGTCGCCGTCGAGCAGGCCGGCCCGGCAACGGCCGCTCCGGCGGTAGGAGATAAACCTCATCCGTTCTCCTGGATTGAGATGGTCGTGGGTGTTCGGCCGAATCTCACCGGTGGCGCGTCGTGGCCGCGAACAGGTCGTGCGGGTCGACGAGTCGCGATGTAGGCAATTCGCTCACGACCGCATTCCCCGTCCCCGAACCCGGTTACCGATCACGTTTGCCACGACGGCAACCCCCGCTGTCAGCAGGACGAGAAAGACGCCGACGACGGAGGCGCGGGCGAGGTTATTGTCGGCCATCTGGTTCAGCTGCAGGATGGACAACGGGGCCGTATCACTGGTGGCGAGCAAGGCGACCGGGCCGGTGGCACGGGCGGCGGACGAGAACGCCAGGATCACCACCACGGCGAGGGTAGGACCGATCAGCGGCAATACGACGCGGCGGAACGTGTAGATCCAGACAGCGCCGCTGCTGCGCGATGCCTCCTCGAGTTCGTTGCCCAGCTGCGCGAAGCTGGTCTTGATCATCTGCGTGGTCAACGTCGCATTGCTGAGGATCAACACCACGATGAGCGCGCCGACCGTTCCATAAAGAAGGCCGCTGAAGAACGGGACGATGAGGAACAGTGTTAGGTACCCGAGCCCGATGACCATCCCTGGAAGCATCGACGGTAGCCAGACCATGAAGTCCAGCGCTGAGCGCCCACGAGTCTTCGTCCGGACAATGATGTAGGCAAAGACGGAACAGACCACCAACGCACCGAACGCGGTCGCGGTAGCAAGAACGAGCGTGTTCTCCAAGGCGTCGGTGAACGCCCTGCTCTGAAGGATCTGCGTCCAGTGCTGCGTGGTCCACGGATCTTTAGCGTCGAACCGGCCAAACAGCTTCATGAAAGTTCCGAGGACGACGAACACCAACGGAAAGACCGTCATCATCAGGACGAGCACCAGCACCCCGACAAAGGCCGCCCACTTCGACCTACCCAGGGGGAGCACATTAGACTTGAAGTGGCCGGTCACGGTCGCGAAGCTGCGCTTGTTGCTGTAGCGGTACTGGACGATCACAGCTGGCACCAACAGAAGCAGCGAGATGATACCTATCGCCGTCGCCGCGGAGAAGTCCGGCGGGAACTGGGCTCCGAGCCGGTAGATGCGCGTGGCCAGCACATCGATGCCGGCCGGCGTCCCAAGAACGAGTTCGACCTCGAACGACTCCATGGAGCGGATGACGCCCAAGACCAACGCGACCAGGATCGTCGGCATCAGAAGCGGAATCACGATCCGCCGCAGCGTCGTGAAACTGGTGGCACCGGAGGCGTAGGAGGCCTCTTCGAGGCTGGCGCTGATGTTGCGAATGGCGGGCGCGAGAAGGATCACCTTGAGCGGTATGACCGACGCCAGTAGCTGTACCCAGGTGATGCCCCAGAACGAGTAGATGTCGAAGGGCCCCTTGTCCACGAACGGCAGCAGTTCGACGGCGCGGTTCGCCAGGCCGTTGGCAGGATCCAGGACCATGATCCAGCCAAGCGTGACGGTCAACGAGGGAAGGAAGACCGCGACCCAACAGCCATACTCGAAGTACTTGCGACCTGGTAGGTCGGTGCGCGCGATGAGCCAGGCGACCCAGACGCCGATGACGATGCCGATGACCTGGCGGGTGACGGCCAGTACCGTGGTGTCCTTCAGTACTCGCCAGAAGCTGCCGTCGGTCAGCATCGATGTCCAGGTGTCGAACCCCCAGACGACCTCCTGGCCCATCCTCCCGACGCGAAAGCTCATCGGTACCATGACGACGATCGGCCCGAGCACGAACAGCGCGACCACAGCGAGGAGCAGCAGGAACCGCGGCGACCACCGCACCCGGCTGCGGCGACCGTCCGGCATTGCGCGAGCGGGAGCCCCCGAGTCGTCGTCGCTCCGATCTGGATCGGACTCCACCGCGTCCACCAGAAGGTCACCCGTGACGCGCCTGCTTCTGCTCATCGATTCTCCAGGGATTCTGATGTCGTGGTGTGCGCGGGTGGACCCGCGCACACCACGATCGCGTCGGCTGGCGGCAACGCTCAGCGCATCTTGCTCGTGATCTCCAGGGTGCGGTCGAGCAGGTCGCCCTCGCGGTCGCTTCCCTGGACCAGGGTCTTATCCGTGATGGTCGTGTAGTCCGTCGCGTAATCGTTGTGCCTCGGCACGTCCTTGCGCCGGCTGGATGCGTCGGCCCGGGAGACCTTCGCCCAGAGGTCCTGCCCTTCCTGGCTGAGGAAGTAAGCGAGGAACACGCGCGTCGCGTTCGGGTGCGGCGGGTTCTTCAGGATGTTGACCGACTGCGCGAGGCCGAACATGCCGATCTCATTCCGGCGCTCGATGCCGTCACCCAACCCGAGCTTCTTGTAATCGTCCACGATGTCGATGGTCGGGCCGATCGCGGCAACCGCCCGGCCGTCCGCGAGCCACTCCAGGGCGACCTGCTTGTTAGCGACCAGCTTGATGTCCTGCTGGACCAGCTTCTGGACGTATTCCTGGCCGTACGCGCTGAACAGAGCTGCGACGATCTGGGTCGCGCCAGCCGGCTGACGCAGGTCCTCGGCGACAATCTTGCCGCGGTACTCGGGCTTGAGCAGGTCGTCCGCCTTCGTGATCTCGGGAGCCAGCTTGGTGTTCACGTACACGCCACCGGTCATGTTGATCTGGTTCAGGAAACTGGTCCCCTGACCGGGTTCGCCGAACATCTCGAAACCACCGTGCCAGTCCTCGTCCCGCCGGACCTCATCCGGAAGATCCGCCAGGATCGGGCGAGCGTCCGCCAGCGCTCCGGCCGGCGCTAGTCCGTTGTGGACGGCAGAGTTCGGGCCGATGATCAGGTCCCATAGGTACCTGCCGTTCTGCTGTTCGGAGAGGATCCGCGGCACCGACTCGCTGGGACCGATACTCGTTACGCTGATGTTCCAGTTCGGGAACTTGTCCTGGATCAGCCGGCCCCACTCCTCGAAGCCGGCTCCGGCATGGACGCTGATGACGAGCTTGCCTTCCTTGTCCGCGGCGGCTTTGATCGCTTCCCACCCGCTCGCGGCCTGAGCGGGCTGCTCAGGCCCACTGCTGCAGGCGCCAAGAACGAGAGTTAACACCGCTGCCCCGACAAGGAGCATCCGACGTTTGACAGGTCTTGCACGACAAATGGTCACTGTCTATCTCCTCGGGACTCGTGATGGATGCGTCGGAGCGCGGTTAATCACTGTGGTGGCTGGCCGGGCGACCACCGTTGTCTGCCGACGGCCAGACCCGACAGCGTGACACCGGAAGCTCGAGATCGATATCCGATCCCTCCAGCCACTCCTTGCCCTCGTCGCCGTTGACGAAGAGGCGATACCCCCAGGACGTGTGGACTTCCAGCACGTACTTGTCGCCGTGAAAGAGGACGGTCGACAGCCGTGCGCGAAGCGGGTTGCGACAGGAGCCCGCATCCCCGGTGACGCGGGCCGTAACATGTTCAGGGCGAATACTCACCTCGGCCTGGCCGCCGACGGCGAGCGGATCGCCGGCGACGGCCTGGTGACCACGGACCCGCTCGCCCGACGGGAGTTCCACCACCACTTCCCCGTCATGGTCGACGCTCGCCACCCGACCGGTCAGGCGCAGGGACTGGCCGATGAAGTCCCGAGCCACCTTGGTTGTGGGCTGGCGGTACATCGTCGTGGGGTCGGAGATCTCCACGACCCGACCGCCGTCCATGAGGACGATTCGGTCCGAAAGCGCGAGGGCCTCCTGCTGGTCGTGGGTGACGAAGAGAATGGTCAGGCCGAGACGCTTCTGCAGGCTTCGGACCTCGGCCCGCATCTGTTCCCGCAGCTTCGCGTCCAGGTTGCTGAACGGCTCATCCATCAGCAGCAGCCGCGGCTCGAAGACCAGCGCCCGGGCCAGCGCGACCCGCTGCTGCTGGCCACCGCTGAGCATCGTCGCCGGGCGGTCACGCATTTTGGCCAGGCCGACATTGTCGATGACGCCCGTCACCGCTGACTCGATCTGCGGCTTTGGCACACGGCGCACACGGAGCGGATAGGCAATATTCTCGAATACGGTCATGTGCGGCCACACCGCGTAATTCTGGAATACCAATCCCATGTCGCGCTTGTGTGTGGGCACGAAGATCTTGTCGG
Source organism: Rhizomonospora bruguierae (assembly GCF_018397995.1). Classification (GTDB taxonomy): domain Bacteria; phylum Actinomycetota; class Actinomycetes; order Mycobacteriales; family Micromonosporaceae; genus Rhizomonospora; species Rhizomonospora bruguierae. The sequence continues at coordinate 31,126 of NZ_BBQH01000050.1, forward strand.
AGTCGAGAACCCGGTCCTCGTAGGTGATGCGACCGCTGTCAGCACGTTCGAGGCCCATGACCAGACGCAGCGTGGTGCTCTTGCCACACCCGCTCGAACCGAGCATGGTCAGGATCTCGCCCTGGCGTACCTCGAAATCGACGCCGTCGACGGCCGCGGTGGCGCCAAACAGCTTGGTGACGTGTTCGAGTCGGAGTACAACATGAGTCACGGCGCTACCTCGATCTACTGCGAACTTCCGACCTGCGACTGGCCGACGGCGCGATCTTGATAAGTTGATCTTTCCGCAATGCGGATGTTCAGTTCATGATCCGGTAGACTAGGTTTGTTGGCGAACGATGTCAACGGCCGTTCGCCAAGTGAGTCCGGCCGCGATCGCCAGCAGGAACCCGCCCGACGTGAACACCGCCGCGACGCCGGCCACGGACGCTACGGCGCCCGCTGCCAACGGAACCAACACCTGGCCCAACCGGTTGCCGCTCAGCCGCACCGACAGGGCTACCGCGCGATTGCCGTGGTCGACCAGGCTCGTCACCCACGCCATGGTGAGGGGCTGGCCGATTCCCCAAAAGAATCCGGCGATGCACAGCAGTATCCCGATCATCCAGGGATAACCCACCCAGGGCAGGAGCGCCATGGGCGCTGCGGCACAGAGCGTCGATGAGACGAGCAGCCACCCTCGTGGAATCCGCGCGAGGATCGCCGGCAAGGCGATGCGCGACATCATCGCCGAGATCGTCCGCACCATCAGCAGCGTCGTCACGAGCAAGACGCTGAAGCCCAGTTGCTCGCCCAACAACGGCAGGTACACCGAGACGAGGTCGACCGACGTCAGGATGACGACGCTGGTGAACATCGCCGATCGCAGGGCCGGGATGCGCAACATCGCCCCGATCGCCTGTGGCGGCGGCTGGGATCCACGGTTGACCTTTTTCGCGCGCGCCCGGAACAGGAGCATCGGGAACAATGCCGTCAGGCATAGACCCGAGAGCAGCAGCAGTGCCGGGGTGGTGGCGGTCGGCGCCCCGGCCGCCGTGGTCGAGACGGTGACCAGGCCCACCAGCGGGAGACCGACGGTCTGGCCCGCCGATACGCAGAGCGACCACGCGGAGAAGTTGCGGTCCAGGTCCTCGGGTCTCGAGAGCAGCGGCACCATTCCCTGGCTGGCCACCACGACCAGCAGTTGCCCGGTACCCATCAGGACGTTGGCGAGACAGAGCGCGACGATGCTCTTGCTCAGGCCGATAAACGCGACCGACACCGCCGTCAGGAGCATGCCGCCCCGCAGCACCAGGTCCGGGTACCGCCCGTCCACAGCCCGGCCGGCCCATACGGCAAGGAGCACAGGAACCAGGGCGAACAGCGCCGTGACCACCCCGAGCATGGCGGCGTCACCACCCAGGGCAAGGGTCCGGTAACTGACCAGGACCCGCGTTCCACCGAACACCCCCTGCGCCACTCCCGTGCCCAGGCACAGGTACAGCAGCCAACGCCGGTTGCCAGTCTGAACCGACGCCTCAGACATGCCGCCGTCCCTCCCAGTGCCGCGCGGCACGCGCACCCGCACGAACCAGGCCCCGCCCGGCTCCCGCCATGGCCGCATCCGTCGAACCGCAGATATCGACAAGGGTTATGGCATGCGTGCCACGTGGTAGTTCCGCGTCGTCACGCACGCCGCACACCACGTATGCGTCCGTACCGCGCTCGCCGGCCTGCGTTAGGACGTGACCGGGAACCTTGCCGCGGCTGCTGGTCCGGTCGAACCTGCCCTCGCCGGTGATGACGACGTCTGCCCGATTCAATGCGGCCGGCAAACCGGCCAGCTCGGCGATGGCCGTGCTGCCCGGGCTGATTCGCGCTCCCCACACGGTGGCCAGGCCGTAGGCGGCGCCTCCCGCGGCGCCCGAACCCGGTCGGTCTGGGTCACCGCCAAGGATGTCGGCCAATCTGCGCAGTCCCGCTTCCAGCGCCGCCATCTCGGCCGGTCCGGCCCCCTTCTGCGGACCGAAGGTGGTCGCCGCCCCGGCGCCGCCCAGCAGCGGCGCCGCCACGTCGACCAGCAGTTCCACGCCACCGTCCGGGGCGGAAACGAGCGCGCCGATGTCAATCTGGTCGAGCCGCGCCAGCGACCCGCCCCCGTCCGGCAGCACGGCACCCCAACCATCGAGGAACTGGACGCCCAGCGCAGATAGCGCCCCAGTTCCGCCGTCGGTGGAGCTCGACCCACCCAACGCGACGAGGCATCGGCGGGCTCCCGCCTCGACCATGTGCCGCAGCGTCTCGCCGAGTCCTCGCGACGTCGCCTGGAGTGGGGACGCCCTGGTCAGCAGGGGCAGGCCACTGGACGCCGCTATCTCCACCACGGCCGTACCGTCCGGCAGCAGCAGCGCGGACGTGCCACGCGGATCACCGAGCGGCCCGGCGACGGTCAGGCTCACCCGGCGGGCGCCCGGGACCAGTCGTTCGACGACATCGAGCGTGCCCTCGCCGCCGTCGGCGAGCGGGAGCTCCACGACCTCGTCCCGTGGTCGAACCGAACGCCAGCCACGCGCCAGCGCGTCGGCCACCTCGACCGCCGCGAGACTGCCCTTGAACGTGTCGGGGGCGACGACGACGGTCGCCATTACCTCAGCCCCACCGGGCTCAGCGGGTCACCGCCACGCAGCACCGCCACCACGTTCGCCACGGCCATCTCCGCCATGGCACGCCGGGTCGCCGCGTCCGCGCTCCCGACGTGGGGGGTGAGGACCACGTTCGCCAGCTTGAGCAGTCCCGGGTGAGGGTCGGGCTCGTGCTCGAAGACGTCCAGGCCCGCGGCCCGGATCGCGCCGGTCTCCAGTGCCCGCACCAGAGCGGACTCGTCAACGATGGCGCCGCGAGCGGTATTCACCAGTGCGGCCGACCGCTTCATCGACTCCAGCTCTCGGGCCCCGATGAGGTGCCGCGTCCGCTCGTTCAGCGGGCAGTGCAGGGAGACCACGTCGGACCGGCGAAGCAGCTCGGGCAGCTCCACCACGTTGACGTCCTTCGCCCCGTACGCACCCCGGCCGGGGGACGCGAGAATCCGCATTCCGAACGCGCGGGCGCGTCTGGCCGTGGCTCGTCCGATGCGGCCATAGCCCACGATGCCCAGCGTGCTGCCGGCCAGCGCCTCGCCGACGAAGAAGTCCGGGGCCCACGCCCAGGGTTCCTGGCTCCGGACGAACGCGTCGGCCTCGACGATGCGCCGCTGTACAGCGAGCAGTAGGCCCATCGTCAGATCGGCGGTGGCCTCGGTGAGGACGTCAGGTGTATTGGTGACGATCACCCCGCGGGCATGGGCCGCGGCCAGGTCGATGTTGTCGGTGCCCACGGCCACGTTCGCGACGACCCGCAGGCTCGGACCGGCGGCGTCGAGTACCTCGGCATCGATCCGCTCCGTCAACGAAACCACCATCGCGCAGGCACCACGAACGCTATCCAGGAGAAGGCCGCGCGGAGTAGGGCCGCCAGAGTCGTCGTAGCTGACGACGGATGGACCAAGCATCGACAGCCGTTCCATCAGGCCACCGGCAAGCCGTCGACTCAGGTAGATATGCACTGGTGCCAATTCATTCACCTCTGTCGTCCGATGGTCTGGTTGAGGCACGACGGATTGGTCGGTGGAGGAGCCCGCATCAGTCAGCGGTCAGCACCCGTGACCTGATGTCCTTGCGCGCCCGTACGGCGCGGGCCGGCCAGTTGACGGCGAGGGCACCCACCAGCGAGCCTCGCTGGTCGCGATAGGTGATGGCCCACCGGTTCTCGTCTTGAAGGCTGCGTTCCATCTCGCCCTCGCATCCGGCTGGACGGACCCCGACGAACTGGACCAGCATGGCTCCCTGGCTGCTCCAGAAGTACGGAACGGCCCGGTACGGCGTTCGAGAATGCGCCTCGCCCGCGAGCTCACACGTGAGATTCGCCGCCGCCGCCGTCGCCTGGTCTATCGCGTTCGTCCAGTGCTCGACCCGCATCGGACTGCCATAGGCCAGGTTCAGCCATCGGCACGCGTCGCCGGCCGCGTAGACGCCGTCGATCGCGGTGCGGCAGAACTCGTCCGCCTCGATACCGTCCGAACTCAGCACCGCGGTGCCGGCCAACCAGGCCACGTCAGGGGCAGCGCCGATCCCCACCAGCGCCAGGTCAGCGTCTATCCGGCTGCCGTCGTTAAGCGTGACCGTGGTCAGCTTGTCCAGACCTTCGAACGACGCGACGACGCGGCCGCCGACGAACTTGACGCCCGCCTTCCGTAGATGTCTGAGGAGAAGGTCGGCCGCCTGCCTACCGAGCAGGACCTGGAACGGCATCTCCTGGATGTCCACCACGGTCACGTCCAGGCCGAGCCCCGCCGCGAGCACCGCCGCCTCGACGCCGATGAAGCCGCCCCCTACGACGATCATTCGTCTGCCCGCCGACAGCAGGCTCCGGATCGCCACGGCATCGTCCAACGTGCGCAAATAGCGCACTCCCGCAAGTTCGGTGCCCGGGCAGGACAGCCGACGGGGCGAGGCCCCCGGACACAGCACCGCGCCGTCGAATGGGAGGCGGAGGCCACCATCCGCGTGCAGAACCCGTTCGGCCGGGTCCAGCCGTTCGACCCGCACACCGGACAGGTACTCCACGCCGAGGGTGTCGAGATCTTCCGAACTCAACAGGGTGATGTCGGCGGCCACCGACTCGTCCAGCAGGAAGTCCTTCGATAACGGTGGCCGGTCATAGGGCAGCCCGGCCTCCCCTCCGACGAGGGTGAGGTGGCCGTTGAAGCCACTCGACCGCATCGACTGGATGGCACGGACACCGGCGACCCCGGCACCAACGACGACCACCGTTTGGAGGCTGTTCATGTCCGGTTGATCCGAAGCGCGTTCGTGGGGCAGCTGCGGACCGCCGCGTCGAGCTGCCGCTCAGCCACGGTTTGCGCGGCTTCCTCATCGACCAGTACGACCCCGTCCTCGTCGTTCAGGTCGAAGACTTCCGACAGGGCTGCGACGCAGTTGCCGTAACCGAAGCAGCGGGTACGGTCCACCACAATACGAATCATTGGCCTTCCTCGGGCTCATAGCATGAAGGTGAGATTGCCCTGCGGCATTTCCCGGTTGAGCAACAACACCTTCTTCATCGCAATGAGTGGGTTGCCATTCACGATGCGGACCGTGTAGTGAACCTGACCAGCCAACACATTCACGACGCCGAGCCCGACCTGGCTGAAATCGCCAACCCGGATCTCATGAATGATCTGGTTGGTCCGCACCAGGTACTCACCCGACTCCTGCTTAACCGACTCCACATTAGACACCAAATGCATCGTTCGCGATCGGGGGGACTGGGCGGGGAACGGGATGTCCAACAGGTGCCGCACCCGCTCCTCGCGGCGAAGCGGCCAGTCGTAGATGATGGACACCGACTCGTCAACCGGCGCATTCTCGTCAATCGGCACCCAGTAGATCCCGTCGTCGGTAAACAGCGTCAACCACTCGTCGAGTTCGAGGTCGTCCAACAGCCGCGCCTCGCGGTAGACCAGCGCCTCCGCCTGCCGGCGTCCGAACACCAGGTTGGTCATGACTGCTCCTCCTGGGACTCCATCCGCCGCATCCATTCCAGCCAGAACGACCGCTGTGGGACCTCACCGCCCGGCTGACCCGACCAGTCCCCACCGCCCTCGTCCCGCTCGGCGTGGAGCCCGCGCTCGAGGATCAGCCAGTCAACCGCGGTCGCGCTGAGTCCCTGCTGGTTCACCGCGAAGACCTCGGTGTCGTCGGGCTGGCCGTAGCCGGCGGCGCCGTAGAAGCGTTCCTGGCTGCGCAGCCAACCTCGATTGATCTCCTCGTCGACACCCACGAGGTCGTAGGGGTAGACGGTGACCTCGGTCAGGTTCGCCGACAGCGGGCGCCACACCCGGATTTGGTGGTGGATGAGGCCGAGGTTCGGGAAGATGCTGGCAGTACTCCGCCCGGCGATCATTTTGAGCCGTTCCTCGCCGTAGGCGTCCAGCAGTTCCCGGTAGTACGCCCCGTGCTTACCTTCGAGCCAGGGCACCAGGTCGGCTACCGGCCGGGCGGTCAGGCCGTGCCCGTTGGGCGTGCCGTAGTTGCGACCGCGAGACCGGACCCGGCGTACGTCGGCTGGGCTGTCGTTGCCCGCGTGCACCCCGAAGTCACCCGTCGCGTCCTGGTACTGCCGTTGCAGGTGAGTGAACCCCTCATGCACGAACGAAAAGTGGTAACCGTCCACAATGTTCTCGGCCTGGAACTTCCAGTTCCCGGGGTACCGGGCGACGATCGGCTTCGAGCGGAGCTGGATCTGCCCGACCGGGGAGGCGTCCAGTTTGTTGTCGATGATCCAGGCGGCACGCCCGAGGTACTCGACGAGCGGCTTGACATCGGGGTTGAGACTCGCAAACACCATGCCCCGGTAGCTTTCAACCCGGGGTACCCGGACCAGTCCCTCGGGCCGGTCGAAGTCGCTGTCGTACCCGGCGTCGCCACCGGCGAGGCTCATCCCGACCAGCTTGCCGTCGTTGCCATACATCCAGCCGTGATAGGGACACCGGAACAGATTGGCGCTCCCCCGCTGTTCGCGACAGACAGCGGCACCCCGGTGTACACAGCGGTTCAACAGGACGTGGATCTGGCGGTCGTCGTCGCGCGAGATGATCACGGGTTGGAGCCCGATGTGACTCGTCTTGTAGTTCCCCGGCTCGGAGATTTCGCTCTCGTGGGCCACGAAGACCCAGTTGGACTCGAACACCCGCTTCATCTCGCGCGCGAACACCACCGGGTCGACGTAGGCGGCCGTGCGGACGCGGAACCGCTTCGGCCCAGTCCAGACCAGCCCGGGGTCTGCTGCTTCGTTGGACTCAGTCACTCCTCAACTCCTCGTCCGCTCACTGTCCACGGATCGGGCCGGTCAGCCCGAGATTCCCTCGATCTGCATCTCGTCATCGCCGACCATGCCGTCGAAGTCCTCGCCCCTCGCGCGCTGCCCGAAGGTGCCCGCATACGACGGGTCGGCCAGCGCTCTGATCTCGTCGCGGCTCATCCGCGTGATCGCCTCAAGTTCCAGCGGATCCAGCACCACCGACCGCCCGCGTCGCAGGTCACTGATCCGCAGTAGTGCGGGGTCGTCCCCGACCCGCTCGACGAGGACGGTGGCGAACTCGTTGCTGGCGGTCAGTCCACGTGCCGTCCCAACCGATTGCGGGTGATGGGACATGGTGGGCCTCCTTCGACGATCGACGTTCGCGACCAGGTCACAGCCGGGGCGGGCGATTCGCTCGGGGGTCGAACGCGGCAGCGGGTGCTATCCGCCTGTCGACTATCCATTCCGTATTACGGAATATATGGCGGGCACCTGAGAGTGTCAAGCAGTCCTCCGGCCGATCGCCGCCACGGTGGCCAGCCCGCCATCCCGACCACGAGCATGGCGCTCATTCCCGAAGCCTTACGGCGATCCGCGCAACCCGCCTACGGCGAACAAGCGCCGGCGGACCCCTCGTACCGCACGCCTCCCCCACCGCCCTCCGCACCCGGAGGTCCTCCTGCAATGCGGTACTGTGTTTCGCATGGCGAACATTGCGTGGCAGCCGCCTGGTCAGACTTACCAAGGTGACGCCTCGGCCTCAGCCAGCCGGCGGGGCGGGGTGACGCACCTTATCGACGCAGGGCGTTACGGAAGGCAGGATGGGCGGGTGCACATTCCTCCTACCGCTCGCATCAGGTCCGTCACGACCACGGAGGCCCAAACTCGGTATCTGATGCTCCGAGGCCGCCGATGAGCGAGCAGAACGAATCGCGGCCGGCAGTGCAGTCCCTGGACCGCGCCTTCCAGATCCTGCGGACGTTCGACCTGGACCACCCCGCCCGAGGCGTCTCGGAGATCGCTCGGATCGTAGGACTCACGCCGAGCACGACGCACCGGCTGTTGACCAGCCTCCAGGAGAACAACCTCGTACGGCGCACCGAGGATGGTCGCCAGTTCACGCTCGGCTCCGAGCTCATGAGGCTGGCCCAGGTTGCCCGAAACACGGTCAAGCTGACAGATTTGGCCCGGCCGATCCTCACCTGGCTGCGGGACCAGACCGAGGAAACCGCGGCATTGCACATCATCGATCCCACTCCGGGCAGGATCGTCATCGATCAGATCGAGAGCCTCCAGCCGCTGCGGCGCACCTATACCGACCTGGGCGAGCTGATCCCCCTCCACCAGGGGGCCGCCGGCAAGGTTCTCCTCGCGCACGCCTCGGAGGGCTTGATCGAGCTAACCCTCTCCCGGCCGTTGGAGAAGGTCACCTCCCGCACTCTGACCGACCCGGTCGCGCTGCGGGAACGGCTCGTGTCCGTACACAAGAAGGGCTACTCGCTGTCGGTCGAGGAACGCATCGTCGGAGTGTGTACCGCCGCCGTACCGGTGATGGACCACACCGGCACGGTGAACACCGCCATCAGCATCAGCGGTCCCGCGAGTCGCGTCGATCGGGCCCGGATGATGAGCTTCCTGCCGTACCTGCGCTCCGGGGCGGATGACCTGTCCCGGGAGCTGGGGGCACGCCGCAAGCCCTAACCTCTACATGTAACCGCTGAGCAGGTCACCGCCGCTCACTCCGCCGCCGACGGCGCGCCAACTCGCCGTCGCCGAGCCCAGGATCGCCGCGGTGTCCTTCCAGACGGTGGCGAACCGGTAGCCGGCCGCTATCTGGGCGATCCCGTCGCGCTCGTTGTCGCATTGGATGCCGGCCGGTGTTCCCACCCCGTTGGTCACCTCGGCCACCGTTCTCAACCCGGCCCGGTGCTCGGGTTCCGGACGCTTGAGCCCTGGCGGCAACCCCATAGCGACAGCAAGATCGGCGGGACCGACATAGACCGCGTCCACGCCGTCCACGGCGCAGATCTGCTCCAGGTTAGCGATACCGGTCGGCGTCTCTATCATCACGATGCACAAAGCGTCACCGAGCAACGCCGGGTCCCGGGTTCTGTGTAGCCGGGCCGCCCGGATCGGACCATAGCTGCGCACGCCCCGCGGAGCGTAACGGCATGCGCGGGCTACGGCCTCGGCCTGTTCGGCGGTCTCCACCATCGGGACCACGACGCCGTTGGCCCCCGCGTCCAGCACCTTGCCGATGGCCGCCTGGTCCGAGCTGGGCACCCGGACCAGGACGTCGCTTCGCGACGTTCGCAGGCTGACCAGCGCGCCCAGGACATCGGCGTAGTCGAAGAAGCCGTGCTGGGAATCGAGACACACGTAGTCCCAACCGATCTCGCCCACCAGCTCGGTCATGGTGATGGACGGAATGGTCAGCCAGGCACCGAAAGCGGGTTGACCAACGGCCCACTTCTGCCTCAGGGCACTTTGGATGGTCATTCGTTCTCGCCACCCTCCTCGGTCCGCAGCAGCAAGTGGAGTTCGTCCGCCAGCGCTCGCCCTAGCCGGTGATCGACTTCCTTTGACGCGCCTGCAACCGCTACCCCCCACTGTCCTCGCGGGGTTTCGACCACGAAACCGCCGTCTCCGATAACGAACGGCAGGGCGGCCGCGGCCACGAACGACTGGAACGCGATCGGATTGCTGTTCGCCTTGGCAACTGTGTGCTCAGTGTCGCGGCCGAACATCACGGCGCACCGGGCCTTGCCCGTCGCCGTGACGCTGGTGACGAGTTTCGCCAAGGGGTCGCGCAGGAACGCGACCTGGTGTCCGCCAGCGTCGACCACGCTCAGGGCGACCGGGTTCCCACCCTCGCGGGCGCGCATCAAGGTACGCCCCATGGCATGCATCAGCTGATCGAGTTTCTTGTCGGAAAGCAAGATCTCTACCCTTCAGAGAATCAACCGCGGACGGGCGTCAGCAGAGCCGAGACGTCGGGAACGTCCGCGAGCTGCCAGATCTTGGGTACGACCGCGTCGAACCAGTCCTGATGACCCTGGGACGCGGCCAGCCCGCGGGCCTTTTCTTCCAGCTCCCGGTCGCTGAACGCCGCTTGCCCGTGCCCTGGTAGGTTTCTCGACTCCGCCCGGGTGGTCGAGCCGTCCGACCACATGATCGTCGTAATCGCACCGTAGTCGGGTCCCTCCTCCGCGGTAAGCGACATCGACGGCTCGATGCTGACGACCTTCCGGAGCACCTTCGCCACCTCGGGACGGGAACGCTTGGTCTCGTCAAACGACCCCACGCCTACATCGCCGTCGACGACGGCGGTTGCGACGAGGAACGGCAAGGAATGGTCGGCGCCATCGATGGACAGAGGATCGTAAGCGTCCATTCGCACCATGTGGTCATGCACCTCCATCGGCACGTCCACAATCACCCGTACCGGTTCCCGCCCATCCCGCCGTCCCTCCCGCAGGGCCTCGAGGGTCGCCTTGATGCTCGCCTGGGCCCGCGAGCCGGCAGGCCATCGCTTATAGGCGACGGTCGGTGCCGTCCACTCGTCCACGCTGCCCAGTCGGCTCATCAGTGCCGACACCTCATCCGACCGCATGCCGAGGATCGTGGTGAGGCCTGACCGCCTGCCCAGCATGGGATGGTATGGACCTTCGACCCCAAGCTTGACCAGGCTGATGGCCTCGTGCGCCTTGACCGCGGCCCACGCGGCGTTGAACCGCTTCCAGCCCGTGAGAAGCCCGGCCCGGTTCCGGGCGCCGGATTCCATCTCCGACGGGGGAACTCCCATGGAGATCATGATGGCGATAGCGTGCTGGAGCTGGATCTCGTCAAGGCCGTGCAGTCGGGCCAGGCCACAGACCGCGCCGATGCCGGTGAGAGTCGTGTAGTCCCACATCTTCGACGGCGCCAGGAAGTGATCGCCGAGCAAGGCTTGGATATGGAAGGCCACTTCGGCGCTCTCGAGAAGCCGCTGGCCGCTTGCCCCGATCGACTCGGCGTTCGCCGTAAGCACCGGGATCACGTCGCTGGGGTGGACACCACGGCTCGGCCCGAAATAGAGGTCGTTGTAGTCGTAGCAGCGCAGGCGTGAGCCGTTGAGTACGGTGGCGGTAACCGGCGACACGACCGCGTCGGGCAATCCCCATACCCTGCACGATGCGGGCGCGGGCGCGCCCAGGGCGGCTTCCCAGACCGGCCATCTGCCCAGATTTTCCCTCCAGAGGGGATGCGCACTGCCAGCGAGAACGACGCCGATGGCGTCGACGAAAGATCGGCGGACGACCTGAGCCGTCTCATTGTCGGAGCCAACACGAACCACCGCTTTGGCGAGCGCTCTGACGAGTGCGTCCTCAAGTGGACCCTGGTAGTCGGACATGGCAACCCCTCGTGTGACGAGCTGAACCGCGGGCATCATGGTGCGCCCGCCCGTTCAGCCGAGCTCACTTCTCTTTCCGTGCACCGGAGGCTAGCACCACGATGCGGAAAAGTCAGCGTCAAGTCCGGCGATGCCACGGTGCCCCATGACACCAGGCCAGCACAGGAAGCTTGCAGCCATACCTGGTGTGCGCGAGCTACTCGACTGGCTGCCAACGGAGTCCGCACCCGTCACCCCGCTCGGGATCGCGCCGCCAGGTGGGAGTTCTTACCGACACGGAGGGCGCTTCGCGGTGCAGCCGATGGACTGATTGACATTCCTCAATCAGGCTTGGGAGGATACGGTCGCTATGTGTACGGCCGTTCGTATCGCGAACAGGAGGTGGTGGACCACGACGGTGGCGCTCCCCGGCGCATGACCCTATTCGGCCTGTCGGCTGATTCGGTCCCACTCCCTGATAGCGGCCCGCTCCCACCGGTCGTGTTGCTGGTGGAACAGTCGCACGGCACGCAGTCCGCTCCATGTATCGGGAAGCAGTTGCCGAGGCAGCGCGGGATCCGTTAACGGCAGGCGACGCCAGTGGTGCATGAGCTGGGTGTACCGGGCGATCGGATCGCTGGCGGGCTGGCGGGAGAACGCCTCGATGAACGCCTCGTAGCCTCGGGCGATCTCGTCGAGGTCCCACGCCTGGCGGACCAGGCTTGGCAGTTCGGCACCGCCGACGTATTCGGAGAGGAAGACCTGTGCGTGATCGCGCGCACCGGCTTCCTGGAGGATGATTTCGGCCTCCTTGATCCGGTCGGTGTGCGTACTGATCCAGACCCCGGGCGACGGTCTGCCGAAGCCCGCCCATTGCAGCCGGGTGTGCAACAGGTGTCGGCCGGCCCGGTCGCCGTCCGCCACCCGGGCCAGGATCAGCAGCCATCGACGGTCCCAGGCCGGCTGGGTGCCGGTGAAGGCGAGGATGCGGCTGGCACCGAGGTCGAGGAAGCGCTCGAACGCCGGGCTGAGCCGCCACCAGGTGTACCGGCCGTCCCGGCTGGCGACCAGCCAGCCGTCGGCTGACGCGCGGATCAGGGCCTGCCGGCAGGCGGCCTCGGTGACCCCGAGCCGGCCCAGCACCTCGATGAATGCGGACGTCGGGGCCGGTTGCCGGGCGGGGCGGACGTAGTCGCCGAGCACCGTGATCAGTAGCCCGCGGACGCCACCGGTGCCGGCGGCGTAGCGCCGGGAGATGACGAACCTCTCCCGCGAGGCGTTGCCGAACGGGCTGTCCGTTCCCTGGC
>NZ_BBQH01000051.1 GCF_018397995.1 Rhizomonospora bruguierae
ATGAAAGGCAGCTCCGGTGGGAGCTGCGACGCCCGGTCTGCATAGTGCTGCCAGGCGATTCTGACTGTCCCTCAATGAAAGGCAGCTCCGGTGGGAGCTGCGACATCACCCGACGCGCCGAACTCCTGGCTGTCGAACACGGCCCTCAATGAAAGGCAGCTCCGGTGGGAGCTGCGACTCGATGGAGTTTTACGACGCTTGCCCTTCCAACCCCCCTCAATGAAAGGCAGCTCCGGTGGGAGCTGCGACTTTCGCGTAGTAAGGATGAGATGGCCTGACTCACCCTCAATGAAAGGCAGCTCCGGTGGGAGCTGCGACCTTGCGCCACAGCAGCGGCGCCGCCGCGACCCCGTGCCCTCAATGAAAGGCAGCTCCGGTGGGAGCTGCGACCGGCGATCCACTCGTCGGTGCGATCGGACGAGCGGGGCTCCCCTCAATGAAAGGCAGCTCCGGTGGGAGCTGCGACTTTCCCGCACCCAAAGGCCGGTGAAATGCCGGGTGGTCCCTCAATGAAAGGCAGCTCCGGTGGGAGCTGCGACCCGGGGTGCCGGCGAAGGTCGCGCTGATGGAGGCGGGCCCTCAATGAAAGGCAGCTCCGGTGGGAGCTGCGACTTGTCCTCCAGGACGCTGAACTTGCGGGTCATCTTCCCTCAATGAAAGGCAGCTCCGGTGGGAGCTGCGACGTCGACTTCGGCTTGTGGCGCAACATCCAGCGCGACCCTCAATGAAAGGCAGCTCCGGTGGGAGCTGCGACGGTGTCAGACCTGCCCGCGGTCCTCCGCCTGTTCAGCCTCCCTCAATGAAAGGCAGCTCCGGTGGGAGCTGCGACTGCCGCAGGTCGCCACTACGGCGAACAGGAACGCGATCCCTCAATGAAAGGCAGCTCCGGTGGGAGCTGCGACACGCGGCGCAGCAGCGCCTCGCGCAGGTCGGCCGACCCTCAATGAAAGGCAGCTCCGGTGGGAGCTGCGACACGCGGCGCAGCAGCGCCTCGCGCAGGTCGGCCGACCCTCAATGAAAGGCAGCTCCGGTGGGAGCTGCGACGAGGGTAGCGGTAGACCCGCGTCCTTCCTTTTCTTTTTTGTCCCTCAATGAAAGGCAGCTCCGGTGGGAGCTGCGACCTGACCCGATCTAGGTCGGCCTCGGCCAGCTCCGAGCGCCCTCAATGAAAGGCAGCTCCGGTGGGAGCTGCGACACGGTGCCCTGGTCGAAGCGGCAACGCGTCGATGTCCACCCTCAATGAAAGGCAGCTCCGGTGGGAGCTGCGACCGTACCGACTGTCCGGCAGACCGGGTGCACCGCGCCCGACCCCTCAATGAAAGGCAGCTCCGGTGGGAGCTGCGACGCGGTGGTGACGGTGGGCGGCGACTACCGGGCCACCCCTCAATGAAAGGCAGCTCCGGTGGGAGCTGCGACCCCCGGGCAGGCACCCACCGCCGGAACCGCGGCCGCCCCTCAATGAAAGGCAGCTCCGGTGGGAGCTGCGACATGGCATCAAGATCGGCAACACTCCGGGCGAGATGACCCTCAATGAAAGGCAGCTCCGGTGGGAGCTGCGACTTCGCCACCAACGCCGGCCCGGCGTGGCCGCCGGTCCCTCAATGAAAGGCAGCTCCGGTGGGAGCTGCGACCTGCTGGTGCCGCCGGATGCGGAGCGGGCGGTCGTCGACCCTCAATGAAAGGCAGCTCCGGTGGGAGCTGCGACTGCTCGCCACCCCCGCCGAGATCGCCACCATGGCGCTCCCTCAATGAAAGGCAGCTCCGGTGGGAGCTGCGACCCGTCCGCGGCCGGGTGTCGATCGTCGTCGTCGCGGCCCCTCAATGAAAGGCAGCTCCGGTGGGAGCTGCGACGGCGCTTCGCCGCCTCAGCGTTCGCCTTGGCCTCGGTGCGCCCTCAATGAAAGGCAGCTCCGGTGGGAGCTGCGACGCGGGGTGCTGTTCCTCGCCGCACCAGTAGGCCCAGTAGCCCTCAATGAAAGGCAGCTCCGGTGGGAGCTGCGACCAAGCCACGCCCCCACAGCCACCCCTCCGCCATGTTCGCCCTCAATGAAAGGCAGCTCCGGTGGGAGCTGCGACCGCTCGCGGCGCGGGTCCTCAGTGATCCACCGCAACTCCCCTCAATGAAAGGCAGCTCCGGTGGGAGCTGCGACTTCGTGGCGGATGGCTCGGGCTCGGGCGGGTGTGACCCCTCAATGAAAGGCAGCTCCGGTGGGAGCTGCGACGTCGGGGTTCTCCACGCTGCTCTCCTTGCGAGAAGGCTCCCTCAATGAAAGGCAGCTCCGGTGGGAGCTGCGACTTCACGAAAATCGGCCGGTTGTGGCCGAAATGCCCTCAATGAAAGGCAGCTCCGGTGGGAGCTGCGACCTCCATGCCCGAGGTGGCCGTGGTGGCACCGTCGGCGACCCTCAATGAAAGGCAGCTCCGGTGGGAGCTGCGACGCAGCTTGTTCTCGACCACGATCTTGACCTTGTCCCCTCAATGAAAGGCAGCTCCGGTGGGAGCTGCGACGCTCGGAGAGTGTCAGCGAGTCCCCGTTCTTCCGCCTCCCCTCAATGAAAGGCAGCTCCGGTGGGAGCTGCGACTGTCGCGTCACTCATCGCCTATCATTCATGTGCCCTCCCTCAATGAAAGGCAGCTCCGGTGGGAGCTGCGACTCTTTACCTCGCAGGCGTGGAACATGACCTTCTCGTTCTACCCCTCAATGAAAGGCAGCTCCGGTGGGAGCTGCGACCCGGGCCGCAACCCTCTTCGGTGCGCTTCCGCTCCCCTCAATGAAAGGCAGCTCCGGTGGGAGCTGCGACTGAATCGCGAATGCCGCGAGCGCGTGCGCGGCCGTCCCTCAATGAAAGGCAGCTCCGGTGGGAGCTGCGACTCCGCGGCGACCGCACCGCGAGCACCGGCACCAACCCTCAATGAAAGGCAGCTCCGGTGGGAGCTGCGACGCGAGGCGGTCGCGCAGCGAGTTGGGGCCGACGCTCATCCCTCAATGAAAGGCAGCTCCGGTGGGAGCTGCGACACTCGACCGCCGGGCCTGCGTCGCCCTTCCTGCAGAACCCCTCAATGAAAGGCAGCTCCGGTGGGAGCTGCGACCAGGAACACGACTGGGGTGTGCCGGCTGAGCCGCTGCCCCCTCAATGAAAGGCAGCTCCGGTGGGAGCTGCGACCTTGAGCCACATCGCCGCCTCGTGATTGACCCACGGCGACCCTCAATGAAAGGCAGCTCCGGTGGGAGCTGCGACTCGGTGGAGCGGCCCTTCTTCAAGGAGGGCCGGTACCTCCCTCAATGAAAGGCAGCTCCGGTGGGAGCTGCGACGGTTGACGGGGGTCGGAAAACAGTGCACGAGTTCAACCCTCAATGAAAGGCAGCTCCGGTGGGAGCTGCGACGACATCGCGGCCAGCACCCTCATGCCCACGCCGCAAACCCTCAATGAAAGGCAGCTCCGGTGGGAGCTGCGACAGGACACCATCAGGAGACGGTCCGCCAGCTCATAGAGCAGCCCTCAATGAAAGGCAGCTCCGGTGGGAGCTGCGACCGCGGCGGTCCGGACCGCAGGCCCGTTCCGTCCGGACCCCTCAATGAAAGGCAGCTCCGGTGGGAGCTGCGACCCAGATCGGCCGGTAGCAGCCGACGCAGGCCACGTACTCCCCTCAATGAAAGGCAGCTCCGGTGGGAGCTGCGACCGTCGGCGCGCCGCTGGTCGCCGCGCTGCCGGGCGGGAAGCCCTCAATGAAAGGCAGCTCCGGTGGGAGCTGCGACCTCGCTCAACCCGAGCATCCAGCGCCCGGACCTCCCTCAATGAAAGGCAGCTCCGGTGGGAGCTGCGACCCCGCACCTGCCGGCCGAACTGGAGTCTGGGTCGCTCCCTCAATGAAAGGCAGCTCCGGTGGGAGCTGCGACGGCCGTCATGCGCCTGCCCTGGGCCACGCCTGGGTCCCCTCAATGAAAGGCAGCTCCGGTGGGAGCTGCGACGGGGCCGCAGCCCTGGCCGCCCTGCTCACCCTGGTCAACCCTCAATGAAAGGCAGCTCCGGTGGGAGCTGCGACCGTCAGGGGGCCGGTGGTGCCGTCGTTGCGGCCCAGGATCCCTCAATGAAAGGCAGCTCCGGTGGGAGCTGCGACCGGAGCTACGTTCTCCCTCACTCGTCTTCCTCCTCGGGCCCTCAATGAAAGGCAGCTCCGGTGGGAGCTGCGACGAAGTCGCCGACCCGCCGACCCGGGTCACGATCACCCCTCAATGAAAGGCAGCTCCGGTGGGAGCTGCGACGGGCCTTGGCAGTGGCCGCCAGCGGTACCGCCGCGAGACCCCTCAATGAAAGGCAGCTCCGGTGGGAGCTGCGACGTGGCGCATCCGGCCACCCTGCGGGCGCAGCGGCCCTCAATGAAAGGCAGCTCCGGTGGGAGCTGCGACTTCACGTCGGCGAACCACAACAAGATCCACGCGGTCGGCCCTCAATGAAAGGCAGCTCCGGTGGGAGCTGCGACTGTCCTACCGGTACCTCGACGACGTCAACGGCATCCCTCAATGAAAGGCAGCTCCGGTGGGAGCTGCGACTGCCATCCGACCCCGCGCGGCTGTCCGGCCCTGAGTAGGCCCCTCAATGAAAGGCAGCTCCGGTGGGAGCTGCGACCCGAGATCGCGGTACCCGCCAGCGGGTTGATCCGGTACCCTCAATGAAAGGCAGCTCCGGTGGGAGCTGCGACTGATCTGCGCGGACTGTGAGTTGTTACCGCGCACCCGCCCTCAATGAAAGGCAGCTCCGGTGGGAGCTGCGACTGGTTGCTCCGTCCGCAGACTCTCGGTTTGCCCAGGGCGCCCCTCAATGAAAGGCAGCTCCGGTGGGAGCTGCGACGTCAGGGGCAGCCAGGTGCCGGGCTGGGCGAGGACCGCCCCTCAATGAAAGGCAGCTCCGGTGGGAGCTGCGACCCTATACCGTCAACCCCTATCCATGTCCTTCCTCCCCCCTCAATGAAAGGCAGCTCCGGTGGGAGCTGCGACCCCACATCTGCTCCACCACCGACTGGGCCGGCCGCGCGTCCCTCAATGAAAGGCAGCTCCGGTGGGAGCTGCGACCGTTGCGCCCAAGATCGCTGGTCGCGTGGGACAGCGTCCCTCAATGAAAGGCAGCTCCGGTGGGAGCTGCGACCACTTCGGCTATGACGGACTGGACGGCGCCGGCCCGCCCTCAATGAAAGGCAGCTCCGGTGGGAGCTGCGACTGGGGGCGACGGTCACATGGCAGACCGTGTTGGCTAGCCCTCAATGAAAGGCAGCTCCGGTGGGAGCTGCGACGAGGAGTCTTTCTTGGCGGTGATGGTCCGGCCATCCAGCCCTCAATGAAAGGCAGCTCCGGTGGGAGCTGCGACCGACGCGAAGGCCCGGCGGAACAAGCTCCGGTCGGCCCCTCAATGAAAGGCAGCTCCGGTGGGAGCTGCGACCGGCGTGTGGTCGAGCAGGGGGTAGATGGTGCGTTCCCCTCAATGAAAGGCAGCTCCGGTGGGAGCTGCGACCCGCGCCCCTCCCGCTTCGCGGCCTTCTCCCCTTCGAGCCCTCAATGAAAGGCAGCTCCGGTGGGAGCTGCGACTCACCATGCGCGGACGTGACGCGGCGGGCGCCCCGCTCCCTCAATGAAAGGCAGCTCCGGTGGGAGCTGCGACCTGCGGTGTTGAGCCCCACGGCCCTCTCCTCACTCCCCTCAATGAAAGGCAGCTCCGGTGGGAGCTGCGACCCGTCACCAACCAGAGCGAGCTGGACGCCGAGCGGGCCCCTCAATGAAAGGCAGCTCCGGTGGGAGCTGCGACGGGACTCGGCAGGAGGGGGTGACTGTGACCAAGCACCCTCAATGAAAGGCAGCTCCGGTGGGAGCTGCGACCTCGAGACGGGCTGCTGGCATCGGCAGTGGCCTCCCCTCCCTCAATGAAAGGCAGCTCCGGTGGGAGCTGCGACCTGCGGCGGCGTCCACCGCGGCCTGCACTCGGGGGGTGAACCCTCAATGAAAGGCAGCTCCGGTGGGAGCTGCGACCCGGGGTGCCGGCGAAGGTCGCGCTGATGGAGGCGGGCCCTCAATGAAAGGCAGCTCCGGTGGGAGCTGCGACCGCCGCCATCCTCCACGGCGCCCGCGACCTCATCAGGCGCCCTCAATGAAAGGCAGCTCCGGTGGGAGCTGCGACTCCGATCTTCGCGGCGGAGGGCGGCTACCGCGCGGCCCTCAATGAAAGGCAGCTCCGGTGGGAGCTGCGACGGCCAGCAAGTCGAGCCTGTTCATCGTCGGTCCGTCGCACCCTCAATGAAAGGCAGCTCCGGTGGGAGCTGCGACCCTCCCAGTCGATCCCGTCGAACACGTCCACTCGCCCTCAATGAAAGGCAGCTCCGGTGGGAGCTGCGACGTCCCCCGCGATCGGGCCCCGCACCGTCCACACGGGCCCTCAATGAAAGGCAGCTCCGGTGGGAGCTGCGACCGGCGCATCCTTCGCGAGCACGGGGTACAGCCAGGCGACCCTCAATGAAAGGCAGCTCCGGTGGGAGCTGCGACTTGGAGCCGGACCACCTGGATCGGCTGTACCGCGCGATCCCTCAATGAAAGGCAGCTCCGGTGGGAGCTGCGACCGTCGTCTCCGGCGGCGGCGTCGCCGGAGACATCCCAACCCTCAATGAAAGGCAGCTCCGGTGGGAGCTGCGACGCCAGAAGGCATGGACGACGGCGGTGAACGCGGCGAACCCTCAATGAAAGGCAGCTCCGGTGGGAGCTGCGACCCTATACCGTCAACCCCTATCCATGTCCTTCCTCCCCCCTCAATGAAAGGCAGCTCCGGTGGGAGCTGCGACTGGGTCAGAATCCCAGCCGTCTTGAGCAGTGTCTACGCCGGCCTGCTGCGAAGGGTACGGCCCCTGGGATCGGGGTGACCTCCCGAGGGCCACGATCGTGGTGCGTTACGAGGCGCGCTGGCAGGAGAAACGTCTCCGCGACAGGTGTACGCTTGCGCGCGGGATGACGAAGGCTTCGCCGGTGATCTAGAGGATTGCTGGCCCGTGGTCGGTGATGGTTCGGCTGCGGCCGATCACGTCGAGGGGTCGGCGTTGGTTATCGCGCAGGGTGCCCAGGTTACAGAAGAGGACGGAGTCCGTGCCCTGGTCGATCAGGTCGATGAGCTGGGTACGCAGCCGCAGGATTTTGGCCGGGCGGGCGTCCACGACGAAAACACTGTACTGTACGCGGTCGCCGTATGATTCGAGTTTTTTGGCCACCTTCGTTCGGCGGACGTCGTCGGAAATGTCGTACGCGATGAGATAGCGCCGTACGTCGTCCAGGCTCATCGGATCTTGATGCCCTGGTATCGGGGCTGGGTCCCGTCGATCACTCCCAGGACGAGTCGTGCCTGGATCTCCATTGCGCGCCGCCACGTCACGTCGTACCCGAAAAGGGGGTGCCGGAAGGTGCCGGTGACGCGGCGTTCGTAGCCGGCGATGAGTGCCTTGCGTCCACGTTCGCCGATGCGGGTGGTCCCGAGCACGGTTGAGAAGTCGCGGGCGCGGATCTCGCCGTTGTTGAATGCGTTGATGACGACCGAATCGGCGACTGGCGCGCGGAACTCCTCGACCAGGTCGAGCGCCAGCGCCGGCTTGTTGCGTCCGCTGCTGTGCAGGAAGCCTGCGTGCGGGTCGAGGCCGCAGGCGACGACGGCCCGCAGGGCGTCCGCGGTCAGCAGGCCGTAGCAGAGGTTCAGTGCCGCGTTGATCGGGTCACGGGCTGGGCGCCTTGTCCGTATGGAGAAGGTCAGCTCTTCTGCCTCCACGACTTTCGGCCGGAGCATGGTGAGAAAGCACTCGAAGTACCGCGCCGCGGCATCGCCTTCGGCACCGAAGATGTCGGTGAGTGACGGCGCCTCGAGCGCTTCCCGTTGTAGCTCCCGCAGTCGGGCCACGGCGGTGGGGGCATCACCGTGGCGGCGTAGCAGTGTGGCCTGGTTGGCGATCTTCGCGGAGACGAACTGTCGAGCAAGGTCGATGCGCCCGTTGTGGGATGCGACGTGTTGGAGCAGTCGCGGGCCGCCGTTTGGCCCCTGGGCTGCCCTGGCCCATCCGGTGACGCGCCCCGAGCTGGTACACCAGACCACGGACAGGCTACGCCACAGCAGCTCCCGGATGAGACCGCTGGACAGGTCGACGTTGCCGTGCACCACCACACCCTGCACGCGCTCGATCGGGAAGGTGCCGAGCTTCTCGCCGCTCTTACTGACCTCGATCCGCCCGCGGGCGACGTACGCCCGCGAACCCGCGGTGGTCAGGTGCAGGATCTGCGTGTCCGGGTCGGCGACGACGATCCGGCGGGTGACCGGCGCGAGCGGGCGTTCGTCGGGCAGGCAGACGGTGATGTGCGAGCAGCGCGAGCAGCGCCGGTCGTCTTCGAGCGGTGGCGGTGCTTGCGCGGCGGCGAGCGTACGGGCGGTGGCGGCAACGGTCTCCCGGGCGAGCGCCATGTCGTCCGCGGATATGGGTACGTCGACCCGGGTGTGGTGGTTGATGAAGTAGATCGCCTGGCCGGTCACGGGGTAGCCCATGTCGGCCAGGGCACCGGCCAGGAGCGCCACCTGGATCCGCATCGGTTCGGTGACTTCGGGCCGGCGGCGGACCGGGGTGGCCTTGTGCTCGACGACGGTCATCGCGGCGTTCTCGTCGAGTTCGACGGTGTCACAGCGCCCGATCACGCCGAGGTCGTGGCTTATCACGTCGACGGCGCGGTAGCGGCGGGAGCGCGACCCGGTCGGATCGTCGGCCGGCGTGTGGGCCGCTGTGCCGACCGCCATCTGATGCGTGTCGGTCGTCTCCCCCGCCGCTTCCAGCCAGGCCCGGCGGGGGCAGAACGCCTGATGCGCCACCAGGCTGATGGGGATCAGCTCGTGCATCAGGGGCGGCCGGTCTTGATGAGCTCGCCGAGCATGGCGCGGCGTTCGGGTGCGCTGTCGCTGCCGAACCGCCGCACCGGGAACCGTACGACGGCGGTGACGCCCCGGCTCGCCAACCATTGCGCGGCTGCGTCGCCGTTGGCCCCGTCGTCCGGAGTTCGCCCGGCCTCGTCGGGCGAGAGCCCAGCCTCGGCGAACCGGCGAAGCTGTCCACTGGCGACGATGGTACGGAGCCGGGCCGTCCGCCATTGTCCATGCCAGACGGGCACGTAGTAGCGGCCGGCCGTGCCCCGTCCGATGTGGCCGGTTGTGGCGGCGAACCCGGTCGTGCGCAGGGCGAGCGGGAACTGCGAGATGCCCCACAGCGCGCACCAGGCCAGCGCGTTGTCGGTCGGCCCCGGCGAGGCGAACCCCGTGGGCGTACGGCTGGCCGGTGCGTCCTTGCCGACCTCGTCGCGGACGCCGCGGCCGAGCAGTCCGTCGCTGACGGCGGTGGCGGTGCGGGCGGCGACCGCCGCGGCGAGCGGGCGGATCCGGTTGCCCACGAACTCGGATCCCTGATTGCGGGGCTGCATTTCCAGCCGGCTGGCGCCGTCGTCCTGGAGCCGCTGGCCCTGCCGGTTGAAGCGCCAGTAGCTCGGCTCCCCCAGCGCGGCGATCAGCCGGAGGTCGAGCAGTGCCCGTTCCTCGGTGAGCCGTTGGAGCACCTGGTGCCGGCGGCCCTGGAGCGAGCGCCAGTCCTCGCGGCTGGAGATGACGCTGATTCGCGGGCTCATCAGCGCTCGCCGCTCGCCTGTGGCGACTTCCCGGCTCGGCCAGCTCTCCGGTGTGTCGTGTCGGGCCGCGTGCCTGCGTACGATCTCGCCGATCACCTCCGGCGTGGCGCGCGGGGCGCTGAGCACCGGTCGGGGCGCCATGCCGGCGGTCCACGACAGCCGGACGCCGGCAAGGCCGCCGTCCTCAACGATCGCCGCGAGCCCGTACAGCGCCATGTGCGACAGCATCGTCGTCGGTTCGGCGGTCGACAGTACGAAGTCGGTCATGAACCCTCCGCGGAGACCTGCCCGTCGGCCGCGCGGAGCAGCGCCTCCAGGTAGGCGCAGCCCCACACCCCCCAACGGATGTGTGTACGTTCGATCAACTCATCCCACAGACCCTCGTCGTACAGCGCTGCGGTGATCGCGTCGTCGCCGTCGACCAACTGCTTGCTCGTGTGCGGGAAGCCGTGCCGCCCGTAGCCGTGGCTGGTGCCGATCAGCCTGGCCACCATGTCCCGGCGCGCCTCCTCCAGGGTGGACAGTGCCGGCCAGGCACGGACGACGGAGAGCTGCTCGTGCCGCCATCGGGTCGGCAGACCCGAAGCGCCGCGCAGGCGCCGGATCGTTCGCACGTCCCGCATCCCGCTCTTGGCCAGCAGCTCGCCGCCGGTGGGGTCGGTACGCAGTGAACGTTGGAAGCGGTCGTCCGCCTTGCCGTCGTCGTGGTGGAGCCCCGCGAGTCGGAGCGTCTCCACAAGCCCGGCGTCGAGGCCGAGTCGGGTGGCGACGGCCTCGGCCCGCTCCGCCACGGCTTCGGCATGCCGGCTGAGGGCGACGCGCCTGCGGCGCGGGGTCCACGTCTGCCGCAGCTGCTCGTCGGTGGTCGCCTTGCGCAGGTCTACCACGATCAGCCGGACCAGTGCCGGATCGTCGTCGAGCTCCCCCCGGTGCAGCGTCACCTCGGCCTCGGCCGGCTCGCCTTCCGGCCGGTCGAGCAGGCCGGCCGCCGCCACCACCATCGGTCGCGGCGTCAGTTCTTCGCGGTGTACGCGGAGCAGCCGGGCGATCTCCAGCGGGTCGGGCTCAGCCGGGTCGTCGGTGGCGTCTGCGACGGCGTCGAGGAACCGGCGGTGCGCGGCGGTGTCGTCCTCGATCCGCAGCACGACCTCGCCCGGCCCCGGTTCGTCGAGCGCGTCGAGCACGTCGACGACGCGGTCCTTGCCGTCCGGGTCGACGACTTTGGCGGTGAACAGCTCGGTGGTGTCGTCGATGACGAGCTGGTCGCCGGGCCGGAGCCGGTCCTCGTCGGCCAGCGGGCGCGGTGCGTCGTCGCCGGGCCGGACCAGCACCGAGCCCGGCTTCAGACGCGCCCGGATCGCCGCCGCCTGCCGGATCGAGACCGGAAACACCTCGTACTCCCGCGGCGGCAGCGCCTCGATGAGCCGTACGGCGTCGGATTCCTCGGCCGGCAACGCGCGCCGGACGACGAGCCCGAATTCGTGGTCGGGCTCGTCGAGGTTGTCGGAGAGCCACAGGTCGAGGTCGTCCTGGGGCGCGGCCAGGTCGTCGCTGGTCCGGGCGAGGTGCCACACCTGGGCCAGTTCCAGGCGTTGGAGCAGGTCCCGGTTCAGCTCCGGTACCGGCGGTCGAGGCTTGCGCAGTGCCCACGGAGCCAGGCCGGCCGGATCGGACTGCCGGTCTGCCAGCCAGGCATGGGCCGCCGCCAGGTCTTCGCGCCGGTACGGTCCGGACTGGGCCCCCGCGGGCAGGTCGGCCGCCGGCACCACCACGGAGATGGCCGTCTTCCGCAGCCCGAGCCGGTTGACCCGGCCGGCCCGCTGGGCGATGGCCCCGCCGGGCGCCAGCTCGGTCACCGCGGCCGCCAGGTCGAGATCGACTCCGACCTCCAGGCTCTGGGTACTCACGAGAATGTCGACCCCGGCATCGCCGGCGATGCTGAGCAGCGTCGACTTCGGCGGCCGCAGCAGGGCGACGTCGTACGGCCGCAGCCGCCCGCAGACCAGCTTGGTCTCCATGCCGCGCGCTCGCAGTTCCTCGGCGACGGCGGCGGCGACCGCAACCGTGTTGACGAAGCAGCCGACCGTCGGACCGTACTCCTGACGCAGCCTCATCGCCTCGTCCGCCAGCGCCGTGATGCCCGCCTTCCGGGCCGGCCCGCTGAGCGGGATCGGCCAGGACGCGAGCGGCAGCAGGGTGACCGGCTTGGGTGCGGTGAGCCGTTGTCGCAACGGCTCGTCCACGTCCAGGTCGTCCGGTTCGACGCCGACCGCCACGCCGGCATCCGCGCGGGGCGTGGCGGTGGTCTCGACGACCTGGAGGACCGGTACGCCGAGCCGCTCCTCCGCGATGGCGGCCAACTCGGTGACCCGGCCGGCCGTGGTCACGAGCTGCTGGGACAGGTGCGCCTCGTCAACGACGGCGACGGTGTCGTATGCGAGCAGGCCGGCCTCGCGGGGCCACGCCTGCGCCCGCGACCCGTAGCCGGACAGCAGCAGCCGCGAGCCCCACATGTCGGGCGTGGCGCAGAGCACGGCGCAGCCGACCGGATCGTCCAGCCACTCCCGGTCCGGCGGCGCGCCACCCCGTAGCAACGCCGTCCACAGCGGCGGCTCGGGCGGGCTCTTCCGCCGAATGCGCAGCGAGTCGAGCGCGTCGGCCACCCGGGCGAGGACCGTCTTGCCGCCGCGGGCATCCGCCAGACCCTCCGCGATGGACTTCGCGTGCTCGTGCTGGTCGTCGACGAGGGCACGGCGGTCGACGACGAGCGCCAGCCGGCGCGGCACCCGGACCGGGTGGCCGGCTGCCATCAGCGCCACCGCGAACACGTGCACATCGATGACGCTCGTCTTGCCGGCCCCGGTGGGAGCGACGAGTTGGTCCGGCCACCGCCCGGTGTGGAGGATGTGGTCGAGCAGCCGCTCCTGCCAACGGAACGGGTTGTGTCTATGGTGGACGGCGGCGAAGAAGGCCGCGAAGTCGGCGCGGTCGAGGCTCATCGGGTCAACCTCCGGGCGATATCGGACGGCAGGTCCCTCGGCACGAGCAGGCCGCCGCCCAGGTGCCGGCTCTGCCCGATGGCGGCGATGGTCCTGGAGCCGGCCAGGTCGCCGAGGCTCAGCACCGCCCGGTACGGCTGAATCACCGTGTCCGGGTGCACCTTGTGCACGTAGCGGCCCACGTCGCCGTCCATCACCCGTACCGCCGACTCGACCCGGACCCCACGCCCGGACGCCGCCTCGGCCAGTGCGCGGTAGCGCGCGTCGCCCCGGCCCTGTGCGTCGAACTCGTGCCGCCAGACCAGCGCGACCGACAGGGCGGCGGCGTCGGCCAGGGACCAGCGGCCGGCACGCGGCGGCCGGCTGTCGGGCACGGCGACCGGCTCGGTCTGCCACCACCGCTCGGTACCGGCGGCCGGCTCCGGCCAGAACCCATCGGCCGGGACTTCCACCGGCGGCTCGACAGTGAACGGACCGGCCCCCACTCGGACCCGCCGCAACCGCTGCGCCGCCATCCTGATCAGGGTGAGGTCGACATCGCTCGCCTCCCGCGGCAGCAGCAGAGCCAGCGCGGTACCGCCGATGTGTGGCGCTTCGGCGCCGAGGAACTGGATCGCGCACCGGTTGCTGGGCCGCGGCACGCCCTGCTCGTACCCGCCGGTCAGGATCGCGGGCGCACCGTCGCCGATGAGTGCGATGAGCGCGCGGTGGACGGCGACCGCGTACCGCACCCGCCACTCCCGCGGGATGGGCTGATCGACCCGGAAGAGCAGCACCGACGTCCACGGCGCTGGCGGGGGCGGTGGCTCCGGCCGGGCGTACCGTCCAATGGCGATGCCGGTCGCCACCACCGGCGGTGGCACGGTCTTCTCGCTGGACCTGTGCGCGTCTTGCTTCAGTGGCGGCGCCACCGATACCTCGCGGTGCGCCGCCTCCAGTGCGTCCACCCGACCGGCCGTGGCTACCGCGAGGTCCAGGCCGTCCCCGGTGAACAGGTCGGCCTCACGGTCGAGGCGGTGCGTCGGCTCGGCCTCGGCCACCGCGAGCCGCACCGGCGACTCACTGGTCCCCAGGTACGGCACCTCGGGACACAGCTCGGCGAGCGCGGCGGCGACCGGTTCTGGCGGGCTCTGGTCCCAGGTCCACGCGTACCGTCCGGTCACCGCGACACCACCGACGGCGGGCTTGCCGATCAGCTTCTCCGACAGCGGACTGCGGCCCTCCTTGACGACCAGACCCTCCTTCCGGTACGCCGTCGCGGCACCGCCGTTGTGCAGCGTCTCCGGCACGGTGATGCCATCCGGCGGGTGCACCTCCAGCCACCGCAACGCGTCTCGGTCCGCTTCGCAGGGCTGCAACCCATCCCCATCGGCGACCGCCCGGACGCCCTGCGCCGCCGCGCACAACAGGGCAGCGTGCAGCCGGGCCGGAGACGGCAGCGGGTCGGGCTGGCCGTCGCCCACATGTCCCTTGTAGACGCCGAGGAGGGGCTCGGCGACGATGGCGAAGCTCACTTGTTCTCTTCCGCTTCGACCGCGCCGGAGATGATGTCCGGGTTGCCGGTGACCCGCATCGCCAGTCCCGACCAGGTGACGTCGGCGACCTTCTCGGCGTGCGCGAGCGCCTCGCTCAGCAACAGGTCGGCCGCGTCGATGCTCAGCGGCTCGACGTCCACGAACGCGCCGCCCCGCTGGTCGAGCCGGACCTTCGGCGCCTCCGCCTCGACGAGGTCGCAGTTGGCCCGCAGGTAGAGCTCGGCATCGGAGCGGGCGAGCGCGTTGAGCGCCAGCGCGGCCAGCAGCGCCCGGCACGCCGCGTCACCCTCGACACCGGCCCCGAACCGCATCTGGCGCAGCGTGGCGAAGGACAGCACGTGGGTACGGATGATGGTGTCGCAGGCGACGCCGGCCAGCTGATCCAGCGTCGGCGGGATACCACCGAGGCCGAGCGCGGACGCCGACTTGGCCTCACCGGACTTGATCCCATTTGCCGCCTTGACGATCTCGTCGTAGGTGGTCGGGCTCAGATCCGCCCGCTGCCGTTCGGCCGTCTCGGTCATCACCTTTTTGTTGAGGTTGATCTGCATGCCGACCGGGTCGACCCGCGCACCGCCGCGCATGCCGGGCTCGGGCTTCGCGAGTGCGCCGGTCTTGTCGCGGCTCACCGAGACGAAGCCGACGATCTCGCCGACCAGCGCGCTGCGCCAGCGGCCCTGCCGGCTGCGCCGGCTCGAATCCCAACCGCCGAACACCAGCGTGACCGGACTCGTCTCCAGCAGGGCCCGGGCGTTGGCCGGGGTCGCGTCACGGACCGCCCGGTACGCCTCCGTCTGCGTGGTCGGTTGCCCGTCGATCGTGCCGGCCCTGATGTGTCCGTCGAACACTCTGTGTGACAGCGTGATATCGAAATAGTGTTCGAGTGCGCCCTCACGCTCGTAGGTCACCTGGACGTGGGGAACCCGGGAGAGCAGCGGGTGACCGTCCTCGATAGCCTGGGCGAGCGCCTGCTCGGCCCGGTTGAGCTGGGATTGCTTCGAGTCGATCATGACGGCGTAGCGGCTCTCGTCACCGAGGAAACGCTGCTCGTAGGCGTACACACCGCCCTTCTTGTTCCGCTCGGCGAACTTCGCCGGCGCGACCGACGCGTGCCGGCCACCCGCCGGCTCCAGCGCCGTGGTCGACGTGAGACAACTGGACCCACCGGGCGACCCGGCGACCAGCAACGTAGCAAGATCCAATGAACGCATTCAGACTTCCTTTCATAGATGCACATCGACTATTACGTCCCGATAGGACCGTGCGTCCGGCGCGTCGAGACGGAGATGTACTTGGTAGAGACGCCAACTGCCCGATGCGCCAGATTGTACTTGGACCACAGTGTATTGTGGCGGTCGTCGCCACCGGTGACCGCCACGAGGGAGGACGCCCATGCACCGACGCACCGTGATCGCCACCTACACCCGTTCAAGCGAGACCCGAAGCTTCTACATGGAGAGCTACGACCCCACATCCGAGGCTCCTTCGCTGCCGCAGGCGCCTGCGGCAGCGAAGGAGCCTCGGATTCGCGGTGCCCGCCGATGGTTGCGTGCGTTGTTCGCGCTGGCGTTGGACGCGGTCCGGGAACTCTTCAGGTGATGGGGCACGGAGCGGGCGCGACCTCCCCACCACCAGTCGACTGACCAGTGGGTTGTCGATCTTTCTGACCTCGGTCAGACTGGAGGCGCAGGCCGGGGTGCCCTTCATTGAGGCTTGGTCGTTTATGGCGTCCAACGGCCGGGTAGTCAGCCGCACCCCGTCCTGCACCTCCTCAACCGACCTCATGTGGGTATCCCCGTGTCGTTCGATGCGGACGGTACCCGCCGGGCGCGGGCGATGACGTCCTCGGGCGGCAGCGGGCTCGCGGGGTGGTGGCTGAGGCACAGCGGGGTGCGGGCCTTGCGGAACGGCTGCCCCTCGACCGCCACGTAGAACTGTCCGCTGCTCAGCCGCGAGATGTCCGGCACGTCGCCGCCCTTGAAGCGGGCCATCTCGCGGGCCGCCTCGATGTGCACCGGCGCGTTGAGGAGACCGAAGAACTGCGTCGCCGCGTTGCCCGGAATCTGGCTGTGCAACCCCTTGGGCGCCTGCGTTGCGAAGACCAGGCCCAGGCCGTACTTGCGGGCCTGGGAGGCGAGCATCAGCGTGCTGCGCGTGCAGGCGGTGACCGGGCCGGACGGCGCCAGCGTCTGCGCCTCGTCCATCACCAGCAGGCCGCCCAACGGCAGGTCGCGGGCCGGGTTGCGTTTGATCCAGGAGAAGAGGGCCAGCTGCAACTGGTTGACGAAGCCCTGCCGCTTCTCCTCGCCCGGCAGCCCGACGAAGCTGATGACGGACACGCGGGCGCGCTTGCCGGGCGCCGGTGTCAGCAGGGTGCCCGGGTCGGCCGATTCTCCGGTACCACCGAAGAGCGGGTCGTTGATCCGGGCGGCCTCCAGGTTTTCCGCCAGGTCGGCGGCGATCGCCGCCGCACCGGCCAGCTCGCTCACCCCGTCTGGCAGGTCCCTCAGCAGCTCGATGAGGCCAATGAGGGTGGTCGGCCCGTCATGGCGGCCGTAGTGCCGCAGCGCCTGACGCAGCACCGCCTGGCCACGCAGCGCTTTGGCCGTGTTGGCGGCCACTTGGGCGCGCGACGCCAACGCGTCGACCGCGCTGTCGACCGCCTGTGTGAACTCGTCAGGGTCGTCGCGTACGCCGCTGAAGTCGGGCAGTGGTTGGAAGGTCAGCGGCCGTCCGCCCTCCCGCCCCGGTGTCCAGACCACGACATCCGTTGAGTCGAGGTAGTCGGCTGCCGCCTGAGCGTCGGCTTCGCCCCATGCCTGTGGCTCGTCCGGCCAACCGTCACCGAGGCGGGCGAGGTCGTTGTTGGGGTCCAGGACGATCGCGGAGATGCCCAGCAACGCGCACTCCTCGACCAGCCGGCGAATCAGGACGGTCTTGCCCGATCCCGAGCCGGCGAAGATGGCGATGTGCTTGCGTAACGCGGACAGCGCCACGTGGATGGGGTCGTCCCGGTCGAACTCGAAACCCACCCGCAGGTACACCCCGGCGGGTGCAACCGGGGCAACGGGATCGGCAGCGCCACCGACCGGCTCCGCGGGCTTTTCGACCTGCGGCGCGGGCGGCACTCCCCCCGCCGGACCATCTGGCGCCGTTTCCAGGGCGTGAGTCTCGCCCGCGCGGGGCGGTTCCCGCCGCGCTCCCGCACCGGGCGGCGCCTCGCCGGCGGGTGGCTCGCGTCCGGCGTCGGCGAGTGCCGTCGCCAGCAGAGCCGTCCTCGACGCCGGGCGTCGGTCCGCCAGCCAGGCATGTAGGCCGTCCGGCTCCTCGGCGAGCAGCGCCCGCAGCGCGACCAGGCTGCGCAGGTCGTCGTCGCCAAGCCGCAGTGTCCGACCGCCGGCCGCGACGAACTCCTCGACCGCCTTGCGCCGCCGAGGGCTGTCCGACCACTCGTCGTTGCGCAGGACGAAAAGCCGCCGCTGAGCGACTCCGTGTGCCAGGCCGGCGGCCACGCACGCGTTGCGCAGCCGGGCCAGCTCGGCGTTGTAGTGCTGCTCCGCGATGGCCCGAAACGCCCAGTGGGCCTCATCTCCGGTCCCCTCGTCGAGCGTCCGCCGCAACCTCGCGTGCAGCGCGGGCTTGCGGACCGGGACCGTGTCCTGGTCGAAGTCGCCGTCGGCACCCTCCCGGATCCACGCGTCCAGGGCGGACGCAAGCAGGGACGGTACCTCCGTGTCCTCGTGAGCCGGATCGAGCAACCCGGCGACCTGTGCCTGTTCTCGCAGCGCCGCGTACCGCTCGTCCAGAAGCCGGAGTGCTGAGTGGTCGGCCGGCGCTGGCGCCGGTGCCTCGGCGGCGGCAGCGAGCGTGGTCATCTCGGTGACCTCGCCGCCGAGCACGCAGGAGCGGATGTGCCGCTCGATCTTGATGAGCAGCTGTCGCGGCGTGAAGTCGACAGCGTCGACGAACGCCGCCGGGCGCACCGGCCAGGTCGGGTAGGGCGGCGCGAACCCGACCTCCTCGTAGTGCGCCGCGAGCCGGCGCTCGATCAGCGCCCGGCCGACGCCGGCGTCCGGGATCGACTCGAGGATGGCCGTCTCGCGGAACCGGTCCTGCACGGTGTCGACCGCGTTGCTCTTGATCAATGCCCAGGACACCGGCAGCAACGCGAGAACGGTCACCGTGCGCCGGGTCATCTCGCGCAGCTCCATCAGGCCGCTGGCTACCTGGTCAAGCAGGACCGCCGCGTGCCAACCAGCCGCGTCGGCCTCGGTCGGCGTGGTGGAGACGTGGCTCCGGTTCGCCACCTGCGCGATGAGGCCGTCGACCTGGTCCACCGCGATGACCGACGGTCCGGTGAGCGCGAGCAGCCGGGACACGTCCGAGACGATCTCCTGCGGCAGCCGCCGGGACGGCCGGATGCCCCACGCGCCACGTTCGCCGGCCTCCGCCTCGTCCGCGGCGAGCAGGTACGACATCGCGACGTCCTGCGCCCGCTGGTCGGGGCCGGCGAGCAGGGCCAGCGCGCGGGCGGTGTCCCGGCACTCGATCCCGATCTGGCGGCTCATGCCGCCAAGGGCGGCCACGAACGCGTCCAGCAGATCCGGTGTCATCGGGGCCCGGCCCGTGACCGCCGTCCGGGTCACCACGGGAAGGTCTAGCGCATCCGTGAGGCGTTGCAGGAACGCGTCCAGCTGTGTCGTACCTTCGTCGTCAACCGGCTGGTGCAGACCGTCGACGATCGACGCCGCGGCACTGCGCCAGAACGTGTTGGCGTCGAGCAGGTTGACCAGGAAGAAGTAGCCTCCCCTGAGCTGGGTGAGTTCGCGGACCCGGCTGAGCAGATGGGTCTTCCCGGCACCCCGTTGACCCCGCACCGCGACGCCGATCGGGCTGGCGTCCGGGCTCCGCTCGGCCGCGGCCAAGCCGTCAAGGATGGTCGTGAGAACCTCCGGGTGGAGGCCGTCGACGTGGAACCGCGGAGGGTGCCAGACGTCGTTCCTGGTCGGCGTGTAGTTGAACTGCAGATGCGCAAGCGCTTTGAGCATTGCCTCGGTCACGGCGCCCCCATCGAGATCGAGTGCTTGGGCTGGTCGCCGAGCACCACGGCGGCGGCCCGGGTCCGCGCATCGAGCGTCTTCTGGTTCGCCTCGGGCACGAGGGTGACGCCGCGCTGGCGGTTGAGCCGGCGCAGCGCCGCGTCAACGTCGGCCGGGGCGAGGTCGCCGAGCCGGTCACGCAGGTCGGCGAGGCTCACCAGGTCGCCGGCGCGACGGGCGATTGTCCGGTACGCCGCACGTACGCGCTCCGCCACGTCCGGCTCGACCGGCGCCGGTTCGCGGCCGGACGCGCCGATTGCGGCGGGGGCGTTCGACATGGCGATGAAATGGTCGAGAGTGGACCGCTGCGCTGCCAGGAATCGGCTCCAGCGCCGGAGCACCGCGTAGAGGGCGCCACCGACGGCACCTGAGCGAGGAGGTGCCGAGCCAGCGTCAAGCTGAGCCGCGCAGTGCGCCCAGCCCTCGGCGCCCAGCTTCAGCACAAGCCGGCCCGAGCGGCGATCGACCTCGATCAGCTTCAACCGCTCCAGCTTCTCCCGCGACCCCTTCTTCAGGTGGCAACCGTGGTCCTGGGTCAACCCCACATTGGAGACCGGGCCCGCCTCGGCCAGAAGAATGAAGATCACGGCCGTCTCGACCGCCGTCAAAGGTTCGTCCGACACGTCAGTTTCCTTTCCCGGCCCGCCTGCGGTTGGCGAGGAACTGTTGGAGAAGTGCGAGTACGTTCTCGATGTCGTCGAGCACCTGGGTGTTGGTGAAGCGCAGTACGGCGTACCCGTGGAGTTGGAGCAGCACGTCGCGCTGTCGATCCGCCGCGTACTTCCCCGCCGCCCGATGGTCATCGCCGTCGATTTCGACAATGCATCGCTCCCGTTTCCACAGCAGGTCGACCCGAACGGGGTTGACCAGCGGACCCGGCCTGACGGTGTGATTCCACGCCCGGCCGGCCGCCCAGGGTCGATCGGCGAGGACGGTTTCGAGCACCACCTCTACGTTGCTCTCCGGATGCGGCTTGCCGGCGGCGCTGCGACGCGGTCGTTTGCCGGCTGACCGCTCCCGTGGCGGGCGCCCGTCGATCGGCGCCCGGGGCCGGGCGCCGGAAACGTCCGGTCCGGGTCGGGGGACCGAGGTCTCCCGGACCGGTCGAGCCACCGCGACTTCCGGAAGACAGTCGATGGCCGGCAGCGATCCACCGCAGATCCACACGGCGAGCCGACCGGGGTCGACCAGCCATTGCGCCGCCCGCACCAGGGCCAGCGCGCCGCCCGCATCGAGATCCTCGGGCGGTCGCAGGAGCAACGCACAGGCCGACCGCCCGAGGCCGGCCGCGAGCACCCGAGCCAGACCGGGCGCGCGTACCTCGGCTTGATGCCGCCGCGTGTGCGGCCCGGGCCCGGCCAGGGCGCCGGCCGCCAGGTCGGCGAGGAAGGGGCCGTACTGGGCGGTGCCGGCGGCATGTGCGAGGGCGAGCGCCCGGACGGCGGCCGGCGCCGCGCCGGCCGGTGTCGCGATGCCTTCGGCGCCCGGCAGCCAAGCGGGAAACAGTTGACCGGCGACCGTCTCCATCCCGTCCAGGATCGAGGTGACCACCGCGCTCTGGCTCCGCGAGCCCGCCGTTCGCTGAAAGATGACCGCGGGCGCATCGGGCGGCGCGTCCGCTATCGCAAGATCCGTGTCGTCCGGGTGGAAGCATTTGATCCACACCACTCGGTCGGTCGAAATTTCCGAAAGAGAGAAGATCATTGGCTCGCCTAACATGACGGCGCTCATTCTGGCGAGCCGCTGATTGGAGTGGCAATCGCCCGGCCGTGGGCACTTCGGCACTGTCCGACATCATTTCCTGGCCGATCAACGGGTGCCCCCCGTCCCATCGCCAGATGGTGTCGACCGGTCTCCAGCGCTCGCGTCCGCGAGCAGCCGGCGCCAGCCCCAACGGGACGGCGGCGGTGGCCGAGCGTGCTTCCAGCACGGGCTGATCGATGGACTGCGAAACCTACGACAAGACAGAAGGGACGTCGTTCCTCTGTCCATGGTGGCCATGAGCGCGTGCTGGTGTCCTGGGCTCGGGAGCGTGGGACACCAGCACGACGGGGCTCAGGGCAGCAGGAGTCCCCAGTACACGGCCCAGGGCAGGAAAATAACGGAACCGGTGAGCACGACGATCCGCGTTACGCGACCATTCGAGCGCGCCGAGGTGCATGGGGATCGACTCGTACCACGCCAATGGGGATAGCGGTGAGCTGTCGATGCCCTGTGTGGGAGCGGGGTCTACGACGGGCGCAGGCGGTGCCTGGCCGGGGCCGGTGATCCAGGACGTGATGAGGTCGACGTAGCCGGGCGCGAGCTGATCGGATTGGGTGAAGCCGTCCCGCGAGCGGTGCAGCCGGTGGTCCGCGTCGGGCAGGACCCGGATCGTGTAGTGCTGGTTGCCGCGGCGCTCCAGCGCCGTGGCGAAGAGGCGCACGGTCTCGCCCGGCGCGGTGGAGCGGTCGTTTGCCCCGAACACGGCGAGCAGCGGTTGACGCGTCCGCTCCAGCGCGGGGGCCGGGTCGTAGTTGGCCGCGCCGAACATTCCGGCCGCGACGAGGACGCGGGTGGGGTTGACCCCCAGCGGTGTCCACAGTGACTCGCTGACGCCGGCGTGGTCGAGGTGGGTGACGTTGCTCCAGGCTTGCGTGCGGGCCGGTGGGAGTCCGCTCGCGCCCACGGTGATGACGAACGCGACGTGCGGGGAGCGGCTCGCGGCGAGCGGCGCGACCCAGCCGCCCTCGCTGCGGCCCAGCAGACCGACCCGGGCCGGGTCGACGTCCGGGCGGGCCCGGAGCAGCTCGACCGCGGCGAGGGCGTCGTCGGCCAGGGCGCCGAACGAGCGGTTGGTCATCGAGTACCCGGAGGTGCGCTTGTCGTAGATGAGGGTGACGATGCCCGCTTCCGCCAGAAGACGCGCCTCGGCCTCGTAGGTCGCCCGGCGGCGCGGCCCCGAGTCGTACACGATGACGAGGCCGGGCCGGCGCCCGGCCGGCGCGGTGGGCGCCAGTACGCTGCCGGGCAGATCCAGCGGTTCACTGTGGACTGTCACCGCGGTCGTACTCACGTTGGCCGGTGAGGCGGACGCCGCCGGCATCCGCCAGTTAACGGCGGGCACCATGAGCATCGCGATGGCGGCGAGGCCGGCGGCTGCCCGGGGCGCGGCCCGCCTGGTTGCAAGCGACATGGGGGTGGTGTTCGCCTTGTCGGCGGAGGTACGTGCTTGTCCAGCCGCGCCGCTCGGCGGCGCGGGTTGTGCGTCTTCCACCTCCTGGGCTGCCGAGTGCCCGCTCGGCAGCCCAGTACCTCGGTGCTCTACTCGACGACGGTCAGGATCCGTTCGATCGCGTCGAGGCGTACCCGCACCTGGGTCACCTCGGCGGCGATCTCGTCGAGCCGGCGGCTGCTGCTCTCCTGCGCGGCGACGGCCCGGGCGCTGAGCCCGCGGTACTCGTCCTCGCGGGCGAGCATGGCCCGGGCCCGCCAGGTCGCGAACATCTGCCAGATCGTCACCACCGCGACGAGGGCGAGCAGTCCGAGTATCCCGAGGACGAACACGTTGCCATCCATCATCGACCGTCCTTCCGCCCGCGGGGCCGCCGGTCCGCCGCGGGATCGCCGTCCTCGCCGTCCGCGCTGAGGGTGCGCGCCGCGGCGATGACCGCCTCGGGCGTCACCCGCACCACGAACGGATTGACCTCATAGAACTTCATCGCCTTGCCGTCCTCCGATAGTTCAACCGTCGACGACACCAGCCCGGCCGCCTCGAGCCGGCGCAGGTGCACCTGCAACAGCGGCCGGCTGATGCCCAGCTCACGGGCGAGCTGGCTGACGTAGTTGCGCCGGCCCGCGAGAGCCGCGACGACGCGGAGCCGGTGCGGGCTGGCCAGCGTGGCCAGCACCTGTACCAGCTCATCGCCGGTTCGTTCGGTCATGTCCAATGACCTCCTTGGCACGTGCAAGAAAAGATTTGCACATGCCATCCCATTGTCAATGAGGGTGCGGCGACTCCCCGCGGCGTACGCCAGCGCCAGGCGCAACCGGCGCGATCGGCCCCTTAGCCGCGGGAGCGCGGTTCGGTTTGGGCTAGATTGGGGCCGTAGCACCGAATCTCGCCGCGCCGGCGGCAGACACCGCTGCGCCGGGGGGTCAACTGATGCGGGTCACGATGGCAACCAGCCCGGCCAAGCCGGGCCAGCCCAACGAGGATTTCACCGCCGCCACCCCGAACGCCGCGGTCCTGCTCGACGGCGCCGGCCTCGCCGGCACCACGTCCCGGTGCCGGCACGGCGTCGCCTGGTACACCCGCCGGCTCGGCGGCACCCTGCTCACCAGCCTGGCCGGCGACGAAGACCACGATCTCGCCACCATCCTCGCCGACGCCATCGGCCAGACCGCCGCCGCGCACGCCGACACCTGCGACCTGGACGACCCCGGAACGCCGTCGGCGACCGTCGTCATGCTCCGGCACCGGGGCGACACCCTTGAATACCTGGTCCTGGCCGACTCGGTACTCGTGCTCGATCGGGCCGGCGGCACACCGGTCGTCGTCACCGACGACCGTGGGGAACGCCTCGGGAAGCAGTACCGGAGCACAGTGGACGGTCTCGCCAACGGCACACCCGAACACGACGAGGCCCTGCGCGACTTCGTACAGACGATGCGCGCCTACCGCAACAGGCCCGGCGGATTCTGGGTCGCCGCCGCCGACCCGCAGGCCGTCAACGAGGCCATCACCGCAAGCCTGCCCGTCGAGGACGTCACCGCGGTGGCCATGCTCA
Source organism: Rhizomonospora bruguierae (assembly GCF_018397995.1). Classification (GTDB taxonomy): domain Bacteria; phylum Actinomycetota; class Actinomycetes; order Mycobacteriales; family Micromonosporaceae; genus Rhizomonospora; species Rhizomonospora bruguierae. The sequence goes on from NZ_BBQH01000051.1 coordinate 24,080, forward strand.
GCGACGGAGCGAGCCGGCTCGTGGACCACTTCGAGCTGACCGACTGGCCCGGCCTGCTCGCGATCCTGCGCGACGACGGTCCGGCCGAACTCATCCGCCACGTCCGCGCCGCGGAAGCATCCGACCCGCGGGCCGGCCGCTGGCCCCGCGGCAAAACCTACGACGACGCCACCGCCGCTTACTGCACGGATCTGACGTAGCGCCCGCGGACCATTCCCAGCTACGGCAGAACGGCGACCGAATAAACCCACTGCGCCGTACCACGCCGGTGGCACGACCTCGCTATCCTCAGGATTCCCAGAGGGCGGGAGGCGGGGTCATGGCGACGGCGACGGTGGTCTTCCTGATCATAGGCGGGCTCGGCGTCGCCGTGCTCGCGCTCGGGCTGCTCGGCACCGAGCTGTTGCACTTCGGCCAGCCGGACGTCGACGGGCCGGTCTCCACGGAGGCGGTCGCCGGGTTCGTGGGGGCGTTCGGCTTCGTCGGCGCGATCGCCAGCGAACTGCTCGACGCCCATTCCGCCGGTCCCGTGGCGCTGGCCGCGGCCATCGGCGCGGTGGCGGCGCTGCCGACCGGCTACGTCGCGCTGCGACTGGCGCGCGCCGCCCGCGAGATGCGTACCGACGCGACGCCCACGCGGCAGGACATGGTCGGGACGTTCGGCGTGGTGGTCACCCCGATCCCGGCGCAGGGGTACGGCGAGGTCCGGCTGCGGGTGGCCGGGCAGCCGGTGAAACTCAACGCCCGCGCCGACCGCCCGATACCGCTGGGCGCCGAGGTCTTCGTCATCGAGGCGCCGAGCGACACCAGTGTCGTCGTCGAAGAAATCCGCTCGATAAAGCAGAACTGACCGAAGGACGGTTTGATGACCCCCATGCTCGTCGCGATCGGCGGCGCTGTCCTGCTGTTCGTGTTCCTCGTGCTGTTCATTCTTTCCCGGATCAAGGTGGCCGGCCCCAACGAGGCGTTCATCGTGACCGGCCGCAAGGGCCGGGCCGTGCAGGCCGCCGACGGTACCCGGGCAACCGACCTGTCCGGGCAGAAGGTCGTGATGGGCGCGTCGGTGTTCGTCGTGCCGGTCGTGCAGAAGGTCCAGACCCTGGACCTGTCCAGCCGGCGGATCCACGTGGAGATCACCGGCGCGGTCAGCAAGCAGGGCATCCGGGCGAACCTGCAGGGTGTGGCGATCGTCAAGGTCGGCGGCACCGAGGACGCGATCCGGGCGGCCGCCCAGCGCTTCCTGCACCAGCAGGCGGAGATCGAGGAGTTCACCCGGGAGGTGCTGGCCGGCGCGCTGCGGTCGATCGTCGGCCGGCTCACGATAGAGGAGATCATCCGGGACCGGGCGGCGTTCGCGTCCGCGGTCGCGGAGGAGGCCGAGCACTCGATGACCAACCAGGGCCTGGTGCTGGACACGTTCCAGTTGCAGGACATCATCGCCGAGGGGACGTACCTGCAGGACCTGGGGCGGCCGGAGGCGGCGCGGGTGCTCAAGGACGCGGCGATCGCGGAGGCGCGCGCCCGGCAGGCGGCGGAGCAGGAGCGGCTGCTGGCCGAGGAGGCGATCGCGGAGGCGAACCGCAACCTCTCGCTCAAGCAGGCCTCGATCCAGGCGGAGATCGACGCGGCGAAGGCGAAGTCGGCCGCGGCGGGCCCGCTCGCCCAGGCCGAGCGGGACCAGGCGATCCTGGCCGAGCAGCAGAAGGTGGCCGAGCGCAACGCCGAACTCAAGCAGCGCCAACTGGACACCGAGGTGCGCAAGCCGGCGGACGCGGCCCGGTACAAGGTGGAGCAGGAGGCGGAGGGTGCCCGCCAAGCGGCCATCCTGCGCGCCGACGCGGAGCGGCAGGCGACCATCGCCGCCGCGCAGGCCGCGGCCGAGCAGGCCCGGCTGGTCGGTGAGGGCGAGCGGGCCCGGCGCGCGGCGCTGGCCGAGGCGAACGCGATCGAGGGCGCCAAGGAGGGCGAGGCGGAGCAGCGCCGGCGCACCGCCATCGCGGACGCGATCGAGCGGGAGGGCACGGCCGAGGCGTCCGCCATCCAGGCGCGCGGCCAGGCCGAGGCCGAGGCGATGCGGGCCAAGGCCGAGTCCTTCTCCGAGTACGGCGAGGCCGCCGTGCTGGACCTGCTGCTGCGCGTGCTGCCGCAGGTGGTGGAGGCGGCGAGCCGCCCGATGAGCGCGATCGACAAGATGACGGTCATCTCCACCGACGGCGCCTCCACGCTGACCAAGTCGGTGGCCAGCAACGTGGCGCAGGGGTTGCAACTCGGCAGCGACCTGACCGGCGTGGACCTGGCCGGGCTGCTGGCCAGGCTGGGCGCCACCCGCAACGGCGCCGCGGCGGCGGTGGAGGCCGCAACGGCGGTGGAGAGCAAGCCGGCCGAGTAAAGCGGCGACGTCGAGGGCCGGCCCTTTCGGGCCGGCCCTCGACGCGTGTCTACCTGGTGGCCGCCGCGGCGGGTTCGGCCGCCGTCCGGGGGGCGTTTTGCCGGGCGGTCTCGCGGGCGTTCGCCCGGGCGATGAGCAGCGAGCCGATCACGGACGGGACGAGCCAGGCGGCCACGTTGCCGTCGGTGATCTGGACCGCGAACGCGGTGACGAACGAGACCACGCTGCTGCCCATGAGGGTCAGGTGCACCAGGCGCCACGCGTCCGGGCGGCCGCCGATCACGGGCCGGCGCCGGGCGATCCACACCCCACCGGCGACCCAGACGGCGGTGAGCGCGCCGATGACCGCCAGCCCGATCAGGCGCCCCGGATCGGACAGGATCAGCCCGAACGCGGACGCGCAGAGCAGCGCGGCGCAGATGGCGTACGCCCGGCCGAGGACGGGGTGCCGGCCGCGCCGCTTCGGGGCGAGGACCACCGGGACCGCGAGCAGGAGACCGGCCCCGCCCGCGGTCGCGTGGATGGCGATAAGCACCGTGTGCACCCAGTTCATCCCTACCCCCCGCGACCCGACTCAGTGGGTTGTCGATGCTAGTCGGCCCGCTCAACGCCACCACCGAGTCTCGGCGCCCCTCCACTGGGGCGCCCCTTCGCGCACAGGCGCGACCAGAGTGGTGACTGAGGGGTGCGACAGAACGCCAAACCGGCAGGGAACATCGAAAGGAGGGTGGCTCCCCCGTTTGGACTCGAACCAAAAACCTGCCGGTTAACAGCCGGCTGCTCTGCCAATTGAGCTACGGGGGAACGACGCGGGTTGGATGGAGCCACCCGCGATCGTGCGCTGCCTAGCGTACAGGACGCCCCCGCCACCGGGTCAACCGGTTCCCCCAACACGGGGTCACGACGGAATTATGGGATAAATCGGCACGTCCCTCCCCCTCACGGGTTGATCGAGGGGGAGGATGGGTAAGCCTGGGGACACGGACCAACCGCAGGTATCTGGAAGGAGTCGCCATGCGCGGCAAGCTGTGGTTTATCGGTGGGCTGGCCGCGGGCTTCGTCCTGGGCGCCCGGGCGGGGCGTGAGCGGTACGAGGAGATCGTGACGAACGCCCGCAAGGTATGGGAGCACCCCACCGTGCAGGAGGCGGCCGGTGTCGCACAGGCGCAGGCCACCAAGCTCTACTCCGAGAGCAAGGACAAGCTCGCCCACACCAGGCTGGGCGAGAAGTTCAACTCCGGCCTCGCGGCGGGCTCGAGCGACGGCGCGAGCTACGCGGGTACCACGAGCGGCCCGTCCTCGACGGAGTCGCCGTCGGGATACTGATCCACCAGCCTGATCCGTCAGCGCTGCGTGCGGCCGCCCCCGACCGGGGGCGGCCGCACACGTTCACCGGTCGCTGCTGAACGCCGCGTCGAACGCCGCCTCCGGCGCGTCGAACGCCAGCCGCCGCACGAACCGCAACGCCTCCGGCGCGCCGACCAGCCGGTCCATGCCGGCGTCCTCCCACTCGATCGAGATCGGCCCGGCGTACCCGATCGCGTTCAGCGCCCGGAAGCAGTCCTCCCACGGCACGTCGCCGTGGCCGGTCGAGACGAAGTCCCAGCCGCGGCGCAGGTCCGCCCAGGGCAGGTGGCTGGCGAGCCGGCCGCGCCGGCCGTCGCCGGTGCGCACCTTCGCGTCCTTGCAGTCGACGTGGTAGATCCGGTCGGCGAAGTCCAGGATGAAGTTCACCGGGTCCAGTTCCTGCCAGACGAAGTGCGACGGGTCCCAGTTCAGCCCGAACGCGGGGCGGTGGCCGATCGCCTCCAGCGTCCGCCGCGCGGTCCAGTAGTCGTACGCGATCTCGCTGGGGTGCACCTCGTGCGCGAAGCGCACCCCCACCTCGTCGAAGACGTCCAGGATCGGGTTCCAGCGGTCGGCGAAGTCCCGGTACCCCCGCTCGATCATCTCCGGCGGGACCGGCGGGAACATCGCCAGCGTGTGCCAGATGGGCGAGCCGGTGAACCCCACCACGGTCCGGACGCCGAGCTTCGCGGCCGCCCGCGCGGTGTCCTTGATCTCCTCGGCGGCCCGCCGGCGCACCCCCTCGGGCTCGCCGTCGCCCCAGATCCGCGCCGGCAGGATGCCCCGGTGGCGCTCGTCGATCGGGTGGTCGCAGACCGCCTGGCCGACCAGGTGGTTCGAGATCGCGTAGACGGCCAGGTCGTACTTGGCCAGCGTCTGCTTCGTGCGCTCGACGTACCCGTCCTCGTTGACCGCCCGGTCCACCTCGAAGTGATCGCCCCAGCAGGCGATCTCCAGGCCGTCGTAGCCCCACTCCGAGGCCAGCCGGCACACCTGCTCGAACGGCAGGTCGGCCCACTGGCCGGTAAACAGCGTGATCGGTCGCGCCATGCCTCCCTCTCCTCGCGTCAGGCGGCCAGTTCGGCCGCGACGGGTTCCACCTCGGTCCAGGACGACCCGGACTCCGCCGAGCCGGCCACCGCGGCCAGCACCAACTGGACCTGCAACGCGTCCGCGAAGGACGGGTGCGGGTCGGCGCCGGTGCCGACCGCCGCCAGGAAGTCGCGCATCTCGTGGGTGAACGAGTGCTCGTACCCGATGATGTGCCCGGCCGGCCACCACGCCGACAGGTACGGGTGCTCCGGCTCGGTCACCAGGACCGTCGCGAAGCCCCGCTCGGCGGCCGGCCGGGTGGCGTCGTAGAACTCCAGTTCGTTCAGCCGCTCCAGGTCGAAGGCGACCGAGCCCAGCGACCCGTTCACCTCGACCCGCAGCGCGTTCTTGCGGCCCGTCGCGAACCGGGTCGCCTCGTAGGTGGCCAGCGCGCCGCCGGCCAGCCGGGCCACGAACACGGCGGCGTCGTCCACGGTGACCTCGCCGGTGCCGGCGGTGCCCGTGGCGCCGGCCAGCCCGCCCGCCGGTCCCTCGTCGAGCAGCGGCCGCCGCCGCACGAAGGTCTCGGTGATCGCGCTGACCCCGGTGACGAGCTGCCCGGTCACGTACTGGGTCAGGTCGATGATGTGGGCGCCGATGTCGCCCAGCGCGCCCGACCCGGCCCGCTCCCTGCGCAGCCGCCACACCAGGGGGAACTGCGGATCGACGATCCAGTCCTGCAGGTAGGCCGCCCGGACGTGGCGGATCTCGCCCAGCCGGCCGGACGCCACGAGCTGGCGCATCAGGGTCACCGCCGGCACCCGCCGGTAGTTGAACCCGCACATCGACAGCTGCCCGTTGGCCCGGGCCCGCTCGGCGGCGGCGACCATCGCCCGCGCCTCCGGCACCGAGTTGGCCAGCGGCTTCTCGCACAGCACGTGCTTGCCGGCGTCCAGGGCCGCGATGGCGATCTCGGCGTGGCTGTCGCCCGGCGTGCAGACGTCCACCGCGTCGATGTCGTCCCGGGCCACCAGCTCGCGCCAGTCGGTGCCGTACCCCTCCCAGCCGAGCCGGCCGGCCGCCTCCGCCACCCGGGCGGGGTCCCGCCCGTAGACGGCGGTCATCCGGGCGCGCAGGGGCAGGTCGAACACCCGGTTCACGGTCCGCCACGCCTGCGAGTGCACGGCACCCATGAACGCGTAGCCGACCATGCCGATCCGCAGTTCTTCAGACACTGTGTGGCTCTCCCGCCGGTACTCAGAACCCGAGCTTGAGGTAGTCGCCCGCGTTGTCCTTGGTGATCGTTTCCGAGGCGAGGATGATCTCCTTGGGCACCTGGAGCTCGACCAGGTCGGCCAGGCCCCGGCCCTGGGCGATCAGCCGGGCCAGCGAGATCGCGGACGACGCCATCGACGGGCTGTAGGTGACCGTCGCCTTGAGCACCGTGTTGTCCGCCTGGATGTCCTCGATCGCCTTCTTCGAGCCGGCGCCGCCGACCATGAAGAACTCCGTGCGGTTCGCCCGGTTGATCGCGGCGAGCACGCCGATGCCCTGGTCGTCGTCGTGGTTCCACAGGGCGTCCAGCTTCGGCAGCGCCTGCAGCAGGTTCGCCGCCTCGCGCTGGCCGGAGTCCGCGGTGAACTCCGCCGCCCGCCGGTTGGCCACCGTGAAGCCGAAGGTGGCCAGCGCCGCCTTGAACCCGGCGCTGCGCTCCTGGGTCAGCTCCAGCGAGTCGATGCCGGCGATCTCGCCGATCACCGGGGTGCTGACCCCCTTGTTCTTGAGCTGGTTGCCGATGTACGTGCCGGCGGCCACGCCCATGCCGTAGTTGTCGCCCTTGATCTGGAGCCGGTACGCCAGCGCGTCCGGGAACGCCCGGTCCAGGTTCACCACCGGGATGCCGGCCTGCATCGCCTTGAGTCCGCTCGCGTTCAGCTCCTTGCCGTCGTGCGGCAGCATCACGATGATGTCCGGCTTCTCGGCGATCAGCGTGTCCAGCGCGGCCCGCTGCGCCGCCGCGTCCGCGCCCGCCTCGACCTGCTTCAGGGTGACGTCGCTGAACGTGCCGGCCTGCGCCTTGGCGTTGTTGGTGATCGCCGCGATCCAGCCGTGGTCGGCGGCCGGCGCGGAGAAGCCGATCGTCACCTGCCGGCCGGCGTTGGCGTTGGCGTTGCCGCCGGCCTCCGGTCCCTTCGTCTGCGCGCTCGTGGGCTCCTTCTCGTTGCTGGTGCAGGCCGCGAGCAGCGCGCCCGCGCCGACGGCCGCGCCGCCGAACAGCAGCCGCCGCCGGGGCAGGTTCAGCCGGTTCTGGGTCATGACGGTCTCCTCAGGGGTGCGTGGCTCCCGGCGACCGTCCACGTCGGACGGTCACCCAGGGGTGGTGGGGTCTGTCAGGTACGGGCGAAGATCGTGGTGAGGGACTTGAACCTGACCTGCTGGACCAGCACGGCGGCCACGATGATGCCGCCCTTGACCATGTTCTGGACCTCGGTGGCCAGGTTGTTGATGGCGAACAGGTTGGTGATGGTGGAGAACACCAGCACGCCGAGCAGCGACCCGATGATCGATCCCCGGCCGCCGGAGAGCAGCGTGCCGCCGATGATCGCCGCCGCGATCGCGTCCAGCTCGTACAGGTTCGCGGCGCCGGCCTGGGCGGAGGTGCTCAGCGAGGTCAGCATGATCGCGGCGATCCCGCAGCACAGCCCGGACAGCGCGTACAGCAGCATGGTATGCCGGGTGACGTTGATGCCGGCCAGCCGGGCCGCCTCCCGGTTACCGCCGACGGCGACCGTGCGCCGCCCGAACGTGGTGCGGTTGAGCAGCACCCAGCCGGCCGCGACCACCACCGCGAGGATGACGACCAGCAGCGGGATGCCCAGCACGTCGGTGCTGGCGATCGCGTTGATGGTGCGGTTCTCCGACACTTGCGTCTGCTTGCCGGAGATGCTGGCGGCCAGGCCGCGGGCCGCCACCATCATGGCGAGCGTGGCGATGAACGGCACCAGGCGCCCGTACGAGATGAGCCCGCCGTTGACCAGGCCGACGCAGAGGCCGACGGTGAGCGCCGTGAAGATCATGCCGAACGTGCCGTAGCTCTGCGTGGCGACGGTGGTGCACCACACGCCGGCCAGCGCCACGATCGCGCCGACCGACAGGTCGATGCCGCCGCCGATGATGACGAACGTCATGCCGACGGTCACCACGCCGATGACCGACGCCTGCTCCAGGATCGTGAACACGTTGTCGCGCACCCGGACCGGGTCGCCGTACAGGTCCGGCCGGGTCACCGCGCCGATGATGACCAGCACCACCAGCACCCCGACCAGGGCCAGGTTGCGCAGGGCGGTCTCGCTCAGCCCACCCCACCGCCGGCCCGGCCCGGTGGTGGTCCGCTCGTCCGCCGGAGAGACCGGCGAGGCGGGCGCCTCGGTCGCACTCATACCGCAGCCTCTTCCATCAGCGACCCGGCCATCACCAGGTCCAGCACCGTGCCCTCGTCCAGTTCGTCGGCGGGTGCCTCGTGGACGACCCGGCCCTCCCGCATCACCAGCACCCGGTCCGCCAGCCCCAGCACCTCCGGCACCTCGCTGGAGACCAGCAGCACGCCGACCTCCCGGGCGGTCAGCTCGCGGATCAGCTCGTACAGTTCGGCCCGCGCGCCCACGTCCACCCCGCGGGTCGGCTCGTCCAGCAGCAGCAGCCGGGTGCCGCCGAGCAGCCAGCGGCCCACCACCACCTTCTGCTGGTTGCCGCCGGAGAGGGTGCCCACCGGGCGGCGCACGTCCCGCGGGCGCAGGTCCAGTTGGCCGGCCACCCGCTCCGCCTCGGCGCGCTCCCGGGCGGCGTTGGTCAGCCCGCCGGTCGCGTACGCGCCGAACGCGGCGAGCGTGACGTTGCGGTAGATCGGTTCGCCCAGCAGCAGCGCCTGGCTCTTGCGCTCCTCGGGCGCCATGCCGAGCCCCGCCCGCACCGCCGCGCCGACGCTGCCGGGCCGCAGCGCCCGGCCGTTCACCCGCACGGTACCGCCGGCCGCCCGGCGTGCCCCGAAGATCGTCTCCAGCAGCTCGGACCGGCCGGAGCCGACCAACCCGGCGATCCCCACGATCTCGCCACTGTGGACGCTGAGCGAGACGTCCGCGAACTCGCCCGGGCGGCTCAGGTGCTCGACCCGCAGCAGCTCCTCCCCCGGCTCGCGGGCGGTGCGCCGGGGAAAGACGTACTCGATGGTGCGGCCGGTCATCCGGCTCACCAGGTCCTTCGTGGGCGTGGTACGGGCCGGCAGGTTCGCGGCGGTGGTCCGGCCGTCCTTGAGGACGGTCACCCGGTCCCCGATCTCGCGGATCTCCTCAAGCCGATGCGAGATGTAGATGACCGCGATGCCCTGCGCGGTCAGCTCCCGGATGATCCGGAACAGGTTCGCCACCTCGTCGTGGGCCAGCACCGCGCTCGGCTCGTCCATGATGATCAGGCGCGCCGCGTGGGACAGCGCCCGCCCCATGCTGACCACCTGCTTGCCGGCCGCCGGCAGCAGCCGCACCGGCCGGTGCGGCGGGATCTCCGGGTGGCCCAGCCGGGCCAGGATCTCCCGGGCCCGGCGGGCCATCTGTGCACGCCGGACAAAGCCGAGCCGCCGGTCCTCGTGGCCGAGGAAGATGTTCTCCGCGACCGACATCTCCTCCACCAGGTCCAGCTCCTGGTAGATGGTGGCGATGCCGGCCCTCATCGCGGCCTGCGGATCCGCGAAGCTCGCCGGCGCGCCCCGCCAGGTGATCGTGCCGGCGTCCGGGCGGTGCACGCCGGCGAGCACCTTGATCAGGGTGGACTTGCCGGCGCCGTTCTGCCCGAGCAGGCAGTGCACCTCGCCGGGCAGCACCTCCACCTCGACCCCATCCAGCGCGCGCACGCCCGGGAAGGTCTTCACGACCCCCTGCAGCCTGAGGACGGGTTCCGTGGCGGGCGCCACCGCCGCGGCCCCACGTCCGCCGGCACCTCGGCCCGGCACGCTCCGGGCGCTCCTCGCGCTCATGACGCCTGCTCGAACGCCAGGTCGCTGGCGAGCACCGCGGCGCCGGCCACCCCGGCCCGCGGGCCCAGCTCCGACAGCACCACCGGCAGGTTGCCGGTGGCCAGCGGCAGCGAACGCCGGTACACCACGCTGCGGATCTCCGCGAGCAGGATGTGCCCCAACTGCGCCAACCCACCCCCGATCACGATCATCGACGGGTTCGCGAAGCTGACCAGGCCGGCGAGCACGGCACCGACCTGCCGCCCACCGTCCCGGATCAGCCGGATGCAGGTGACGTCGCCCTCCATGGCGCCCTGCGCCACGTCCCGCGCCGTCACCGTGCCGGCGTTCGCCAGCCGCTCGGCCAGCGCCGGCGAGCCGCCCGACCGGGCCGCCGCCAGCGCGTCCTTGGCCAGCGCCGCCCCGCTGAACAGGGCCTCCAGGCAGCCCACGTTGCCGCAGGAGCAGACCGGCCCGTGCGTGTCCACCTGGATGTGGCCGATGTCCCCGGCGCACCCGTCGGTACCGCGGTACACCTCACCGCTGAGGTAGATGCCGCAGCCGATCCCGGTACCGATCTTCACGTAGAGGAAGTCGTCCACCGAGTGCGCGACCCCGCCGTGCCGCTCCCCCACCGCCATGATGTTGACGTCGTTGTCCACCACGGCGGGGCAGCCGAGCTCCCGGGTCAGCAGCTCACGCACCGGGAACCGGTCCCAGCCCGGCATGATCGGCGGGGACACCGGCACGCCGTCCCGGAAGCTGACCGGCCCCGGCACCCCGATCCCGATCGCGTCCAGGCGCTCGTACGCGCCGTCCACCTTCGCCTTCGCCAGCAGCTCCGTGACCCGGTGCAGGATCGCCTTGGGCCCCTGGCGGATATCCGCCGGCTCGCTGTACGCCGCCAGCGGCTCCAGCCGGCCGTTGGTCACCTCGATGTCGATCGACGTGACGCCCAGGTCCACCGCGCCGAGGCGCAGCTTCGGGCTCAGCTCCACCAGGGTGGACCGGCGCCCGCCCCGCGAGGCGGCCAGCCCGGCCTCGGCCGCGTACCCGGCGCCGACCAGGCGCTCGACCTCCGCCAGCAGCCGCGGCCGGGGCATCTCCAGCCGGTCCGCCAGTTCCGCCCGGGACACCGCGCCCTGGTCGCGCAGCAGGCGCAGCAGCCGCAGGTGCGGGGGTTCGAGGGTGCGCATTCGGGCAACTCCCGCGGGGCGTGTGACGGGGCGGAACACCGAGGTGTTGTGCCGGACACACTAGGAGCCCTTTGTGGCGGCTGTCCAGACCTTCTTGCGATTCGTGCTCGAACTTTTGCTGATCTCAGCAGAAGTACTGGCCCGGATATGCGAAACCGTTCCCGTCTTTACCGGGTCATGACTACCGCCGACCCTTCTTGTTCTCCCTCCTGCGGAGCTTGCGGGTGTCCCGCAGCTCCACGAACCGCTCCCGGTCCGGCGGCACCCCGGCCTGGATCGCCCGCTCCCGCTCCAGCTCCGCGTCGAACTCCGCCCCGAGCAGGATCGCGATGTTCGAGATCCACAACCAGACCAGGAAGATCACGCCGGTGGTGAGCGCGCCGTACGTCTTGTTGTACGACCCGAAGTTGCCCACGTAGACCCCGAACACCAGCGACACCACGATCCACAGCAGCACCGCCAGCACCCCGCCCGGACTCACCCACCGGAACCCGCTGCGCTTCGCGTTCGGCGACGCCCAGTACAGGATCGCGAACATCAGGCTGACCAGGACGATCAGCACCGGCCACTTGACGATCCCCCACGCCGTGATCACGGCCGAGCGGAAACCGAGGGCATGACCGACCAGTTCCGCGAGCCGGCCGGTGAACACCACGATCGCCGCGCTGAACACCAGCAGGACCTCCACCACGGCCGTCACGCCGACCCGGATCGGCAGGGTCTTCCAGATGGGCCGCCCCTCCGGTACGTCGTAGATCGCGTTCGAGGCCCGCATGAACGCGGCGACATACCCCGAGGCCGACCAGAACGCCACCACCAGCCCGAAGGCCGCGACCACCCCCGCGGTCCCCCGCCCCTGGCCGATCTGCTGGACCACGCCGTTCAGCACGGTCTGCACCGCGCCCGGGGTGATCGTCTCCAGGTTGTCCAGGATCGCGTTGATCGTGCCCAGCCCCAGCAACCCCAGGATGGCGACCAGCACCAGCAGCCCGGGGAACAGCGAGAGCACCCCGTAGTAGGTGAGCGCCGCCGCCCAGTCACCGAGATTGTCCGCCTGGTACTCCCTGGCGGTCCGCTTCAGCGCCGCGGCCCACCCCCGGCGCGTCACCTGCGCGGGCCTCCGCGGCCCCTCCTCCGGACCCGCGCCGCCCAGGGCACGCGCGCCGTGCGCCCCCGCACCCCCGGTCTCCCGCCCCGCCATGGGTACCTCCCGCAGCCGATCACTGCGGCGCATGTGCCCACGACGGACAACTCCTACCCACCCGCCCCTACGGGCGCGGCGGGAGTCACTTGCAGAGCAGCTTCGTCATGCGGCGGCCGGCGACCACCAGGCCCAGCACCGTGGCCGCCAGCAGATACACCGTCGCACCCACCTGCGACCAGCCCGGGGAGCCGAGCGTGATGCCCCGGATCAGCACGACCGCCTGATACAGGGGGCTGGCCTCCACCAGCCAGCGGATCGCCACCGGGTACCCGTCCGGCGGCACGAACGTGCCGGAGAACAGGAACAGGGCGAACTGGGCGGAGCCCATCAGGTCGAAATCCTGCCAGCTGCGCATGAACGTGGACAGCGCCATGCCCAGGCCCCCGAACGCGAAGCCGACCAGGACGGCGGCCGGGAAGGCGAGCAGGGCACGGGGCGCGGTGGTGAGATCCATGGCGACCATGACGACGAGGAACGCGGCCGAGTAGACGCTGCCCCGCACCATCGCCCAGGCCAGTTCGCCGAGGGCCAGTTCGAACGGGCGCACCGGCGTGGCGATGAACCCCTCGTACAGCTTGAGGTACTTCATCTTGCCGAAGAAGTTGAACGTGGTCTCGGCGAGCGCGCCGGTCATCGCGGACGAGGCGAGCATGGCGGGGGCGACGAAGGCGGCGTAGGTGACGACCACGCCGCCGGGGAGGGTGAGGTCGCCGACGAGCTTGCCGACGCCGACCCCGATGGAGAGCAGGTAGAGCACCGGCTCGAAGAAGCCGGAGATCAGCACCACCCAGTAGGACGACTTGAGCGCGACGACGTTCCGCTCGGTGACGGAGACCGCGCGGCGGCCGGCGGCGGGCAGGCGCAGCAGGCGCGGCAGGGCGAGGGCGGTGACCACGGCTTCTCAGGGCTCCTCAGCGTCAGATCGTCAGCCGGCGGCGGAACCGGGCGGTGGCCAGCAGCCACCCGGCCACGGCCCAGGTGGCCAGGTACGCGAGGTGGCCGGCGACGGACCAGGCGGGCGCGACGCCGAGGGTGGCGGCCCGGATCAGGTCGACGCCGTGCCACAGCGGCGAGACGTAGGCCAGCCAACGCAGCACGCCGGGCAGCGACTCGACGGGGAAGAACACACCGGCGAACAGCGACATGGGGATGACCGCGAAACGAAACAGCATCGCGAGGTAGTTGTCGCTGGGCACCGAGGCGGCGTACCCGAACGTGGGCGCGGCGACCGCGAGGCCGAGCAGGGCGGCGACCGGCAGCGCGGCCAGCGCCCACCAGGAGTGGACGGCGCCGAACAGGGCGGTGGTCACCAGGAACGCGGCGGTGCTGGTGAGGATCCGGAACAGCACGAAGCCGAGGTGACCGCCGAGGATGTCGGCGATCCGCAGCGGGGCGGCGACCTGGGAGAAGTAGATCTTGATCCACTCGAAGTTGCCGAAGACCGGGAAGGTGGACTCCGCGATCGCCACCTGCATCGCGGTGGAGGCGATCAGGCCCGGAACGATGAAGTCCAGATACGGCACCCCGGCCACGTCCCCACGCACGTAGGCACCGACGCCCACGCCGAAGGAGAGCATGGTCAGCAGCGGCAGGATGAACGAGGAGAGCGCCGACGAGCGCCAGGTGCGCCGGTAGGAAACCAGGTGGTACTCGAGCACCGCGGCGGTGGGATGGGCCATCTCAGTCCACCAGCGTCCGGCCGGTGAGGTGCAGGAACACGTCCTCCAGGCTGCTGCGCCGGACCAGCGAGCTGGCCGGGGCGAGCGCGCGGCGGTGCACCTCGGCAAGCGCGCCGTCCCCGTCCGTGACGTAGAGCAGGATCCGGTCGGGAAGGACCTCGATCCGCTCCGCCACGCCGGTGAGCTTGCCGGCGTATTCCTCCTGCGACTCCGCCTGGAACCGCAGCTCGACGACCTCACGGGTGGAGTACCGCTCGATCAGCGCCCGGGGTGAGCCCTCCGCCGCGATCCGCCCGCCGTCCATCACCACCAGGCGGTCGCACAACTGCTCGGCCTCGTCCATGTAATGGGTGGTGAGCACCAGCGTGACGCCCTGCTGCTTGAGCCGGAACAACCGCTCCCAGACCAGGTGGCGGGCCTGCGGGTCCAGCCCGGTGGTGGGCTCGTCGAGCAGCACGAGATCCGGCTCGTTGACCAGCGCGCGGGCGATGGTGAGCCGGCGCTTCATGCCGCCGGACAGCGGCTCCACCTTGCTGTCCGCCCGCTCACCGAGCTGGACGAACTCCAGCAGTTCCAGGGCGCGGGCGCGGGCCACCGCCCGGGAGATGCCGAAGAAGCGCGCGTAGGTGGTCAGATTCTCCCGGACGGTCAGCTCCTGGTCCAGGTTGTCCAGCTGGGGACAGACGCCGAGCCGGGCGCGGATCGCCGGCCCCTCCCGGCGCGGGTCCATGCCGAGGATGCGCAGGGTGCCGCCGCTGGGCGGGGAGACGCAGCCGATCATGCGCATGGTGGAACTCTTGCCGGCGCCGTTGGGGCCGAGGAAGCCGAACGCCTCGCCGGGGCGCACCTCCACGTCGATCCCGTCCACCGCCGTGAAGGACCCGAACCGCTTGACCAGCCCCCGGGCGACAATCATGGCCTCTTCGCTACCCACGCGGCGAAGTTAACCCGAGGGTCCGACAATCCCCGACCGATTTTCCGCCGAGCCGGCCGCCGCGCCCTGCGGAGCGGATTCTCCGGAGCCGGAGCCGGCTCGCCTACGGGGCCGGGGTGGCCTGCGCCCGCGCCTCCGCGACCAGCTCATCCACCCCGGGATGCCCGGGATCGGTCCCCGGGTCGAAGCGGACCGTCCAGGTGAGCCCGTCGACGCCGGGCACCCGCCGCGCGGCCACCCGCACCCCGCCGCCCGCACCCAACCGGTGATGCGCGGTGTACGCCACCGAGCGGGTGACCCGGGCGCGCACCTGGTGCGGCACGTCCCCCGGTTCGACCAGCAGGTACGTGAGGACGTCGGCGTCGGCGATCACGGCGTAGCCCGCCCGTTCCTGGACCCGCTCGGCCGGCGTGACGGTCAGCTCCCGGCCGGACCAGACCGCCTTGTTGATCTCATGCCAACCGAGCCGACCCCGCCCGGGCAGCCAAACCCCCCGGGTGGTGGCGACCACCACACCATCGGCGACCGGCGACCAGGCCAGCACCCGCTCGTCCCGCTCCAGCGGCGGTCGCCGGTCGGCGGGCAGCTTCGGCACCCGGCGGAACAGTGCCATTAGAGGCCCCCTACCGCCTGCTCGCGCAGCGCCCGGGCGTGCTGCTCCAGGGAGAACAGCTCGCCGGCCAGCGCGAGGTACTCGTCCTTGCGCTCCACCGGGTTGATCCGCTGCACCTTCGACTTCAGCTCCCGGATCCGCCCGGTCACCGCGCCCCACTGCAGGCGGGCCAGGGTGGCGGCCACGTACCGGGGGTCCGGCTCGGCGTCCAGGCGCAGCGGCTCGACGGCCAGTTCACCGACCCGGGCCTTGGCGGCCAGGTCCGCGCAGGCATCCCGGACCTTCTCGATCCAGACCGCGCCGCTGGCGCCGGTGGCCGCCCCGCCCACCTCGGCGATGGCGTCGCGGACCGCTATGTGGACCGGGTCGCGGTAGTTCTCCACGCCGAGGGTGTCGAACATCGGACCGGCGAGCACCGGCTGCTGGAGGGCGAGCTTCAGCGCCTCGCGCTCGACCATGCTCTGCGGGCTGTCCGCCGCGACCGGCGTGCGGGGCGCCGGCGCCACGGCGCCGCCACCCGATCCGGCGTGCACCGCCCGCTGCACCGTCTCGATCTCCATGCCGAGGTCGCCGGCCAGCTTGCGGGCGTACTCGGGGCGCAGCGCGCGGTCCTTGATCTTGCCGACCAGGGGCGCCGTGGCACGCAGGGCGGCCACCCGCCCCTCGGCCGTGTCCAGGTCGAAGCGGCCGATCACCGAACGCAGGGCGAACGCGATCAGCGGCTCGCGGCGGGCCACCAGATCCCGCACCGCGGTGTCCCCGCGGGCCAGCCGCAGCTCGCACGGGTCCATGTTCTCCGGGCCGACCGCGATGTAGGTCTGCGCCACGAAGCGCTGGTCGTCCTCGAACGCGCGCAGCGCCGCCTTCTGCCCGGCGGCGTCCCCGTCGAAGGTGAAGATGATCTCGCCGGCGAACGCGTCGGTGTCCATCAGCAACCGGCGCAGCACCCCGATGTGGTCCGTGCCGAACGCGGTGCCGCAGGTGGCGACGGCGGTGGGGACGCCGGCCAGGTGGCAGGCCATCACGTCGGTGTACCCCTCGACGATCACCGCCCGCCCCTGCCGGGCGATCTCCCGCTTGGCCTGGTCGATCCCGTACAGCACGTGGGACTTCTTGTAGAGCGGGGTCTCCGGGGTGTTCAGGTACTTGGGGCCGTCGTCGTCCTCGAGCAGCTTGCGGGCGCCGAAGCCGATCACGTCGCCGGAGATGTCCCTGATCGGCCAGAGCAGCCGGCGCCGGAACCGGTCGATCAGCGACCCGGAGCGCGCCTCCCGGGCCAGCCCGGCGGTGACCAACTCCTGGCTGGTGAAGCCCCGGCCGCGCAGGTGCCGGGTGAGCTGCTCCCAGGCGTCGGGGGCGAAGCCGCAGCCGTACCGCTCGGCGGCCGACTTGTCGAAGCCGCGCTGGGCGAGGAACTCCCGCGCCGGCCGGGCGCCCGCCGAGCCGAGTTGCTCGGCGTAGAACTCGGCGGCGGCCTGGTGCGCCGCGATCAGCCGCTGCTTCTGCCCCTGCTGCTGGCGGACCGGCGCCGGGCCGGCCTCCGCGTACCGCAGCTGGATGCCGGCCTTGCCGGCCAGCCGCTCGACCGCCTCGACGAACGTGAGGTGGTCGGTGTCCATCAGGAACTTGATCGCGTCCCCGCCCTGCCCGCAGCCGTGACAGAAATAGACATTCCTAGATGGGGAGACGGTGAACGAGGGGGTCTTCTCGTCGTGGAACGGGCACAGCCCCTTGAGGTTGCCGCCGCCGGCCGACTTCAGCGTGACGTGCTCGGAGATCACGTCGGCGATCGCCGTCCGCTCGCGGACCAGCGCGATGTCCTCGTCCTTGATCCGGCCCGCCACCGCGCCACCCCCTCTGGTGCCTACATCCTGCCTCAGCCTGCCCGCCGCCCCGCCGTGAGGGCGCCGTGCCGGACCAGCGCGGACGGGTCGGTCAGGCTGGCCACCTGGTCGATCACCACGCGCAGCCGGGCGGCGTCGTCCGGCGCCGCCTTGAACAGCGGCGCGAACACCGGGTCCAGGCCGTCCGGCGCCCGCCGCAGCAGTTCCCGGACCAGTTCGCTGAGGACCAGGCGCTGCCGCTCGTACCGGCCCGCGGCGCCCTCGCGGCGCATCACGTACCGCAGCGCGATCCCCTTGAGCAGCGCGCACTGGGCGCGCACCCGCCGGGGTACGACCAGATCCGCCGCGTACCGGCGCAGCGGGGCCGGGCCGTACGCCGCCCGGGTGGCGGCGACCGCGGCCGAGACGAACCGCCCGGTCAGCACGCTGGTGACGCCCTTCAGCGCGGCCTGGGCGGCGTGGCTGCCGTCGTACCCGGCCAGCGGCGCCAGCACCGGGTCGGCGAGCAGGTCCACCAGCACCTCGCCGAGGTCCCCGGCGGACTCGGCCGAGTAGCGGCCGGACACGTCCACGCACAGGGCGGCCCGCTCGTCGGCGTCCGCCAGCAGCCGGGCCAGCCGCACGTACCCGCCGTAGACGCCGTCCTCCACGTCGTGCACCGAATACGCCACGTCGTCGGCCCAGTCCATCACCTGGGCCTCCAGGCAGCGCCGCTCGGGCTCCGGCGCCCCCTCGCGGATCCACCCGAACACCGGCGCGTCGTCCGCGTAGTACCCGAACTTCGGGGTACCCGGGCGGCGCGGCCACGGGTACTTGGTGGTGGCGTCGAGGGCGGCCCGGGTCAGGTTGAGGCCGGCGGAGGCGCCGTCCGGCCCGTACACCTTGGCCTCCAGGCGGGTCAGTACCCGCAGCGTCTGGGCGTTGCCCTCGAACCCGCCGCACGGCTGCGCCAGGTCGGCCAGGGCCTGCTCGCCGTTGTGCCCGAACGGCGGGTGGCCCAGGTCGTGCGCCAGCCCGGCGACGTCCACCACGTCCGGGTCGCAGCCCAGCCGGGCGCCCATCTCCCGGGCGATCTGCGCGACCTCCAGCGAGTGGGTCAGCCGGGTGCGCAGGAAGTCGTCCGCGCCGGCGGTGTGCACCTGCGTCTTGGCGGCCAGCCGCCGGAACGCGGCGCAGTGCAGCACCCGGGCCCGGTCCCGCTCGTACGGGCCGCGACCGTAGCCGGTGTCCTTCGGCGGCTCGGGCACCACCCGGGCGTCATCCACGCGCCGAGGTTACTGCTCCTTGGCCCGCAGCACGCAGAACTCGTTACCCTCCGGGTCCGCCAGCACCACCCAGCCGACCTGCTCGCCCTGGCCGACGTCCACGTGCCGGGCACCCATGTTGACCAGACGCTCCACCTCGGCCTCCTGGTCGTCCGGGCGCAGGTCGATGTGGAGCCGGTTCTTCACCGCCTTGGCGCCCATCACCGGGACGAACACCAGGCCCGGCAGCACCTCGGGGGTGCGCCGGATCTCCACCTCGTCCGGCTGCTCGTAGGTGATCGTGAAGCCGAGCGCCTCGGCCCACCACCGGGCCAGCCGGGCCGGATCGTGGGCATCGATGACGACCTGCTCCCACCGGACACCCATGAGACACCTCCCGCGCGGCGGACGAATGCCGCACAGGTTACGCCGAGGTGTCCGGCAGCGCGGCCCGGCCCGCCTCCAGCCGCGCCACCGGTACCCGGAACGGCGAACAGGAGACGTAGTCCAGGCCGGCGCCGTGGAAGAAGTGCACCGAGTCGGGATCGCCGCCGTGCTCGCCGCAGACGCCGATCTTCAGGTCCGGGCGGGCCGCCCGGCCCTCCTCGACCGCCACCCGGACCAGCCGCCCGACGCCGTCGGCGTCGATCGACTCGAACGGCGAGACGCCGAAGATGCCCAGTTCCAGGTACCGGGA
>NZ_BBQH01000052.1 GCF_018397995.1 Rhizomonospora bruguierae
GGCCCGCGCCGCCCGGCCGGCCGCCCGGTGCGCTCGCCCACGGGCAGCGCCCGCCGGGCCGCGGCCAGGTCGTACCGCAGCGACCGGGCCACGCCCGCCGCCTCGTCCCGCGCCGCCCGCAGAATGCTCACGGTGCCGTTCTCCTCCCGTCCGCTGTTGGTCGGGCGGCGCCGGCATGGCAGATTGGTGACGTGAGCCAACCCACCGTGCCCGCGACCGAACCCACCACCTGGTACACCCTGCCCGACCTGGCCGAACGCTTCGAGGTTCCGGTGACCCGGGTGCGCCAGATGATCCGCGAGCGGCAGTTGCTCGCGGTCCGCCGGGAGGGCGTTCTGCGGGTCCCCGGGGAACTGGTCGGCACCCCCACGGCCCTCAAGCACCTCCCCGGCGTCCTGACCTTGCTGCACGATGCCGGGTACAACGACGAAGAGGCGCTGCGGTGGCTCTACACCCCGGACGACACGCTGCCCGGCGGCACGCCCGCGGCCACGCTCGGCGGTCCGGGCGCCACCGAGGTCAAGCGGCGCGCCCAGGCCGTCGGCTTCTGACCCGAGCGGCGCGGCCGTGGGTCACCTGACCTACCTCGGCGTCCTCGCCGGCTGCCTGGTGGCGGCGCTGTGGCTGGAGCCGGTGCTCCGGGTGAACGTGCTGCGCCGCTGGCGCCGCCTGCTGCTGACCCTGCTCCCGGTGATCCTGCTGTTCGGCCTGTGGGACCTGGCCGCCGTCGCCGCCGGTCACTGGAGCTTCGACCCGGCGCAGGTCAGCGGCGTGCGGCTGCCCGGCGGGCTGCCGCTGGAGGAGGTGCTGTTCTTCGCCGTGGTCCCGGCGTGCGCGATCCTCGGCTTCGAGGCGACCCGCGCGGTGCTGCGCCGCCCCGCCGGGGACGAGGCGGCGGCCGATGAGGAACGACCGTGACCTACACCGCCGCCGCGCTGCTCGGGGTCGCCGCCGCGCTCGCCGTGGACCTGGCGGTGCTGCGCACCCGGCTGGTCACCCGGGCCGTCTTCTGGGCCACGTACCCGATCATCGTCGGGTTCCAGCTGCTCTCCAACGGCGTCCTCACCGGCCGCGACGTCGTCCGGTACCGGCCGGACGCGATCCTCGGCTGGCGGATCGCGTCCGCGCCCGTGGAGGACCTGCTGTTCGGCTTCGCGCTGGTGCTGTTCAGCCTGTCGGTGTGGGTCTGGCTCGGCCGCCGGGGCGTCCAGCGCACCCCGGCCGCACAGGGCCGCCCGCGCTTCACCGCGCGCCGCGCGCGCCCCGGCGCCTCCACCGCCACGCCAGCACCGCCAGCGCCGCGGTCACGAGATACGCGCCGGGCAGCTTCGTGAGCACGGCGACGCCGAGCCCCTGCGGGAGGATCAGCGCGCTCAGCGCGATCACCCCGCCGGCCAGCCACCTCCGGCCGGTGGTGCCGAGGGGCACGGCCGCGAGGACGGCGAGCGGCGTCAACGCGTACCAGGGGTAGAACACCGGCGAGAGCAGCAGGACCGCGGTGAACGCCGCCCCGCAGGCGAGCAGGATCCTGCCGATCTCGAGGCGGCGCCAGCACCAGCGCAGCAGGGCCGCGTAGACGAGCACCATCGCGAGCAGGCCGGCCACCCGGGCCACGGCGACCGCCGTGGCGTACCCGCCGGCCCAGCCGAGCGCCCGCAGCGGGTACCCGGCGGCCATGCCGACGGCGGTGGGCACGGACGTCCACTGCACCAGGGTGCCGGTGTCGCGCAGGGCGCCCACCCAGCCGAGCCCCAGGCCGGCCGCGCCGGTGCCCGCGGCGAACGCGCCGACCAGGCCGGCCAGCGCGATCGCGCCGGAGCGGGCGACGGCGGCCACCCGCGCCCGGCGGGCCACCAGGAGGACGGCGAACGGTACCGCCACGATCGCGGTGACCTTCACCGCCGCGGCCAGCCCCAGCAGCGCACCCACGGCCAGCGCGCCCCGCCACGAGCGCCCCGCCGGTGCCGCCGCGTGCGCCGGCGAGGGCCGCGCGGCCACCGCCAGCGACGCCGCCACCAGGCCCGCGAGCAGGGCGTCGTTGTGAGCGCCGGACACCGCGTGCACCAGCACCAGCGGCGCGAGCGCCGCCAGCCACACCGCCCACGCGGTACCACTCGGCGCGCTTCCGCTAGGCGCATGTTCGCCGGGGGCGTGTTTGTTCGGGGCGCGTTCGCCCGGGGCGTGTTTGTTCGGGGCGCTTCCGTCCGGCCCGCTTTCTTTGGGGGCGTGTTCGCCCGGCCCGTGTTCGCCCGGGGTCCTTTCGGGCGGCACGCAGCGCGCCAGGCGCAGCGCGGAACCGGCCGCGAGCGCCACGCCGGCCAGGGCCAGCAGGCGCAGGACGGTCACCGCGGCGAGCAACTGCCCCGCCGTGCCCAGCGGCAGTGCGCGGGCGATCGCCGCAGCGCCGCCGGACAGCGCGACCGCGAGCGGACCGTACGGGGTGGGCGTCGTCTGCCACAGCGGGGGGACCGCCTCCAACCACGGGCAGCCCGCGGCCACCCCGGTCGTATACGGGTCCCGCCCGTCCGCCCAAAGCGCGCCCTGGCACGCGTACGCGTACACGTCCCGGCTGGCCAGTGGCGGGGCCAGGAGCAACGGCAGCGCCCACAACGCAGCGGTCGCCAGCAGCCACCGCGCACCCGCCCAGCCCAGCCGGCCGCCCAACCGCCACCAGGCGACGCCGAGCAGCGCCAGCCCGGCCGCCCAGGCCACCAGACCCAGCCGGTAGGCGGTGGAGGTGCCGGCCAGCCAGGCCGGCACGAACCGGGGAGCGGGGTCGCCGCCGGGCAGCGCGCCGGCACCGTACGCGCCCGCGGCGAGCAGCACGGTGGCGCCCAGCCCCGCGTACCGCAGCCGTTCGGGCCCCCGCACGCCCCAGATGATTCCACGCGCCGCAGATCTCCGTACCGCCGCCGGGCGAGGGTGCCGCCAGAACCGGCGGCGCGAGGCGCCATGGCGGCCGGGCGCCAACGCGGCCGGGCCGCCAACGGGCCAGGCGTCAACGCAGCGAGGCGCCAAGCGGCCAGGGCGCCAAGCCCAGGGCGTCGGGCGGCCAGGGCGTCGGGCGGCCAGGGCGTCGGGCGGCCAGGGCGTCGGGCGGCCAGGGCGTCGGGCGGCCAGGGCGTCGGGCGGCCAGGGCGTCGGGCGGCCAGGGCGTCGGGCGGCCAGGGCGTCGGGCGGCCAGGGCGTCAACGCGGCGAGGCGTCAACCAGCCGGGCGGCGATGGGCGCGGGTCAGACCGCGCGGTGGGTGGCGGCGGTGGCCAGGGCGGTGAGTTCGGCGGCGGCGGCCGGGTCGACGGGTGCGGCGGCCAGCGCGGCCAGCGCCTCCTCGGCGAGTTCCGCGATGCGGTGCTCGGTGCGCTGGAGGGCGCCGGTGTCGGCGATGATGCCGCGCAGCCGGTCCACGCCGGCCGCGTCCAGCGCCGGGTCGCCGAGCCCGGCGACCAGGGCCCGGCGGGCGCCGTTGTCGGCGGCGGCGAAGGCCGCGGCGACCAGGAAGGTGCGCTTGCCCTCGCGCAGGTCGTCGCCGGCGGGCTTGCCGGTGACGGCCGGGTCCCCGAACACCCCGAGCACGTCGTCGCGCAGCTGGAACGCCTCGCCCAGCGGCAGGCCGTACCCCGAGTAGGCGGCGGACAGCGCGGGCGGGGCGCCGGCCAGCGCGGCGCCGATGAGCAGCGGCCGCTCGACCGTGTACTTGGCCGACTTGTACTGGGCCACCTTGCTGGCCCGCTCGGCGGACGTGTCCCCGGTCGCCTGGTTGAGCACGTCGAGGTACTGACCGACGGTGACCTCGGTGCGCATCTCGTCGTAGTGCGGCCGGGCCCGGGCCAGCGTCTGCGGGTCCAGGCCGCTGGTGTGCAGCAGTTCGTCGGACCAGACCATGCAGAGGTCGCCGACGAGGATGGCCGCGCTGTCGCCGAACGCGTCCGCCCCGCCGTGCCAGCGGCCGGCGCGGTGCAGGGCCGCGAACCGGCGGTGGATGGCGGGCTGGCCGCGGCGGGTGTCCGAGCAGTCCATCACGTCGTCGTGGATCAGCGCGCTCGCCTGCACGAACTCCAGCGCGGTCAGCGCCGTGACGACCGCGTCGGAGTCGGGGGCGCCGGCGCCCCGGTAGCCCCAGTAGCCGAAGGACGGGCGCAGCCGCTTGCCGCCGCGCAGCACGAACGCCTCCACCGCCTCCGCCACCGCGAGCAGCGCCTCGTCGATGCCGCCCAGCCGCCGCCGCTGCCCGGCCAGGAAGGCGGCCAGCGCCGCGTCCACCCGCTCCGGTACCGTCCGCGGCGCCGCTACCAGCCCTGGGCCGACCGGGGACACCGCTGAACCGTTGGTCACGGCACCGACGCTAGGCCATCGCGGGTGGATCTTCTAGCTGGCGGGATGGCGGCCCGCCGCACCGTGGTCACCGGCTAGAGTCGCTGCGTGGCACTCGGTCTTCCCTCGGTCCTGCCGGGCGGGCAGCCGTCGATCGGTGGCCTGGTCCGCGGTGACCGGCCGACGTTCTCGTTCGAGTTCTTTCCGCCCCGTGCGCCCGAGGCCGATGCGTTGCTGTGGACGACGATCCGCGAACTGGAGCCGCTGCATCCCTCGTTCGTGTCGATCACCTACGGCGCCGGCGGCACCACCCGGGACACGACCGTCTCGGTGACGGAGAAGGTCGCCACCGAGACCACCCTGCTGCCGATGGCGCACCTGACCGCGGTCAACCACTCGGTGGCCGAGTTGCGCAACGTGATCGGCCGGCTGGCCGCCGCCGGTATCCGGAACATCCTCGCGGTGCGGGGCGACCCGCCGGGCGACCCGAACGGCGAGTGGGCGCGCCATCCGGCGGGCGTGCACTACGCGGCGGATCTGGTGCGGCTGATCCGCGAGTCCGGTGACTTCTGCGTGGGCGTCGCCGCGTTCCCGTACAAGCACCCGCGCTCGGCGGACATCGCCTCGGACACCGCCCGGTTCGTGGAGAAGTGCCGGGCCGGCGCCGACTTCGCGATCACCCAGATGGTCTTCGACGCCGAGGATTACCTGCGGCTGCGCGACCGGGTCGCCGCGGCCGGCTGCGATACCCCGATCCTGGCCGGCGTGATGCCGGTGACCACGATGAACACGATCGCCCGCTCGGAGCAGTTGTCCGGTGCGCCGTTCCCGCCCGCGTTGGCCGAACGGTTCGCCCGGGTGGCGGAGGACAAGGCGGCGGTGCGCCGGCTCGGCATCGAGACCTGCGCCGAGATGTGCCGCCGGCTGGTCGCCGAGGGCGTGCCGGGCATCCACTTCATCACCATGAACCGCTCCACGGCCACCCGTGAGGTGTGGCAGGAACTTGACCCGGGCCTGGCCGCGGCCGCCTGAGGGCGCGACCTCACCGCGCCCGCGGCGGTTGTGCATCTGATGGACTGGAACGGGTACGCGACGGGCTGGGCCCGACTGCACGGCGGCTACGACCCCCGCCGCGCCGGCCCGTTGGTGCGCGGGTGGCTGCGCATGTCGTACGGGGTCGGCCGGGCGCTGAACCGGATCGGGTTCACCCCGAGCGCCGTGACCACGCTGAACCTGCTGTTCTGCCTGGCGGTCCCGGCGGTGGTCGGGTGGCGGCCCGGGGTGCCGGTGCTGGTCGCGTCCGGCCTGGTGCTGCTGGCCGCGGTGGCGGACAGCGCCGACGGCGCGGTGGCCGTGATCAGCGGGCGCACCAGCCGGATCGGCTACGTCTACGACTCGCTGGCCGACCGGATCGGCGAGAGCGCCTGGCTGGCCGCGTTCTGGATCATCGGCGCGCCCGGCCCGCTGGTGGTGACCGCCGCCGCGCTGTCCTGGCTGCACGAGTACACGCGGGCCCGGGCCAGCATCGCCGGGATGCGCGCGATCGGGGCGGTGACGGTCGGGGAGCGGCCGACCCGGGTACTCGTGGCCCTGTTCGGCCTGGCCGCGTGCGGCGCCGCCGGCCTGGTGTCCCGGGAACTGCCCGCCGGTGCGGGCACCCTGGTCACCGCGGTCTGGGTGCTGCTGTCCGCGATCGGCCTGACCCAGTTGTTCGCGGCGGTCAGCACCGAACTCGGCCGGTAGCCGCTTCCACGCTTAAGCAAGCACCAAACCGGGGACCCTGAAATGCCGGAGTTACGGCAAATGTCTGATCAGGGGGTCGGCCGTGTGCGGGTTGGTGGTCTACGTGAGCGCTGGGCAGCGGGGTGCGCGGGGGGAGCGGCTCCCCACCGACCTGCCGCAGCGGCTGGGGTTGATGCGGCACCGCGGACCCGACGAGACGTCCGTGCGCGTCGTCGACGACCAGATCGTCCTGGGCTTTCAGCGGCTGGCGATCGTCGACGTGGACGGCAGCTCGCAGCCGCTGAGCTACCCGCCGGAGGGCGAGGACGCCGAGCGGTGGGCGCTGTGCTTCAACGGCGAGCTGTACAACTACCGCGAGCTACGGGACGAACTGCGCCGCGAGCACGGCGCCCGGTTCGCCACCAACGGCGACGCCGAGGTGGTTGCGGCCGCATACCACTACTGGGGACCCGAGGCGGTGCACCGGTTCCGCGGCATGTTCGCGTACGCCCTGTGGGACCGGACCGACGGCGTGCTGTACGCGGCCCGCGACCCGTTCGGCATCAAACCGCTCTACTACCTGCCCACCCCGGACGGGCTCTGGCTGGCCAGCGAGAAGAAGTCGCTGCCCAACGGGCGGGAACTGGACACCGACGCGCTCGGGCACTACCTGTCCCTGCAGTACGTGCCGGAGCCGTTCAGCCTGCACGCCGGGGTGCGGCGGCTGTCCGCGGGCGGCCGGCTCAGCTACCGGCCGGGCGGCGACGTGATCGCCGAGCGGTACGTGCGCCCCACGTTCCAGCCCGCCGACTCGCACGACGGCGGGCGACCCGCCCAGGACGGGCTGGTGACGGAACTGCGGGAGGCGCTGCGCGACAGCGTGCGCACCCACCTGAACGCCGACGTGCCGGTGGGCGCGTTCCTCTCCGGCGGCGTGGACTCCACCGCCGTGGTCGCCCTGGCCCACGAGGTCAAGCCGGACCTGCAGGTGTTCAGCGTGGGCTTCGACACCGACGGGTACTCCGAATGCGACCTGGCCGACGCCAGCGCCCGCGAGTTGGGGGTCAAACACACCCCCACCGTGATCACCGGCGCGGACGTGCTCGGCGCGCTGCCCCGCATCGTCTGGCACCTGGACGACCCGCTCGCCGACCCGTCCCTGACCCCGCTGTACTTCCTGGCCCGCACCGCGTCCGAGCACGTCACGGTGGTGCTCTCCGGCGAGGGGGCGGACGAGTTGTTCGGCGGGTACACCATCTACCGGGAGGCGGCGGCGGTGGCCCCGGTCGGCCGGCTGCCGCACCCGCTGCAACGGGCGCTGCGCGGCCTGACCGCGGTGCTCCCGGAGGGGGTCAAGGGCCGCAGCTACCTGGAGCGGGCCACCACCCCCCTGGAGCAGCGGTACTACGGCAACGCCCGGATGTTCGACGCGGCGGAGAAGGACACCCTGCTGCGGCACCGGCAGACCGCACCGCGCACCGAGGTCACCGCCCCCGTCTACGCCGAGGCGGCGGCGCTGGACGACGTGAGCAAGATGCAGATCGTCGACATGTACACCTGGCTGCCCGGGGACATCCTCACCAAGGCGGACCGGATGTCCATGGCGCACTCGCTGGAACTGCGCGTGCCGTTCCTGGACCGCCGGGTGTTCGAGGTGGCCAGCCGGATACCGAGCACGCTGCGGGTGCCGGCCGGCAGCAAGACCACCAAGTACCTGCTCCGTGAGGCGGTGCGTGGGATCGTCCCCGAGCCCGTCACCGACCGGCGCAAGCTCGGCTTCGCCACACCCACCCGGGTCTGGCTGCGCGGCGAAATGGCCGACTGGGCGGACGACCTGCTCTCCCACTCCGGCGCCGGTGACCTGATCGACCTGGAGTACGTGCGCGGCCTGCTCGCCGCCCACCGGCAGGGCCGGGCCGACCACGCCCGGAAGATCTGGACGGTGCTCGTGTTCTGCCTGTGGTACGCGATGTTCATCGAGCACTCGCTCGACCCGTTCGCGGCACCCGCCCGCCCCCCGGTCCCGGCCTAGGGTGGTGGCTCAGGGTGCCCCGATCTGCCGCGCGACGATCTGGGCGGACAGGGCCACCATCGGCAGCCCGCCGCCCGGGTGCACCGAGC
Organism: Rhizomonospora bruguierae; assembly: GCF_018397995.1. Classification (GTDB taxonomy): domain Bacteria; phylum Actinomycetota; class Actinomycetes; order Mycobacteriales; family Micromonosporaceae; genus Rhizomonospora; species Rhizomonospora bruguierae. The sequence goes on from NZ_BBQH01000052.1 coordinate 8,157, forward strand.
CGCCGACCAGGAACAGGCCGGCCACCGGCGACCGGTTGGGCGTACGCAGCAGCCGCCCCGCGGTGCCGTAGATCGCCCCACCCGGAGCCGCCGTGGCTGCGGCGAGGTCGGCGGGGGTGTGCACCCGACAGAACAGCACCCGGTCACGGACGTCGACGCCCCGCTCGGCCAGCACCGCCAGGACCCGGTCGGCGTAGGCGTCGGCGAAACCGGGCCGCCGCCAGTCCACGGCGCCGGTGCCGGTGCCGTGCCGGGGCGCGTTCACCAGCACGAACCACGCCTCGTGCCCGTCCGGGCGGACCAGCGGGTCGGCCGGCGCCGTGACGAACACCGTCGGGTCCGGCGCCGGGCGGGCCGGCGCGCCGGTGCGCGGGTCACCGAACACCGCGTCGAACTCGGCGTCGTACCCGGCCACACCGCCGGGCGGGAAGAACACGCTGTGGTGCGCCAGGCCCGGGGTCCGCCCGCGCACGCCGAGCAGCAGCACGAAGCCGGCCAGGCTGCGGTCGACCAGCCGGGCGGCCCGCGCGGGGCGGGGGAGCAGGTCCCGGTAGACGGTCAACGCGTCCGCGTTGGCCACCACCACGTCCGCCGGCACGCGCCCGCCGTCCGCGAACCGGACCCCGGTCACCCGCCCGCCCGCCGCGGCGACGCCGGTCACCGTCACCCCGGTCTCGATCACCACACCCAGGTCCAGGCACCGGCTCACCAACGCGTCGGCGAGGGTGCCCATCCCGCCACGCGGGTACCAGCCGCCGTACGTCAGCTCCGCGTACGGGATCGCCGCCAGCGCGGCGGGCGCGCGGCGCGGGTCCGCGCCCGCGTAGGTGGCGTAACGGTCCAGCAGGGTGCGCAGGCGCGGGTCGCGCAGCGTGCGCCGGCCGAGGTCGCGCAGCGACCGACCCGGCGCGATCGCGGCCAGGTCGCGCAGCAGCCGCCCCGGCCGGCGGGCCAGCGGCGCCAGCGCCAACGGCGAGTCCACGGGGGAACGCAGCACGTCCCGCCAGGACGCCTCCCAGACCCGGGCGGCCCGCCGCCACAGCACCGCCCAGTCGGCGGCCGCGTCCGTGCCCAGCGCCGCCCCGATCCGCTCCGCGAACCCGGCCGGGTCCGCGCACGAGTCCAGCACGGTGCCGTCCGCGAAGGTGTGCCGCACGATCGGGTCCAGCGGCACCAGGTCCAGGTAGTCGGCCAGCTTCGCGCCGGTGGCCTCGAACAGGTCCGCGAACACCTGCGGCAGCGTCAACAGGCTGGGGCCGGTGTCGAAGACGAAGCCGTCCCGGGCGTACCGCGCCAGCTTCCCGCCGACCGCGTCGCCCCGCTCGTACACCGCCACCCGGTGCCCGACCGCGGCCAGCCGGGCGGCCACCGCGAGCCCACCCACCCCCGCCCCGATCACCACAACCCGGCGGCTGCCGGGCGGTGCGCTCCGGGCGCTCCTCGCACTCACGGTGTTGGCCTTTCGTTCGTGACTGCGGTGCTTCCTGCGCGGTCGCCGGTCCTGCGGCCCGGTGCGCTCCGGGCGCTCCTCGCACTCACGGGGGTAACTGTATGCGGCGGCCCTTCCAGCGCGCCGCGTGCCGCACCCGGAACGAACGGACCACCAGCCAGGCGAAGACCACGATCGACAGCGGGTGGGCCAGCGCGTCCGGCCAGGTCCGCGCCCCGGTCGCGCGGCCCGCCACCACGCGCGAGAAAACCCCCACCGCGTACGCGCAGAGCGCGGTTCCCGCCGTGCGCCACGCACCCGCCCCGGCAGCGCCGAAGGCGAGAACCACCTGAACGGGGTACAGGAAAAGCAGCAGGAGCACGACGGCGGCGGCGCCGGCCGGCGTGCCGAAGGCGGCCCAGAGGCTCTTGCCGTAGCCGTCGACCAGGCCGGACCAGGAGTCGTACATCCGGCAGGAGGCCAGGCGGGAGCCGTCGGCCAGGGCGATCCGGCCCCCGGCGCGCTTGACCGCGCGGGCGAGTTCGATGTCCTCGAGGACCCTGTCCCGCACGGCGGCGTGACCGCCGGCGCGGTCGTACCCGGAACGGGTGACCACGAGGAACTGCCCCCCGGCCGCGGCCAGGGACGGGCGCGGCGAGCGCTCCACCGCGCGCAGCGGCAGGAACGCCAGCCAGGACCACTGGAGCAGCGGCTGGACCAGGCGTTCGCCCCGGGTACGCGCCTCGATCCGGGGGTACGGGCTGAGCAGGTCGACCCCCGCGCGCCGCGCCTGCGTCACGGCGGCGGCCACCGCATGCGGCGCCAGGACCACGTCGGCGTCGACGAAGACCAGGTACTCGGCGGTGGTGCGCGCGGCGAGCCGGTGGCAGGCGTGCGGCTTGCCCAGCCAGCCCTCGGGCGGCGGCTCGCCGGCCAGCAGCGTGACGCGGTCCCCGGCGATCTCGCGGACCAGGTCGGCGGTGCCGTCCGTGGAGCCGTCGTCGAGGGCGGTGATCGTCAGGTTGGGGACCCCTCGCTGGCCCAACAGCGCCCGCAGGCACGGCTCGACCCGGTGCGCCTCGTCGCGGAGCGGGAGCAGCACCGCGACCCGGTCCGCCACCTCGGGCGGGTCGTCCGGCGGGCGGCGCAGCCAGCGGGTGGCGTTGACGGTGGTCAGGCCGGCGAGCCCGGCGACCACCGCCAGCGCTACGAGCGCGACCGCCACAGCCGAACCGCCAGCGGGATCGCGACGACGCCCATGCCGGCGGCGCCCCACACGGCCGAGGCGGGCAGGCCGAGGAAGGCCGCGTGGGCGAGCGTCGAGGAGGCGTAGGTCCACAGGTAGAGCGCGTACATGGGGCGGTCCCGGCCGGGCCTGTCCCGGATGGTTGCCCGCAGGATCAGCATCATCGCGATCGCGACGACCAGCCAGCCGGCGTAGTTGGTGAGCGGGACGCCGGGGACGCCCGGCAGCGCCGGATGGGGGTTGTCCCAGGTCCAGTAGCGTTCGGCGACCATCTGCGGATCGAGGAAGAGGTCCCACGCGGTGAGGCCGACGGCCGCGATCAGCGGCCTGGCCGCGGTGCGTGGGGCCGCCAGCCAGGCGGGCCAGGCCATCCAGGTCCAGGCCAGCGGAACAATCAGCGGGACGCCGGCGAGCTTCGGGCCGATCGCGTCGCCGTAGGCGTAGTGGCCGAACGGGAAGCCGGTGTGCGCGCCGAGCGCCTCCACCGCGAGCCCGCCGCCGGTGGTGGTGAGCACCAGGGCGGCGGCGGTCCGGGCGCCCCGGGTGACGGCGGCGTGCAGCACGCTCGCCGCGTACCCGAGCAGCACCGTGAGGACCGTCAACCCCGCGCGCGCCGGCCCGTCGGCGAGCGGGTAGCCGATCTGGGCCAGCACCATGGCCGCGAGGGGCAGCCAGGGCGCGCCGGTCATCCCTCGCGGGCTCGGCTCTCCGCCGTGGCGTTGCTGCCGTTGGCGCGGCTGGCGCTGTCGCTGGCGGTGCCGCCGCTGGCGGTGGCGCTGGTGCTGGTGCCGGCAGCGGTGGCGCTGGCGCTGGCGGTGGTGCCGCTGGCGGTGGCGCCGGTGCCTCCGGTGCTGCCGGCGAGGGTCAGCGGGAGCGGGCGGCCCAGGATCGCGAACAGCCGCTCGTCGCCGGGGAAGACGAACCGGCGCAGCACGTCCACGAAGCCGAACCGCCGGTACAGCCGCCAGGCCCGGGACCGGGTCTCGTCCGCCTCGGGCGTGGACAGCAGCGTGGTCGAGCCCTCCGCCATGCCCAGCAGCGCCTGCAACTGGCGGGCGCCGATCCCGTGCCCCTGCGCGGGCGGGCGGACGTGCAGCTCCACCACCTCGAAACAGTCGGTCAGCCAGTACCGGCGGGCCGGCGGATCCAGGGCGGCGCGCACCTGGTCGTGCCACCACTGCCCGGACGCGGACCGGTACCCGTAGCCGAAACCCACCAGCCGCCCGTCCCGGGCCAGCGTCGCCACCGCCCGGAACCCCGGCCGGCGCACGTGCGTGGCGATGTACCCACGCCGCGCCTCCAGCAACTCGGCCCGGTACCCCATGGCCTCGCCGTACACCGCGATCACGTCGTCCAGCCGGCGGGCGAGGTCGTCCGGTGTCCACGGCACGAGCCTCATCCGCGCTGACCCTCCCTGCCGTCGGCACTCCACCCGAGCACGCCGGGCTCCCCGTGCACGCCCAGCACCGCGAAGCGCGCGAACAGCTCCTCCGCGTACCACCCGGCGCGGGCCGTCCGCTCGATCACCGCGCGGTGCTCCGGCTGACGGTACGCGAAGCGGACGAGGTCTGTCGCGCTCCGCCACACGCTGATCGTCCCCTGCCAGCCGATCGGCGCCTCACCGACGCCGAACCGCGCGAGCAACCCGGACGCGCGGCGCAGATCCTCCGCCACCGGGGGAACCGCCCGCCAGAACGCCACCGCCCGGGTGGGCCGCAGCCGCGCCCGGGTCAGCGCCAGCACGGCCCCGCCAGCGGCGGGCCGGCCCCGCGGGTCCCCGAACGGCTGGCGGCCGGACCACAGCCCGCGGCTGGCCAGGGGGAGAAGGTCCACCCGGGCGCTTTGCTCCGCTTCCCTATCGGAAACACCGCGCGCGGCGGGTGCCGCTCGGCCGGCGCCGGCACCGGCCTCACCACTGGGCTCCGCTCCGGCCGTCCCACCGCGGCCATCTCCGCCCGGCACTTCGCGGCTCTGGTCTTGCCCGGGTTGGCTTTCCCGCTCTTGGCCTTCGTGGTGGGCTTGGCCTTCCCGGTCTTGGCTTTTGCGGTGGGCTTGGCTTTCGTGGTGGGCTTGGCCTTCGCGGGCCTGCCGGTCGGCGAGGGCGCGCCAGGCGCGGCCGGGGGCGGTGCGGTCGAACCCGGCCGGGCCGTCCGGGTCGTCCCAGGTGATGAGGGCGGCGTAGCGGGTGGGGTCGGCGTCTGCGGGGCCGAAGCCGTCGCCCGTGCCCGTACCGAGCAGTTTCGCGAACCGCACGCCGGGCAGGGCGCGCAGGCGGCGCCGATCCAGCGCCATCCGGGCCAGCGCCCGGGGCACCGCCCGCGGCGCGACCCGCCACACGTGCAGGCTGACCGCGGCGGGTACGGCTGGCGTCACGCCACCTCGGTCGGCGTGCCGGCGGTGATGCGTACCAGTTCCGCGTACGTGGTGGGAAAGACCGCCCGCGGCACCCCGCCCGCGGCCCACACCTCGTCGTACTGCTCCAGGGCGACGTCGACCAGCGTGCGGACCGGCTTCGGGTGGCCCAGCGGGGCGACCCCGCCGATCGGCTGGCCGGTGTGCCGCCGGACGAACTCCGGGGCGGCCCGGCCCAGCTTCGCGACGCCGAGGGCGGCGGCGATCTTCGCGGTGTCCACCCGGTGCGCCCCGGAGGTCAGCACGAGCAGCGGCTCGCCGTCCGCATCGAAGATCAGGGAGTTGGCGATCTGCCCCACGCGTACGCCGAGCGCCTCGGCCGCGGCGGCCGCGGTGTGCACCGCGTCCGGCAGCGTGATCACCTTGGTCGAGGCGCCGGCGGCGTCGAGGGCGTCCTGCACGGCCTGCACGTTCGGATGGGGCTGCATGCGGACCATCTTGCCCGGCCGGCCTACGGTCCGGCCACCGGGTCAACCACCGGCTAGCCGTTCTGGATGAGCCGCTCCACGACCGTCCTGACCGTGTTGACCGGGATGGCGAAGCCGACGCCGATGTTGCCGCTGTCCTGGCCGGTGGTGGCGATGGCGGTGTCGATGCCGACCACCCGGCCGGCGGTGTCCACCAGCGGGCCGCCGGAGTTGCCGGCGTTGATCGCGGCGTCGGTCTGGATCATGTCGCCGGCGGTGCCGCTGCCCAGGGAGGTCCGCTGCGCGCCGCCGCCGGAGTCGGACGCCGTGTCGCGGTGCAGCGCGGAGACGATCCCGGAGGTCACCGAGCCGGACAGGCCGAGCGGGCTGCCGAACGCCAGCACCGTGTCACCGACCTGGAGCGCGTCGCTGTCCCCGAGGGTCGCCGGGGTCAGGTTCCGGGCGCCGCTGACCCGCAGCACCGCCAGGTCCGCGCTGGTGCTCGCGCCGACCAGCGTGGCGGGCAGGGTGGTGCCGTCGGACAGGGTCACGGTGATCGTGCCGCCCGAGGAGACGCGGCCCGGGGAGGTGTCGCCCGAGGAGACGACGTGCGCGTTGGTGACGATCAGGCCGTCGGTGCTGAGCACCACGCCGGAGCCGAGGTCCGCGCCGTCCTGCCCGCTGACCTTGATCGTGACCACGCTGGGTGCGAGCCGGGCCGCGACGCCGCTGAGCGTGGTGTCGGCGTCGACGGTCGCGGCGGGGGCCGTGGCGGCGGTCGTGGTGGCGGCGGTGCCGGTGGCGCGGTCCCAGGCGGCGACGGTGACGCCGCCCGTGACGCCGCCGGCGAGCACCAGGGCGACCACGGCCGCCATCATCGCGCTCCGGCGGGGCCCGCGGGGTGTACCGGGCGTGCCGAACGGGCCGGCCGGCCCGGCGGGCGGGGCCGGCGGCGGGAGGGGCGGTTGCCACCCGTAGGGGTACGCGGGGCGCTCGAGTTGTGCGGTACCGCTGGGGGAGGAGTTCATCTCGGTCATGTCTTGACGGTGCCTCCGTGAGTTCGGGCCTGGCTTAGCGCCGGCTGTGACTGTGCTGTACGCGCCGCGCCACGCCGGCGTACCCCTTCTGAGCTGCCCCTTTGTGGGTGACGGGCGGGGCGTTGCGGTTTTGTCGTACCCGGGGTTTACTGTGGGGGACACGTTCGAACGGTTGTTCGAACGGAAGGGGCCCGCTGTTCGAGCCGCGGACAGGGGTTCCGCCCCGGGCGGAGCGATTCGCGGCGCGCCGCCCGGAGGGTTCACGGCCCGGGCCTCGCGAGTCCGGACCACAGGCAGGACCGCCGTTCGCCGCCCTCCCGACCCCCGGGCGGCGGGCGGTGGCCCAGCCGGCCCCGCCGGTCGGGTGTGGCGTGGGGAAGCTCCACGCCCGGCCGTCGGGCTGCTGCGCCTTCCCCCGCAGCGGCGAGCCCCAGCGGTCTCGCCGGAACCGGCACCACACACCGGCGTACAGGCAACGCGGAGGAGACAGCCCGATGTCCAGCATTAAGGCCCCCGTGACGGCCACCGTGACAGCCACGGTGTCCACGGCCACCGGCGACCCGTCGGCGCCCGCGGTACCGGCGCACATGCTGCCCCACCGCACCCCCGTCGAACTGCTGCTGCTGGCCCGCCGCGGGCTGGCCGAGGCGGCGCTGACCCGCCCGGACGGGCTCCGCTACGCCGCCGCGCACCTGGCCGCCCTGCGTGCCGCGGCCGCCATGCTCTCCGCCCGCGCCCGCCCGGTGCCCGCCCGCCGCAACCGGGTGACCAGCGTCTGGGAGCTGCTCGTGCGGGTCGCGCCGGAGCTGGGCGAGTGGGCCACGTTCTTCGCCCTGGGCGCGGCCAAGCGGGCCGCCGCCGAGGCCGGCATCCCCCGGGTGGTCACCACCCGCGAGGCGGACGACCTGCTGCGCGCCGCCGAGCAGTTCGTGGCCGTGATCGAGGTCGCCCTCGGGGTGGCGCACCAGCCCACGCTGGACGGCGTCGCCGCCTGACCGGCGGCACGGCACAGCACGTCAGCGCGATCAAGCACCATCGCACGAGTTCGTCCGGGGGCGGGAGTGGCCATGTCAGGGCTGGCAGCGGTGCGTTCCGCAGCCCTGGCGGGGTTGCTGCGCCCGGCCAGCGAGCTGGGCGGCGCCGCGACCGGCACGGGGGCGGACGCGGCGGGCGGCGGCACCGACCGGATGCTGCCCGTCCTGCCCGAGCTGCGGCCGCTGCTCCCCGGACGCGGCCTGCGCCGGGGCGCCACGGTGGCCGTGCTGCCCGGCACCGGCGCCCCGGCGCGGGCCGACGCCCCCACCTCCACCGCCCCGAACCCCACCGCCCCCGGCGCGGTCGGGGCCGGCCCTGAGCACGCCGGCCCCGACCCCACTAGCTCCCACCCCGCTAGCCCTGGTCTTGCTGGTCCTGGTCTTGTTGGCTCTGGTCTTGTTGGTCCTGGTCTCGCTGGCTCCGGTCGCGCCGCCTCCCGCCTCGCCGGCCCCGACCCCGGCCCTGGCCCCGGTCCCGGTCCCGGCCCCGGCCTTGGCCCCGGCCCCGACCCACACGCGGGTGAGGCACGCTCCCGGGGGGCCGCGGGGCCGAAGGGCCGGCGCGGCGCCACCCCCGCCGACCCGCTGCCGGCGGCGCCGGGCGGCGCGTCCTCGCTGCTGCTCGCGCTGCTCGCCGAGGCGTCCCGGGCCGGCTCCTGGTGCGCCGTCGTCGGCGTGCCCACCCTCGGCGCGGTCGCCGCCGCCGAGTTCGGCATCGCGCTGGACCGGCTCGCCCTGGTCCCCAACCCCGGCCCCGAGTGGGCCACCGTGGTCGCCGCGCTCATCGACGGGCTGGACGTGGTGGTCGTCGCCGTCCCGGGCGCGGTCGCCCCGGCGGTCACCGCCCGGCTGGCCGCCCGGGCCCGGCAGCGCGGCGCGGTGCTGGTCCCGTTCGGCGGCTGGACCGGCGCGGACGTCACCCTCCAGGTGCTGAACGCCGCCTGGGAGGGGCTCGGGCAGGGGCGTGGCCGGCTCCGCCGGCGGGCGGTCACCGTCTGCGCCCGCGGCCGCGGCGCCGCCGCCCGCCCCAAGCAGGTCCGGCTCTGGCTGCCCCGGGCCGCGCACGGCTTCGGCCCCGGGGCGGGGGCCGGTGGTGGCGCGCCGGCCGCGACCGCGGTCCACCGAGTGGGTGCGCTGTGAGCCGGCCCGTCCGCACGCTGCTGGTCTGGTGCCCGGACTGGCCCGTGGTCGCCGCCGAGATCGTCGAGGGTGTGCCGGCGCACACGCCGGTCGCCGTCCTGCACGCGAACCGGGTGGTCGCCTGCTCCCAGGCCGCCCGCGCCGAGGGGATCCGGCGCGGGCTGCGCAAGCGGGAGGCGCAGAGCCGGTGCACCCGGCTGACCGTGGTCGAGCACGACCCCGGCCGGGACGCCCGCGCGTTCGAGGGGGTCGTGGCCGCCGTCGAACAGGTCGCCGCCGGGGTGGCGGTGGTGCGCCCCGGCGCCTGCGCACTGGTCGCCCGCGGCCCGGCCCGGTACTTCGGCGGCGAGGAGGCGGCCGCCGAACGGATCGTCGAGCACATCGCGCAGACCTGCGCGGTGGAAAGCCAGGTCGGCATCGCGGACGGCCTGTTCGCCGCCGACCTCGCCGCCCGCGCCGGGCGGATCGTCCCGCCCGGCGGCACCCCCGAGTTCCTCGCCGGCATCGACGTCACCGCGCTGGACCGTCCACCATTGACGGACCTGCTGCGTCGGCTGGGCGTGCGCACGCTCGGTGACTTCGCCGCACTGTCCGGCGCGGACGTGCTGGCCCGGTTCGGCTTCGACGCCGCCCTGGCGCACCGCCTGGCCGGCGGCCACGACCACCGCCCACTCGCCCCCCGCCAGGCCCCGCCCGACCTGGTCGTCACCGACACGTACGACGAGCCGCTGCTGCGCGTGGACGCCGCCGCCTTCGCCGCCCGCGCGCTCGCCGAGCGGCTGCACACCACCCTCGCCGGGTACGGCCTGGCCTGCACCCGCCTGGGCATCGAGGCGGTCACCGGGGACGGCCAGGAACTGCACCGCGTCTGGCGGCACGACGGCCGGCTCACCGCCGCCGCCATCGTCGACCGGGTCCGCTGGCAACTGGACGGCTGGCTCTCCGGTAGCCACCGCCCCGGCGCGGCGGGCTCCCGTCCCACCCGCCCGACCGCCGGGATCATCCGCCTCACCCTGGTCCCCGACGGGGTGCTCGCCCACGTCGGGCTGCAACCCGGCCTGTGGGGCGAGACGGGCGCCGAACGCGAGCGCGCCCACCGGGCGCTCAGCCGCGTCCAGGGCATCCTCGGCCCCGAGGCGGTGCTCACCGCGGTCCTCGGCGGCGGTCGCGGCCCCGCCGCCCAGGCACACCTGATCCCCTGGGGCGACGAGCGCACCCCCGCCCGCCCCGGCGAGCCGACCACCTGGCCGGTCGGCTACACCTCCCCCGAGGACCCGGACGAGGCGCCCCCGGAGCGCGTCCCCCTGCGCCTGGTCACGGCCGGCGAGCCCGAGCCCCGGCCGGAGACGGAGCCGCCGGAGACGGAGCCGCCGGAGACGGAGCCGCCGGACATGGAGCCACAGCCGGACCCGGAGGCGGCGGAGCCCGAGCGGCAGCACGGCGACCGGCCGCGGCTGACCGCCGTCGCGGGCGGCGGCGCCGGTGGTCCGGACGCGGGATTCCGCCCGACGCTGGTCCGGGAGAGCACATCGTCCACAGAGGAGGTGCGGGTCGCGCGGCCCCCGGCGGGTGCTGCCGCAGCGCCGTGCACGGATGGTGCACCGGGCGCTGAGGGTGGTGCGGCGCGCGTGGGTGGCCCCGGGAGCCCGAGCGGCGAGGGCACGCCGTTACCGGCTGCGGGGCGCACGGACGCGCCTGCCCGCCTGAGCGGCGGCGCTGAGGGTGGTGCAGCACGCTCGGGTGCTCCTGCGGAGCTGAGCGATGGGGCAGCGGAGCTGGGCGGCGGCGCGGCGGGTGGCGCAGTACGCCCGGGTGCGCCTGCGGAGTTGAGCGATGGGGCAGCGGAGCTGGGCGGCAGTGCGGCAGGTGGCGTGCGGGGTGGTGTGGGCCTGAGCGGTGCGGCGGTGCCGGGTGGCGGCGCTGTGGGCGTAAATGGCGGCGCGGGGGGTGCTGAGGGCGGCGCGGAGGGCCTGGACCCCTCGACGGACCCGAGCGCCGATGGTGCGGCGGCAGCGGGCCGGTCCCGGGCGGAAGTGCTGCCGCCGGTTGCTGGGCAGGTCACCGGCCCGAGTAGCGCGGGAGCGGCGCGCGCGAACGGTGGGGCGGGCGGCGGTAGGGCGTCGGGGCGCGGGAGTCGGCGGGCGGTGTCGCCGCCGGTGCCGCCCTGGCCGGGTCGGCCCCCGCCACCGGCGCCCGCGGCGGTGCTCCTATCCGCGCTGCCGGTACAGGTGGAGGACGATGCCGGCGAGACCGTGCGGGTGAGCGCGCGACTGGCGGTCAGCGGGCCACCGTGCCGGGTGGTGCTGGGGTCGGGGCGGGTGATCGGGATCGTCGCGTGGACCGGGCCGTGGCCGGTGGACGAGCGCTGGTGGGCGCCGGCCGAGGCGCGGCGGGGCGCGCGGTTTCAGGTCGGGCTGGCGGACGGGCGAGCGCTGCTGCTGGGCGTCTCCGCCGGTTCCTGGCACATCGAGGCCGTCTACGACTGACACCGAGCCAAATCTTGGTACGGGAACGCGCTTCCCGGGGCGAAGGCACACGTAGAGGTGTGGGTGGGAAGGCAGCACGGGAGAGGCGGCGTGGGTTTCAACAATCCGGACATCCCATGGTCAGAGCTGGAGCGGACGCTCAGCGACCACAGCGGCGGCCACGGTGGCGGCAGCGGCGGCCACGGCGGCCACGGCGGCGGCTACGGCGGTGGTCAAGGCGCCGGCAGTGGTCGGAACGGCCGGGGTCAGCAGGGCGGTGAGCAGGGCGGTGGCGAGCGGCCGTACGTCGTCGATCCGCTGGCGATCGACGCGGACGGGGGTGACTCGCCGGCTTGGAGCCGGAAGCGGCAGCCGTACCGCCGCGCGCCGGTGCGGCGTCCCGCCGGCGCCGTGCCCTACGCTGAGCTGCACTGTCACACGAACTTCAGTTTCCTGGACGGGGCGAGCCACCCGGAGGAGTTGGCGGAGGAGGCGACCCGGTTGGGGCTGACCGGGTTGGCGATCACCGATCATGACGGGCTGTACGGGATCGTGCGGTTCTCGGAGGCGGCGCGGGCGCTGGAGCTGCCGACGATTTTCGGGGCGGAGCTGTCGTTGGGGCTGCCCGGTCCGCAGAACGGGGAGCCGGACCCGCTCGGGCGGCACCTGCTGGTGCTGGCGCACGGGCCGGAGGGGTACGTGCGGCTGTCGCGGGTGATCTCGGAGGGGCAACTGGCCGGCGGCGAGGAGGGGCGGCCGGTGTACGACCTGCACCGGGTGGCCGAGGACCTGAAGGACCACGCGCTGGTGCTGACCGGGTGCCGCAAGGGGCTGGTGCCGGGTGCGCTGCTCACCCAGGGGGTCACCGGGGCGGCGCGGGAGTTGGAGCGGCTCACCGCGGTGTTCGGGGCGGAGAACGTGGCCGTGGAGCTGATCGATCAGGGCGATCCGCTCGACGGCGAGCGCAACGACGCGCTGGCGGAACTGGCGAAGGCCAAAGACCTCCCGACGGTCGCCACGAACAACGTGCACTACGCGGCGCCGGGGCGTCGGCGGCTGGCGACGGCGCTGGCGGCGGTGCGGGCGCGGCGGTCGCTGGACGAGATCGACGGCTGGCTGCCGGGCGCCGCCACCGCGCACCTGCGTTCCGGTGCGGAGATGGCGGCCCGGTTCGCGGCGTACCCGGGTGCGGTGGCGCGGGCCGCGCGGTACGGGGCGCAGTTGGCGTTCGACCTGAACCTGGTCGCGCCGAAGCTGCCGGACTTCCCGGTGGCGCCGGGGCACACCGAGATGACCTGGCTGCGGGAGCTGACCATGGCGGGCGCGCTGCGCCGGTACGGGCCGCCGGAGGCGCACCCGCAGGCGTACCGGCAGCTCGAGTACGAGCTGAGCATGATCGAGGAGCTGGAGTTTCCCGGGTACTTCCTGGTGGTCCACCAGATCGTGGAGTTCTGCCGGCGGGAGAACATCTACTGCCAGGGTCGCGGCTCGGCGGCGAACTCGGCGGTCTGCTACGCGCTGGGGATCACCAATGTGGACGCGGTGCGGCACGGGCTGCTGTTCGAGCGGTTCCTGGCGCCGGAGCGGGACGGACCGCCGGACATCGACGTGGACATCGAGTCGGACCGGCGGGAGGAGGTCATCCAGTTCGTCTACGAGACCTACGGCCGGCGGCACACGGCGCAGGTGGCGAACGTGATCTCGTACCGGCCGCGGTCGGCGGTGCGGGACATCGCCAAGGCGTTCGGCTTCTCCCCGGGCCAGCAGGACGCGTGGAGCAAGCAGATCGACCGCTGGGGGAGCATCGCGGCGGTCGACGCGGACGAGATTCCGGCGCACGTCATCGAGTACGCGAACGAGTTGCAGACGTTCCCGCGGCACCTGGGCATCCACTCCGGCGGCATGGTGATCTGCGACCGGCCGGTGGTGGAGGTGTGCCCGGTCGAGTGGGCGCGGATGGCGAACCGCTCGGTGCTGCAGTGGGACAAGGACGACTGCGCCACCGTCGGGCTGGTCAAGTTCGACCTGTTGGGGCTGGGCATGCTGTCGGCGCTGCACTACGCGTACGACATGATCCAGCTCGACCTGGACATCGGCTCGATGGACCTGACCGACCCGGAGGTCTACGCCATGCTCTGCCGGGCGGACTCGGTGGGCGTGTTCCAGGTGGAGAGCCGCGCGCAGATGGCCACCCTGCCCCGGCTGAAGCCGGAGTGCTTCTACGACCTGGTGGTGGAGGTGGCGCTGATCCGGCCGGGGCCGATCCAGGGCGGCTCGGTGCACCCGTTCATCCGCCGCAAGAACGGGCTGGAGCCGGTGACGTTCCCGCACCCGCTGATGCGCAACGCGCTGGAGAAGACCAGGGGCGTGCCGCTGTTCCAGGAGCAGCTCATGCAGTTGGCCATCGACGTGGCCGGGTTCACCCCGGCGGAGGCGGACCGGTTGCGCCGGGCGATGGGGTCCAAGCGGTCCACCGAGCGGATGGCGGCGATCCGGGAGCGGCTCTACGCCGGGATGGCGGAGCGCGGCATCACCGGCGAGTTGGCCGACGACGTGTACCGGAAGCTGGCCGCCTTCGCCAGCTACGGCTTCCCGGAGAGCCACGCGATGAGCTTCGCGTACCTGGTGTACGCCAGTTCGTGGCTGAAGCGGTACCACCCGGCGGCGTTCTGCGCGGCGTTGCTGAACGCGCAGCCGATGGGGTTCTACTCGCCGCAGACGCTGGTGGACGACGCCCGCCGGCACGGCGTGGAGGTGCGCCGTCCGGACATCAACGCCAGCGACGCGAAGGCCGTCCTGGAGTCCACCCCGGCGACCCGGTGGGGCAGCGAGCCCGGTGAGCCGCCGCACCGGTGGGGGCTGGGCGGGCCGGCGGTCCGGATGGGGCTGTCCGGCGTGCGCACTCTCGGCGAGGAGGTGGCCCAGCGGATCGAGGACGAGCGGCGCGCCAACGGCCCGTACGCGGACCTGGGCGACCTGGCCCGGCGGGCCGGGCTGAGCACGGCGCACCTGGAGGCGCTGGCCACCGCGGACGCGTTCGCCGGTTTCGGGCTGACCCGCCGGCAGGCGCTGTGGGCGGCCGGCGCCGCGGCGGGGGAGCGCCCGGACCGGCTGCCCGGCACGTCCGGCGCGACCCGCCCGCCGCCGACCCTGCCCGGCATGGACGACGTGGACAGGCTGATGGCGGACGTGTGGGCGACCGGCCTGTCCCCGGAGAGCCACCCGGCCCAGTTCATCCGCGCCCAACTGGACGCGGTCGGCGCGGTGCCGATCGGGCGGCTCGGCCGGGTGGAGCACGGGCGGCGGGTGCGGGTCGGCGGGATCGTCACGCACCGGCAGCGGCCGGCGACCGCGGGCGGGATCACGTTCCTCAACCTCGAGGACGAGACCGGCATGCTGAACGTCACCTGCTCGCCGGGGCTCTGGCAGCGTTTCCGCAGGGTGGCCCGGACCAGTTCGGCGCTGATCGTGCGCGGCCGGCTGGAGCGGCACCACGGCGTGGTCAACCTCACGGCCGACCACCTCGACGAGATCACCCCGCCGGTCCGCCCGCCCTCCCGCGACTTCCGCTGACGCCGCGAGGCCGGCGCCGCGAGGCGGTGCCGCAGGCTGACGGCGTAAGCCTGCGAGGCGGCGCCGCGGGGCTGATGCCGCGGGGCTGGCGGCGCGGGCTGGGCGCCGCGCGGCGGCGCCGCGGGGCTGGCGCCGCGAACGGGAGGCGATGGTGAGGGGATCGCCACCATCGGCCGGGCGGGGCCTGGCCGGCCCGGCCGGAGTTCCAGGCGATGCGGAAGCGGGCGGTGGAATAGGCTCCCCACCGTGGAGCGCACACCCGCCCGGGTTGCCGGGCCGCACGCCGCCCCGCGGACCGCCGTCGTGTGGGCCGTCCTGGAACGCGAGTTGCAGCGGCGCGGCGGCGGGCCGCTGGAGATCATGGACGTGGGCGGCGGCACGGGCGGGTTCGCCGTGCCGCTGGCCGAGGCCGGGCACCGGGTGACCGTGGTGGACGCCAGCCCGGACGCGCTCGCCGCGCTGACCCGGCGGGCGGCGGAGGCCGGGGTGGCGGAGCGGGTCCGCGCCGTGCAGGGCGACGCGGACGCGCTCGGCGGCCTCGCCGCGCCGGGCAGCGTCGACCTGGTGCTGTGCCACGCGGTACTCGAGGTGGTGGACCGGCCGGTGGAGGTGGTGACCGCGCTCGCGGCGCTGCTGCGTCCGGGCGGCGCGGCCAGCGTGCTGGTGGCGAACCGGGCCGCGGCGGTGCTCTCCCGGGCGATGAGCGGTCACCTCGAGGTGGCCGCCACGCTGCTGCGTGATCCGGAGGGGCGGGTCGGGCTGAAGGACACGCTGCGCCGCCGTTTCGACGCGGGCAGCGCGGCCGCGCTGCTGCTGGGTGCGGGGCTGGCGGTGGAGGAGAGCCACGGCGTGCGGGTGGTGGCGGACCTGGTGCCCGCCGCCGTCGCGGACGCCAACCCGGACGGGCTGCTCGCGCTGGAACTCGCGGCGTCCTCGATCTCCCCGTACCGGGACGTCGCCACCCAGTTGCACCTGCTCGCCCGCCGCCCGTCGGACGAGGAGCGGCTGCCGGGCGCCTTCCCGGCCACCGGCGTCGCCCCGCCCGGCGTCGCGCCCTCCACCGCGGTGCCGCCCACCGCCGCCGCGGTTGACGGGACCGCTGACGGCGCGGGCGCCGCCGGTGCGGCCGGCAAGCCGGCATGACGCTGCTGGAGACGGTCCGGCCGCGGTACGGGGTGGGCAGCCTGGCCGACGTGCTGCCCGGCGCGCTCGCGCTCCTCGGCGTGCCGGGCGCCGCCGACGCGCTGGGCCTGGCCGCCCGGGCCGGCCCGGTGCGCCGGGTGGCGGTCCTGCTCGTGGACGGGCTCGGCAGTCGCACGCTGCCGCTGGCCGCCCCGCACTCCCCGGTGCTGGCCGACGCGCTCGCCGGGCGGCTCGGCACGCTGACCGAGTTGACCAGCGGCTTCCCCTCCACCACGCCGACCAGCCTGGCCTCGATCGGCACGGGAGCGGGCCCCGGCGAGCACGGCCTGATCGGCTTCACCGTGAACGTGCCCGGCACGACCCGGGTGCTCAACCACATCAACTGGTGGGGCGACCCCGATCCGCTGGCCTGGCAGCCGGTCACCACCCAGTTCGAGCGGGCCGCGGCGGCCGGCGTGGCGGTGACCGTGGTCAACCGCCCCGAGTTCGCGGGCAGCGGCCTCAGCGTCTCGGCCTACCGGGGCGCCACCCACGCCGACGCGCCGGACCTGCCGGCGCTCGCCCACGAGATGCTCGCCGCCCTCGCCGCCGCGGACGGGCCCGCCCTCGTCTACGGCTACCACCCGAACGTGGACCGGGACGGCCACCTCTACGGGGTGGACTCGCCCGAGTGGCACGCCGCGGTCGCCGGCCTGGACACCCTGCTCGACCGGCTCGTCGCCGGGTTGCCGCCGGACGCGGTGCTGCTGGTCACCGCCGACCACGGGCAGCTCAACATCCCGCCCGGGAGCCGGTTCGACCTGGCCGCCGACCCGCGGCTGCGCTCCGGGGTGCGGGTCGTCGCCGGCGAGCCCCGGGTGCGGTACCTGCACGTCGAGCCCGGCGCGGCCGGGGATGTGATCGCCACCTGGCGTGCCGTGCTGGGCGGCGCCGCCTGGGTCGCCAGCCGGGAGGAGGCGGTCGCCGCCGGCTGGTTCGGGCCGGTCCGCGAGGAGCACCTGAGCCGGGTCGGCGACGTGGTGGTCGCCTGCCACGACCGGTATGCGGTGCTCTCCACCGGCACCGAGCCGGAGGTCATATCGCGGCTGGTCGCGTACCACGGGTCGTACACGGCGGCGGAGATGCTCGTGCCGCTGTGGAGCGTGCCGGGGAATGTCGGTGGTGGAGGCTAGCCTGCGGGGGTGGGTAGGAGTCAGGCCGTGCCGCGAGGCGGTTCCGAGGGGTTCGGGCCCGACGCCGACGATTCCGGAAGCTGCATCCTGCACGTCGACATGGACGCGTTCTTCGCCTCGGTCGAGGTGCGCCGCCGCCCGGAGCTGAGGGGCCGGCCCGTCGTGGTCGGCGGCGTCGGCCCGCGCGGTGTCGTCTCCTCCGCCAGCTACGAGGCCCGCCGGTACGGTGTGCGCAGCGCGATGCCCACCGCCCGGGCCCGGGCGCTCTGCCGGCACGCCGTGTTCCTGCCGCCCGACTTCGCGCGGTATTCGGCCGCCTCGCGTGCGGTGATGCAGATCTTCCGGGAGGTCACGCCGCTGATCGAGCCGCTCTCGTTGGACGAGGCGTTCCTGGACGTCGCCGGCGCCCGTCGGCTGCTCGGCCGCCCCGCCGAGATCGCCGCCGCGATCCGCGCCCGGGTCGCCGCCGAGCAGGGCATCACCTGCTCGGTCGGGGTGGCCCCGACGAAGTTCGTGGCCAAGCTCGGTTCCACCCGCGCCAAGCCGGACGGGTTGATCGTCGTCCCGGCCGGCCGGGTCCTGGAGTTCCTGCACCCGCTGCCGGTCGCCGCGCTGTGGGGGGTGGGGGAGCGGGCGGCCGAGGTGCTGGCCCGGCTCGGCCTGCGCACGGTCGGCGATGTGGCGCACGCCCCGCCCGCGATGATCCGCTCCGCGCTCGGCGAGGCCGCCGCCGCCCATCTGGTGGAGCTTGCCCGGGGGCGGGATCCGCGCCGGGTCACCCCGGAGCAGGTGGAGAAGTCGATCGGCGCGGAGACCACCTTCGACACCGACATCGCCGACCCGGACGCGCTGCGCCGCACCCTGCTCGCCCTCTCCGACAAGGTGGGCGTCCGGTTGCGCCGCGCCGGCCAGGTTGGGCGGACGGTATCGATCAAGGTGCGGCTCACCGACTTCCGCACGCTCACCCGGTCCCGCACGCTGGCCACGGCCACCGATGTGGCCCGGGAGATATTCGACACCGCGTGGGACCTGTTCCGGATCCTCTCGCCCGGGCAGCGGGTCCGGCTGCTCGGCGTCCGGATGGAGAACCTGTCCGACGAGCGCAGCACGTTCCGGCAGCCCACGCTGGGTGCGCCGGAGCGCGGCTGGCGCGAGGCCGAGGCCGCCGCGGACGCCGCAGCCGCCCGATTTGGTCGATCCGTGGTGCGCCCGGCCAGCCTCCTGGGCGACCCCCCGGGTCCCGCACGGCGGCACGGAAAGGAAAAACCGACCGGAGCGTCGGTCGTCCCGCTTTCCGACCCGCGAACGCCCTCGTAGACTGGCGGGTAAGCAGTCGACTGGCTGCCACGGTCGATTCGGCCCGAACGGGCCGACCTGGGTGTGACCGGGGAGGAGTGCCGTGCCGCTCTCGGAGCACGAGCAGCGGCTGTTCGAGCAGATCGAGCGGTCGCTTGCCGAGGACCCGAAGTTCGCCTCGGCGGTGCGCGCCAGCGACCCGCGCTTCCACGCGCGCCGTCGCCTGCTCGTCGCTGCCGGTGTGATAGTCGCAGGGCTCGCGTTGGTTGTCTACGGCACCGTGCAGGCCAGCCCGCTGCTGGGCGTGGCCGGATTCGTGGTGATGCTCGGCGCCGCCGCCTTCGCGATGCAGTCGCACCGTAAGGCGCAGGCCCCGGACCTGCACGTGGTGGGCGGCACCGCCTCCCGCCGCACCCGGCAGCCGCGCCGGATGTCGCTGATCGACCGGCTTGAGGAGCGCTGGCGCCAGCGCCCCGAAGGCCACCGCTAACCCAGCCCCACCCCTCCCTCCCCAGCACCGCCCGCCGCCCGCACTTCCGCGGCGCATCGGCGAGGCTTGGCCACGGCCGCGGCAAGGGCCCGGCGAGCAGGGCCGCGGCGAGCAGGGCCGCGGCGAGCAGGGCCGCGGCGAGCAGGGCCGCGGCGAGCAGGGCCGCGGCGAGCAGGGGACGGGTCAGCGGGAGGTGCGGGGGGCCAGGAGACGGCGGCGCGGGTTGAGGCGGGATGCGGCGTCGCGGCCCTGGATGAACACGCCCACCACCCGCGCGTAGGCGTCGCCCATCGCCGTGCGCCACCTCAGCAGCACCGACGGGGGCAGCAGGACCGCACGGATGCGCGTACCGCGGCTGACGTGGGTGGCGATGGAACGGCGGACCGTCCCCACCGCCTCGCCCAACCCCTCGGCCCGCATCGCCCGCCGGGCGTACCGGGCGTGCTCCTCCGCCTGACCGAGCAGGCGGGCCGCCGCCACGGCGGGCGGGTCCAACTCGGCCTGCCGGGCGATCCGCTCCGCGGTGACCCGGGTGGTCTCCGCCGGATCGACCGGGAACTGGTAGTCGATCAGGGTGTCGACCAGTTCGTCCCACGCCTGGTGGGCCTCGCGGCGGGCCCGGTCGCCGCCGTCGTCCACGGTGACGGCCGCGCCGCCGGTGCCGCCGCGTCCGCCCGTGCCCGACAGGACGGTGGCGGACGGCTGGCGGACGGCGCGGGCGCGGCGGCGGCGCAGCGCCGCGCGGCGCAGCGCCGGGCTGGCGAGCAGGAGCAGCAGGACCGCCAGCCCGGCCAGGGTCCACCAGACCCACGGCGGGGTCCGGTCTGCCCCCACCGTGCCGGCGTTGCCGCCCTCCTGGGCGCCGTCCCGGCCGACCTGGTCGGCCCGCGGGTCGTCGGTCTCGACCGGCCCATTCGGCGCCGCCGCGGTCGGCGTGACATCGGCCTGGGCGCGGGTGTCCGGTGCCCACGCCGAGGGGGCGGAGCCGGAGACGTCACCGGCCGGGGTGGCGTCGAACGGCACCCAGCCGAAGCCGGCGAAGTACACCTCGGTCCAGGCGTGCAGGTTGCGGTTGGTGAGCGTGTAGACGCCGTTGTCCGGCGCGGCGCCCCGGGTGAAGCCGAACGCCACCCGGGCCGGGATGCCCGCCGCCCGCACCAGCCAGGCCAGGGCGGACGCGTACTGCTCGCAGAAGCCCTGCTTGTTGGTCAGGAAGTTCACGATGTCGCTCGGCGAGTTGCCGGGCTTCGTGGTGGTCGCGTACTTGAAGCCGCGCTCGGGGGACAGGGAGTCGTAGAGGGCGCGGACCTTGTCGTACACGGTGTTCTTGTTGACCACCCGGCTCTGCACCCACTCGGAGATCTCCCGGACCCGGGGCGCGTTGGCGTACCGCTGGTTGGGGTCGTCCGGGGCGAGCGGCTTCGAGGTCCGCAGCGCCTCCGGGTCGTACCGCCGGTGCACGTACGTGAACTGGTACTTCTTCTTGACCGAGCGCGACCGGTTGGAGTAGACGACCTGCCGGTCGCTGTCGTACAGCCAGCCCGAATCCAGTCCCCGGATGGTGAGCGGCTGCCCGTACACGGGCAGGTACGGCTCGTCGAAGTTGAGCACCTCGACGCTGGCGGACCAGCGCTGGTCGATGATCCCGGCCACCCGCAACTCGGTCTCCTGCCCCGACAGGCCGGCGGCGAGCGAGCGGCCGCGCGGGTTGGCGCTGCCGAAGCCCTGCGGGCTGATCTGGTCGGCGACGCCGAAGCGCAGGTAGTACGGGTCCGGGTCGTCGGTGCTGACCCGGACCATGTCGTAGGTGTCGTTCTGGGTCAGCCGGCCGCTCAGCTCGGCGAACAGGTTGACCCGGCCGGGGCCCGGGCGGGGCGACCCGTCGCCGGTGCCGTCGTCGCCCACGCCGGCGCCGACGTTGTCCAGCAGCCCGCTGGTCATGCCGGGGATGGCCAGCGGGACCAGGACCGCGGCGAGCACGCCGACGACGGCGAGGCGGCGGCCGGCGGCGGCGAGCGGGGACGGCTCCCACAGGTCCACGTCCCGGCCCTCGCCGGTGAACCGGCGGCCGAACCGGCGCACCCGGTCCACGTTGTCGGTGACGAGCAGCCAGAGGAAGCCGAGCGAGCCGATGCCGAACGGGATGGCCGGGACGCTGTCGGTGTGCACCGCCACCGGCACCGAGTAGATCGCCAGCATGGGCAGGCCGGCGAGGGCGGGCCGGCGCAGCCCGACGGCGAGCACGTCCACCACGATGCCGACCGAACCGACCCCGGCGACCGCCAGGAACAGCAGGCCGGGGCGGTCGGGCACGGGGATGCCGTAGCCGCGCACGTCGTCCATCGCCTGGGCGAGCAGGGCACCGAACCGGTCGAAGGTGGCGCCCGAGGGGAGCACGCCGATGAACTCGTGACCGCTGGGGAACAGCCAGGTCAGCACGAGCAGCAGGGTGCCGGCCATGGCGCCGACCTGGGCCGACAGCGGCGCCCGCAGCGCGCGGGCCAGCGTGGCGGCGCCGGTAACCAGGGCGATCGTGATGCCGACCTGGAACAGCCAGGTCCACTGCTCGAAGATCGACGTCAGCGGCGCGGCGGAGAGGAAGGTGGCCGCGGCGGCGACGAGGCCGACGTTGCGGCGGGAGTTCACCGCACACCTCCGGCGACGGTCTCGGCGAGCGCGGCGCGGACCGCGAAGCCCTGCTGGCCGCGCGCGGCCAGCGGCCACAGCGCCGGCAGCTTGGCGCCGTGCGCCACCGGGACGACCCGCCAGCCGGCGTGCACCAGCGCCAGCCGGGCGGCGCCGTGCTCGCGGTCGGCCTCGGCGCGGGCCGGGTCGGGCAGGTTCAGCCAGCTGGTGCTGTCGATCAGGAACGCCACGCAGGTGGCGTTGTTGCCGCGCAGCTGACCCAGCAACTCCGCCTCCGGGACGGTCAGCGTGCCGAGCAGGGCCAGGATCAACCCGCCGTCGGAGCGGTGCCGCACCCGCTCGACCAGTTCGGCGAGATCCGCCCGCTGGGCCAGCTTGACGTCGGCCAGGTGGTCCAGCAGGGCGCCCTCGCCGCCCGCCTCGGCGGCGTCCACGTCGATGCCGGAGCCGGTGACCATGCGCAGCTTGTAGCCGTTCTGGCGCAGGTGCACGGCGACGCTGGCGGCGGCGGATACCGCCCACTCGAAGCTCGCGGTGGGGCCCTCGCCGCGGTGCGCGGTGGCGCGCGTGTCCAGCACGACCGTGCCGCGGCTCTCCCACGGCTGCTCCTCGCGGCGGACCATCAGCTCGCCCACCCGCGCGGTGGAGCGCCAGTGCACCCGGCGCAGGTCGTCGCCGCGCCGGTACTCGCGGGTGGCCGCGTCGTCCTCGCCGTGCACCGCCACCGAGCGGGCCCGGCTCTCCCCGGTGCCGGCGAACTCGCCCGCCAGCCGCACCTGCGGCAGCGGGTGCACCTGCGGGATCACGGTCAGCCGGTCGACGCTGGGGAACGAGCGGGTCAGCTCGCACAGTCCGAACGGGTCGGTCAGCCGGACCACCAGCGGGCCCACCTCGTACCGGCCGCGCACATCCGCCCGCACCGTGTACGCCACCGAGCTGGCCTGGTGCGCGCCGAGCCGCTCCAGCACCACCCGGGGGCGGCTGCCCAGCGCGTACGGGAGGCGGTCCTCCAGCAGCAGGGTGCCGGTGGGCAGCCGGGACATGTTCTGCAGCCGCAGCACCACGCGGGCGCTGGCGCCGACCGGCACCCGGTGCGGCTCCAGCGTGCGGGTGCAGGCCAGCCGGTACCGGGAGCGGCCCACGTAGCTTGCGGCCAGCAGGGGCAGGACGGCGAGCAGCACGGCGACCCGCAGCAGGTCCTTCTCGCCGAGGATCAGCGCGGACAGGGCAGCCGCGGCGGCGGCGGCGAGGAACGACCGCCCCCGGGTGGTGAGCCCCCGCAGCGCCTCGCGCATGGTCAGCGCCGCCGCGGGTCGTACGGGTTGGTGTCGCCCGCCTCGGGCGCCGGTGGCCGGGTGTCGTACGGGGAACGCTGCCGCTCGCCGGGGACGGGCAGCCGGTGCACCAGGTCGGCGACGATCGCGTCGGTGGTGCGCCGGGCCAACTGCGCGTCGGCGGTCGGGATGATCCGGTGCGCCAGCACGGGCACGGCGAGCGCCTGGAGGTCGTCGGGGAGCACGAAGTCGCGCCCCTCCAGGGCGGCCACCGCGCGGGCGGTGCGCAGCAACTGGAGGGTGGCCCGGGGGGAGGCGCCCAGGCGCAGGTCCGGCGCCTCGCGGGTGGCGTTGACCAGGTTCACCGCGTACTGCTTGACCGGCTCCGCCACGTGCACGTCCCGGACGGTGGCGATCAACCGGCGGACGGTCGCCGCGTCGGAGACCGGGCTGATCTGGGTGAGCGGGTCCTCGCCGGAGTGGACGTCGAGCATCTGGAGTTCGGCGCCGGCGTCGGGGTACCCCATGGCGATGCGGGCGGTGAACCGGTCCCGCTGCGCCTCCGGCAGTGGGTAGGTGCCCTCCATCTCGATCGGGTTCTGGGTGGCCACGACCATGAACGGCGTCCGCAGTTCGTAGGTGGTGCCGTCGACCGTGACCTGGCGCTCCTCCATGCACTCCAGCAGGGCCGACTGGGTCTTCGGCGAGGCCCGGTTGATCTCGTCGCCGACCACCAGGTTCGCGAACACCGCGCCCGGTTTGAACTCGAAGTCGTGCGTCTCCTGGTTGTAGACGCTGACCCCGGTGACGTCGCTGGGCAGCAGGTCGGGCGTGAACTGGATCCGGCGCACCGAGCAGTCGATGGACTTGGCCAGCGCTTTGGCCAGCTTGGTCTTGCCCACGCCCGGGACGTCCTCGATCAACAGATGACCCTCGGCGAGCAGGACGGCGAGCGCGAGCCGCACCGTGGCGGTCTTGCCCTCGATCACCTTCTCGATGTTCGCCACGATGCCGTCGGTGGCGGCGCGGAACTCGTCGCCGGGCAGGGTCTCCCCGAGCTCGTCCCAGGTGCGCTCTGTCGTCACGTGCCCTCCTCGTCGTACCCCCGGCTGCCCCATATGAGTCTCTGGGTGTGCCGTTAGGTTCGCGGGAGTTCGGCCAGGTGTGCCCCGCACGTGGTTTCACCCGCGTTACCACAGGCTAGCCCCGGCACACGGGAAACGCCGCCCCCACCAGACACCCGCGAACCACCCCGACGCCCCGCCCGGGCACGCGGTAGACTGCCTGACATGGCCGGGGCCTTCCTGCTCCTTCGCTAGCCGTGCCGCCGCCGGAGTCCCGGCGACCGCACGGCGACCCCTCCTGAGCGAGGGGCTTTTTTGTGCCCTCGAAATCCAACGCACCGATCGGCCCCGAACGACTTGGAGTGACGACGATGAGCGAGGCAGTCGAGACGGCGGTGGATACCGCGCCCGCGGACATCCCGCCGTACCGCTACACGGCCGCGATGGCCGACGAGGTCGAGCGGCGCTGGCAGGACCACTGGGAGGAGAACGCGACCTTCCGGGCGCCGAACCCGACCGGCCCGCTCAGCGAACCGGACCACCCGCGGGCGGGCGCGCCGAAGATGTTCGTGCTGGACATGTTCCCGTACCCGTCCGGCGCCGGGCTGCACGTCGGGCACCCGCTGGGCTACATCGGCACCGACTGCTACACCCGGTACCTGCGCATGGTCGGGTACAACGTGCTGCACCCGATGAGCTTCGACGCGTTCGGGCTGCCGGCCGAGCAGTACGCGGTGCAGACCGGCACCCACCCGCGCAAGACCACCGAGGCCAACATCGAGCGGTACCGGTCCCAGCTGCGCCGGCTGGGCCTGGCGTACGACACCCGCCGGTCGTTCGCGACCATCGACGTCGAGTACTACCGGTGGACCCAGTGGATCTTCCTGCAGATCTTCAACGCCTGGTACGACCCGCGGGTGCGCCGGGCCCGGCCGATCGGTGAGCTGATCGCCGCCTTCGATTCCGGGATGCGCAGGACCCCGGACGGGCGCCCCTGGGCGGAACTGTCCCCGGTGGAGCGCCGCCGGATCGTCGACGACCAGCGGCTGGCATACGTCTCCGAGGCG
This sequence comes from Rhizomonospora bruguierae, assembly GCF_018397995.1. Classification (GTDB taxonomy): domain Bacteria; phylum Actinomycetota; class Actinomycetes; order Mycobacteriales; family Micromonosporaceae; genus Rhizomonospora; species Rhizomonospora bruguierae. The sequence continues at coordinate 33,052 of NZ_BBQH01000052.1, forward strand.
CCGGTGAACTGGTGCCCGGGCCTGGGCACGGTGCTGGCGAACGAGGAGGTGACCGCCGACGGCCGGTCCGAGCGCGGCAACTTCCCGGTCTTCAAGCGGAACCTGAAGCAGTGGATGATGCGGATCACCGCGTACGGCGACCGCCTGCTGGAGGACCTGGACACCCTGGACTGGCCGGAGCCGATCAAGCTGCAGCAGCGCAACTGGATCGGCCGCTCCACCGGCGCGCACATCAAGTTCACCATCGCCGCCGAGGCGGTAACGCAGAGTATCCAGGTCTTCACCACCCGGCCCGACACCGTCTTCGGCGCCACCTACATGGTCCTGGCGCCGGAGCACGCGCTGGTCGACCGGCTGGTTCCGGACGCCTGGCCGGACGGCACGAAGCCGGCCTGGACCGGGGGCCACCCCGACCCGCGCGCCGCGGTCGCCGCCTACCGGGCGTTCGCCGCGGGGCGCACCGAGGCGGAGCGCACGGCCGAGGCGAAGGAGAAGACCGGCGTCTTCATCGGCGCGTACGCCACCAACCCGGTCAACGGCGCGCGGATCCCGGTGTTCATCGCGGACTACGTGCTGGCCGGCTATGGCACCGGCGCCATCATGGCCGTCCCCGGCCAGGACGAGCGGGACTGGGCCTTCGCCGAGGTGTTCGACCTGCCGATCATCCGCACCGTGCGCCCGGCCGAGGGCTTCGACGGCAAGGCGTACACCGGCGACGGTCCCGCGATCAACTCCGGCTTCCTGGACGGCCTGGGCGTCGCCGACGCCAAGGCGAAGATCATCGACTGGCTGGAGGCCAGCGGCCACGGCCGGGGCGCCGTCACGTACCGGCTGCGCGACTGGCTGTTCAGCCGCCAGCGGTACTGGGGCGAGCCGTTCCCGATCGTCTACGACGAGACCGGCCTGCCGGTCGCGCTGCCCGACTCGATGCTGCCCGTCGAGCTGCCCGAGGTCGCCGACTTCGCGCCGCGCACGTTCGACCCGGACGACGCGGACACCGACCCGGAGACCCCGCTGTCCCGCAACACCGACTGGGTCACGGTCGAACTGGACCTGGGTGACGGGCCCAAGCGGTACACCCGGGAGACCAACGTGATGCCGCAGTGGGCCGGCTCGTGCTGGTACGAACTGCGCTACCTGGACCCGACCAACGGCGAGAAGCTGGTCGACCCGGCGAACGAGCGGTATTGGATGGGACCCCGGCGCGACGGCGACTCCGGCGGCGCGGACCTGTACGTGGGCGGCGCCGAACATGCGGTGCTGCACCTGCTGTACGCCCGGTTCTGGCACAAGGTGCTGTACGACCTGGGCCACGTGAGCAGCTTCGAGCCGTTCCACAAGCTGTTCAACCAGGGCATGATCCAGGCGTACGCGTACACCGACGCCCGGGGCGCCTACGTGCCCGCCGAGGAGGTCGTCGAGGAGGCCGGCCGGTACGTCCACAACGGCACCGAGGTGCGCCGCGAGTACGGCAAGATGGGCAAGTCGCTGAGGAACGTGGTCACCCCCGACGAGATGTGCGCGACCTACGGCGCGGACACCTTCCGGGTGTACGAGATGTCCATGGGCCCGCTGGAGGTCGCCCGCCCCTGGGAGACCCGGGCGGTGGTCGGCGCGCAGCGGTTCCTGCAGCGCGTCTGGCGTGCCGTGGTCGACGAGCACACCGGCGCACTGCGGGTCACCGCCGAACCGGCGGACGAGCAGACCCGGCGGGTGCTGCACCGGGTCATCGAGGGCGTCCGGGGCGACCTGGAGAACCTGCGGTTCAACACCGCCATCGCCAAGCTGATCGAGCTGACCAACGCGCTGACCCGCCTGCCCGCCACCCCGCGCGAGGTCGCCGAGCCGCTGGTGCTGATGGTGTCCCCGTTCGCCCCGCACCTGGCCGAGGAGCTGTGGTCCCGGCTGGGCCACGCCGGCTCCCTGGCGTACGAGCCGTTCCCGGTGCCGGACCCGGCCCTGCTGGTCGCCGAGTCGGTCACCTACCCGATCCAGGTGAACGGCAAGGTGCGCGGCAAGGTCGCGGTCCCCGCCGACGCCGACCAGGCGGCGGTCCGCTCGGCGGCCCTGGCCGCGGTGGCCGACCAGATCGGTGACAGCGCCCCACGCAAGGTGATCGTCGTACCCAACCGCATGGTCAGCATCGTCCTGTAGCGCTCGACGCGGGGCCGTCCGGTGGGGCGGCCCCGCGTTTTGTCGCCCGGCCCACCGACGCCGCCGAATACGCCCGCGTCAAACGCGACCTGGCCGCCGCGAACCGGCACGACCGCCCCGCCTGCCGGGGCGGAAAGGCGCTCTTCATTCGGGAACTCCTCGGCCGGATCACCCGGTCAGCCTGACACCACCTGGGCGGCGGTGAGGGCGGCGGGGTACCGGGCGGCGCGGTGGGTGCGGCGGCGGTTGAGCCGCCACTGCGCGACGACGACGGCGGTGGCCACCAGGCCGAGCAGGGACGGGGCGAAACCGAACCAGTTCATGCCGTGCGGGTTCACCGCGGCCGCGCCGACGGTGGCGTAGCCGACCGTGGACGGGATGCTGGCCAGCACGGTGCCGACCAGGTACGGGCGGATGCGCGCGCCGGTGGTGCCGTAGCCGTAGCTGACCAGGCCGAAGCCGCCGATCGGCAGCAGCCGGACGGTGATGACGCCGAGCACGCTCTGCCGCTCGAACCAGGAGTCCAGTTTCGCCAGTCGGCCCCGGACCCGGGCGGCGACGAAGTCGCGGCCGAGCAGGCGGCCGAGGGCGAAGGCGATGACCGCGCCGATCAGGGTGGCGGCCAGGGCGTAGCCGGTGCCGCCGACCGGGCCGAAGAGGGCGCCGGTGGCGAGCGTGATGGCGGTGCGCGGGACCATCGCGATCAGCAGCAGCGCGCCGCCGAGCACCGCGATGACCGGGCCGGCGGGGCCGAGGTGGCCGGCGGCCTCGGGGATCTCGCGCAGGCTGGGCATCGGGGCGAGGAACGCGCCGCCGGCGAGCGCGCCGATGACGGCGAGCAGGAGGATGAACCGCCGGGCGGAGCGCCGCCGCTGGTCCGCGGCAACCGGGGCGGCCGCGAGCGCGGCAACCGGGGTGGCCGGCACGGTCACGGCAACCGGGGCGGCCGCGTCTGCGGCAACCGGGGTGGCCGCGAGCGCGGTCACCGGGGCGGCCGTCACGGGCGCCCCGCGGGAGCGGCGACGGCGGCGCGGCGCTCGGCGCGCAGCCGGTCCGGCCAGGTGTCGTCCAGCGGGGGCAGGCGGTCCGCGCCGATGGCCCAGCGCAGCAGCAGGTCCGCCAGGGCGGGGTTGCGGGCCAGGGCGGGGCCGTGTGAGTAGGTGCCGAGGGTCTTGCCGAACCAGGCGCCCTCGGTGGTGCCGTCGTTGCCGACGCCGGTGGTGACCCGGGCCAGCGGGTTGACCCCGCGACCGAGGTGGGTGCGCCCGCCGTGGTTCTCGAAGCCGCTCAGCGGCGGCAGGCCGAGGCGGGGGTCGATGTCGCCGGCCAGTTCGCCGACGGCGCGGGTGGGTCCGCGGTCGGAGTGCAGGTCGAGCAGGCCGAGGCCGGGGCACTGCACGCCCTTGGCGAAGAACGAGTGGCCGAGCAGCTGGTACCCGGCACAGATGGCGAAGATGACCGAGCCGCTCTCGGCGCTGGCGCGCAGGGTGCCGTCCGCGGCCAGGCGCTGGGCGGCGAGCGCCTGCGGACCGTCCTCGCCGCCGCCGATCAGGTAGATGTCGGCGGAGCGGGGCACCGGCTGGTCCGAGCGGACCTCCATGGTCTCGACCGGCAGCCGCCGCTGCTCGGCCCGGCGGGCCAGGATCAGCACGTTGCCCCGGTCACCGTAGGTGCTGAGCAGGTCCGGGTAGACCCAGACGATCCGGATCCGCGACTCGTCAGTTGACACGGTTCAGCTCCGCTCGGATGTCCTGGAACGCCGAGTAGTTGGCGATCACTTCCAGCCGGCCGGGAGGTATGGCGGCGACGGCGTCCTCGAAGGACGTTACGTGCCGGAACGGTACGCGGTTCACTTCGAGGCGTACCGCCAGGTCGTAGGCGCGGTCACCGGTGATGAGCACCGGGCGGCCGTCGGCGAGCGGGGAGAAGTCGACGTCGTACAGCCAGGACGTGTCCCGGCCGTCGGGGTCGCGGGCGTTGATGGACAGCAGGGTGGGCGCCCGCTCGGCCATGTCGAACGCCTCCAGCCAGCTGGCCGGGTTCTTGGCCAGCAGCAGCCGGACGATGCGGCCGTCCCGCTGCACCTGCGCGTACCGCCCGGCGATTGAGGTGACCCGGGCCAGCCGGGGCACCGCATCGATCGGCCGGACGCCGAACTGGGCGGCGACGGCCAGCGCGGTGGCGGCGTTGCCGATGTTGACGCTGCCGGGCAGCTGGAGGGTGACCTTGTGCCAGTGGCCCAGCGGGTCCAGCACGCCGTCGTCCTCGACCACCCACTGCGGCTCGGGGCGGCGCAGCGGGCAGCCGGTGCACCACCACTGGTTCTCGGCGCGCTCGATGTGCGACCCGCACTCCGGGCAGACCCAGGAGTCGTCGTGCCAGCGCTGGCCGGCGCTGAACCAGGTCACCGAGGGGCTGGCGACGGCGGCCCAGACGACCATCGGGTCGTCGGCGTTGGCGACCACGGCGACCTTCGGGTGGTTGGCGAGCGTGGTGCGCCACAGTTGCGCCATCATCGCCACCTCCTTGGCCCGGTCCAGTTGGTCGCGGGAGAGGTTGAGCAGGGCGACCGCGCGGGGGTCGGTGGCCGCCAGCACCTGCGGCAGGTAGTGCTCGTCCACCTCGAGGACCGCGTACGGCGTGGCGCCGGCCTTGGCCAGGGCGGAGGTGTGGCCGCTGGGCATGTTGGCGCCGAACGAGTTGGTGGCGACGTCGCCGAGCACGCCGACGGCGGCGGCGGTGAGCCGCGTGGTGGTGGTCTTGCCGTTGGTGCCGGAGACGAGCGCGACCTGCCGGCCGGTGGCGAGGTGCTTCAACAGGTCCGGATCGATCTTGAGGCCGATCCAACCGCCGATCACCGAGCCGTCGCCGCGGCCAGCGGCGCGGGACAGCGCGGCGGCGGTGCGGGAGACCTGGCTGGCGACCTTGGCGCGCAGGGGGAGCTTCGCGTCGGGCACGACGGCGAGGGTACCCGACGCGCGACCCGCCCCGGCTTGGGCGCTCCGCCGTCGACCGGTCATCCACCCTCCCCTCTGGTCGCCCGTTCGGACAACCGTTCGGAGCCGACCGGTGGGTCTCCGGTGGAGAGCCCCGACCGGTCACGGAAAGTTTCTGTGGGGCTCTCGCCGTGATCGTTCGACAACGCCCGGCCGCCCGGGAGTGGCCGGTAGTGACATGTCGGATAGCTCGTGCTTCCCCGGGTGGGGAGGAATATGCCGGATCCGCTCCACGGAAGAGTGATTACTCAGCGTTATCACGGAAAACCGTTACAGAGGCCGGGTCGCCGTGCTGCGCAGCTCGGTGACCGCGCCGACCAGGTGACGCCGAGCCCCTGCCCGCCCGGCGGCGCCGATTGTTCTGTCGTCAACCCGCGCGGAATCCAGGGCAGGGGGTCGGGGGACCCACATCGACCCGGCGCCACCGGGCCTCAGAGCCGATCGGCGTGCCTGAGAGCCACCACCCGTGTCCGCGGGCCATCGTGCCCGAGGCGCACGGGCCGCCAGGCCGCAGCGCCTGGCCGGGCCGCGGGGCGCGGGTCTCGGGGTGAAGCCGCACGACCGCGGCCGGACGACACCCTTCCCGCTCGAATCCAACAGCTAACTCCGCAGGCGTGTCCGGAGGGAATCTCACTGTGCCCGAGTCCTACGCGGGCCGGCACCGGCTGCCCATGGCCGGATCCGGCTCCTCCCACCTGTCCCGTTCGGCCCTCGGCCTGGCGCTCGGCGCCGGCCTCTGTGCCGGCCAGTTGATCTCCGGCGGTCCCGCCTCGGCGGCGCCCGCCACGGTGCCGCGGGCGGCGCCGGGCCCGGTGGCCGCAGCGGTCACCGCGGGCCAACCGGTGGCCGCCCAGGCGGTACGGGTCGCACCGACCTTCACCCGCAAGACCGTCCGGTACGGCCAGTCCGTGCTCGTCGCCGCCCACCTGGTCGACCGGCGCACCGGCGAGGCGCTGGGCAACCGACCGGCGACCATCCAGTACACGGTCGGCCAGGGCTGGCGGACCGCCAAGGTCATGAACACCTCGGCGGCCGGCAACGCCTGGCTGACCAGCAAGCCCACCCGGGAGACCGCCTACCGGATCCTGGTCCCGGGCGCAAACAGCGGCGAGATCCGGGTGAAGGTCACCGGCGTCCCGCAGTCCACGGTGGGCGACCGGGTGGTCGCCGAGGTGCGCAAGGAGGTCGGCAAGCCGTACCGGTTCGGCGCGGCGGGCCCGGGGGCATTCGACTGCTCGGGCCTGACCAAGTTCGTCTACCACAAGGTCGGCCGCGAACTGCCGCACAAGGCCGACAGCCAGCAGCACTACGGCCGGGCGGTCGCGAAGTCGGCGGCGCAGCCGGGCGACCTGATCGTCTTCCGCAGCGGCTCGTACGGGTACCACGTGGCCATCTACGCCGGCGATGGCTACATCTACGACGCGGCCAAGCCGGGTACCCGGGTGGCCAAGCGGAAGATATGGGGCAACAACTACGTGGTGCGCCGGCTGGTTTAGCCGACGGGGCGCGGACGAATGTAGCGGGGCGGACCCTATGGCGGTCCGTCCCGCGGCGCATTCGCCGGTCCCTCGATCGTGTCGGAAAGCGGACCCCGTGGTGCGCCCCGCCGCGCCCCTCCACTCCGCTCCACCGCCTCTGACCAGCCACTTTTCACCCTTCTGGCGGCCTCAATGGAGCGCATTCGCCTTGCGGGTGGAGGGAAGTGGAGTAGAGTGGAGGGCGATGGCGGGGCTGGGAGTTCCCGTCGGCCTCGGGGGGTTCGCGAGGGGGTGGGCCGGTGTTTCTCGGCACGCACACCCCGCGCTTGGACGACAAGGGCCGGCTGATCCTTCCGGCCCGGTTCCGGGACGAGCTGGCGGGAGGTGTCGTGATCACCAAAGGGCAGGAGCGCTGCCTCTACGGGTTCCCGATGCCGGAATTCCAGCGGATCGCGGAGCAGTTGCGGGCCACGCCGATGACGCACAAGGCCGCCCGGGCGTACAGCCGGGTGTTCTTCGCCAGCGCGCACGACGAGGTTCCCGACAAGCAGGGCCGGGTGACGATCCCGGCACATCTGAGGGAGTACGCGGGCCTGGACCGGGACCTGGTGGTCATCGGGGCGAGCAGCCGCGTGGAGATCTGGGACAGGACCTCCTGGGAGACCTACCTCGCCGAGAGCGAAGACGAGTTCGCGGACATCGAGGAGGGGGTGCTGCCAGGCGGGCTGTAGGGCGGGGGCACCCGGCCCACCGGCGCCAGGTGCCGCACCGGCCGGTGCTCCAGCGGCGCGCGAACGCCGCACGGGACCGGGCCGCCCGGCGCACCGTGAGATCTCCAGCCGCTCTCGCTCCTGACATCTCTTCCCCGATGCCAGGCGCGGGCCGCACCGACCGCCGGTCGGGGAACGGCGGTGAGCGGATGGGGATCTGGCGGTACGACGAGCGGCCCGCGGCCACCACGGCGCGACAGGCAGGGTCGCGTGGCTGCGGCAAGGGGGTCGACGGTGGGGGAGCTTCGGGGCACGCATGTGCCGGTGCTGCTCGGGCGGACGCTCGAGCTGCTGGCCCCCGCGCTGGACCTCGCCACCTCGGCCACCCGCCCGGCGGTCCACGTGGACGCCACGCTCGGGCTCGGCGGGCACGCCGAGGCGGTGCTGCGGGCCCACCCGCGGGCGGTGCTCGTCGGCATCGACCGGGATCCGGAGGCGCTGGCGCTGGCCCGCCGGCGGCTGGCACCGTACGCGGACCGCACGCACCTGGTGCACGCGGTGTACGACCAGCTGCCGGAGGTTCTCGCCGAGCTGGGGCTGGCCGAGGTCGACGGGGTGCTGTTCGACCTCGGCGTCTCCTCGCTGCACCTCGACGCGCCCGACCGCGGGTTCGCCTACGCGCGGGACGCGCCGCTGGACATGCGCATGGACCAGAGCCGCGGCCTCACCGCGGAGGACGTGGTCAACGGCTACCCGGCCGGGGAGCTGACCCGGGTGCTGCGGGTGTACGGGGAGGAGCGGTTCGCCGCCCGGATCGTCGGCGCGATCGTGCGGGAGCGGGAGCGCAGCCGGCTGACCTCCACCGCCCGGCTGGCCGAGCTGGTCCGGGAGTCGATTCCGGCACCGGCCCGCAGAACGGGAGGAAATCCCGCAAAAAGAACGTTTCAGGCGCTTCGGATCGAGGTAAACGGGGAACTGGCCGCGCTGGAGGTGGCGCTGCCGGCGGCGCTGGACGCGCTGGCGCCCGGCGGCCGCGCGGTGGTGCTGTCCTACCACTCGCTGGAGGACCGGATCACCAAGCGGGCCATCGCCGCCCGGGCCCGGGCCACCGGGCCGGTCGACCTGCCGGTCGAACTGCCCGGCACCGGGCCGACGCTGCGACTGCTGACCCGGGGCGCCGAGCAGGCGGGCGAGGCGGAGGTCGCGGCGAACCCGCGGGCCGCGTCGGTCCGGCTGCGCGCCGCGGAACGGATCGACGAACGGCGGCGTACCGCCGCGCAGGCCGCCCGCGAACGGCCGCGCCGCGGTGCTGCGCCAGGCGGGCCGGGCGCCGCGCAGGCGCAGGCCGGTGACGTGCGGGGCGGTATCACCGGGCGGGCGGCGGGGGGACAGTCCGCCGGCCCGATGAGCCCCGAGGAGGAGAGAGGGGGAGGGTAGATGACGTATCAGCAAGGCGACCCGCGGGGGACGGGCGCGCAGCCGCGGTCGGGGGGCCGGACCACGGAGGAGCGCGCGGCGGCGGGTCGCTTCGAGAGCGACGGGGCGACCGCGCTGGCACCGCGCCCCGGCCGCCGGGTCCGGGCGCAGAGCCCGGCCGGCGAGCGGGCGCCGCGGCTGCGGGTCGCGCCGCCGGCGCCGGTGGTGGTGCCGCGCACGCCGTTCATCGTGCTCGTTCTGCTGGCCGTGGTCGGCGGCGTGCTGGGCATCCTGGTGCTCAACACGAAGATCAACGAGAACGCGTTCAAGCTGCAGGATCTGCAGGAGAGCCAGGCCGCGCTCAACGACGAGGAGCAGAGCCTGAACCAGCAGATCGCGCAGTACGAGGACCCGGGCAACCTGGCCGCGCTGGCCCGCAAGCTGGGCCTGGTGCCGGCCGGCGTGCCCGCGTACATCCGGCTGCCGGACGGCAAGGTGGTCGGCGTGCCGCAGCCGGCGGGCGGCTCCGCCAGCCTGGCCGCCGACCAGCCCGCCGATCAGACCGCGACCGGCGGGCCGTCGGGCCCGCCGGTCACCGGGCAGCGGGTGGGCCGGTAAGCCCATGCCGCAGCGCCCCTCGGAGCCGCACCGGGAGTCACACAACCAGGCTCGGCGTCCCGATCCGCCGTACCGCCAGCCGCGCCGGGGCACCGACCCGCCCCAGCGGTCTGGTGGGGCGTCCCCGGCAGCCGGCCGGGAGCGCCCCACCGGACCGCGGCGCGGCGCCCCCGGGCGAACGGGCGGCGACCCGGACCGCGATGAGGGGCTGTCCCGAGGCGGGATGTTCGGCGCGCGGGCGTACACCCCGAGGGGGCGCACGGTCCGGGAGTCCGGGCCACCGGCCGACCGGGAGCGCGTCGCCGCGGGGCGCCCGGACGGGGGCGGGGAGCGCGCCGGCCGGGGAGCGGCCCGGTCCCGCCC
>NZ_BBQH01000053.1 GCF_018397995.1 Rhizomonospora bruguierae
TCCACCCGGAGTCAAGGTCACGGTGACACCGGCCAACGCTGTGCCGGTCACGGCGTCGGTCACCTTGCCCGTAAGCGCGGGCGCCTCGTCGAATTTGAGCACGGTGGACGCGATCGGTGACTTGTTTCCAGCCATGTCAATGCCCTGCACCATCAGCGTGGGCGTCCCGACCGTCGTGGAGGTGGCGTTGACGGTGGTCTGCCCACCGGCGGCTGGCAGCGGCACAGCGGTCGCTGTGCCGGATGCACCCACCCGGTACTGAACCCCGGTCACCGCAGTGTCACCACCGGCGCTGATCGCTACGGGTACCGAGGCGCCGACGTACGCCGTGGTCCCGCTGGGGAACGACACCAGCGGCGGGTTCGGCAGCTGCAGGACGTTGAACTCGTGCTCGGTGCTCAACAGCTTCCGGCCGTAGACCCGGACGTCGTCGATCGCGCCGGGGAAGAAGCCGGCCGCCGCGCCGGCCGAGCGCATCCGGCCGATCGTCACCGGCCCGGTCGCGTCAAACGTCGCGCCGTTCGCGGTGGCCGTCTGCAGGGCTCCATTAACGTACAACTGGAGCGCGTGACTCGTGCCGTCGTAGGTGCCGATCAGCCGCGTCCACACGCCGGTCGCCGCCGCCGCGTTGGACAGCACCGACACCGTGGCCGGCGCGTCCGCATCGCTGCCCGCGACGGCGAACCGCCACTTGTTGTCCGTCACGCTGTAGCCGAGCAGGAACGGCGAGGTGCGGTTGCCGTCCTGGGCAACGATCACGCGCTGGCCGGAGCCACCTGTCGAGTCCAGCCGGACGGTGGCCGCGACCGTGAAGCTCTGGTTGGAGTGGACGGTTATCGGACCGCCCGTGTTCGGGTCCTTGGTGGCGATCGGCCCGGTCGTCGCGCCCGAGGTAGCGGTGCCGTTACCCACCAACGCCTTGCCGTAACCGCCCCGTCCGGCCGCCCAGGTGCCGCTGCTAATGGCGAGTGTGTTGTTGTGGCCAGTGTCGTCGATGCCGTCCTGGCCATCGAACGTCCACCGCGCGTCCGGCCCGGTCCCGGCCCGCACGGTGAACTGATAGATGTAGGCAGCGGAATAGTTGCCGGCGTTGTCTCGCGACCACACCCGCAGGTTGAACGTCTGGTCGCTGACGGGCGTGATGGTGATCGAGGCCGCGTGGTCGGTGGCGTTGGCGGTCACCTGCGTGGCGGCCGCCGCGCTGATGCCCGGGTCGAGGGTCCACGCGTATCCGTAGAAGTCCGCGGGCACCGTGGTCGGTGGCTTCAGCACGAACGTGCCCGCCATGCCGACCCCGCCGTGCAACTGCCCGTCGTTCGGATAGTCCGTCGACGTCACGCCGCTAGGTGCGGCCGGTGCGGTCACGTCGACCTGGAACTCACAGGTCGTCGAGTACTGGCTATTGTCGATACCGTCATTGGCGATCGCCTGGATGACGTAGACGCCTCCATCGGCCAACTTGCCTGCGGGGATCGTGACATTTGCGTACTGTCCCGAGGTAATCGAGCCCTGCGCCACCGAGTTGGTACTGGTCCGCGACCCACCAGAGTAGTTCCACCAGTAGAACGTGCCCTTGAGCTGCCGCGCCGTCCCGTCCGGATCGGACAGTCGCGCCTTCAGCGCCGGAGCGAGGGTACGCACGTACGGCCGGAACGCGCCGCGCACGCAGGGCTGGTCAGTCACGGTGATGGTGTCGGGCGCGTTCGGGAATGAGTTGTAGGTAACGGTCAGCAACGCCGTACCCGCGTCGAACTTCTTCCAGTAGTTTACGTTTGTCTCATCGACCGCCATCAGCCCGAAGGTCAACGTGCCCGAGGTGCCGCCCGATGCGGTCTGCACGGCGCTCGTCACGCCCCACTCGGTGCGCCGCCGCACCCTGTCGTGCGCATGGCTCTTCGCCGTGGCAACCACCGCACCCCAACTGGCGGCGTTGTTCGACCAGGTGGTGCCCGAGCTGATCCCGCCGGTGACCCGCACCTGCGTGCCGTAGTCGGTATTCGTCCACGAATACACCGTGTCCATCGACAGCTTGGCGTCCTGCACATGCTTGTTCAGCAGCCCCGAGATGCCGAACGCGAACAGAGACCGATACTTCATGCCGGTCGGCGTGTTCGTGTAACCGACCTTGGCGCACTGGATCGAGCTGTACGGATCCGGGCAATCCTGCTTATCGTAGCTCCAGTAGGATTGGGTGGGATACGTACTGTTAATCATCGTCCAGGCGTTCTTGCCCAGCCCTGGGTCAATGTAGACCGGGAACTTCGTCGCCTTGTCCCGCAACATCGCCAGGTCGGGGTGCACGACGAGGTCGCTGCCGATCAGCTGCACCGGCATGGCGGCACGGGCCGCACCTGGCACGACGAGCCGGTTGGCCCGGCCCTGCCTCTCTCCAGCCGGCTTGGCCGAGTCCCACATGGCCGGGGTACCGGAGCCAAACAACGTGGCGCCCGCATCAGAGACAGCGCTCAATGCGCCTGCCGGGTCCTGCCGCAGCCGCAACCCCCGCGCCACGGTGCCGAACCGGATGGCGGTCAGCGCGGGGTTGGCAGCGGCCCGCGCATCCTTCACCACCAGCATCTCGGCCAATCCCTCGACCTGCGCCGTCAGCACCAGGTCAACGCCCGGGAACACGTTGGGATACGTAGCGCTCTCGCCGGACAGCTCCGGCGCTGGCAACTGCCCTCCCGGCCAGCTCAGCTCCAATTCGGCGGCACCGTCGCCAATGGTTGCGACGGGTCCACCGCCACCGGCGGAGAAGGAAATCCGCAGTGAGGTGGCGATGGGGACGACGCGGCCGTTTCCATCCGGGCGCAGCATCGGGTCGGGCTTGACCCAGCGGCCGCCTGCCATCCGCACCCGCTGGACGAGCGCGGACGTCTCAGCGGTCAACGTCCCACTGGGATTGGCGAACACCCGGGTCCGCTCGGCCAGCTCCGAGAGGACCTCGACCCGGCCATGGCAGGCGGTCGCGGCGCGAAGCGCCGCAGCCTCATCGGACGCGCCGGCACGACAGCTGGCCTGCGCAGCGGTCGCAGCTGAGGAATCAGGCACCGCAACCAGTGAGGCCGCAACCACCACTCCCGCCACCAGGGACGACAGGTAACAACGCAGACGCTGGCGCACCGGGCCCACCGACTTCCCCGTTAGGATCGCCGCAGTGACGGAACAGTAAGCACCACATTACCGATAGTCAATGAGATAGGCTTAAATATCACTAAGTTGCCAACAACGACGCTCTACGGGCAGCCGCGCATCATCGCCGCGCATGCCCTACACGTCTGGTACGGCCCCGCTTGTAGCCCGGCGGCTCCGTGCCACACCGGGCTCGGGACGCCATGCTCGGCGCACCCGCTGTTACGACCGACTGCCCGGGGTTGTCAGCCGCCGAGCACGCGGCGCAGGTCCTTCATTAACAGCAGCAGCTACATCGGGTCGGCGGGGCCGGTCTCGAATGTGGCCAGCCCGGGTAAAGTCACGCGCGGCTTCGGTCTCGCAATCGATGAGGACCCGTACGCCGACGGCCTCGGCGCGGCCGCGACTCGCCGCAACGCGTCGACCATCGACGCCCGACCCAACCCGGCGTCGTGGGCGGCACGGTCGACGCCGAGCCGGGTCAGGATCACCACCGGCTGGTGGTAGCGGTCGCCACCCTCCCTCTGCCATGGATCGACATCAGCCGAAGCGACGCTGTCGGCGGCGAGGGCGTAGTAGCCTGCCACCCGTAGGCCCGTAGTCCCTACTTCCAGCGGAAGTGCACGAACAGCCGGCCGAAGTTCTTCGAGTCCTTCTCGACCCGGTGGTAGAGCGGCTTGATCTCCTTGCTGTCCAGGAACCGGAGCACCCGCTTCTTCAGCTGCCCGGAGCCCTTGCCCGGGATGATCTCCACGACGCTGGCCCTGGTGCGGACGGCCTCGTCGATGATCCCGCGCAGCGCGCGGTCGATGTCCTGGCCGCGGTTGTAGATGTCGTGCAGGTCCAGCTTGAGCTTCACCCCCGCAAGCCTACGGATATAAATAACGGGTGACAGGCTTCCCGTGGCCCATCGAGACCTCGACCCTCGACAACGGCCTCCGCGTGATCGCCAGCCCTGACCACGGCGCCCCCGTCGTCGCCGTGAACCTCTGGTACGACGTGGGCTCCCGACACGAACCGGCGGGCCAGACCGGCTTCGCACACCTGTTCGAGCATCTGATGTTCGAGGGCTCCGTGCACGTCGGCAAGACCGAGCACATGAGCTACGTGCAAGGCGCCGGCGGCTCGCTGAACGCGACCACGAACCCGGACCGCACCAACTACTTCGAGACGCTGCCGGCCGAGCACCTGGAACTGGCGCTGTGGCTGGAGGCGGACCGGATGGGCGGCCTGGTGCCGGCCCTGACCCAGGAGAAGCTGGACAACCAGCGCGAGGTGGTCAAGAACGAGCGCCGGCAGCGGTACGACAACGTGCCGTACGGCGACGCGTGGCTGCGCCTGCTGCCGCTGCTGTACCCGCCGGGGCACCCGTACCACCACGCGACGATCGGGTCGATGGAGGACCTGAACGCGGCGGACCTACAGACGTTCAAGGACTTCCACACCACCTACTACGCGCCGAACAACGCGGTACTGACCGTGGCCGGCGACGCCGAGCCGGAGCGGGTGTACGAGCTGGCGAAGAAGTACTTCGGCCAGCTGCCACCGCGCGAGCACATTCCGCCGGCGCCGGAGGGCGGGCTCCCCAAGGCGGGCGGCGCGGTGCGGCAGGAGGTCACCGGCGCCGTGCCGGCACCGCGGGTCTACCTGTCGTACCGCAGCCACCCGTTCGGCTCGCCCGGGTACGACGCGACCACCGTGCTGGCCGCCGTCCTCGGCTCCGGCCGGGGCAGCCGGCTGTTCCAGCGGCTGGCCGACGGGCGGCGGCTGGCCCAGCCGGACAACATCGGCTCGTACGGTGTGGACCTCGCGCACGCCCCGGCCCCACTGATCGTCAGCGCGACCGCGCGGCCCGGGGTGCCCGCCGCCGACCTGGAGGCGGGCCTGGTCGAGGTCGTGGCGTCCATGGTCACCGAGCCGGTCACCGACGCCGAACTGGAGCGGGCCAAGGCCCTGCTGACCAGCTCGTGGTGGCGCCAGGTGAGCACGCTCGGCGGGCGGGCGGACACGCTGGGGCGGTACGCGACGCTGTTCCGGGCCCCGGAGCGGGTCGCCGCCCAGCTCGACGGGTGGCGGTCGGTCACCGCCGAGCGGGTCGCCGAGGTGGCGGCCGAGATCCTGGACGAGGACGCCCGGGTCACCCTGACCTACCTTCCGGAGGAGAGCGCATGACCGCCGTCGAGGCGCTGGTAGCCACCCCACCGCAGCCGGGCGACGCGCGGCCGTACCGGTTCCCGGAGATCACCCGGGAGCAGCCGGGCGGCCCGGTGGTCGCCGCGCACCTGCCGAACCAACCGCTCGCGGTCGCGACGCTGCTGCTGGACGCGGGCGCCGGGCGCGAGCCCGCGGACCGGGCGGGCGTGGCGTCCGTGCTCGCCGAGTCCCTGGAGGAGGGGACCCGGCGGCGGGACGCGGCGGCGTACGCGCTGGCGTTGGAGGGGCTGGGCACCGGCCTGGCCACGTCGGTCGACTGGGACTCGATGCGGATCAGCGTGGAGGTGCCGGTCGAGCGGCTGGCCGAGGCGGTGGCGCTGCTGGCCGAGGCGGTCCGCACCCCGCTGCTGGAGCCGGCGGACCTGGAGCGCAAGCGCGACGACGAGCTGACCGCGGCCCGGATGCGCTGGGCGAACCCGGGCCCCCGGGCGGACGCGGCGCTGCGCGGGGCGCTGTTCACCGACCGTTACGCCCGGCCGCCGCACGGCGACCCGGAGTCGATCGCGGTCATCGGCGCGCAGGACGTGCTGGACTTCCACGCCGCGTGGCTGACCCGGCCGGGCACCCTGCTGGTCGCCGGAAACTTGGACCGGCTGGACCTGTCCGCGCTGGGTGCCGCGGCGTTCGCCGGCGTGACCGCGGCGGACGAGCCCCGCCCCGGCCCGATCGCCCCACCGGCGGACGTGGCCCGCCGGATGCTGCTGGTCGACCGGCCCGGCTCGGTGCAGTCCACGCTGCTGCTCGGCCACCACGCGCCGCCCCGGGCGGACCCGGACTTCGTCCCGATGACCCTGGCCGGCACGGTGCTCGGCGGCGCGTTCTCGTCACGGCTGAACCACCTGATCCGGGAGGTGCGCGGGTACACGTACGGCATCCGGGCCGAGTTCGGGCAGGCGCGCCGGTTCGGGACCTTCCGGGTCAACACGGCCGTGCAGACGGCGGTCACCGGTCCGGCGCTCACCGACACGGTCGCGGAGATCACCCGTACCCGGGCCGAGGGGGTCACCGAGGAGGAGCTGGCGCTGGCGCGCACCTGGCGGGCCGGTCAGCTCTCGGTCGACATGCAGACCCCGGGCGCGATCGCCGCGGCGCTGGCCACGCTCGCGCTGCACGACCTGCCGGACGACTACTTCGTGACGCTGCGCGAGCAGTACCTGGGCGCGACGGTGCCGGACGTGTCCGCCGCCGCGGCCAGGCACCTGAACCCGGAGGCGCTCACGATCGTCGTCGAGGGTGACGGTGCGACGGTCCGGGACGGGCTGACCGCGACCGGATTGGGGGAGGTAGTCGACGCCGGCTGAATGCCCGCCGGCCGGGCATGCTTGGGGTCGGCCCGGGTAACCGCCCGGCATGACGAGCCCTCTGGACGAGTTCTTCGCCAGGTTCTTCGGCGACGCCGAGCGGCAGCAGTCGGTGTACCGGGTCGACATCACCCGGCTGATGACCGAGGACGCCCGCGAGCTGGTCACCGACGCCGCCCGCCAGGTCGCCGAGACCGGCCGCTCCGACGTGGGCACCGAGCACCTGCTCTGGGCGGCCAGCCGGCGCCCGGCGCTGCGCGAGATGATCCGCCGCGCGGGCGCCGACCCGGACGCGGTGGCGGAGGCGGTCGGGCAGCGCACCGGCGAGGGCGGCGGCGAGCGGCGCCCGGGGCCGGTGTCGCTGACCCCGGCGGCGAAGCGGGCCCTGCTGGAGGCGCACCAGATCTCCCGGGCGATGGGCGCGTCGTACATCGGTCCGGAGCACGTGATGATGGCGCTGGGGCTCAACCCGGAGTCCACGGCCGGGCGCATCCTCGCCGAGAACCGGGCCAGCCCCGACCGGCTGCTCCCGCCGCCCCCGGGCGAGGGCGGGGCACCGGGCCCGACCGGCGGCGGGCGGCGGGCGGCCCCCGCACCTCGGCGCCGGGCCGAGACCCCCACCCTCGACCAGTACGGCCGGGATCTGACCGACCTGGCCAACGCGGGCGGGATCGACCCCGTGGTGGGCCGGAACCAGGAGATCGCCCAGACCATCGAGGTGCTCTCCCGGCGGACCAAGAACAACCCGGTGCTCATCGGCGAGGCGGGCGTCGGAAAGACCGCGGTGGTGGAGGGGATCGCCCAGCGGATCGCCGACGGGGACGTGCCGCCCACGCTCGCCGGGCGCCGGGTCATCCAGCTCGACATCGCCGGGCTGGTCGCCGGCACCCGGTACCGGGGCGACTTCGAGGAGCGGATGCGCGGCGTCCTGGAGGAGATCCGCCAGCACAGCGAGGAACTGGTCATCTTCATCGACGAGCTGCACACCGTGGTCGGTGCGGGCGGCGGCGGCGAGGGCGGCGGCACCATGGACGCCGCGAACATGCTCAAGCCCGCCCTGGCCCGCGGCGACCTGCACATCATCGGCGCCACCACGCTGGAGGAGTACCGCCGGTACATCGAGCGGGACGCCGCCCTGGCCCGGCGGTTCCAGGCGGTGCTGGTGTCCGAGCCGTCGGTGTCCGACACGATCGCGATCCTGCGCGGAATCCGGGACGCGTACGAGGCGCACCACCAGGTCCGGATCACCGACGAGGCGCTGGTCGCCGCCGCCCAGCTCAGCGACCGGTACATCACCGACCGGTTCCTGCCGGACAAGGCCATCGACCTGGTGGACCAGGCGGGCGCCCGGGTCCGGCTGCGGACCAAGTCGCCGGCCACCGACGAGCGGGCGCTGCGCCAGCGCATCGACCAGCTGTGCCGGGACAAGGACCACGCGGTCACGGACGAGCAGTACGAGCGCGCGTCCCAGTTACGCGACCAGATCTCCGAGTTACGCGCGCAGTTGGGCGAGGCGGGCGCGCCGCCGGCCGACCGGGCGGCCCCGGAGGTGACCACCCAGGACATCGCCGACGTGGTCAGCCAGGCCACCGGCATCCCCGCCAACCAGCTGACCGAGGAGGAACGGGAGCGGCTGCTGCGGCTGGAGGAGCAGTTGCACGAGCGGGTCGTCGGGCAGGACGAGGCGGTCGCCGCGGTCGCCGAGGCGGTGCGCCGCTCCCGCGCCGGCCTGTCCGACCCGGACCGGCCGATCGGCAGCTTCCTGTTCCTCGGCCCGACCGGGGTGGGCAAGACGGAGCTGGCCCGCGCCCTGGCCGAGTCGCTGTTCGGCCAGGAGGAGCGGATGGTCCGGCTGGACATGAGCGAGTTTCAGGAGCGGCACACCGTGGCCCGGCTGGTCGGCGCGCCGCCGGGCTACGTCGGCTACGAGGAGGCGGGGCAGCTGACCGAGGCGGTCCGCCGGCGCCCGTACGCGGTGCTGCTGCTCGACGAGATCGAGAAGGCCCACCCGGACGTGTTCAACCTGCTGCTCCAGGTGCTCGACGACGGGCGGCTGACCGACAGCCAGGGCCGGACGGTCAACTTCCGCAACACCGTACTGATCATGACCAGCAACCTCGCCTCGGACGTGATCAGCGGGCGCTCCGGGCCGCTCGGCTTCGGCACCGAGTCGCCCGGCAACACCGACGGCGGCCTGTCCGGCGCGCTCTCCGGCCCCCGGTCCGCCATCGACCCCGGCATCTCCGATCAGGTCATGCGCCGGCTGCGGGAGCACTTCCGGCCCGAGTTCCTGAACCGGATCGACGAGATCATCATCTTCCGCCGGCTGGAGCAGGAGCAGCTGCGGGAGATCACCGAACTGCTGCTGCACGAGACCGAGCGGCGGCTGCGGGCCCAGCACATCACCGTCACGTTCACGCCGGCGGCGATCGACTGGGTGGCCGAGCGCGGCCACCAGCCCGAGTTCGGCGCCCGGCCGATGCGCCGGGTGATCCAGCGGGACATCGACAACCGCCTGTCAACCATGGTCCTGGAGGGCACCCTCGGGCCGGGGCGCCGGGTCACCGTGGACGCCGAGGACAGCCACCTGCGGGTCGACGTGCAACCCGAGGCGGCGTCGGTATGAGCGCCGACCGGCAACTCTGGGAACGGTTCCACGAGGTGGTCAACATGCCCTCGCCCGAACTGCGCTCGTTCCTACTCACCGAGGCGTCCACCGAGGAGGCCAGCAGCGCCGAGATGCCGCCACTGGGCGAGCGGGTACTGAAGATCCTGGCCAAGCGCTTCGGCGACCTGACCCGCGACGACGAGGCCGCCATGCGGCTGACGGTGAACGCGATCGACCGGCTGCACGCCGCCCAGCCGCCGGACAAGGGCGCGGACGACACCTGGCGGCACGCGCTCATGCGGCTGGGGCACGACCCGCTGCGGGAGCGGTGAGCCGTTTCGCGATGGCACCGCACTGGGCATTACTCCGGCGAAGGAGGAAGCCCATGACGTCCACATCGATCGCCGTTCTCGTCATCCTGCTCGTGGTGTTCGCCGGACTGGCGGTGCTCGGCTGGCTGGCCATGCGGCGCCGCTCGCTGCGCGAACGCTTCGGCCCCGAGTACGACCGGGTGGTGTCCGAGCAGGACAGCCGCGCGGCCGCCGAGCGGGAGCTGCGCGAGCGCGAGCGCCGCCACGCCGAGCTGGACCTGCGCGAGCTCAGCGACTCCTCCCGGACCACCTACCGGGCGGCCTGGGCGGAGATCCAAGCCCGCTTCGTCGACGCCCCGGACGAGGCCGTCGGGGCCGCCGACGAACTGGTCACCCGCCTGATCGCCGAACGGGGCTACCCGGTCGGCGGGTACGAGGACCAGGTCGCGCAGCTGTCCGTGGAGCACGCCCGCACGCTGGACCACTACCGCCAGGCGCACGACATCAACCTGGCCCACGAGCGCGGCGAGGCCAGCACCGAGCAGTTGCGCCGGGCGCTGGTCCACTACCGCGCGCTGGTCGCCGACCTGCTCGGCGAGGACCCGGTGCCGAGCGACCACACCACCACTCCGCGGTGAAGGACCCCACCATGCGCATCTTCAGCGACGCCCGCACGGATCGCGACGAGCCCGACGACCGCGCCGGCGATGACCGCGCCCCCGACGACCGTGCCCGCGATGACCAGCCCGACGACCGGAGCCCCGCGACGATCGACACCGAGGACCACAAGGACTCGCAGCTGAGCCACCCGTTGGAGCGGCTGCCTGGCGACGGCACCGCCGACCCCGACGAACCGCACCCGCCCGACCGCGTGCCGGATCCGCTGACCGCGTTCGGGGCCCCCTCGGTGGCGGGCGCGGTGGCTGCCTCCGCCGAGGCGGCCAACCTCAAGACCGACCGGGGTGCCGAGGACGCGCCCGGCGACGAGATCGCACGCGACGAGGCCGGCCGCGTCGTGGCGCGGCGGGAGGCCCGGGAGCGGGCCCGGGAAGAGGCCCACGAGGCCGCCGCCGAGGACCGCCTCGTCGGCGACGAGCCGATCGACCGCGACGACGAGCAGCGGGCCGGCGAGCAGCCGACCAGCGCGCAGCGGGCCAACGCGCGCCGGGCCAACGCGCAGCCAACCGGCGCGCAGCGAATCGGCGAGCGGCGACGGGCCAGCGGGCAGCCGACCGGCGCGCAGCGGGCCGGCGAGGGCGCGACGAAGGTCCGCGAGACGGGTGGCGACACCGAGTTCGTCGAGCCGCCGACCGCGGGCCCCGGCCCGACCGCGACCGGCGCGACCTCCGTCCCCGGTGCCTCCATGATGGATGGTGCCGCCCACGGTGGCGAGGCGGCGGACCGGCACCGCGCCGACGAGGACGACGGCGAGCCCGAGCCCGCCGACGTGCCCGGCGACCACACGGTCGAGGAACCCGGGCCGGACAGCGCCGGTGACCCGTCCGCGACCCCGGGCGCCACCCCCACCTCTGCCGGCACCGGCGCCACCCTTGTCGCCGCCGAAGCCGCCCCTGCTGCCAGCGGCGCCGGCGCCACCCCTGCCGCGCCCGGTGCCGGCGCCGGAACGGACCGCCTCTGGCCGGGCGGCGCCGCGGACGACCTGCGGGACCGCTGGCGCGAGGTTCAACTGCGCTTCGTGGACAACCCGGACGGCGCGGCGGGCGAGGCCAAGGCGCTGGTCGACGAGGCGGTCGACCGGCTGACCGCGGCCCTGGGCGAGCGGCGCGACCGGCTCGGTAACTGGGCGTCCGCGCCGGGCGACGAGACCGAGCGGCTGCGGGTCGCCGTGCGCGGCTACCGCGACTTCCTGAACCGGCTGCTCGACCTGTAGGTCGTCACTCCCGGCCCGACTCCCGGCCCGCGCGGCGCGACGCACCCGTCGCGCGCGCGGGTGCGTTCACTGCACGCTGTCCACGCCCAGACCGGCGGCCGTGCAGGAGGCGAGCCGGTCGGCCCGGGCCTCCTCCTCGCGCGCCTGCAGGGTCGCGTACTCGGTGATCTCGGACGGGCCGGGCACGCCCCGCAGCCCGGCCAGGAACCGCTCCAGGTCACGGAGGGCCGACGCGTGGTTCGCCGTGGCGGCTCGCGCCCGCTCCAGCTCATCAGCGGGTGTGCTCACCGCCCCCCGCTACCCGGCTCCGGGCCCGGCAAACCCGACCGGCTCCGGGCGGGGCGCCCTCGACCCCGGCTCCGGGGCGGCGAAACCCACGCGGACGCCGCTCAGCCGGGAAGGCAGTGGTCTGCCGTGATCAGGGCACCCGGCCCGAGGGCACGACCGCGCGCGGGCCGGTCATCACGCGGCCAGCGGCATCGAGGCCGAGTCCGAGCCCCGCCGGGTGAGGGCCGGGCGCCCCGGGCGGCGCAAGTCCCCGCTGGTCAGGCGGCGACCAGGGTTTCGCGTAGCCGGTCCAGTTCCTCGGGGCGCAGGCCGTGCGCGGCGGCCCAGCCGGCGGCGTCCCCCCAGCGGGCGCGCATGCCGGCGAGGGTGGCCGGCATCGTCTCGGCCGCCAGCACCCAATCGTCGTAGTCCAGGTTGAGGTCGGCGGCGTCGACGAGGTTGAGCCGGGTGGCGAGCCACCGGTCCCGCTCGATGATCGCGGCGACGGCGGCGCTGGTCAGCAGGTAGTCCGCGCAGATGTCGGCGTCCGGGACGCCGATCAGCGACAGGATCGTGGCGACCAGAACGCCGGTGCGGTCGCAGCCGGCCTCGCAGTGGATGACCGCCGGCAGGGCGCCGGGCTCGAGCAGCCCCCGGATCGCGGTCACCAGCACGTCGCCCCGCTCGGCCAGCACGCCCAGGTAGTAGCCGGCCAGGTCGTCGTACTCGGCCAGTTTGTCGATCGGCGCGGCGACGTACCGCACGCCGGTGCGGGCGAGCAGACCCCGGCCGAACAGGTCCACCTCGCGCTCGCCGCGCAGGTCCACCACGGTCGCCAGGCCCAGCCGCTCGACCAGCCACGCCGTGTCGGACGCCGACGCGTACGCCACCGAGTCGCTGCGGTACAGCCGGTCGGTGCGGGTGGTGCCGCCGGGCGCGACCGGCAGGCCGCCGAGATCCCTGAAGTTGTACAGGTTCTCGAATGTGACGCTACGTACCGTGGCCATGGCGAAAAGTCTGCCCAGGGGCGCGATGTGCGTCAATACGCCGGGACGGGGACGGGTACCGTCTCGGGGACCTGCGCGGGGCTGCGTCCCCCTCGGCCACAGCCCCTGCGCCCGGCGCGGCGGCCAGCGGTAATCAGTAGATGCGCATCGGTTGCCCTCCCCCGTGCCGATGACGTATCCCGGGCGACCGCGCCGCCGCCGGTACAGACCGTAAGGGCAACCACCCCCGGGCGGACCGGCGATTGCAGCGCCGCGACCACCGTGCAACAGGCCGTTTAGTCAGGCCGGGGGGCCGGCGGGCGAGGACAGCAGCCAGTGCGCGGTCTGCCGGACGGTGCCGGGCAGGTCCCCGCGCTGCCGCAGTTCGGCGAGCAGGCCGTAGTGGCGGTCGGTGCCGACGCCGTAGGCGAGGCAGCGCAGCACGCCCTCGGTCGTCGCCGACGGCGCGGCCGACCAGGCCGCGATCTGCGCCGAGAGGATCCGGCCCCAGGTCTCGAGCGGGTACCGCCCCGGGCAGTGCGGGATGGCCCAGCCGGCGGCGTGCCGGAGGGTGGCGCTGGAGCCGGGGCTGGTCAGGATCGACCGCATCAGCGGGCGGTGCAGGTCGACGCCGAGCGTGGTCAGCGCGCGCAGCGCCGGCAGCGCCATCTCCTCCACCCGGCGGGAGAGGCTGGCCTTCAGCTCGCCCAGCAGCGCCACCGCCACCGGGTCGCGGTACGGGGTGGCGGCGATGAGCATGCCGGCGAGCAGGCGCAGGTCCGGGTTCGGGTCGAACAGCGCCTGCCGCACCAGGTCGGCCAGCACCGGGTCGCGTTCGTACCCGTCGTTGTCGAAGCTGATCCGCGCCTGGCCGGCGATGCGTTCGCTCACCGCGTGCGCCTCCGCCGGGCACCCCGAGCCCGGCTCAGGCTCCACATCGGACAGGAGGGTGGCGCGGCGGCGCCGCGGTGACCGGCCCGGCCCGGACGCGCCGAGGATCGCCGCCACCTCGGCCAGCAGCGGCGCGGTGGCCGGGTCGGTGGTGGAATCGGTTATCGAGTGGTGCACCGCCCGGGTCAGGCGGGCGCGTTCGTCGCCGGTGAAATGGCCGTGCCGCACCTTGCGCACCGCGGCCAGCAGGCCGGCGTAGTGCGCGCGGTCGCTGGCCGGGTTCTCGATCTGCCGCAGGACGTACCTGTTCCCGTCCTCGTGCGCGACGACGTCGAGCAGCGACACCGGTTCGATGACGGCCGGCGAGGACGGGTCGTCGGCCAGCGCCACGCAGGCCGCCACGGCGTGCGGGCGCGCCGCCGGGTGCTCCAGCAGGCGGCTGATCGCCTCCTGCCGTTGCAGCCACGCGCTCTTCTCGGAGATCACCAGTTCGCGCAGCAACTGCTCGGCCAGGTCGCTCCACAGCCGGCGCGGGTAGAGCACCAGGGCCGGCTGCGCCGAGACCAGTTCGGTCAGCCGGCTCCACTGCGCGCCGGTCATCTCGCCGAGGGCGAGCGCGCGGTCCAGCAGGTCGTACAGCCGCCGCTGGTCGGCCGGGCGGGCGGCCGGGGTCTCCGCCGGCGCGTGCGGGTCCATGCGGCGCAGCGTGTCGCTCAGCACGACGAGCGACTCGGGCTCGGCGCCCAGCAGTTCCTCGTACCGGCGCAGCACGTCCCGGCCGGCCGCCGTCGCGCCCTGCTCCCACCGCGTGATCTGCGACGGCGCCAGTTCGGGCGCGGAGTCCGGCCGGAAGGCGCGGGCGAAGTCGCGGCCCGACCGGAATTCGGCGTGCGGACCCAGGCGACGGTTGCTGCGCAGCAACCAGCCCACGTAGCGCGACGCCACGGTCACAGACATGTGACCCAACGTTCTGGAGACGGGTGATCCAATCAAGCCGTTCACGTCCCGGAACGCCCGTTGCCGCGAATCGCGGTTGATCGGGCGGCGCCAGGGTAGCCACGAGCCCATGCCGATCACCCACGAGAGTGCCCCACCGCACCGGCTGCCGGAGGAGAACTCCCGGCACGGACGGCTCACCGTGCGCCCGGGGCCGACCGTCACCCCGACCGGCCGCACCGGCCTGGTCACGTTCGACGGGCCCGGCGGGGAGATGATCGCGCAGGCGTACGTGCCCGAGCCGGCCGACGGCGGCCTGTACCGGATGGCGCTGCTGCTGCACGGCGCCGGCGGCTCGCCGCGCCAGGCCCTGGACCTGATGCTGCGGGTCGCCGACGAGCGGCGGCTGCTGCTGGTGGCGCCGCAGTCCTCGACCGCGACCTGGGACATGATCACCATCGGGTTCGGCCCGGACGTGCGCCGCATCGACCGGGTGGTGCAGGAGATCCTCGACGCCTACCCGGTCGGCACCATGGTCATCGGCGGGTTCTCCGACGGGGCCTCGTACGCGCTCTCGCTCGGCCTGATCAACGGCGACCTCTTCGAGGCGGTCGTGGCGTTCTCGCCCGGGTTCGCCGCCCCGCTGATCACCCACGGCAGGCCCCGGCTCTACGTCGCGCACGGCACCGACGACCAGGTTCTGCCCATCGACCGGTGCAGCCGGCGGATCGTGCCGCGGCTGCGCTCGCTCAACTACGACGTCACCTTCGACGAGTTCGACGACGGCCACGAGGTACCCGACAGCGTCGTGACCCGCGTCCTGGACTGGCTCGGCTGACCGGTCGCCGCTTACCCGGGCAGTACCGGGGTACAGGCCGTCGCGTGGCGGGGTGGCGGCGCACGCGAGGGCTGCAGAAGCGGGTCGGCTGGTTCGCGGGCGTCCTCGGCGGGGTGGTGGCGCTGGTGGTCGTCATCGCCGGGACGACCGACCCGCCGAGCTACGACAGCTACCGGGACCAGGTGCGGCAGACCGCCAAGCAGGTCAGCAGCGCGGTGGCGGCCGCGGACTGGGCGACCCGGCTGGAACTGTCCGGCCGGACGGCGTTCGCCCTCAGCCGGGTCGTGGTGTCGGAGGCGGCGACCGACGCCAGCGAGTCCTGGGACACCCTGGCCAAGCGCCGGCCGCCCAACGAACGGGCGATGGAGCTGCGGCAGCGGGCGGTGGGGCCGATGCGGGCGGCGGTCTCCGGGCTGGCCGAGTTGCGCACCGCCGTGCGCGGGCGGAACGCATCCGATGCGGGTCGGGCGCTGGCCGCGCTGGTCGAACCGGCGCGGCAACTGCGCGAGTTGCAGCGGGTCGCGTAGTGCGGGGGGCCTTCCGGCCGGCCTTGGGTGTGCTGACCGCGATCGGCGGGTTCGTGGACATCAGCAACCTGGTCACCAGCGGCGTCACCGGCGCGCGCTTCGGGATGACGCTGACCTGGGCGATCGTCCTCGGCACCGGCGCGATGATCCTCTACGGAGAGATGGCCGGCCGGCTCGCCGCCATCGCCCGCCGGCCCGTCTTCCACGTGGTCCGCGAGCGGTTGGGCGTACGCACCGGGCTGGCGAACCTGGCCGCGGTGGAGGCCCTGTCGCTGCTGACCGTGGCGGCCGAGATCGGCGGCGTCGCCTTCGTGCTGGAGCTGCTGACCGGCGTCAACTACCTGGTCTGGGTGCCGGTGGCCGGGCTGGTCACGGGCCTGATCGTGTGGCGGCTGCCGTTCTCGGGGCTGGAGAACATCTTCGGGCTGCTGGGGCTGACCCTGATCGTCTTCGTGGTGGCGCTGTTCGTCCTGCCCACCGACTGGGGCGCGCTGTGGCACGGCGCGACCCACCCGTGGGTGCCGCGGGGCGAGGGGCACCCCGCGTACTTCTTCTACGCCATCTCCCTCGTCGGCTCCTGCGTCATCCCGTACCAGGTGATCTTCTTTTCCTCCGGCGGGCGGGAGGAGCACTGGACCCGGGAGCGGCTGACCGAGATGCGGACCAACGTCCTGGTCGGGTTCTCGCTGGGCGGGGTGCTGTCGGTGGCCATCATGGCGGCGGTGGCGGTGGCGCTGCGCCCCCGGGGCATCCAGGTCGAGCACCTGAGCCAGGTGGCGCTGCCCGCCGCCGAGGCGCTGGGGCGGGTGGGCGCCGTGCTCGCGCTCGTCGGGTTCGGCGCCGCGACGCTGGCCGCCGCCGCGGTCTCGGCGCTGTCCACCGGGTACGGCGTGGCCCAGTACTTCGGCTGGCCGTGGGGCAAGGACCGCCGGTTCGCCGAGGCGCCCCGCTTCCACCTGGCCACCCTCTCCGGGGTGGCCGTGGCGACCGCGATGCTGCTCACCACCGTCAACCCGCTCACCATCACGATCCTGTCGGTGGTGCTCGGCGCCGCCGCCGTCCCGCTGACCTACTTCCCGCTGATGGTGGTGGTGAACGACCGCGCGTACATGGGCGAGCACGTGAACCCGGGGTGGCTGAACGCCCTCGGCAGCCTGCTCATGCTGGCGATGGTGGTGATCACGCTGGTGGCCGTGCCACTACTGCTGCTGACCGGGGGCGGGAGTTGAGATGCGCACCGACGGGCGCCTGTGGGTCAACGAGTTGCTGCTCGACCGGCAGATCTTCGACGTGGACGGCGAGCCGGTCGGCAAGGTCGACGACCTGGAGTTCACCGTGCCGGACGACGGCGGGCCGCCGGTCCTGACCGCGTTCATCTCCGACACCGCCGCGCTGGGCCCCCGCATCGGCGGCCGGCTCGGCGCCTGGTGGCTGGCGATCGGGCGCCGGTTCCAGGCCCGCGCCGACCGGGACCCGTACCGGGTGCCCACCGCCCTGGTCGAGGACGTGGACCGCACCGAGGTGCGGTTGACCGTCCCGCGGTACCGGTTGAGCCGGTGGCGATGAGGGCCGCCGACCTGATCGGAAGCGTGGTCTACGACCCCGACGGCGCGGTGGTCGGGCACGTGCGGGACCTGCGCCTGGCGGCCGGCGGGCCACCGCTGGGCGACAGCGGCGAGCCCGCGTACCGGCTGGTCGCGCTGGACTGCGGCAAGATCGGTGCGGCGCACCACCTCGGGTACGCGGACGCCCAGATGACCGGGCCGTGGCCGCTGGACGGGCTGCTGCGGGCGATGGCCGGGCACTCCCTGATCGTGTGGTGGCAGGACGTCGTGCGGATCGAGGGGCGCCGGGTGCACATCCGCCTGCGCCGCGGCGACCTGCGATCCGTCCGCCAGGGCAACGGGGTGTGAGCCCGGCCGGGCCGGTGGCGGTCAACCGGTCGGTGACGGCGCCGGGAACGAGTCGCGCGGGCACGACCCGTCGCCGCAGGTGATCCGCGCCCCCACGCTGGACCAGCAGTACGTGCGGCCGTCGATGTCGCGCCACGGCTGGAAGTAGGCGCCGTAGCCGGTGACCTGCCGACCGGGCACGGACAGGCCGGCGACGCCCTCGGGACGGGTCACGGTGGCGACCCCGTCGGCGTCGGTGACGGCGGTGAAGCGAGCCTCCCCGCGCGCGTCCTCCGCCCCGAGCAGGCTGACCGCCATCTTCACCTTGGCCCCGGGGAACGGCCGGCCGTCCCGGGTCAGCCGGGCGCGCAGGGTCAGCGGGGCGTGGACGTCGCTGACCCGGACCGGCTCCACGGTGAGCCGGGCCTTCGTACAGCCGCCACCGCAGCCGGCCACCGGGACCAGCAGCGCGCCGAGAAGCACCACGAGCGGTGCCGCGCGCAGGCGCCCCATCGTCATCACGGTCCACCCGGTAGGTCAGCCGCGACCGGTACCGGCCAGGGCGGGTGCGGCCACCGGGGTGGCCCGCAGCGAGTCCAGCAGCGACAGGACGTGGTCCACCTTCTCGTACAGCAGCAGGATCACCTCGCCCGCCTCGGCCATGGCCAGCGCCTTGTCCAGGGCGTCGGCGCCGTCCGCCGCCCGCTCGCAGCGGATGCCGGGCCGCCGGTCGGTCAGCGTCCGCTCCAGCAGGCCGGCCATCTCGCCCCGGTCGCGGCCGCGGGCGTCCGCGTCCTCGTAGCACACGACCCGCCCGAACCCGTCCGCCAGGACCCGCGCCGCGTCGGTCACCACGTCGTCGCGGCGGTCGCCGGGCAGGGTCACGGCCGCCAGGCAGTGCTCCGCTCCCCACAGGCCGTGCAGGGTGGCGGTGACCGCCGCGATGGCGGCCGGGTTGTGCGCGTAGTCGACGAACACGTGCCGGTCCCGGTGCCGGAACAGCATGCCCCGGCCGGGGTTGTCCCCGGTCGTGAAGCTCGCCAGCCGCTCCGGCACGGCCTCCCGCGGTAGCCCGAGCGCCCGCGCCGCGGCGATGGCGGCCAGCGCGTTGGCGGCGGCGTAGCCGGCGGGCACGCCCCACGACCCCGGCACGTCGAGGGCGGACAGCAGCGACACCCGGTCATCCCCGGTGGCCTCGATGAGGTGGTTGTCGTCGACCAGGTACGCGGTGCCGCCCCGGCCCAGGTGCTGCCGGATGAGCGGGGCGCGCGGGTCGAGCCCGAACCAGACGAGCCGCTTGCGTGCCGCGCCCACCGCCGCCCGGTCGACCAGCCCCCGGACCAGCGGGTCATCGGCGTTGAGCACCAGCGTGCCGCCGTCGCGGACCCGCTCGGCCACGAGCGCCTTCACGTCCGCGACGTCCTCGACCCGGTCCAGCCCGTCCTGGCCGAGGTGGTCGCCGGTGATGTTGGTGATGACGCCGGCGTCGGTCCAGTCGTAGCCCAGTCCCCGCCGCAGGATCCCGCCCCGCGCCGTCTCGAGCACGGCCGCCTCCACCGTCGGGTCGGTCAGCACCACCCGGGCCGACGCGGGACCGGTGGCGTCGCCGCGCTGTACCAGCCGGCCGTCGATCGACACGCCCTCGGTGGTGGTGAGGCCGACGCGCAGCCCCGAGCCGGCCAGCAGGTGCGCGGTCAGCCGGGCGACGGTGGTCTTGCCGTTGGTCCCGGTCACGGCGACGGTCGGGACGCGCCCGTCGCCGCCGCCGGGGAACAGCGAATCCACGATCGCCTCGCCGACCGGTCGCGCCGGGCCGTCGCTGGGTGCCAGGTGCATGCGCAGGCCGGGTCCGGCGTTGACCTCGATGATCCCGCCGTCCGCGCCGGTGTCGGGCGGCGGCTCGGCGATGTCAAGCAGGCGCAGGTCCACGCCGGCGATGTCGAGGCCGACAACCGACGCCGCCCGCCCGCACAGGTGCGCCACCTCCGGGTGCATCCGGTCGGTCACGTCGGCGGCCGTGCCGCCGGTGGAGAGGTTGGCGTTGCGCCGCAGCCAGATCGTCTGCCCGGCACCGGGCACCGACTCGGGCGCGCAGCCCTGCTGCGCCAGCAGCTCCACCGCGGGCCCGTCGAGGCTGAGCCGGGTCAGCACGTTGGCGTGCCCGTCGCCGCGCCGGGGGTCGGCGTTCTCCCGCTCGACCAGCCCGGCGACCGGCGTCCTGCCGTCGCCCACGACGTGGGCGGGCAGCCGCTCGGTCGCCGCGATCGGCCGGCCGCCGACGACCAGCACCCGGTAGTCCCGCCCCGGCACCTGCCGCTCGATGACCACGTCGCCGCCGGCCGCGGCGAAGGCGTCCGCCACCGCCTCGGCGGCGTCCAGGTCGAGGTAGACGTGCTGGCCCTGCCGGCCGTCGCGGGGCTTGAGCACGACCGGCGACCCGAGCCGGGCGAACAGCGCGAGCGCGTCCGCCAGGCTCGTCGCGGCGCCACCCGAGGTGACGGGGAGCCCCGCCTCGGTCAGCACCTGGCGGGTCAGCTCCTTGTCCTGGGCGATCTCGACGCCGATGACGCTGGTCCGGTCCGTCATCGCTGACCAGACCAGCCGGCGGCGGCTGCCGTGCCCCAGGTGCAGCAGGCTGAGCGGGCCCGTGCGCTCGACCGGGATCCCCCGCCGCCGGGCGGCGTCGATGATGGACTGCGTGCTCGGCCCCGGCGCGTCCCGGGCGTACCGGTCGCGCAGCTCCGCCAGGGCCGCCGCGAAACCGGGCTCCGCGCCGCCGATCACCCGGGCCACCACGTCGATCGCCAGGTCCAGCAGCCGGCCCGGCACCTCGGACTCCGGCGGCTCGTCCACCGGGCACTCGACGATCACCCGGTACCGCCCCGGCTCGCCGGCCTCCTCGGTCCGGCCGAAGTTCACCTCGCGCCCCATGAGCTGCGACAGCTCGATGGTCACGTGCTCCGCGACGTGGCCGAAGTAGGTGCCCTCGTCCAGCCGCGCCACGAACCCGCCCGGTACCCCGGCCGCGCAGTGGTGGGCGGCCAGGCCCGGCAACGCGTCCAGCAGTCGGCCGGCGAAGCCGGGGTGGTCGCCGGTGGTGGCATTGGCCAGGTCGTCCAGGTGCACCTCGGCGACGAGCACCGGGCGGCTGAGGTAGACGTTGGGTCCGCGCAGGGCCCGGGTGTCCACGACCCTCACGTCTGCTCCTCCCGCTCCTCGGTGCCGCCGGCCGCCGACACCACCACGGGACGCCGGCCGGTCAGCTCGAACGTGTAGCCGGACGGCAGGACGTGCAACCGGACGTCGGTCAGCGCGATCAGGCCCGCGGGGTCGACGTCGTCGTCCGGTACCCGGATCACCTCGGACGGGCCGGCGTCGACCACCGTCACCGAGCCGCTGCCGAGCACCTCGAAGTGGTCGTCCCGGACCAGGATCGCGGTGTCCTCGTCGATGCCCAGGCCGAGCTGGTGCGGGAACAGGGCCACGGCGCTGAGCAGCCGGTCCAGCCGGCCCCGCTCCCAGAAGTGCATGTCGATGAGGACGCCCGGCAGGAACTCCATGCCCGGGCCGGTGCGCACGCTCGTGGTGCTGACGCTATGCTCGTCGCCGCCGAGCACCATCGTGCTCGACATCATCGCGGCGCCGGCGCTGGTGCCGGCCAGCACGAGGTCGTCCCGGCGCAGCCGGTGGTGCAGCAGCGCGTCCACCCGGGTCCCGCCCAGCACCGTCGCGATCCGCAACTGGTCGCCGCCGGTGAAGAACACCCCGGTCGCCCGGTTCACCGCCGACGCGGCCTCGTCGCCGTTGGCCTGCACCCGGTTCTCCAGGCGCAGCGGGCGCACCTCGCCGGCGCCGAGCCCGGCGAGCGCCCGCACGTACGCGTCCTCGAGCCGCTCCGGCTGCTCGCTCGCGGTCGCGATCACGACGAGGCGGGCCGCGCGCCCGCCGGCCAGGTCCACGAACCGGCGCAGGATGGCCTCACCGCCCTCTCCCCTCCGCTCGGCGCCGCCCACCACCAGCAGGCAGCCCTTCGCGTCGCCCCGACTCACCACTGCGCCATTACCCGCACCGGGCCGGCCAATCCCGCAACCGCCGCCCTTACCAGGGTTCGCCCGAGCCGCCCGCCGCGAGGTGCCGCTCGTAGCTGGTCACCTTGGCGTCGACGAGGTCGAGGCAGTCCCGCAGCCGCGCGATCTGTTCGGTGACCCGGCGCCGGTGCTCGCGCAGGACCGCCAGCCGCTCCCGCTCGTTGCCGCCGCCCTCGCGGACGAGCCGGGCCAGCCGGGCGATCTCGGCCAGCGGCATCCCGGACGCCCGGACCGCCCTGGTCACAGGCGGCTACTCCGGCCTGGGCCTGGCCGCCACCCGCGCGCTGGTCCGCGCCGGCGCCCGGGTCGACGCCCTGGACCTGGCCGACCTCGACTCCGTCCGGGCGTTCGCCGACCGGTTCCGGGCCGGCCACGCCACCCTCGACCTCCTGATCGCCAACGCCGGGGTCATGGCCTGCCCGGAGACCCGGGTGGGGCCGGGCTGGGAGGCCCAGTTCGCCACCAACCACCTCGGCCACTACGCGCTGGCGAACCTCGTGTGGCCCGCCCTCACGGCCGCGGGCGGGGCCCGGGTCGTCGCCGTCTCCTCCGGGTACCGCCCGGACCGGCGCATCCGCTGGGACGACGTGCACTTCGCCTCCGGCTACGACAAGTGGGCCGCCTACGCCCAGTCCAAGCTGGCGAACATCCTGTTCGCCCAGCACCTGGTGCGGCGCGCGGCGTGCGGGCCTTCTCGGTCGATCCGGGCTGGATCCGCACCCCGCTCCAGCGGCACCTGACGGCGGACGAGATGGTCGCGGCCGGCTGGATCGACGCCGCGGGCATCCCGGCGCCCGGCCTGTTCAAGACGCCCGAGCAGGGCGCCGCGACCCTGGCCTGGGCCGCCGCCTCACCCCAGCTCGACGGGCGCGGCGGCGAGTACTGCGCGGACTGCCGCGTCTGCGCGGCCGGCCCGCCGCGCGATGGCGAAGCGGCCCGCCTGTGGGCGCTCTCCGCCGACCTGACCGGCCTGGATCTCGACTGAGCTGGCCGTTCGGGTGGAGCGGGCCGGTCGCGCGGTCACACCCGGATCGCCCTATCGGCCCGCTACCCGGACTTTGTCTGATTGTCCCCCGGGGCGTCCATCGGACAGACTCTCGGGAAACCCTTGTTGTCGATCCGGGAGAGTCGCGGGTGCGGGTGCTTCTCATCGAGGACAACCTGCGGGTCGCTTCGGCGCTGTCCACCGCCCTGCGCCGCCGCGGCCACTCCGTCACCCAGGCGACGACGGCGGCGGAGGCGATCGAGGCCGGCCCGGTCGACCTCGTCCTGCTCGACCTGAACCTGCCCGACCGGGACGGCCTGGACGTGTGCCGGCAGATCCGCCGG
This sequence comes from Rhizomonospora bruguierae, assembly GCF_018397995.1. Classification (GTDB taxonomy): domain Bacteria; phylum Actinomycetota; class Actinomycetes; order Mycobacteriales; family Micromonosporaceae; genus Rhizomonospora; species Rhizomonospora bruguierae. Next base: position 23,212 of record NZ_BBQH01000053.1, read on the forward strand.
CACGACAAGCACGTGGCGATCATCGCGGTGACCGCCCGCGGCGAGGAGCGGGACCGGGTCGCCGGGCTCCGGGCCGGCGCCGACGACTACGTGGTCAAGCCGTTCTCGATGGCCGAGTTGCAGGCCCGGATCGAGGCCGTGATGCGCCGGGCGGCCCGCGCCCCGCGCAACGAGGAGACCCTCGCGGCGGGCCCGCTGCGCATCGAGGTCAACGCCCGGCGGGTCTGGCTGGCCGACCGGGAGGTCAGCCTGACCCGCAAGGAGTTCGACCTGCTGATGGCGCTGGCCCGGCAGACGGGCGCGGTCGTGCCCCGGGACCGGCTGCTGCTGGACATCTGGCAGACCACCTGGGCCGCCGGCCACACGCTCGAGGTGCACGTCGCGTCCCTGCGCGCCAAGCTCAACGACCCCGGCCTGGTGCAGACCGTGCGCGGCGTCGGCTACCGGCTGCGGGTGGGGTAGCCGGCCCGCCATGCGGCAACGACTGGCCGCCATCTACGTCCTGCTGCTCCTGCTGGTGCTCGCCGCGCTGGAGGTGCCGCTGGCGATCTCGCTCGCGAACCGGGACACCGAACGCATGACGGTCGACCGGCTGGCCGACGCCAGCCGGTTCGCCACCCTGGCCGAGCCGGCCCTGCGCACCGGGGACACCGCCGACATCCGCGGCGAACTGCTGCGCTACGACGAGCTGTACGACATCGCCGCGATCGTCATCGACGTGGACCGGCACGCGGTACTCACCTCCCGGCCGGACTTCGACCCGCTGCGCGAGGGCGCGGGGCCACAGGTCCCGCGGGCCATCGAGCGGGCGCTCGCCGGGGAGCAGGTCGGCGGCGAGGGCACCGTCTGGCCGTGGGGGAACCGGACGCTGGTGGTCGCCAGCCCGGTCGGCAGCGGCGGGGAAGTGCTCGGGGCCGTCGTCACGGTCTCGCCCACGGACCGGCTGCGCGCCGCGGTCCGGGTCAGCTGGCTCAAGCTGCTCGCCGTCGGGATGCTCGCGGTGGTCGCCGGCATCGCGGTCGCGTCCATCCTGGCCCGGTGGACGCTCAAGCCGGTCGTAGAACTGGACGCCACCGTGCACCGGATCACCGCCGGCAACTACGGCGCCCGGGTGCCGCCCGGTCTCGGCCCGCCCGAGCTGCAACGGTTGACGGTCGCGTTCAACGAGATGGCGGACACCGTCACCGACGCCCTGGAGCGACAACGCGCCTTCGTCGCGCAGGCCAGCCACCAGTTGCGCAACCCGCTGACCGCGCTGCGGCTGCGGGTCGAGGATCTGGGCGAGGAACTGACCAGCCAGGCGGCGGCGCAGGAGCACCGGCTGGCGCTGGAGGAGACCGAACGGCTGGGCGACGTGCTGGACGGGCTGCTGGCCCTGGCCCGCACCGAGCGGGGCCAGCACCGGCTGGCGGTGGTGGACGCCAGCGCGACGGTTGCCGCCCGGGTCGCGGCCTGGCAGCCGCTCGCGGCCCAGCGGCGGATCGGGCTGGCCGCCGACCCCGCCCCGCCGGTGTGGGTCCGCGTCGTGACCACCGGGCTCGACCAGGCGCTGGACGCGCTGATCGACAACGCGCTGAAGTTCGCCGACGCGGGTGCCCGGGTGCGGGTGTCGGTGCGGCCCGCCGACGGCGGCGCGGACGTGCACGTCATCGACGACGGCCCCGGCCTGAGCGACGAGCGGCGGGCCCGGGCACCGGAGCGGTTCTGGCGGGCACCGACCAGCCAGAACGTCGAGGGCGCCGGCCTCGGCCTGCCGATCGTCGCGGCGCTGATGGAGGCGTCCGGCGGCCGGCTGGACCTGCTGCCGGTCCGGCCGCACGGGCTGGACGCGCGCCTCTGGCTGCCCGCCGCCAAGCCACCCGCCGCCAAGCCACCCGCCGCCGAGCCGCCCGCCCCGGTCGGGGACCCGCCCGCCTAGATTTTGCTTTCCCGGTAGTAGCGGGCGGCGCCGGGGTGCAGCGGCAGGGGGTACGTGCTGATCGCCACCCGGCGGTTGAGCCGCTGCGCGGCCGGGTGCGCCCGGCCCAGCAGGTCCCGGTGCTCGATCAGCAGCCTGGTCAGCGCGAACGCCTGCCCCTCGGGCATCGTCGCGGGTACCACGAGGTAGTTCGGTATCGCGACGGTGGCCACCCGCTCGATGCCGTAGACCGAGGCGGGCACCTCCCGCGTGACGTAGGACTCGCCGTACGCCGCGCGTAGCCCGGTCACCCAGTGGCCCAGGTCCACCAGCCGGATCGGCAGGTCGGCGGCGAGCCGGGAGACCGCCGCCACCGGCAGGCCGCCGGAGAAGAAGAACGCGTCGATGCTGCCCTCCCGCAGGGCGGCGGTGGCCGGCTCCAGGTCGAGCGGGCGCAGGGTGAAGTCGTCCGGGGCCATCCCCGCCACGCGCAGCAGCCGCCGGGCGGTCACCTCGGTGCCCGAGCCCGCCGGGCCCAGCGACACCCGGGCGCCCCGCAGGTCGCCCAGTTGCGTCACGCCGCCGTTGACGCGCACCACCAGGTGCAGGTAGTCGTCGTACAGGCGGGCCACGGCGGCCAGCGGCAGCGGGCTGCCGGCCCGGTAGGCGGCGGCGACATCCGCCTGGATGAACCCGACCTCGGCGCCGCCGCCGGTCAGCAGGCGGGCGTTCTCGGCCGAGGCCGCGGTGACCAGCACCTCGGGCGCCACCCCCGGCAGGTCCGCGCGGATCAGGTTCGCGATGGCCTGCCCGTACGCGTAGTAAACGGCGCCGGGGCTGCCGGTGGCGATCCGCAGCCGGGCCTGCGAGGCATCCCCCGGCGGGCCGGACACCGGGTGGTTCGCCAGCAGGACGGCCACCAGGCCGGCGGCCGCAAGGAACCGGGCCGGGACGCGCCACCGCCGGCGACCCGCCCGCCCCACCTTGTGCATACCCGTCACGCCCGCCTCCCGACCTGCCGGTGCCGGCACCGTTCGTGGCCAAGCATGGCGGTTCCCGCAAGTTTCCCTCAAGCGGTGGTCGCGGCGGCGGCAGCGGCCGGTGCGGCGGGTCACCCTGACAACCGGATGCCGCCCGCTCCGCTCGCGGCACCCGAGGCGATCGAAAGGGACAGAGGTCCAGCAGGCAGCGGTCGAGGGAAGGAAGCGGACGATGAGCGTGCCACCGGCGAAGGTGGGGCGGGCGTGACCCAGGTACTGCCGGTCCGGGCGGCGTCGGCGCCGCCGGACTTCCATCACCAGGTCACCGCCGCGTTCGAGGCCACCATGCTGATGAGGTGCGCCCAGCCGGGGACCGGCCGGGGCGGCCCCACCCGCGCACCCCAGGTCCACCGCCCCGCCGGGGTGCTGGTCGAATTCAGCCGGCACGAGGCCGCCGACCGCCTGGTGGCCCTGCTGCACCGGCTCGGCTGCCCCGCCACGCCCCGGGTCGCCCGCACCGGAATCCGCGAGCAACGCCCCATCTACCAGATCTCACTCGCCCCGGACGACCAGGCGGCGCTCGTACCGGTCCTGCACGACAGCTGGCGGACCGGGCTCGCGCTGCTGTCCGACCCGCCGGGCCGCTACCTCGCGCCGCGCCGGCGGCGGCACCGCGACGACCTGGCGGCGGCGGCCTGGCGGGCCGCGGTGCTGGCCGCCGGCTCCCAGCGGCGGCAGGGCAAACGGGGCTTCTACATCGCGGACAACGACACCATGGCGGTGCTGGTCCGGGCCGGGCGGGTGCTGCACCTGACGGTGACCGCGCAGCGGCGGGCCGGCTGCCACCTGGTGCGGATCGGCGAGCCGGAGCCGGCCGGACGCGCCGCGAGTCTCAGGTGATCCGCGGGATCAGCGCCGGGGCTCACAGGGGCGGGCCGTCGCGGCGTTCCTCAATGGTCTGGTCGACCGTCCGGTAGTCGCCCGGGCGGTTCGTCACCGCCGTGCGGCGCCGCCCCCAGATCAGCGCCGTCATGATGAGCCCCAGAGCGCCGACGGCCATCAGGATCCAGCCCACGATGTCGAGGTTGATGCCACCGACGGTGACGTTGAGCGCGAAGGTGAGGATCGCACCGACCGCGATCAGGAAAATGCTCGCACCGATACCCATGACAGACCTCCTTCGGCGGGGGGCGCGCCTGTCGTCCTGCCAATACCCCGATCGCCGGCGACCCAACCCGCCAGCCCGCCGCGCCGAAATGAGCGCCAGGAGATCCGGGCGGACGTTCCGCCGGATGACCGCCTCCGGTGCGATCAGGACACCGACCGGGGATCGCCGCAGCACTTCTTGTATTTCCGGGCCGAACCGCACCAGCAGGACTCGTTCCGCCCCGGCGGCCACACCAGCCGTCGGCCCTGCTCTTTCGCCCGCTCGGCATACGCGAGGCGGACCCCCTCCTCCGCCGGGTCGCCCCCTTCGGTCTCCAGGTAGGCGGCGAACCCATCGGCCGAGCCGAGAACCAGCGTGACCTTCGTCAGTCCGTGCTCCTCGCACACGTCCCGCAGCCGCCGCTCCACCTGCTGATGATGGTCCGTCTCGACGCGAAACACCGACGGCCACCGGGCGGCGGCACGCTCCCGCTCCGCGCGCTGCCACACCAGCATGGTGGTCGCATCCGCGGACAGCGGGGGCCGGACGATGCTCACGGTGCGTTCCAGCCGCCGGACGAAGTCGACGCGGTTCCGGTCGGCGACCTCCGCGACCCGGTCCCACCGGTCCACCGGCAGCCCCAAGCGGCGCCGGCAGGCCTGCCGGCCGAAGAACAGCGGCGCGTGTATCGACGGCGCGGCGCCGGACGTACCGGTGGCCGCCACCTCATCGTCGCCCAGTGCGCCGATACCCCGATCGAACCACCGCAGCGCGGCCTCGTCATCACCCCGCTCGGCCAGCAACTCGGCGACCAATCCGGCGACGCCAGCATCCGCGGCGTCTTCGAGCGCGCGTAGGTGCTCCCACGCCTGCGCATCCCGGCCCTGCTCGAAGCACATCTCGGCCCAGTTGTACCGGGCGTAGCCCGCGTCGTCGCCCCCGGCCGAGATCACCTCGCGCCACAGCGCGACGGCGCGCTCCGGCTCACCGGCCCGCTTCCACTCCTCGGCCGCCTCCAGGAAAATCTCGCCACGGTCCTCCGGATACGTCACGGCTTCCCGTTCGAGTTCGGCGGCTCGTTCGCGTGCGGTCGATGCCTCTGACACGAGGGGCAACCCTACACCGGGCGCCTCGCCGGGTGCCCGCCGACAGTGGCAGTCGGCGGGCACCCGGCAGTTGCCGTTGTCCGGACCGCCGGTCAGGCGATGAAGCGGGTGCGGCGCCGGCGGGTGATGATGATTCCGGCCGCGCCGGCCGCGAGCAGCAGGCCGCCGATGCCGGCGATCAGCGCGGTCGAGCTACCGGTGAGCGGCAGGGTGCCGCCGCCGCCCTGACCACCGTCCCCACCGCCCGGCACCGCGTTCACGACGAGCTTCGCGGTGTCATTGGCCGGATTGGTGTCCGCGGTGAAGCCTTCACACTCGCACTTGGCGTTGATGGTCACCTCGCCGGTGGCGTTGGGTAGGACCTTGTCGATCCGGAACCCGATCCGCACGGTCTGCTCCTCGCCGACGGCGATGTACGTGCCCGGGTAGCAGCGGTACACCTCGGCACCCGGCTTACCGGCATGCCTCCAGTCCCCCTGGTCCCCCTCCAGCGGCATGCAGTCCTCCGGAACCGCCACGGCGGTGGTGCCCGGCGGAACGGTGACATCGATCTTCGTGATCACCGAATCGCTACGGCCGAAGTCGAGCGACGCCGGGCCGTTGTTGCGGACGCCGATGGTGGCGGTAACCACCTCGCCCGCCTTTCCGGTGAGCGCGTCCCCGATCGCGGCGAGATCGGCGCCGTTCTTGCCGGTGACCTTGACCGTCACTTTCGACCAGTTGTTCATCGGGTTGACGTCGGCCTGGAGGGAACGCGCCTTGGCCGCCGACTGCTTGGCGAGCACCAGTGGCCCGTCGGTACCCGGCTTGCCGATGGAGACGCCCTGGCTGTCCAGGTAGCCGACGAAGCCGTCGAACTCGGCGGGGGTCATCCAGTTGTAGTAGGCGTATGCCGCCCCGGGGGCGTAGGCGTCCTTGCCGAGCACGTGCGGCACCGACGCGGCGAGGGTCTCGCCCGACACCACCGTGTCCAGCCGGGTATCCGCAAACCGGCTGGGCTGTCCGCCGCGCTCACCATCCGGACCACATTCACCCCCGACGGTGGTGAGGCGCCGTACGAGGACCGGGTCGCCGCCGACGGAAGCGTGTACTACAAGTGGCGCGGCACGGACCCCGACCACGCCGACAACCAGGCGCTGCGCGAGGCCATGCGCCGCGCCGCTGGCCTACTTCGTTCCCGTGGCTCGCGGCGTCTACCAGGCGCTCTATCCGGTGTATCTGGTGCAGGAGGATCGGGAACGGCACGAGTTCGCGGTGGACCTCGGCGCCGAGCCGCCCGTGGCCGCGGATGGTGCCGCGGTGGACCGCCGCTACGCACGGCGCCTCACCCTGCACCGCCTGCACCAAGCCATCTTCCGGCCGAAGGTGCTCCGGGCCTACGAGTCCCGCTGCGCGCTGTGCCGCCTCCGGCACGCTCCCCTGCTGGATGCCGCTCATATCCTTCCGGACCATCACCGCCGGGGAGAGCCCGTCGTACCGAACGGCCTGGCGATGTGCAAGATCCACCACGCCGCCTATGACGCCAACATCATCGGCATCCGGCCCGACCGGGTCGTCGAGGTCCGCGAGGACATCCTGATCGAGATCGACGGACCGATGCTGCGACACGGGTTGCAGGCGATGCACGAGTCCGCGATCTTCGTGCCACGCTCCCACCGGGACCGGCCGGACCCGACGCGGCTCGAGGAGCGGTACGCGGAGTTCCGCGCCGCCGCCTGATCGCAGGTCGCTGAGGCAGGGCTGCGGATCGACGACCGCCACCGAGGCGGGCGCCGGTTGCCGGCTCGGGGGTGCGCGGAAGCCGGCCGCGACGGGGCAGCACAACGGACTCCCGTCATTTATGATCATGCCGGCTCCGGGATCGCGGCTCGATGGCGTGGTACCGGAACTTTGCGTATGCAACGAGCGTCGGCTGATTCGGGGGAGGCCGTGCGGTACGTCCTGGGCGCCTGCCGCGCCCGCTCGCTGGCCGTCCCGGCCGCGGTCCCGTTCGCGCCGGCGTTGGCCGTTGCGCCACTCGTCGTCGTCACTATGTCCATTGTGGTCGCTTCGTGGCCGGCGTGATCGGGAGCGGGTTACTGCTGTTCGTCGGCCTCACGTCCCGCGTGCGGCCATCGGAAACAAGGAGTCTCTAGATGGTCTACCTCGCGGCCGCCGTGGTCGTCGTCGGATTGCTGTGCCTGCTGAACCTTCTCCTGGCCTTCGGGATCATCCGCCGGCTCCGGGAGCACACCAAGCTCCTCGGCAACCTGCCGCAGCAGGCGAGCCCGGTCAATGTCGCGGTCGGCGAGGCGCCGAAGGACTTCACGGCCACGACCACCACCGGGCAGACGGTGTCCCCCTCGGGGTTCACCGGGCCGGTGCTCATCGGGTTCTTCTCGCCGGGCTGCGAGCCATGCGCCATCGAACTGCCCCGCTTCGTCGAGTACGCGCAGGCGCTGCCCGGGGTGGACGTGCTGGCCGTCATCGACGGCAGCGCGGGCGAGGCGACCGAGTACGTCGAGCGGCTCACGCCGGTCGCGCAGGTCGTGCTGGAGGGGCCGGACGGGGCGATGAAGTCCGCGTTCAAGCTGGCCGCGTACCCGACGATCTACCTTCTCGGCGCGGACGGCACGGTGGCCGCGGGCGGCACGACGATGAGCGCCATCGGGCCCGTGCCGACGGTGGACGCCGCCGCGGCATGACCGGCGGCAGCGGCCCACACGGCGGGGGCGCCGATCCGTACCCGGCGGGCGCCGGGTCGCCGAGGCGGCTCGTGGAGGCGGCCCGGGCCCTGACCGCGATCGCCTGGCGCTCCGCCCGCTGGCACCTGGCGGCCTACGTACTGATGATGGTCGCGGCGGCCATGGTGCCGGTCGCCGCGGCCTGGCTGACCAAGCTGATCATCGACGGGTTGACCGGCGCGCCGGACGGCACCGCGACGACGACACGCCTGGTGGGACTGGCCGTCGCCCTCGCCGGCGCGGGAGTGGCCACGGCGGTGCTACCGGCCGGCTCCAGCTACCTGGGTGGCGAGATCGGCCGGCGCCTCGTGGTACTGACCACCGAGCGGCTGTTCGCTTCGGTCGCCCGGCTGCCCGGGCTGCGGCCGTTCGAGGACCCGCGGTTCCTGGACCGGCTGCGACTGGCCCAGCAGGGCAGCACGGCCGCCGGCAGCACGGTGACCGACATGTTCAGCGCGGCCCGCGCCTCGCTCACCCTGGTCGGGTTCGTCGGCGCCCTGCTGGTCATCAGCCCGGCGCTGACGGCGATCGTGGTGCTGACGGCCGTGCCCGCCCTCGTGATCCACCTGCGCGAGTCACGGTGGCGCGCCGGGATGCTGTGGCGACTCAGCCCGCTCGAGCGCTGGCAGTTCATGTACAGCGACCTGCTGGCCAACGTGAACGCGGCCAAGGAGATCCGGCTCTTCGGCAGCGGCGGGTTCCTCCGGGACCGGATGATGGGTCAACTGCGTGGCGCGACGGCGCTGCGGCGCCGGATGGACCGCCGGGCGCTGGTCATCGAGGGCCTGCTGGCGACGATCGGCGCCGCGGTCGCCGGCGGCGGGCTGATCTGGGCCATCAGCGCCGCCGTGTCGGGACGGCTGACCGCCGGGGACGTCACCCTGCTGGTCAGCGCGGTCGCCGCCACCCAGGGAGCGCTCGGGTCGCTGGTGATCGCGGTCGCCGCCGCCCACCACGGGGCGCTCCAGTTCGGACACTACCTGTCGGTGGTGCGGGCCGGGCCCGACCTGCCGCTCGCCGCCACGCCCGCCAGCCTTCCACCGCTGCGGCACGGGATCGAGTTCCGCGACGTGTGGTTCCGCTACAGCGCGGAACACCCCTGGGTACTCAAGGGGGTCGACCTGGTGATCCCGGCCGGCCGGGCGGTGGGGCTGGTCGGCCTGAACGGGGCGGGCAAGAGCACGCTGGTGAAGCTGCTCTGCCGGTTCTACGACCCGGACCGCGGCGCCATCCTCTGGGACGGTGTCGACCTGCGCGACGTGCGCCCGGAGGAGTTGCGCAGCCGCGTCAGCGGGGTCTTCCAGGACTACATGGCCTATGACCTGTCCGCCCGCGACAACATCGGAATCGGCGATGCCGGCAGCGGCGGCGCCGGTCACGACGACCTCGACCGGCTGCGCGCCGCGGCCGCCCTGGCCCGGATGGACGACACGCTCAGCGCGCTCCCCCGCGGCTACGACACCCTGCTGACCCGGATGTTCCTCGGCGAGCAGGGCGGCGAGGACGAGGCCGGGTCGACCACCGGGGTGGTCCTCTCCGGCGGGCAGTGGCAGCGGATCGCGCTGGCCCGGGCGTTCTTCCGGGCCGGCCGGGACCTGATGATTCTCGACGAGCCGAGCGCCGGTCTGGACCCGGACGCCGAGGCCGACCTGCACCGGCAGACCCGCCGCTATCGGTCCGGGCGGACCAGTCTCCTGATCTCCCACCGGCTCAACACCGTCCGCGACGCGGACCTGCTGGTCGTGCTGCGCGACGGCGCCGTGGTCGAGCGGGGCAGCCACGACGACCTCATCGCCACCGGCGGTGACTACGCCCGCCTGTTCCACCGCCAAGCGGACGGCTACCGCGACCGTACGGAGCGGGAAGCCAGCCACGACGACACCTCGGCGCAGCGGTAGGCCGGCCGGCGCCGTCACGACTGTCCCTGTCCCGTCGAGCATCGAAGGAGGTGAAAGGATGTCAAAGATCGCAAGGATGGCCGACCGGCTGCTGGAGCGTTTCGTTCCGCAGCGGACCGCGGCCGCGGCGACCTGCACCACCTGGTACGCGTGGAGCATGTGCTATTGCAAGGGCGGGCTCCGCTACTCGCGGCGCTGCACCTGGTGCGACCCGTTCTACTGCTGCAACCCGATGGCACTGGGCTGCCCGCAGGACACCGGGTGCATTGTGGTTGGCACCTGCTAACCGGTCTGCGGCGGGTGTCCGGACACCCGCCGCAGCCCCCTCCGTACGATCAACCGGCCACCCCGGTGCGGCGCGTGTGCCGGTGGCAGGAGGTCCCATGGCGCTACTACTGACAGCCCTGCCGATCGCGGTGGTCGGCGCCGCGCTGTGGTGGGCACGGCGGTACCTGGTGCGGGTGACCGTCGAGGGCCAGAGCATGCGACCGACCCTCAACCAGGGCGATGTTGTGCTCGTTCGGCGCACGACGGGCCGTGGTCTGCGGCCCGGCCGGCTCGTCATCGCGCTGCCGCAGGGCCCCTCCGACGGGGCCACCGGCCCGGTCCAGGTGGCGGGTCAGCATTGGCTGGTGAAGCGGGTCGCCGCCCTGCGACCGGACGACGGGCCGGGCCTCGGCGACGAGGGCCTGCGCGGGACGCTGGCGCCGGGCACCGCCTACCTGCTGGGCGACAACCCGCAGGCCAGCTACGATTCGCGCGCCGCCGGCCCGTTCCCGATCGACCGGCTGGTCGGCGTGGTACTCTGCCGGCTCCGCGAGGCGCCCAGCGACCTGCCCGAGCACAAAGCCGGGTGACCACAGCCGCGCCGCGACACCCCGTCAGAAGGTGACGGTGACGCCGGCCGCCTTGCAGGCGGCGGCGAGGTCCTTGCCGGCCTTCTCGAAGGCGGGGTTGTCGGCGGCCTCGGCCGGGTCCGCGGCCGCGGCGGCCTTGGCGGCCTCCACACCGAACTGATTCATGGCGGTGACCACCTTGCCGTCGACCCCGGTGGCGGCCACCGTGGTCACCTTCTCGGTCAGCTCGGTCAGGATCTTCCTGAACAGGGCCGGCGACGGGTCCTTGCCGGCCTTCAGGGCGGCGACGAGCGCCGCCTTCATCTCGTCCCCCGCCTTCTTCGCCGACTGGCAGAGTTCCTTGTCGCTCGCGCCGCGGGCGGTTTGCGCCGCGGCCGACGAGGGCGGCGCGGACGGGGCGGGGAGGGGCGCCGAGACGGACGGCGCGGCCTGCTCCGTGATCGTGCCCTCTTCGGTGCAGGCGGCGAGCGGCATCAGGGCGGCACAGATCAGTACGGCGGTGGCAACGCGAGAACTCTTCACGAGCGCGGACCATAGCCAACGCCCCTATCTTGATCAAATCCAGAGCGGTGGCTCGGATCTCGCGGGCGGCCCCTACGCACCCGTCGCCGGCCGGCGCTCGGTCAGTCCCTCGTCGCCCTCGTCGCCCTGGTCGCTCTGGTCGCTCTCGTCGATCGCGAAGACGTCACCGTTGCGGGGCACGCCGAGCCCTCGCCAGGTGAACGGGATCCCGCGGGCCACGTCCAGATCCGGGCTGTCCATCAACTGGAAGTGCACGTGCGGCTCGCTGGAGTTGCCCGTGTTGCCGCAGCGGGCCAGCAGCTGGCCGGGTCGTACCCGGTCACCCTCGCGGACGGCCAGCGACCCGCGCTGGAGGTGGGCGTACAGGGCGTACGTGCCGTCGCCGAGGTCGAGGATGACGCGGTTGCCAACGACCAGGCCCGGGCCGGCCATGTCGCGGAGCAGTCCCTCGACGATCAGGTAGAACAGCGCCGGGAACGAGTTGCGGCTGAGGTGGTCGCGGTGGCGGTCGACCGCGCGGACGACGGTGGCGTGGGCGACGGCCCAGACCGGGGAACCGAAGGCCGGGAAGTCACGGTTGCCGCGCACGATGGGCCACCACCCGAAGCGCGGCCTGGCCCGGTCCTCCGGCTCCGCCACGATGTCGATGGCGTAAGTCTGCCCGTATCCGTGCGTGCCGTGGCTGGGCACCCGGTCAGCGGGGCTGTGCAGGGCGGACCAACGGCCGCCGACGGGCGGGTCGACCTCAACGGCGCCCCGGGTGCCCCGCCGCAATTGCAGGGCGAGCCGCCGGTTCACCACGGCCTGCAGGACGATCGCCAGTCCCAGCGGGATCAACCCCCACAGCCAGGAGAAGTCCACGAAAAAGCCGGCCACCAGTTGCGCGATGAACGCGATCCAGCACCAGCGATACGCAATCATGAGCGTCTTCTGCACAGGTAACCCCCGCGCGGGTCGTGTTGGTCGGTATCGGGTGGGTCGGTTCAGGGCCGGGCCGCCGCCAGTACCACCAGCAGCGGGATCACCCGGCCGGGCGGAACCTCGTAGCGGCCCCGGCCGCCGGTGCGCAACCAGCCGGCGGCGGTCAACTGGCGCAGATGGTGGTAGATCTGACCGGTCGTGCCGACCCCTTCGACGGCGGCGAGATCCGCGACCGTACGGCACCCGCGGAGGATCTCGCGGAGCAGTCGCATCCGTACGGGTTGGCCCAGCGCCGCCAGGGATTCAGCGGCATCCGACCAGTCCTCGTCGAGGAGCGTCTCCGCCACCTGGCCGTACTGCCACTCGTACCGCTCGTTCGTGGGCAGCCGGACCGCCCCGGTGAACAGCACACCGCCAGCGGCGACCTCGCCCTCGGCCAGCTTCGCCTTCAACCCCTCCAGCGCCCAGAAGTCGGAATCGGTCGGCTCCGGGGCCGAGCGCGCCGCGCTGTCCGCCCTCTCGAGCACCGCGAGGCGACGTTCGACGTCCGCAAGGCGTTCGGCAAGATCCATGCCCAGATACTACGTAACTACGTAACTATTTAACAACTCCTGCTCCGGCCGCCGCCCGGCCGGTGGAGACCGAACCCGGGCGCCGGCCGCCCCGGGCCCGGCGAAAATCGCGGGCACTACCGTTGGCGCCGCTGGCGAAACACGGAGAAGGGGCGTAGCCATGCGCCTGCATGTCGGATGCGCGATGTGGACGCTCAAGTCCTGGCAGGGGCGGTTCCTCCCGCACGCGCTGCCGCCCAGCGAGCGTCTGCGCTCCTACGCCGGGTGGTGCAACGCGGTCGAGGGCAACACGACGTTCTATGCCACGCCGGAGCGAGCGACCGTGGCATCGTGGGCACGGCAGATCGACCCCGACTTCCGGTTCGTGGTCAAGCTGCCGAAGCTCATCACGCACGAGCGCCGCCTCACCGACGTCGACGAGGAGGTCCGTGGCTTCCTACACGCGATCGAGCCGCTCGGCCCGCGGGCCCACGCCCTCTGGATCCAGCTGCCCCCATCGTTCGCGCCCTCCGACGTCCCCGCGCTCGCCCGCTTCCTGCGCCGCCTCCCCGGCACGTACCGGTACGCCGTGGAGGTCCGCCACCACGCCTTCTTCGACGACCCCCGGTCGGCAGACCTGCTCGAAAAGGTGCTCGCCGGCATGGCCGCCGAGTGGGTTCCCTTCGACACGACCGCCTTCTTCCGAAGCCCTCCCACCAGCGACGCGGAGCGGGACGCGTGGACCAAGAAGCCGCGCGCGCCGCTGCGTACGCTCGCGCTGACCGACCGGCCCGTCGTCCGCTACCTCGGCCGCGACAACCCCGAACGGACGGTCGAGGGATGGCGGCACTGGGTCGACGCCACCGTCGACTGGCTGCGCGAAGGCCGCTCGCCGACCGTCTTCATCCACACACCGGACAACGCCGATGCGCCGATGCTCGCCCGCCGCTTCCACGACGACGTACGAGCGCGCCTACCCGACCTGGAGCCGTTACCCGAGCCCGAGCCGATCGAACCCCTGACGCTCTTCTGATCCGCGTTCTCGCCGGCTTCCCGGTTGTGCGGCGAGGCGGCAAAGTGGACGCGTGACGGGCAGGTTGCGGCCGCCAGGCGGACGCGTTGGCCGCCTATCAGCGCCTGTACCGAGCGTTGGCCGACGAGTTGGGGTGCAGCCCGGCCCCGCGGTTCAGCAGGTGCACCGGCGGATTCTGGCCGGTGAGCTGCCGCTCGACGAACCCGTCCGGCCGGCCCCGCCCGCACCGCGGCAGCTTCCCGCCGGAGCCGGATCGTTCACCGGCCGGGCGGACATCCTCGCCCGCATGAACGGCTTCGTCTCCGATACCACCAAGGCGGCCGACCTGGTCATCCTGGCCATCGCGGGGCCTGCCGGAGTGGGCAAGACCGCCCTTACCCTGCATTGGGCGCACCGGGCGGTGGACCGCTTCGGCGACGGGCAGCTCTACGCGGACCTGCGCGGGTTCGATCTCGCCAACCCGCCGATCGCACCGGGCGAGGTCCTGAACGGCTTCTTGTCCGCGTTGGGGGTGTCGCCGGCCCGGATACCGACGGATCCGGAGGTCCTGAACGGCTTCTTGTCCGCGTTGGGGGTGTCGCCGGCCCGGATACCGACGGATCCGCAGGCGCAGGCGGCGCTGTATCGGAGCCGGCTGGCCGGGCGGCGGATGCTCATCGTGCTGGACAACAGCCGTGACGCCGATCAGGTCCGACCGCTGCTTCCCGGTACGCCCGGCTGCGTCGTCGTGGTCACCAGCCGCAACGAGCCGACCGGGCTCGTCGCGTACGACGGGGCGCAGCTGCTCACGCTGGATGTGATGCCGCCGGACGAGGCGCACCAACTGCTGTCCCGCCGCCTCGGCCGGGCCCGGGCCGCGGCCGAACCGCGGGCCGTCGCCGAGATCATCGACCGATGTGGACGGCTGCCGCTCGCGCTCGGCATCGTCGCGGCCAGGGCGGCCGCCCGCCCCGCCTTCCCGCTGGCGGCGCTCGCCGCCGAACTGGCTGAACCACCGCACCGCCTGGACGCGCTGGCCGGCGGCGACCTGGCGACCGACCTGCGCGCGGTGTTCGCCTGTTCCTACCGGACGCTCACCGCCCGGGCGGCGCGGATGTTCCGGCTGCTCGGCCTCCATCCGGGTCCGGAGGTGTCGACTGCGGCGGCCGCGAGCATCGCCGGAGTCACCGCGGCGCAGGCCCGGGTGGCGCTGGCCGAGCTGTCCCGCCTGCACCTGCTGACCGAGAACACCCAGGCCCGGTACGCGTTCCACGACCTGCTTCGCGCGTACGCGATGGAGCTCGTCGAGGCCGAGGAGCGGGCGCCGGAGCGTGCGGACGCGACCGGGCGGATGTTCGACCACTACCTGCACAGCGCGCTGACGGCGAGTCATCAGCTCAATCCGCATCGCCCCCACCCACCGAGGCCACAACCGGGGGGATCCGAACGGCCGGTCGGCGTGACACCCGAGAATCCCGGCGACACCGGGCAGGCGCTGGCCTGGTTGGCGACCGAGCGCCAGGTGTTGAAGGCCGCCCTGAGCGCGGCGGTGGACGCCGGGCTGGACGAGCACGCGGTCCAGCTCGCGTGGGCGCTCGGCGGCTACCTTCCCCGCAGCGGACGGCTGAACGAATGGGCCGAGACCAGGCTCGTGGCGTTGCGCGCCGTCGAACGCCTCGGCGACCGCCTCGAACTCGCCTGGGCGCACCGCGGCTTGGCCCGGGCCTACCGCGAACTCGGTCGCTTCGAGGACGCGCATGAGCACCTGTGCCAGGCGCTGGCGCTGTTCATCGAGTTCGGCGACCGGGCCGGCGAGGCGCACGGGCACCTTTCGCTGGGGCAGATCTACGAGATGCGGGGCGACCTCGCGCCGGCGCACACACAGGCGCTCCGGGCCCTCGCCATCTTCCGTGGCATTGCCGACGTGAACGGCGAGGCCATCGCGTTGAACGCGGTCGGCTGGTGCCAAGCCCGGCTGGGTGAACCCGACGCGGGGCTGGTGACGTGCGAGGAGGCGCTGACACTGCAACAGAGGACAGGCGATCGCTACGGCAAGGCCTCGACCCTGGACAGCCTCAGCGTCATTCACGAGCAGCTGGGTGACCCGGTGCGGGCGATCGACCGCTGCCGCCGGGCGCTTTCCCTGCACCGGGAGGGCGGCGACCGGCTCTGCGAGGCGGAGACGCTCGTCCAACTCTCCCGGAGCCAGCGCACGCTCGGCGACGTCGACGCGGCGGCCCGATCCCTGGAGGAGGCCGTGACGATCCTGGACGACCTCGACCGGCCGGAGGCCGACGACGCCCGGCTCGCGTTGCGGGAGCTGCGCACCCGCCGGTGACGCCTGCCCGAGACCGGGCGGCGGCGGGCTCCCGGCTTGACGTATTCCGTTATGGGAATACGATGGCTGCCGTGGCACGAGCAGCGACGACGTCGGACGCGTTCAACGCGATCGCCGAGCCGCAGCGCCGGGACATCCTGGCGCTGCTGCGGGCGGGTGAGCGGCCGGTGACCGACCTGGCCCAGGAGTTGGGGATGAGCCAGCCGCGGGCGTCCAAGCACCTGCGGGTGCTCCGGGAGGTGGGGCTGGTGCGGGTCCGCGGGGCGGGCAAGCAGCGCCTCTACGGCCTGGATGCCCGCGGGCTGCGGCCGATCCACGAGTGGGTCGGCGGATTCGAGCGGTTCTGGAACGAGAGTTTCGACCGGCTGGACACCTACGTGCGGGACCTCAAGCAGACACGGCAGGAGGAATGACCGATGGCAGAGGCAAGGCAGGAAACGCGGACGAAGCCGGCGACGGCCGACCGGGAGATCGTGATCTCCCGGGTCATCGACGCCCCACGGGAGCTGGTGTTCGAGGCGTTCACCGAGGTCCGGCACCTGTCGCGGTGGTGGGGTCCGGAGGGGTTCACGACCACCACACGGTCCTTCGAGTTCCGCGAGGGCGGAGTCTGGGACTTCGTGATGCACGGGCCGGACGGCACCGACTACTCCGAGTGGATCACCTGGACCGAGATCGTCCCACCGGAGCGGATCGCGCTGCTGCACGGTGAGTCCCGCGACGACCCGAACGCCTTCGAGTCGACCCTGGCCTTCGCGCCGCACGGCACCGCGACCCGGATCGTGATGCGCACGGTCTTCCCCACCAAACAACTGCGCGACCAGGCCGTGCAGCAGTACCACGCGATCGAGGGCGGCGAGCAGACGCTGAGCAACCTGGCGGCCTACGTCACCGAAATCGCCCCGAAGAAGGAAGAGGGGGAGGACCGCTGATGGCCGGGAAGGTGTTCTTCAGCGTGTCGATGTCGCTGGACGGCTACAGCGCGCCCGAGTCAATGGAAGGCATTCTCGCCACGCCCGAGCAACGGGAGCAGGACCCGAGACTGGACCGCTGGATAGCACAGTGGACGGAACTACAGGCGTGGATCTTCCCGCAGCGGTTCTTCCGGGAGAACCTCCACCTGGGCGAAGGCGGCGAGGAAGGGCGCGACAACGACATCGCCCGGGAGACGTTCGAGCGCACCGGCGCGAGCGTCATGGGCAAGCGCATGTTCGACCTCGGCGAGCAGGCATGGCCGGAGGAGGCCCCCTTCCACACCCCCGTGTTCGTCGTCACGCACCAGCAGCGCGACCCCTGGGAACGGCCGGGCGGGACCACGTTCCACTTCGTGAACGACGGCATCCACAGCGCGCTGGGCCAGGCCCGCGAGGCCGCCGGCGACCGGGACGTCCGCATCGCCGGCGGCAGCGAGACGATCCTGCAGCACCTGAACGCCGGCCTGGTCGACGAGTTCTCGATCGCGCTCTCACCGGTGCTTTTCGGCGCCGGCACCCGCCTGTTCGACGGCGTGGACGCCTCCAGAATCGCGCTGGAGCCGATCCGTTCGGAGCCGTCGTCGCGGGTGACGCACCTGACCTACAGGGTGCGCCCACGGTAGCCGTGCCACCCTGCCGACCCGAGTTCCTGGAGGTCTGGCCTCACCGCGACTCCCCGCCTGGCCGGATCGTGCCGCGAGCCAGCCCGTCGGCGGTGAGCTGGACCAGGTCCGCACCGAGCGACGCGGCCTGCCGCAGCGCCGTCTCGAACGCGTCCAGCCGCTGGAACGCCTCCCCGTGCGTCCGCTGCTCGTCGAGGGGCAGCCGTCCATCGCCCGGTGGCAGCGACCGACCAACCGCTTCGGCTGTGGGCGATCGAGTAATTCCCCCGGGCTGCGATCACGCAGTTCCCCCGGTGCTGGCCCTGTGGGATGACGCTACTTCGCTACTTCGGGTTCTTGGTGGCCTGGGGGACGGCGCGCCCAGGGTGTTTGTTTGGCCGGTAGCTGGGGCCGTTCATGAAGACCTGGTGGCTGGTGTTGATGAGCCGGTCGAGCAGGGACTCGGCGACGACCGGGTTGGGAAACAGCGGATACCAGTCGGGTGGGTTGCGGTTGGGACGTGGTGATCAGCGATCGGTCGGCCTGGGCTCGCTCGGAGATCAGTTCGTAGAGGTCGTCGGCCTGCTGCGGGGTGTGCTCGCGCATCGCGAAGTTATCCAGGATCAGTAGGTGGGGTCGGGTGAGTTCGGCGAGGCGTTTGGGCCAGGTGCGGTCGGCGTGGCCGCCGGCGAGGTGGGCCAGGACGCGGCTGGTCTTGTTGAAGCGGACCTCGGCGCCTTGGCGGATGGCGAGGTGCCCGAGGGCTTGCGCCACATGGGTTTTGCCAACGCCGACCGGGCCGTGCAGCAGGACCGACTCGCCGCTGTGGAGCCAGCGCAGGGCGGCGAGGTCGCGGATCTGTGCGGTGGGCAGTTTCGGGCTGGCGGCGAAGTCGAAGCCTTCCAGGGTGGTCTGCTCGTCGAAGTGGGCGCGGCGCAGCCTGCGGTGCATGGACATGGTCTCCCGGCGGGTGATCTCGTCCTGGCAGAGGACTTGCAGGAAGTCCAGGTGTCCGAGCTGGCCGGCGTGGGCCTGGGTGAGGCGGGCGTCGAGGGTTTCCAGCATGCCGGACAGCTTCAGCGTGCGGAGGCTGGCGTGCAGGGCGGCGTCGATGACGGTCACGATTGCTCCTGGTAGATGAGAGTGAACAGAGCCTGTTGCAGGCGCAGCAGGTCGGCGCCGCAGGTCAGCGGTGGGTAGCCGTGGCGGGCCAGCACGGCGGCGACGTCGAGGGCCAGCCCGACGGTGAACCGGCTGTCGCTGCTGCCGCGGCCGGGTCGGCTGATCGGGTAGGCGGGCGCAGTGGTGTGCATCAGGCCGCCCCTTCGTCGTCGCGGGCCGGCAGCGGGAAGACGTTGTCGAACTGGGGGTCGAACAGGGCGGCGGGGCCGTGTAGGTGGGCGCCGG
>NZ_BBQH01000054.1 GCF_018397995.1 Rhizomonospora bruguierae
GCCGGCGCCCCACTCGCCGGCCCCGCCGCGGTCGCCCGGCCGGCCGCGCCCGCCGCCGTCGCCGCCGGCCCCGTCCGGACCACCGGCGCCGGCTCACTGGTGAAGTCGCTCGAGGCGCTCGGCGTGGAGGTGGCGTTCGGCATCCCCGGCGGCGCGATCCTGCCGGCCTACGACCCGCTGTACGACTCGTCCGTGCGGCACATCCTGGTCCGGCACGAGCAGGGCGCCGGGCACGCCGCCACCGGGTACGCGCAGGCTACCGGCAAGATCGGCGTCTGCATCGCGACCAGCGGCCCCGGCGCGACCAACCTGGTCACGCCGATCGCCGACGCGTACATGGACTCGGTCCCGGTGGTCGCGATCACCGGGCAGGTGGGCCGCGGCCAGATCGGCACGGACGCCTTCCAGGAGGCCGACATCCAGGGCATCACCCTGCCCATCACCAAGCACAACTTCCTGGTCACCACCCCGGAGGAGATCCCTCAGGTGCTGGCCGAGGCGTTCCACCTGGCCGCCACCGGGCGACCCGGCCCGGTGCTGGTGGACATCCCCAAGGACGTGCTCCAGGCGGAGACCCAGTTCGCCTGGCCGCCGACGCTGGACCTGCCGGGGTACCGGCCGACGCTGCACCCGCACGGCAAGCAGATCCGCGAGGCGGCGCGGCTGATGAACGCGGCCCGGCGCCCGGTGCTGTACGTCGGCGGCGGCGTGCTCAAGGCGCACGCCACCGAGGGCCTGCGCAAGCTCGCCGAGCAGACCGGCATTCCGGTCGTGACCACGCTGATGGCCCGGGGCGCGTTCCCCGACTCGCACCCGCAGCACCTGGGCATGCCCGGCATGCACGGCACGGTGGCCGCGGTCTACTCGCTGCAGAAGGCGGACCTGATCGTGGCGCTCGGCGCCCGGTTCGACGACCGGGTCACCGGCAAGCTGGACTCGTTCGCCCCGAACGCCGCGATCGTGCACGCCGACATCGACCCCGCCGAGATCGGCAAGAACCGAGCGGCGGCCGTGCCGATCGTCGGTGACGCCCGGCACGTCATCGACGAACTGGTCACCGCGATCGCCGCGGAGCAGGCGGCGGGCGGCGACCAGCGCGGGCGCCAGACGGAGTGGTGGAACGTGCTGAACGACCTGCGCCAGCGGTACCCGCTGGGCTGGGAGGAGCCGTCCGACGGCACCCTGGCGCCGCAGTACGTGATCAAGCGGCTGGGCGAGATCGCCGGCCCGGACACGATCTTCGCGGCGGGCGTCGGCCAGCACCAGATGTGGGCCTCGCAGTTCATCTCCTACGAGAAGCCGTACACCTGGCTGAACTCGGGCGGCGCCGGGACGATGGGGTACGCGGTGCCGGCCGCGATGGGTGCGAAGGTGGGCATGCCGGACCGGGTGGTCTGGGCGATCGACGGCGACGGCTGCTTCCAGATGACCAACCAGGAGCTGGCCACCTGCGCACTGGAGGGCATCCCGGTCAAGGTGGCCATCATCAACAACGGCAACCTGGGCATGGTCCGGCAGTGGCAGACGCTGTTCTACGGCGAGCGCTACTCGAACACCGACCTCGGCACGCACAAGCACCGGATCCCGGACTTCGTGAAGCTCGCCGAGGCGCTGGGCTGCATCGGGCTGCGCTGCGAGAGCCCCGGCGACGTGGACAAGACCATCGAGGCGGCGATGGCGATCAACGACGCCCCGGTCGTCGTCGACTTCGTCGTCGGCAAGGACGCGATGGTCTGGCCCATGGTGGCCGCCGGCACCGCCAACGACGAGATCATGTTCGCCCGCGGGGTGCGCCCCGACTTCGACGACGACGAGCTGTGAGGCCGACGAAGATGAGCAAGCACACGCTGTCGGTGCTGGTCGAGAACAAGCCCGGCATCCTGGCCAGGGTGGCCGGGCTGTTCGCCCGCCGCGGGTTCAACATCGACTCGTTGGCGGTGGGGGAGACCGAACACCCCGAGGTCTCCCGCATGACGATCGTGGTCAACGCCGACTCTTCGCCGCTGGAGCAGGTGACCAAGCAGCTCAACAAGCTGGTCCACGTGCTGAAGATCGTCGAGCTGGACCAGTCCGTCGCGGTCCAGCGGGAACTGCTCCTGGTGAAGGTGCGCGCCGACCGCGCGCTGCGCTCGCAGGTGCTGGAGACGGTGAACCTGTTCCGGGCCCGGGTGGTGGACGTCGCACCCGACACGCTCACCATCGAGGCCACCGGCACGCCGGACAAACTGGATGCGCTGCTGCGGGACCTGGAACCGTTCGGGATCAAGGAGATGGTGCAGTCCGGCCAGGTGGCCATCGGGCGCGGCTCGCGCTCGATCACCACGGGCCCCGCGCTGCGTGCAGCGTAGCGGTTTCGCGACAACGAAAGGGAAGTCATGACCGCCGAGGTGTACTACGACGACGACGCCGACTTGGGCCTGCTGCGGGACCGGACGGTCGCCGTGCTCGGGTACGGCAGCCAGGGCCACGCGCACGCGCTGTCGCTGCGCGACTCGGGCGTGCGGGTCGTCATCGGCCTGCCGGAGGGCTCCAAGAGCCGCCCCAAGGCCGAGGAGCAGGGCCTGCGGGTGCTCACCCCGGCCGAGGCGTCGGCGGAGGCCGACATCATCATGGTGCTCGCGCCGGACACCGTGCAGCGCAAGCTGTACGCCGAGGCCATCGCCCCGCACCTGACCGCGGGCAAGGCGCTGTTCTTCGGCCACGGCCTGAACATCCGGTACGGGCTGATCGAGCCGCCGGCCGACGTGGATGTGGCGATGGTCGCCCCGAAGGGCCCGGGTCACCTGGTCCGCCGCCAGTACGTGGACGGCAAGGGCGTGCCCTGCCTGGTCGCGGTCGAGCAGGACGCCAGCGGCAACGCGCTGGGCGTGGCGCTCGCGTACGCCAAGGCCATCGGTGGCACCCGGGCGGGCGTGATCCGGACCACCTTCAAGGAGGAGACCGAGACCGACCTGTTCGGCGAGCAGGCGGTGCTCTGCGGCGGCGCGTCCGCACTGGTGCAGACCGGTTTCGAGGTGCTCACCGAGGCCGGGTACGCCCCCGAGGTGGCGTACTTCGAGTGCCTGCACGAGCTCAAGCTGATCGTGGATCTGATGTACGAGGGCGGCATCGCCCGGATGCGGTACAGCGTCTCGGACACCGCCGAGTACGGCGACTACTCGCGTGGCCCGCGGGTGATCGACGCCCGGGTCAAGGAGGAGATGCGCAAGATCCTCTCGGAGATCCAGTCGGGCGAGTTCGCCCGCGAGTTGATCGCCGAGGACGACGCCGGGCGCCCCAACTTCACGAAGTGGCGGGCCGAGGGTGCGGCGCACCCGATCGAGGAGACCGGCCGGCAGCTGCGCGGGATGATGAGCTGGGTGGACCGGCCGATCACCGAGACCGCCTGACCCGCACCCGCTTCGCGTCGAGGGGCGCCCCGGTCCGCCGGGGCGCCCCTCGACGCCGACGGGATTGCCCCGCGCGGCCGTTGACTCGATCACGTTACGGTGCGATTGCCGCCGGAAGTCGTCCGCTGACCCCCCGGTAAATTAGCCGGGTATAGGATTGCGGTCTGGCCGCTATTGGGTTCGCGCACACGTCTGCCGCCTGCCCGCAACGGGTACTGTCAACCAATGAGGCTCCAACAGACTCATCGCACCGAGCGCTTCGGTGCCGTACGGATCCACGAGCTTCAGCGGGTCGTTGAGTTGGACTCGGGTGCCGATCACCCCGTGGAGCGGGACGGCCACGCGCGCGGCAGTCAGATCGTCACGTCGGCGGAGTTGCGGGCGATCGAGAAGGAATTGATTGTCGTCATTCCCTGCATGAATGAGACACGCAGGGTGATTGAGGGCGTGCTCTCCGGGATTCCGCACGACTGCCTGATCGTGCTCGTCTCGAACAGCTCGCGCCAGCCGGTCGACCGGTACGACATCGAGGTGCAGACCCTGGAGCAGTTCTGCCGGGTGGCCGAGCGCCCGGCGGTCACCGTCCACCAGCGGGACCCGGGGCTGGCCGCGGCGGTGAAGGCGGCCGGCATGCCGGAGCTGATCGACCCGGACGGGCTGGTCCGCAGCGGCAAGGGCGAGGCCATGCTGATCGGCATGGCGATCGCGGCCATGACCGGCCGCCGGTACGTCGGCTACGTGGACGCGGACAACTACGTCCCGGGCGCCGTCAACGAGTACGTCAAGGCGTACGCCGCCGGGCTGCACCTGGCCGGCAGCCCGTACGCGATGGTCCGGATCTCCTGGCACTCCAAGCCCAAGCTCCTGGACGGCCGGCTGTTCTTCAGCCGCCGCGGCCGCACCTCGGAGGTCACCAACCAGTTCCTGAACCGGCTGATCGGCGAGTACAGCGGCTTCGGCACCGAGATGATCACCACCGGCAACGCCGGCGAGCACGCCGTCAGCCTGGAACTGGGCAAGCGGATGCGGCTGGCCGGCGGCTTCGCGGTCGAGCCGTTCGAGTACCTGGACCTGTTCGAGCAGTACGGCGGGCTGCTCGACCCGCCGCACCCCGAGGCGATGGCGGCCTCGGTGCCGGTGCTCCAGATCGAGACGTGCAACCCGCACTTCCACGACAACAAGGGCGAGGACCACGTCCGGGACATGCGGATGCAGGCCCTCAACGTGCTGTACCACTCGCCGGTCTGCCTGCCGGCGGTCCGCTCCGCCATCCTCGAGTTCATGGTCGCCCAGGGCGTCCTGGAGCCCGGGCAGGAGCCGCCCCGGGAGCGCATCTA
This sequence comes from Rhizomonospora bruguierae, assembly GCF_018397995.1. Taxonomy (GTDB): domain Bacteria; phylum Actinomycetota; class Actinomycetes; order Mycobacteriales; family Micromonosporaceae; genus Rhizomonospora; species Rhizomonospora bruguierae. The sequence continues at coordinate 4,727 of NZ_BBQH01000054.1, forward strand.
CCCGCCGGTGGGCAGCATGGCCCTGGACCTCATGTACGACGCGCTCTCCGCCGAGGCCACCACCTTCCGCGAGCTGGCGCGCCCGCTGGTCGCCCCGCCCAGCCCGCTGCCGGCCGCCTACCCGTGATCGTCCTGTTCACGGACCTCGACGGCACCCTGCTCGACCACCACACGTACCGCCCCGGCCCGGCCCTGCCCGAACTGCGCCGGCTCCAGGCCGCCGGCGTGCTCGTGGTCCCCGCCACGGCCAAGACCCCGGCCGAACTGGCCTGGCTGGCCGACGAGTTCGGGCTGCCCGGCCCGTACATCGCCGAGAACGGGGCGGCGGTCGTCGGCGCCGGCGTGGACCGGGTGCTGGGCCTGCCCTACGACGAGGTCCGCGCCCGCCTGCGGGACGCGGCCGGGGCCGCGGGAGCCGAGGTCGCCGGGTTCGGCGACGCCACCGTCGAGGACGTCATGTCCTGGACCGGCCTGGACCGCCCCGCCGCCGTCCGCGCGCGCCAGCGCCGCTGGTCCGAGACGTTCAGGCTGCTCTCCGGCGACGAGTGCGCGCTCGCCGCCGCGCTGGCCGAGCGCGGCCTCACCATGGCGCGCGGCGCCCGCTTCCGCACCGCCCTCGGCCGGCACGACAAGGGGGACGCGGCCCGCCTCCTCCTCGCCGTCCTCGGCCCGGACGCGGTGAGCTGGGCCGTCGGCGACGCCGCCAACGACTTCGCGCTCCTGGCCGCTGTCCGGCACCCGATGCTTGTTCGCGCCCACGACGGCACCTGGGCCGACCTCGACCTGCCCGACCTGCTCCGCCTCGACGGCATCGGCCCCGCCGGCTGGGCCCAGGCCGCCCGCCACATCCTCCCGCCGTAACCGCCACCCAAGCCGTCCCCGGGCCTACCCGCCCGCGCCGTCGTGGAGCGCGCCCAACCGCGGGACGCGCACCCAGCGGTGCGCGACGACCCTGCCCGGTCGTGGTGCCGCATCGGCCGCGCGCCGCGTAACGGGCGGCGCTTCTAGCGCAGCAGAGAGCGAGGCCGGTGACGACGCACATGACGGGTCGGGCGGCCGGGTGTACGGCGGCAGGTGGTGTGGCCACGTGCGGCCCGCCCGGGGTGCTGGTAGGTCGGATAACGAGTGACGACGGTCACTGGTGGGGCGGACGGGCATCACTAGGATGTGGACAGTTTTGGGTGCCCTCGCGCGGGTCCGGCCGGCGGGCGCCCCGGTTGTGGGCGCGCCACCACCGCGTCACCACCGGCCCATGCTGGCGCAGCGTCGCGTCGCCCGCCCCCCCCGATTCGCACTCGAGATGCGCGAGGATCTCATGACCGTCTCTACGCCACGCCCTGTCGTCCTGCTCGCCGAGGAACTCGCCCCGGCCGCGATCGATGTGCTCGCCACCGATTTCGACGTCCGCCACGTGGACGGCACCGACCGGGTGGCGCTGCTGGCCGCGCTCCCGGACGCCGACGCGATCATCGTGCGCAGCGCCACCCAGGTGGACGCGGAGGCGATCAAGGCGGCGCCGAGGTTGAAGGTGGTCGCGCGGGCCGGCGTGGGGCTGGACAACGTGGACGCGGCGGCGGCGACCGCGCGCGGCGTGATGGTGGTCAACGCGCCCACCTCAAACATCGTGTCGGCGGCCGAGCAGGCGGTGGCGCTGCTGCTGGCGGTGGCCCGGAACACGGCGAGCGCGTCCGCGGCGCTGAAGGCGGGCGAGTGGAAGCGGGCGAAGTACACCGGCGTGGAGGTGCAGGGCAAGACGGTCGGCGTGGTCGGGCTGGGGCGGATCGGGGTGCTGTTCGCACAGCGGATGGCGGCCTTCGGCACCCGGCTGATCGCGTACGACCCGTACGTGCAGCCGGCGCGGGCGGCGCAGCTCGGGGTCCGGCTGGTAGGGCTGGAGGAGCTGCTGCGGGAGAGCGACTTCGTCTCGATCCACCTGCCGAAGACGCCGGAGACGGTGGGCCTGATCGGCGCCCGGGAGCTGGCGATCGCCAAGCCGGGCATCCGGATCGTCAACGCGGCGCGGGGCGGGCTGGTGGACGAGCAGGCGCTGGCGGACGCCCTGGCCGACGGGCGGGTGGCCGCCGCCGGCATCGACGTGTACGCGAAGGAGCCGTGCACCTCCTCGCCGCTGTTCGCGTTCGACAGCGTGGTGGCCACGCCGCACCTGGGCGCGTCCACGGTGGAGGCGCAGGACAAGGCGGGGCTGGCGGTGGCGCGCAGCGTGAAGCTGGCGCTGGAGGGCGAGTTCGTGCCGGACGCGGTCAACGTGCAGGCCGGCGGGGTGGTGGCCGAGGACGTGCGCCCGCTGCTGCCGCTGGCGGAGAAGCTGGGCCGGGTGTTCACCGCGGTCGCGGGCGGGGTGGCGGCGAGCCTGACCATCGAGGTGCGCGGGGAGATCGTCGCCAACGACGTGTCGGTGCTGAAGCTGGCGGCCACGAAGGGGGTCTTCTCCGGCGTGGTCGAGGAGCAGGTGACGTACGTGAACGCGCCGCTGCTGGCCGCGGACCGGGGCGTCGCGGTGGAGCTGACCACGAGCAGCGAGGCGACCGAGTACCAGAACCTGGTGACCGTGCGGGGCGCGTTGCCGGACGGGCGCACCGTCGGCGTCTCCGGCATCGTCGCGGGCACCGGCCCGTACGCCGCGCATAAGCTGACCGAGGTGGACGGTTACTCGCTGGAGCAGTACGCCGAGGGGATCCTGCTGTTCTTCCGGTACGCGGACCGGACCGGCGTGGTCGGCGCGATCGGCTCGGCCCTGGGCCACTCGGACGTGAACATCGCGGCGATGCAGGTGGCCCGGCGGGCGGCCGGCGGCGAGGCGCTGATGACGCTGACCGTCGACGACTCGGTGGGCCCGGATCTGCTGGCCAGTGCCGCCCAGTCGATCGGGGCCACCGCGTGGAGCACGGTGGACCTGCGGGACGAACTGTAGACGGACCGCTGTAGACAGACCGGACCGCGCTGGGTAGCGTGGTCACGCGGTTACGCAGTGGTGCCGGGAGGCGTCTTCGGGTGACGTCTGCCGACCGGTGCGTGACCGCCACCCTCCGCGTACGCGAGCCACGCGTACTGGACCGTCCGGTCGGCCCCCGCAGTCCCGTGCCAGGACAGCGGGGGCCGCAGACGTTTCCGGCACCCGGCACGCGCCACACTCGCGGCTGAGCCGGGACTCAGTTCGGGCTCAGCCGTTGGCGCGGCCGCGCAGCGACCGGTCCACGACCAGCGCCCGGTATCCGTCCGGCGTGGGGAACCACGCCAGCCCGGCGGCGCCGGCCGCGTAGAGCGCGGTGGCGTACGCGTCGGCGACGGCCAGTTCGGGTCCGGTGACCGTGGCGGCGACCAGGTCCCCGGCGGTGGCGCCGGTGTGCGGGTTCACGACGTGGTCGCGGCGGTCCGGGCCGCCGGTGGTGGCGATGGCGCCGTCGGTCAGTTCCAGCGTGGTGACCATGCGCTTGCGGTCCTCCGGGTGGCGGATGCCGACCCGCCACGGGCGCCCGCCCGGCGCGTTGCCGCGTACGAGCAGGTCGGAGCCGCCGGAGATGGCGTAGTCGGCGATGCCGGCGGCGCTGAGGCGGGCCGCGGCGCGGTCCACCGCCCAGCCCTTGACCAGACCGCTCGGGTCGAAGCCGCCGGGTACCGCCCAGGCGTCGAACCAGCCGTCGGTGGCGGCGCGCATGGCGGCGCACCGGGCCACGATGTCGGCGAGCGGGGCGTAGGTGTCCACCGCGATCTCGCCGCGGCGCAGCCGGGAGACCAGGCTGTCGCGCCGGGTGGGGCTGAACGTGGCGTCGACCGCGCGCAGTTCCGCGACCGCGTCGGCGAGCGCCTCGCCGGCCGACCGCCGGCTCATGTACTGCGGGGCGACCAGGCACAGCGTGAAGCTAGCCGCGGTGGTCTCCACCCGGTGCCGGACCACCAGGCGGTCGGCCTCGGCCCGCGGGTCGGTCAGCAGCGTCGCGGGTAGGTCGCTGGCCGGCTCGGTCGTCCGCTCGGTGATCATCATCGGTCCCCTTCCCTGCGGCTCGCAGATGACGGTAAGAAAGGGGGTTGAACGCGGCATGGATGCCGGCTGTGAACGTCCTGTGAGTACCCAGCCGCGGGGGCGGATGCCCCCCGAATGCCCGAATCCTGGGACCGCCGTACCGGGTGATAGGACGATGGCTTAACGTTCCCTAGGACATCCGGTGGTAGGAGAGGACGAGACGTGACGCACATCGCGGTGGTGGCCGGCGACGGGATCGGCCCCGAGGTGGTCGCCCAGGCCCGCAAGGTCATCGACGCGGTGCTCCCGGGCGTCGAGGCGACCGAGTACGACCTCGGCGCCGCCCGCTACCACCGGACCGGCGAGGTGCTCCCCGACTCCGTCCTGGCCGAACTGGCCGGGCACGACGCGATCCTGCTCGGCGCGGTGGGCGACCCCACCGTCCCGCCGGGCGTGCTCGAGCGGGGGCTGCTGCTCAAGCTGCGGTTCGCGTTCGACCAGTACGTGAACCTGCGCCCGTCCCGCCTGTGGCCGGGCACGTCCGGCCCGCTCGCCCAGGTCAAGCCCGGCGAGATCGACTTCGTGGTGGTCCGTGAGGGCACCGAGGGGCTGTACACCGGGGCCGGCGGCAACCTGCACGCCGGTACCCCGGCGGAGGTCGCCACCGAGGAGAGCCTGAATACCCGGCACGGCGTCGAGCGGGTGATCCGCGACGCGTTCGCCCGCGCCGGCCGCCGCGAGCGCCGCAAGGTCACGATGGTGCACAAGACCAACGTGCTGACCCACGCCGGCGGGCTCTGGGCCCGCACGTTCGCCGAGGTCGCCGCCGAGTTCCCGGGCGTGGAGACCGAGTACCAGCACGTCGACGCGGCCGCCATGTACCTGGTGACCCAGCCGCAGCGGTACGACGTGATCGTGACGGACAACCTCTTCGGCGACATCCTGACCGACATCGCCGCGGCGGTGACCGGCGGCATCGGCCTGGCCGCCAGCGGCTGCATCAACCCCGAGCGCAGCCGGCCGTCCATGTTCGAGCCGGTGCACGGCTCCGCGCCGGACATCGCCGGCCAGGGCCTCGCCGACCCGGTCGCCGCGGTGCTCTCCGCGGCCCTGCTGCTCGACCACCTCGGTCACCCCGAGGCGGCGGCCCGGGTGACCGGGGCGGTCGCGGCCGAACTCGCCGCCCGCACCCCGGGCGCCCCGCTGCGCACCGCCGAGGTAGGCGACCGCATCGCGGCCGCCGCGGCGGCCTGAAACCCCGACCCCGACGCGCCGTCCACCCGGCGAGGTACCCTGCGGGCTCCCGCTGAACGACCGTTCGGGGTACGTTTTCCTGGCACGTTTCCCGCACCGAATCCCAGCGTGGAGGTACGCGTGATGAGCGGTGGTGGCCGCCTCGACTTCGAGATCCGTCCGAACCCGCGGGCGGTAGCCGCCGACGAGCGCGAGGCGCTGCTGGTCGACCCCGGGTTCGGCCGGATCTTCACGGACCACATGGTGACGATCCGGTACGCGGACGGGAAGGGCTGGTACGACGCCCGGGTGGAGCCGCGCGCGCCGATCTCCATCGATCCGGCGACCGCGGTGCTGCACTACGCCCAGGAGATCTTCGAAGGGCTCAAGGCGTACCGGAACGACGACGGCGTGACCATGTTCCGCCCGGACGCCAACGCCCGGCGGTTCACCGTCTCGGCGGCGCGGATGGCCATGCCGGCCCTGCCCGAGCAGGTGTTCCTCGACTCGCTGCACAAGCTCATCGAGATCGACCGGGAGTGGTTCCCGAGCATCCCGGACGGCAGCCTCTACCTGCGCCCGTTCATGTACGCCAGCGAGGTGTTCCTCGGCGTACGCCCGGCGCTGGAGTACCTGTACGCGGTCATCGCCTCGCCGGTCGGCGCGTACTTCGCCGGCTTCGTGAAGCCGGTGACGCTGTGGGTGTCGCAGGAGTACACCCGGGCGGCGCCCGGCGGCACCGGCGCGGCCAAGTGCGGCGGCAACTACGCCGCCTCGCTCGTCGCGCTCACCGAGGCCGCCGCGAACGGCTGCGACCAGGTCGTCTACCTGGACGCGGTGCACCGCGAGTACGTGGACGAACTGGGCGGCATGAACGTCTTCGTGGTCTACGACGACGGCACGCTGGTCACCCCGCCGCTGAACGGCTCGATCCTGCCCGGCATCACCCGGGATTCGGTGATCACTCTGGCGGAGCGGGCCGGCCGGCGGGTGGTCGAGCGCCCGATCGCGATGTCGCAGTGGCGGTCGGAGGCGGCCAGCGGCCGGATCCGGGAGGCGTTCGCCTGCGGCACCGCCGCCGTCATCACCCCGATCGGCACGGTGCGCTCGGCGGCCGGGGACTTCACGATGGGCGACGGCGGCCCGGGTGAGATCACCATGGCGCTGCGCCAGGAACTCGTGGACATCCAGCGCGGCCGGGCCGAGGACCCGTTCGGCTGGGTGCACCGGGTCCTGTAGCCTCGCGCTACCCGGTCAGCAGGTTCTCCCGCAGCGCGTCGATCCGGGCGGGCGGTAGCCCGGCCCGGGTCAGGTACCCCTCGGCCGAGCCGTGCCGCTCGCGCAGTTCGGCGAGGAACAGCAGCATCGCCTCGGCCGGGGCGGCCAACCACGGCGGGGGCACGTCGAGCTTGTGCGGCAGGTTCGCCCGCAGCCAGTCGGCGAAGCGCTCCGAGGCGAGCGTGCTGAGCGCGTAGTCCTCGGCGATGTCCTCGTCGGAGACGCCCAGCACCGAGAGGGCCAGCGCGCAGACCACGCCGGTGCGGTCCTTGCCGGCGGCGCAGTGCACGACGACCGGGGCGGTGGCCGGGTCCGCGATCACCGAGATGGCGTTGACCAGCCCGGCCGCGCCCTGCTCGGTCAGGTCCCGGTAGCGGTCCGCCAGGTATCGGGCCATGCCGAGGCGGGCGTCGTAGGGGATCTCGTCCCAGTCCTGGTGCTCGGGGTGGATGTGCCGGTAGCCGAGGCCGGGGTCCTCGAAGACCCGCCCGTGCCGGCTGATCTCCTTCGGCCGGCGCAGGTCGACGACGGTGCGGACGCCGAGCGCGGCGAAGTCCTGCCGGCCGGTCCCGGTGAGCCGGTGCAGCGAGTCCGCCCGGAACAGCCGGCGCCAGCGGACGGCGCGCCCGTCCGCGGTGGGGTAGCCGCCCACGTCGCGGAAGTTGAAGAGGTTGCTGAACGTCAGCGATCGGACCATCTCGCTCGTCACGCGGCTCACGCTAACCGTCCGCGGCCACCCGGCGCTGTGGCGCGAGCCACCCGCCGCGGTCACCCGCCCGCCCGCCGGCGCATCGACCGTGGTTGGCCTTGGCGTACCCCGCGCGGCGGACGGCTACCTCCGCGCGGCGGACGGCTATCTCCGCCGGCTCCCGGATGACGGGACGCCGTTTTGCGCCGGCCGGGAGCGGTGGCAAGCTACCGAGCGTGACACACGCCCACCTCGCACTGATTATTCGCACCTAGCGCGCCGGCTTCCCCTCACGCCGACGCGCAGACCTCCCGCGACCGCGGGGGGTCTTTTTGTTGTGATGGAAGGGACCCATCGATGAACTACCAGGTTTACGACACCACGCTGCGCGACGGGGCACAGCGCGAGGGGATCAGCTACTCCGTCGTCGACAAGCTGGCCGTGGCCCGGTTGCTCGACGAGTTCGGGGTCGGCTTCATCGAGGGCGGCTGGCCCGGAGCCATGCCCAAGGACACCGAGTTCTTCCGCCGGGCACGCACCGAACTCAGCCTGAAGCACGCGGTCCTGGTGGCGTTCGGCGCCACCCGCAAGGCGGGCGTGGCGGTCGCCGACGACCCGCAGGTCCGCGCCCTGCTGGAGGCGCAGACGCCGGCCGTGTGCCTGGTCGCCAAGTCCGACCTGCGGCACGTCGAGCGCGCCCTGCGCACCACGCCGGCGGAGAACCTGGCGATGGTCCGGGACAGCGTCGCGCACTTCGTCGCAGAGGGGCGCCGCGTCTTCCTCGACTGCGAGCACTTCTTCGACGGCTACCGCTTCGACCCCGGGTACACCGCCTCGGTGGTCGCCGCGGCGCTGGCGGCGGGCGCGGAGCGGGTCGTCATGTGCGACACCAACGGTGGCATGCTCCCGTCCCAGATCACCGCCGGGATCGCCGACCTGGTCGAGCGTCTCGGTGTGGCGCCCGACGTGCTGGGCATCCACTGCCAGAACGACACCTCCTGCGCCGTGGCGAACACCGTGGCGGCGGTCGAGGCCGGCGTGCGGCACTTCCAGTGCACCGTCAACGGCTACGGCGAGCGGCCCGGCAACGCCGACCTGTTCGCCGTCGTCGGCAACCTGCAACTCAAGCTCGGGCTGCCCGTCCTACCGGACGACTGCCTGGACCAGATGGTGCGCGTCTCGCACGCCATCGCCGAGATCGCGAACATCGCACCCGACACCCACCAGGCCTACGTCGGTGCCGCGGCCTTCGCCCACAAGGCGGGACTGCACGCGAGCGCGATCAAGGTGGACCCGCTGCTCTACAACCACGTGGAACCGGCCACCGTCGGCAACGACATGAAGATCCTGGTGACCGAGATGGCCGGCCGGGCCAGCATCGAGCTCAAGGCACGCGAGCTGGGCCTGGACCTGGCCGGCCATCCGGAGACGCTCCGCCGGGTCACCCGGCGGGTGAAGGAGATGGAGGCGGCCGGCTGGTCGTTCGAGGCCGCGGACGCCTCGTTCGAGCTGCTGGTCCGGGCCGAACTGGCCACCGAGACGGGCAGCGACGGCCCGCGCCCGTTCGCCCTGGAGTCGTACCGGGTGATCGTGGAGCACCGGGAGGACGGTGCGGTGGTCTCCGAGGCCACGGTGAAGGTGCGGGTCCGCGGCGAGCGGGTGATCGCCACCGCCGAGGGCAACGGCCCGATCAACGCGCTGGACGAGGCGCTGCGGGTCGCCCTGTCCCGCCAGTACCCGGAGCTGGCCGGGTTCGAGCTGGCCGACTACAAGGTCCGGATCCTGGAGGGGACGCACGGCACCGGCGCGATCACGCGGGTCCTCGTCGAGACGGCGAGCGGGCGCAACGACTGGACGACGGTCGGCGTGCACGAGAACGTCGTGGAGGCGAGCTGGCAGGCCCTGGTCGACGCGCTGGTCTACGGGTTGTCGCCGCGGGGGAGCGTGAGTTCCGCCAGCACCTTGCGGTGATCGCTGCCCGGGGTGCCGTGCACCTCGACGCTTTCCACCCCGATCCGCTTGTCCGCCAGGACGTGGTCGATGGTCACCGGCGGGATCGGGTCGTCGTCGTACGGCCCCCAGGTGCCGATCAGTCCGGCGCCGGCCGCGTCGGCGGCGTCCCGGTACCCGGTGGCGATGAGCCGGCGCAGCGGCGCGTGGTCCAGGGTGGCGTTGAAGTCGCCGGCCAGCACCCGTAGCCCGCCCTTCGGGGTGGCCGGGTACTGGGCGGACAGCTCCCGCCGCCACGCGTTCAGCGTCCCCCAACCCGCGGGCGGGCACGGGTGCACCGACTCGAATCCGAGCTCCGGCGCCCCCGGCACGAGCACGGTGGCGGACGCCTGGAGGAACCCGCTGCCGGGCTGCCGGCGCACCGCGCCGTCCCGCAGCGGGAAACGCGAGTAGATCGCCGAGCCGGCGGCGCCGGGTTCCGGGTGCAGTTCCCGGTAGGGCAGCAGCGCACCGATTTCGGCGGCGTCGAGCCCCGCCGCCAGGTCCGGCGTGAACTCCTGCATGGCCAGCAGGTCCACTCGCCGCTCGCGCACCTCGGCCACGAGAGCCGCCGGGTCGGCTCGCCCGAACAGGGCGTTGGCGGTCATCACCCGCACCACCGGACCGCGCACCGCCGGAACGTTGTCGGCGATCGCGCGGGGCAGCACCGCGAAGGCCAGCAGTGCCAGCGCCAGCCCGGCCACCGCGGCCTGCCGCCAGCGCCGCAGCAGCACCGCCAGCGCCAGCGGTAGCACCGACCCGGCGGCCGCGTACGGCGTGAACGCGATCAGCTGGACGAAGGGCCGCCAGTCGAGCCCGGCGATCCGCACCACCGCCCAGAGCGCGCCCGGCGCGACGGCCAGCCAGCAGAGCACCGAACGCCACGGGAACCGGCGCCGAACCCGCGGCTGCGCACCGGGCGCGGCCGGCGCCTCCACGTCCACGTCCACGCCCGCACGCTACCGGCCGGCGGCCCGCCGGTGGGGCCGGTCCGGGCTCAGCGGGCCCGGCGGGGCCCGGTGAGGCTCAGCGGGGGCCGGCGGGGCTCAGCGGGGGCCGGCGGGGCTCAGCGGGGGCCGGCGGGGCTCAGCGGGGGCCGGCGGGGCTCAGCGGGGGCCGGCGGCGACCGCCGGGTCGTGGCGGAAGCAGCGGGCCGCATGCCCCGGTGCGACCTCGAACATCGGCACCGGTAGTGGGCACCGGTCGAAGGCGTGCGGGCAGCGGGGCCGGAACAGGCAGCCCGACCGGTCGCTCTGGGTCTGCTGGCCGCCGCGCAGCGCCCGCAGGTCGGCCCGCTCCGGCCGCGGCGTGTCCGGGTCCGGCGCCGCGCTGGCCAGCAGGTGGGTGTACGGGTGGGACGGGCCGAGGATCACGTCGTCGCTGGGGCCCCGCTCCACGATCTGACCCCGGTACATGACCATGATGGACGAGGCGAAGTACCGCGCCGTGGCCAGGTCGTGGGTGACGTAGAGGACGGCCAGGTCCTCCTCCTGCTTGAGCCGGTCGATCAGGTTGAGGATCTCCAGGCGGATCGACACGTCGAGCATGGAGACCGGCTCGTCGGCGAGCAGGATGCGCGGCCGGGGCGCCAGCGCGCGGGCGATCGCCACCCGCTGCCGCTGCCCGCCGGACAGTTCGTGCGGGTACCGGCGCGCCACCACCTCGACCGGGCGCAGGTTCACCCGGTCCAGCAGGTCGTGGACGCCTCGCTGTTCGCTGGCGGAGTCCTTGGCCAGGCCGTGCAGGCGCAGCGGGCGGCGCAGGTGGTAGCCGACGCTGTGCGCGGGGTTGAGCGAGCCGAACGGGTCCTGGAAGACCATCTGCACGTCGCCCCGGTACCGGCGGACCGCCCGGTAGCCGTTCTTCAGCGGCACCCCGTCCAGCAGCATCCGCCCGCTGGTGGGCCGGGTGAGGCGGGCGAGCATGCGGGCGATGGTGGACTTGCCGCTGCCGCTCTCGCCGACCAGGGCGACCGTTTCGCCCGAGCGCAGCTCGAAGGAGACGTCGTCGACCGCCCTCAGCACGGTCCGGTGCCGGCCGTCCCGGATCGTGAAGTGGCGGCTCAGCCGCTCGATCGTCAGCGTGGTCATGCCGATGTCCCCAGCCGGTCGAGGTCGAAGCGCCCCTGGACCAGCGCCTCGTCGGGGCCGGCCGGGCGCAGGGTGCGGTCGTACTGGAGGCAGGCCGTGAGCGTCCCAGGACCGTCGCCGGAGCGGACCGGCGCCAGCGGCGGGTCGATCTCGTGGCACTGCGCGAACGCGTACGGGCAGCGGGCGGTGAACGCGCAGTGCGCCGGCGGGTGGGCCAGGTCGGGCGGGTTGCCCGGGATGCCGTGCAGGCGCTGGCGCTCGCCGCGCAGGCTGGGGAACGAGTTGAGCAACCCGACCGTGTACGGGTGGTGCGGCGCCGCGTGGATGTCCCGGGCGCGCCCGGTCTCCACGATCCGCCCGCCGTACATGATGGCGAGCTGGTCGCTGATCTCCAGCAGCAGCGACAGGTCGTGGGTGATGAAGACGACCGCGAAGCCGAACATCTCCCGCAGCCGGTCGATCTCCTCCAGGATGTCCCGCTGCACCACCACGTCCAGCGCGGTGGTCGGCTCGTCCATCACGACCACGTCCGGGCGCAGCGCCATCGCCATGGCGATCATCACGCGCTGCCGCATGCCGCCGGACAGCTCGTGCGGGTACGACGAGAGCCGGTTGGGGGCGATCCCGACCAGGTCCAGCAGTTGCCTACAGCGCTCCTCGCGCTGGCGGCGGCCCATGCCCGGCTCGTGCGCGGTGAACACGTCGCTGAGCTGCCGGCGTACCGACAGCACCGGGTTGAGCGCGTTCATCGCACCCTGGAAGACCATGGCGATCCGGTGCCAGCGGAACAGCCGCAGTTCCTCGCCGGCCAGCGCGTTGACGTCGATCGGGTCGCCGCCGTCCGGCGGGGTGAACGTCACGCTGCCGCCGACCAGCCGGCCCGGCGGGCGCAGCAGGCGGGTGACCGCGTAGGCGAGGGTGGACTTGCCGCAGCCGCTCTCCCCGGCGATGCCGAGCACCTCGCCGCGGGCCAGGTCGAAGCTGACGCCCCGGACCGCCCGCACCGGCGGCGTGCCCGCGTACTCCACGGTCACGTCCCGGACCGAGAGGACCACGTCCGACGGGTTCGTCATGCCGCCCCACCTTCGCCAGCCGCCCACCGTTCCCGCTTGCGGGCCCGCCGGTCGTGGCGGGCCAGCCGCAGCCGGGGATTGATCAGTTCGTCGATGCTGAAGTTGATGAGCGAGAGCCCGGCGCCGAGGACCGCGATGCACAGGCCGGGCGGGACGAACCACCACCACGCGCCGAGCGAGAGCGCCTGGCCGCTGAGCGCGAAGTACAGCATGGTGCCCCAGGAGTTGGCGCCGCCCAGGCCGAGGAAGGCCAGCGCCGCCTGGGTGAGGATGCCGCCGATGACGGCGAACACGAACTGCGCCGCGATGATCGGCAGCAGGTTCGGCAGGATCTCGAACACGATGATCCGCCAGGCGGGCTCGCCGCTGACCCGGGCCGCGTCCACGTAGTCGCGCCGGCGCAGGGAGAGCGTCTGCGCGCGGAGTACCCGGGCCGACCCGGCCCAACTGGTGAGCGCGATGACCAGCCCGACGATCAGCACGCCGCCCGCGTCCACGTAGTCGGTGATCAGGATGACCAGCGGCAGCGTCGGCAGCACCAGGAACACGTTGCTGAACAGCGACAGCGCCTCGTCGGTCCGGCCGGCGACGAAGCCGCCGGCGACACCGATCACGACGGAGACCACCGTGGCCAGCAGCCCGACCACCGCGCCGATCGTCATCGACCCCCGGGTGGACGCGATCAGCTGGGTGAACACGTCCTGGCCGGTGTTGGTGGTGCCCAGCCAGTGGGTGGCGGAGGGGGCGACCAGGGCGTCGTTGGTGATCCGGTCCGGGTCGTCGATGAGGAGCGGCCCGACGATCGCCACCAGTACGAAGAACCCGACGATCGCCAGGCCGACCGTGAGCTTGCGGTTGCGCAGCAGCCAGCGCCAGCGGGTCGGGGTGGTGCCGTTCACGATCGTCCCGCCCCCTCTCACGCCGCCTGCCGGGTACGCGGATCGATCAGCGCGTACAGCAGGTCCACGATGAAGTTGGCGCCGAGCACGGAGAGCGAGATGACCAGGAAGATGCCCTGCATCAGCGCGTAGTCCGCGTTCGAGACCGCCTGGACCAGGCTGGTCCCGATCCCCGGATACGAGAAGACGATCTCGGTGGCGATCGACCCGCTGACCACGAAGCCGAGCGTGATGGCGAAGCCGGCGACGCTGGGCAGCACCGCGTTGCGGGCGGCGTAGCTGACCATGATCCGGCGCGGCCGCAGCCCCTTCGCCTCGGCGGTGGTCACGTAGTCCTCGGCCATCGTGGAGACCATCATGTTGCGCATCCCCAGCATCCACGCGGCGATCGACGACACCACGATGGTGAGGGCCGGCAGCAGCGCGTGGTAGATCGCGCTGCGCAGGAACGGCCCGTTCCAGCCGATCTCGGTGGAGTAGTCGTAGCCGCCGTTGAGCGGGACCAGGTGCAGCACCTGGCCGAGCAGGAACAGCAGGACCAGCGCCAGCCAGAAGTACGGCATCGCGGCCAGGAACGTGGTGGCCGGGATCAGGTTGTCCAGCCAGGTGCCGCGCTTCCAGCCGGCGAGCATGCCCAGGGCCAGCCCGATGCCGACCGCGATGATCGTGGCCACCCCGACCAGGATGATCGTCCACGGCAGCGCCTGGCGGATCACGGTGGTCACGGGCGTCGGGTAGAACGACACCGACAGCCCCAGGTTGCCGTGCAGCAGGTTGTTCAGGTACCCGAGGTACTGCACCCACAGCGGGTCGTCGCTCACCCCGAACTGGAGTTCCAGTGCGCGCCGGGCCTCGGGCGGGACGGGCGCCGCACCCTGCGTCTTGGCGAGCATCACGGCTACCGGGTCGCCCTTGATCAGCCGGGGGATGAGGAAGTTGAGCGTGACCGCCGCCCAGACGGCGACCAGGTAGAACAGGATTTTGCGGCGCAGGTAGCGCATGCGGGCCCTCTTTCGGCGCGGGTCGCCGGGCGACCGGCCCGGTGGCGGCGGCACCGGACGGGTGGGCCCGCCCGGTGCCGCGTGCCGACCGGGCTCAGCCCACCGGCACGAGGTTCTTGGCGACGATGCCCCCGTCCGGGTTGCCGAACGGCAGGGCCAGCGCGTAGTGGTTGTCCTCGGTCGGGAAGCCGGTCACGTTGACCGTCCGGTACTCCGCGAGCGCGCTCGACTGCTGGAGCGGGATGTACGGGAAGTCCTTCACGATCACGTCCTGGATCTTCCCGATCTCGGCCTTGATCGCGTCGGTGTTCTTCGGGTCGGTCTGCTCGATCGTGGCCAGCGACGCGTCCACGGTCGGGTTGCTGTACCGCGAGTAGTTCGAGGCGGCCGGCTTGCCCAGCGGCGCCGTCTGCTTCGTCGCGAACAGGTTGTTGTACCAGATGTACGGGCTCGGCCCGCCGTACCCGTTCGTGATGATCATGTCGAAGTCGCCGACCTGCTGGGCGTTGGCGAACGACGCGTACGAGACCTCCTTCTTGGTGAACTGGATGCCCACCTCCTTCAGCGCCTGCGTCATGATCTGCAGGGCGCTGATGTAGTCCGAGTACCCCTGCACGACCAGGCAGGTGATGGCGAGCTTCTTGCCGTTCTTGGCGTAGATGCCGTCCGAGCCCTTGGCGTACCCGGCCTGCTCCAGCGTCTGGGTCGCCTTCTGCGGGTCGTACTCCAGCTTCATGTCCCGGTACTCGGGCTTGATGTAGTCCTGGTACAGCGGGACCGGCAGCGCGGCCGTCCCGGGCATCTTGCCGTACCCGGAGAAGGCCAGCTTGATGATCTGCTCGCGGTCCAGCGCGTAGCTGATCGCCTGGCGCACCGCCACGTCGTCCCACGGCTGCCTGGCCAGGTTCGGCACCAGGTTCGTGATGTACAGGTTGGACTCGTTGAGGTACTTGTTGTTCTTCGGGTCCTTGCTGACGTACTGCTTCTCGATGTCCGGGATGAACATGCCGGTCCAGTCGAGTTGCCCGGCCGCCAGTGCGGCGGTGCCGCTCTCGTTGCCGCTGAAGGTCTGGTACCGGAAGCCGGCCACCTTGGGCTTGCCGACCTCCCAGTAGCCGGTGTTCTTCTCCAGCACGTAGTTCTGCGGGGCGAACGACTTGAGCTTGTACGGGCCGGTGCCGACCGGGTTCTTGTCGTTGGTGAACGCGGACGGGTCCGGCACGCCGGACCACAGGTGCTTCGGCACGATCCAGGTCTGCCCGGCGATCGTCCACAGCCGGGTGTAGATGCCCTGGGAGAACTTCAGCGTCACGTGCGACGGGTCGGTGGCCCTCGCCTCGGTGATCGGCAGTCCGCCGGTGTTCAGCTTCTCGTTGTCCTTGATGAGGTTGAACGTGAACGCCACGTCGTCGGCGGTGAACGCCTGCCCGTCGCTCCACTTCACGTCGTTGCGCAGGGTGAAGGTGAGCGTCTTGCCGCCGTCGTCGAACGCGTACTCGGTACCCAGCTGCGGCTGGATGTCGTCCGCCCTGGCCTGGTTGAAGAAGAACAGCGCCTCGAAGATCATGCCGAGCGTGCCCGGCGTCGCGGTCTGCGAGAACGGGTTGAAGTTCGGGGTGAGCTGCCCGCTCGCCCCAGTGAACACGTTGATGATTTTGTCGCTGCCGCCGGCCGGCGAGGTGCCGCTGCCGCCGCTGTCACCGCACGCGGCGACGGCTCCGGCCAGCACGCCGGCGGTGGCGACGGCCGCGAGCAGCCGGCGCTTACTGCCTCTTCTCATGACCTCTCCAATGTGGTGGGTGGTGGGTCGGGCAACCGGTGCGCGGCGCGCGGATGCCGTATGGCGTCCACCTCCGCATCGGTCCCCACGGTGTGGGCGTGGGCAGGAAGTCCGTCAGCCGGTGGTCCGCCAGCACCCGCGCCTCCCCGGCGACGGTGACCCGGGCGCACCGCGGCCACGCGCCGGGACCGTCCATCGAGGATCGAATGCGCATGCCCGGCCGGGGTGCCGCCGCACCGCCCGGCGTGGCGTGCGGGCCGCGCCTCGCCGCCGTCGCCCGCGGACCGGCAGCCGGTGGCGCGGGCCGGTCGGTGCCGGGTTGGGGGAGGCCAGGCCGCATCCGTCCTCCTGTTTCGCCGGTGGTGCGGGCTCGGCAAGCGCCGGAGTGGTGTCGATAACAGCACCGAACCGGTTAAG
Organism: Rhizomonospora bruguierae; assembly: GCF_018397995.1. Lineage (GTDB taxonomy): Bacteria > Actinomycetota > Actinomycetes > Mycobacteriales > Micromonosporaceae > Rhizomonospora > Rhizomonospora bruguierae. The sequence goes on from NZ_BBQH01000054.1 coordinate 21,157, forward strand.
TGTCAACCCTTCCCGGAACCGCCACTGTGGCCGTTCGGAGGATGCCGCGCCGGCCGCGGACGCGAGCCGGGTAAGCCCTGGTTTGCCCTGGTACAGAACCGGTGCGCAATCGCGACCTGAACTAAGTAGACAGCGTCGGCCGGCGACGCGAAGCTTCTTAACCGGTTTTCAGCACCGTGCTCAGCCGCTCCCGCAGTGCCGCGGCCTCCGTCGCGAACCCGCGCTGCGCCGCCGCGTACTCCACCCGCCCCGCCGGCGTCTCGATCCGGACCGGTTCGTATCCCAGGTCGGCCAGGTCGTACGGGCTGGCCCGCATGTCCAGCACCCGGATCCGCCGGGCCAGCGCGAAGCAGTCCGCCACCAGTTCGCTCGGCACCAGCGGCGAGAGCTTGTACGCCCATTTATAAAGATCCATATTCGCGTGCAGGCAGCCCGGTTGCTCGTTCTCCGCCTGCGTCTCGCGGGTCGGCGCCAGCAGGTTCAACGGCCGCGCCGGGGCGGTGAAGAACCGGTACGCGTCGAAGTGGCTGCACCGGATGCGACCGCGCTCGACCACCTCGGCGGTCTCGGCGGCGCTCAGGCGCAGCGGCCACGCGTTGTGCCGCACCTCGTCCGACGTCTGCCGGTACACCATGGCCCACTCGTGCAGCCCGAAGCAGCCCAGCTGGGCCGGGCGCCCGGCGGTACGCACCAGCAGGTTCCGGATCCACGCGACCGACCCGCCGCGGCGCTCCAGTACCCGGGCCGCGTCGAGGGCCAGCCCCTCCGGCGTCCGCAGGTAGTCCCGGCCGAACTCCGCCGGCTCCGCCCCCGCCAGGGTCACCCCGGCGCCCGGGTGCCACCGGCGCAACTGGGCGGGCCGATGCGAGTAGTACGTGAACAGGAAGTCCTCGACCGGGTGCTTCGCCCCCGCCCGCCGCCGCGCGAGATGCGGCGCCAGCCACGCGTCCACCCGTGCCTCGTGCGCCGCGCGCCGGGCACGCCACACCTCGGGAGAGAGCGCCATGACGCAAGTATGTTGTACCTGTGCGTATCGCTCGCTTTGCCCACCCGGCCGGCATGTCCTTCGGCGTCGTGGAGGGGGAGGCCGGAGCCGGCCCCGACGCCCTGACCGTCGCCGAGATCGACGGGCACCCGTTCGGCCAGATCCGGTTCACCAACCAGCGCTGGGCGCTGGCCGACGTCCGCCTGCTCTCCCCGATCCTGCCCAGCAAGGTCGTCTGCGTCGGCCGCAACTACGCCGAGCACGCCGCCGAGCTGGGCAACGAGGTCCCGGCCGAGCCGCTGATCTTCCTCAAGCCCTCCACCTCGGTGATCGGGCCGCGGGACGCCATCCGGCTGCCCACCCAGTCGAAGCGGGTCGAGCACGAGGCCGAACTCGCCGTCGTCATCGGCCCGCCCGGCGCCCGCCGCGCCGACCGGGCCGCCGCGCAGCGGGCCATCTTCGGGTACACCTGCGCGAACGACGTGACCGCCCGGGACCTCCAGCGCGCCGACGGCCAGTTCACCCGGGCCAAGGGCTTCGACTCGTTCTGCCCGCTCGGCCCGTGGATCGCCACCGGCCTGGACGTCGGCGACGTCGAGGTCCGCTGCGAGGTGGGCGAGACGCCGCAGACCGCGGACGTGCGCCAGCTCGGCCGCACCCGCGACATGATTTTCGACGTGCCCACCCTCATCAGCTACATCTCCCACGTCATGACGCTGCTCCCCGGCGATGTGGTGCTCACCGGCACCCCGGCCGGTGTGGGCCCGCTGCTCGCCGGTGACACGGTCATCGTCCGGATCGAGGGCATCGGTGAGCTGGACAACCCCGTCGTCGACCTGGACTGACCCCTCCCGGCGGCCCCGGGGAGGCGGGGTGATTTGGAGTGCGCCCCGCCGGTCGGGTAATGTTCATGACCGGCGCGCGAGCGCCAATGGGGTATGGGGTAATTGGCAGCCCAACGGATTCTGGCTCCGTTAGTCTAGGTTCGAGTCCTGGTACCCCAGCGACCGATGTCCGGTTACGGCGTCGGAGCTGGTCTCTGATAGAGTTCAGCACCGCTGCCCGCAAGGGTGGCAGATGGAAAGTCCCAGGGCCCCGTCGTCTAGCGGCCTAGGACGCCGCCCTCTCAAGGCGGTAGCGCCGGTTCGAATCCGGTCGGGGCTACCAGAAAGCGGCCCGCGTCGAGCGACGCGGGCCGCTGTGCGTATCCGCCAAGTGTGTATCCGCCGGTGCGCGGGCGCCACGCGTGCCGCGAGCCCCGCCTCGGGTTCAGATGGCCTTGGTTCGGGCGGGGCTCGGGTTCAGGCGGCCTCGGAGCGCGGCACTCGCGGGTGGGTGGCTGTGTGTCCCGCTCGTCCGGGCGGTCGCCGGTCGGCTACAGGCCGGAGAGGCGTTGGCCGGCGCGGACGACGGCCATGGCGTGGCGGTCGCCGGGGCGGCGGCCCAGGCGCTCGATCGGCCCGGAGATGCTGATCGCGGCGATGACCCGCCCGGTGCGGTCGCGGATCGGCGCTGAGACGCTGGCCACACCGGCCTCGCGCTCGGCGATGCTCTGGGACCAGCCGCGGCGGCGCACCTCGGCGAGGGTGCGGCCGGTGAACTTGCAGCGGGGCAGGAGCGGCATGACGGCCTCGGGGGGTTCCCAGGCGAGCAGGATCTGGGCGGCGGAGCCGGCCGTCATGGGCAGCACGGAGCCGACCGGGACGGTGTCGCGCAGGCCGCTGGCGCGCTCGGCGGCGGCGACGCAGATGCGCTCGTCGGCGCGGCGCAGGTACAGCTGGGCGCTCTCGCCGGTGGCGTCGCGGAGGGCGGCCAGCAGCGGCTCGGCGGCGGTCAGCAGGACATCGGGGGCGGCGTTGGCGAGTTCGCCGAGACGGGGGCCGGGGCGCCATCGGCCCTGGGTGTCCCGGACCAGCATGCGGTGGATCTCCAGGGCCTGGGCGAGCCGGTGCGCCGTCGCCCGGGGCAACTTGGTGCGATCGACGAGTTCCGCCAGTGACGCGCCGTCCACGCAGGCGGCGAGGATGACCACCGCCTTGTCGAGAACGCCGACACCGCTCATACTGTGTCCCACAACCCGAAACATACCTCCCAGAATTTAGGATGTCCAGATGGTGGGAGCCACGCCGACAACGATGTCTAGCAGGACCCCGAGCCCGAGCAGGACCCTGGCCGAAAAGGTCTGGGACGCCCACGTGGTGCGATCCGCCGACGGGGAGCCGGACCTGCTCTATATCGACCTTCATCTGCTGCACGAGGTGACCAGCCCGCAGGCGTTCGACGGGCTGCGGCTGGCGGGGCGGCGGGTGCGCCGTACCGATCTGACGCTGGCCACCGAAGACCACAACACCCCGACCGGGTACGCGGACCCGTCGTTCAACGCGCGCCGGGGCGACCTGCTCACGATCGCGGACCCCACCTCCCGCACGCAGATCGAGACGCTGCGCCGCAACTGCGCGGAGTTCGGCGTCCGGCTGCACCCGCTGGGCGACGCGCAGCAGGGCATCGTGCACGTGATCGGGCCGCAGCTGGGGCTGACCCAGCCGGGCATGACGATCGTCTGCGGCGACTCGCACACCGCCACCCACGGCGCGTTCGGCGCGCTCGCGTTCGGCATCGGCACCAGCGAGGTGGAGCACGTGCTGGCCACCCAGACGCTGCCGCAGGCGAAGCCGAAGACCATGGCGGTGACGGTGAACGGGCGGCTGCGCCCGGGGGTCACCGCCAAGGACCTGGTGCTCGCGCTGATCGCCAAGGTCGGTACCGGCGGCGGACGCGGGCACGTCGTCGAGTACCGCGGGGAGGCCATCCGGGCGCTGTCCATGGAGGGCCGGATGACGATCTGCAACATGTCGATCGAGTGGGGCGCCAAGGCCGGCATGATCGCGCCGGACGAGACCACCGTCGAGTACCTCAAGGGGCGGCCGAACGCGCCGCAGGGCGCCGACTGGGACGCCGCCGTGGAGTACTGGCGCGGCCTGGCCACCGACGAGGACGCCGTCTTCGACACCGAGGTGGTGCTGGACGCCGAGGAGATCAGCCCATTCGTCACCTGGGGGACCAACCCGGGCCAGGGCAGCTCGCTGGACGGGCGGGTGCCGGACCCGGAGGAGTTCATCGAGGAGGTGGACCGCTCGGCGGCGCGGCGTGCCCTGGAGTACATGGACCTGACCCCGGGCACGGCGCTGCGCGACGTCCCGGTGGACGTGGTGTTCCTCGGCTCCTGTACCAACGGGCGCCTGGAGGACCTCCGGTCGGCGGCGGAGGTGCTGCGTGGCCGGCGCGTCGCGGCCGGGGTACGGATGCTGGTGGTACCGGGCTCGGCGGCGGTGCGCGAGGCGGCCCAGAACGAAGGGCTGGACAAGGTCTTCATCGAGGCGGGCGCGGAGTGGCGGTTCGCCGGCTGCTCCATGTGCCTCGGGATGAACCCCGACACGCTGTCCCCCGGGCAGCGCGCCGCGTCGACGTCGAACCGGAACTTCGAGGGCCGGCAGGGCCGGGGCGGGCGCACCCACCTGGTGTCGCCGCCGGTCGCCGCCGCCACCGCCGTCACCGGGCGGCTGGCCGCCCCCGCCGACCTGAACTGAAGCGAGGACAGCAATGGAGAAGTTCACCGTCCATACCGGTGCGGCGGTGCCGCTGCGCCGGTCCAACGTGGATACCGATCAGATCATCCCGGCCGTGTACCTCAAGCGGGTGACCCGCACCGGCTTCGCCGACGGGCTGTTCAGCGCCTGGCGCGAGCAGCCGGGCTTCGTGCTCAACAACCCGGTGTACGACGGCGCCACGATCCTGGTCGCCGGGCCGGAGTTCGGCACCGGCTCGTCGCGGGAGCACGCCGTCTGGGCGTTGCAGGACTACGGGTTCCGGGCCGTGATCTCGCCCCGGTTCGGCGACATCTTCCGCGGCAACGCGTTGAAGATGGGGCTGCTGCCCGTGGAGTTGGAACTCAAGGCCGTAGCGGCGCTGTGGGACCTGGTGGAGAGCGACCCGAGCGCGCCGATCACGGTTGACCTGCAGGCCCGCGAGGTGCGCGCGGACGACGCGACCTGGACCTTCCCGCTGGACGACTTCAGCCGCTGGCGGCTGCTGGAAGGGCTGGACGACATCGGGTTGACGCTGCGGCACGTCGCCGCGATCGACGCCTACGAGCGGGATCGCAAGCCGTTCCTGCCGGCCGTCGGGTAGCCGAATACCCCGCTGAAATCGGCTCTTTCGCCCCCACTGACCTCGTCGGTGGGGGCGAAAGCGTTGCGACACAAGGCTTTTTTTCGCCCGGATGTTTGTGTACGCAGGCCAGAGGGCATACGGTGCGCGCAGAATGGCTCATGAGAGTCCACTGGTAACACTCGGGAGGGAAGACGTGAACAAGGCCGAGCTCATCGAGGCGCTCTCCGCGCGCCTGGGCGACAAGAAGGCGGCCACCGCCGCCCTGGACGCGGTGCTGGCCGAGGTGCAGGCCGCGGTCACCAAGGGCGACCGGGTGGCGATTACCGGCTTCGGTGTGTTCGAGAAGCGGGTGCGCGGTGCCCGAACAGCGCGCAACCCGCGCACCGGCGAGTCGGTGAAGGTCAAGAAGACCGCGGTGCCCGCGTTCCGCGCCGGCGCCGGCTTCAAGGAGATGGTGGCCTCCGGCAAGGTGCCGAAGACCGCCGCGGCGAAGAAGACCGCCGCCACCAAGACCACCACCACGGCCCGGGCCGCGAAGGCCAGCGGCGCCGCCGCGCCGAAGGCCACGAAGGCGCCGACGAAGGCCGCGGCCACCAAGTCGGCGGCGGCGAAGAAGGCGCCGGCGAAGGCGGCCAAGTCGACGGCGCGGACCAGCGCGGCGGCGAAGAAGGCCCCCGCGAAGAAGGCCCCGGCCAAGAAGGCGGCGACCCGGAGCCGATAGGCGTATCCGGGCCGACTGACGGGCGCTCGTTCCCTAGGGGATGGGCGCCCTCACCGTTTATCCGGCGAGCGGATCGGCGCTCAGCGGGTCGGTGTCCAGGGGGTCGGCGTCCAGCGGGTCGAGGCCGACGAGGCGGTTGCCGCCGAACGCCAGCAACCAGCCGCTGCCCTTCGCCGTGCGGTACCGCGCCGCCGGTCGCTGCGGCCCGCCGGCCGCCTCGACGAGCCGGGCCAGCGCCGGTGGGATGACCTTTCCCTGGCTGCACACCACGGTCGGGGGGAGCGCGGCGACGGTGGGCAGCGCGGCGACGGCGGTCGACCCCTCGGCGTCGTTGACGGTCTCGTCGAACCGGCCGTCCGCCTCGATCGGCAGGTCCAGCGCGGCGGCGAGCGGCGCCAGGGTCTGCCGGCAGCGGCGCGGTGTGGCGGAGAGCAGGCGGCGCGGCCGGCAGGCGGCCAGCGGCGACACCAGGCGCGCGGCCTCCACCTCACCGGCCGGCTCCAGCGGGCGGGCCCCGTCGTCGGCGAACCAGCTTTCCCGCCTGCCCGCGTGCGCGTGGCGCACCAGCAGCACGACGCCGGTGACCGGCGGCAGGTTCGCGAACGCGCGCAGCACCTCCCGGTCGTGCGGGTAGCTGACCCGCTCGATCGCCGCCGCGGCGGGCAGCCAGCACAGGTCGTCGGCTTCCTCGTTCGGCTCGAACGGAGCCGGCTCCACCGCGCGCATGGACCAGTAGTCCACGACCTTGGGTGCGCCGCCCACCGCGTAGTGGACCCGCGGCAGGCGGACCTGCGGGGTGGCGACCAGCCCGGCCTCCTCGCCCACCTCGCGCACCGCCGCGACCAGTGGATGCTCGCCCTGCTCCACCTTGCCCTTCGGCAGCGACCAGTCGTCGTACCGGGGCCGGTGCACGAGGCAGACCTCGACGCCGCCGGCCCCGGGAGCATCGCGGTAGACGACGCCGCCGGCCGCCCGGATCGTCGTGGTATTCAGGGCAGTCACTCCACTCGCCGTCGCCGCGCGGCCCGGCGCCACGTCCCCAGCACCCCGCCAGCCTAGCGGCGCGGCGCCTACCCGGCCGGTCCGACGACCCGGCGCAGCATGGCCTCCTGCAGGTGCGGCCGCGGCGCGTCCGCGTCGCCGCGGCGGCGGCTCCACGTGCCGTCCGGCGCCAACTCGAACGCCTCGCAGTCGTCGCTCATCGACATCGCGAACATCCGGTCCAGTTCGCCGCGCGCGTCCACGTCGGTGACCTGCACCAGCGCCTCCACCCGGCGGTCCAGGTTGCGGTGCATCAGGTCCGCCGAGCCGATCCGGTACTCGGTGCCGGCGTCGCCGGGCCCGCCCTCGCCGAACCGGAACACCCGGGAATGCTCCAGGAACCGGCCGAGGATCGAGCGGACGCGGACGTTCTCCGACAGGTCCGGCACGCCGGGGCGCAGCGAGCACATGCCCCGCACCACCAGGTCGACCCGCACGCCGGCCCGGGACGCCCGGTACAGCGCGTCGATGATCTCCTCGTCGACCATCGCGTTCACCTTCATCTGCACCAGCCCGGCACCGCCGGCCCGGACCCGCTCCACCTCCCGCTCGATCCGCTCGATGATCCCGCTGCGGATGCCGTGCGGCGCCACCAGCAGCCGCCGGTACGCGGTCTGCCGGCTGTACCCGGTGAGTACGTTGAACAGGTCGGTCAGGTCGGCGCCCACCTCCGGGTCGGCGGTGAGCATCCCGTAGTCCTCGTACAGCCGGGCGGTCTTCGGGTGGTAGTTGCCCGTGCCGATGTGGCAGTACCGGCGGATCTGCCCGCCCTCCTCCCGCACCACCAGCGCCGTCTTGCAGTGCGTCTTCAGCCCGACCAGCCCGTACACGACGTGGCAACCGGCCCGCTCCAGCATCCGGGCCCAACCGATGTTGGCCTGCTCGTCGAAGCGGGCCTTCAACTCGACCAGCACCACCACCTGCTTGCCCGCCTCGGCCGCGTCGATCAGCGCGTCCACGATGGGGGAGTCGCCGCTGGTCCGGTACAGCGTCTGCTTGATGGCCAGGACGTTGGGGTCGGCGGCGGCCTGCTCGATGAAGCGCTGCACGCTCGTGGAGAACGAGTGGTACGGGTGGTGCACCAGGATGTCGCCGTCCCGCAGCCGGGCGAAGAAGCTGCGTGGCGTCTCGCCCTCGACCAGGCGCGGGTGGGTCGCCGGCACGAACGGCCGGTCCTTTAGGTCCGGGCGCTCCGACTCGTCGTACACCTGCCACAGCGCGGACAGGTCCAGCAGGCCGGGGACCCGCAGCACGTCGTGCGCGTCCATGTCCAGCTCGCGGACCAGCGTCTCCAGCACCGTGTCCGAGATCGACGCGGCCACCTCCAGCCGGACCGGCGGGCCGAGCCGGCGCCGGGCCAGCTCCCGCTCCAGGGCCTGGAGCAGGTCCTCGTCCCGGTCCTCGTCCACCTCCAGGTCGGCGTTGCGGGTGACCCGGAACAGGTGGCACTCGACCACCTGCATGCCGGAGAACAGCTGGCCGAGCTGGGCCGCGATCAGCTCCTCGACGGGCAGGAACCGGGGGCGGCCCGGGTCGCCGCCGACCACCACGAACCGGGGCACGTTGTTCGGCACCTTGATCCGGGCGAACAGCTCGGGGCCGCCGTCCGGGTCGCGGACCACCACGGCCAGGTTGAGCGAGCGGTTGGAGATGTACGGGAACGGGTGCGCCGGGTCCACCGCCAGCGGCGTGAGCACCGGGAACACGTGCTCCCGGAAGTACGTGCGCAGGTGCTGGCGCTCGCCGAAGTCCAGGTCCAACCAGCGGACGAGGTGGATGTCCTGTTCGGCCAGGCGCGGCCGGACGTCCTCGGCGAAGCAGCGGGCGTGCCGGGCGACCAGGTCGGCGGTGCGCCCGGCGATCAGTTCGAGTTGGCGGCGCAGCGGTAGCTGGTCGCCGCCCCGGATCGGGATGCCGGCCTGCTGGCGGCGCTTCAGCCCGGCGATGCGGACCATGAAGAACTCGTCCAGGTTGCTCGCGAAAATGGCCAGGAACTTGGCCCGCTCCAGCAGCGGGGTCTCCGGGTCCTCGGCGAGTGCCAGTACCCGGGCGTTGAAGTCGAGCCAGGACAGCTCGCGGTTGAGGAACCGGTCCTCCGGGAGCGGCCGGTCGGTGGCCGGTGGCCGGTCGGTGGCCGGCGGTTCGACGGTGGCGGCCGCGGACTCGGCGCCGCCCACCCGGTTCGGCGCGGTGCGGGGCGCGCCCGCCGGTTCGCCCGTCCCGTTCTGCGCCGGCCCCTCCGGTTCCGGCTCGCCGCCCACCGGCGTGTCGACCGGGATGAGGATGGCGCGGCGCCGGGCCGGCTTGCCGTGGGGCTGGCTGGGGTGCGGCGGCGGGCTGTTCACGGCTCCATCATCACCCGGGCGGGGTTAACGAAGGGTGAACGCGTCTCATGAATTGGTGGGCATGGTCGGCAAGCTAACCCGCCCGACCCCGCCAGATTTGTCTTTGTCGATCTGAACGCGCTGCCCGAGGCGGAGCAGGCGCAACCCCGAGGCGTCGAAGGCCGCGGCCGGGAACGGCAGTTCCGTCCCATCATCCAGGAGCAGCGTTCCGCTGCGGGTCTGCGGGTCGTACGTGGCCACGGTCCCCTGCATGAGGCGCACGCTACCCCCTCCAACGCCCGGCGGGGGAGCGGAAGCCACGGTCTCGGCGAGGGCGCCGGCTATGCCGAAGCCGGCGGGGGACCGGAGGCCGCCGCAGGCGTGGCGGCGTAGAGGGGCGCCGTGTGCGGGCCCAGCCCGAGTGCGGCGGCGGCGGCCAGGTCGGCGGCCGTGTCGACGTCCCGGCGCAGAGAGGGCCACTCGCCGGTCAGGGGCGCGGCGCCGGCCAGCGCGTGGGCGACCGCGGAGCCGGCGCCGAAGCGGGGTTGCGGTGGCACCCCCGGCGGCGTGGTGAGCAGCGTGGTGCCGGTGCCCGGGGCGTCGGCCACGAACCGGCGGGCCGGCTCGCCTCCCGCCCCGGCGCGGGCCGCGGCGGTCAGGGCGGCGGTCAGTTCGGCGGGGCGCAGGGCGGGCAGGTCGGCGGTCAGCGCGGCCACCCAGCGGCCCGGACCGGCGACCGTGGCGATCCCGTGCGCCACGGCCGCGTTGAGCCCCTCGTGCGGCCGCTCCCCGGCACCCGGCGGCGGGTCCGCGACCACGCGGGCGCCCAGCGCCCGGGCCGCGGCCGCCACCGCCGGGTCGTCGGTGACCACCAGCACCTCGGCGACCGCCGCCGAGCGGGCCGCCGCGGCCACCGTGTCCTGCGTCAGGGCCAGCGCCAGCCGGTCGTGCGGCACGCCGGGCAGGGCGCCGCGCAGCCGGCTCTTGGCCGCGCTCAGCCGCTTGACCGGTACCACGACCGCCCAGCCGGCCGCCCAGCCCCGTTGACGCACAGCGCAAATATGCCAGCCCCCGAGCGGGGCGCCCCGCGCTGGCTCCCGCTCGCCCGACCAGGCATGATTCCTCGCAGGCGGGGAGCGTACGAGGAGGCGGGCCGGTGGCACGGCGCAGGCTGGGGTTCTGGCGGCGGTTCGCGGTCGCCGTGGTCAAGCCGGTCCTGAACGTGTGGACCAGACGCACCTGGACCGGCATGGAACACATCCCGGCCAGCGGCGGGGTCATCCTGGTGCCGAACCACCTCTCGCACGCCGACCCGCTCGTCTCCGCGCACTACATCTTCGACGCCGGACGCTGGCCCCGGTTCCTGGCCAAGGCGAGCGTGTTCAAGGTGCCGGTGCTGGGCTGGTACCTCAGCGAGGTCGGCCAGGTGCCGGTCGAGCGGGGCACCGCGGAGGCGGCCCGATCGCTGGACTCGCTGGTCCAGGCGATCAAGGACGGGCAGGCGGTGGTCGTCTACCCGGAGGGCACCACCACCCGGGAGCCGGACCTGTGGCCGATGCGCGGCAAGACCGGCGCGGCCCGGCTGGCCCTGGCGACCGGGGCTCCGGTGGTGCCGATCGCGATGTGGGGACCGCAGCGGATGTTCGATCCGCGCACGAAGAAGCTCGGACTGCGCCCCCGGATCCCGGTGATGGTCGCGGCCGGGCCGCCGGTCGACCTCTCCCGCTGGCGGGGCGCCACGTCCACGCCGGCCGTCCTGCAGGAGATGACCGACGAGATCATGCTCCGGGTCCGGGACATGGTCGGTGAGTTGCGCGGCGAGACCCCGCCGCCGCTGTACCAGCCGACCGCCCGGAAAGGGGGCGACCAGCGATGAGCCGCGTCAAGGCGGCGGTGCTCGGCGCCGGGTCCTGGGGTACCGCGTTCGCGAAGGTGCTCGGCGACGCCGGCGCCGACGTGACGATGTGGGCCCGGCGGGAGTCGGTGGTCGCGGCGATCCGCGACAGCGGCACGAACGTGGACTACCTGCCGCAGGCGCGGCTGGCCGGCAACGTCACCGCGACCACGGACCACACCGAGGCGATCAAGGATGCGGACCTGGTGGTGCTCGCCGTCCCGTCGCAGACGCTGCGCGGGAACCTGGCCGAGTGGGCGCCGACGATCTCCCCCGGTGCCACGCTGATCTCGCTGATGAAGGGCATCGAGCTGGGCACCACCAAGCGGATGAGCGAGGTGATCGTGGAGACCGCCCGGGTCGAGGAGGACCGCGTGGTGGTCGTCTCCGGCCCGAACCTGGCCCCCGAGATCGCCCAGGAGCAGCCGGCGGCCACCGTGGTCGCCTGCACCGACCGGGCCCGGGCCACGCTCGTCCAGCGGGCGATCACCACGCCGTACCTGCGCCCGTACACGAACCATGACGTGATCGGCTGCGAACTGGGCGGCGCGGTGAAGAACGTGATCGCGCTGGCCTACGGGATCGCCACCTCGATGGGGCTCGGCGACAACACCCGGGCCATGCTGATCACCCGCGGCCTGGCCGAGACCGCCCGGCTGGGCGTGGCGCTCGGTGCCGACCCGCTCACCTTCGCCGGTCTGGCGGGCCTCGGCGACCTGGTGGGCACCTGCTCCTCGCCGCTGTCCCGCAATCGCACCTTCGGGGAGCGGCTGGGGCGCGGCGAGACCCTGGACCAGGCCCAGCGGGCCACCCGGCAGACCGCGGAGGGGGTCAAGAGCTGCCTGGCGATCCGCGACCTGGCCCGCTCGCACGGGGTGGAGATGCCGATCACCGAGCAGGTCGAGCGGGTCTGCCACGAGGGCATCGACCCGCGTCTGGCCATCAAGATCCTGATGAGCCGGGAGACGAAGCCGGAGTATGTGGTGCCGGGGTGAGCGAGGCCGCCGGAGGAAGCGAGGCCGGGGTGAACGAGTGGGGTGACGGCACCCGCTGCGCGCACGCCGGCCTGCCCGCCCCCGTGCCGGGGCAGCCGTTCCTGCCGGGTCCGGTCTTCGCCGCCCCGTACCACCTGGACCCGGTCGCCGGTCCGGCCGCCGCCCCGGACGGGTACGGCCGGCCGGACAACGCGAGCCGGCGGCGGCTGGAGGAGGCCATCGGCTCGCTGGAGGCCGGTTCGTGCCTGGCGTTCGCGTCCGGCCAGGCGGCCATCACCGCCCTCCTGCTGACCCTGCTGAACCCCGGCGACACCGTCCTGCTGCCCTCGGACGGGTACTACCTGGTCCGCGCGTTCGCCGCCGGCACCCTGGAGCGGATCGGGGTGCGGGTACTCACCGCCCCCACGGCGGGCCCGTACCCGCCACTCGCCGGGGTGACCCTGGTCCTGCTGGAGTCCCCGGCCAACCCCGGCCTGGACGTGGCCGACCTGGCCGCCCTGTCGGCCGCCGCGCACGCCGCGGGCGCGCTCGTCGCCGTCGACAACACCACCGCCACCCCGCTCGGCCAGCGCCCCCTCGACCTCGGCGCGGACGTGGTGGTCGCCTCCGGCACCAAGGCCCTCACCGGCCACTCCGACCTGCTCCTGGGCTACCTCGCCACCCGCGACGGGGAACTGCTCTCCCGGGTCCGGCAGTGGCGCAACCAAACCGGCGCCGTGCCCGGGGCCTTCGACGCCTGGCTGGCGCACCGCTCACTGGCCACACTGGACCTGCGCCTGGCCCGCCAGTCGGCCAACGCCGCCGCCCTGGCGCGGTCGCTCGCCGCCCGCCCCGACGTCGCCGGGCTGCGCTGGCCCGGGCTGACCGGCGACCCGGCGCACGAGGTGGCGGCCCGGCAGATGCGCCGCCTCCCCGGCATCGTCTCGTTCGACCTCGGCTCCGCGGAGCGGGTCGGGCGGTTCCTGACCGCCTCCCGGCTGATATTCGCGGCGACATCATTCGGCGGCGTGCACACCAGCGCCGACCGGCGCGCGCAGTGGGGCGACGAGGTGACCGGGGGCTTCCTCCGCCTTTCGTGCGGCATCGAGGACACCCCGGACCTCGTCGCGGACATCAACGGAGCGCTCGACCGCGCCTGAACGGCCGGCCCGCCTTGCCCATTCCCGTCGCGCTGACGGCCCGGCCCGGTTCGGCCTGGCCCGGCTCGGCTTGGCGGAGTGCGGTGCGATCGCCCGCGTCGGGGCCGTCCGTTCATCGTCCAGTCAGGCGCGCTGCGCGGCGCAGGCGAACTCGTCCAACCAGTCGACCTGGCCGTCGTTGCCGGGCACAAGGAGCCCCCGGGCCTCGGAGATCCGCCGCCACGCTTCGGGTGGCGTCAGCCCCAGGCGTACCAGGGTGGCGGCGGCCAGCAGGGAGGAGCGTCCGATCCCGGCCCAGCAGTGGATGACGACGAACTCACCCCGCCGGAGTGAGCCGGCCAACCGGTCCACGAGGATGTCGCAGGCGATGCCGGGGGCCGGCGTCCGGCGGTCCGGGATGGGGAACGAGACGAACTCCAGGCCGGCCGCGTGCGCCTCGCGCGGCTCGGCGGCCAGGGCCAGCCGCCGGTACTCGGCGCTGGTCAGCGCGGAGACGAGCAGGCGTACCCCGGCGCCGGCCAGGGCGGCCATCTCGCCCGGGAGCAGCGCTCCCCCGCGCGGGTGCGCCATCGTGGCCAGCCGCCCGGGTGCTGGCGCGTCGATCACGTGCAGTGGCGGTGTCATGTCGCCTCGTTCTCGGTCAGGTTCGGGGGACCGCGTCCGTGATCAGCCGGCATGGAGTGTTGCCCGGGCCGGCGCGGCTGGCAGGTCTCAAACCCAGCAGCGTTTCCCAGGACGGCGCGGCCGGCAAAATCCACAACCAGGGGAGTTTCCCAGGCCGGCACCCGCCGGACAGATCCCAACCCGGCAGTCGCCTCCCGGGCCGGCGCGGCCGGCAACCAGAGTAGGGTCTGGCCCGTGACGAGTCCACGGAAGACCCGTGTCGCCGTCGTGTTCGGCGGCCGCAGCACCGAGCACGCGATCTCGGCGGTCAGCGCGGGCAGCATCCTCGAGGCGCTCGACCCGAGCGAGTTCGAGGTGGTGCCGGTCGGCATCACCCGGGCCGGGCAGTGGGTCCTGACCTCGGGCGACCCGTCCCACCTGGCCATCTCCGGCAGCCGGCTGCCGGAGATCACCGCCGACTCCGGTGCCGCCGTGGTGCTGCCCGGCGACCCCACCGGCGCGTCCCTCGTGGTACTGGACGCGCCGGACGGCGCGGGCGCGCTCGGCGAGGTGGATGTGGTGTTCCCCGCGCTGCACGGCGCGTACGGGGAGGACGGCACGATCCAGGGCCTGCTGGAGATGTCCGGCATCCCGTACGTCGGCGCCGGCGTGTTCGCCTCCGCGGCGGCGATGGACAAGGAGTTCACCAAGAAGCTCACCGTCGCCGACGGCATCCCCAACGGGCCGTACGCGGTGCTGCGCGACGGCGTCTCGCTCTCCGAGGCGGACAAGGAGCGGCTGGGCCTGCCGGTGTTCGTCAAGCCGGCCCGCGCCGGGTCGTCCTTCGGCATCACCAAGGTCTCCGACTGGGCGGAGCTGGACGCCGCCGTCGCGACCGCCCGGGAGGTCGACCCGAAGGTGCTCGTCGAGACGGCGATCGTGGGCCGCGAGATCGAGTGCGGTGTGCTGGAGGGCGAGTACGGCGGCGGGCCCGAGGCGTCCATGCTGGCCGAGGTGCGGGTGGTCTCCGGCGGCCACGCGTTCTACGACTTCGAGGCCAAGTATCTGGACGACGCCTGCGAGTACGACATCCCGGCGCGGCTGCCGGAGCGGGTAACCCGGCAGATCCAGGAGTACGCGTGCCGCACGTTCACCGCGCTGGACTGCGCGGGGCTGGCCCGGGTCGACTTCTTCGTCACCCCGGAACTGGACGTCTACCTCAACGAGATCAACACGATGCCCGGTTTCACGCCGACGTCGATGTTCCCGCGCATGTGGGGGGCGACCGGCATCGACTACCCGAAGCTGGTCACCCGGCTCATCCGCACCGCCCAGCGGCGCGGCTCCGGCCTGCGCTAGCCGGTGCAGCCGAACGGTATGCCCTCGGTCAGGGAGGGCACCGAGGTGGCGACGGGTTTCGAGAAGGCGATTGTCCACTGCCCGGGTTGCTCGTAGCCGGCCGGCACCACGACCCGCACGGGGACCTCGCGGTCCACGGTGGTCCACACCGTGCCGCCGCCGCCCGGCGCCGCGTGCCAGCACACCTGGTTCAGGTTGAACACGTCGTCGGTGGGCGGGTAGGTGGCCGGCGGCACGCCGCAGGCGACCGTGATGGCCGGCTCCCCGTAGGCGGCGTTCTGCTCCGGCCCGGCGGTGACGCGACGCTGCGGCAGCTCGCGGATGTCGGCCGGCAGTTGTGCGGTGAGGGCGCGGCAGACCGTCGCCTGGCGGGCCGCCAGCGCGGGCGCGGGCATCTCGACCGGCGTGCTCGGCACGGGCCGGGGCGCCGCCGAGGCGGACGGTGTGGCCGTCGTGGCGGCCGGGTCGCCCGAGCCGCCGAGTTGGCCGAACACCAGCAGCCCCGCGACGACCGCGAGTGGGAGCGCGACGAGCGTGGCCAGCCGCGCCGCGCTCCGGGTTACCTGGTCAGCCATCGTTACAGGTGCACGACCGAACAGGTGAGGGTACGGGTGATGCCGGGCACCAACTGCACCTTGCTCACGATCATCTTGCCCAGTTCGTCGACGTTGTGCGCCTCGGTCAGCACGACCACGTCGTACGGGCCCGTGACGGCGTCGACCCGGACCACGCCGGAGATCTCGCCGATCGCGGCGGCCACGTCGCGTGCCTTTCCGACCTCGGTCTGGATGAGGATGTACGCCTGGACCACGAGCACCACCCCTTTCGCCGCCGCCGGCGGTTTGACGTGAAACTACCGCACATCCCTTACCGAGGGTCGGGAGGCGTTGATGAATGTGGCCGAGGCCGGCGAGTTCGGGCTCATCGCCCGGGTGACGGCCCGGTTGGCCGCCGGGCCGGCGGTCCTGCTGGGGCCCGGTGACGACGCGGCGCTGGTGGCCGCGGCGGACGGCCGGGTCGTCGCGTCGACGGACGTGCTCGTCGAGGGCCGGCATTTCCGCCGGGACTGGTCGTCGGCGGCCGACGTCGGGCACCGAGCCGCCGCCGCGAACCTGGCCGACATCGCGGCCATGGGCGCGACCCCCACGGCGCTGCTGGTCGGCCTGTGCGCCCCGCCCGACCTGCCCGCCCGCTGGGCCGAGGAGCTGGCCGACGGCCTGGCCGCGGAGGCCGCGCCGCTGGGCGCCAGCGTGGTCGGCGGGGACGTGTCCGCCGCCCGGCTGCTGGTGATCTCGGTCACCGCCCTCGGTGACCTGCACGGGCGCCCGCCGGTCCTGCGCTCCGGCGCCCGCCCCGGCGACGTGGTGGCGGTGGCGGGCCGGCTCGGGCACGCGGCCGCCGGGTACACGGTGCTGTCCCGGGGTTTCCGCACGCCGAAGGTGCTCGTCGAGGCGTACCGGCGGCCGCAGGTGCCGTACCTGGCCGGCCCGCTCGCCGCCCGCGCCGGCGCCACCTCGATGATCGACGTCTCCGATGGCCTGCTCGCCGACCTGGGGCACATCGCCCGGGCCAGTGGCGTCGGCGTCGACGTGCAGCGGGACGCCTTCGACCTGCCGGCGCAGATGCGCGACGCCGCCTCGGCGCTGGGTGTCGACGCGTACGCCTGGGTGCTGACCGGCGGCGACGACCACGCGCTCGCGGCGACCTTCCCGCCCGGCACCGGCCTGCCCGAGGGGTGGCGCGCTATCGGCGTGGTCCGGGACGGCGAGGGCGTCACCGTGGACGGGCGCCCGCACGCCGGCCCGCCCGGTTGGGACCACTTCCGCTAGTGCGGTTAGCCTGCTGCCCGTGACCGCCCTCGAAGTGCGCCCGGTGCCCTACCGCGACCCGGTGGCGCAGTCCCTTGTGGCCGCTGCTCTCGCCGAACTCACCGAACGGTACGGCAGCGAGGGGGACGCCACCCCGGTCGAACCGCGCGAATTCGAGCCGCCGGAGGGCGACTTCCTGGTCGCCTTCCTGGACGGGGCGCCGGTCGGCTGCGCGGCCTGGCGCAGCCACGGCGACGGCGGCACGGCCGCCGAACTGAAGCGGATGTACACCGCGCCGCCGGTGCGCGGGCGCGGGGTGGCTCGGGCGCTGCTGGCGGCGATCGAGGAGTCCGCCCGCCGGCGCGGTCGCAAGCGCCTCATCCTGGAGACCGGCTACGCCCAGCCCGAGGCGATCCGCCTGTACGAGACCTCGGGGTACGAGCCGTGCGAGAACTTCGGCTACTACCGCGACTACCCGGGGGTCCGCTCCTTCGCCCGCACGCTGTAGGGCCCGGCGGCTGAGCTGTCGGGCCCGGGCGGCTGACGTTTCGTGGCCCGGCGGCTGACGTTTCGTGGCTCGGCGGCTACGGGGGCGGGGCCGGGCGGAGACACAAACAGCCGCCGGGTCGCGGGGGACCTCGGCGGCTGGTCGAACGATGTTGTGGCCGACCCGGCGACGGGTCAGGCGCGGACCACCTTGCCGGCCTTGATGCACGAGGTGCACACGTTCAGCTTCTTGGTGGTGCCGCCACCGGCGGGGGTCCGCACGGTCTGGATGTTCGGGTTCCAGCGGCGGTTGGTCTTCTTCTTCGACCACGGCACGTTGTGGCCGAAGCCCGGCCCCTTGCCACAGACGTCGCACACGCTAGCCACGGAATACTCCTGGGAATCTGGTGAATCAGCGGGCCCGCGCACGTCGGGCAACCGGACCAGGGTACCCGACGCGCCGCGGCGCCGGCCAACCCGCCCCCGGGGCCGCCGCAGCAGCCCAGCCGTACCGGCACAGCACCGCCACCGCACCGCCGCGCCGGCACAGCGGACGTGCGCTGTCGGTGCCCGCCAGTAGGCTCGGTCGCGTGCTGGAGACGCTCGATGCCGCCGCCGTGCGCCGCTGGTGCGCGGCCGGGCTGGCGGCGCTGCGCCGGCACCAGGTGGAGATCGACCGGCTGAACGTGTTCCCGGTGCCGGACGGGGATACCGGCACCAACCTCGTCCTCACGCTGGGCTCGGCCCACGAGGCGCTGCGGGCGCTCGGCGCGGCCGAGGGTCGCGCGCCCGGCACCGCCGCCGAGGCGCTGCGCTCGATGGCGCGCGGCGCGCTGTACGGGGCCCGGGGCAACTCCGGGGTCATCCTGTCCCAACTGCTCAAGGGCATCGCTGAGGCCCTGGCGGGTGAGGCCCTGGCGGGTGAGGCCCTGGCGGGTGAGGCCCTGGCGGGTGAGGCCCTGGCAGGCGAGGCGCCGGCGGGTGAGGCCCGGGCGGGCGAGGCGCTGGCGGAGGGGGCCCGGGCGGGCGAGGCGCTGGCGGGCGAGCGGGCCGCGGG
>NZ_BBQH01000055.1 GCF_018397995.1 Rhizomonospora bruguierae
AGAGCCTTGCGGTGTTCCCATTGTCCGGTGGTTCAGGGTGCCGTCGGGCATCAGCATCGAGGCTTTCAGCCAACGCTCCACGTAGATCAGAACCCATTTCGAGTCCGTGTGATGCGCGACCGCCTTCTGCGTCAGATCCCAGGGCATCGAGTCAAAGAATGCCTTGATATCCATATCGATCACCCAGTCGTTCTTGAAACACCGTTCCCGGCATACCGCGACCGCATCCAGAGCCGAACGCCCAGGCCGATACCCGAAGGAGTCGTCATGGAACACTTTCTCCAGTTCCGGCTCCAACGCCAGTACCGCTACCGTCTGTGCGATCCTGTCGACGATATTGGGGATGCCGAGGATTCTTGTGCCTCCTTTCTTCGGTATCTCCACCGCGCGGACCGGGCCAGGGAAATACGATCCCGACGACATGCGGTTCCACAGCTTGTACAGGTTTCCCCGCAGGCCAGCCTCGAACCGCTCGATCGTCACACCGTCAACCCCGGCCGCTCCCTTGTTCTCCTTCACCTTCAGCCACGCATCCCACACGAGCCGTTTCGGAATGTCGTGCGTCTTACCCTGCAACATCGGTTCAGTCATGTGGTTCATTCCTTCCGGTTGGCCACATTCATCAACCAGAGCGACCCAGCCCCTTGGCTCCACCCGCATTACCGGGCTTCACGGCTACTACGGGCCAGTCCGCCAGCGTGCCTCGCGACCGGTACTCAGCCCCTCACGGTTTCTTCCGCTTGGAGTTCTCCCTCTCGCCGCCACCCCTGGCGTCAGTTCCGAGGCGACACCTTCACACGTTCCATACGAGAGCCTTGTCCGGGCTCATGCTGCCTGTACGCCGGACACCACCCGGGCGGTAAACAGGTATCCCCCAGGCCAATCCCAGAGCAACCGTCAGGCCCTGGTTTCGATGTCAACTGAGCTTGATCTCGACGCGTCTGCGGCAGATATTTCCCGCCATCTTCCCGGACCACACCTGACGCGCTCACCGCGCGCCTTTTCTCGTGCCGCTCACCACGCACCGCCGTTAACGGCCGCAGCGCACGCTGGTTTGATACCTCCCCCTGCAGGGCGATATCGGAGGGCCAACCAACCTCCATCACTCGTACAGCACCGCAGCCAGCGGACTCGCCATCGATCACCAAGCCCACCTCCACGTTCGTGTTCACAAGACGGTCTTCAGCCAACGCAGCATGAGGTGGTTTGAAGCCTCCCCGGCGAGGGCAACTCCGAAGGGCCAACCTTCATCTCCCGTGCAGCACCACATCAGAAATCAGCTACCTACACCACTGACTCCCTCCATGTTCGTGGCACACGTCGTTTCAAGATCATGGCGTGAATTCGAGGAGGGTGAGGGCCTGGTCGAATTGCGGTGGTTCTCCGGCCCCGGCTGGCTGGAGCAGCGCCGCCCGGTGCGCTGTGGTCAGTGCTGCCCGGCCAACGTCGCGAGCAGATACGCCCAGGTTCGACAGATGTCTTCGCCGGCATCCACCATCGGACCGCAATGCTGTACACCACCGCTGATAGTCGCTGAGGGGTTCGGACACGATGCGCGCCCGGCGCACGGTTCTGCCGGCCGCGACGTGGCGGCGCAGCGTTGCGCACCAGTCGCCAAGCCATGCGAGATCATCCGGCTCGCCAGCCGCCCACTTGGCCATCTGGGGCAGATCAACGGCGGTACCGTATACATAGATGCAGGCTGGACCGCTCGAACGTGCCCGCAGGTCTAAAGCGGGTCTCCGCTCAGATCGAAACCGCCGCTGGCTGACGGGCAGATGGTTGGTCAACGCCCGTCAGCAACCGTCACGCGCCGTGGCGCCCTTCCATCCGGTGGATCGCGAGCATGGGCCTGGCGGGCCGCTGGAGGCTCCGCGATCTTCCGGGCTGGTGGCGGCGGGCGGCGCGGGTCGGTCGCGCCCTGTTTCGGGTGGTTCTACCGGGGGACCGCCGCGACCGGGAGGGGTTAGGGTGATCGGCATGACGCCGCAGAGTCCGCTGGAGGCGATGGAGCAGTTCCTCAGCCGGATCGAGCCGTTCGACCCCGAGCCGCACGGCCGCCCGGCGCTGACCGTCGAGTTGCGTGCCGGCCACCGCCGCGGCTCGTTCGCGCTGACCGAGCACGCCGCGCACGCGCTGTACGAGGCGCTGTGCCGGTACAGCGACCCGCAGGATCAGGGGCCGTGCGACGCGTGCGGCGGCCGCCGGCTGGACGAGCACCTGGCCTGCCGGGACTGCGGGCACCTCAACGGGGTGTTCGGCGGGCTGCTGTTGGAGTACGCCGCCCGCGCCGGCGAGAACTGAGCCCCGCACGCCGAGCCCCCGCACGCCGAGCCCGCACGCTGGGCCCGATCCGGCCGCGGGAGTACGCCGCCCGCGCGGCCAGGGGCCGACCCTGAGTACCATCACCGATCGTGAACTCGGTGCTGTCCGCGATCGTCTACGTCGTCTCCCTCGCGGTGGCGGTGTACGCGCTGGTCGAGGCGCTGGTGGACCGCCCGCCCGGCCGGATTCAGGTGGTCGGCCTCGGCTTGGTGGAGGCCGCCGTGCTGGCACTGTCCGTCGGGGTGCTCGTTGACGTGATCGGCGGTGGTCGGCCGGCCGAGACGGCGACGTTCATCGGGTACCTGCTCACCACGCTCCTGCTGCCGCCGGCCGGTGTCGCCCTGGCCCGCATGGAGCCGACGCGCTGGGGCAGCACGACCGTCTGCGGCGCCGCCCTCATCGTCCCCGTGCTGGTGGTCCGGCTCGGCCAGGTCTGGCATGGCTGACCGGCTAAACACCGGCCCGGGCCGGGTGCTGATCTTCGTGTACGGGCTGTTCGCGCTGGCCGCCGGCGCCCGGGCCGGGGTGCAGATCGCCACCAGGTTCGGCGCGGCCCCGCTGGCCTACCTGCTGTCGGCGTTCGCGGCGGTCGTCTACCTGGTGGCGACCTACGGCCTGGTCCGGGGCGGCCGGGCGGGGCGGCGGATCGCGCTGGTGTGCTGCACGGTCGAACTGCTCGGTGTGCTGGCGGTGGGCACGCTCAGCCTGGCCGACCGCGCCGCCTTCCCGGACGACTCGGTGTGGTCGGGCTACGGCAGGGGCTACGGCTGGGTTCCCCTCGTCCTGCCCGTCCTCGGCCTGGCCTGGCTCTACCGCACCCGCCGCACCCGCCCTTGATCCACCCGCTCTCCCACCCCTCGGGGTGGGAGAGCGGGTGGGGTCAGCGGACGTAGATGCGGGGTTGGGGTGGGGTGGGCATGTTGTTGCCGATGAAGAAGCTCGGGTGCGGCGGCTGGTTGTAGGCGGTGTTCTGCCAGGCCAACGCCGACCGATACTGCGGGTCGTGGACCAGCGTCGGGATCTTCCGGTCGGTCACCGCGGTGGTCGTGTAGATCCGCAGCGCGGTGTTGTCGGTGGTCGGCCAGATGACCTCCTCGCGCCAGTCGCCGAGGATGTCGCCGGACAGCGACGGCGTGCTCTTGGTGCCGTTGTTCGAGTGCACGCCGCTGGCGGTCAGCAGCCGGGTGTCCCCGCTGGTGCCGTACTTGTCGATGTGCGTGCCGTCCAGCAGTTCGCGGACCGGGTCGGCGTCCCACCAGGCGAGGAAGTTCGTCGAGCCGGGCTTGCGGCCGATGTTCGCGCCGGTGGTGCTGCGCAGCCCGTCCGCGGCGGACGACCACGACTCGGCGCCCGGCGAGCCGGCGTAGATGTCGCCGGAGACGCCGCGGCCGTTGTCGCCGTTGGGCGACGTCGTCCACAGCATCCGGCCGGTGCGGGCGTCGGCGAAGAAGGACGACGGCTTGCTGCCGTCCTCGTCCACCTTGAACACCTCCAGCCCGGGCCGGCTCGGGTCCAGGTCGCCCACGTGCAGGGCGTCACCGTGCCCGTTGCCGGTGTTCCACAGCGGCGAGCCGTTGTCGTCCACGCACATCGCGCCGAAGATGATCTCGTCCCGGCCGTCCTGGTCCACGTCGGCGATGGCCAGGTTGTGGTTGCCCTGCCCGGTGTACTGGCTGCCGGCGGAGTTCGAGTCGAAGGTCCAGCGCCGGGTCAGCGCGCCGTTGCGGAAGTCCCAGGCCACGATCACGGTCCGGGTGTAGTACCCGCGCGAGAAGATCACGCTGGGCCGCTGCCCGTCCAGGAACGCGGTGGCGGCGAGGAAGCGGTCGACCCGGTTGCCGTACGAGTCGCCCCAGGACGAGACCGTGCCCCGCGCCGGCACGTAGTCCACGGTGGACATGGCGGCGCCGGTCAGCCCGTTGAACATGGTCAGGTACTCGGGGCCGCTCAGCACGTACCCGCTGGAGTTGCGGTAGTCCGCGGTCGACGACCCGATCACCTGGCCGGTGCCGGACCGGGTGCCGTCGGCGGTCTTCATGGCCACCTCGGCGCGCCCATCGCCGTCGTAGTCGTACACCTGGAACTGCGTGTAGTGCGCGCCGGCCCGGATGTTGCGGCCCAGGTCGATGCGCCACAGCCGGCTGCCGGTGAGCCGGTACGCGTCCACGAACACGTTGCCGGTGTAGCCGGACTGCGAGTTGTCCTTGCTGTTGGTCGGGTCCCACTTGAGGACGATCTCGTACTGCCCGTCGCCGTCCAGGTCCCCGACGGAGGCGTCGTTCGCCGCGTAGGTGTAGGCGACCCCGTCCGGGGTGGTCCCGCCGGCCGGCGGCTGGATCGGCACGTCCAGGTAGCCGTTGCCGAACTGGAGCGACGCCTCCGACGCCGCCCGCTCGGCCCCGTTCACCACGGCGCGCACGGTGTACGAGGCGCCCGCCGCCGCCCCGCTGTCGAGGTAGTTCGTCGAGTTGGTGATCGGTGACGAGTTCACCCTCGTCGAGCCCCGGTACAGGTTGAAGGCGGTGCTCTGCGGCTCGTACCCGAGCAGCCGCCAGCTCACGAAGTTGCCGCTGCCGCTGCGCACGCTGATCAGGCCACGGTTGAGGTTCTCCAGCTGCTTGGAGTCGGCGGTGGGCGGGTTCGTCGGTACGCCGCCGCCCGGCGGGTTGGTGGGCGGGCTCGTCGGCGGGTTGCCCGTCGGCGGGTTCGTGGTGGGCGGCCTGGTCGTCGGGCCGGTCGTCGGGCCGGTGGAGCCGGTGCAGGCGGTTCCGTTCAGGGCGAAGTTCGCGGGCACCGGGTTGCTGGCGTCGTTCCAGCTGCCGTTGAAGCCGAAGGACGCCGTCCCGTTGGTGGGGATGGCGGCGTTGTAGCCGGCGTCCTTCGCGGTGACCTGGGCGCCGGCCTGCGTGACCGTGGCGTTCCACGCCTGGGTGACCGTCTGCCCGGCCGTGTACGACCAGGTCAGCGTCCACCCGTTGACCGGGTCGCCCAGGTTGGTGATGGTGACGTTCGCGCCGAAGCCGCCCTGCCACTGGTTGTCGACCGAGTAGGCGACCGAGCATCCGGCGGCCGCGGCGGCCACACCGGCGGTGACCAGGCCGCCCGCGGTGACCGCGAGCGTGGCACCGGCGGCGATCAGGGCGCCGCGCCGGCTGCGGGACATGCGCATGACGTTGTCTCCCTCGGGGGACGGGCAAGAACAGGATCTTGCGCACGGAAGGTGTCGCGGCCCGGTGCGTACCCCGGCGGGGCGGCGCGGGTCGCGGGGCCGGCGTGCGGGCAGACGGACGCGGCGCCAGGCGCCCCCATACTACCCGCATACTTCTATATATTTCAATATATAAACGTCAGTGCGGCGGCGGACCTGCCACGGCCGCCCCGCCGGGCTGGCGCAGGACGGCCACCTCACCCGGGGGCACGGTGAGGCACCCGGTCACCGGCTCGCCGGTCAGCAGTTCCACCCCGGTCGCCGGGATCTCGGCCGGCTCCGCCGTGTGGTTCAGCAGGAACAGGTACCGGCCGCGCCGCACAACCTCCACCCCCGCCGGGGTTCCGGACGGCGCGGGCGCCACCCCGGCCTCGGTCGCGACCCGGGTCAGCAGCCGGCGGTACGAGTCGTCGTCGAGGGCGGTCGAGACGTACCAGGCGGTGCCGTGGCGGGTGATCGCCGCGCCACCGCCCGCCGCGCCACTACCCTCCGCACCACCGTCCTCTGTGTAGTACTCGACGGCCGCCGCCCCGGCCAGGTACACGGTCTCCCGCCACAGCCGCCCGGTGAGCCCGCCCGACAGCGGCACGGTGGCATCCGGCGGTTGCGGGTGGAACTCCTCCACCCGGATGCCGAGCACGTCCCGCAGGGCGCCGGGGTACCCGCCCAGGCGGACGCGCCCGCACTCGTCCGCGATCCCGCTCAGGTACGTCACCACCAGGTGGCCGCCGCCGGCGGCGAACGCCCGCAGGCGCTCGGCCACCGCGTCCGGCATCAGGTAGTGGTTCGGCACGACAACCATCCGGTACCGGTCCAGCGCGGTCCCCGCGACGGCGAAGTCGACGGTGCTGCCGGCCCGCCAGAACGCCCGGTGGACCGCCCGTACCGCGTCCAGGTAGTCGATGTGCGTGGACGGCAGGCCGGGCGCCTGGAGCGCCCACCACGACGGGGCGTCCCACAGCACCGCGACGTCCGCGGCCACCGGCTCACCGGCGGCCTCCCCCAACCGGCCCAGCGCGGCGCCCAGGTCGACCGCCTCGCGGTACACGCGGCTGTCCGCGCCCGCGTGCGGGACCAGCGCCGAGTGCCACCGTTCCGCGCCACCCCTCGGCGCGCGCCACTGGAAGAACATCGCGCCCCGCGAGCCGCGCGCCACGTACCCGAGGGCGTGCCGCTTCAGCCGGCCGGGCTCCTTGGTGTGCATCCGGTCGCCCGTGTAGATCAGGTTCGGGGCGCTCTCGACCAGCAGCCACGGCCGCCCGTGCCGGTCACCCCAGCACCGGGCCAGGTTGGCGGCGAAGGCGATCTCCTCCGGCGCCCCGGCGCCCGGGTCGGCCGGGTAGTGGTCGACGGCCACCACGTCCACCTCGGCCGCCCACCGGGCGTGGTCCACCGGTACCCAGCCGCCGAAGACGAAGTTCGTGGTGACCGGGGTGCCGGGCGTCGCCGCCCGCAGCAGGTCCCGCTGCTCGGTATACGCCCGGAGTAGCTCGTCGGACCAGAACCGCCGGAAGTCGAGCACCTGCGCCGGGTTCGGCAGGTACTGGGTGGCGCGCGGCGGCAGGATCTGCGACCAGTCTGCGTAGTGCTGGCTCCAGAACGCCGTCGTCCACGCCTCGTTCAGCGCGTCCAGGCCGCCGTACCGGCGCCGCAGCCACCGCCGGAACGCGCCGGCCGCGTGGTCGCAGTGGCAGATCGTCCCGTACTCGTTGTGCACGTGCCACATCGCGAGCGCCGGGTGGCCGGCGTACCGGTCGGCGAGCGCCCCCGCGATCCGGCGGGCGGCGTCCCGGTACGCGGGGGCGCTCGCGCAGTACGTGTCGCGGCTGCCGTGGCTGAGACGCACCCCGCCGGCGGTGACCGGCAGGGCGTCCGGGTGAGCGAGACTGAACCAGGGCGGCGGGGACGCGGTCGGCGTGGCCAGCGCGACGCCGACGCCCGCGCCGGCGAGCAGGTCCATCGCCCGGTCGAGCCAGTCGAAGGTGAACCGGCCCGGCGCCGGCTCCAGTCGGGACCAGGCGAAGACGCCGAGCGAGACCAGGTTCACGCCGGCCCGGCGCATCAGGTCGGCGTCCTCGGTCCACACCTCGGCGGGCCACTGCTCCGGGTTGTAGTCCCCGCCGAACCACGGCCCACCGCGCACCGGCCCTCCCCATTGACGTTCGTTCGTTTAGGGTCAAAACTAAATAAGGGCTACCTCCCCCGCCCGCGCCACCCGCGCGGCCCCTGGCTGCCCTTTGGTGGGGGTAGTGCCGTGGGGGTCCGGCCGGCGTGGGCGCCGGACCCCCTCGGCGAGCACCGCTCAGCCCTTCACGGCGCCGGTGATGACGCCCTTGGTGAAGTGCCGCTGCACGAACGGGTACACGATCACCGCCGGCACCACCGTGACCACCACGACGGCCATCTTGACCGCGAGCGTCGGCGGGTACGCCGTCACGCCGGGAATGTTCACCGGCGCCCCGGTGACGCTCGGCGACTGCCCGGCCAGGATGTACGTCTGGAGCACCCGCTGGATCGGCCACTTGTCGCTGGTGTCGATGTAGAGCACCGAGTTGAAGTAGGCGTTCCAGTAGCCGACCGCGTAGAACAGGCCGACCACCGCCACGACCGCCTTCGACAGCGGCAGCACGATGCGGGTCAGGATGTACCACTCCCCGGCGCCGTCGATGCGGGCGCTGTCGAGCAGTTCGCTCGGCACGTTCATGAAGAACGCCCGCACCACCACGAGGTTGAACGCGCTGATCGCGGTCGGCAGGATCAGCGACCACAGGCTGTCCTTGAGCCCCAGGCTGGTCACCACGAGGTAGCTGGGGACGAGGCCGGGGTAGATCAGGAAGGTCAGCAGGAACAGGAACAGCAGCGGCCGGTGCGCCACCGACCCGGGCCGGGACAGGCCGTACGCGGCGAGCACGGTCAGCACCAGGCTCACCGCCGTGCCGCCGGCCGTCACCAGCGTGCTGATCCAGACCGCGCGGCTGATCTGGCCGCCGTTGAAGATGGTGAAGTACGCGGACGGGTCGAACTCCCGCGGCACGACCACCATCCCGCCGGCGGCGTCGATGGTCTGCCGGGACGCCAGGCTGGTCACCACCACCGCCCACAGGGGGAACAGCACGGCCAGCACCAGCGCCAGCAGGACCAGGCCCTTGAGCACCTGACCCACCGGCGTGGCCTTCTCCTCCCACGCGGGGCGACGGTTGCCGGGCCGGCGGGGGCGCGACGCGATGACGGTCGTCATGACTTGCGGTAGACCCCCTGTTCGCCGAGGCGGTGCGCCAACTTGTTCGCCGCGATCACCAGCGTCAGCCCGACGACCGCCTTGAACAGGCCGGCCGCCGCGCCGAGTCCCCACTGCTGCGGGACGATCGCCTGGTAGTACACGAAGGTGTCGAGCACCTCGGCGGCCTGCCGGCCGACCGCGTCCCGCTGGAGGATGTACTGCTCGAACCCGACCGACAGCGCGTCGCCGAGCCGCAGGATCAGCAGCAGCACGACGATCGGGCGCAGCCCCGGCAGCGTGATGTGCCACAGCCGGCGCCACCGCCCGGCGCCGTCCGCCGCGGCCGCCTCGTACAGGTTCGGATCGATGCCGGCCAGCGCGGCCAGGAACACGATCGCGCCCCAGCCGAGGTCCTTCCAGACGCCCTCGGCGGTGACCAGCACGATGAACGTGTCCGGGTTGGTCATGATGTTCCACGGCTCCAGGCCATGCTGGCGCATCTCCTGCGCGAGCAGGCCGGCCCCGCCGAGCATCTGCACGAAGAACGTGACCACCAGCACCCAGCTGAAGAAGTGCGGCAGGTACACGACGCTCTGCACCAGCCCGCGCACCCGCCCGGAGAGCAGGCTGTTCAGCAGGATCGCCAGCGCGATCGGCAGCGGGAAGAAGAACACCAACTGGAACAGCGTGATGCTGAGCGTGTTGCGGACCGCGTCCCAGAACGCCGGGTCCTTGAACAGCGTCTCGAAGTTGCCGAAGCCGATCCACTCGCTGTTCAGGAACGACCCGAGCACGCTGTCCCCGGCGAACGGGTTGTAGTCCTGGAACGCGATGACGTTGCCGAGCGTCGGGACGTAGTGGAACACGATCAGCAGCAGCGCGCCCGGCGCGGTCATCAGCAGCAGCGGCCAGTCCCGCCGCAACCGCACCCGCAGCGGTGCCCGGTTGCGGCGCCGGGCGACCCGCCGCGGGGGCGGCGTCGCGGGCGCCCGGCGGTCGTCACCGGGCGCCGCGACGTCGACCAGATCCGAGGTGCTCATCGGCCGCTGTCAGCCAGCGCCTTCTCGATGAACGCGCGGCCCTCGTCGCCGCCGTTGCCGCGCCACTCCTTCACGACCTGGTCCAGGTCGCTCAGCGGGCGCCGGCCGCGCAGGATATCGGCGATCTTGTCCTCGGTCGGCTGGAGCACCTTGGAGTAGTTCGCCGGCAGTTCCAGCTTGATGCCGGCGGTGAACTCCTTCTCCAGGTACGTGAGGGTGTTGTTGGCGTAGCCCAGGAAGTCGGTGACGAAGTTCGGCACGTCCGGGGTCTGCACGACCGCGGGCATCCGGCCACCCAGGAAGTTGTACTGCGAGCCGATCTCCTTGCGGCCCAGTTCGGTCTGCGCCGGCGCGCCGTCCGCGGCGCGGGTGAAGTGCTTGCCCTCCACGCCGTACTCGCGCAGTTCCCACTCCTTGCCACCGAACGGCGTCGCGAGCCAGTTGAGCACGCCCAGCAGTTCCCTGGTGCGCTCCTGCCCGAGCCCTTTCTTGATGAAGGTCCAGAAGACGGGCTTCTCGGTGCCCCAGATGACCGGGTCCTTGCCCGGCGTCGCGGAAAACACCGGCACCGGTTGCATGTTGAAGCTCGGCAGCACCTGGAGCTGCTCGCTCTGCATGCCGCGCCAGGCGCCGCCGCCGTCCTGGTACATCAGGATCTTGCCGCTCTTGAACAGCTGCTTCTCGTCCGCACCCTTGCTCGCCACCGTGTCCGGGTGGACCATGTCCTCCTTGAACAGCCTGGCGGTGAACTCCAGCGCCTGCCGGTACTCCTCGGTCTCGTACTTGTGCTCGAGCTTGCCGTCCGCCTTGCGCCGCCAGCCGTTCTGCACCCCGGGGGCGCCGTAGAACTGCTGCACCATGTCGAAGATGGACCCGAACGCCCAGACGCCCTTGCCGGCGTTGGTCGCCTTCTTGCCGAACTCGTACAGCTCGTCGATGCTCTTCGGCGCCGCCAACCCGGCCGCGTCGGCCAGGTCCTTGCGGTGGAACAGCACCCAGGAGTACGGCAGGCCGTCGTTGGGGAACGGCACCCCCGCGAGCCGGCCGCCCCAGACCGAGTACTCCCAGGCGCCGGTCGGCAGCGTCGCCAGCATCGGGTACGCGTTGACCGCGTCGCCCTTGAGGTGGTCGGTGAGGTCCTCGAACAGCGCCTTGACCGCGTCCGAGAACCGGGCGATCTTGTCGACCTCCCAGTTCGGGGCGACCAGCAGGTCCGGCACGTCCCGGGCGCCGAGCACGGCGCTGAGCTTGTCCGCGTACGTGTTGCCGTCCAGCAGGCTGGCGTCGATCGGCACGCCCAGTTCGGCGTTCACGGCCGCCAGATAGGAATTCTTGCCGAGCCCGGGCGGGGTCGGACCCCACCACGGCGCCATGGTCTTGATGGGCTTGCCGCTGGTACCCGGCTTGTCGGTGATGGCGTCGACCAGGTTCGCCGGGTACTTCAGGTACCCGTTCGGGATCGGGGCGGTGCCCTTGATGTCCGGCGGTAGCAGGTCCAGCGGCTTGCGGGTGGGCAGCACGGCCTGGATGGCGTCCGCCTGGGTGGCGGTGCCCTTGCTGCCGGCCTCCTTGCTGCACCCGGCGAGCATCGGCCCGGCGGCGAGGGCGGCGCCGCCGAGGCCCATCATGGTCAGGAACTGCCTGCGGTTGGTTGCCGCGCCCGCGAGGGGATCCGTCACCGAGCGCTCCCTTCGAGTCAGGAAACTGGGGGGATGTGGTGGGGTGATGCGGGCTGTACAGTTAGTTAGTCTGTAGGCTAAACAAATACGGGGAACTACAAAGTAGATGACGACGACCGGTGCCACAAGACGGCGGCCGCCGGTCCGGCGGCGTGCGGCGGAGGGCCGTTGAGTGACGAGCACCCGGGTCTACCCTTGATCACCATGTCCACCGGTCCCCAGCCCGCGGACTTCACCGACGTGCGCACCACCAACCTGGCCGTCGTCCTGCGCTTCGTCCGGCAGCACGCGCCCTGCTCCCGGGCGGACATCGCCGCCAGCACCGGCCTCAACAAGGCCACCGTCTCCAGCCTGGTCGCCGACCTCATCGACC
The DNA here is from genome assembly GCF_018397995.1 of Rhizomonospora bruguierae. Classification (GTDB taxonomy): domain Bacteria; phylum Actinomycetota; class Actinomycetes; order Mycobacteriales; family Micromonosporaceae; genus Rhizomonospora; species Rhizomonospora bruguierae. The sequence goes on from NZ_BBQH01000055.1 coordinate 11,846, forward strand.
GCCGCCTGCTGCGCGAGACCGGCCTCACCGAGCACCGCATCGGCCGCCCCGCCACCCAACTGGTCCTCGACGGCTCCCCCTACGCCGCCGTCGGCATGGAGGTCAACGCCGGTCACCTCACCGTCATCGTGGTCGACCTCGCCGGCACCCGCCTGCTCTCCTGGCGCCGCGCCTTCGAACCCGCCGACGCCACCCCCGGCAAGGCCGTCTCCACCGTCGCCGCCCTCGGCCGCCGCGCCCTGGCCAAGCTCCACCGCGACGGCCGGCAGATCCTCGGCCTCACCGTCGCCGTCCCCGGCCCCATCGACGCCACCGGCACCGTCGTCATGTCCCCCAGCCTCGGCTGGGAGCAGGTCAACCTCCGCGACACGCTCACCGGCGCCCTCGGCAAGCCGGCCTTCCCGGTCGCCATCGACAACGACGCCACCCTCGCCGCCACCGCCGAGTACCGCTACGGCCCGCACGCCGGCACCGCGAACCTCGTCTACCTGGCCGGCCAGCCCGGCATCGGCGCCGGCATCATCGCCGCCGGCCGCCCGCTGCGCGGCCACCGCGGCTACGCCGGCGAGATCGCCCACCTCCAGGTGAACCCGGCCGGGTCGCCCTGCGACTGCGGCCGCACCGGCTGCCTCACCGGGTACACCTCGGTGGACGCCATCATCCGCCGCACCATCGGGGAGCCGGTGGACGACCTGGAAGCCGCCGTCGACGACCTGCTCCGCCATGCCCGCGCCGGCGACGCCGCCGTGCTCGCCGCGCTCGAGGAGGCCGGCCACCACCTGGGTGCCGCGGTCGCGGCGCTGGCCAACCTCGTCGACCCGGAGGTCGTCCTGCTCGGCGGCTACCTGGCCACCCTGGCGCCCTGGCTCCTGCCCCCGGCCCAGCACCGCCTGGACCACCTGGCCGTCGGCCCGGGCGCCGCCCGCCTGCTCGCGTCCACCCTGGGTCACGACGCCGCCGCGATGGGCGCCGCCGCCCAGGTGCTCGACCAGGTGGACGCCGGCCGCCTCCCCCACCCCGGGTAACCGCCCCGCTCGCCCGCTCCCGGGCGGCCCTTCGTCGATACCGGACACGCGTCCGGCGCCGGGCGTGCGGGTTCGCCGGCCCGGCTCGCCGGTCCGGTTCGCGCCGGAAAACGGCACGTCGGGTGGCGGACGGTGGAGGTATTGATGGGCCGCCGGGGTATTGACCTGAGCGGCGAGGTGATGCAAACCTCAGAGGGCTCCGTTGTAGCAGCGTGAAAAGTCGTTACCGCGGGGCGCTTTTTCGGCCGGTCGTCGAAACGCTTCGACTCGGCGGACCCACCCGGGCGGCGGCCGCACCACACCGCGGACCGGGGGTCCGGCGCAACATCGAAGCGCTTCGACGTCCCGCGCGACGATCGGAGGACACGCCGTGGGCGCCGCGCCATCCAGCCACCCGGCCAACCACCCGGGGCACCTGGCCAGGTACGAGGCCAGCACCGCAGCCGGCCACAAGGCCGGCCCCGCCAGCACCGCGGCCGGCCGGACCAACCGGCCCGGCGGCGAGGCCGGGCACGCCGACCTGCCGTTCCGGGACCCGTCCCGGCCACCCCGGGAGCGGGTGGCCGACCTGCTCGGCCGGCTGACGCTCGCGGAGAAGGTCGCGCTGCTGCACCAGTACCAGGCGCCGGTGCCCCGGCTCGGCGTCGGCGCCTTCCGGACCGGTACCGAGGCGCTGCACGGCCTGGCCTGGCTCGGGCCGGCGACCGTGTTCCCGCAGGCCGTGGGGCTGGCCACGACGTGGAACCCGGACCTGGTCCGGGCGGTGGGCAACGCGGTGGGCAACGAGACCCGCGGCTTCCATCACAAGGACCCGACCGGCGCCGGGCTGAACGTGTGGGCGCCGGTGGTGAACCCGCTGCGGGACCCGCGCTGGGGCCGCAACGAGGAGGGTTACGCCGAGGACCCGTGGCTGACCGGGGTGCTGGCGACCGCGTACGCGCGCGGGCTGCGCGGCGACCATCCGACGTACCTGAAGACGGCCCCGACGCTGAAGCACTTCCTGGGCTACAACAACGAGACCGACCGCTGCGTGACGTCCAGCAACCTGCCGCCGCGGGTGCTGCGCGAGTACGAGTTGCCGGCGTACCGGCCGGCGATCGAGGCCGGGGCGGCGGTGGCCGTGATGCCCTCCTACAACCTGGTGAACGGGCGGCCGGCGCACGTGTCCCCGCTGATCAACGCGGAACTGCGCCGGTGGACCGGGGACGACCTGCTGGTGGTCAGCGACGCGTACGCGCCGTCGAACCTGGCCGGGACGCAGCGGTACTTCGCGGACGACCCGGCGGCCTACGCGGCGGCGGTCCGGGCCGGGCTGGACAGCTTCACCCAGGACGACGCGGACAGCGCGGCGGTGACCGCCCGGCTGACGGAGGCCCTGGAGCGCGGGCTGCTGGACGAGTCCGATGTGGACGAGGCGGCCCGGCACGCGCTGTCGATCCGGTTCCGGCTGGGCGAGTTCGACCCGCCGGAGTGGAACCCGTACGCGGCGATCACCGAGGAGGTCATCAACTGCGCGGCGCACCGCGAACTGGCGCGGGAGGCGGCCCGGCAGTCCATCGTGCTGCTGAAGAACGACGGCCTCCTGCCGGTCGGGCAGCGGCGGATCGCGGTCATCGGCCCGCTCGCGGACACGCTGTACGAGGACTGGTACAGCGGCACGCTGCCGTACGGGGTGACGGCGCTGGCCGGGCTGCGGGAGCGCCTGCCCGACGCGGAGATCACGTTCGCCGAGGGGCTCGACCGGGTCGCGCTGCGGGTGGGCGCCGACGGGCCCTACGTGACGGCCACGGAGGCCCCCATGGGCGGCCCGTTGCAGACCGGTGGGGACGCCGGGGGCGGCTTCGACCTGTTCGACTGGGGGCAGCGGGTGTACGCCCTGCGCTCGGTCGCCAACGGCATGCACGTCTCGGTGGACGAGCGCGGCGTGCTGGTCAACAACCAGCCGCGCCCCAACGGGTGGGTGGTCAAGGAAACCTTCCGGCTGGTCGACCACGACGGCGGGGTCGCGCTGTGCCACCTGGCCTCGAACCGGTACGTCCGGGTGGACGGCGGCACCCTCACCGCCACCGCCGAGGCGCCGCGGGACGCCGCCGTGTTCACCGTCGACCTGGTCAGCGGGGGCGTGGAGAGCGCCGCGGCCGTCGCCCGGGAGGCGGACGTGGCGATCGTGGTGGTCGGCAACAACCCGATGGTGAACGGGCGGGAGACCGAGGACCGCGCCGACCTGGAACTGCCGCCGGGGCACGAGACGCTGGTGCGGGCGGTGGCGGAGGCGAACCCACGGACCGCGCTCGTGGTGACCAGCAGCTACCCGTACGCGATCGGGCGGGCGCAGGAGCGGGTGCCGGCGGTGCTGTGGTCGGCGCACGGCGGGCAGGAGTTCGGGCACGCGCTCGCCGCGGTGCTCTGCGGCGACGCGGACCCGTCCGGGCGGCTGACCCAGACCTGGTACCGCTCCGCCGCCGACCTGCCCGACCTGCTGGACTACGACATCATCGGCGCCGAGACCACCTACATGTACTACCGCGGCACGCCCCTGTACCCGTTCGGCCACGGCCTGTCGTACACCACGTTCGAGTACCGCGACCTGCGCGTCGAGCGGGCGGGCGAGGCCGTGCGGGTGGCGGTGGAGGTGGCCAACACCGGCGACCGGGCGGGCGACGAGGTGGTTCAGCTCTACACGCGGCAGCGCGGGTCGCGGGTGAAGCAGCCGGTGCGCCGGCTGCGCGGCTTCCGCCGGATCAGCCTGCCGCCCGGCGGGAGCACCACGGTCGAGCTGGCGTTCCGGGAGCGGGACCTGGCCATCTGGGACGTGACCCGCCGCCGGTGGGCGGTCGAGGAGGCCCGGCACGAGATCCTGGTCGGCAGGTCGGCCGCCGACATCCGGCGGGCGGCGACCATCGAGGTGGCGGGCGAGACCATCCCGCCCCGGCGGGTGCTCGGCGCGGCGCTGGAGGCGATCGACCACGACGACCAGTCCGGGGTGCTGCTGCGGGAGGAGACGCCGGCCGCCGGCGAGGCGGTCGAGTCGGCGGACCCGGGCGCCTGGCTGGCGTTCGAGGCGGTGGACCTGACCGGCGTGGGCGGCTTCACCGCGCTCGTGGCCCGGGCCGACCAGGCCCCGGCGCGGCTGGTCCTGCGCGTGGACGACCCGCTCAGCGGGGCGGTCGTGGCCGAACTTGCCGTACCCTGCACATCGGGGCGGCACGCCTGGGCGGAGGTCCACGGGCGGCTGTGCGGCCCCGGCGGCGTGCGGGACCTCTACGTGGTCTTCGAGGCCGCCGGGATCGGGCTCAGCCGCCTCATCTGCGCCGCCGGGCCGGCATAGCCGGCAAATCCCAGAGAAAAGAACAACATGGAGGAGTAGTGGCGACGTCGGGAAGCGGGCGGGGCGGCACCGGCACGGTGACGATCGCCGACGTGGCCCGGCACGCCGGCGTCGCCGTCAGCACGGTGTCGTACGTGCTCAGCGGCAAGCGCACCATCTCGGCCACCACCCGGCAGCGGGTACTGAACAGCGTGCGCAAGCTCGGGTACCACCCGCACGCGGGCGCCCGCTCGCTGGCCAGCAACCGGGCGAACGTGATCGCACTGGTGCTGCCGCTGCGCTCCGGCATGCACCTGCCCGTGCTGATGCAGTTCGCCACCGCGGTGGTGACCAGCGCCCGCACGTACGACCACGACGTGCTGCTGGTGACCGCGGACGAGGGCCCGGCCGGGCTGCGCCGGATCGCGGCCAGCGCGCTGGTGGACGGGCTGATCCTGATGGACGTTGAGATGGACGACATCCGGGTCCCGCTGCTGCGCGGGCTGGAGCGGCCCAGCGTGCTGATCGGCTTCCCCGCCGACCCGGCCGGGCTGACCTGCGTCGACCTGGACTTCTACCGGGCCGGCGCGGCCTGCGTGGACCACCTGGCCAGCCTCGGCCACCGAGAGGTGGCGCTGCTGGGCGCGCCGGCGGTGGTGTACGAGCGGCACACCGGCTTCGCGCTGCGCACCCGGGACGGGTTCGGCGCCGCCGCCACCGAGCACGGCGTGACCGCGGTCACCCAGCCGTGCGAGGAGACGTTCGACGGCGTACGGGAGGCGATCGGCGACCTGCTGGCCCGGCACCCGCGGCTGACCGGGCTGGTGGTGCACAACGAGGCGGCGGTCGGCCACGTGCTGACCGCGCTGCGCGCGCACGGCCGCCGGGTGCCGGACGACGTGTCGGTCGTGGCGATCTGCCCGGACGAGCTGGCCGAGCGCTCCACGCCGCCGCTGACCTCGGTGCTGATCCCGGCCGAGGACGTCGGGCGGCAGGCGGTGGCGCTGCTCATGAACAAGATCGATGGCGGGACGGTGCCGGAGGCCACGCTGCTGGACCCGCGCCTGACACTCCGGGCCAGCGCCGCCCACCCGCCGGCGCACCCGCGCCGCCCCGCCGCGGGCCACAAGCGGATCGCGGCGGCCACCACGGGTGACCGGGGAGCCTAGTCGGGTCGCAGCGGCGAGGCCGGGTCCAGGGCAGTAGGCGACCGCTCACCCATGCCGGTTTGCTGTTGCCGCCCATACCGCGCCCCAAAACCCCACGGAGCGTCCAAATCTGGGATCATCGTTGCGGCGACGGGCCGCCGAGCGGAATTGTGTTTGGTTTCCGGGCGAAAGGATGGCGGCGTTGGCGACCATCTACGACGTGGCGCAACGCGCGAAGGTCTCCGCGGCGACGGTGTCCCGAGTGGTCAACGGCCGGTCCTCGGTGGACCCGGCGCTGGTGGCCCGGGTGCGGGAGGCCATGCGCGAACTGGACTACCGGCCCAACGCCGTGGCCCGCAACCTGCGCCGCAACCGCACGAGCCTGTGGGCGGTCATCATCTCCGACATCGGCAACCCGTTCTTCACCACGCTCGTGCGCGGCGTCGAGGATGTCGCGCAGACCAGCGGGTACTCGGTGGTGCTCTGCAACAGCGACGAGGACCCGGTCAAGGAGCACCGCTACATCGACGCCGCCCTGGCCGAGCAGATGGCCGGCGTGATCATCTCCCCGTCCGGGCGCCCCGCGGAGGTGCACCGGCTGCTCGGCTCCCGCACGCCCGTGGTGGCGGTCGACCGGGAACTGGCCGGCACACCGGTCGACGCGGTACTGGTCGACAACGCGCACGGGGCCGAGCGGGCCACCGCGCACCTGGTCCAGGCCGGCTACCGGCGGATCGGCTGCGTCACCGGTCCGCGCCGGCTCTCCACGGCCACCGAGCGGCTGCGCGGGTACCGCGACGCCCTGGCCGCCGCCGGCCTGCCGTACGAGGAGGAACTGGTCCGGCACGCGGACTTCCGCGAGGCCGGCGGGTACCAGGCGATGGCCTCGCTGCTGGAGCTGGCCTGCCCGCCGGACGCCGTGTTCGTCGCCAACAACCTGATGGCCATCGGCGCCGTCCGCTGCCTGGTGGCGCGCGGCGTGCGGATGCCCGACGAACTGGGCATGGTGGCCTTCGACGACATCCCGTGGGCGAGCCTGGTCCGCCCGACGCTGACCACGGTCGTGCAGCCCACGTACGAGCTGGGCCGGGCCGCCGCCCGGCTGCTCGCCGACCGGCTGGCCGACCCGTCGCGGCCGCCGTCCACGGTGACCCTGCCCACCGAGCTGCGGGTGGGCGAGAGCTCCGCGCGGGCGGCGACCGCCGACCCGGTGCCCGGCTAAATCACCGACAGGTGGACGTGGTTGGTGTGGTCGCTGGACGGGTCGCCGTTCCCGCTGTTGTACGTGCGCCACCCCGAACTGGGCAGCCAGATCTGTTTGAACCAGATCACGTAGAGCACGGCGAGCCGGTCCGCGTTGCGGATGAAGTAGTTCGCCAGGTTCGTTCCGTATGTCTTGTCGCCGCCGGTGGCCACGCCGCCGAAGCCACCCTGCTGGGCGGCGAAGTCGCAGGCGCGCCCCTTCGGGTGCTCGCCCGACCCGCCGCTGCGGAAGCACGAGACGTACCGGGTGAAGCCGGCCGCCTTGGCCTGCTGGAGCGCGTGCAGCGTGCGCGGCGTGATGCAGCCGTCCGCGGGCGTCGGGTCGTTCACCGAGCAGGACTCGGCCGGCCAACTGCCGTCCGCGTTGCGCGGCGCCGGCTTGGCCGTGGCGCCCCCGGAGCCGGCGGAGCCGCCGAAGCCGCTGCCCGCGCCGGTGCTGACCGCGGCGATCGCCGCCTCGGCCTGCTTCTTCTTGGTCTCCATGATCGCCACCTGGCGCTTCTGCTGGGCGATCTCGGCGGCCACCGCGGTCTTGGCCCGGGTCACCTCGTCCTTCGCGGCCAGCAGGGCGCGCAGCTTGGCGTCCTCGCCGGCGGCCACCGACTGGAGGGCGGCGGCCCGGTCCAGGAAGCCCTCGGGTGAGTTCGCGCTGAGCATCGCGGCGACCGGGGCGAGCCGGCCCCGCCGGTACGCCGCCTGGATCACCTGGTCCATCGTGGCGCTGCGGGTGACCAGTTCGGACTCGACCTCGGTCAGCCGGGCATCCAGGTCCTTCTGGCGGTTCTGCGACGCGGCCAGCTTGGCCTTGGCGTCGAGGAAGCCGCGGCTGGCGGCCTCCAGTTGCTGGCGCAGTTCGGGCGTTCCGCCCTCGGGGTCGGGTGCCGCCAGCGCGGGCGCCGGCCACAGGGCCAGGGGCGCCAGCACCAGTGCGGCCAGCAGGGCGCTCAACCGAGCGATCCTGCGGCGGGCGCGAGGCATCGTCGTTCTGTTCCCTCCGTCGGCCGCCTACCGGGTTAGCTGACGGGTTCGGGACGGAACTATCCCTACCGCGCCGCGGCGCGGATTCACCCCGGTGGAACAGGTGGTTCCCCGGCTCGCCAGGGTCGGCGATTCGGCGGCGGCCGCCGCGGGCGCCGGGGGGCGCCGCCGGCGCGGTGGCCGTGGCCGAGCGTACCGAAGTCCGGGGGCAGTGACACGGGTCGGAGCGATACGTCCGGTATTGCCGGAAAGGCTGGTGACCGTGCGTTACCCGGTCCACCCCGCATCGTGCACCAGCAGGGCCACCTGGACCCGGTTGTTCAGCTCCAGCTTGACCAGCAGCCGGGAGACGTGCGCCTTGACCGTGGCCACGCTCATGAACAACTCGGCGCCGATCTCCGCGTTCGACCGGCCCCGGCCGAGCGCCACCGCCACCTCCCGCTCCCGCTCGCTGAGCCCGGCCAACTGGGCCCGGGCCCGCTCCCGCCGGACGTCCACGCCGGCCTCGGCCACGTGGGCGATGAGCTTGCGGGTGACCGCCGGGGAGAGCAAGGCGGAACTCCTGGCCGGCAGCGGCACCCTGGCGCGGGCGATGGACCCGGCCGCGCTGGAACGGGCCCTCGCGGGTGCGGGGCTGGCCAGCTCGCCCGGGCCCGGCGGCGCCCGACTCGTGGACGCCGGCGCCGAGGCGGTCGGCCGCGCACGCCGGCCCAGTGGCTGAACCTCGGGTTCGCCAGCGAGCCGCTGACCAACGGCGCGCTGGCCGGGCAGGGTTGGGCCAGTCTGGCCACCGCGAGCGCGCTGTGGATCGCGGTTCCTCTGGCCGCCGGCGTCTACCGGCTGACCCGCCGGGAACTGTCCTGAGCGCTCGATGCACCTCCGGCGGGGCGGTCGCCCCACGGTAGACCGCCCCGCCGGGTGCTCGCGGTGTCAGGTGCGGAAGTTGAACCAGTTCACGTTGACGAAGTCGTTCGGCTGGCCGCTGGTGAACGTCAGGTACACCGTGTGCGTGCCGGTCACCGGGGAGACGTTGCCCGGCACGGTCCGCCAACTCTGCCAGCCGCCGGTGTTCGCGATCGCGAAGCTGCCGATCGGCGCGTTGCCGAGGCTGTCCAGGCGCACCTCGACGAGCCCGCTGATGCCACCGGCCGCGCCGGAAGCCACCCGGGCGACGAAGTCGCGGGCGGGGGTGCCGCCGAAGTTGACCTTGTCATACCGGGCCCAGTCGCCGTTGCTCAGGAAGCCGATGTTCTGGCCGCCCTCGCTGCATGCCTCCGTGCCCACGCCGTTCTGCGCGTTGAACGCCTCGGCCTCGATCTGGGCGTACGCGTTGATCCCGCCGGCCGGCGGCGGTGTGGTGGGCGGGTTGGTCGGCGGGTTGGTGGGCGGGGTCGTTCCCCCGCCGCTGGTGTAGACCGCCACGTAGTCCACCAGCATCGGCACGCCCGACTGAGTGCTGCCGGTGGGCGTTCCGCTGCCGGCCACGCCGTTCGGGAAGGCACCGCCCATGGCCACGTTCAGCAGCAGGAAGTACCCGGCGTGCGAGGTCATGTTGGACCAGTGCGGCTCGCCGATCTGGTTCTGCGACACCGAGTGGAACTGCTGCCCGTCCACGTACCAGCGCAGCTGCTGCGGGCTGACGCTCGCGTCCCACTCGAAGCGGTAGGTGTGGAACGCGGACTGGCAGGACGAGCCGGGGCAGGCCCGGTTGGTGCCGATGCCGTTGGTCTCGTTGCACGGCCCGCCCGGATTCCCTCCACAGTGGAGGACGCCCCAGACGGAGTTGATCCCGTTGACGTTCTCCATGATGTCGAACTCACCGACCGCGGGCCAGTTCTGGTAGTTGCCACGGTATGGCGCGCCGAGCGCCCAGAACGCCGGCCAGTACCCGGCCGCCGCGGCGCCGGTCACGTTCGGCATTTGGATCCGGCCCTCGATCCGCAGCACCCCGCCGGACGGTGGCTTGAAGTTCGTGCGCACGGTCTCGATGCGGGACGAGGTCCAGTTGCCGGCGCCGTCGCGAATGGGGGTGATCCGCAGGTTGCCCGCCCCGTCCTGGCTCACGTTGGACGAGTTCGCGGTGTAGTTCTGGATCTCGCCGGTGCCCCAGTTCCCCGGGCCGCCCGGGTAGCTGTGCCCGGTGTCGATGATCCAGTTTGCCGAGGACGGCAACGACCCGGCGGCGCCGGTGAAGTCGTCGAGGAACACCTGCGTCCAGCCCGACGGGGTGGGCGGGACCGAGGCGTTGGCGGCCAGGGCGGTGGAGAGGGTGGCCCCGACCACGGTGACGCAGACCCCGACCGCCAGCAGGCGCCGGGTCCGCCGTCGCCGCCCGTCGAGGCCGCGCGTGGATCCGTTCATGGGTAAGCCTCTCTGCCGGGGCGATTGCCCCGGCGGGTGTGCGGGGCCTCCCGCCCCGGCGATCTTGGAGCTGTGGTGCCTGGTTCGGGGTGGATCCGCGGCATTTACCACCCGGCACAAGTCCAAGATCGGCGGAGCGTGGACCCGGGGCGAAGGACGTGAGAGCGCTCTCTCAGGATTGCGGCTCGGCTTCGGCTTTGTCAACACCCATCAATGTCAGGCGGCGGCAGCCGGCCGCCGGCCGGCACCGCGCGAGGCCGTGGCCAGGAGGTAGAACACGATCACGGCGACGCCGATGGCGAACAGCGCGAGGCCGAGGGCGCCGGCACCCCAGCGCTCCAGCGCCAGGCCGATGCCGGTCGGCAGGACGGCCCCGCCCAGGCCGGCAGCGCCGATCTGGACGCCGATGGCGCGATCGGCGTGCTCCGGGCCCACCCGGTCGGCGGTGGTGAGGGTGAGCAGGGGGAAGATCGGCGCGGCGGCGAAGCCGATCACGATCAGGCCGAGCACGGCCACCCAGGCGGCGGGCAGCGCGACCAGCGCCGCGCCCGCCATCAGCAGGGCCAGGCACGCGGCCAGGGTGTGCCGGGGGGCGACGCGGTCACCGAGCAGGCCGATCACTATCCGGCCGACGAACAGGCTGCCCCAGTACGCGGAGACGCACAGGCCGGCGACCCGGGCGTTCGCACCCCTACCCTCGGTGAGCAGGGTGTACGCCCACAGACCGGCGCCGACCTCAAGGCCGACGTAGCAGAGGAACATCGCGGCCCCGAACCAGACGGCGGGCACCGCGAGGGTGCGCCGGACGGGTGGGCGCGCCGATGCGGACCCGGCGGGGGCGCTCTCGGCGGGCGCGCTCCCGGCGGGCGCGCTCCCGGCGGGCGCGCTCCCGCCAACCAGCGCGGCGGCGACGGTCTCGCCAAGCGGCGCGGCGGAGACACTCCCGCCGAGCGGCGCGGCGGCGACGCTCTCGGCGGGCGCGCTCCCGCCGACCGGCGCGACGGCGACGCTCCCGCCGACCGGCGCGGCGGCGACGCTCTCACCGAGCGGCGCGGCGGCGACGCGGCGGTGGGCGGCCCAGGCGCCGGCGGTGAGGGCGAACGCGGTGGCCAGCAGCGCCTGCGCGGCGGCGACCAGGCCGTACCCCCAGCGCCAGGCGAGACCGGCGCTGAGCACGCCGGTCATGACCAGCGGGCCGAGGGTCGCGCCGGCGCCGAATGAGGCGTGCAGCCAGTTCATGTGCCGGGCGCCGAAGTGCTCGGCGGCGTACGCGTTGAGCCCCGAGTCGATGGCGCCGGAGCCGAGGCCGAGCAGCAGCGCGCAGCCGACCACCGTGGCCAGCACCGGGGACAGCGCGTATCCGATCAGGGCCAGGGCCGCCATGCCGGTACTGATCGCCAGCAGCCGCCCGACGCCGAGCCGGGCCAGCACGAACCCGGCCGCGACGCTGGACGCCATGTAGCCGACGGTGCCGGCGGCCAGCAGGTACCCGACGGCGCCGGCGGGCTGGCCGAAGTCCAGTCGCATCGATGGCCAGCCGACGCCGAGCAGGCCGTCCGGGAGACCGAGGCTGATGAAGCCGGCGTACGCGAGGGCGAGCAGGGGGACGCCGCGGGCGGCGCGCGATGGGGGCACGGGATCTCATCCTGCCCTATCCGGAGGTGGCCCGAGGGAGCGCTCTCGCGGCGCCGACCGGCTCGTCGCGGGTCAGTCCGGGGGCAGGCGGCGCAGCGCGAGCAGGCAGATGTCGTCGTCCGGGCCGCCGGGCGGGCGCAGGCCGCGCGGGACCATCTTGACGAGCTCGGCGGCGGTGGTGCCCGGCGGGCAGGAGCGGACGGCGCCGCGCAGCCGGGCCCGCCCCGCCTCCGGGTCGACGTCGCGCCGGTCGGTGAGCCCGTCGGTGTACCACAGGACGGTGTCGCCCGGCTCCAGGAGCAGCTTGCCCTCCTCGTACGGCGCCGCGCCGGGCAGCGCGCCGAGCAGGGTGCCGCCCGGCTCGTCCAGGATGGTGATCTCGTCGCCCCGGCGGTGGACCGGCCCGGGGTGGCCGGCGCGGCTCCACACCAGGGTGTGCGTGCTCAGGTCGTACACGCCGAACAGCATGGTCACGAGGTCCAGGTCGGGCAGGCCGGCGAGCAGCCGGTTGACCCGGCACAGCACCGAGCCCGGGAGCGGGTCCTCCACCGCGTACGCCCGGACCGCGTTGCGGACCTGCCCCATGATGCTCGCCGCCCGCAGGTCGTGGCCGGTCACGTCGCCCACGGCGAGGACCAGCCGGTCGTCGGGCAGCAGGAACGCGTCGTACCAGTCGCCGCCCACGTCCACCCGGTCGGTGACCGGCAGGTACGCGGTGGCCAGGTCGATGCCGGGCACGGTCGGGATCTGCCGCGGCAGCATGGTGCGCTGGAACATCTGTAGCGCCTTGTGCTCGGCGACCAGCGCGGCGCGGGCCTGCTCCGCACGCTGGGACGCCTCCCGCGCGGCCCGTTCCAGCTCGGCGGTCTCCCGCAGCCGGACCGCCTCCGCCTCCAGTTCGGCCAGGGTGCGCCGCTGCGTCTCGTCGATCACCTGGACCGCCACCCCGGTGACCTCGCCGTCCGGTAGCCGGACCGGGAAGCAACTGGCCAGCAGATGCCGGACCACCCCGTCGGCGTCGACACCCTGGCCGGGCCGGTCCACCACGGGTCGGCCGGTCCGCAGGACGGTCGCCAGGTCGGCCAGGGTCAGCCCGGCGAGCGGGCCGTGCGCCTCGGCGGCGTCGCCCGGTGCGGGCCGGCCGGTCAGCCCGCAGACCCGGGCCAGCACCTCGTTCGCCCCCCGGAAGGTGAGCCCGGTGTCGAGCAGCGCGAAGCCGTGCGGCGAGGACTCCAGCACGGCGCTGAGCTGGGCGAGGCTGCGGTCCAGTTCGCGGCGCAGGCGTTCCTCGGCGCCGACCCGGTATTCGGCGGCGAGCCAGGCCCGCTCGGTGCGCCGGGTGACGTGCGCCAGCCAGCCGTAGGCCAGCAGGACCGACAGCGCGGCCAGCCCGAACGTGGCCAGTGCCGGCAGCTCCTCCGGGTTCACCCGGGTCGCGAACCGCGGCTCCAGCAGGACCAGGTGGAACAGCGCGCCGGAGAGCAGGGTGGCGACGATGCCGGCGCCCAGTCCCCCGATCAGGCAGGCCAGCAGCACGGTGCCGAGCAGCGGGACCGAGCCCACACCGGGTTCCAGCGGATGCCACGCCTCGTACGCCGCGGGCGCCAGCGGCAACAGCGACGCGAGCGCGCTGACCAGCGCGGACCGGCGGCGGGGCATGACCATGAGCTCCTTGTCAACCGGCTGCGGTGCGCCCGGGGAGGGTGAGCGGCGCTTACCCATCGTCCCCCCGGCCCGGACGGACCGCCACCATTCCCTGGCCCGGTTCCCCGCTATCCGTCAGACTGTGCCGGTGCGACTGGTAGTGATCGGCGGGGACGCGGCGGGCATGTCGGCGGCCTCGCAGGCCCGCCGGCACGCCCCGGCGGACCGACTGGAGATCGTGGTGTTCGAGCGCTCCCACGTCGTCTCGTACTCGGCCTGCGGCATCCCGTACTGGGTCGGCGGACTGGTCGGTGACCGGGACGATCTGGTGGTCCGCACCCCGGCGGTGTTCCGGGACGAGTTCGCGATCGACGTGCGGCCGCGGCACGAGGTGGTGGCCGTCGACCTGGCGGCCCGCGAGGTGACGGCGGTCGACCTCGACGGCGACCGGCCGGGCGGCCGGGAGATCCGGATGGGCTTCGACCGGCTCGTCTACGCGACCGGCGCGTCGCCGCTCCGGCCGCCGTGGGCGGTGTCCGCCGTCGGCGGCGTCTACGGGGTGCAGACCCTGGACGACGGCTGCGCCCTGCGGGAGTGGCTGGACGGCGACCCGCGGCCGGAACGGGCGGTCGTGGTCGGCGCCGGGTACATCGGCGTGGAGATGGCCGAGGCGATGGTGCGCCGGGGCCTGACCGTCACCCTGGTCGACCACGCCGACCAGCCGATGTCCACGGTGGATCCGGACATGGGCGCGCTGGTCGCGGACGCGCTGCGAGGGCTGGGCATCGACGTGCGCACCGGCGTGACGGTCCACGGGCTCGAGTCCAGCGGCGGCCGGGTGAGCGCGGTGGCGACCGACGGGGGCGTCCTGCCCGCCGACGTGGTGGTGCTCGGCCTGGGCGTGACCCCAAACGTGTCCCTCGCCGAGGAGGCGGGCATCCCCCTGGGGGCCACCGGCGCCATCCCCACCGACCTGCGCATGCGGGTACCGGGTGTGGAGGATGTGTGGGCGGCCGGCGACTGCGTCCAGACCACCCACCGGGTGACCGGACTGCCGGCGTACGTCCCGCTCGGCACGCACGCGAACAAGCAGGGACGGGTCGCCGGCATCAACATCGGCGGCGGGTACGCGACGTTCCCCGGCGTGGCGGGCACCGCCGTGACCAAGGTCTGCGACCTGGAGGTCGGCCGGACCGGGCTGCTGGAGGCCGAGGCGGAGCGCGCCGGCTTCGCGTTCGTCGCCGCCAAGGTGCGCTCCACCAGCCGGGCCGGCTACTTCCCCGGCAGCGCGCCGATGACCGTCAAGCTCATCGCCGAGCGGCGCAGCGGCCGCCTGCTCGGGGCCCAGGTGGTCGGGCAGTCGGAGGCCGCCAAGCGGATCGACGCGCTCGCCGTCGCGCTGTGGAACGGCATGACCGTCGAGGAGATGACCGGCCTGGACCTCGGCTACGCGCCCCCGTACGCGCCGGTCTGGGACCCGGTACTCATCGCCGCGCGGAAGGCCGTCGAGGAGATGACCGGCCCCGGGTGACCCCGCCTTTCACCGGCTGGCACCCGGGGCACCAGTACGAGTTCCGCCCGGCCAGCCCGGCGGTACGCACCTCGGTACCGCAGACCAGGCACGGCTGGCCGGCCCGCCGGTACACGTACACCTCGCCGCCGTGCCGGTCCACCCGCGGCGCCCGGCCCATCGCCTCGGGCGTGTGCGCCGTGTGCACGGTGTCGATCCGGCCCCGGGCCACCCCCTCCTTCATCAGGGCGCGCAGGTCCGTCCACAGCTCCTGCCACGCGCGTGGGGTCACCTCCCGGGCCGGCCTGGTGGGCGGGATACCGGCCCGGAACAGCACCTCGGTCACGTAGATCAGGCCGGCGCCGGCGATCACCGACTGGTCCAGCAGGAGCGCGGCGATCGGGGTCGGGCTGCGGCCGATCCGCGCGTACGCCGGGTCGGGGTCGGCGTCGTCGCGCAGCGGGTCGGCGCCCAGGCGCGACCGCAGCGCCTCCGCCTGCGCCGGGTCGAACAGTTCGCAGGCCGCCGGGCCGCGCAACTCCAGCCAGTGGCGGTCGTCGTTCAGCCGCAGCCGCAGTTGCCCGACCGGCTCCGGGAACGGCATCGGCCCGTCCGCGAACCGGCCGTACAAGCCAAGGTGGACGTGCAGGATCAGGTCACCCGCGTAGTGGTGCAGCAGGTGCTTGCCGTACGCCTCGGTGTCCCGCAGGGTCCGGCCGGTGAGGGTGGCCGCCCCGGCCGCGAACCGGCCCTGTGGGCTGGCGGCGACCAGCGCGCGGCCGGCGAACAGTTCGCGGTGCCGGGCGGCGAGGCGGTGGATGGTGTGACCCTCGGGCATGACGCGCCAACCGTACCCGTTACGGCGGGACCGGCTTGCGCGTGTCCAGCCAGTAGTTCCCGGACCAGCGGTTGCCCTTGGCCTTCGTGTCGAAGGCGGCGACCGGGCCGTAGTACCCGCACTTCTTGAAGAACTTGCGGCCGAAGGCGTTGTTCAGGAACCGGACGTTCCGGGCGTAGTAGTCGGGGTTCTTGTCGGTCGTCTCGCCCGGGTCGCCACCCCAGACGGCGTACCCGCCACCGTTGAACAGGTTGTTCTCAACCAGCACGTCGTCGATCGGACCCCAGTCGCCGATCAGCCCGAGCGCCATGCCGCCGGTCGGCACGTCGTTCATCTCCAGGTTGTTGCCCCGGATCACGTACCGGCCGCCACCGTTGCTGGAGAACGCCAGGTTCTCGCTGATCGACGTCCCGTACAGGTCATGCACGTACGAGTCCTCGATCACGGCGTCGTAGTTGGGCTGGATGCCCCGGGCCATGCCGTGGATGTCACAGCGGCGGCAGGTGAAGTGCGACCCGCCGAGGCCGGCGCCCCGGGCGTGCACGTGCGCGCCGTCGATCTCCACGTCCTCCAGCAGCGCGTTGCGGACGTTCTCCGCCACCTCGACCTGGCGGGCGCTGCCGCACGATCCCCCGCGCACCAGCGACCTGCGCACGGTGACGTTGCTGGCCCGGATGATGATGCACTTGGCACGCACGCCGGTGATCGTGCTGCCCGCCTTGGTGATCGTGAGTTCGCCCACGTCCCGCAGCTTGGTGCCCGGCGGCACGCCCGTCGTGGACGCGTCCGGGAACCCGTTCTTCGAGCGGCGCGGCGTCGGCGAAGGTGACGGCTTGGCCGTCGGCTTCGGGCTCGGGCTCGGACCGGCCGTGGCCGTGCTGGCGGCAGGCCCCGCCACGGCGAGCCCGGCGGACCCGGCCGGGAGGGCTCCCGCGCCGCTCCCCGGCCCGCCGCCGGTACGCGTCCAGCCCCAGATCAGGCCGGCGCCGACGAGGACCGCGAGCCCCGCGCCGGCGGCGACCAACGCCGTGCCGCGCCCGCCCGCTCCGACCCTCATCGCACCTCCGCCGCACCCCGAATCTTCCCTGAATCGCCCCGGCTCGACTCTGCTGATCGGCGGTCAACCCTGTCAACCAGCGCTGCTGTCCGGCCCACGACACCCCGCCGCCCCTCCCCCGCCGATCTGGCGATCACCGTTCCGTCCGCAACCGCCCGCCGATCTTGGAGTTGTGGTGGCTATCAAAGGCCGCAGATCAGGGCGATCCGGGCACCACAAGTCCAAGATCGGCCGAGGGAGGGGAGATCGGGGCAGACCCTTACGGGTAAGGACCGCCCTACCATCGGCCGGGTGGCCAGCCGGATCGTTCGGGCCGACCATGATCCTTAACGTCGGGGCATGACGGCGCTACGGGGGTACGCGGAACGAATCGCCGAACGGACGCCAGCCGACCGGGAACGCCACATCGACGGGCTGCGCGCGCTGGCCATCCTCGGTGTCGTGTGTGGGCACTGGCTGGTCGGTGCGCTCACGCCGGGGCCGGACGGCGGGTTGACCGTGCACAGCACCCTCGCCGGTCTCCCCTGGCTGGCGCCGGCGAGCTGGGGATTCCAGCTACTGGGGCTGTTCTTCCTGGTCGGCGGCTACTCCGCGGTCCGCGCCCTGGACCGCGCGCACGGCCGCGGCGAGTCCACCGGCGCCTGGCTGCGCCGCCGGTTCCGCCGCCTCGGCGCACCCGTCCTTGCCGCCACCGCGCTGGCCGGCGCGGCGCTGCCGGTCGCCGCCGCGGCGGGCGTGCCGGGGAGCACCCTGCGGGCGTGGGCGGTCCTGTTCGTCCAACCACTGTGGTTCATCGCGGTGTACGCGGTCCTTACCGCCCTCACCCCGTACGCGCTCCGCCTCGACCGCCGCCTCGGCGCCTGGGCCGCCCTGCCCATGGCCGCCGCGGTCGCCGTCGTCGACCTGCTCCGGTACGGGCCGCCGGGGGCCACCTGGCTCGGGTACCTGACCGTGCTGCCGACCTGGCTGCTCCCGTACCAGATCGGGGTGGCCTGGGCCCGGGGGCGCGTGCGCCGCGCCGCGGCCTGGAGCCTGCTGCTCGCCGGCGGCGCCCTGTTCGCCCTGCTCGTGGGGTGGCTCCGCTACCCGCTCAGCATGGTCAGCGTGCCGGGCACCGCCCGGTCCAACTCCAACCCGCCGTCGCTGCTGGTACCGGCGCTCGCGGCGGCCCAGGCGGGCGCCGCGATCCTGCTCGCCGCCCCGCTGGACCGCATGCTGCGACGCCCCGTGCCGTGGGCGGCGGTGGCGGCGCTGAACCTGGCGGCGATGAGCGTCTTCTGTTGGCACCAGACCGCGCTGGTGGCCGTCTCCGCCGCGGGCGCCACCCTCGGACCGCCCCTGCCGGGCCTGACCACCTCCCCCGAGGGCATCGGCTGGCTCGCGGCCCGCCTCGCGTGGCTGCCGGTGTTCGCAGCGGCGCTGGCCGGCCTGGTCGCCCTGGTCCGCCGCTGGGAGGCGCCGGGCCCCACCCTCGGTCGCCGCCTCCGTGTGCTCGCCGCGCTCGCCGCCCTCGCCTTCACGGCCTACCTCGTCACCGTCTACTAGGGACGAAAGGCCGGCCGCTGCCGCGAGGCCGAGTGGAGGACGTGACGGCGTACCTCCGCATTGAGCTGGGTGCTAGCGAGATCGCTTGGATACGTCGGCGACGATGACGGTCACGTTGTCCGGACCGCCGTGATCCAGAGCGAGGGATACGAGCCTGTCGGCCACTACCTGCGGATTCTCAGATGCACTCAGAGTCGCGTCAATGAGGTCATGCGGCACGTACGAACTCAGACCATCGGAGCACAGCATGAAGCGATCACCAAGGAGGAGGTTCCACCTCGTGATGTCGGGCGATCGGCCATCGGCTCGACCATCAAGCCACCGGGAGAGTCGTTCGGGAAGGTTCGGCACGTCGGTCGCGTCGGCGACCAGGTGCTCGTACGTGTGGTCTTCGGTGATCTGGCGCATCCCCTCGGCGCCTGTGCCATCTCGTCGCAGCAGGTAAGCGCGGGAGTCACCGACGTACCCGAGTACGGCAACCGTCTCGGACCACATCAGTGCCACGAGCGTGCTGCCCATTCCTGCTAGTTGAGGTTCGGCCGCGATTCGCTGTCCTACGGCCTCGTTCGCAGCGTTGACAGCCTGTCCGAGGGCAGCGGGAAGGCCGTCAGGGGCAAGGGTTCTGTCGTGGGACCGCAGTGTTTCGATGACGGTGGCGCTGGCAACGTCACCGGCGGGATGGCCGCCGAGGCCGTCCGCGACGGCAAACAGTGAGCGGCCAATGTAGAGGGCATCCTCGTTTCGCCGTCGCACGTGGCCGACGTGTGAGCTGCCGGCCACTTCAAAACGGCTGCGCTACCGCCTGCTACACACCAGCGCCCGACAAGTGCGCGGACAAACGCCGCCGCCGGCTACGCATTCCCGCCACCTGGCGCCCCCGGCAGCCCCCGGCAGCCGTGGCGCGCATCGACGTCGGTCTTGACGGGTGCTGAGCCCGTGCATATCTTGATACGGCGCGGTGGCACGTCTGCCGCCGCGAAAATTTCGGGGAGGAAATTTTGCGATATCAGATGGGACGAAGTCGTGCCCACCGGACCATGCGGAGCCGGCTTTTCGCCGGGATATGCGCTAGCGCAATTGGACTTGGCGGCGTCCTGCCTGCCAGCCCGGCCGCTGCTGAACCAGCAAGGGAACTCCGCACGGTAACATTCACCGCCGACCAGCTCCAAGCGGCCGCACGGCCGTTGCGGTCAATGCCAGGCGAGTCGAGTGCCCGGAAACGAGCGTTGCAGTCGATCGACGCTCAGATGCGATCAGGAATTCTCGTCGATGCCGCTACTGTCCGGGTGAGTTCACTTGCTGACCCGTTCCTAAAGGGGCAAGAGCTGATCCTGGTTACCAACGAGTCCGTGGTGGCCACCAACATCCACTATGTCGAAGCCAGGAAAGGCGACGGGGACGTCGTCACAGCGGCCGGGCTGGAGACCGTAGAACGAGATGCCGATACGACCGGAGGGCCAACTTCTAGGCGCTTCGGCGGAGGCTATTTGGGCGGTATCGGCAACGGCATGACGCTCAACTGGAACGGCAAGTACAACGGAAACTGCGTGCCCAGCTTCTATTTCGCGAATCACAAAGTCGACACCTGCTACGAGAAGTGGCGTTCGACCTCAAACGCACAGCACTATGTCTACAACCGCTGGGCGATGTTCACCCTGGGCAGCCCCGCAGACGCGACGGGCTACGGGAACTTCCTCAGGGAGCTAACGATCAGGTCTCGGCAATGGAAGGGCTACGACCGTATCCAACAAACTACAAACTGGCAGCCGACAGTCGGTACATCCAACTGCACAGATCAGGGGAGCCTCACTGTCAGTGTCGGCAGCGTGAGTGTGTCTGCGCCGATCCGCAAGTGTAGCGATCACACTGTGTTGCTCGACACGACTCCTAAGACGTCGCTTATTGGCCTTAGGTGGGAAGGCGATTCTCGCGCGAAGCAGCACCGTGTGGACGCTGCTGCTGGGTACATCGCACGTTCGTCCACCAGTGTGCCGGTTTGGTCTGACTATGTGTGGGTGTCGACCCAGTGGTGCAGTTCATGGATCACCTGCGACCCATGGAGCGACTACCGCTGGGACGATGGGGGCTGGTCGTAAGCCGTGATCATGTACGAAAACTGGACTCGGTGCTGGGCACGCTTCGGCGTCCGGCGCCGAGCCCGGCCCGCGGTGATCGTTGTTCTGCTTGGTGCGGTTGTCGGCATAAGCGCATGTGAACGTGCCGTTCCGCCGGTAGATGGAAAGCCACCGCCCACCTTCAACGCTGAACGCGTAGCATGTGAGACGCAGCCCACCAGGAGCCCCTGCTCTTCCGTGGAGACCTTTGGTCGAATGCAGCGTTATCACCTCCAGCGATCAGATCAAGCAACCGACAAGACGATCATCGTCGACTTTGGTGGGCCCGGCATAGCCGCGCTCGCCGGAGAAGATCGTTTGGGCACCATCCGATCTGTGTTTCCTCAGGTTGACTCATTTAATCTTCTTCTGCTTGAGGAACCATGGGTGACCGCACCCGTCGACGACTCTTGTAAGGCAGCGATGACGGGGTTCTACAACGCCGTACGGGCATCGAAAGGTATCATATCCGCAGGAGCGGCGATCCATTCTTCATGCGATCTTGTGGGGGGCAGATGGGGATTCACGCCGGCGAGCTATCGCCAGGCAATAGACGCCGTCGTGCGGAAAGAAGGCATTAAGGTCCACGGATTCGTGGGGCACTCATGGGGAGGTGTCAGACTTTCTTATCTCCAGGGTGCTCAGCTGGCATTTGTGGCTCTGATCCATCCATATCCAATAGGTGCACCACTCGACCGTCTCATTGATGCTCGTGTCGAAAAGATCGCCGGGCTTGACGTGTTTCCAACGCTGGAACTGCCTTTGCCGGTTGCGGCCAGAAGTGTGCCTGTTACCCCCTTCGACTTAGCGTCTGCCAAGGTCGCATTCGGTTATGTTGACGATGCGAGCCTTGCTGAGTACGAACAGCTCTTCGTGACGCAGGGACCAGAAATTGTAGGCCAATTATCTGACAGCCTCTGGGGTCGATACGGAGCGGACTCTGTTGCCCTTGGCCTCCTCAGCGAGCTAGAGGAGATCTGCAATGTTACGGGAGGTCTCGCGGAAGAAGGCTTTCCGTCTACCAGCACGGTCAGGGGAGTCCTGACGGCCCGATATGCGCCATGCTCTGGGCTGAACCGAGGCCGGCAAGGCGGCGTAACGTCATTCTCGATCGCGACCGATAACATGTGTGTCGTAACCTCGCGCAGCGATTCGGTCACACCGGACCATCTGGTCCAAAAGTACTTTCCATCCAACGCGCGCCCACGATGGATTCAGGTAGACGTCAAGTCACATTCCAGTTTCGATGGCTTAGCGGAATGCCTGCCACCAAAAGAAAGGTAGCAGCATGACAACACCTACGTTCGGAGTCCTGGTGTTGCTGACCGCCATAACGGCAGTGGCGATGTTCGCCTCGGTCCAGGCGGTTCGGGCGGTCCATAATCGGCGTCCAGGCGGCGCCGCTTCGCTGGTTGCGGGCCTCGCGATCGGCCTCGCGGCCGGTATACCCACGGCATGGCAGGTTCGGCACTATTTCGACATCCAAGATGGGGTCAGGGACGATCCTATTGGCCGGTTTGGCCCATATCTCATCTTGTCCGGTTTCTTCTTTTCCTGCGCACTGGGCTTTGGCGTAGTCGCATTGGTGCAGCTGGTGCTCTCTCGCCGACGCAATTCCCCCAAAGACGCTGCGCTGCCTTCAGCGAAGTAGCCGCCGCGGTCTCGATTTGACTTCGGATACTTGTTTGAGCGGGCATCGCTCGTCTGCCATGAACAGCAACGCCTGGGCAAGGAGATGTAGCAGGGCCCGACAAAGTAGTCAATGCGTGTCCGGCTTGAGATGTTGATGTAGACGCGCCCTCTCCGTCGATGGCAGGGCGGACATGACCGTTCAGAAGACCATGGGGTTCCTACACCTACCGATGCCTCTGAGAAGGACCATGCCCGCGCTGCCATCATCGCTGATCTCGTCGTTGTCTCCTGCATCGGCGACGGTCGGGGAGCAGGTTCCGCAATCGGGGCTGCTGGCGGTGCTGGAGCAGCTGCCGGATCCACGGGCGGAGCGTGGGCTACGGCATCGTCTGGCCACGGTGGTCGCCGCCGCGGCGTGCGCGGTGGTGGTCGGCTACCGTTCGTCCACGGCGATCCCCTGTCTGCCAAACACCGCGCGACACCGTGGGCGATGAGGGACCGCTACAAGTCCACCATCGAAACCCCTCACGGCAAACGCCGGTGTTTCGAGGCCAACCTCGTGCGCCCGGGCCGACCACCACTGGTCGCGCGGTTCGGCGGTATCCCATTACGGAGGCAGAAGAACGCGGTCCTCCAAGACCGTGTCCCCAGCCCCCGCCGCCCCGGACGGCAGCTCATCGAACGACTGCTGACCGGGGTCTGCGAGATCTGCGGCGGCACGGAGAACATCACCGTGCACCACGTCCGCCGCCTCGCAGACCTCGAACCGCCAGGGCACGCCGACGCGCCCAAGTGGGCGAAGCTCATGAGCACCAAACGTCGCAAAAGCCTCATCGTCTGCGACCGGTGCCACAGCTCCATCCACTAACGACGCGAACACTCGCCGGTCACGGAGAAGACCACCGGAGAGCCGGGCGCGGGGAAAGCCCGCCCGCCCGGTTCGGGAGGAGGCCGCAGGAAAAGGACCAGCCAACACCGGCTGGCACCTCGCCTCGCGACCTACCTCACGCCCCTCGCACTCCAAGCCGCCCAAGCACTGTTGTCCGGCACCGACACCGAGTTCGCCGACCACACCAACGTCGACGCCGACCGGGGACACGGGCGTACCGAACGCCGGACGCTGCGCGTCGCGCCCTGCGACGACGCCCTGTTCCCCGGCGCCCGGCAAGTCTTCCGGCTCTGCCGCGACACCGGCGGCCTCGACGGAGTCCGCACCAGCAAAGAAGTCATCCACGGCATCGTCAGCCTCGACGCCGACCAAGCCGGCCCGCACCACCTCAACACCTACGCCCGGGGCCATCGGGCCGTGGAAAACCGTCTCCACTGGACCAGAGACGTGACCTTCCACGAGGACGATTCCCAGCTGCACACCGGTACCGCCCCCCGCGCGATGGCCAGCTACCGCAACCTATCCCTCAACACCTTCCGCCTCGCCGGACGCGCGAACATCGCCCACGCCCGCCGCGACCTACACAACCGCAGCGATGTCTTCGCCGTCTACGGCATTTAACAAACCATGATCAAACCGGACACCCTCGAACAACGCCGGGGCCGTGGGTTCCTGCCGGCATAGCCGAGCGCATACGCGATTGGCAGCCATTCTCTGAGTCAGATCCCGGAACCACGCAGAACGGCCTGCAGCTCTTGCATGACCTAGACATCCAGGACAAGCACCGTCTTCCGCTTCGAGTTCTCGCCAGTATGCAACATCTAACTAGCGACGATGCCGTCGAGTTCTACGACGAAGCTGCCGCAGAACGAAATGTCCCGCCGGTACGGAACTTCCACGTAGCCCCATTAGAGGATGACGCACTACTGATCTCGGGTAGCGCAATGGACCCCATGAAGAGGCTTTCCGGACGCTTCGACGTCACCTATTCCGCCGTGGTCCAGGTCGGAAACGAGTCGAAACCCGCCCTAGAGCTTCTTAGCAACCTGGTGGTGTATTGTCGCTTTCTTCTCTTGGATCTCGTGGCAGTCGTGGATGGTCAACAGGCAGCGCAAGTGTTTGGCCCTTGGGTAAATGGGGACATGTTGGACCAGCCTCGGTGGTGACCGAGGTTAGGGCCGGAATTTACGCTGCTTCGCTGGTTTGGTCCAAAATCCAGCGATGGTATCTAGGGTTGCTTGTCACGATTGGCGTGGCGATGACGCAGGGCACCTTGTAGGGGTGGTCGCGGTTGGTGCGTTCGATGATGGCGGGGACGAGTGCGGCGCGGGTGTGTAGGGCCACCCGCGCCTCTGTCTTGTCGTAGACCTGGCCTTGCCATCGGTAGATGGATCGGATGGGCGTGATGTTGTGGCCGGAGGCGGCTAGGCGGTCGTCGACCAGGGCGCGGGTGAACTGGGCGAGCCAGTCGGCGTCCGGGGCGGTGATGACAACTTCGCAGACTTCGTCGGTCACGGTGCGCCGTCCTGTTCCTTGAGCGTGGTGATGGTGTTGCGGGCGTCCTCGGCGGTGCGGGCCATCGCGCCCCACCCGGTGACGATCTTCCCGTCGTAGCTGAGGCCGACCCAGCGGCCGGACATGTACTGGCCGTGCGGGTGTAGGACGAAGTACATCGTGCCCTTGGAGCGGATCGAGTCGTCGTCGGCGGCGTACCAGCCCATCAGGATCTCGTTGTCCCACAGCCGCAGCTCGCCGCGCCAGTGGTAGCCGCCGTCCTCGACGGAGACGCCTCGGGTGGTGGTCTCCACGCTGATCAGCTCGCCTTGCTGGCGGAACCGGGTCTCTTGCAGGGTGATGACTTCCTCGCCGTCCTTGGACGTCTGCCAGGACGCCCACCAGTCGCCGGTGAGGTTGACCTCGTGGCTCGGGATGCCGGCCAGCTCCCCCACGGAGATCTTCAGCGCGTTCGCGATCGCGACCGCGACGGACAGGACCGGCTGCTGCTCGCCGGCCTCGTAGCGGCGGATCTGCCGCTTGTCGACGCCTGCCGCCGTGGCCAGATCGGCCTGCGACATCCCGAGTTCGGTGCGGCGTCGCCTCAGTACCTCGGACATCTCCACGTCCTCCATCTTCCCGGGACCTCTTGGTCCCAACCAAGCGGACCCGCTGGTCCGCTTACGAACTAATCAGTCCTTGACTCGGGGGACTCACTGGTCCGATAGTGAAGGGACGAATGAGTCCCCGCTAGGGGACCGATAGGACAGAAGGGTTGGGGAGTACGACGGTCCGGTCACCCAAACCGGCCCGAAACTGCCAGCGGTGATCAACCGTGCCCGAGGAGGTCGATCTGCAATGCTGTTCGGAGCCGTACTCACCGCGTCGCTGGTGGGCTACCTCGCGGGGCTGTGGTCGTTCAAGGTCAAGGCTCGGTGGTGCCCGCGTTGCGGCGCCACGACGACAAGTGACCTCACCCCTCAACACCTGAGGCACATCCGATGACCACACTCAGGATCGGCGATGTCATCGAGGTGGATGACCGCGACTACCGGTACGGCATTGGCCCACTGATCTTGCGCCTGACCCGGATCGGGCAGCGGCAACACACGGCCGATGACGCGTGGCTTGATCTTGAAGGGTTGGAACTGCGGCGGGACGGTACGCAGATCTGCCAACAACCACGCCCCGTATCCGTGCGCGTGAGCGGGGTGCGACTTCGGCCGGGTGGTTCTCATGCCCGGCCGTGATCAGCACGGTGACCTATCACGTGGCGTCCAGCGGTGACGGGCCGTGCGTGGAGCGCAAAGTACTCGGCCCGTTTGCGGCGCATGAGGTGGCGGCCAAGATCGCGTTGTCGGCTGCCTCGTCGGCAGCCGGGTGCGACGCGCCCTGCCCCACCACGCAGGCGGGGATAGGAGAGGGGGAACGCGTACCGCTGCGGAGTACGCGTACCGCTTGCCTGACCCGTGCCTGCCCAACGACAACCACATATCCCAGGGGACGGACATCCATAGTGGCGTATCAAGCAGGTCCAACCCAACTGTTGTGCAACGCTCGGCGGGCGCGGCTTTCCCCGTCTGGGTCGGGTCGGCCGATGTCGCGGCAGGAGCTGGTCGAGGCGATCGCCGCGTACCTGTCCGAGCGCGCAAGGCGCACGCTCAGCGTCGATGCCGGGTACGTCGGCCGGTTGGAGCACGGAATCCACCGATGGCCATCGGTGCATTGCCGGGCCGCGTCTCGGGTGGTGCTGGACGCGGCGACCGATGCCGAGTTTGGGTTCTTCATCATCCAAGAAA
>NZ_BBQH01000056.1 GCF_018397995.1 Rhizomonospora bruguierae
CCGCCCGCGCCGTCCTGGACCGGCTCGCCGCCGGCCCGCCGGTGGGCACGGTCGCGCCGGGCGGCCCGCCGGCCGACTCGCCGGTCCGCTGGCTGGTCGACAACGGACTGCTGGTGGCGCTGCCGGCCGCGGCGGGCGGCGCGGAGACGGTCGAACTGCCCCGGGAGGTCGGCCTGCTGCTGCGCCGCGAGGCGGGGCCGCTCGGGCCGATCCAGCCGCGGCCGCCGGTGGTGGAAACGGCCACGGTCGAGCCGAAGGCGGCCGACTCGGCCGGGGCCGGGCAGGCGATGGAGGCGGTCCGCTGGACCGAGGGCCTGCTGGAGGCGCTGGGCGCGGAGCCGGCGCCGGTCCTGCGCTCCGGCGGGCTGGGGGTGCGCGACCTGCGCCGCCTGGCCCGCACCGCCGGCGTGGCCGAGCCCGCCGCCGCGCTGCTGCTGGAGGCGTGCGTCGCCGCCGGCCTGCTCGGCGAGGCGGAGCAGCCCGGCGCGGCCGGGCGGGCCGGCGAGACCCGGTTCCTGCCCTCGGTCGCGTACGAGGGGTGGCGCGCGCTGCCGATCGCCGAGCGCTGGTACCGGCTGGCCCGGGGGTGGCTGGTCATGACCCGCCAGCCGGGCCTGGTCGGCCAGCGCGACGACCGGGACCGCCCGATCAGCGCCCTGGCGCCGGAGAGCGAGCGCGCCGGGGCGCCGGCGGCCCGCCGGGGCGCCCTGGGCGTCCTGGCCGAGCTGCCGCCGGGGGCGGCGCCGGCGGTGGCGGAGGTGCTGCGCCTGCTGGCGTGGCGGGCGCCGCGCCGCGCCCGGGGGCGGGAGACGATGCACCGGGAGGCGCTGGAGGAGGCCCAGCACCTCGGCCTGACCGGGCTGGGCAGCCTGACCGGGTTCGGCCGCCTGCTGCTGGCCGAGGGCCTCCCCGAGGGCGGGGAGGCGAACGCCGCCGAGGACGACCCGCTGGGCCTGCGCCCGGACGCGGACGGCCAACCCGGTCCGTCGGCCGCCATGCGGGCGCTCGACGCCCTGCTCCCCGCCCCCGTCGACCACCTGCTGGTCCAGGCGGACCTCACGGTCGTGGTCCCCGGCCCGCCCGAGCCGGCCCTCGCGGACGAGTTGGAGCTGATCGCCGAGCCCGAGTCCAGCGGCGGGGCGAGCGTGTACCGGGTCACCGCGGACAGCGTCCGGCGCGCCCTGGACGCCGGCTACCTCGCGGGCGACCTGCACACGCTGTTCGCCCGCCGGTCCCGCACACCGGTGCCGCAGGCGCTCACCTACCTGATCGACGACGTGGCCCGCCGCCACGGCGGGCTGCGCGCCGGCCCCGCGGGCGCGTACCTGCGCAGCGACGACGAGCCGGCGCTCACCCAGGTGCTCGCCGACAAGCGGCTCTCCGGGCTGAACCTGCGGCGGCTCGCGCCGACCGTGCTGGTCACGCCGCTGACCGCCGGGCGGCTGCTGACCGCGCTGCGGGAGGCCGGCTACGCCCCGGTCGCCGAGGACGCGACCGGCGCGGCGGTGCTGACCCGGCCCAGGACCCGCCGGGCGCCCGGCCGGGGCGCGCCGCCCGGCCGGCCGGTGGACCCGCTCGCGGTGCCGCGGCTGACCGCGCCGCGGGTGCTCGGCATCGTCGAGCAGATCCGCCGGGGCGACGCCGCCGCCCGGGCCGCCCGCCGGGCGCCGGTGACCGTGCGCGCCGCCAACGGCGCCGCGGTGCCCGGACCCACCCCGGTCCAGGCGCACGCCCAGGCGCTCGCCGTGCTCCAGCAGGCGGTGCGGGACAAGGCGCTGGTCTGGGTGGGGTACGTCGACGCGCACGGCAACACGGCGTCCCGGCTGGTCCGCCCGGTCTCGATCAGCGCCGGTTACCTGCGGGCGGAGGACGAGCGCACCGAGATGCTGCACACCTTCGCGCTGCACCGGATCACCGCCGCCGTCCTCGACGAATAGCCGAGCGCCCCGGCCACGCCGGGGCGCTCGGTCGAGCAGCGGTGTGCGGGGCCGTCAGGTGCCCGGCCGACGCCCGAAGACGTACACCCGGGTGCCCACCTTGCCCAGCCCGTACAGCTTGACCGCGTCGGCGGGCAGCAGGTTCACGCAGCCGTGCGACCCGATGGCGGTGTTGTGGATGTAGGTGGTGGTCTCGTGGAACCCGATGCCGCGCACGAAGCGCTGCCAGTACGGCAGCCAGACGCGGTACGGGTCGGACCATTCCTTGCGCTCGTGCAGGTTGACCCGGTACGTGCCGGCCGGCGTCCGGTAGCCGCGCATCCCCGTCCGGGTGATCGTCGGGGCCATGACCACCTTGCCGTCGCGCATCGCCCACACCGTCTGGTGGGTGAGGTCGACGCAGAACGTCAGGCCCGCACCCGCCTTGCACCGGCGGGTGTCGGTGCTGGCCAGCCGCTTCGCCACGCTGTACGTGGTGGGTCCGGCGCGGCCCTGCACCGGCTTGATGCCGTACCGGCTCTGGAACTTCTTGATCGCGGCGCAGTCGGTTGCCGACTGCTTGCCGTCCACGGTGATCGTGCCGAACCCGCCCAGCTTGGCGAGGTACTTCTCCACCTCGCGCTGGTGCTCGCCGGTCGGGCAGCCCGTCGCCGCCTTCGTCGTCGTCGCGGTCACCGTCGCTGGCACCGTGGTGGTGGTGTCCACGGCGGCGGCTGCCCGCTCGGCCGGCCCGGCGGCGGCGCTCGCCCCCGTTGCCGTCGCCACCCCGGACGCGGGTGGCCGCCCGGCCACCCCGCTCCCGGCTGACTCGAACGCGCACCCACCGGCGCCGACCAGCGTGACCACTGCAACGGCGGCGAGGCGCGTGATGATCCGCGGTCGCGCCATACGTCCCTCCCCAGAGAGATGCAGTTGTCGAAACCTAGACGCACGGGAGTGCCACCCCGGTTGCGTCGCATGAAGAGTTTTTCCGCCACGGCCGCCCGTGCGAGACTGGAGAGTCGCGTATCGGACGGAAGGAAGTCGGACGGTGACCGGTGGACCGCTGATCGTCCAGTCGGACAAGACGCTGCTGCTGGAGGTGGACCACCCGGACGCGCTCGCCTGCCGGATGGCGATCGCGCCGTTCGCCGAACTGGAGCGCTCCCCCGAGCACGTGCACACCTACCGCCTCACCCCGCTGGGGCTATGGAACGCCAGGGCCGCCGGCCACGACGCCGAGTCCGTCGTCGACGCGCTGATCCGGTTCTCCCGGTACCCGGTCCCGCACGCGCTGCTGGTCGACGTCGCCGAGACGATGGACCGGTACGGGCGCCTGCAACTACTGAACGACCCCGCGCACGGCCTGGTCCTGCGCGGCCTGGACCGGGCGGTCCTGGTCGAGGTCGGCAAGAGCAAGAAGCTCGCCGGCATGCTGGGTGGCCGGGTCGACGAGGACACCATCGCGGTGCACCCCTCCGAGCGGGGCCGGCTCAAGCAGGCGCTGCTCAAGCTCGGCTGGCCGGCCGAGGACCTGGCGGGCTACGTCGACGGCGAGGCCCACCCGATCACCCTGGTCGAGGACGGCTGGACGCTGCGCTCGTACCAGCGGGAGGCGGTGGACGGCTTCACCGCCGGCGGCTCGGGGGTCGTCGTGCTGCCGTGCGGCGCGGGCAAGACCCTGGTCGGCGCCGCCGCGATGGCCGAGATCGGGGCCACCACGCTGATCCTGGTCACCAACACCGTCGCCGGGCGCCAGTGGAAGCGCGAACTGCTGGCCCGCACCAGCCTCACCGAGGAGGAGATCGGCGAGTACTCCGGCGAGCGCAAGGAGATCCGCCCGGTCACCATCGCCACGTACCAGGTGCTCACCACCCGCCGCAACGGCGGCTTCGCGCACCTGGACCTGTTCGGCGCCCGGGACTGGGGCCTGATCGTCTACGACGAGGTGCACCTGCTCCCCGCGCCGATCTTCCGCTTCACCGCCGACCTGCAGGCGCGCCGCCGCCTCGGCCTGACCGCCACCCTCGTCCGGGAGGACGGCCGCGAGGGCGAGGTCTTCTCGCTGATCGGACCGAAGCGGTACGACGCGCCGTGGAAGGACATCGAGGCGCAGGGCTGGATCGCGCCGGCCGAGTGCACCGAGGTGCGGGTGACGCTGACCGAGTCGGAGCGGATGGGGTACGCGGTCGCGGAGCCCGAGGAGCGCTACCGCACCGCCGCCACCGCGCGCACCAAGCTCCCGGTGGTACAGGCCATCACCAAGCGCCACGCCGGCGAACAGATCCTCGTCATCGGCGCCTACCTGGATCAGCTCCAGCAGCTCGGCGAGTACCTGGACGCCCCGATCGTGCAGGGCTCGACCACGAACCGGGAGCGCGAGCGCCTGTTCGACGCCTTCCGCGCCGGCGAGCTGCCCATCCTGGTCATCTCCCGGGTCGGCAACTTCTCCATCGACCTGCCCGAGGCGGCGGTGGCGATCCAGGTCTCGGGCACGTTCGGCTCCCGCCAGGAGGAGGCGCAGCGGCTCGGCCGGGTGCTGCGCCCGAAGGCGGACGGCCGGCAGGCGCATTTCTACACGGTGGTCGCCCGGGACACGATCGACACCGAGTACGCGGCGCACCGGCAGCGCTTCCTCGCCGAGCAGGGGTACGCCTACACCATCATCGACGCCGACGACGTGCCCGCCTGACGGGCCTTACGCCGGCCACGCCGAGCTGCTAGGTTTCTGCGCCGTCCCGTCCCGACGCCGCTGTGGAGCCCCCTCAATGACGTTGCACCGCCGCTGGTCGCAGCTGTTCACGGTCGCCCTCTTCCTGGTGGGCGGCCCGGTCATGATCTGGTCCGCGCAGCACGGTTCGCAGCTGCGGATCCTGTTCATCCCCCTGGGGTCGGGAGCGTTGTTCGCCGTCGGCGCGATCGCCACCGTGGGCGCGCTCTGGGGGCTCTACGTCGTATCCCGTGGCGCGCCGATCACGCTGGACGAGATGGGCATGTTCCCGCGGGTGTCCGGCATCAACCGGTTCCTCCCGTGGGCGGCGGTGGCCGCGGTCATCCTCGAGCCGGCGGCCGAGGGTGCCGGGGCGCCGCGGCTGGTGCTGGTGCCGGCGCCCGGCGTCGATCTCGGCGTGAAGGCGGAGTACCGGAACCAGGTCGACGGCCGACCCGGCGTCGTCCTGCTCACGGTGGACGCGGTGCGGGAGTCGCCGGAGCAGATCGTCGAGGCGTTCACCCGGTACGCCGGGTCGCGGTTCGTCAACGGCGCCGCACCCTCCACCATGGAGCAGCCCGGCGACGGCCCGGCCTGACTTCCGCCGGCCGCCGCGCCGGTCCCGTGGTGCGGCGGGCCCCGATCAGGCCGTTGCGAGCGCCGGCTGCGCGGTTTCCGGCGCCACCTCGGCGCCCGGCTCGGGCAGCCGCGCCGGGATCGCCAGCGCCAGTCCCGCCGCCGCGAGCAGCGTGACCGCGCCGACCAGTTGGGCGGGGCGCAGGCCCGCCACGAAGTCCCGGCCGCTGCCGTACCCGCCGAGCGCCGCGAAGATGGCGCCGAGCACCGCCACGCCGAGCACCGTGCCGAGTTGCCGCAGCGCGTTGGCGGTCCCGGAGGCGACGCCCGCCAGGTGCGGCGGGGCGAAGCCGAGGGTCACCCGGGCGGCGGGGGCGAAGTACAGGCCCATGCCGAGGCCGGCGAAGACGAAGGGCGGTACCAGTGCCGGGTACGCCACGCCGGGGTGGCTCACCACCGCCAGCCAGCCGATCCCGACCGCCTGGAGCAGCAGCGCCACCGCGATCACCACGCGGGGCCCGATCCGGTCGGCGAGGACGCCGGACAGCGGCGCCACCACCGCCGGCAGCGCGGTCCACGGCAGGGTGCGCAGCCCCGCCTCCAGCGGCGAGTACCCGAGGACGGTCTGGATGAACTGCGCGCCCAGGAACACCGAGCCGAACACCCCGAACGACATGAGCAGGGCGACCGCGTTGCCGACGGCGAAGCCGCGGCTGCGGAACAGGGTCAGCGGCACCATCGGGTAGCGCGCCCGGGCCTGCCAGGCGAGGAACGCGACCATCAGCGCACCGCCGGTGACCAGCGCACCGAGCACCGTAGGGCTGGTCCAGCCGTGACCGCCACCCCGCACGAGGCCGAAGACGACGCCGAACAGGCCGGCCGTGGCCAGGGCGACTCCGGCCGGGTCGAGCCGACCGGCGCCGCCGCGGCTCTCCGGGAGCAGGGCGGCCAGCGGGATGAGGGCCAGGCCGATCGGCACGTTGATCCAGAAGATCCACTGCCAGGAGGCGGATTCGACCACTGCGCCGCCGATGACGGGGCCGAGGGCGATGCCGAGCCCGCTCGTCGCGCCCCAGACGCCGAAGGCCAGGCCGCGCCGCGCCGGCGGGACCACCTCCGCCAGCAGGGTGAGGGTGAGCGGCGCGACGAGGGCTCCCCCGGCGCCCTGGACGGCGCGGGCGGCGATCAGAACGCCGACGTCCGGGGCGAGCGCGGCGGCGGTGGAGGCGGCGGTGAACACGGCCAGGCCGATCATCAGCAGCCGCCGCCGGCCGTACCGGTCCCCGAGCGCGGCGCCGGTGAGCAGCAGCACCGCGAAGGTCAGGGTGTACGCGTTGACCGTCCACTCCAGGCCCTCCAGGCCGGTGCCGAGGTCGACGCGGATGACCGGCAGCGCGTTGGTGACGACGAGGTTGTCCATCGCCACCATGAAGGCCGCGAGGCCGGTGACCAGGAAGGTCCAGAAGATGGAGCGGCGCGGCACGGGATCCCCCTTGAGTAGTGATTGATCACTAACTTTCCAGTGCACGAAAAGATCAGTCGATGAGGCCGGCCAGGTTCTCCCCGAGCTGCTCCCGGATGCGCGGCAGGTCCAGGGCGGCGAGCATGTTGATCAGCATGCCGGCGGCCATGAACTGCATGAGGCGCTGGTCGTCCGCGCCGGACAGGCGGGCCACCTGGTGCCACAGCCGGCTCAACCGGCGCCGGGTCAGCTCCCGGACCTCCTCGTCCGCGCAGGCGGTCGCCCACATCTGGAGTTGCAGTTGCAGGATGGGCCGATCGTCCAGCAGCTTCCGGTAGGCGCCGCCCATGGCGTTCAGCGCCTCCTCCCCGGTGAGGCCGTCCGCGACCTCCTCGAACATCGCCTCCACCCGGGCGTTGCAGTCCTCCACCGCGGCCAGGAAGATCGCCTTCTTGGACGGGAACAGCCGGAACAGGTACGGCTGGGAGACACCGACCCGGCGAGCGATGGCCTCGGTGGAGGTGGCGGCGTACCCGTTAGCGCCGAACTCGATCCGGGCGGCGGCCAGCACGGCGGCGCGGCGCTCATCGGCGGACATCCGGGCGGCCCTCACGCCGCCAAGGTTAGTGACTAATAGCTAACTCGGTCAACCGGGTACCGGCGGACCCTTCGCCAGGAGCGGGGCGAGCAGATCGCCGCGCCCCTCGACCCGCGCCAGCACCTCCACCGGCCGGTACGGGCGCACCTCGCGCCCACCCTGCGCGCCCGACTCCACCTCGTCCCAGGTAAGCGGCGTCGACACGGCCGGGGACTGCTGCGCCCGCAGCGAGTACGGCGCGACGGTCGTCTTGGCGGCGCTGTTCTGGCTCCAGTCGATGAAGACCCGCCCCGGCCGCAGGCGCTTCGCCATCCTCGCGGTGATCGCCTGCGGCACCTGCCGCTCCAGTTCCCCGGCGATCCGCTTGGCGTACCCGGAGACCACCTCGTCGGGCTGCGTGCCGGCGACCGGGCAGAGCAGCTGCATGCCCTTCTTGCCGGACGTCTTCGGGTACGCCTCGATACCGTCGGCGGCGATCCGCTCCCGGAACAGCACGGCGACGGCGGCGCACTCGGCCAGCCCGGCCGGCTCGCCCGGGTCGAGGTCCACGACCATCAGGTCCGGTGGCCTGCCCACCCTCCACTGCGGGGTGTGCAGCTCCAGTGCCGCCAGGTTCGCCAGCCAGACCAGCGTCGCCAGGTCGTCGGCGACCACGTAGTCGAGCATCTCCCGGTCCTTCGTCGAGCCGGGGACCGGCAGCCGCTCCAACCGCACCCACGGCGGCGTGCCCGCGGGCGCGTTCTTCTCGAAGAAGAACGGGCCGTCCACCCCGTTCGGGTACCGGATGCGGGTCAGCACCCGGTCCCGCAAATGCGGCAGGAGCACCGGGGCGACCCGGCTGTAGTAGTCGATGACCTCACCCTTGGTGAAGCCGGCCGCCGGATAGAGCACCTTGTCCAGGTTGGACAGGTCGAGGTCGCGGCCGCCCACCTCCACCCGCAGTCGCTTACCCGGTGGCACCGGCGACCTCCTCAGGCGTCAGGTCCGGGCGGATCCGCAGGAACCGGGGGAACCGCAGGCGCCCGTCCGGGGTCCGCTGGCCGTACTTGACCTCCACCACGACGACCGGTTGTACCCAGATCGCGCCCTTGGCATCCGCCCGCGGGACCGTGCCCCGGACGAACGGGTTGCGCGCCGCCCGCAGCGGCTCCAGGGCGGCGAGCAAGGCACGCTCGGCCGCCGCGCCGATGCCGCCGCCGACCCGGCCGTGGAAGGTGAGCCGCCCCGGCTGCACCGCCGGCAGCCCCACCAGCAGGCCGCCGACCCGCCGGACGCCCGGGCGCCAGCCGCCGACCACGAACTCCCGGCTCTCCTCCAACTTGACCTTCAGCCAGTCGGCGCTGCGCAGGCCGGGGCGGTAGACCGAGGTGAGTCGCTTGGCGACCACGCCCTCCAGGCCGTGCTCCATCGCCGCCGCGTAGGTGGCCCGGCCGTCCGCGAACACCGGCGGGACGGCCCAGCGGGCGCCCGCGATGCCCAGCGCCTCCAGGTGCTCGCGCCGCTGCGCGTAGGGCAGCCCGGTCAGGTCCAGGCCGCCCAGGCGCAGCAGGTCGAAGATCATGTACGTGATCGGCAGCGTCGCCGCGAGGTGCGCCGCACGCGCCGGCTCCCGCACGTGCATGCGCTCGGCCAGCAGCGTGAACGAGGGGCGCCCGGCCTCGGTCAGCACCACGACCTCGCCGTCCAGCACCGCCTCCCCGGCCACGTCGCGCAGCCCGGCCAGCTCCGGGTACGCCGTGGTGATCTCGGCACCGGAGCGCGCCCACAGCCGCACCGCGCCGTCCCGGACCACCGCGACCGCCCGCACGCCGTCCCACTTGAACTCGTACGCCCAGCCGGGGCTC
The DNA here is from genome assembly GCF_018397995.1 of Rhizomonospora bruguierae. Classification (GTDB taxonomy): domain Bacteria; phylum Actinomycetota; class Actinomycetes; order Mycobacteriales; family Micromonosporaceae; genus Rhizomonospora; species Rhizomonospora bruguierae. The sequence continues at coordinate 9,107 of NZ_BBQH01000056.1, forward strand.
GCCGGCAGGCCGCCCGGCACCGCGAGCATCGGCTTGATCGGCGCAGCACGCGTCAGGCGGCTCCCGGGCACCAGCCGACTCTACCGCCGAGTTCCGCCACAGCAGCCCATCTCTCCTGCTCATCCCCGGTATGACGATCGCACTCCAAGACATCGCGCCGGCCCCGAAACGGTGTCATGCTGGGCCGATGCGGGCGATCTGGAAGGGTGCCGTCTCGTTCGGGCTGGTGTCCATCGCGGTCAAGCTCTACTCCGCCACCGAGGAGAAGGACATCCGCTTCCATCAGGTGCACCGCGCGGACGGCGGGCGCATCAAGTACAAGCGGGTCTGCTCGATCGACGGCGAGGAGGTCAGCTACGACGAGATCGCCAAGGGGTACGACGTCGGCGGCGGCGAGATGGTGGTCCTTGACGACGAGGACTTCGCGGACCTGCCGCTGACCAGCTCGCGCGCGATCGACGTGCTGGAGTTCGTGCCGGCCGAGCAGGTCGACCCGATCCTCTTCAACAAGGCGTACTACCTCGAGCCCGAGGGCACCGCCACCAAGCCGTACCTGCTGCTGCGCGACGCGCTCAGCGACAGCGAGCGGGTGGCCGTGGTGAAGGTGGCGCTGCGCCAGCGGGAGCAGTTGGCCACCCTCCGGGTCCGGGACAACGTGCTGGTCCTGAACACGATGCTCTGGCCGGACGAGGTGCGCACGCCGGACTTCGCGTTCCTCGACGACGACGTGCGGATCCGCCCGCCGGAACTGGCGATGGCCAGCTCCCTGATCGATTCGATGGCCGGCGACTTCCAGCCGGACGGGTTCAGCGACGACTACCGGGCCGCCCTCCAGGAGGTCATCGACGCCAAGATCGAGGGGCGCGAGGTGGTACAGCCGGAGGAGCCCGAGGTGGCCCCGGCCGCCGCGGTCGACCTGATGGCCGCGCTGCGCGCCTCGGTCGAGCGGGCCAAGGCGGCACGCGGCGAGGCCGGTGCCGAGGCCGGCGGCGGTGGCGGTGCGCGCCCGACGCCGATCGGCGCCGCCCGCTCCGCCACCAAGAAGGCCGAGCCGGCCAAGAAGGCGGAACCCGCCAAGAAGGCGCCCGCCAAGAAGGCCGCCAAGAAGACGGAACCGGCCAAGAAGACCGAGCCCAAGAAGGCCGCGAAGAAGACCGCCCCGAAGAAGACGACCCGCAAGACCGCCTGACCGGGACCCGGGCCACCCGAGCGTCGGCTACCCGAGCGTCGTCATCGGCAGCGTGCCGGCGGCGTAGTCGGCGCGCACCCGCTTCTTGTCGAACTTGCCGACGCTGGTCTTCGGCACCGCCTCGATGAACGCCCAGCGCTCCGGGAGCTGCCACTTCGCCACCTTGCCGGCGAGGAACCCGCGCAGCTCCTCGGCGGTCGCGGCGGCACCCTCGCAGAGCACCACCGTGGCCAGCGGGCGCTCGTCCCACCGCGGGTCGGGCACGCCCACCACGCAGGCTTCGAGCACCGCGGGGTGCGCCATCAGCGCGTTCTCCAGCTCCACCGAGCTGATCCACTCGCCGCCGGACTTGATGACGTCCTTGGCCCGGTCGGTGAGCGTCAGGTAGCCGTCGGCGGAGAGCGTGCCCACGTCGCCGGTGCGCAGCCAGCCGTCCCGGAACTTCGCCGGGTCCGGGCCGTCGTCGCCCAGGTACCGGGCCGTCACCCACGGCCCACGCACCTCCAGCTCGCCGACCGCCTCGCCGTCGTTCGGCATCACGTCCCCCAGCGGACCCACGATCCGCGCCGCCACGCTCGCCGGTACCCGGCCCTGCGTGTACCGGTACGCCCACGCCTGCTCCCCGGCGGCGCCCGCCGGCGTGCGGGAGACCGAGCCCAGCGGCGACATCTCGGTCATCCCCCAGGCGTGGATCACGTCGATCCCGTACCGGTCGTGGAAGGCGTGCATCAGGGCGGGCGGACAGGCGGAGCCGCCGACGATGACCTCCCGCAACGAGGACAGGTCCACGTCGTGGGTGGCCAGGTGGTTCAGCAGGTCCAGCCAGATGGTCGGCACCGCGCCGGCCTTGGTCGGCCGCGTCGCCGCGATGATGTCGGCGATCGCGGCACCGGACAGGAACCGGTCCGGCAGCACCAGCGACGCGCCGGACATGAACGCCGCGTACGGGATGCCCCACGACATCGCGTGGAACATCGGCACGACCGCCAGCTCGCGGTCGGTCGCGCGCAGCCCGAAGCCCTCGGGCATGGCGACCTGGAGCGAGTGCAGCCAGATGGAGCGGTGCGAGTACGCGACGCCCTTCGGGTTGCCGGTGGTGCCGGACGTGTAGCACAGGGCGGCCGCGTCCCGCTCGTCCACCCGGGGCCAGTCGAACGTGTCGGGCCGGTCCGCCAGCAGCTCGGCCCACGTGTGCACGGCCACCCGGCCGCCGCCGGCCCGGGCCAGCGCGTCCGCGTCCCCGGCGCCGACCAGCACCACGTGCTCCACGGTCGGCAGCTCCGGCAGCACCTTGGCCAGCAGCGGGACCAGCGTCCCGTCCACCAGGACGACCTTGTCCTCGGCGTGCGTGGCGATGTACGCGAGCTGGTCCGGGAACAGCCGGATGTTCAGCGTGTGCAGCACGGCGCCCATGCTCGGCACGGCGAAGTAGGCGATCAGGTGCTCGTTGTTGTTCCACATGAACGTGCCGACCCGCTGGTCGCCGGTGACGCCGAGCTCCCGCAGCGCGTGGGCCAGCCGCGCCGCCTGGACGCCCACCTCCGCGTAGGTCATCCGGCGGGCGCCGGAGCCGGTCCAGGTCTGCACGTCGGCCGACCCGTGCACCGTCGCGGCGTGGCCCAGGAGGCGGGAGATCAGCAACGGTTCGTCCATCATCGTGCTGCGCATGGCGAACAATCTAGTGGCGCCCGTCACAACGGCGGAAGACGCTACGGTGGCGGGCGTGGTGGGACTCTCGTGGGCGGACTCGTACCTCGGCCAGTTACGCGCCCTCGCCGGCGACCGGACGCTGCTGTTCATCGGCGCCCGCTCGGTCATCCGGGACGACGACGGCCGCATCCTGCTGGTGAAACGGTCGGACAACGGCCAGTGGGCGTTCCCGGCCGGCGCGATGGAACTCGGCGAGTCGATCGCCGACTGCGCGATCCGCGAGGTGTGGGAGGAGAGCGGGCTGACCGTCACCGACGTCACCCTGTTCGCGCTGTTCAGCGGCCCCGAGTACATCGGCACGAACATGTACGGGGACCGGTACCAGGTGTTCTCGCACGCCTTCCGGGTGGACGCGTGGAGCGGTGACCTGGCCCGGGTCACCGACGAGACGCTGGACGCCCGCTTCGTGGCCCCGGACGAGTTCGACGCCCTCGACGACCGGGTGACCCGCTCGGTGCCGGAGACGCTCGCCGCGCTCGCCGAGTACGAGCGCGGCGGCAAGGTGATCCTCCGCTAGCTCCCACTAGATCATCGTCTGGGACTTGGTCTCCATCTCGGTGGCGGCCAGGTCGTGCTCGTCGCGGGCCAGTTCCGGGTCGTGCTTCTGCCCGTCGGCGCCGACCGGACCGGCGCCCGCGCCGCGCAGTTCCCGGTCCGGCATGGCGAGCGTGACCACCACCGCCACGATCGCGATCAGCGCGGCGGTCAGGAACACCAGGTGCAGCGCGTCCACGAAGGCGGTCTGGATGGCCAGCCGGACCGGCCCCGGCAGCGCCAGGATCCGGCCGGGCTCGTTGACCGACAGCCCCTTCCCGCCGGCCGGGAGCGCGGCGGCCTGCTGCGCCGGTAGCTGCGCGATCGCCGGGGGGAGCAGCTTGCCGGTCTCGGTGGCGAGCCGGCTGGTCAGGATCGCACCGAGGATCGCCACCCCGAACGAGCCGCCCAACGAGCGGAAGAACGTGGCGGCGGCGGTACCGGCGCCCAGGTCGCGCAGGTCCACGGCGTTCTGCACGGCGAGCACCAGCGACTGCATGGACAGGCCCAGCCCTACCCCGATCACGATCATGTAGAAGAACGAGACCCGCAGCGGCGTGTCCACCTGGAGCCGGGTGAACAGCAGCATGCCGGCGAGCAGGGTCAGCGAGCCGGCCACCGGGAACCACTTGTACCGCCCGATCCGGCTCATCGCCCGGCCGGCCAGCACCGACGTGACGATCACTCCCGCCATCATCGGCAGCATCAGCAGGCCGCTGCGGGTCGGCGAGGCGCCCTTGACGATCTGCAGGTACAGCGGGATGAAGATGATCGAGCCGAACATCACCAGGCCGAGCACGAAGCCGGCCGCGTTGGCCAGCGCGAAGGTGGGCCGCCGGAACAGCTTCAACGGCAGGATCGGCTCGCTCGCCCGGGACTCCACCACCAGGAACAGCACGGACAGCACCCCGCCCGCGACGAACAGCCCGATGATCTGCCCGGACCCCCAGGCGTACTGGTTGCCGCCCCAGGACAGCGCCAGCAGCAGGGAACTCACCCCGGAGACCATCAGCGCGGCGCCCAGCCAGTCGATCCGGTGCTCCCGGCGGTGGAACGGGATCAGCCGCATCACGTGGTAGCACACGATGATCGCCAGGATGCCCAGCGGGATGTTGATGTAGAAGATCCAACGCCAGTTGTGCTCGGCGAAGTACCCGCCGACCAGCGGGCCGGCCACCGAGGAGATGCCGAACACGGCGCCGAACAGGCCCTGGTACCGGCCGCGCTCGCGGGGCGAGACCACGTCCGAGATGATCGTGAAGGCCAGCGTCATCAGCCCGCCAGCGCCCAGCCCCTGCACGCCCCGGGTCAGGATCAGCCAGGTCATGCTGCCGGACAGCCCGGCCAGCAGCGAGCCGACCAGGAACGTGCCGATCGAGAACAGGAACACCGGACGCCGGCCGACCAGGTCCGAGATCTTCCCGTACAGCGGCGTCGACGCCGTCGAGGCCAGCAGGTACGCCGTGACCACCCAGGAGTAGTGCGCGATGCCGCCCAACTGGCCGACGATCGTCGGCAGGGCGGTGCCGACGATGGTCTGGTCCAGGGCGGCCAGCAACATCGCGGTCATCAGGCCGGACATCAGCAGCAGGATCTGCCGGTGGCTCAGGACGGGACGGGTCTGTGTCGCGGTCACGCCCTGACACATCCCCACGGGTGCGACAACCACGCGAAAAACGTCGGGCCAATGCGATGCGGGACAGCCGAATTGCGTTCGACGCGGCGCCGGGGCGTCGGCCAGGATGTGCCGGCCATGAAACTCGCCCTCGACCTGACCTGATGCGGCGCCCGCCCGGGGCGTTTGGCGGCGGCCGGCCTGGGGATTCGAAGCGCATGGCGAGCGCCGAGGAAGCCGATACCATCGATGCCTGGGCCGGCCGGGAGGTCCTGGTGGTCGGCGACGCGCTGCTGGACGGGTGGCGGCACGCGGCACCGGAGCGGCTGAGCCGCGAGGCGCCGGCGCCCGTGCTGCGACCGGAGCGGCAGGAGTGGGCGGCCGGCGGCGCGGCGAACACGGCCATCAACCTCGCCGCGCTGGGCGCGCGGCCCCTCCTGGTCGCACCGGTCGGCGACGACGAGGCCGGCCAGCGGCTACGCGACCTGGTCAAGGCCGCCGGGGTACGCGACGGCATGGTCACCGTGCCGGGGCGGGCGACCACGGTGAAGAGCCGCGTGCTCGTGGACGGGCAGGTGCTGCTGCGGGAGGACACCGGCGACCGCCCGCTCTCCCACGACCTCCCGCTCCCAGCCGCCGACACCCTGGTCGTCTGTGACTACGGGCTCGGTGCGGTGAGCGGCACCACCCGCCGGCACCTGGTCGAGCGGCGCCACCGGTACCGGATCCGGGCCGTGGACGCGCATGACCTGCGCCCCTGGGCGGCGCTCGAACCGACCCTGGTCACGCCCAGTTTCGCGGAGGCCGGGGCGCTGCTCGGCCGACTCGAGCGCCACGCCGAGGGGCCGGCGGCGGCCGTCGCCGAGCACGCGGACCGGCTGCTCGCCGCGGCCCGGTCCGACATCGTGGCGGTGACCCTGGACGCGGACGGCGAGGTGGTGGCGGCGGCCGGGCGGGGGGTGGTGCACCGCGAGCGCAGCGAACCGCACCCGCCGGGTCACGCGGTGGGTGCCGGTGACGCGTACCTGAGTGCCTTCACGCTGGCGCTCGCGGTGGACGCCCCGCTCGCCGTGGCGGCCGCCCTGGCGCACCGGGCCGCCGCGCTCACCCTCGCCGGGCCGGGTACCTGCGTCTGCGCCCGGGACGACCTGCTCGGTGCCGGGCCGTTGCTGGACGCGGACGGGCTGGTCCGGCTCGTCGAACGGCGGCGGGCGGCCGGCGACCGGATCGTGTTCACGAACGGGTGCTTCGACGTACTGCACCGGGGCCACGTCGGGTACCTGGAGCAGGCCGGCCGGCTTGGCGACCTGCTCGTGGTCGCGGTGAACTCGGACGACAGCGTGTGCCGGCTCAAGGGGCCGGACCGGCCGGTCAACCCGATCGAGGACCGGACCGCGGTGCTGGCCGCGCTGTCCTGTGTGGACGCGGTGGTGGTGTTCGCCGCCGACTCGCCCGCCGAGCTGATCGAGGCCGTCCGCCCGGACGTGTACGTGAAGGGCGGCGACTACCCGCCCGAGCTGGTACCCGAGGCGCCGCTGGTGCGCCGGCTGGGCGGCGAGGTGCGGACCCTCGGCTACGTCCCGGACCGCTCCACCTCCGCCATCATCGACCGCATCCGCGCGAAGGCCACCGGAGACCGCGACGGTGCGCCCGGGAGCCACCCCGCCGGGGTGCGCGAGCCGGCCCCGGTCGAGGACCCAGCGTGAGCGCGGACGCGGTGAGCCGGCCGCTCGACGCCGGCGCCGCCGGGACCTTCCCGGCCGACCGGACGCTCGACGTGCTGGTACCCACCCGCAACCGCCCCGCCGAACTCGCCGTCACGCTCTCCGGCCTGGCCGCGTCCACGTCCCGCGAGCGGTTCGGGGTGGTGGTGAGCGACCAGTCCGACGGCGCACCGCCCTGGGGGGATCCGGCGGTCGCCGCCGTGGTGCGCCTGCTGCGGCACCGCGGCCATCCCGTGCTGCTCGTGCGGCACCAGCCGCGCCGGGGGCTGGCCGAGCACCGGGCCAGCCTGCTCGGGCGCTCGCTGGCCCGGTACACGATGTTCCTGGACGACGACGTGTGGCTGGAGCCGGAGACGGTCGACCGCCTGGTGACGGCGATCGGGGATCTGGGCTGCGGCTTCGTGGGCAACGCCGTGCACGGTCTGTCGTATATAGACGATGTGCGCCCGCGGGAGCAGGCGGTGTACGAGGAGTGGGTCGGGCGGCCGGTGCCGGAGCGGGTGCGGCCGGGTACGCCGGAATGGGAACGGTGGACCCTGCACAACGCCGCGAACCTGTTGCACATCACCCGGCGGCTGCGGCTGGCGCCCGGCGAGTGGCGCGCGTACAAGGTCGCCTGGGCGGGCGGCTGCGTGCTGTACGACCGGGCCAAGCTGCTCGCGGTGGGCGGCTTCGACTTCTGGACCCACCTGCCCGAGCGGCACCAGGGCGAGGACGTGGCCGCCCAACTGATGGTGATGAGCCGGTACGGCGGCGCGGGCGTCCTCCCCAGCGGCGCCTATCACCTGGAGGCGCCGACCACCATGCCGCCGGACGAGCGGGGCGTCGAGTGCTGGTCGCTGCTCGACTCCGCCAACAGGTCGCCCGCCGCGGCGACCACCTCCTCCACCGCGATGCTGTCCACAAACGACACCCGGTGATCGCACGGCCGGTTGCCGGTGCAGTCCTCGCCGCACCGGGGGCAGTGGATGGTGAAGGACGGCATCGGCCGGTGCCGCGCCCGGTCCACGGGGGCACCGTTGATGACGTTGCCGATCCAGTACAGCCCCACGGTGGGCGCGCCGACCGCGTTCGCCAGGTGCAGCGGGCCGGTGTCGTTGCTGATGACCAGCGAGCAGTCCCGGTAGAACGCCGCCAGGCCACCCAGCGACAGGTCGCCCACCAGCGGCCGGACCGGCGCCCGCGTGCCGCGCCGCACCTCCTCCACCACGTCACGCTCCGCCGGGACACCGGTGACGAACAACTCGAAACCCTGCGCCGTCAGCGCGTCGGCGACCGCGCCGAACCGCGCCGCGGACCAGCGCCGCCGCACGTCACTCGCCCCGGGGTGGATCGCCACCCGCCGCCGCGCCGGCGCCCCGACCACCGCGCGCGCCTCGGCCACGTCCGCCGGGGTCACCGGCAGCCGGGGTCGGTAGGTGACGGGCTGCGCGCCCACCAGCCCCACGACCTCCAGGTACCGGAAGATCTCGGGCTGGTAGTACACGTAGCGGACCCAGCGGTCCAGCGGTTCCGCGTCCGGCGTCCACAGGCCGGCGGTCACCCGCGCGCCCAGCCCGTTCACGACCGGGTTGCTGTTGCGCCCCCCGCCGTGCAACTGAAGAGCAAGATCAAAACCTTCCCCGCGGACCCGCGGAGCGAAGTCCCCGCTGTCCGGCGCCTCGCCCGGATCCGGGCCGCGGATCCCCGGCCCGGCGGGCACCACGATGACGCGGTCCACCGGCGTGCCCCGGCCGGCCAGGAAGCGGCCGTGCCAGGGGGCGCCCAGCAGCACGATCTCCGCGTCCGGGTACGCCCACCGGAGGGACTCCAACGCCGGCAGCGCGAAAATGAAGTCCCCGATCGCGTTCGCCCGCAGCACCGCGATCTTCCGGACATCGGTGACGAGATCGCCGGTCGGCATGGGGCGCGGGTACCCGACCACTGCGGGGGTAAACATGGTGGCTCGCGGGGATCGTCCCCAGTAGAGCATCAGTCAGCCCCGGCCGGCGGTCTGCGCCCGCAACGGTCGGCACGGCCTCGTTGCCGCACGCTACCGCCGAACCGCGAGTCGACGTCGCCCGGGCTCCGCCCCCTACGCCACGCGACGCACGGGACGCAGCAGGGTGAGCGCGCGCAGCGCGTCGGCACGGGAGATCGGCTGGTCGTCCTCGGCCTGCATGGTCAGCGCCATCTCGACCGCCTGGCGGATCCAGGCGGTCTTGGTGACCCCGGTGCTCTTCGCCGCCGCCGCGACGGCCTCGTCGAGGGCCATCGGCAGGCGCAGCGACCGCACCACCATGACCTCGGAGCCTTCCGGCGGCAGCGACGCGAGCGTCTCCGCCTCCTGCCGCGGGGGCATCGGCGGTTCGAAGGTCAGGTCGCCCATGAAGGCGGCAGCCTCTTCCGGGGTACGCGGCAGGTCCCGGTCGTCGGTCATCGCGTCTGCTCCCATCGAACGAAGTCGGCCAGTTCGTCAGCGGTCATGTCCCGGGCGCCGATGATCTTCCAGGCGAAGTCGTCGGCGCGGCGGACGGCCACGATCAACGGCCGCCCGGTTCGCGAGTGCCCGCAGCGCCCAGTCTTCCCATTCGTACGGCACCACCCCAGCGTACTACGCGCGTATTCTCTCCTCCGAGGGTCGGCGGCGTCGCGGCACCCGGAGGTACCTTTGGTCGCTGTGCCAGCACCCGAGATCACCGTCGTCACCCCCAGGGAACGTGAACGGGTCGTCGACTCGTTGGTCGCCGCGTTCACCGACGACCCCATCCTGCGATACCTGTTCCCGGACAAAGCCACCTACCCGCAGTACGCCGCTGCCTTCTTCGGGCACCTCTTCGACAAGCGGGTGCACCGGGAAACGATCTGGACGATCGGGCACGGCGCATCGGTGGCGATCTGGGAACCACCCGCCGCCGAGAACCCGCCGCCGGACGATCCTCTCACCGCCCGACTACCCGCCGACGCGCTAATGCGCGTCAATGCCTACGACCGGGCCGTGCACGCCGCCCTGCCGGCTTCCCCTTTCTGGTACCTCGGTGTCGTGGGCACCCACCCCAGCTACGCCGGCCGCCGCTGGGGCCGGGCGGTCATGCGGGCTGGACTGCGTCGCGCCGCCGACGACAACCTGCCGGCGGTCCTGGAAACCAGCAACCCCGTCAACGTCGAGGTGTACCGCCGCGCCGGCTGGGAGGTCACACGCGCCGTAACGGAACCGCTGCCTATTTGGATCATGCAACTGTCGGCACGCTGACCGACCGTTACGGGCGAGGAGACCCCGATGTCAGCTCGCTCGTAGCGGTCGATCCTGACCTCCGCAGCGCGCTCGTGCTGATGCTGTGCGCGGTACTTCAGGTGAACTTCTTCGTCCTGCTGGGCGCGAGCGATACCGGTGGCGAGTTCCTCACCGGCGGCAACCAGGCGCGGCGCATCGGCTGTCGCCGGGGTTGGTGCAGGCGGGTGCCAACCTGCTCCCCTCCGGCGGCGTGATCGTGAAGACGGCGCACCTGCCGTGGTGGTGCGCCCCCGTGCTGGGCTGGTTATGCCTGGTCCGCCTTCTGGTATTGCTCGTCGGGGACGGGTTCGAGCCAGGTGGTGGGGTCGCTACCGTCGGGCTTGGCCTCAAGCATGGCCAGGTGGCTCATGAAGGTCTCTGCGGCGGCGCCGTGCCAGTGTTCCTCGCCGGGTGGGCAGACGACGGTGTCTCCGGCGCGGACGTGGACTATGTTGCCGTCGCGGGTGCCGACCAGGCCGACGCCATCGGTGACGTGCAGGGTCTGACCAACGGCGTGGGAGTGCCAGTTGGTGCGCGCGCCTGGGCTGAACCGTACGAGCGCCACCGTCATCCGCGACGGCTCGGTGCCGTTGTAGATCGGGGTCATGTAGACGTCGCCGGTGAAGTTCTGCGCGGGGGTCTTGACGGTCGCAGCGACGGGCTTGAGTTCCATGATGGTGCTCCTTGGTCGGTGTGCTTTAGGTACGGCAGCAGGGCCTTGATGGCACGGCGTTCGTCCATCGCCCGGTAGCCCTCGGCGGTGGTCCAGCGGCAGGGCGAGGTCGAAGACCTTGCCCGGATCGATGGCGCGGCTGGTGACCAGGTCGATGAGTTCGGGCAGGAACCGCCGCACCGGCGCGGGCCGATCCACTCACGGCGGACGCAGGAGGTCTGGTAGCCGGCGCGGCAGATCTCGCAGGGTGTTGTCGGACGCGGCGAACGAGCCGGCGACGCGGACGTCACCCGGGGTGTACAGCATCGTTCCGCGCATGTTGATGACCCTTTCAGCTTGCGAAGACGATGCTCAGGCGTCGTATCGGCGGCAGATCAGCCGGCGGAGGCGAAGACCTGCTTGGCGACCGTCATAGCGGACATGGCCTTAGGCCAGCCGGCGTAGAACGCCAAGTGCGTGATGGCTTCGACAAGTTCGGCCTCCGTCACGCCGTTCTGCTTGGCGTAGCCGAGATGGAACACCAACTGCTCGGAATTGCCTGCCGTCAGTAGCGCAGCCACCGTGACCAGGCTGCGGTCACGAGCCGGAAGTTCGGGCCGCTCCCACACCTGGCCGAACAGCAGCTCGTCGGTGTAGTGCACCAGCGCGGGCGCGAAATCGCCGAACATCTTTCGCGCGCCCGAAGGCTGTTGATCGTTGGACATTCTTGCTCCCTACCATGCCGTAGCCATCCCATCTTCCTCGTGCTCCGTACCGAGCCCTCAAGCTCCGTGCGTGCTCAGATATCATCAAACACCTGGCCAGGGCACTGAGGGAGGCAACGGCGAAGCAGGTAATGACAGACCCCCTCACCTCCCGGGAATCGGACGTAGCGTGAAGCCATGGACAGCAGGGACGACGTACGCGAGTTCTTAGCCTCCCGCCGCGCCAAGATCACGCCAGCGCAGGCGGGCCTGCCGAACTACGGCGGTAGCCGCCGCGTACTCGGGCTGCGCCGCGCCGAAGTCGCCCTGCTCGCCGGAGTCAGCCCGGACTACTACGTCCGCTTGGAACGCGGCAACCTCACCGGGGTGTCCGACAGCGTCCTGGAGGCCGTCGCTCGCGCTCTGCAGCTCGACGAGGCCGAACGCGAACACCTGTTCGACCTCGCCCGCGCCGCCAACACCAAACCCCGTGTACGCCGCCGCCCCGCCCCGCAGATACGGCCCGGCATCCGGCAACTGCTCCACGCGATGACCGACGCCCCGGCGTTCGTGCGCAACGGACGTCTGGACATCCTCGCCGTCAACCCGCTCGGCCAAGCGCTGTACGCCCCCGCCTTCGACACCGCTGCGCGACCGGTCAACCTGGCCCGGTTCTGTTTTCTCGACTCCCGAGCCCTGGACTTCTACCCCGGCTGGGACGACTCGGCCAACATCACCGTCAACCTCCTGCGCACCGAAGCCGGACGCGACCCCTACAACAAGGACCTCACCGACCTAGTCGGCGAGCTGTCCACCCGCAGCGAAGACTTCCGCACCCGCTGGGCCGCCCACAACGTGCGCCTGCACCAGACCGGCAGCAAACGCTTCCGCCACCCCATCGTCGGCGACCTGATCCTGCAGTTCGAGGCAATGCCGCTACCCGCCGACCCCGGCCTGACCTTAACCGCCTACAGCGCCGAACCCGGCACGCCGACCCACGACCGCCTACGTCTGCTCGCCAGCTGGGCCGCCAGCAGCCAGCCCGACACCGCCCCCGACGTCAGCAACCGCTGACCGCAACTGGCCAACGCCAGCCGCAGCAGTCAGCCGCTCAGAAACCCCCTGTGAGGAAGGCTTCACGATGCGTACGCGCAAGCTCGGCACCAGCGACCTGCGAGTGTCCGCCATCGGGTTCGGTGCCATGGGCATGAGTCAGAGCTACGGACCCGCACCACACCGGGCCGACAACATCGCGCTCATCCGCGCCGCCGTCGAACGCGGCGTCAGCTTCTTCGACACCGCCGAGGTCTACGGCCCATTCGTCAACGAAGAACTCGTCGGCGAAGCCCTCCAACCATTCCGCGGCCAGGTCGCCATTGCCACCAAGTTCGGCTTCGCCTTCGACGCCGACGGCCGCCAGACCGGCCTGTCCAGCCGACCCGAACACATCAAGCAGGTCGCCGACGCCTGCCTCAAGCGTCTGCGCGTCGAGGCCATCGACCTGTTCTACCAACATCGCGTCAACCCCGACGTACCCATCGAAGACGTCGCCGGCACGGTCAAAGAACTGATCGAGGCGGGCAAGGTCAAACACTTCGGCCTGTCCGAAGCCGCCGCCGACACCATCCGCCGCGCCCACGCCGTACAGCCCGTCACCGCGGTGCAGAGCGAATACTCGCTGTGGTGGCGCCGACCCGAAGCCGAGGTCCTACCCACACTCGAAGAACTGGGCATCGGCTTCGTTCCCTTCAGCCCGCTCGGCAAGGGCTTCCTCACCGGGAAGATCACCCAGGACACCGAATTCACGAGCAACGACATCCGCACCACCATCCCGCGCTTCGACCACGACGCACGCCAAGCCAACCAGACCCTCGTCGATCTGCTGGCCGCCATCGCGGCCCGAAAGAATGCCACCCCGGCCCAGATCGCCCTTGCCTGGCTGCTGGCTCAGAGGCCCTGGATCGTGCCCATTCCGGGCACCCGCAAGCTCGAACGGCTGGAGGAGAACATCGGCGCCGCCGACGTGGAACTGACCGTCGACGACCTACGAGAGATCGACGACACCGCCACCAAGATTGAAATACAAGGTGCCCGATATCCCGACCACCTCGAACGCATGACGAACCTCTGACCACCCGAGGATCTCAACCCCTGTGCGTACAGTGCAGCGTACTGCCATACGCGAATTGACCGCGTATGGCAGTACGCGGATGTGAACGACCCGCGCCCGGCTTATCCAACGGGCAGATCAGCCGCTATAGCCAGACGGCCACGGGGGGATGCATCCCGCCGGGGGGACGTCACAGAACCGCAAACGCGTAGCGCGACCGGCCGATCACTGACGTAGCGGCCAGTTTCGCGTTCGAGTAGACGTTTAAGGACGCCCCCGGCCGAGCGATTGGGGGCATCCTTGCATTGGCTCGATGTACGGGCGCGAAACGCGCCTGGATCGCTGCTACATGTTGACTGGCGGTACGACCGCAGCCCGGCCAGGCTTGGTCGAGGTGACCGGCGGGATCGCTCCTATCGCGGCTGCTCACCGTAATTCTTTGGCTCCTCATCCGGCATGCGTCCTGCCTGATTTCGGCAAGTTGAAGTGGCCCCGGTTCGGCATTCTGAAGTGGCCCCGGTTCCTGGGTTGCGGGGTTGGGCGGTATCTTGATTTGGCCCGCTCGCCGGTCGCTGCGAAGTGCGGCACTCCGATTGGGCCGCACCGTCGGAGCAGGCGGCAAGATTGGTGACGACCCCCTGCAGACCAGCCACCGCCCGGGGCTTGGCCAGGTCGAGGCGCGGGGTCGATACCGCGAATGCGCGCGATCCAGCAAACATCACTGGTGTTGATATTGCACGCACCAGGCAGGCAGAGAAATCCAATCGTGTACGCGATCTTCGCCTCCCGGCGCGGCACCTGGCTGTCGCCGCAGAGAACGTGCGCCGCCAGTGGCGGCAAGCCCGCGCCGACGCCGGTCTCGAATGGGGTACCCCACGCACCTTCCGCAGACCGTCGCCACCCTGATCGACAAGGAGGCCGACGCCAAGAGCGCCGCTGCGCAGCTCGGACACGCCACCGAGCAGGTCGCCAACAAGCACCACATCGTCAAACCCGCCCTCGCCCCGGACAGCTCCGACATCCTCGAACAGCTTGGGGCAGGTCCGGAGATTACCGGCCCTGCGCCTCAAGATCGTGGGAAGCGCCGGGCCAAGTAACCACGCACCCCCGCTGACAGGTACGCGGAACCTGATCGCCGGTAGGCGTTTGTGGGGGGGGCGATTCAAAACCGCATCGATGAACACGAGGCCCTGACCAACGCTGATGCTGGTCAGGGCCTCATCTTGAGCCGCCTGACGGAATCGAACCGTCGACCTACGCATTACGAGTTGGTCGGATGAAGGTGAATGCGGTTGAACGGGTTCCCGCTCTCGCAGGTCAGAGCCGGTTTCGGGAGCGCATTCACCCCTGTTCCTTCGTATTCATATCGCCCGGAGTGTTGCCGATCTTGTTGCCATATTGGCGCGCTCTGCATCGACGGACAGATCGCTGTCGCCGCCCGCTCGGGCGGCATGCTCTCCTGGTTTGGTGACCGCCGGCCGTGCCAGTCGGGCAGTGACCGGTCGGCCGGCGGCCACCTGCACCCGGCGCGAACCGGGGGGATGGTGGAAGGATCTAGCCCCTTTCCGGAGCCAACGAAGGTACCTCCCGACCGTCACCCCTAGGTGTCGGTCTGTGCACATGGTGCATGATCGCGGATCGCGTGGGGGCGTAACCTCGGCCGCGGTGGGCTCAATCAGTCCTGCGCGAGGCGGATCTGCACGGCGTCCGCCGGCCAGATGTCACCCGATCCATCCGAGTAGGCGACATGCAGCACCGGCACGCCCTCCGCTATCTGAAACGCGACGCGCTCATCAGTGGTAGGCATCCGGGCGGTGACCACGGCCCCCTCGCCCACCTCGACGACTTGCGCTGGCGGCTGCTCGCGCACCACCACACCGTAGCCCCGGATGTACTCGGCCAGCCCCTCATTACGCAGCACACGCACCGCACGGCGGACCGTCTCCCTGGCCAGACCATACGTCTGCATGAGCGCAGTCTCGGACGGTAGCCGGCGGCCGGGCGGCACCTGACCGCCGCGCACCAGGTCGCGCAGGTGGTCGGCGAGCTGCTGGTACCCGGTGATGTCCGGCCCCGGGCTGATCACGGCGCAACCGTAGGTGCACTGCTGGTCAGGGGTACTCGCGTACCCGGGTATCCCAATTTCGACCTGAGCGTGTCCTTGCGACGACGCCGCCCCCGGCCGGGTGCAACAGCGATGGCGATCTCCGCGAGCTTGTCGGGTCCGCGACACGTCTCTGGCCGTTCGTCCCCTGCCGACGCTGGGTGACAGCCGCCACACTGCCCGGGTGAGCTACCCCCCGCCACAGGACCCGTACCAGCCGCCGCGGTCCGGTCCGCCGTACCCGCCGCAGCTGCCGCCCGCGGTGCGGGGCCCGGCGCCGGTGCAGCCGCACGGCACCCCGCCGACGCTGTGGAATGGCCGGCCGGTCAGCGGCCAGCCGATGTCGCCCGTGCCGCCGTACGCCCCGTCGCCGCTGCCGGTGGCGGTGTCACCCGGTGCGCAGCCTCCGATGTCGATGCCCGCGCTGTTCAGCATGATCTTGGGGATTATCGGCGTGGTTACCAGCTGTTGCAGCCTGGGCATCCCGTCGATCGCCGCGGTGGTTCTCGGTCATGTCGCGCTGCCGAGCACGAACCGGAAGGAGCGGGGTGGCCACGGCATGGCGGTGGCTGGCCTGGTGATGGGCTACATCATGGTGGCGCCGGCGATCATATTCACGTTGTGGTTCGGATTCGGGATGTTCCTGTCGGCGATCGGCGCCGCGACGACCCCGCCTACGCCTACGCCGTCCGGGCCGTGATGTGGACGAGGCGCCCACGGTGGTCTGTGGACGCCTCGGTTGTCGCCGGCCAAGCGACGCGGCGAGGGTAGCGGGCGGGTGCGACAGGACGGGCGCCAGGCTGGACGGCGATGGAGCGGCGGGCCAGCCCGTCAGTGCGCGATGTCGCCACCGCCTTCGCACCAGCCACAAGGCGGCATCGGCATCACAGGGCAGCGGCAGCCATCCTCCACCGCGTCGTCATCGATGGCGGCCGGCCGCTTCGGCGCCCGGGCGGGCTTGGGTGCTGCCGCCCGGCGGGCGCGGCGGCGGGCATTGCGGGCGTCCCTGAGTTGCTGGCGGTGAGCGGCGCGCTGCGCCGAGATCAGGGCACCAAGCTCGCGGGCGGCAGCCCACGCGGCTTCCGCTGGCATCATCCGGCGGTCCGTCATCCGCCGTCATCCGCCGTCACTCCGAGGTCTCCTTCCGAGCTCCGCCCTTGCCGCCGCCACTGCGCCCCTCGGCGATCTGCTGGACGCGGTTGCGGTGGAGCCCGAGCTGTTCGCCGATCTGGGCGAAGCTGAGGCGCTGGGCCCGCATCTCGGCGACCGCCTCCTGCCGAATCTTGCGCAGGCGCTCCTGAAACTCCGGGATGGCGAGCAGGCGCTGCCCGGCCTGGCGGGCGCGCTCCGCCGGGTCCTTGATCCGGTCGAGCTTGTCGATTCCCTCCAATGGGTTCTCCACGTTGTGATCGTAGTGGGTAGCTTGTCAATCTGACTGTAGTGGGTGGGTTGACAGTTGACAAGGGTCCCACTACGGTAGTGGGTACCAGGGCAACAGCCCCAGGACAGCAAAACGACCCCCGGCCAGCGCGCCAACGCCGACCGAGGGCCTACCGCACCAAGGGAGCGCGCCAACGCTCCCCAGCACTTGACCAGCACCTGAGCTACCAGGAGCAGTCCAATGCAGCACGCTACCAACACCGGCGACGCCCACATCCGCCCCTACGGCGCCCTGACCCTCATGGCCTCCCGCACCGTCGACGGCGGCTATGCCGTCAACGTGTTCGTCGGCGCCGAGCGTGAGTCGGAGCTCTGCTTCACCAGCGCGGACCGCGCCTACTACCGGGCCCGCTACGGGCGGATCGCCCGCCTGGCGCTGGCCGGGCAGACGGCGGAGAACATCGCCCTGATCCTCGCCGCCGAGGAGGCCGCGGTTATCGCCGCCGCCGAGGAGGCCGTCTCGCCGGCCGGTCTGGCTGCGATCGCCCGACCGAAGCCGCAGGTGCGGCCCACCATGGCGGGCGCCCACCTGATCGGCTTCATCTCCGACGCGGTGTTCCACGCGCTGGAGATCGCCGAGCGGGAGGGTCGGGTGCGCCGCGGCCTCACCCGCGACGGCCGGGCTCCCTTCGGGGTGCTGAACTCCGCCGCCCGCAAGGGCCTGCTCAAGCTGACGCCGGCCGAGGGTGCTCGCCACGCCAACTGGGCGTTCGGCGAACTGACCGCGGTCGGCCGCAACGTGCTGGCCGACGAGCGGGCGCGCCGGGCGCGCGAGACCAGGAAGGCCGGTGCCCGATGAGCACGTTCACGATGCCCACCCGTGGCGACTTCGCCGCCCCGAACGAGCTCATCGTGCACGTCCCCGCCGACGCCGAACCCGACTTTCTGGGCCGGCTTCAGTTCACCGCATTCTGGCTCACCGACCAGCAGTGGGTGCCCGGCGGAGTGCAGGGGCAGGTGTTCCGCACCAACCTGGTTCATTTCACTGGCCGGGCTGTCACCGACGGCCACACCGTCCGGGTCGTGCGCCTGCCGGAGGTGACCCGGTGAGCCGGATCTTCGTCACCGGCGACGACCAGGCGGCGATCGCCGAGGTTCGGATCGACGACGTGGAGGGCTTCGCCACCGCCGCGTGCCTGACTCCCGGCTGCGGCTGGGCGACCGAGCCGGATCGGTTCGACGACCTCCGCGACGCGGTGGAGGACGCCGGCATCCACGTCGACCGACCGCACCACCCGGGCGGCGCCCCCAAGCCGCCGGCGCCGAAGCCCGTGGCTGACGCGGTGCTGCGGCTGCACGCCGACCTGCTGGACGCCGACCGCGATGGCGCCAGCTCCAACGACCTGGCCCAGATCGACCAGACGGCCGCGGCCATCGTCAACCAGAACAGGAGCATGTGATGGGCACCTTCACCAGCTCGAAGTCCGGCTACATCGCCAGCGAGCGCCGGCCCACCCGCACCATCCTGGTGGGTGGCGAGCGCCGCCAGATCGTGGTGCGCCCGGCGCGGAGCAACGCCCGGCGGGCGGCCATCCGCGAGCAGTTGGCGGGCGCTCGGTGAAGGAAGTTGCGGTCGAGGTCCTGCTCGCCGAGTGCGACGGGCTGAAGACCGTCCTTCGGTAGGTCGCCCGCTCAGGCGAGGATCACGTCCCGGTGTTGCCAGGCCAGCTCGAGGCAGCCCGCGCCGGCCGGGGCCATGTGCCCGGGCGACGCCCGACCGGAGTCCAGCAGCGTGCGCACTCCGCGCTCGGTGAACGGCGCGCGGCCGGTCAGCACCAGGCCCTCGTCGTTGAACTCCACGAAGTCGCCGGCCAGCTCGTCGAACAGATCCGCGTCGAACACGGCGACGGTGAGCACTTCGCTGATAAGGGTGAGCGCGTCCAACGCGACGCCGAGGCAGAACACCTTCAGGCGGCCGTCCGCGCGCGCCCGATCCAAGGTGACAAACGGCTCGTCGTCGTAGCGGACCGGCTGCCCGTCGCCGTCGTGCTCGGCGTTTCCCAGCAGCTCCTCGCTGTACTCGCGCTGGATGTTGCGCCACAAGCCGAAGTCGACGGCCACGCCAGAGGGCAGCACGCTGGACGGCTGGAAGATCCCGGAGGGGATCACCTGGAGCATGCCGCCGGCGATGGCCACGCTGCGCGGATCGCGGCGATGCAGGATGAAGCTGTCGCCGTCGGCGCCGCGGCGGATGGTGAGCGTGGAGATCGCCGGCAGGACGGGGCGTCGACTCAGGTCGAACGGGTCGTGGACGAGCCGGCGGAACGGCAGTTCGCGTAGCACCGGGCGGCGGTCCGGCAGTGAGCCGTCTTCCCCCAGTGCGACGTACGCAAGTTCGTGCGCGAGGACTTCGGCGACGTCGACGGCGCAGAAGTAGGCGGTGTCGGCGAACGCCATGCGCCCCTTGTCCTGAACCCACGACACGTCGGTGAGTCGCCAGCACGGCCGGTTTTCGAACAGCCGCGGGTGCGCGAGGTCGCGGATGGCGTTGCTGTATCGCGGATACCTCTGCACCAGCGACTTGCGGGGGCGGACGTGCGCCGTTTCCGCTTCCGTTCCGTCGAGGGTGGGTGTCGGCGCGTCCTGCTCGTGGTCCAGCTGGATGGCATCGAGGGGAATCGGCTCGGTCGGCATCCATGACGGTGGGGCGATCAGGCCGGTACCGCCGAGCACCACCTCGGGCTCGTACAACTGGGCGGCGATCTGGGTGAGGGCGAAGCGGTTGACATTGAGCGCGCGCCGGGCGCGCTGCCACTCCTCCTGGCTGCGCGTCACCCGGGGATCCGCGCTGGCCGGGTCTTCGCCCACGTACGCCTCCATGAAGTCGGGGATGGATGCGATCGGCTGCGGATCGAGGCCAAGGTCGGCGACGGACACGCCGAGCACCTCGGCGAGCAGCCGTCGGTTGAGGGCGCCGGGCACCACCTTCGCACGTTCCCAGCGACTGACGGTGTGCGCGGAGACCGCGACGCCGGACCGCCCCTGAGCGGCGGCCAGCCTGGTCATGCGCTCGGCGACATCCTGCTGCGACAGCGCGGCGGCTCCGCGAAGCTCACGGAGTCGGTTGTGCGTAGACATTCGAACCTCCCCTCGGGCCGCAGCGCGTGGGCATGTGCGACTCAGCGTATGGGCAAGGGGACGCGCTGCCCACCTTCTGCGCGGTCACTGCTGACTCCGCGCCGTTCTGCCCGGCCGACCCGAGGGCCACGGTGGACGCATCGAAGGGATCGGCGGAGGTGACGGTGATGGTCTACCGGTTGGGTACCGGCCCGGGGCGTGGGGTGTCGGCAACTGGACAGCCGGAGTGTCCGCCGTGGTGCGCCACCCGGCACGGGGTGTGCGAGACGGACGCCGTGTTCCACCACGGCCTGCCCGCCCGGATCCGGACGGAGGATGGCCCGCTCGCCGACGAGGTGCTGGTGGCGGCGGAGCGCCTGGATCTGCTGGGCGAGCCCGGCGACGCCACCGTGTACGTCGAGGGTGCCGCGCAGTCGGCGTTGAGTCCGGCGCAAGCGGTGCGGCTGGCCCGGGCGCTGCTCGACGCCGCGGTGGCTGCGTCCGGCGGTGCGGTCGCCTTCACCCTGCTCGAGCGGACGGGCGGCGACCATGCGGCGCCTAGTCGGTGACCGGGGAGCCGTCGCCGGCGGCGAGCTGGTCGATGTGGACGGCACGCAACTGGTAGATGGTGCGCCGGATGTGCGGCCGGCGCCGCCAGTTGTCGGCGCCCCACGTCTGGTCGGCCACCTCGGGGCCGGCGGCGAGCGACCGGTAGACCGTCGACTCGGACACGCCGAGACGCGCCGCGGTGTCGGCGGTGCTGATCCACTCGCTCATGGACGGCCCTTCGCGTGCATGCCAGCGATGATCGCACGCCCCTCTTCTGAGTCAAAGCCGTCCGTGCTTTCACCCAATGCGCTCCCATCTTTGCCGTCGCTTGCATCTTTGCCGTCTCTGCCGTCACACTAGCGAGCATGGCCGACCACCCGACCACCCGACCGGTCGGGGTGCCGACCACCCGGCCGACCACCCCGGTCGACCACCGCCCGACCGGTCGGCCCGACCACCGCCCGACCACCCGACCGACCGACCACCTGGAGGCCCTGCGATGAGCGACCAGATCGACGCCGCCACCCGACTACTCGGTCGGCTCGCCGGCGTGCTCGACCACCCGACCGCCCTCGCGGTCGGCATCGGGGTGGTCGTGGCCGGTCTGGTCGGGCTGGTGCTGCGGCGCTGGTTCGCCCGACCGACCGCCCGACCGGCTGCCGGTCGGACCACCGGTCGGACGACGGCCGACCGGTTCATGACCTTCTTCGGCGCCGCGGTGGCGACCGGGGTGGTCGGCACCGGAATGTGGTCGTTTTTCACCGACGTGCTGCACATCGACAACCAGGCGATGCGCACGGCGCTGTTCGCCTTCTTCGAGATCGCGATGCTGGCCAGCGCGCTGCGGTCCCGCCGGTTCCGGCTGGACCGGGCACGGCGACCGGACGACGAGCAGGGCCGCCGCGAGGTGGACGTCGACGGCATCGCCGTCTGGGTGTTGGCCCTGCTGTCCGGCACGTTCGCCGCCAGCGACCAGGACACGGCGGCCGGTGTGGCGCTGCGACTGGTGGCCCCGATGGTGGCCGCGTGGTTGTGGGAGCGGGGGTTGGCGGGCGAGCTGCGGCAGTTCACCCGGGCCCGGCGCGGGCGCATCCACCTGCGGTTGTCGCTGGAGCGGGTGCTGGTGTGGCTGCGGATTGCCGAGGCGACGGGCCGCGAGGTCGCGGATGTGGACCGCGACCGGCAGATCGCCCGCTTGGCGCGGCGCGCCTACCGCCTGAACATGCTGCCGACCGAGGCGGGTGCCCGGCGGTGGGTGGCCACCCGCATCTACCTGCGGCTACTGAATCGGGCCAACGAGCAGTGGGGGCTGGCTGGTGATCCGGTGCTGCGCCGCCAGCTGCAAATGAACCTCGCCACCCTCTATCAGGCGGTCGAGGGCACTGCGCCGGACGCGGTCGCCCACCTGGCCCCCTGGTCGGCCTCGACCACTGCCCCGATGGCGCCGCCGACCACCCCGACCACCGGTCGGGCCGTGGTGCCGGCAACCGAGCCGACCACCCCGACCGCCCCGCGCCCGACCGGTGCGCCGGCCGTCCCGACCACCAACGGCCGACCGGTCGACCACCCCGTAACCGCCGTGGTCCGACCGATCCGACCGGTCGGGCCGACCGGGAAGCGGCACGGGCCGACCGCCATCGCGGACGCGACGTTCCTCCGCGAGCGGTACGGAGACGACCAGTCGGCCGACCACTTCCCCGGCCGCAACGCACTCTGGCGCGAGCACGGCGGCAATCAAGGCCGGTGGTCGGCTGCGCTCGCCGCGCACCGCGATGGAGCCGACCGCCCGACCACTGCACCCGACCAGTCCGAGCCGACCGATGACCGGGAGGACAGCCGGACCGCCCTGATTGGAGCGACCGCATGACCATGACCGAACTGCCGGCCCGCCGGCGGCCCAGCCCGCGGTCCACCGCGGTCGTCGTCCGGCGGACCACAGTCCCGCCGCAGCGCCGCACGCTGTCGACCACCTATGGGGTGACGGCCGCCCTGTTCGCCCTCGCCGTGGTGCTGCTGGGCGCGGCGGCCGTCGCCGAGCGTCTGGCCGGCGAGCCGACGCTCGCGCGGTGGCTAATGGTCGGCGTCGGGGCGGCGGCGACGGGCGCGCTGCTGGCGGCTGGCACGGCGAGCGTGAGGAGGCAGCGGTGACCGAAATCCAACCCATCCAGCTTCAGTACCTGCGGGTCCGCGACGATGCGCCCGTAGTGATCCGTGACCCCATCGCCCAGATGGTGCAGCGCGCCGCCGAGCAGGGCGTCGACCTGGAGGTGACGTTCCGCGCCCGCCCCCTGACCAGCACAAACGCGCGCCAACCCGTGCATGCCACGTACCTGGGTTCACGGCCGATGTCGCCCACCGAGTTGGCGCTGCATCAGCAAATGTTGGCAGCGCCGCAGACGTTCGCGCCGCGCGGCGTTCAGGGCGTGGTGCCGGCCCGGCAGTGGCGGACCGTCGCGGTGTTTGGCGGGGTCGCCGTTGGCACGCCAGCGGTGATGTTCGGGCTCCTCGCCCCGGTCGCCGGGGTGCCCGCCGCGCTGGTGCTCACGCTCGCCTTTGTTGCGGTCGCCCTCCGGGTGCTGCTGCGACGTCGGGGGACCTCCGGATCCGCAACCGGCCACTGCCCCGGCGCATTCCATCGCTGACCTGTGCAAACACCAGCCTGTCAGGAACCCGATCCGACCTATGTCCCGAGAGGAAACCATGACTATGGCCCTTACGTCGAGCCTGTCGCTTGAGGAGAAGCGGCTACTCAACGTCGCCTACATGCGGGCGCTGACCGTCCCGGCTCTACTGGCCCGTGCGGATGCGCAGATCGACGATATCCGCGTCCTCATGCAGCTCAACTTCCTGCTGGCACTCACCGCGGCCGGCGAGGTGCCTGTTGAGCAGGTCAAGGCCGACCGCCGCGACGCGACCATCCGGCTGGCCGAGCTGGGTCGACGGTGGGTCACCACCAACCCAAGGAACCGCCTCCTGCGTGACCTGCAGTCGGCCGCCTCGCGGGGGCTGAGCCTCGCGAAGGCGCTCGAAGCTGGCGCGGACACCGTCCACCAGGTGCTGGCTGCCGATTTCGCCACGCTGCGGTACGCGGGCGACCGGCGGGAGGTGCCTCGACTGACGGACTACGCGGTGCGCCACGCCAGGGATTACGTCCTGGTCTGCACTCGCAGGGTCGGCGTGGTCCTCGGCCCCTGACAGCCACCTCACCTGCACAAACACCCTCTGACACCGACGCCTGACAGGAGCTGACGATGGCGACCCGCACGAAGGCCCCGGCCCGGGAGATGGCCCGGGACGGCCACGGCCGCAGCCTGAAAACCCGCGGCATGCCGTTCCTCGGGCTGCTGGTGATGCCCCCGGGCGCGCTGGTCGCCGGCCTGGCCGTGCACCTCGCCGTCCGGGACAGCGTGGTTGGGCTGGGTTTGACCGCGGCCGGGTTGGGTGCGGCGTCGGCCGTGCTCGCACTGGTGGCGTGGGCGGTGGGCCAGCATCGCGACCTGTCGGTGACGGTGCATGTGGTGGCCACGGTCGCGGCGACCGGGCTCGGTGAGGCCGTGACGGTGGTGGTGGGTCTCCAGCGGTGGTGGGCGTACGCATTCTTGCTGGGTGGCTGGCTTGTGGCTGCCAGCTGGGGCATCCGGCGCATCGACGCGTTCCGGAAGGACCACCGGGAGGAGCCGGAGAAGGAGGACTCGCTGCGGAAGGAGCTGGGCTTGGAGGGCACCCGATTCGGCCGTCCGAAGCACCACGTGGACGAGAAGGGCGAGGTCACCCGCATTGAGGTGCCGGTGAAGCACGCGCCGGGCAAGACGGTGGATGTGATCCAGCAGGCGGTGCCGGGCATCGAGTCGCTGGCGAACGCCCCGCGTGGCCGGTCCCGGGCGGTGCCGGGGGAGGGTGCGGCGGCGTCCACGCTGGTCATCATCACCAAGGACGTGCTGAAGGACCTGATCCCCTACCCCGGTCCGTCGGCGCCGGGCGGCTGCATCACGGATCCGCTGGTCAGTGCCATGTATGAGGACCAGCTCCCCACTCGCCGGTACATCGCCGGTGGTACGCCCGAGGCGCCGAACCCGTCGAGCACCGGCCGGATGGGCATGACCCGTACCGGCAAGACCCTGAACGCCCAGGTCGATGCCCTTGAGGTCATCAGCCGCCGCAACGCCCAGTTCATGTGGTTCGACACGATTAAGGGGGCGCAGACGGTCCGGCCGCTGCGCCAGGGCTTGGACATCATCGTCGCCTCGGACGACCCGAAGACGTTCCGCGCCGGGATGAAGGCGCTGATCGCGCTGGTCAAGTGGCGTACCAACCGGCTCGGCGAGTGCGGCTACCGGTCGTGGACGGCGAAGGTTACGGACGACCCGCGGCTGCGGATGCCGTTCCTGATCGCCCACTTCGAGGAGGCCGACGCGCTGTGCGACATCGCCCCTGACGAGATGGTGTTCCTCGCCTCCAAGGGCCTGTCCGTGGGCGTCGCTACCAGCATCAGCTTGCAGCGGGCCGATGCCACGTCGATGCCGACCGGCCTGCGGTTCAACATCGGCAACTGGTCGGTGTTCGGCTGCGGTGACCAGTACAGCGCCGGGTTCGCGCTCAGTGACGCGACGATCGACGCCGGGGCGCATCCGGAGAACTGGAAGCAGTCCAAGCCCGGCTACCACTACGTCGAGGGCATCGGCATTCCGGAGGACCGGTGGCCGGTAGCGGCGAAGTCGTTCTTCGCCACGGACGCGGAGATGGAGGCGCACACCACCCAGTGGGCGCCGCAGATGATGCCGCTGGACGAGGGCAGCCAGGTCGCGCTCGGGTCGTGGTATGCGGCGGCGAAGGCAGAGACGCTGCGGCTGCGGCTGAAGTGGGACGCCGACGGGCAGGCCCTGCCGCTGGTGCACGACGGCGCCCCGGGGCCCGCCGCGACCAGCGCAAACACCACCCTGACGCGGGGTGGTGACAGCCCGGCTGTGCTGCCTGACAGTGACGAGGACGACGAGGTCGCCGACCAGCGGCGAGCCCGGCAGCAGTTGATCGACGACATGGAGGACGACGTGGCCAGCGGTGCTGTGGACCTGGGCCTGGATGACGACGACCCGGACGACCGGGGCATGGGCGACATCGACATCACCAAACCGGTACCGCAGCCGACGGGGGATGACGGGCTGAGCTGGGCGGACGAGAAGATCCCGCCGACGGACCGGGCTGCGGCGTTGGCCGCGTTCGAGCGGGCGCTGCGGGAGATGGCCGAGGACGAGAGCCTGCGCGACCAGGCCAACCCGGACGTGGCGGTGTTCAACGTGGACGCGCTGGCCAGGCGGTACAAGTTCCGGAGCCGCCCGTGGTTTTCCGAGATCCTGTCTGATGCTGCGGAGGGCGCGCTGACGCTGCCGGGCCTGTCGCTGACCCGGACGGACAAGCCGGGCTTTTACCGGCTGGAGCGGCTGGCGGACGTGGTCCCGATCGGTAACAGCGCGTGATCCCGGCTCGTCTGACGCGTCAGCCGTCAGTTGATCTCCCCGCCTATGGGGAAATTCGACCTGACACCCGGCCCGACAGCCCTTCCGACAGTCCCTGACACACCCTCCGACACCCGCCTGACGACTACCCGCAGTGATCAAACAAAGGAGCTGACACCATGTCCGGACAGGGCATCACCGGTCTCGTCACCCCGTACAACACCAGCGAGTTCGCCGCGATGGTGGAGGCCGCCCGGTCTCACCACTACGCGGTGATGGACCAGTACGTCACCATCGCCGCCGACCTGCGGCGCCTGCTGGCCCGCATCCCCGGCGACCGGCTCGGCAACGTGGACTCCAAGATGGCGGCCCGGCGGGTGGCGCGGCAGATCTCCCGCGCCGGCACCTACGAGGCGTACGCCGCCCGAGCGGGGATCCGCGCCTTCCACCTGTACCAGCAGCTCTTCACGAACAAGGGCCAGCAGGCGCGGGCCAAGACCTTCGACCCGAACAAGTAAGGGGCGACGGCGATGAGTGCGCTTGCGGAGAAGTTCGACGGGATGCAGTTGTGCCGGCGCCGCCTCCTCAACGCCCTGCACGAGAACGGGCGAGGACTGGAAACCATGGCGCTGCTCGACCACTCACGCGCCGAGGTCGACGACGTCGTGGAGTTGGCGCGACAGGGACTGGTCCGCGTCATCGACCGGGCCACCCGGCAGTGGGTCGACTGGATGGTCCTCGACCGCAGCCGAGAGCGGGCCGCCGACGAACAGTTCGGGGTGCTGCTCGCCCCGGCCGGCGTGGCGTGGCTGGCAGCCGATTTCGCGACCCGGGCGATCCGCATGGCCCACGGACACCGGATCGGGCAGCTCGCCAGCAGCCTGGGCGTCGACCCGGAGCCGGTGGTGGAACTGGTCAAGGGGGGCTACCTGATGGCGGTCGACGCCGACGGGAACGAGGTACCCGAACACGCAGTGGTGCTGCGCCGCGCGCATGCGGACGCGGACACGTGGCGGCTGAGGACGACCGAGAAAGGCCGCTGGGCGATCGGCTGGTCGGGGTGATGGGTCATGGGTAAGGGGCTGAACAAGGCCGTGGATGCGGCGTGGCGGGCGTTCGGCACTCGCTACTGGAAGGTCATCATCACCCTGTCGATGCTGCGCAAGTCCGCCCCCGTCCTGGCGGCGCTGACGGCGGCGGGGATCATCGTGGGCGGGTCGGTGTGGGCGTGGCGTCGCGCCATCGCAGACAGCGAGGCGGTGCCGGCGCCGACCAGCACCGCCGCAGCCCCGGCAGTCGCCGCCGCCACACCCACCCCGGACGCCGGACGCGACCTGGTGCCGGGGGCGTGGTGGATGTGGGTGGGCGGGTGCTTCGCCCTCGTCGCCTGCGTGCTCGCGGTGGCGCGGCTGACCAACCCGATGTGGCTGCCGCCGTGGCAGCGACCCGGTGGAGCGCGGGCGATGGTCGTCGGCGGTCTTGCGGCCGCCGCTTTTGTGGTCGGGGCGTGGCTGGTCGGTGCTCGGTGACTATCCCCGCCGACACGGCCACCGAGCCCGCTACGGACCCGCGCGACGGTCACTGCTACCGGTTTATCGTCAAGGACCCCTGGGTCGGCTACGCCAGCACCTGCGTCGGCTACATCGGCGAGTCGATCCGCATCCCGTTCGTGCGCATGATGGAACACGTCCTTGACCAGTGGTGGGCGGACACCATCGTCGCGTGGGAGGTCATCGACACCTACCCCAGCAAGGGCTCGGCGATGGCCGCCGAGGAAGCCCTGGTGCGCGCGGAGATGCCCCTCTACAACTGGGAATACAACGGCGGGAACCCGCGCCGGATCGCGCCGTCGGAGCAGAAGCGGCAGGCGATCAAGCGGGGGTACGTGCGGAAGGCGCAGCCGATGCGCCCGCACAAGCCTCGCCGCTCCGCGGTGGAGTCCGCCGGCTCGCCGCCTCGCGCTGCCACCTCGCCCCGAGCCCGTCAGCCCCGGGTGCGGCTGATCACTGAGCGGGCGTGGTTCTGGTGGGCCGCGCTGTGGTTCGCGCTCGCGGTCACGGTCGGCAGCTGGCTGCACGCCCGTAACCTCCCGCTGGGTGACAGCGCATGGGCGGGCATGGGCGTGGCCTTCCGGGCCCTGGCCGAGCTGGAGGCCGCCGTGCGCAAGGCCCGCGAGCGGATCGCCGTGCACCTGGTGTTGGACAGCGGGTGGAAGTACGCCGACCTCGGCCGGGCACTCGGCGTCACCAGGCAGGCCGCCAGCAAGACCTACGGCCCCGCCGTTGAGGAGCAGATGCGCCGCAACCTCCGGCGGCACCTGGCCCCCGAGGCCACCCAGTGACCGACCGCGCCGACGCGGCCCGCGCCCAGCTCGCCGACGAGCTGGGCGCCGTCGCCACCGCCCTGTCGGCCATCCTCGGCACCGACATCCACGCCATCCTCACCCAGCGGATCGCCGAGCGGGCCGGGTGGCTGGTGGCCGAGCTGGAGTCCGGCGCCCTGCCCGACGAGATCGCCACCGACCTCCTCGCGGTGCTGTGGCCGCACAGCGACCCGGACCTGGAGTGGTGGCGCACCCCCCTCGGCCTGCTGGTCGCCCCGACGTGGATGGCCAGGCTG
>NZ_BBQH01000057.1 GCF_018397995.1 Rhizomonospora bruguierae
TAGAGACAGGCCCCGGTTCGGCGCAGCTTGCAGCAGGCAGGAAGGAAGTACCCGTGAGTTCATCAGCGGACGATCCGCGCGGCGACCGCGGCGGAGATCGCGAAGGCCGCGGCGGCGCGGGCGGGTACGACCGGGGCGGCCAGCGTGGCGGGCGGCGCGACAACTGGGGCGACCGGCAGAACCAGGGCGGGCGCGGCGGCGACCGCGACTCCCGGGGTGGCGCCGGTCGCGGTGCCGGCGACCGCAACGGCGGCTACAGCCGACGCGACGACGGCGAGCGCCAGCGCGGCGGCTACCGGGATGGCGGCTTCCGCGACCGTGAGGGCGGCCCGCGCCGCGAGGGCGGGTACCGCGACGGGGGATTCCGTGACGGGCCGCGCCGCGAGGGTGGCTACCGCGAAGGGGCGCCGCGCGGCGGCTCCCGCGACGAGGGCGGATACCGCGGCGGCGGCCGGTTCGAGGGCCAACGCCGCGAGGGCGGCTACCGGGACCGCGAGGAGCGCGGTTACCGCGGCGGCGCCCGCCGCGACGGCGACTTCGGGGCCGGTGGGGCCCGGCGCGAGGGCGGCGGTTACCGCGAGGGCGGCTTCCGCGAGGGCGGCCCGCGCCGCGAAGGCGGTTACCGCGACGGCGGCTCCCGCCAGGGTGGCCAGCGCAGCGAGGGCGGCTTCCGCGGCGGCGACCGCGGCGGATCCGGGGCAGGCCGCGAGGGCGGATACGGCGACCGCGACCGCGGCGGCTACCGCGACCGGAGCGAGCGTGAGGGCGGTCCACATCGTGAGGGTGGCTTCCGTGACGGGGGTCCGCGTCGTGAGGGTGGCTTCCGTGACGGGGGTCCGCGTCGTGAGGGCGGGTTCCGTGACGGGGGTCCGCGTCGTGAGGGCGGGTTCCGTGACGGGGGTCCGCGTCGTGAGGGCGGCTTCCGTGACGGGGGTCCGCGTCGTGAGGGCGGGTTCCGTGACGGGGGTCCGCGTCGTGAGGGTGGCTTCCGTGACGGGGGTCCGCGTCGTGAGGGTGGCTTCCGTGACGGGGGCCCGCGTCGTGAGGGCGGGTTCCGTGAGGGCGGTCCGCGTCGTGAGGGTGGCTTCCGTGACGGGGGCCCGCGCCGTGAAGGTGGCTTCCGTGACGGGGGCCCGCGCCGTGAAGGTGGCTTCCGTGACCGGGAACGGCCAGGCTTCCAGGATCGCCCGCGCGGCGGGTTCCGCGATCGGGAGCGGCCCGGGTTCCGTGAGGAGCGGGATCGCGAGCGGCGCGGCGGTTACGGCGAGCGCGGTGGCGAGCCGGCGGTCGAGCGGGACCATGACCGCGGCATCGAGCGGGGCGAGGAGCGGGCTGGGCGGCCGCATCAGGACAACGTCCAGGGGGGCGATGCCGAGCGGCGGTGGCGGGCGGCGGACAGCGAGGACGCGCCCGCGGCCGGCCGGCGGTGGGAGCGCGGCGAGGGTACGCCGGAGCGGCCCGCGGGGCCGGTGCTGCCCGACGACGTGGACGCCGCGGACCTGGCGCCCGAGGTGCGGGCCGAGCTGAGGTCGCTGTCGCGCCCGGTGGCGGAGACGGTGGCGCGGCACCTGGTCATGACGGGGCGCGTGATCGACGACGACCCGGAGGAAGCGCTGGCGCACGCGCTGGCCGCGCGGCGGATGGCGTCCCGGATCGCGGCGGTGCGCGAGGCCACCGGGCTGGCCGCGTATCGGGCGGGGGAGTGGCAGACCGCGGTGTCGGAACTGCGCACCTACCACCGGATGTCCGGGCGCCAGACGCACCTGGCCATTCTGGCGGACTGCGAACGGGCACTGGGCCGCCCGGAGCGGGCCGTGGACCTGTACCGGTCGGCCGACCGGGAGCAGTTGGAGCAGGCCGAGGCGATCGAACTGCTGATCGTCGGCGCGGCGGCACGGGCCGACATGGGCCAGCAGGACGCCGCCGTATCGATGCTTCAGGTGCGCGAACTGACCGCGGACGCCCCGTGGGTGTCGCGGCTGCGGTACGCGTACGCCGACGCGCTGCTCAGCGCCGGCCGGCGGGGCGAGGCGCGGGAGTGGTTCGTACGGGTCGCCGAGGCCGACGAGGAGGGCGAGACCGACGCCGCCGAGCGCCTGCTCGAACTCGACGGCGTCGTCCTCACCGAGGACGAGAACGACGACGAACTCAACGACGAGAACGACGACCGACTCGAGGACGACGACG
Source organism: Rhizomonospora bruguierae (assembly GCF_018397995.1). Classification (GTDB taxonomy): domain Bacteria; phylum Actinomycetota; class Actinomycetes; order Mycobacteriales; family Micromonosporaceae; genus Rhizomonospora; species Rhizomonospora bruguierae. The sequence continues at coordinate 2,188 of NZ_BBQH01000057.1, forward strand.
AACTCGAGAACGAGGACGACGACCGACTCGAGGACGAGGACGAGCGCGACGACGGGTTCGAAGCCGAGGACGGGTTCGAGGGCGAGATCCGCGACCGGTACGAGGACGAGGAGCGAGTCTCCGGCGGCACCGAGGACGACGGTGGCACCGACGACGGCGGCGAGACCGAGTACGACGGCGAGGTGGAGGAGCTCGACCGGGACGACGACGGCGTCGATCGGGACGACGACGGCGTCGATCGGGACCGGTCGGCGGCCGGCGACGCGCAGCCCGTCGAGGGGGCACCCGAAGAGGAGGAAGAAACTCTCTACCAGGCCGGCGAACAGGAGCGGGCGGCTCGCGACGAGGGGCCCGGCGGGCGCCCGAACGCGGAGGCGGTCTGGTTCGACGAGGGTGACCAGGAAGGCGTCGGGCAGCGGCCGGCGGCCAGCGCCCCGGCCAGTCCGGAGCGTGAGGAGCGGGCCGGGCTGCGCAGCAACGCCGAGCAGGCCGGGGCGGAGGAACTGGCCCGGGACGGCGCCGCCACCCGTGACAACTCCGCGACCGGCGTCGACACGGGAGAGAGCGGCAGCGCGTTGGCCGCGGACACGGACATCGCCGCCGCGGCCACCGCCGACGAGGACAGCGTCCCCAACGGGTTGGACCGGATCGACGCCGATCTGGCCGCCAAGCGGCGGGAGGAGCGCCCGGAGGGGGAGCGTTGACGGGACTGGCCGACGCGTACGACCTGATCATTTTCGATCTTGACGGGGTGGTCTACCTGATCGACCGGCCGATCGACGGCGCGGTCGAGGCGATCGGGGCGCTGCACCAGGCCGGGACGGCGGTCGCGTACGCGACCAACAACGCGTCGCGGCAGGCGGCCGACGTCGCCGCGCTGCTGACCGGCATGGGCATCATCGCCGGGGCGGACGAGGTGCTCACCTCGGCGGGCGCGGCGGCCGAGGCGCTGGCGAGCCGGCTGCCGGCCGGTTCGCCGGTCCTGGTGGTGGGCGCCGAGGCGCTGCGCGCGGAGGTGACCGCCGCCGGGCTGACCCCGGTGGCCGAGGCCGCGGACGACCCGGTGGCGGTCGTGCAGGGGTACGGGCCGGCCGTGGGGTGGGCGCAGCTCGCGGAGGCGAGCGTCGCGATCCGGGCCGGGGCGCAGTGGGTGGCCACGAACACGGACCGGACCCTGCCGAGCGTGCGGGGCCCGCTGCCGGGCAACGGTTCGTTGGTGGCGGTGCTGCGCACGGCACTGGAGCGGGAGCCGGACCTGGTCGTCGGCAAGCCCGAGCCGGCGCTGTTCCGCACCGCGGCCAGCCGGGCGGACGCCCGCTGGCCGCTGGTCGTCGGGGACCGGCTGGACACCGACATCGAGGGCGCCGTCCGGGCCGGAATGGACAGCCTGCTGGTCCTCACCGGAGTTAGCACCGCCCGGGACCTGCTCACCGCCCCGCCGTTGCGGCGACCCACGTACGTGGCCGAGAACCTCGGCGCGCTGGCCGACGCCGGCAGCGCTGCCCCCGTACCCTCCGCAGGGGACGATTGGACACTGCGCGAGGCCGGCGACGGCCTGGAGTTGAGCGGCGCCGGCCGACCGGCGGGCGCGCTGGCGGCGCTGTGCGCGCGGGCCTGGTCCGGGGAGCCGGTGGGCCGGGTGCGCGGCGCGACGCCGCAGGCCCAGGCGGCCCTGGCCGCCCTCAAACTCTGACCGGCCGACGGCCGGTGCGGCTAGCGGAGCTTGCGGAGTTTCAGCAGGTCGAACGGGTTGGCGTTGAGGGAGACGCGGCGGGCGCCGAGGGCGCGGGCGAAGTCGAGGTTGCCGTCGACCAGGGCGACCAGGTCGTCGCTGGTCATGGAGATCTTGATTTTGGCGGCCGGGTCGTCGCCGTCGGTCAGGTCGACCAGGCGGCCGTCGGTGAGCCGGCCGTGGAACGCGGTGTCGAGGTCGGTCACCCGCAGGGCGAGCGTGCGGTCCAGGTCAACCTTGCCGCGCACCTCGTCGGCGTTCGTGGCCAGGTTGGCCGCGAGCCGTTCCAGCGCGGACCGGCACTCTTCCTCGGTCGCCACGCTCACCCTCCGCTACTCGAATCGGACACCACGGGCACGGTACCGCACAGGGCGCGGCGAGCCGCCCGGTAGCGTGACATGCAACGCGTACCGTGGCCCGGGTCGGGCGACGGCCTGTCGAAGGAGACTGGGGATGCAAGACGCTTGGCGGGCGTACCTGGAGATGGCACTCGGGCTCACCGAGACGTCCCGGAAGAAGGCGCAGAAGGTCGCCAAGAAGCTGATCGGCCGGGGCGGCGCGACGGCGGTGCAGGTGCAGGCGCTGGCCGAGGACATGGTCTCCAACAGTTCGGCCACCCGGGAGGCGCTGACGAAGGTCGTGCGCGCCGAGGTGGAGCGGGCGCTGGGCCGGGTCGGCCTGGTGAGCGCGGACGAGGTCGAGCGGCTCGCCAGCCGGGTGCGTGAGCTGGAGCGACAGCTCGCCGAGGCGCGGGCCAGCGCGACGACCGCGCCGGCGACGGTCGCCGAGGCGGCGGGTGAGCCGGTCGGTGCCGAGGTCGTGGCGCCGCCCGCCACGGACGGGGAAGCGGGCCTGGGTCCGGCCAAGGCGGTGCCCAGCGGTGCGGCGAAGAAGGCGCCGGCGGCGAAGGCCGTGGCCAAGAAGGCGGTCGCGAAGAAGGCCGTGGCGAAGAAGGCCGTGGCGGCGAAGGCGACGAAGGCGGCCGCGCCCAGCAGCGGGCCGGCGACCGGCGCGGTCGGCGGGCCGGAGGCGGTCGGCGGCGCCGAGGCGCAGGGCCGCCTGGCCGCGGGCGAGGAGCCCGGGCCCGTGGCGCCGGCGAAGGCCGCCAAGAGCACCGTCGCCAAGGCCGCCGCGAAGAAGGCCGCCGCGAAGAAGGCGCCGGTGAAGAAGGCGGCCGCCAGGAAGGCCGCTGGCGAGCCCGGTGGCGCCCCGTGACCTCACCCGACCAGTTCGCCCCGGGCGAGGTCCGGGGTGCGAGTCCGGGCGCAAGCCCGAACCGGGGCCCGGGCGAAGATCCGCGCGTGAGTCAGGGCGGGAGCCCGGGCTGGGGCGAGGGGCCGGGCGACCCGGCCGGCGAGGGTGGGCCGGTGCGGACCGGGCACCCGGCCGTGGACGGCGCCCTGCAGGCGATGGCGAACGCCGCCGAGTTGCCCGCGGCCGAGCAGATCGCGGAGTACGAGGCGGCGCACCGGACCCTGCAGGAGACCCTGGCGACCATCGACGAAGCCTGACGTGGCACGCCGGAACCGACTCGACGCCGAGCTGGTGCGCCGCGGGCTGGCGCGCTCGCGGGAGCAGGCGGCCGCCCTGGTGGCCGCGGGGCGGGTCCTGGTGAGGGGCTCGCCGGCCGCCAAGCCGGCCGCGATGGTGGACCCGGCGGACCCGGTGCGGGTCACCGGGGGCGACGCCACCGAGGAGTACGTCTCGCGGGGCGGGCACAAGCTGGCCGGGGCGCTGGGCGCCTTCGGCACCCCGGTCACGGGGCGCCGCTGCCTGGACGCGGGCGCCTCCACCGGCGGCTTCACCGACGTGCTGCTGCGCGCCGGCGCCGCCGAGGTGGTCGCGGTGGACGTGGGGTACGGGCAGCTCGCCTGGTCGCTGCGCACCGATCCCCGGGTGCGGGTGCACGAGCGCACGAACGTCCGGGCGCTCACCCCGGACGCCATCGGCGGGACCGTCGCGCTCACGGTCGCGGACCTGTCGTTCATCTCGCTGCGCCTGGTGCTGCCGCCGCTGGCCGCCTGCACCGAGCCGGCCGGCGATCTCGTCCTGATGGTCAAGCCGCAGTTCGAGGTCGGCAAGGAGCGGGTCGGCGCCGGGGGTGTGGTGCGCGACCCCGACCTGCGGGCCGAGGCGGTGCTGGCGGTGGCGGAGGCCGGCGCGCAGCTCGGGTTGGGCGTGCGTGACGTGGTCGCCAGCCCCTTGCCGGGGCCGTCCGGCAACGTAGAGTACTTCCTCTGGTTCCGCCGGGACGCACCACCGGCCGACCCGGCCGCGGTGCACGCCGCGGTGGCCGCCGGACCGGGCGGCGGGCGGGCGGTCGGGGGCGACGGCCCCACCGAAGGAGGACAGCCGTGACCCGCTCGGCGCTCATGGTCACGCACACGGGGCGCAAGCACAGCGCCGCCCACGCCAGCACGGTCGCCGCGGACCTGATCGCGGCCGGCTTCGCCGTCCGGGTGATCGCCGAGGAGGTGGCCGACCTGGACCTGCCCGAGGACGTGCTGCCGGTCAGCGACGACCCGGCCGAGGCCGCCGAGGGCTGCGAGATCGTCCTGGCCCTGGGTGGGGACGGGACGCTGCTGCGCGCCGCCGAACTGGCCCGCCCGGCCGGCGTCCCGCTGCTGGGGATCAATCTCGGCAAGGTGGGCTTCCTGGCCGAGGCGGAGATCCACGACGTGGACCAGGCGGTGCGGGACGTGGTGACCCGCTCGTACACGGTGGACGAGCGGCTGACGGTGGACGTGGTCGCGGAGCTGAACGGGCACGAGATCGTCCGGTCCTGGGGGCTGAACGAGATCAGCGTGGAGAAGGGCTCCCGGGCGCAGATGCTGGAGCTGCGGGTGGACGTGGACGGGCGCCCGCTGTCCCGGTACGGCTGCGACGGGGTGGTGTGCGCGACCCCGACCGGCTCCACCGCGTACGCGTTCTCGGCCGGCGGTCCGGTGGTGTGGCCGGAGGTGGAGGCGCTGCTGCTGGTGCCGATCAGCGCGCATGCCCTGTTCAGCCGGCCGCTGGTCACCGCGCCCACCTCGGAGATCGTGATCACCGTGGACCCGTACACGCCGCTGGCCGTGCTGACCTGCGACGGGCGGCGCTGCTACGACCTGCCGCCCGGCGCCCGGGTGACCGCGCGCCGGGGTGAGCTGCCCGTCCGGGTGGTGCGGCTGGAGCCGCAGCCGTTCACCGACCGGCTGGTGGCCAAGTTCGCCCTCCCGGTCGAGGGCTGGCGCGGCAACGCCCGCTGACCGGCGCCCACCCGCGGGCGCCCGGCCCGGGCCTCCGTCGAGGCGGGTACCCCGTGGGCGCCGGCCGGGGCCTCCGGTCGAGGCTGGCGCGGCAACGGGCGCCCACCCGCGGGCGCCCGGCCGCCGCCGCGTCCAGCCCGCGCGGTCAGCGGAAGTCGAACTCGCCGCTCTTCACGCCCGCGAGGAATGCGTCCCACTCGGCGCGTGTGTAGAAGAGGACCTCGCCCTCGGGACGGTGGCTGTGGCGGACCGCGATCCGGCCGGAACCGTCCCGGACCGGGCCGGCCTCGACGCACTCGGCGCCGGCGCCGCTGCTGCGGCTGCTGATGTGCCAGGCGACGTCGGGCAGCACTCCCGCTCCCCGGCCGCCTGCGTCGTGCGTGCCGGATCCCGGCATACCAGCTGCGTGCATCTCAGCTCCCTGGCGATGGATGCGATGAACTCGATGGACTCGCGCTCGGGCAGCGCGGCGGTGCGCAGGCGCTCGTGCGCGCGGGCGAAGCGGGCGGTCTTGGGCGGCTCCACGAACCGCCGGCCGGCCAGCGACTCCACGTAGGCGGTCTCCGGGTACGGCGGCGGCATCCGGAACAGGATGAACGGGCCGTCGAGGCCGGCGTGCGGCCCGGCGGCGAACGGCAGCACCCGGATCGACACGCCGGGCCGGTCGGCCGCCTCGATCAGGTGGTCCAGTTGGCGGCGCAGGACGCCCGGCCCGCCGACCGACCGGCGCAGCACCGCCTCGTCCAGCACCGCCGCCAGGCGGGGCGGCCGGGGGCCGTCGAAGATGCGTTGCCGGGCCAGCCGGCGGGCCACCCAGTCGGCCACCCGGGCGTCCGATTCGCAGTCCTCGACCGCCCGGATCACCGCGTCCGCGTACCCGCGGGTCTGGAGCAGGCCGGGCACGACGGTGTTGTCGAAGCTGACGATCTCCTCGGCCCGCTCCTCCAGCCACGGCAGGTCGCAGAAGGACGGGTCGCGCAGCGTGTCGCCGAAGCGGGTCTCCCACTCGTCCTTGCGCCACACGTCCTCGGTGAGGTGCAGCAGCAGGTCGCGCTGCCGCTCGTCGGTGACTCCGTACAGGTCGAGTAACTGGAGCACGTCCGCGCGGGGGAAGGGCCAGTCGGCGGTCTCGAAGCGGCTCAGCGCGGAGAAGTCCCGCTGGAGGTGCTTGGCCGCCTCGCGCAGCGTCAGGCCGTTCGCGTCCCGCAGTTCCCGCATGCGCAGGCCGAGCCAGCGGGCGCGCAGCGTCGCCTGCCGGCCGCCCACCTTCCCGCCGCGCCGGCCGATCGGCAGGCGCCTGTTGGACCCGGGCATGGGCCTCCCCCTTCCGCCACTATCCGGACACCCGGTGTCCGGCCCGCGCGGCCGCCACCGCGATCGCGGGCCGCTCGCCGCGAAACCCCCGCGGGGAGGGAGGTTAGTGGCGGAGTAAGGCTAATGTCACCGTCCGCAGTGGAGAAAAATATCTATACGTGGACAGAAGCCCGCCGGCTGGTGTCCTGTCACATGGCGCGGCTACTGTCGGGGGCTGTGCTGGAGGAGTTGCGGATCACCGGGCTCGGCGTCATCGAGGACACGACGCTGCCGCTGACGGCGGGGATGAACGTGATCACGGGCGAGACCGGCGCCGGCAAGACCATGGTGGTGACCGGTCTGGGCCTGCTGTTCGGCGGGCGCGCCGACGCCGGCCGGGTCCGGGCGGAGCCGGGCCGGGCCGTGGTCGAGGGCCGGCTGCGGCTGTCCGGGCCCTCCGCCGCGGCGGTGCAGGCCCGCGTCGCGGAGGCGGGCGCCGAGCCGGACGAGGACGGCGCGCTGCTGCTGAGCCGTACGGTCACCGCCGAGGGCCGGTCCCGGGCGCACGTGGGCGGGCGGAGCATGCCGGTGGCGGTCCTCAGCGAGGTGGGCGAGCAGGTGCTCGCCGTGCACGGCCAGTCGGACCAGTTGCGGCTGCTGCGCCCGGCCGAGCAGCGGGCCGCGCTGGACCGGTTCGCCGGCGCCGGGCACGAGAAGCTGCTCGAGGCATTCGCCGAGAAGTACGCGCAGTGGCGCCGGATCACCGAGGATCTGGCCGACCGGCGGCGCAACGCCCGCGAGCGCAGCCAGCAGGCCGACCTGCTCCGCCTGGGGTTGGACGAGATCACCCGGGTGGACCCCCAGCCGGGGGAGGATGACGCGCTGCGCGCCGAGGCGCAGCGGCTGGAGCACGCCGAGGGACTGCGCACCGCGGCCCAGCAGGCGTACCTGGCGGTGGCCGGCGGCGCCGAGGCCGGCGACGACAGCCCGGACGCGACCGCCATGCTGGGCACCGCGCGGCGCACCCTGGCGGCGCAGGCGCCGGTCGACCCGGCGCTGGGCGAGCTGGCCGCCCGGCTGGAGGAGGCCGCCACGCTGGTCACCGACGTGGGGGCGGAGCTGTCGGGGTACCTGGCGCAGCTGGACGCCGACCCGGCGCGGCTGACCGAGGTGTACGAGCGGCGGGCCGCGCTGCGCGCGCTGACCCGCAAGTACGCGGAGGACGTGGCGGGCGTGATCGCCTGGGCCGACCGGGCCCGGGAGCGGCTGGGCGAGCTGGACACCTCCGACGAGCTGCTGGACGAGCTGGACCGCGAGCGCCAGCGCCTGGCGGCGGAGGTGGGCGAGCTGGCCGGCCGGCTCACCGCGGCCCGCGCGGAGGCCGCGGGCCGGTTCGCCGCGGACGTGACGGCGGAGCTGGCCGGGCTGGCGATGCCGCACGCGCGGATCGAGGTCGCCGTGCTGCCCCGGGGTGGGGCCGAGCCGATCGGGCCGGACGGCGCGGACGAGGTGGAGATGCGCCTGCTGGCCCATCCGGGCGCGCCGGCGCTGCCGCTGCAGAAGGGCGCCTCCGGCGGTGAGCTGTCGCGGGTGATGCTCGCCATCGAGGTGGTGTTCGCCGGCTCCGGCGGCCCGCCCACGCTGGTCTTCGACGAGGTGGACGCGGGCGTCGGCGGGCAGGCGGCGGTGGAGATCGGCCGGCGGCTGGCCCGGCTGGCCCGCAGCCACCAGGTCCTGGTGGTGACCCACCTGCCCCAGGTCGCGGCGTTCGCCGACCGGCACCTGGTGGTCGCCAAGGACACCGGCGGCGCGGTCACGACCAGCGGCGTGCGGGTGGTGGAGGACACCGAGCGGGCCCGCGAGCTGGCCCGGATGCTGGCCGGCCTGCCCGACTCGGACCTCGGCATCGCCCACGCGGAGGAGTTGCTGGCGGTGGCGGCGAGGGAGAAGCCGGCCCGGTAGGCGCCGCGGTGCCCGGGCGGCCGGCGAGGTGGAAGGGGCGAATCGGGCCTTCGGGGCATGTCGCGGGCGAGTTTCCGGGCCGGGCATGCCAGGATGGATCCGATGCGTCTTCCCACCTTGCGCCGCGCCCGGAGCGCCGAACCGGGCACCATCGCGGGCGTGGTCCGGCTCGACCGGCGGACCAAGCGCCTGGTCGGCCGGCTGCGCCCGGGCGACATCGCCGTGATCGACCACGTCGACCTGGACCGGGTCGCCGCCGACTCGCTGGTCGCGGTCGGCGTCGGCGCCGTGCTCAACGCCAAGCCGTCCATCTCCGGGCGGTACCCGAACCTGGGCCCCGAGGTGCTCGTCCAGGCCGGTGTGCCGCTGCTGGACAACCTCGGCGAGGAGGTGTTCCAGCAGCTGCGCGAGGGCGACTTCGTGCGGATCGAGGGCGCCGGCGTGCACCGCGGCGACACGGTGGTCGCCACCGGCGTGCGGCAGGACGCCGAATCGGTGGCCAAGTCGATGGCGGACGCCCGCGAGGGGCTGTCCGTGCAGCTCGAGGCGTTCGCCGCGAACACCCTGGAGTACCTCAAGCAGGAGCGGGACCTGCTGCTGGACGGCGTCGGCGTGCCCGACGTGCAGACCCGGCTCAACCGCCGGCACTGCCTGATCGTGGTGCGCGGCTACGACTACAAGGCCGACCTGGACGTGCTGCGCCCGTACATCCGCGAGTTCAAGCCGGTGCTGATCGGCGTGGACGGCGGGGCGGACGCGCTGGTCGAGTTCGGCTACACCCCGGACATGATCGTCGGGGACATGGACTCGGTCAGCGACGACGTGCTGCGCTGCGGCGCTGAGGTGGTGGTGCACGCCTACCCGGACGGCCGGGCGCCCGGCCTGGACCGGGTCCGCCAGCTCGGCGTGTCGGCGATCACCTTCCCGGCGGCGGCCACCAGCGAGGACCTCGCGCTGCTGCTCGCCGACGAGAAGGGCGCCTCGCTGATCGTCGCCGTGGGCACCCACAACAACCTGGTCGAGTTCCTGGACAAGGGGCGCGCCGGGATGTCCTCCACGTTCCTGACCCGGCTGAAGGTCGGCGGCAAGCTGGTCGACGCCAAGGGCGTGAGCCGGCTGTACCGGCAGAGCCTGCCCGGCTCCTCGCTGCTGCTGCTGATCCTGTCGGCGCTGGCGGCGATGGCCGCCGCGGTGGCGGTCTCCACGGTGGGGCAGGCGTACCTCGCCGTGGTCGCGGAGTGGTGGGACAATCTCATGTTCGAGCTGACCCGGCTGTTCTGACGCGACCGACGAGAAGGCTTCCACAGTGATCAATTTCCGGTACCACGTGGTGTCGCTGACCGCGGTGTTCCTGGCCCTGGCGATCGGCCTGGTGGTCGGCACCGCCGCGCTCAACGGGCCGATCTCGGACTCGCTCAGCGACAAGGTCAACTCGCTGAGCAAGGAGAAGAGCGAGCTGCGGGACCGGCTGACCAGCACCGAGAACGAGCTCAACCGGCGGGAGGACTTCGCCGTGCAGGCGGCGCCCCGGCTGCTGGGCAACACGCTGGCCAACCACCGGGTGCTGCTGCTGGTGCTGCCCGGCGCCAAGGAGTACGTGGACGGCGTCATGGAGATGCTCAAGATCGCTGGGGCGACGGTCACCGGCCGGGTCGACGTGCTGGACAAGCTGACCAACCCGGGCAACAACGAGGACCTGCTGGCCCTGGCCGACCAGTCCCTGCCGCCGAGCGTGCCGGGCGCGGAACTGCCGGCCAACAGCAAGGGCGTGGAGACGTCCGGCGCCCTGCTGGCCGGGGTGCTCATGGACCGGCCGGGCACCCCCGTGCCCCCCGGCGACCAGTTGTCGGTGCTCACCGCGTACTCCTCGGCGGGGTTCATCTCGGTCACCGGCGCGAAGGTCGGCGGGCCCGCCGAGGCGGTCGTGATCGTGGGCTCCGGCCCGTACAAGGACCGCGACGCCGGCGGCAAGAACGAGGCCGTGGTGACCCTCGTCGAGCAGTTCGACAAGGCCGGCCCGGTGGTCGTGGCCGGCACGGACGGGGGCGAGGGCAACGTCATCTCCGCGGTCCGAGGCGACCCGGCGCTGTCCAAGACGATCTCCACGGTGGACAACGTGCCGACCTCCCAGGGCCGGGTGGTGACCGTCATGGCGATCACCGAACAGTTGGTGCAGAAGAAGGTCGGCCACTACGGAGCCGGCTCCGGCGCCACGGCGCTGATGCCGAAGTAATAGGCTCCACCGCGTGATGAGGGTGTTGCTGGCCGCGGCGGGGGCCGCGGCCGCCCGGGCGGCGCTGAACGCGGCCGCGGGGGCGCCGCGCGCGCACCGGTTGGAGCGCACCAACTTCCGCGGCCGGACCGTGACCCTGGCCGGCGGCCCCGCCCTGGCCGCCGCCGCCTCGCTGACCAGCGCCGCCGGGGCGGGCCGCCCGGCCCTGGCCGCCGCGGCGCTGACCGCGGGGCTCGGCTCCGGCGCGGTCGGCCTCTACGACGACCTGGTCGGCGGGCGCCCCGAACACCGGGCGAAGGGCTTCCGCGGCCACCTCGGCGCGCTGCGCCAGGGCCGGGTCACCAGCGGGCTCGTCAAGATCGCGGGGGTGGGCGCCTCGGCGGCGGCCGCCGCCGCCCTGCTCGGCGCGGGGCGGGGGCGCGGCCGGGCCCGGTCGGTCGCCCACTTCATCGCCGACGCGGGCGTCATCGCCGGGACCGCGAACCTGGTCAACCTGCTGGACCTGCGCCCCGGCCGGGCGCTGAAGGCCGGGGTGCTGCTCGGCGCCCCGCTGGCCGCCGGCCGCCGGGGCGGGCTGGCCGCCGGCCCCGTCGGCGCGGCCCTCGGCCTGCTGGAATCCGACCTCGACGAGCGGTCCATGCTCGGCGACTCCGGCGCCAACTCGCTCGGCGCGCTGCTCGGCGTCGCCGTCGCGGCCCGGTCCGGGCTGGCCGGCAAGCTGGCCGTGCTGGCCGCCGTGGGCGCGCTGACCGCCGCCAGCGAGCGGGTCAGCTTCACCCGGGTCATCGAGCGCACCCCGGTCCTGCGCGAACTGGATGAGCTGGGTCGGCGGACGAGGTGACGGCGCCGGCCGGCGCCGGACCCGCCGCGCCCACGGAGGGGCCCGGCGCGAGCCGGGGCGGGCGGATCGCGGGGGCGGCGGCGCTGATCGCCGTGCTCACCGTGGCCAGCCGCCTCGCCGGCTTCGGCCGCACGATCGCCTTCGGCTGGGCGGTCGGCAAGAACGACCTCGGCGACGTGTACCTGGCGGCGAACACGGTCCCGAACATCGTCTTCGAGATCGTCGCGGGCGGGGCGCTGGCCAGCCTGGTCGTCCCGCTGCTGGCCGCCGACGTGGCCCGCGGCGACCGGGCCGCCGTGTCGCGGACGGTTTCGGCCCTGCTGACCTGGACGCTGACCCTGCTGGTCCCGCTGTCGCTGCTGGTCGCGCTGCTCGCCGGGCCGATCCTGCGGCTGACCGTGGACGCGAGCGGCGCCCAGGCGGACGTGGGTGCCCGGATGCTCACCGTCTTCGCGCCCCAACTGCCGCTGTACGGGGTCGGCATCGTGCTGACCGGGCTGCTCCAGGCGCACCGCCGGTTCGCCTGGCCGGCGCTGGCCCCGCTGCTGTCCAGCGTCACGGTCATCGGCGCGTACGCCGTCTTCGTCCCCGTCGCGGGCCGGGGCGCGGACGTGACCGGCCTGTCCCGCACCGGCGAACTGATCCTCTCGGTCGGTACGACGCTCGGCGTGGTGGTGCTCACGCTGTGCCTGATACCGGCCACCCGCGGGCTGCGGCTGACGCTGCGTCCCCGGTACTCGTTCGCCGGCGCGGCGCGCGGCACGGTCGGGCCGCTGGCCGCCGCCGGGGTGGCCACCGTCGCCGCCCAGCAGATCGCGGTGCTGGTCAGCATCCGGCTGGCCGGGGCGGGACCGTCCGGCTCGCTGGTCCTCTACAACCTGGCGCAGACCATGTTCCTGCTGCCCTGGGCGGTGCTCGCCGTCCCCCTGGCGACCGCGGCCTACCCCTCGATGGCGGCCGCCGCCGGCACCGGCGACCACCACCGGTACCGGGCCACGCTGGCCGGCGCCACCCGGGCCGTGCTGCTGCTGAGCTGCTTCGGCGCCGCCGCGCTGCTCGCGCTGGCCGGGCCGGCCGCCCGGGTGCTGGTCGCGCTCATGCCGCAGGCGCCCGCGTCCGGCCCGCTCGCCGCCGGCATCGCCGGCTTCGCGCCCGGCCTGCTCGGGTACGGGCTGTTCGCCGTCCTCTCCCGCGCCCTGTACGCGCGGGGGGACACCGCCGCCGCGGCCGGGGCCACCGTCGCCGGCTGGGCCGCCGCCGCGCTCGCCGCCCTCGCCCTCGCCGCCGGCCTGGCCGAGGACCAGCGCGTGCTCGCGCTGGCCCTGGGTAACTCCGCCGGCATGCTCGTGGTGGGCGCTGTTCTGCTCGTCGTGGTCGCCCGGCGGGCCGGGCCGGGTGCGCTGGCCGGCCTCGGTCGGGCCGCCGGCGCGGGGTTGGCCGCCGGCGCCGTGGCCGCCGGGGCGGGGCTCGCGGTCGTCCACGCGGCCGCGCCCTCGGGTACCCTCGGGGTCGCGCTGACCGGCGCGCTGGCCACGGTCGCGGTGACCGCCGTGTACCTCGCCGGTGTCTACGGCCTGGACCGGCCGGACCTCCGCCCCCTGCTCGCCGGCGCGGCCCGACGCCTGCGGCGCACCGCGCCGTCGGCGCCACACAGCTCGGCGGAACCTGGCTCGACGGGGAGGGGCCCCGGGCCACGGGGAGGAGGGGACACGTGAGCTGGACCGGTCGGGTGGCGCTCGTGCTGGCCTCCAGCACCGGCGGGGTCGGCCAGCACGTGGTGTCGCTGGCCGGCGGCCTCACCGGCGCCGGCTGCACCGTCACCGTCTGCGGGCCGGCCGCCACCCAGGAGCACTTCGACTTCACCCGCCGGGGCGCCGCGTTCGTCCCGGTGGAGGTCCCGGCCAGCCCCCAGCCCGGCGACGCCCGCGCCGTCAGCGCCCTGCGCCGCGCGCTCACCGCCGCCGAGCCCGACATCATCCACGCGCACGGGCTGCGCGCCGGGTTCGTCGCCGGCCTGGCCCGCCAGCGCCGGCCGTTGGTCGTCACCTGGCACAACGTGCTGCTCGCCCGGGGCGTGCGGGCCCCCGCGCTGCGGATGGTCGAGCGGATCGTGGCCCGCTCCGCGGACGTCACCCTCGGCGCCTCCGCCGACCTGGTCGAACGGGCCCGCCGGCTCGGCGCCCGGGACGCCCGACTCAGCCCCGTCGCCGCCCCCGAACTGCCGCCCCCGCACCGCCAGCCCGCCGCCGTACGGGCCGAGTTCGGCGTGCCCGCCGGTGTCCCACTGGTGCTCTCGGTCGGGCGCCTGCACCCCCAGAAGGGGTACGACACCCTCATCGCCGCCGCCGCCCGCTGGCGCCACCTCGACCCGGCCCCGGTCGTACTCATCGCCGGCAGCGGGCCCGCGTACATGAACCTCGCCGCCCGGATCTCCGACGCCCACGCGCCGGTCCAGCTGCTCGGCCACCGCACCGACGTGGCGGACCTGCTCGCCGCCGCCGACCTGGCCGTGGTCAGCAGCGTCTGGGAGGCCCGCCAGCTGTTCGCCCAGGAGGCGCTGCGCGTCGGCGCGCCGCTGGTCGCGACCGCCGTCGGCGGCCTGCCCGAACTCGTCGGCGACGCGGCGGTGCTGATCCCCCCGCAGGACGTGGACGCGCTCGACGAGGCGGTCCGGGCGATGCTGGCCGACCCGGCCAGGCGGGCGGAGTACGCCGCCCGCGGACCGGCCCGGGCGGCGGCCTGGCCGAGCGAGGCGGATATGGTCGCCGACGTCCGCGCCGTCTACCACGACCTCGTCCCGGCCACCACGGGCCACGGCTGATGCTGCGTCGGCTCATCCCGCTCGCGCTCGCCGCGATCGTCGCGGTGGCGGGCATGGTCGGCCTCGTCATGCGGCCCGCCACCGGCGTCGCCCAGACCCCCGTCGACTACGTGATCATCGCCGGCGCACCCGGCCTACGCTGGGACGACCTGAGCGAGATCGGCACGCCGGCCCTGTGGCGGCTGGCCGAACACGGCTCCATCGGGTCGCTGTCCGTGCGCTCGGCCGCCAACCCGACCTGCCCCGTCGACGGCTGGCTCACCCTCGGCGCCGGCAACTACGCCGCCGCCCCCGGCGCCCGCACCAGCGGCCCGTGCCCCGCCGACGGCCTCACCGTGGACCGGCCCGACAAGACCGGCGCCCGGGTACCGGCGCAGGAGTCGGTGGTCCGCCACAACCGGGAGAACCTGCCCTGGGGTGCGGTGCCCGGGGCGCTGTCCGAATCGGTGCGCTGCACCGTGGCCGTCGGCCCCGGCGCCGCGATCGCCGCCGCCCGCCCATTCGGCCGGGTCGACCGGTACGCGCCCGCGCTGCCCAGCAACGCGGCGCCGCTGCTCGCGTCCTGCGTGCTCGGCTTCGTCGACCTCGGCACGGTCACCGGCACCGGCAAAACCCGCGCCGCCGCCGTGGCCCGGGCCGACAGCACCCTCGCCCGGATCCTGGCCGCCCGGCCCGACCACTCGCTGATCCTCGTCGCCGGCCTGTCCGACACCGACACCGCCGGCCGCCTGCACGTCGCCATCGCCGACGGGCCCGGCTGGGAGGGCGGCTGGCTCACCTCCACCAGCACCGGGCGCCCCGGGTACGTGCAGCTCATCGACCTGGCACCCACCGCGCTCGCCGCGCTGAACCGGTCCTCCCCGCAGAAACTGTTCGCCGGCCAGCCGGCCAGCAGCGCCGGCGAGCGCCCCACCGACCTCGCCGCCGCCGTCGCCCGCCCCGCCGACGCCGACCGGGAGGCCCGCGCCCGGCAGCGGGTCGCGAACCGATTCTTCGTCCTGCTCGGCGCGCTCGAACTGATCCTGTTCGTGGTCGCCGTCCCGCTGCTGTGGCGGGCCCGCCCCCACGGCGGTCCCGGCGCCCCCCGCCCGGCCCCACCGCGCCTGGTCCGCGCCGCCGAGACATTGCTCACCGCCACCGCCCTGGCGATACCCGCGGCCCTGATCGCCGACGCCATCCCCTGGTGGCGGGCGGACCGCTCCGGCATCGTGTTCGGCCTCGCCGCCGCCGCCGTCCTGGCCCTGCTCACCGCCGGGGTCCGGTTCGCCGCCCCGTTCCGGCGCCCGCTCGGCCCGCTCGGCCTGGTCGCCGCCCTCGCCGCCGGCGTCGTGGCCGTCGACGTGCTCACCGGAGCCCGCCTCCAACTCAACGGCGTCGCCGGCTACTCCGCCCTGGAAGGCGCCCGGTACGCCGGCATCGGCACCGTCGGCCTCGGCGTGCTCGCCGCCGGCGCCCTGCTCCTCGCCGGCCACCTCGCCCAGCAGGTCAGCCGCAGCTGGCGGCCCACCGTCGTGGTCATCGTCGGTGGCATCGCCGTCGTCCTGGTCGGCAGCCCGTACCTCGGCTCCGACGCCGGCGGCGCCATCGCCCTCACCGCCGGCGTCAGCGTCGCCGCCGCCATCAGCACCGGCGGCTGGCTCACCTTCGCCCGCCTCGCCTGGGCCACCCTCGCCGGCGTCGCCGTCACCTCCGGCTTCGCCGTCCTCGACCTGCGCCGCCCCGCCGAGCGCCGCGGCACCCTCGGCACCTTCCTCACCCAGCTCAGCGACGGCACCGGCGGCCCCTCCGTCCACCGCGCCGCCGCCGCCAACGGCGTCGCGTTCGTCACCAGCCCGCTGACCATCCTCGCCATCGCCGCCGCCGCCTTCGTCTGGCTCGCCCTCATGCAGGAATGGGGCGGCCTCAAACGCCTCTTCGGCCTCTACCCGGCCATGCGTGCCGCCTTCGCCGGCCTCACGGTCGCCGTCATCCTCGGCGGCCTGCTCAACAGCGAGGCCCTGACCGTGGCCGGCGCCGCCGCGGCGGTCGCCCTGCCGCTGGCCACCATCGCCGCCCTCCGTGTCCTCCACCACGCCATGGACCGCACCCAACCCCCGCTCCAACCGGACCCCGCCACCGCAGCCCCGCCCGCGTGCCCCGCAGCCGAGAGCTGCGAGCCCGCGGGTTCCGTGGGTACGGGCTCTGTGGGTGCGGGTCCTGTGGGTGCGGGCTCTGTGGGTGCTGGCTCCGCGGAGGCGGGTTCTGTGGGTGCGGGTCCTGGGGATGCTGGCTCCGCGGAGGCGGGTGCTGCGGAGGCTTGTTCTGCCGAGACGGCGGCCTCAGGCGCGGCGGGATCTCCCCCCTCGGTGCCGTCGAAGGCACCCACCTCAGCCAGCGCATCCCCGGCCGTACCCCCATCGCCCGCAGCGCCGCCGCCCGCCTCCCATTCCTGATTCAGGACGACCATTCCGGCAGATCTTGGTACCAACCCGGTCGTTTTCCGGCGAATCCATACCAAGATCTCGCGGCGCTCCGCCCGCCCGCGGTGCTCCGCCCGCCCGCGGAGAGGGGCGTGGGCTGGGAGAAGAGACGGGACCGGGCGGCGCGCCCGGCCCGGGCCGGCGGGATGGGGCCGGGGCCAGGTGTTACTGTTGAATCCCGTGGATCGGGCGACCTAGCCCGGCGCGTACAGACCACGGGAGCAAGCTTTGGCCCCTTCGGCACGGACGACACGGCACATTTTCGTCACCGGGGGCGTCGCCTCCTCGCTGGGCAAGGGGCTCACCGCCTCAAGCCTGGGCAATCTTCTCACCGCCCGCGGCCTGCACGTGGTCATGCAGAAGCTGGACCCGTACCTCAACGTCGACCCGGGCACGATGAACCCGTTCCAGCACGGCGAGGTGTTCGTCACCGAGGACGGCGCCGAGACCGACCTGGACGTGGGGCACTACGAGCGCTTCCTGGACCGGGAGCTGTCGGCGGCGGCGAACGTCACCACGGGGCAGATCTACTCGGCGGTGATCGCCAAGGAGCGGCGCGGCGAGTACCTGGGCGACACGGTGCAGGTGATCCCGCACATCACCAACGAGATCAAGGCCTGCATCCGGGCGATGGCCGAGCCGGACGAGGACGGGCGCACGCCGGACGTGGTGATCACCGAGGTGGGCGGCACCGTGGGTGACATCGAGTCGCTGCCGTTCCTGGAGGCGATCCGGCAGATCCGGCACGACCTGGGCCGGGACAACTGCTTCTACCTGCACGTGTCGCTGGTGCCGTACCTGGCGCCGTCCGGCGAGCTGAAGACCAAGCCGACGCAGCACTCGGTGGCGGCGCTTCGCAACATCGGTATTCAGCCGGACGCGCTGGTGTGCCGGTCGGACCGGGAGATCCCGGACAAGCTCAAGCACAAGCTCAGCCTGTACTGCGACGTGGACCGCGAGGCGGTGATCGCCGCGCCGGACGCGCCGAGCATCTACGACATCCCGCGGGTGCTGCACAGCGAGGGGCTGGACGCGTACGTGGTGCGCCGGCTCGGGCTGTCGTTCCGGGACGTGGACTGGACGGTGTGGGAGGACCTGCTGGAGCGGGTCCACCACCCGGTGCATACGGTGACGATCGCGCTCGTCGGCAAGTACGTGGACCTGCCCGACGCGTACCTGTCGGTGAGCGAGGCGGTCCGGGCGGCGGGGTTCGGGCACCGGGCGCGGGTTCTGGTGCGCTGGGTGCCCAGCGACGAGTGCAAGACGGCGGCCGGCGCGGCGGCGGCGCTGGCGGGCGTGGACGGCATCGTGATCCCCGGCGGGTTCGGGGTGCGTGGCATAGAGGGCAAGGTGGGCGCGGCCCGGTTCGCCCGGGAGAACCGCATCCCGACGCTGGGGCTGTGCCTGGGCCTGCAGTGCATGACCATCGAGGCGGCGCGGAACCTGGCGGAGCTGACCGGCGCGAACTCGGCCGAGTTCGACCCGGAGGCCGCCCACCCGGTGATCGCCACGATGGCGGACCAGGAGGACATCGTGGCTGGCAGGGGCGACCTGGGCGGCACGATGCGGCTCGGGTCGTACCCGGCGAAGCTGACGCCGGGGTCGCTGGTGGCCAAGGCGTACGGGTCGGAGCTGATCAGCGAGCGGCACCGGCACCGGTACGAGGTGAACAACGCGTACCGGGAGGCGCTGGTCGGTGCGGGGTTGCGGGTCACCGGCACGTCGCCGGACGGCCGGCTGGTGGAGTTCGTGGAGCTGGACGAGTCGCTGCACCCGTTCTACGTGGGCACGCAGGCGCACCCGGAGCTGAAGAGCCGCCCGACCCGCCCGCATCCGCTGTTCGCCGCGTTCGTGGGCGCCGCGATCGACTACTCGCGCGCCGACCAGCTTCCCGTGGACACGCTGCCCGAGGCCGCGGTGGCGCAGGCATGAGTACCCCGGCGGGCCACACGTACCCGGTCAAGGCCGAGCACGAGCGCTACCGCGGGTCGATGTTCACGGTGGTCACCGACGAGGTGGTGATGCCGGGCGGCAGGGTGGCCGAGCGGGACTACATCAAGCACGTCGGCGCGGTCGGTGTGGTGGCGGTGGACGAGCAGGAGCGGGTGGTGCTCATCAAGCAGTACCGGCACCCGCCGCGGGCGCGGCTGTGGGAGCTGCCGGCCGGGCTGATCGACGTCAAGGGCGAGGATCTGCCCGCGGCGGCGCTGCGCGAGCTGGGCGAGGAGGCGGACCTGACCGCCGGCCGCCTGGAGACGCTGGTGGACCTGCACCCCACCCCGGGGGCGTCGAACGAACTCATCCGGGTGTATCTGGCCCGGGAGCTGGGCGAGGTGCCCGAGGCGGAGCGGCACGAGCGGCGCGACGAGGAGGCGGAGCTGACCGTCGCCCGGGTGCCGCTGGACGAGGCGGTCGCGATGGTGCTGCGCGGCGAGATCACCAACGCGGCCTGCGCCGCCGGGGTCCTGGCCGCCGCCCGTGCCCGGGACAACGGGTGGCGGGATGTGCGCCCCGTCGACGCGCCGCTACCCGACGCGGCCGTAGGTCGGTGAGGGACCACCGTGCACCCTGATGTCGCACGCGCCGAAGGGGAGGAACCTAGACTGCCGCCAAGTGAGCCGGTGACCGGCGCGGCGATGGAGCCGGCCGGCGCGGCCGCCGGGAGCGACGGGAGTCCCAGGTGAAGGTCGGTATCCCGAGCGAGGTCAAAAACCACGAGTACCGGGTGGCGATCACCCCGGCCGGCGTGAACGAGTTCACCCGGTCCGGGCACGAGGTCTTCGTCCAGGCGGGTGCGGGCGCCGGCTCGTCGATCGCGGACGGCGACTACGCCGCCGCCGGCGCGAAGATCATGGCGGACGCGGACGACGTGTGGGGCGCCGCCGACCTGGTGTTGAAGGTCAAGGAGCCGGTCGCCGAGGAGCACCAGCGGATGCGTCCCGGGCAGGTGCTGTTCGCCTACCTGCACCTGGCCGCGTCGAAGGAGTGCACCGACGCGCTGGTCGAGCGCCGGGTGACCGCGATCGCGTACGAGACGGTCGAGCTGCCGGACCGGTCGCTGCCGCTGCTGGCGCCGATGTCCGAGGTGGCCGGCCGGCTGGCGCCGCAGGTCGGCGCGTACCACATGATGCGCCAGGGCGGCGGCCGGGGCGTGCTGATGGGCGGCGTGCCCGGCGTGTACGCGGCGAAGGTCGTGGTGATCGGCGCCGGCGTGTCCGGCATGAACGCCGCCGCGATCGCCCTCGGCATGCAGGCCGAGGTGCTGCTGCTGGACAAGAACATCGCCCGGCTGCGGGCCGCCGACGCGGACTACCGGGGCCACATCCAGACGATCGCCTCCAACGGGTACGAGATCGAGCGGGCCGTGCTGGACGCGGACCTGGTGATCGGCGCGGTGCTGGTGCCCGGCGCGAAGGCGCCGCAGCTGATCTCCAACGAGCTGGTGTCCCGGATGAAGCCGGGCAGCGTGCTGGTGGACATCTCCATCGACCAGGGCGGCTGCTTCGAGGACTCGCGGCCCACCACGCACGCCGAGCCCACCTACCGGGTGCACGACTCGCTGTTCTACTGCGTGGGCAACATGCCCGGCGCGGTCCCGCACACCAGCACGTACGCCCTGACCAACGTGACCCTGCCGTACGCGCTGGAGTTGGCCAACCGCGGCTGGCGGGACGCGCTGCGCAAGGACCCGGCGCTGGCGCTGGGCCTGAACACCCACGACGGCCAGGTGACCTACGGGCCGGTGGCCGAGGCGCACGGAATGAGCAGCGTCGGCCCGGAGGAGGTTCTGGGCTGAGCCGCAGCATCGAACGGGTCATCCGCACCTACCTGGACCACCTGACCGTCGAGCGCGGGCTGGCCGCGAACACGCTCGCCTCGTACCGGCGGGACCTGGGCCGGTACGCGCAGGCGCTGGCGGCGCGGGGGATCACCGACCTGGCCCGGGTGACCCCGCGGGACGTGGCCGACCACCTCGCGGCGCTGCGGGAGGGCGACGCCGACCACCCGGCGCTGGCAACCGCGTCCGCGGCGCGCGGGGTGAGCGCGGTCCGCGGGCTGCACCGGTTCGCGGTCCGGGAACGGCTGGCCGAGACCGACCCCACCCGGGACGTGCGCCCACCCACCCCGCCGCGCCGGCTGCCCAAGGCGCTGGACGTCACGCAGGTCACCGCGCTGCTGGGCGTGCCCGACGACTCGGCGCTCGGGCTGCGCGACCGGGCGCTGCTGGAGTTCCTGTACGGCACGGGGGCGCGCATCTCCGAGGCGGTCGGCGCGGTCATCGACGACCTGGACCTAGACGCGAGCGCCGCCATCCTGCACGGCAAGGGCGGCAAGACCCGGGCGGTGCCGATCGGCAGCTACGCGGTGGCGGCGATCGGCGCGTACCTGACCCGCTCCCGCCCGCACCTGGTCGCGGCCGGGCGGGGCAGCCACGCGGTGTTCCTCAACGCGCGGGGCGGCCCGCTCTCGCGGCAGAGCGCCTGGACCATCCTGCGCCGCGCCGCCGAGCGCGCCGGCCTGCCCGCCGACGGCCCGCACGGGGTCTCGCCGCACACGCTGCGCCACTCCTACGCCACCCACCTGCTCGACGGCGGCGCGGACGTGCGGGTGGTGCAGGAGTTGCTGGGGCACGCGTCGGTGACCACCACCCAGGTGTATACCCTCGTCACCGTCGACCGGCTGCGCGAGGTGTACGCGACGGCGCATCCGCGGGCGCGCGGGTGATGGCGTGTCGACACGCCGCGCCAGTGACGGCTGATGACCGCGTGCCGTGGCGTACAGTCGGGCAACGGCGGTCGCGCTACGGGCCGGTCGACGCCCGCGACGAGTGGCCGTCGGGGTGTCGGGTGCACCGGAGCCACCGTCGGGGAAGGGCGTGACGGACATGGCAGGCAACGACCGGGCCGAGGCGTGGACCTCGGCTCTGCGCGCCGAGCAGTCCACCATGGACCTCGGCGCCGAACTCGGACCCGCCGACCCGACCGCGTACACCATGCGGCGGCCGATCCCCGAGCCGATGCCCACCGACCGGCACGGCCCCGCCCGGATCATCGCGATGGCGAACCAGAAGGGCGGCGTCGGCAAGACCACCACCACCATCAACCTGGGCGCCGCGCTGGCCGAGTACGGCCGCCGGGTGCTGCTGGTGGACTTCGACCCGCAGGGTGCGCTCTCGGTCGGTCTCGGCGTGAACCCGCACAACCTCGACCTGTCCGTCTACAACCTGCTGATGCAGGACGACGTCACCGTCGAGGACGTCATGATCAAGACGGACGTGGCCGGGCTGCACCTGCTGCCCGCCAACATCGACCTGTCCGCCGCCGAGATCCAGCTCGTCACCGAGGTGGCGCGGGAGATGGCGCTGGCCCGGGTGCTGCGCACCGTTCGGCGCGACTACGACTACATCCTCATCGACTGCCAGCCCTCCCTGGGCCTGCTCGCGATCAACGCGCTGACCGTGGCCAACGGCGTGCTGATCCCGCTGGAGTGCGAGTTCTTCAGCCTGCGCGGCGTGGCGCTGCTGCTGGACACCATCGACAAGGTCCGCGAGCGGCTCAACTTCGACCTGGAGCTCGAGGGCATCCTCGCCACCATGTACGACAGCCGCACCACGCACTGCCGCCAGGTGCTCCAGCGGGTCGTCGAGGCGTTCGGCGACAAGGTGTACCAGACCGTCATCACCAAGACCGTGAAGTTCCCCGAGTCGACCGTCGCCGGCGCGCCGATCACCACGCTCGATCCGGCCTCGTCCGGCGCCCGCAACTACCGACAGTTGGCCCGCGAGGTCATCGCCGCCCAGGCCGACCGGGAGTAGCCGGCACGGTGAGTTACGGTCAGGCGGTGGACGCCCCCGCCGTCGAGCCGGGCCTGCCCGAGCGGGACCCCGGCGTTATCAACGAACCGGTGCCGGATGGCAGGTTCACGGTCCGGCTGCACAACTTCACCGGCCCGTTCGACCTGCTGCTCCAATTGATCGGCAAGCACAAGCTGGACGTCACCGAGGTCGCCCTGCACCGGGTCACCGACGACTTCATCGCGCACATCCGCGGCATGGGCGACGCCTGGGACCTGGACGAGACCAGCGAGTTCCTGCTCATCGCCGCCACCCTGCTGGACCTCAAGGCGGCCCGGCTGCTGCCCACCGCCGCGGTCGAGGACGAGGACGACCTGGCCCTGCTGGAGGCGCGGGACCTGCTGTTCGCCCGGCTGTTGCAGTACCGGGCGTTCAAGGAGGCCGCCGCGCACCTGGCCCGGCTGGAGGCGAGCGGCGCCCAGCGGTGGGCCCGCGCGGTCAGCCTGGAGCCCCGGTACGCGCAGGCGCTGCCGGACCTGGTGCTCGGCATCGGGCCGGAGCGGCTGGCCGCCCTCGCGGTCAAGGCGATGACCCCGCGACCCACCCCCGCGGTGTCGATCGCGCACGTGCACATGGTGCGGGTCAGCGTCCGCGAACACGCCGCGATCATGAGGGACCTGTTGATGCGCGCCCGGACGGCCACGTTCCGGATGCTGGTCGCCGACTGCCAGAGCACCCTGGAGGTGGTGGCCCGGTTCCTGGCACTGCTCGAGCTGTACCGGGAGGGGCTGGTCGGCTTCGACCAGACGCAGGCGCTCGGCGAGTTGACCGTGCGCTGGACGGGCGGCGACGGCGCCGCCGCCGAGCTTGACGTGGACGAGTACGCCGGCACGCCCGCACCGGCCGAGGAAGAGGAAAAGCCGTGACCGAGGAGCGTTCGCTCGCCGAACAGGCGGCGGCCTGGGTGCCGCCGTGGGCCCGCGAGCCGGCCCCCGAACCCGAGCCGGCCCCCGAACCCGAGCCGGCCCCCGAACCCGAGCCGGCCCCCGAACCCGAGCCGGCCCCCGAACCCGAGCCCGCGCCCGAACCCGAACCCCAGCCGGAGCGCGAGCCGCGGTCGGAGGCGTCGGTGCGCTCCGAACCGGTGCCGCAGCCGGCGCCCGCCCAGCGGAAGCCCGAGTCGGAGGCGGTGCCCGAGCCGCTGCCGGCGTCCGCCGCCGGTCACGCCACGGCGGTGGAGCAGCCGGCGGAGCCGGTGGCGGGCGAGGTGCCCGAACCCGCGGCGGAGGTCGGGGCGGCGGCACCGACCACGGCGGGGGCGGACGGCGCGGGTACCCCCGAAGCGGCGGAACCGGCGGCGGCGCTGGCGCTGATCGACGACGGCGAGCTGCGCGGCGCCCTGGAAGCCATCCTGCTCGTGGTGGACGAGCCGGTGAGCGTGATCATGCTGGCGCAGGTGCTGGAGCAGCCCACCGGGCGCGTCGACGAGGCCCTCACGGCGCTGGCGGAGCAGTACACGGCCGGCGGCCGCGGCTTCGACCTGCGGCGCGCCGCCGGCGGCTGGCGGCTCTACACCCGGCCCGAGTACGCCGCCTACGTGCAGCGGTTCGTGCTGGACGGGCAGTCGGTGCGGCTGACCCAGGCGGCGCTGGAAACGCTCGCCGTGGTCGCCTACAAGCAGCCCGTCACCCGCTCCCGGATCTCGGCCATCCGCGGCGTCAACTGCGACGGGGTGGTGCGTACGCTGGTCTCGCGCGGCCTCATCGAGGAGTGCGGCACCGAGCCGGAGTCCGGCGCCTACCTGTACCGCACCACCATCCTGTTCCTGGAAAAACTGGGCCTGGATTCGGTCGACCAGTTGCCGCCGCTGGCGCCGTTCCTGCCCGACGATGTGGACGAGGTCGCCGATGCCCAACGCTGACAGTGCCGTGGTCGAGCGGCTCCAGAAGGTGCTCGCCGCCAACGGCATCGGCTCCCGGCGGGCGTGCGAGGAGTTGATCGCGGCCGGCCGGGTGCGGGTCGACGGGCGGGTGGCCCGCCTCGGGGACAAGGTCGACCCGGGCACCGCCGAGATCCATGTGGACGGCGAGCGGCTGATCACCGACACCCGCCTGGTGTACCTGGCGATGAACAAGCCGCGCGGCGTGGTCTCCACGATGGCGGACGAGAAGGGCCGCTCCGCCCTC
Organism: Rhizomonospora bruguierae; assembly: GCF_018397995.1. GTDB lineage: Bacteria > Actinomycetota > Actinomycetes > Mycobacteriales > Micromonosporaceae > Rhizomonospora > Rhizomonospora bruguierae. The sequence continues at coordinate 26,757 of NZ_BBQH01000057.1, forward strand.
GCCGACTACCTGGTCAACGTCGACGAGCGGGTGTACCACGTCGGCCGGCTGGACGCCGACAGCGAGGGGCTGCTGCTGATGACCAACGACGGCGGGCTGGCCCACCGGCTGACCCACCCGTCGTACGGGGTCGCCAAGACGTACCGCTGCGAGGTGCCCGGCCCGATACCCCGCACGGTGGGTCGGGCGCTGCGCGCGGGCGTGGAACTCGAGGACGGCCCGGCCCGGGTCGACGACTTCCGCGTCATCGACGCGCACGGGCGGCGCGCGCTGATCGAGGTGGTCATCCACGAGGGGCGCAAGCACATCGTGCGGCGCCTCCTGGAGGCCGTCGACCACCCGGTGAACCGGCTGATCCGCACCGCGATCGGCCCGATCCGGCTCGGCGACCTCAAGCCGGGCCGCACCCGGCGGCTCACCAACGCGGAGATCGCCGCCCTGTTCAAGGTCGTCGGCGGGTGAGGCCGTGACGGCGGCACCGTGGATCGACAAGGTTGCCTGGATCCGGGTCGAGGGCGGCGCCGTCCTCAGCACCCGCTCGTACGGCAAGGACGTGTACTACCTGCCCGGTGGCAAGCGTGAACCGGGGGAGAGCGACCTGGAGACCCTGGTCCGCGAGGTGCGCGAGGAACTGACCGTGACCATCGTGCCGGGGACGGCGGCCGCGGTGGGCGTCTTCGAGGCCGAGGCGCACGGCCACGCGCCGGGCACCGTGGTGCGCATGACCTGCTACTCCGCGGACTACGTGGGCCAGCTCCGCGCGGCCAGCGAGATCGAGGAGGTCGCCTGGCTGCGGTACGCGGACCGGGACCGCGTCTCCGCCGTCGACAAGCTCATCTTCGACCACCTGAAGGACCAGGACTCGCTCCGCTGACCCCGTGCCGTTCGCCGCCCGCGGCGCCCTGCCCGGCCGCGGGCGTGCCGGTTCCGGCGGCGGGTTCCGCGGCTCCGGTTGGGGCGGTTGCGTTGCTTGGGGCGGCGGTTTCGGTCGGGGCGGCCCGGAGGGCGACCAGGAGGCCGACGGCGATGAGGGCGGCGCCGATCGCGACCGGGGCCGTGAACGCCTCATGCAGGACCAGCGCGCCCAGCACCGTCGCCGTCAGCGGCTCGGTCAGGTTCAGCGTCGTGGCCAGCGCCGGCGCCGTGGTCGCCATGCCGCGGATCCACATCAGGTACGGCAGCACCGTGGCCACCAGCCCCACGTAGCCGACCGTGAGCGCGCCGGCCGGGTCCGCCACCCAGCGCACCGCCTCGGGCAGGGCCAGCGGCGCCACGATCAGCGCCGCGCCGGCGAAGAACACCGCGAGCACCACCTGCGGCGGCGTCCCCGCGTCCAGCACGCGCCGGCTGCACACGGCGTACGCCGCGTACCCCGCGCCCGCCGCGACCCCCGCGAGCACCCCGAGCAGGTTCACCCGCGCGCCATCACCCGCGCCGCCGCCCCCGCCGATGAGCAGGGCGAGGCCGGCCAGGCCCACCGCCGTGGCGAGCGCCCACGACCGGGTGGGGCGGGTACCGGTCACGATGCCGATGAGCCCGGCGATCAGCGGCGCCGAGCCGATCGCGGTCAGCGTCCCCACGACGACGCCGGTGTGCGTGGTCGCGACGAAGAAGCTGAGCTGGTAAACCGCCATGAAGACGGCGCCCAGCAGGAGCGCGACGCGCTGCGGCCGCGACCGCCAGGCCCGAACGAACGCCGCCGGGCCCGGCCGCCACAGGGCCAGCGCCAACAGGACGACGCCGGCCAGCGTGGACCGGGCCGCACCGAAGCCCAGGGCCGAGCCGGAATGCGCGCTGAGCGCCAGCGACGTGCCCGTGGTGCCCCAGAGGACGCCCGTGAGCATGACCAGAATGGGTCCGGCGATCGGCATGGTGATTGATAACACGAGCGGGGGCGGGCGTGGTGGGGGGACTGGGTCCTGGGGGTGCCGGTGGGAGCGGGCATGATGGGGTACAGACTGGTCGTGGGGCGAGGAGGAATGGTCGTGGGGGTTCGCTGCGTGGTGGCCGTCGACGGTCCGTCGGGGTCCGGCAAATCCACCGTCTCACGCCGGCTCGCCGCCGCCCTCTCGGCCGGCTACCTCGACACCGGCGCGATGTACCGCGCGGTGACCTGGGCCGTTCTGCAGGCCGGCGTGGAGCCCGGTGACGCCGACGCGGTCGCCAAAGTGGCCGAGGAGACCGACCTGGAGACCGGCACCGACCCCGGCGACCCGCACATCCGCGCCAACGGCGTGAACGTCGACGCGGAGATCAGAGGCCCGGAGGTTACCGCCGCCGTGTCCGCGGTCGCCGCCGTCCCCGCGGTCCGCAACCTGCTCGTGGCCCGCCAGCGCGAGCTGATCGAGCGGTCGGTCCGGGTGGTGGTGGAGGGGCGCGACATCGGCACCGTGGTCGCCCCGGACGCCGACCTCAAGGTGTACCTGACCGCCTCCGCCGCCGAGCGGGCCCGCCGCCGCAGCGCCGAACTCGCCGCCGACCTCGACGCCACCGCCGTCGACCTGGCCCGCCGCGACCGCCTCGACTCCACCCGCGCCGCCGACCCGCTCCAGCAGGCCGAGGACGCGGTGGTGCTGGACAGCACCGAACTGGGCATCGACGAGGTGGTCGCCCGCCTGCGGGAGATGCTGGTCGCCAGGGGCGTGGCATGACCTGGGTAGACCCCGAGGCGCCGCCGACCGACGACGCCCCCGCCGCCGTACTGCCCGTGGTGGCCGTCGTCGGCCGGCCGAACGTGGGCAAGTCCACCCTGGTGAACCGGATCATCGGCCGCCGCCAGGCGGTGGTCGAGGACGTACCCGGCGTCACCCGGGACCGCGTCGCCTACGACGCCCAATGGTCCGGCCGCCAGTTCACCGTCGTCGACACCGGCGGCTGGGAACCCGACGCCCGCGACCGGGCCGCCGCCATCGCCGCCCAGGCCGAGGCCGCCGTGCAGACCGCCGACGCCGTCCTGTTCGTCGTCGACGCCACCGTCGGCGCCACCGACGTCGACGAGGCCGCCGTGCGCATGCTCCGCCGCGGCGGCAAGCCCGTCATCCTGGTCGCCAACAAGGTCGACAACGCCGCCCTGGAGATCGAGGCCACCAGCCTGTGGTCCCTCGGCCTCGGCGAACCCCACCCGGTCTCCGCCCTGCACGGCCGCGGCTCCGGCGACCTGCTCGACGCCATCCTCGACGCGCTGCCCGACGTCCCACCCGTGACCGAGGGCGCCCCCCGCGGCCCCCGCCGGGTCGCCCTCGTCGGGCGCCCGAACGTGGGCAAATCGAGCCTGCTCAACCGCATCGCCGGCGAGGAACGCTCGGTCGTCGACCCCGTCGCCGGCACCACCGTCGACCCGGTGGACAGCCTGGTCCGGCTCGGCGGCGAAACCTGGCAGCTCGTCGACACCGCCGGGCTGCGCAAGCGCTCCGGCCAGGCCAGCGGCACCGAGTACTACGCCAGCCTGCGCACCGCCGGCGCCATCGACGCCGCCGAAGTCGCCGTGGTCCTGCTCGACGCCAGCGAACCCATCAGCGAACAGGACCAGCGCATCCTCACCATGGTCGTCGAGGCCGGCCGCGCCCTGGTCATCGCCTTCAACAAGTGGGACCTGGTCGACGCCGACCGCCGGTACTACCTGGAGAAGGAGATCGACCGGGACCTGCGCCGCCTGCCCTGGGCCATCCGCGTGAACATCTCCGCCAAGACCGGCCGCGCCGTCGACCGGCTCGCCCCCGCCCTCCGCAAAGCACTGGAAGGCTGGGAGCAGCGGGTACCCACCGGTCGGCTGAACCAGTGGCTGACCGCGCTCGTCCAAGCCACCCCACACCCCGTACGCGGCGGACGGGCACCCCGGGTGCTGTTCGCCACCCAGGCGGGAATCGCACCGCCACGCTTCGTCCTGTTCACCACCGGGCCGATCGACGCCGGGTACCAGCGGTTCATCGAACGCAAACTCCGCGAAGAGTTCGGCTTCGAAGGCAGCCCGGTCGAGGTGGCGGTCCGCCCCCGCAAACGCCAGGGACCCGGCGGACGCGGCAAGGCGCACGGGGGGTCTTAGGCACGGACGCACACGTGCGCTAGGCTATAGCGGCTGCCCGGGCAAGTAGACCCGGGCGGCAACGGGACGTGGCGCAGTTTGGTAGCGCACTTGACTGGGGGTCAAGGGGTCGTCGGTTCAAATCCGGCCGTCCCGACCAGGGTTGACCAGGCAAGATTCAAGATCTTGCCTGGTCTCCGCTAACGGTTCCGCTAACGGAGATCGCGCAGAGTCGGTCGTGTCCTCGCCCCGTTAGCGGAGGAGATCGGCCCGTGGCTATCTACAGCTACTAGCTTTCCCGCGGCCAGACCCGTTGGATGTTCACCATCGACCTGCCCTCGGCCGCCGACGGGCGGCGCCGGCAGATGAACCGCAAGGGCTTCGTGTCCCAGGACGCCGCGCAGGCGGCGGAGACCGAGGCCCGCAAGGCGTACGCCCGCGCCGATCTCGCGGCGGACGGCAGCCTCGCCGCCGAGCTGGAGGCCTGGCTCGGTGAGCGGGAGTTGGACGTGCAGCAGACCACGTTGGGCAACTACCGGGACATCGTGCGCTGCTACATCGTCCCGCACCTGGGGTCCCGGCAGGTCTACGCGTTGTCCAAGCGGGCCATCCACGACTTCTACAAGACGCTGCTGACCCGGGGCGGCAAGCACGGTGGCCCGCTGTCCCGGACCACGGTGCGCACTGTGCATCGGGTGCTTATGAAGGCGTTGAAGGATCTGCACATCGTGGTGGACGGGGTGCGGGAGCCGCGTAAGGAGGACCGGGAGACCGCCGGGCGTAAGGGCGTGTGGACCGCGGAACAGGCGGCCCGGTTCCTGGCTCACCACACTGGCCACCGGCTGTACGCGGCGTGGGTGCTGGCCATCGTCGCCGGGATGCGTCGCGGTGAGCTGCTCGGCCTGAAGTGGGAGCGCGTCGACCTGGACGCGGGCCTGCTGCGGGTGCACTGGCAGCGCACGGCCACTTCCAGCGAGGGTGCCATCGAGAAGGCGCCCAAGGGCAAGAGCAAGCGCACCGTCGCGATCGGACCGACCGCGGTGACCGTGCTGAAGGCTCACCAGCGCCGTCAGGAGGTGGAGAAGGAGACGGCCGCGGACCTGTACGAGGACGGTGGCTACGTGTTCTGCCGGGAGGACGGCCGCCCGTACTACCCCCGGTACCTGACCCAAGAGTGGGAACGGTGCTGCCGGGCCGCCCGGGTGCCGGTGATCGCCCTGCACGATGCCCGGCACACCTCGGCGACCACCGGCGCGGACGCCGGGGTGCCGCAGCACGTCATGAAGGACCGACTCGGCCACGCCAGCCGACGTACGACCGACGAGGTGTACACGCACGTGCTGGACCTGAGCGCCCGCAAGGCCGCCGAGCTGATGGAGACCGCCATCTTCGGCCCCTCCGAACGGCCGCCGGCGGACAATCGTCGGGCCACCGCCACGTCGCACCCCACCCGGCGGCTGGCAGTCGTCCGCCGCCGTATGCGGAAGAGGGCATAACCCCCGATCGCCGTGGCCGCCGCTGATTCGGGCGGCGGCCGCGGCGAGTCGGACTGGTGTTTGTCCCGCGGGAATCTGCCGTCTGCGAGCGCCGGGACGACGGTCTGGGCGGCACGTCCTGATCACCCGAAGATGTCCCGACAGCTGCCCGTCTCCCGAACGACTCAATGCGACGCCACGGAAAGGTTACGGCCCAGGGAACTGCATTACCCACGCCCGGTGCGCGATTCGCGGGATGGGCGGACGCATGTGGCTATCCGTCGCGAAGGGCCCCGTCTGTCTCGGTGGAGTGTTGCTGACGCAGCTTTGGGCGAGCCCCTTGAGGCCAAAGCCCGTCGATAGCTTACATACCTTGATGTCCACTTGGCTCTGTTGGGCGCAGTGTGAGCGTCGGTAGGCTGGACACGCTGGGTGATGCGATGGGTACGGAGGTAGCCATGACGCCATCTGGAGGCGATGACCGAGGGGTTCGCCCCGAGGCAAGCGTGATGCAGCACGCCATCCGGCTCCTGAGCCAATGCGGCGAGCCTGTGAGGATGGAAGACCCGGAAGAGTGCGTCGTGGTCATCCGGGCAGAGCTGCGGTTACAAGCGCTGGACTTCTGGTTGCGCAATCCGGACTATCTGGCTGGCGAGCTTCTCACGAAGGTGGAGGGCGGCGACCTGCCGAAGCATTACCTCAGGGTGGTTGAGCATCTGCTCGACAGCCCGGAGCCAGACCTGCACTGGTACCCGATGCCGCGCTGGCATCACGGCGCTTACGAGGCGATCGACGACGCGTTCTCAGTGCTCAGCGCGTACGAGTTGGCGTTGGTGCGGCGGCTGGGTGGGCTGAGGAAGACAGCGCGGAGCCAGTTCTTCCTGACCGAGGCGGGACGAGCGGCTGCGGCCGAGTTGGCGTCGGAGCCGGTACTGTCCTGGTACACCGAGCAAGTGAAGCTTGTCGCCGTCGTCGCGGGTGATGACAACGGGAGCAAGCTGAAGAAGCGGCAGTACCAGCCTCCCCTGTTCAGAGGGGAATTGGTTGATCGAGGGTGATGAAGGAAAGGTGCACCTGACCTGCAAGGATGTGATTGCCTAGATCATGTCCGCAGCAGAAGCGGGTGCACCTTTCCGGTGAGCAAGAGTAGCGGTTGGGATCAGCGGCTGGTCGTGGCCTCGGGTGGGAAGGGTTTGGTTGGTCACGCGGGTGCGGTGCTGCTGCGGCGGTGCGCGGACCGGACCGGTCTGACCGGTGGGTTGAACAGGGTGCTGCCCCGCGGGAAGGGGCCGGGGTGGTGGGATCGGGGCACTGTCCTGGTCTGCCTGGCGGTCGCGGTCGTGCTGGGCGCGACGAGCATGTCCGATATCGGCCTACTCGCGTATCAGGCGCTCGTGTTCGCTGACCCGCAGTCGGAGGCCACCGTCCGCCGGGCCCTGGCCGGTCTGGACGAGGCCGGGCTGCGCCGCATCGCCAAGGCCCGCGCGAAGGTCCGGGCCCGGGTCTGGGACCTGCTCGCCGGTCGACCGGTCGGGTTTCCGTGGCTGACGGTGGCGGGCAAGCTCCTTTCCGGGTGGGTGGTCATCGATCTGGACGCCACCTT
>NZ_BBQH01000058.1 GCF_018397995.1 Rhizomonospora bruguierae
AGCGCGGTAGGCGTCGCTTGCGGTCGCTGTAGCGGAATCACGCTGGACTTGTCCGCTGCGCAGCCCGCGTCACCGTCGTCCGCTTCGGACGGGTTGTGCGTGCCCGGCCGCAGTAAGGCCGCGAACCGGGCCGACACGTCGGTGTCGGCGAGTTTGAGCGTCTGATCACGCACGGCTTGCGTGGCCAACGACGGTGGCCCCGCTCCGGCCCGGTTCTCCCACCCGGACACGGTCGAGGTGGCCACCCCGAGGTACTCGGCGAACGCCCGCACGCTCAACCGCAACGCCGCACGCAATGCCCGGGTCTCCCGGCCCGTCCATCGAGCAACCGTCAGCGCATACCCACACTCGTGCGGCATGGCCGCACCCGCCGGGATGTCACCTGGCCGCGTGTGCAGCCGGTCGGCGGGCACACTACCCGCGTCGGTCATCGCGTCCGTCCCTGAGCCAGCGAGTACACCCGCGCCCCACCGGCCGCGGTCGTCGCCTCATTCAGCGGCAGGGCGAGGTTGGTCGGGCCCGAACCAGACGCGTCGATCAGCACCCGCACGTGCCTGGTCGGTACTGCGACACGGCCCGGCACCCCGTCCTGACAGACCACCGTCACCGCGCCGCCCGCGCTCACGCTGACCTGCACCGCCGCGCTCGACGCCACCTGCGGCAGATTGCTCGGCGCATCGGAGGAGGAACACGCCGCACCGGTGGCTACCGGTCCGGCCCGGGATCGTCGGCATCCGGCACAGTGCCGGGATCGTTGGCGTGTGGGTGGATGATGAAGAACCCAAGTTCGGCATCGGTCGCCGCGCCGAGAACCGCCCGAAACGGCCGGTGGCGTGGCCTTCGCGCTCGACGCGATCACGCGGCTCCAGCATGACGTCCGCGTTGTCGGGCTGGGCGTGAGTGATCTACTCTCCGCCGTCCCAACCGGTCACCGGTCTGACGAGCTTGAGGAGCTGCGGACCTTCGCCGCTGCGGGTTCGGGTCCTTGGGAGAACCTCACCTAACCGATTGTTGATCGGCTGCCGAGCCGCGTGGTTGCGCGCCTCAGCCGGCTCATGCCCCGGGATGATCTACCCCTACCTCCCGGTCTGCTGCCTACCGGGGCAGTTCACGTGCGGACTGTCCCGGTTCGGCTCTTGCGGGCCGGTCGCCCTCGAAGGTGCACGCATCCGTAGCGTTACCGGGATGAGCGAGCTCTCTCCGTCTTCCGAACCCGCCATCCTCCGTCGAGCGGTCTCCGACGCAGAGAACAGAGCGGCGAGTCGGCGATGGTGGGACACGGACGCTGACGGGTACCAGGAAGCGCACGGTTCTTTCCTCGGAGACGTCGACCTCGTGTGGTGCCCAGAGGGTCTGCGTGAAGAGGACGCCCGGCTGCTCGGCAAGGTCAAGGGAGCACGGGTACTAGAGATAGGCTGCGGCGCGGCTGCGGGCTCCAGATGGCTCGACGGACAGGGAGCCGACGTGACGGCTCTGGACCTCTCTGACGGCATGTTGCGACACGCCAAGCTCGCGGCCGAGCGGTCGGGCGTGTACGTGCCGCTCGTGCAAGCTGACGCCCTAGCCCTGCCGTTTCGGGACGGAACGTTCGACATCGCGCATACGGCGTTCGGTGCTGTCCCATTCATCACCGATACAGCAGCGCTCATGCGCGAGGTGTTCCGAGTGCTACGCCCGGGCGGCGCGTGGGTCTTTGCCACCTATCACCCGATGCGCTGGATCTTCTTGGACGAGCCTGGCGAGACCGGCCTGATGGCGGTTAACTGCTACTTTGACCGCCGCCCGTACGTCGAACAGGATGCGGCAGGAGTCCCCACCTACGTCGAGCAGCACCGCACCTTCGGTGATCGCGTCAGAGAACTGGCGGCGGCCGGATTCGTCCTCTGCGATGTAGTCGAACCGGAGTGGCCGAAAGGACACGAGGAGATCTGGGGCCAGTGGAGCCCTATGCGCGGTCGGCTTTTCCCTGGCACCGCCATATTCGTAGCCCGTCGCCCAGACGCCTCATGATGTGAGCCCGCAAGACCTGGCGAGGTGCGCAACGAGGCGCTACCTCGCCTGACCAGGGGTTATTGATCCACCAAGATCGCACCCACTTGATCGGGTGGGTGACCGAGAAGACCCAGCGGCCGCCCGCTGCCCGGCGAGCGGGCCGAGCAGGTGGGCGTCCGCCTCGCGCAGACCCTCGGGGCACCACACGAAGTCCACCTCGCCCAGGAAGGCGCCGTGTTCGGCCTGGTACGCGTCGGCGTCCGAATCCCACCAGTCCCGGTTGGCGCGTACCGCCTCGGCGTCGGTCACGTGCCCCCGGTCCACCCTGGCGACGGGATCGGGGTGCCCGGGGTGATCGCTCATCCGGGACAGGCTAGAGTTCGTCCGGCCATCACGCGGCGGGGGGGCAATATTCCGGCAAAGCGCGCGTCAGCTATCATTTCGCTCCCCGTGCCCAGATTGGTGCCGTGGGGGCTTGCACCCTGCGGTAAAGCGCACGGTAAGCTAGTCGATGCGCTCGCGGATCGTGACCTCGGCAGGGAGCAGGTCCGCGGCCACCGGACATCTTCCAGGCTTCGCGGGTTCAAGTTCTGACGGGTGTGGTATGTGCGGCGGCCAGTTCGCGATCGCAGGTCACCGCGACACCATCCGTTCGGAGCAACAGCCCACATGACGAGCAGCATCGAGGCCACCTCGAGCGCACCCAACAAGGTCACCGTCGACGACCTCGGCACCGAGGAGGCGTTCCTCGCCGCGATCGACGAGACCATCAAGTACTTCAACGACGGCGACATTGTCGAAGGCACCGTCGTCAAGGTCGATCGGGACGAGGTCCTGCTCGACATCGGCTACAAGACCGAGGGCGTCATCCCCTCGCGCGAGTTGTCGATCAAGCACGACGTGGACCCCGCCGAGGTGGTGTCCGTCGGTGACCACATCGAGGCCCTTGTACTCCAGAAGGAGGACAAGGAGGGCCGGCTGATCCTGTCCAAGAAGCGTGCCCAGTACGAGCGCGCCTGGGGCACGATCGAGAAGATCAAGGACGAGGACGGCGTCGTCCGCGGCTCCGTCATCGAGGTGGTCAAGGGCGGCCTGATCCTCGACATCGGCCTGCGCGGCTTCCTGCCCGCGTCGCTGGTGGAGATGCGCCGCGTGCGCGACCTGCAGCCGTACGTGGGCCGCGAGCTCGAGGCCAAGATCATCGAGCTGGACAAGAACCGCAACAACGTGGTGCTGTCCCGCCGGGCGTGGCTGGAGCAGACCCAGTCCGAGGTCCGCACCGAGTTCCTCAACAAGCTCCAGAAGGGGCAGGTCCGCAAGGGCGTCGTCTCCTCGATCGTCAACTTCGGTGCGTTCGTGGACCTCGGCGGCGTGGACGGCCTGGTGCACGTCTCCGAGCTGTCCTGGAAGCACATCGACCACCCGTCCGAGGTGGTCGAGGTCGGCCAGGAGGTCGAGGTCGAGGTTCTGGACGTCGACCTGGACCGGGAGCGGGTCTCGCTGTCGCTGAAGGCGACCCAGGAGGACCCGTGGCGCCAGTTCGCCCGGACCCACGCGATCCAGCAGATCGTCCCCGGCAAGGTCACCAAGCTGGTGCCGTTCGGCGCGTTCGTCCGCGTCGACGACGGCATCGAGGGCCTGGTGCACATCTCCGAGCTGGCCGAGCGCCACGTGGAGATCCCGGAGCAGGTCGTGCAGGTCGGCTCGGACGTCATGGTCAAGGTCATCGACATCGACCTGGAGCGCCGGCGGATCTCGCTGTCGCTCAAGCAGGCTAACGAGGGCTTCGTCGAGGGCGAGGAGCACTTCGACCCCACCCTCTACGGCATGGCGGCGACCTACGACAACGAGGGCAACTACATCTACCCGGAGGGCTTCGACCCGGAGACGGGCGAGTGGCTCGAGGGCTTCGAGAAGCAGCGCGAGGCCTGGGAGCAGCAGTACGCCGAGGCCCGGACCCGCTGGGAGGCGCACACCCGGCAGGTGCAGACCGCCCGCCAGGCGGACGCCGACGCGGCCGCCGGTGCCGCCGGTGCCGCCACCGGTGGCGTCTCCACCAGCACGCCGGCCCCGTCCCGCCAGGCGGAGGAGCCCTCGGGCACCCTCGCCACGGACGAGGCCCTGGCCGCGCTGCGGGAGAAGCTCGCCGGCAAGGGCTGATCGCCAGCCCGCCAGTCACGCGAAGGCCCCGCCTCCGGCGGGGCCTTCGCCGTGCGGTTGACTGGGTGGCGTGCTGAGGGTGGGGCTGACCGGCGGCATCGGCGCCGGCAAGAGCGCGGTGGCGGCGCGCCTGGTCGACCACGGTGCGGTGCTGATCGACGCGGACCGGCTCGCCCGCGAGGTGGTGGCGCCCGGCACCGGCGGGCTCGCCGAGATCGTGGCCGCCTTCGGTGCCGGCATCCTGGGCCCGGACGGCGCCCTCGACCGGGCCGCGATGGCCGCCCGCGTCTTCGGGGACGAGCCGGCCCGGCGCCGCCTCGAGGCGATCATCCACCCGCGGGTGCGCTCCCGGACCACCCGGTTGACCGCCGACGCCCCGACCGACGCCGTCGTCGTCAACGACGTCCCGCTGCTGGTGGAGACCGGCCTGGCGCCGACCTACCACCTGGTGATCGTGGTGGACGCGGCTTCGGCGACCCGGGTCGAGCGGCTCGTTGCCCGGCGGGGGATGAGCCCCGACGAGGCGACCGGCCGGATCCGCGCCCAGGCCACCGACGAGCAGCGGCGCGCTGCCGCCGACGTGCTGCTCGGCAACGACGGCACCCTGCGGCGGCTGGCCGAGCGGGTCGACGCGCTGTGGCGCGAGCGGCTGGTGCCGTTCGAGGAGAACCTGCGCGCCGGCCGGGCGGCACCGACCGGCACCGACCCGGGCGGCACCGACCCGGGCGGAGACGGGCTGCGCGCGTACGACCGGCTCGCGGCGCGGATCGGGCACGCGGCGGGCCCCCTGCTGCGGTCCGTGCGTCCCGCCGCGCAGGGCGTCATCGAGGCGGCCGTGGCACCGGACGCGGACCTGGACCGGGTCTCCGCCGCGCTGCTGCACGCCGGCTTTCCCCGGCTCCCGGACGCCGTCGCCGCCGGGTTCACCGACGGGGCCGGCGGCGACGTGATCGTGCACGGCAACGCCGACCCGGGCCGGCCGGCCACCGTGTACCTCAGGCCAGCGGTACCCGGCTGAGCACCGGCACGGTCCCGGGCTCGATGTCGAGTCGGGCGAAGGCCCCGGAGCGGGTGCGCAGTTCCAGCCGGCGCAGCACGCCGTCGCGGTCCACCCAGTAGCGCATCCGGGCCTGCCCCGCCGCGACGCCCTTCTCGGCGGGCTTCGGGATCTCGTACACCGCCGTGCGGGTGCCGCCGATGAGGTCGGCCCGTAGCCACCGGGCCGCCTTGCGGGCCGCCGCCGCGTCGTCGGTGCCCCGGGCGGACAGCGACAGCGCCTCGTTGATCAGCAGGTGCAGGTCGTAGGTGCCGCCCGCGTCCCGCTGGTGCGCCCAGTCGGCGAACGCCCACGCCTGGTTCCGGGGCGGCGGCAGCGGCGGCGCCGCGCCCTTCGGTGCCTTGGCGGCGGCCGTCTTCGGCGCCTTCCGGGTGGCCACGCCGGCCGCGTCCGCCCGCAGCAGCGCCGCCGGCCCGGGCCGGTCCGGGTCGTGGACCATCAGGTACGCGACCGTGGTGCGCCAGTCCAGCCAGCCGGTGGCCTGCCGGACGCCGCCGTCCACCGTCGGCAGCGTGACGCGGACCGCTCCGCCGCCGGTGGCGCGGTCCCGCTGCCGCAGGTGGGCGAGGGTCCGCCCCTCGGCCACGGTCACCGACCGCGGCGTGATCGGCGCGCCGCCCAGCGGCTGGGCGAGGGCGAACGGCTGGGCCTGGTCCCGCAGCAGCCGTACCCGTACGGGCAGGTCCGGGCCGAACAGCGCCTCGAACCGGTGTAGCCGCGAGTCAGCGTCCAGCCAGTACCGCACCGCACCGCCCATGGACGCCAGCGAGGTGGGCGGCGCGAGCGTGGTGGTGATCCCGCCGGGAGTCTGGCTGGGCGTCGTGGTGGGTGTGGCGGGCGGGCCGGCCGGCGGGACCGCCGGGCCGAGCAGCACGTCCAGCTTGGTGTCGCCGTCGGTGTCCCGGGCCAGCCAGCGCGACTCGCTCTGCGCCAGCACGTCGGCGGAGTCCGGCTCCGGCGAGGCGACCGTGAACAGCAGCGAGACGAGCGTGTCCAGCGGCGCTGCCGCGCCGGTCGGGGCCCGGAGCGGGCGAGCGCGCCAGCGGTCCGCCGGCAGCCGCGCGGGCGGTTCGGGCGCGTCCCGGACCGCGACCGCGCCGCCGTTCGGGGTGGCGGCCGGGCGCGCGGTCGCGCTGCCAGCGGCGCTGGCCCCGGTCGGGGCGCCCGCGGCGGGCGGGGCGCTGGCGGCGCCGGAATCGCCGGCCGCGGTCGGGCCGGTGCCGGAGGCGGTGGTGGGAGCGGTGGTCGGGCCGGAGGCGGTGGTGGGGGCGCTGGCCGCGCCGGCCGCGACCGCGGTGGCCGGTTGCTTCGGGTCGGCGGTCCGGGTGGCGATCAGGCCCGGCGCGGCCTGCACCAGGCCGTCCGAGGCCGCGGTCGGCCCGGCCACGGCCAGCGACAGCGCGCTGCGGTGCCAGTCGATCCAGCCGGCGAGCCGGGTCTGCCGCCCGGGACGGCCCAGTTCGATCCGCAGGCCGACCCGGCCGTCGCGGTAGTTCTGCCGGCGCATACCGGCCAGCCGCTGCGCCTCGGCGGCGGTCAGCGGCCGCGCCTTCTCGGCGGTGGGCGCGGTGGGCGCGCACGAGGTGAGGCCGCGCATCAGCCCGGCCGCGGAGCCCAGCGCCAGCAGGCCGACCAGCACCAGCGCCGTCTTGCGGCGGGCATCGCCCGCGCCGCGGCGGCGGCGGACCGGGGCCGGCGGCCCGGCGGGGCTGGTGGGCCGTTCGGCGGTGGGGGAGGAAAGGCTCACGGAGGGTTGAACGCGGCGCGGCCGGCGAGGTGACGTGCCCCGGGCCGCGATGGCGCGGGCCGTCGGCTACGGCGCTTCGGTCCGCTGTCGGGAGGGGGCGCTCGCGGCGGCCGGTCTGCGCTGCGCGCGACCGCGAGGGTGCGCTCGCCGGCCGATTGAAGCCGGGGCTGCAACCCTCGCGCCGGGCGGGTCGGCCGGTGTGGAAGGCCGGCACCGAGCCCGGACGGCCGCCGCGAGCGGCCTACCCGAGGAAGGTATCGCGGGTGAGCCGGGCCACACAATGACAACCTTGAAAGCGATCAAATACTGCCAGTACCGAGCCGGCCCGGGCCAGCGGAAATGTCGGTGGGCCGGCGTACGGTTGGTGCCATGACGCTCGACATCCCGCGCATCGACAACCGGTTTCAGGTGGTCAGCGACTACCGGCCGGCCGGCGACCAGCCGGCGGCGATCGAGGCGCTGGAGAAGCGGGTCCGCCGGGGCGACCGGCACACGGTGCTGCTCGGCGCCACCGGTACCGGCAAGAGCGCCACCACCGCGTGGCTGGTGGAGCGGCTGCAGCGCCCCACGCTGGTGCTCGCGCACAACAAGACCCTGTGCGCGCAGCTCGCCAAGGAGTTCCGCGAGCTGCTGCCGAACAACGCCGTCGAGTACTTCGTCTCGTACTACGACTACTACCAGCCCGAGGCGTACATCCCGCAGACGGACACGTACATCGAGAAGGACTCCTCGATCAACGAGGAGGTGGAGCGGCTGCGGCACTCCGCGACGATGTCCCTGCTCACCCGGCGGGATGTGGTCGTGGTGGCGACCGTCTCGGCGATCTACGGCCTGGGTACGCCCGAGGAGTACCTGGACCAGGCGGCCCGCGTCCGGGTCGGCCAGGTGCTGGACCGGGACGGGTTGCTCCGCCGGCTGGTCGACATCCAGTACACCCGCAACGACATGGCCTTCAACCGGGGCACGTTCCGGGTCCGGGGGGACACGCTGGAGATCATTCCGGCGTACGAGGAGCTGGCCATCCGGATCGAGCTGTTCGGCGACGAGGTGGAGCGGCTGTCCTACCTGCACCCGCTGACCGGCGACGTGATCCGCGAGGTGGACAGCCTGCTCATCTTCCCGGCCACGCACTACGCCGCCGGAGCGGAGCGGATGGAGCGCGCCTGCCGGGACATCGAGGCCGAGCTGGCCGAGCGCCTGGCCGAGCTGGAGCGCACCGGCCAGCTGCTGGAGGCGCAGCGGCTGCGCATGCGCACCACGTACGACCTGGAGATGATGCGCCAGGTCGGGTTCTGCTCCGGCATCGAGAACTACTCGATGCACATCGACGGCCGCAAGCCGGGCGATCCGCCGCACTGCCTGCTGGACTACTTCCCGGACGACTTCCTCACGGTCATCGACGAGTCGCACCAGACGATCCCGCAGATCGGCGGCATGTACGAGGGCGACGCGTCGCGCAAGCGGCTGCTCATCGAGCACGGGTTCCGGCTGCCCAGCGCCGCGGACAACCGCCCGCTGCGGTTCGACGAGTTCCTGGAGCGGGTCGGGCAGATGGTGTTCCTCTCCGCGACCCCGGGGCCGTGGGAGCTGGAGCACGCCGACGGCGAGTTCGTCGAGCAGGTCATCCGCCCGACCGGGCTGGTCGACCCGCAGGTCGTGGTCAAGCCCACCAGGGGCCAGATCGACGACCTCATGCACGAGATCAAGCTGCGCACCGAGCGGGACGAGCGGGTCTTGGTCACCACGCTGACCAAGAAGATGGCCGAGGACCTGACCGACTACCTGCTGGAGCACGGCATCCGGGTCCGGTACCTGCACTCCGAGGTGGACACGCTGCGCCGCGTCGAGCTGCTGCGGGAGCTGCGCAAGGGCGAGTTCGACGTGCTGGTCGGCATCAACCTGCTGCGGGAGGGCCTGGACCTGCCCGAGGTCTCGCTGGTCGCGATCCTGGACGCGGACAAGGAGGGCTTCCTGCGCTCCGGCACGTCGCTGATCCAGACGATCGGGCGCGCCGCCCGGAACGTCTCCGGCGAGGTGCACATGTACGCGGACAAGATGACCCCGTCGATGCGCTCCGCGATCGAGGAGACCGACCGCCGCCGGGAGAAGCAGATCGCGTACAACGAGGCCAACGGCATCAGCCCCGAGCCGCTGCGCAAGAAGATCCACGACATCCTGGACGACATCTACCGGGAGGCGGAGGACACCGAGGGCGCCCTGGCCGGCCACGGCCCCGGCGGCGCCATCATCGGCGGGGCCGGTCGGCAGATGTCGCGTGGCAAGGCGCCGGTGCCCGAGACGCGGTCCCGGGGTCGGGGCGCGGCGGTCACCGCGTCCCGCGAGGGGATGGCCCGCGCCGACCTGGCCAAGCTCATCCAGGATCTGAACGACCAGATGCTGGCCGCGGCCCGGGAGTTGCAGTTCGAGTTGGCGGCCCGGATCCGTGACGAGATCGGTGAGCTGAAGAAGGAACTGCGCGGCATGGACGCGGCCGGCGTCAAGTAGCCCGGCCGGCGAGGGGCGGGCGGTCGGCGGCGAAAGGCCGCGCGCCCGGGGCGCCCGGCCTCTACGCTACGGCCGTGCCGAACACCCTCGTGTGGGCGCCGCTGGCCGACGCCGACCTGCCCGGCCCACCTCGCCCGCCGCTGCCGGTCCGCCGACGGCGGGCTGCCGCTCGCCGCCGAGCCCTCGTTCCTCGCGCGACGGTTCACCGTGGATGGTGTGCTGACGACCGCCGCCCGCGACCCGCAAGGCACGGTCGTTGCCGCGGCCTCCGTCCGCCACCAGCCCCCACCGGCGGGCGGGCGGGCCACCGCCACCGGTCTGGTCGACCCGGCGGTACGCGGTCGCGGTGTCGGGTCCCACCTGCTCGACTGGGCCCTGACCGCGGCGGCGCCCGCCGAGGTGACGGTGGAGACCGAGTCGCTGACGCCGGCGGCGGAGCGGCTGTTCGCCAGCCGCGGCCTGCGGCAGGTGTTCGCCAAGGACGTGTTCCGCTTCGACCTCGGCGTCGCCGAACCGCCGGAGGTGCCGTTCCCCGGCGGCGTGATGCTCGCCGAGTGGTCGCGCGATGCGGCCGGCCGCTTCTTCGCGGTGTACTCGGCGGCGTTCCGCGACCGGCCCGGCTTCCCCGGGTGGAGCGAGCGGCAGTGGGTCGACTGGCTCACCGACGACGAGGAGTTCCGCCCCGACTGGACGCTGCTCGCTACCGACGGGCAGGCCGGGGATGTTGGCTTCATCGGCTGCGCCGAGGGCTGGGTCGTCCAGGTGGGGGTGCGGCCCGACTGGCGCGGTCGCGGCCTGGGTGCCGCGCTCGTGGTCGAGGCGTTGACCCGCATGCGCGCGGCCGGCGCCCGCGAGGCCCTGCTGGACGTCAACGTCAACAACCCGGCCGGCGCCCTGTACCGCAGGCTCGGGTTCACCCCGTTAGGCCGCCGCGCCCGCTACGCCGCCCCCTGACACATGCGTGCCGGCGTGCCTGCCGCGCCCGCTACGCCGTTGCCTGGCCCAGGTAGGCGGGTGTGCCTGCCGCCGCTACGCCGTTACCTGGCCCGGGTCCTGCTACGCCGCGTCCGCCTCGCGGGGCGGGGCCGCGGTCGCTGGGACGTCGGTGAAGTGCTCCACGACCGGCGGGCTGGCGAAGTGCGGGCCGATGTGGGCGCGCCAGGCGGGGAAGCGCTCCGACTGGCGGAAGTTGACCTCGTGCGCCTCGACGCTGTCCCACTCGATGAGGAGCACGAACCGGGTGGGTGACTCGATGCCGCGGGTCATTCGGACGGTGCGGCAGCCCGGCGTGGTGGCGACCAGTTCGCGGCCGGCGGCGTAGGCGGCGGCGAACGCCTCCTCATGGCCGGGAAGGACATCGATCAGAGCGACCTCAAGCACCATGGCGGCACTCTCGCACGCCGGAGCGACCGGCATCCAGGCACCTAGCCTCCTAGGACGACGTACGGCGTGTGGGCCCCCCATCGCTGTAGCGTTCGGCACGCCCGGGCGGTGGGGAGTACCAAACGGGCGGCCGGTAGGACACAATGGCGGGCGGAGGAGGGGAGTATCCCTCGCAACGGTGTCGTCAGCACGGACCTGAGCCGCCTCGGCGGTGACGGACCCGGCGCCGTCGGCCCCCGGTTCACCGGGGGCGGGAGAGACCTCCGACAGACACGACATCAGTATCCGCTTCCCGGTCGGCACCGTCCGCGTCACAGTACGCGTCGCGGTCCACCGAGGTGGCGGTGTCAGTGCCTGCCGGAGGGCTGCCTTGAACGTGTCCACGCATACGTGGATCGCCACGCTGGTTGTGATCACCGCCGTCCTGCTCGTGGACCTGGTCATCATCGGGCGGCGACCGCATGAGCCGAGCCTGCGGGAGTCGACCTTCTGGGTTTCGTTGTATGTCGGCCTCGCCGTGCTGTTCGGCCTGGGACTGTGGCTGTTCGCCGGCGGCCAGCCCGCCGGGGAGTTCTTTACCGGCTGGTTGACCGAGTACAGCCTGTCGGTCGACAACCTGTTCGTCTTCATGATCATCATGGCCCGGTTCGGGGTGCCGCGACGGTTCCAGCAGAAGGCCCTGATGATCGGCATCGTGCTGGCGCTGCTGATGCGGGGCGCGTTCATCGCCGCGGGCGCCGCGCTGGTCAGCCAGTTCTCCTGGGTGTTCTACCTGTTCGGGGCGTTCCTGATCTACACCGCGATCAAGTTCGTGTGGCAGGGCGAGGAGGACGGGGAGGACTTCCGGGAGAACGTGGTGATCCGGTGGAGCCGGCGGGCGCTGCCGATCTCGCGGGGGTTCGACTCGGGCCACCTGACCGTGAAGGGCCCCAAGGGCCGGCGCATCTTCACCCCGATGTTCATCGTGATGATCGCCCTCGGCACCACCGACCTGATCTTCGCGCTGGACTCGATACCGGCCATCTTCGGCATCACCCAGGAGCCGTACCTGGTGTTCAGCGCGAACGTGTTCGCGCTGATGGGGCTGCGGCAACTGTTCTTCCTGCTCGGCGGGTTGCTGGAGCGGCTGGTGTACCTGCCGATCGGGTTGGCGGTGATCCTCGGCTTCATCGGGGTCAAGCTCGTGCTCGACGCCCTGGCGAAGAACAACCTGCCGTTCCTCAATCGCGGCAACCCCGTGGGCTGGGCGCCGCACGTGCCGATCTGGCTGTCCCTGTCGGTCATCATGGGCACCCTGGCGATCACCACCGCCCTCAGCCTCCTGAAGACCGCGCGGGACCGCCGCGCCGCCCGGCGCCAGCAGGTGACCGCCGCCCGCTGATACCCACCGCCCCACGCTACCCGGCGGCGGGCACCCGGTGGGCGGCGACCAGGGTGGCGGCGCGCTCGCCGCGGACCGGTTCCGCGGTGACCTTGCGCGAGGTGTAGCAGGCGTGCAGCATGTGCCGCGCGCCGTCGCCGGGCTCGGCGGTCACGAGACCGACGTGGTGGATCTTCTTGCCCGGGCGCGCGAAGAAGTAGAGGTCGCCCGGGCGCTCCTCGCCGAACTCCAGCGGCGTGGTGGCCGCGGCCTGCTCGCTGGCGTCGCGGGGGAGGGTCACGCCGAACCGCCGCCAGGCCAGGTGGACCAGGCCGGAGCAGTCGATGCCGTACCCGGAGAGGCCACCCCAGACGTAGGTGACGCCGAGCAGGCGGGCGGCCACCTCGAGGACCCGGTCGGCGGCCGGCGGCTCGGCGGGGAGGGTGGCGAGATCCCGGGCGACGGCCCAGACGGGCGCCTGGGCGCCGGGGAGCAGGACGGGTTGCCAGCCACGGAACCGTTCCCCGGCCGGGGTGAGGCGGGTTCCCAGGACGACGCCGCCGAGCACCACGTCGCCGTCCGGCTCGTCGCGCAGGGCGGTGGCCGTGGCGTTGACGACCAGGTCACCGGCGGGGGAGTAGGCGGCGAGGTGCGCGACCGGCAGCCAGCCCGGGTACCCGTCGGCGTGCAGGCGCGCCGCGGGCTGGCCGGGGGCGACGACCCGGGCCCACCCGTCGCGGACCTCCTCGACCCGCACCGCCTCGCCGAGCAGCAGTTGGCTGAGCACGGAATCGCGGATCTGCTGGGCGGCCGGCAGCCCGGCGACCCAGGCCCGGATGTCGGTGACCGGGCCGAGGGCCGGGCGGTCGACCGGGCCGACCGCGTCGGGCGCGCTCCACAGGGTCGCCACCGCGACCGCGACCGTGGCACGCTGCCCCGCTTCGACCGTCACGCGCCCTCCCGGTGATCGATCTCTCGCCGACGATACGAACGTGTCGGCGCGCCGGCAACCCGTACCGGCGCCGGTTTACGGCCTGGACAGGCCCACCACGCCGGTACCCGGCTCGGCGGGCAGCATGACACAGGCGTCCCGGTACCAGGGTCCGCCCCGAACCGGCGAGGAGGCGAGCCACCAGGCGGCATCGAGGTCGGCCACGGCCGTGGTGCCGTGCGCGGCGGCGAGGCTGGCGGCGGCGGCGATGCCGATCGGGCTCTCCATCATCGAGCCGACGACCGTGCCCATCCCGTGCGCCTCGGCGAGGGCGAGCAGGGTGCGGGCGGGGCCGAGCCCACCGCACTTGGCGAGCTTCACGTTGACCATGTCGGCGGCCCGGCGGCGGATCACCTCGACCAGGTCGCGGGGGCCGAACACCGCCTTGTCGGCGAGGATCGGCAGGCCGACGCGGTCGCTGACCCAGGCCAGGCCGTCCAGGTCCCACTTCGGGACGGGCTGCTCGACCAGCTCGATGCCCAACCCGGCGTCCTCCAGCGCGGTGATGACCCGGACCGCCTCGCGGGGGCTCCAGCCCTGGTTGGCGTCCAGGCGCAGCCCGACACCGGGGCCGACGGCCGCGCGCACCGCACGCACCCGGGCCACGTCGCCCGCCGCGTCGGTGCCGACCTTCACCTTCAGGACGCCGAAGCCGTCGCGGACCCGGGCGGTGGCCGCCTCGGCCAGGGC
This sequence comes from Rhizomonospora bruguierae, assembly GCF_018397995.1. Taxonomy (GTDB): domain Bacteria; phylum Actinomycetota; class Actinomycetes; order Mycobacteriales; family Micromonosporaceae; genus Rhizomonospora; species Rhizomonospora bruguierae. Next base: position 13,886 of record NZ_BBQH01000058.1, read on the forward strand.
ACCCGCCTCGCCGGCGGACAGCGTCACGTCGGTGGGGACCCGCAGCGCGGTACCACCGAGGAGCCGGACCAGCGGGACGCCGATCCGCCGGGCGGCCAGGTCGTGCAGGGCGACGTCGACGGCCGCCTTGGCCGCCTCGTTGCCGGCGACCGCCCGCTGGACCTCGCGGCAGCGCGCCACCAGGTCGTCCGGATCGCGGCCGGTGAGCAGCGGGGCCAGCAGGTCGCGGACGCACGCCTCGGAGCCGGCGATGGAGGCGCCGGTCACCTGCCAGACCTGGGGTGCCTCGCCGAAGCCGGAGCGCCCGTCCGCGTCGACGACCTCCACGACGAGCGTGTCGACCGTGGTGGCGCGGCGCAGCGCGGTGGTGAACGGGGTGTGCAGCGGGGCGGTCAACCGGTGCGTCCGGATCTCCGCGATGCTCATGCGCCGCGCGCCCCCTCGGCGCGGCCGCCCCGGGCGGCCCACGCATGGGCGGAGACCCGGGTGATCAGTGCCGTCGCCTCGCCGTCCGGCAGGTCGCCGGTGCAGACCGCGATCGCGTAGGGCAGCGCGTCCGGCGGGAACACCACGCCGGCGCCGTGCCGGATGCCATTCACCCAGCCGTCCTTGTGCGCCACCCGGGTGCCGGCGGGCAGGCCCGCCGCCAGGGCCTCCCCGAACTCCTGCGCGCACAGCACCTCCAGCATGGCGGCGCACGCGGTCGGCGATGCCAGCGCGGAGTCGTCGGTGGCGATGGCGGTGAACAGCGCGCAGAGGTCGTACGCGGTGACCAGGTTGTCGATGCCGGCCGCGCGGGCGGCCGCGTCCTCGATGCCCCGGCCGGTGACCGAGTGCCGCGCGCCGACGGCCCGCCAGACCTCGGCCACCGGGTCCAGCCCGACCAGGCCGAGGACCAGGTTCGTGGCCAGGTTGCCGGAGCGCACGATCATGTGCGTGGCCAGCCAGCGCGGGGTGGCCGCACCGCCGAGCCGCTCCCACACGTCGTCGTCCTGGTCCTCGTCCCGCGCGTTGGAGAACCGGGCGGCGCCGGGCACCGCGCACGCGTGGTCGTTGCGCACCGGCACCGGGGCGTCCAGGTCGATGCCGGACCGGTACAGCGCGGCCAGCACGGCCACCTTCATCGTGCTGGCCGCGTAGAACACGCGGTGCTCGTTGTGGGCGAGGATCGGTGCGCCCCCGAGCGGGGCCACGTAGACGCCGGCGGTGCCGGGAAGCGTCACCCCGCGTGCTTCCGGCGCGCCGCCGCGCGGGCGCGGGACGCCTGATCCAGCACCGTCTTGCGGATCCGCACCGCGACCGGGGTCACCTCGACGCACTCGTCCTCCCGGCAGAACTCCAGCGCCTGCTCCAGGGACAGCCTGCGGGGCGGCACCAGCCGTTCCAGCTCGTCCGCCGTGGAGGAGCGCATGTTGGTGAGCTTCTTCTCCTTGGTGATGTTCACGTCCATGTCGTCGGCGCGGCTATTCTCACCGACGATCATGCCCTCGTACACCTCGGTGCCGGGCTCGACGAACAGCGAGCCGCGCTCCTGGAGGTTGAACATCGCGAAGCTTGTCGCCACCCCGGACCGGTCGGCCACCAGCGAGCCGGTCGGTCGGGTACGCAACTCCCCGACCCACGGCTCGTACGACTCGAAGACGTGGTGCAGGATGCCGGTGCCGCGGGTCTCGGTGAGGAACTCGGTGCGGAAGCCGATCAGCCCGCGGGCGGGGACCAGCCACTCCATCCGGATCCAGCCGGTGCCGTGGTTGACCAGTTGCTCCATCCGCGCCTTGCGGGTCGCCAGGAGCTGGGTGATGGCGCCCAGGTACTCCTCCGGGGCGTCGATGGTCAGCCGCTCGACCGGCTCGTGCGTCTTGCCGTCGATCTCCCGGGTGACCACCTGCGGCTTGCCGACGGTCAGCTCGTACTGCTCGCGGCGCATCTGCTCGACCAGGATGGCCAGCGCCAGTTCGCCGCGGCCCTGCACCTCCCAGGCGTCCGGCCGGTCGGTGGGCAGCACCCGCAGCGACACGTTGCCGATCAGCTCCCGGTCCAGCCGGTCCTTGACCAGCCGGGCGGTGACCTTGGCGCCCTTGACCTTCCCGGACAGCGGCGAGGCGTTGGTGCCGATGGTCATCGAGATGGCCGGCTCGTCCACGGTGATCAGCGGCAGCGGGCGCGGGTCGTCGGCGTCGGCGAGGGTCTCGCCGATCATGATCTCGGGGATGCCGGCGACCGCGATGATGTCGCCCGGGCCGGCGGACTCGGCCGACTTGCGCTCCAGCCCGTCGGTCATCAGCAGTTCGGAGATGCGAACCTTCTCCACCGTCCCGTCGCGCCGGCAGCGCGCCACGGTCTGCCCTTTACGGATCGTGCCCTGGTGTACCCGGCACAGCGCGAGCCGGCCCAGGAACGGCGACGCGTCCAGGTTCGTCACGTGCGCCTGAAGCGGGGCGGCCGCCTCGTACGAGGGGGAGGGGATCGTCGCCAGGATCGTGGAGAAGAACGGCTCCAGCGTGCCGCTGTCGGCGGGCACCGTGCCGTCGGCGGGGCGCTCCAGGCTGGCGACGCCGTCCCGGGCGCAGGCGTACACGATCGGGAAGTCGATCTGCGACTCGTCCGCGTCCAGGTCCAGGAAGAGCTCGTAGGTCTCGTCCACGACCTCCTTGATGCGGGCGTCCGGCCGGTCCACCTTGTTGATCACGAGAATGATCGGCAGCCGGGCGGTGAGGGCCTTGCGCAGCACGAACCGGGTCTGCGGCAGCGGCCCCTCGCTGGCGTCGACGAGCAGCACCACCCCGTCGACCATGGTCAGGCCGCGCTCCACCTCACCGCCGAAGTCGGCGTGGCCAGGGGTGTCGATGATGTTGATGGTGACGGCCCCGCCGTCGGCCGGCACGTACCGCACGGCGGTGTTCTTGGCCAGGATCGTGATGCCCTTTTCGCGCTCCAGATCCATCGAGTCCATCACCCGGTCCGCCGGCGCGGACCGGGCATGGAAGGCGCCGGCCTGGCGCAGCATGGCGTCGACCAGCGTGGTCTTGCCGTGGTCAACGTGCGCCACGATGGCGACGTTGCGGAGGTCGGAGCGGGTCTGCATTCCTCTATCCTCCCCGGCGGCGGTCGCGGTCCGTGACCCAGGGGGCTGTGTGCATCATCATGTGTCGCCGCACGCTCTCGTCCTGCGTGTACCGCATGGTCGGTACGTTTGTTGCTCCGGTAACTGTTTCCCTCCGGCAAGTTATTGGCGCCCTCGCCTGGCTGCGGGCTGCGGCCGGCGATACGTTGAGACGGTTGCGGGGCCCCGGGGAGAGGATGAGATGACGGCGACGGAGCCGGCGGCGCGGCCGGACGCGGAGCGGGTCGACGAGCGCGAACTCGCCGAGCTCGCCGCCGAGCGGCTGCGCGAGATGGCCGCCCTGCCCGCCGACGACCCGTCCCGCGCCGCCCTGCGGGACGAGGTCATCGCGAGCTGGCAGCCGCTGGCCCAGCACCTGGCGTACCGGTTCAACGGGCGCGGTGAGCCGCTGGACGACCTGGTGCAGACCGCGATGATCGGGCTGATCAAGGCGGTGGACCGGTGGGATCCCGAGCGGGGTGTGGACTTCGCCGGGTACGCGATCCCGACGATCATCGGGGAGATCAAGCGGCATTTCCGGGACCGCACCTGGGATGTGCGGGTGCCGCGGCGGTTGCAGGAGCTGCGGCTGGCCATCTCGGCGGCGAACGCCACCCTGGTGCAGGCCCTCGGCCGGTTGCCCACGGTGGCGGACATCGCGGCCCACCTCGGCATCGGCGAGGACGAGGTGGTCGAGGGGCTGGAGGGCGCCCGCGCCTACAACGCCGTCTCGCTGTCCACCCCCACGTCGGCTTCGGGCAGCGGCGCCGCCGAGCTGGGTGACCTGCTCGGCTCGGTGGACCGGCAGTACGAGCTGGCCGAGCTGCGGGTGGCCCTGGGCCCGGCGCTGGCGACGCTGGACGACCGCGAGCAGAAGATCCTCACGCTGCGCTTCTACGGCAACCTGACCCAGTCGCAGATCGCCGAGCGGGTCGGCGTCTCGCAGATGCACGTCTCCCGGCTGCTCGCCCGGGCGCTGACCAAGCTGCGCGGCCAACTCGCCGACGCCGGCTACTAGCGCCTGCGCCCCTCGCGGTCGCCCTTCGACCGTGCGCTGTACGGCCGGTCCAGCCCCGGCCCGTTGCTCCGTGGCCGGCGTCGTGCGATGTCGCCGCGCGAAAGGGCCCGGTGCCGCGTCAGTACCGCATGTGCAGGCGGGTCGTGGTGGCGTCGGCGGAGGTATAGGTCTCCACGAGATCGCAGACGTTGTTCGCCACCAGCAGGCCCCGGCCGCGCGGGCTCCGCTCCGGCGGTACCCGCCGGCCCGCCAGCGGATCGTCGATCTCGCCCGGCCCCTGGATCTCGCAGATGAGGCGGTCCTCCTCGTACCAGACGCGCACCGTTCCGCCGCTCCGCCCGTGCACGATCGTGTTGGTGGCGACCTCGTTCACGGCCAGGCGCAGGTCCCCGATGCGGTCCTGCTCCATCCCGGCCCGGCTGGCGTAGCGGGCGACGACGTTGCGCAACTCGGTGAGGTTGTGCCGGCCGAAGGCCAGCTGGGCGGCGATCCTGCCCGGCGGGGGCAGCGGGTTGTTCAGGGACGCCACGACGACGTCCGGGTCCACGAACCCCGCGCACGGGCGCACCTCGTCGCCGTCGCGTACCAGCGGGTGCGTCCGGGCGGCGAAGGCCAGGACCGACGCGCTGAGCCGGGTCGAGTCGTACGGGCAGAGCAGGGTGGCGGCGCAGCCGGCGAAGGCGCGGTTGGTCAGCGCCTCGTGCTGGATCGCGAGGGTGATCTCCTCCGGGGCCCGGCGCGGCCAGACCGGCTCGCTGACGATCCGCACCGTGCGGTCCAGGCGCTGGGCGAGGAACGGGCGCACCACCCACGGAATGAGCCGGTTCGAGTTCGCGCCCACCTCGGTCATGTCCTCGAAGCGGACCGCGGCGGCGTCCCCGCCCAGCGCGGCGCGGACGCGAGCGAGGTTGGAGCCGGGCACGACGACCAGCGTGGGCTCGTCCCTGGCAAGGCCCGCACGGACGAACCGGGCAATGACGGACGCGTAGGTCGCCGCGTCGGGATACAGCAACGCCTCGTGCCGGAACGGCTCGCCGCCGTCCAGGCCCCCGTCGGGGCCCGCGCCCGGGGACGCGTCGCCGTCGTGCACCGAACCCCCTCGCGTCACGGGATGCTCCCGACCGGTCGGCGTCGCTGGAGGTTCCGGCCATACGCTGGACGGGCGTCAAGCCCCCGCCGCGGGAACGCTGCCCGGCAAGATAGCATGCCCCGTTTTGTCCCCCCCGGCAGGACTTCCGGACCGGGCTCTCGCGCGCCGGGGAGCCCAGCTGAGCGGCCGGTCCAGCGCCGCTCGCCGGGCGCGGCTCGCCTGGGGACACTGAGCTCACGCTGCCGGGTACGTCACGTGTCCGACCGCGTCGACCGATGGTGTGGCGCCCCACCGGCCCAACTCGTGCCGTCGCGGCTCGGCGTCCCCGATCAGGTGCCACACCGTCCAGCCCTGCGCCGCGAGCGTGTTGGCGATCAGCAGCCGGTGGCAGCGCCACGGCATCGGCTCGCCGCACATGATCGCGACGCGGCGCTCTCCGGCGAGACCGACCAGTCTCGCAATGCCCTTCCGATACTCGGGCCCGAGCGTGTAGTCGGCGTAGTTCTTGAAGCTCTGCTGCCGCCACCCGGCGTTGAGTTCAGGGTCCACGTCCTGCTTGCGGCGCCGGCCGCCCAGTTCGGGCAGGTGGACGTAGTCGATGCCGGCCCGCGCCAGCCAGCCCGGCAGCGCGTCGCGCCCGAACTGCGGGTTGCGCCGCGATCCCGGCTGCGCGCGCACGTCGGCGAGCAGACTGATGTCGTGCTCGTGCAATGGCCGGAGGAACGCCGGTTCCGGGCACGTCCAGTGCCCGATCGTCCAGATCTCCCGCGGCGTCACATGCCGGCTTCGTTGGCGTAGAACTGGTGGTCTTCGCGCCAGCCGCCCTGCCCCATGCCGATCTGCCGGTAGTCGGCGACGAACTCGACGGCCCTGACCCACTTGATCATCTTGAAGCCGAGTTGGGTTTCCAGCCGGACCCGGGCGGGAGCGCCGTGCTCGATCGGCAGCGGCGCGTTGTTCATCGCCAGGGCCAGGATGGCCTGCGGCTCGGTCAGCAGGTGCAGCGGGACCGATTCGTAGTAGACGCCGTGGCTGCCCTCGGTCTCGGCTTTGTCGTCGAAGGCGTAGAAGACGGCATGCTTCGCGGTGGGTAGTGGTTTGACCAGTTCCACCACCCGGGCCAGCGGCACCCCGGTCCACTGCGCGACCGCGGTCCAGCCCTGGATGCAGTTGTGTTTGGTGATCTGGGACTGGGTGCCGAGCCGGTGTAGCTCGTCGAGGCTCAGCGTGACCGGATGCTCGACCAGGCCACTGATCGATAGTCGATAGTCACGGAAGTCGTCGGCGGCCAGTCGTTGGTAGTCGGCGCCGACCGGGGGGTAGCCGTTGACCCGGTGGTAGGGGGAGATATCCCGGTGGGAGTAGCGCTGGCGGGAGGTGAGGCTGCGGGAGATCCGCCGTTCGAACGGGTCGACCATCAGGCCCAGCAGGTGCTGGGTGCGCCGGGGGTGGCGTAGCGAGAACCGGGTGATAGCGAGGTGGAAGACGACGAGGAGGAAGAGACCCAGCAGGCCGATCGCCAGGCCGAGCGTGCGGTCGGCCTGGTAGCTGCCGAGCACCATCGCGGCGAACTCCCGCGGCAGGCCGTGGACGAGCACCATGGCGGTGTGCACGACGGTGAAGCCGGCGAACGCGACGAGCCCGAGGAAATGCAGGCTGCGGGCCTTCTGCCGGCCGCCGAACAGCCGGGTGTAGCGGGGGAAGCGGGCGATCACCGAAGGGGACATCGCCGCGCCGGTGAGGATCTGGACCGGTGCCAGCAGGAACACCACGACGAAGTAGCTGAGCTTCTGCGCGGCGTTGAACGGCTCGCCGGGCAACGGGTCGGTGATCTTGAACTGTAGGTAGGTGCCGACCGCCCGCACCGAATCAGGAAACAGCGACCAACTGGTGGGCACCAGGTAACGCCAGTAGCCGGTGGCGAAGACCAGGGCGACGTAGACCGCGCCGGTCAGCACCCAGAACTGGACGGTCATGAAGTGCCAGTGTCGGCCCAGCCCGAGGTTGCGCCGTCCGGGCAGGGCGAGCACCGGCGACCAGGACTCCTCCTCGTCGTGCGAGGTCCACAACCGGCGCGAGTCCGGTGTGTACACCTTCTTGGAGAACCGGGCCCACGCCCGGCCGGGTGGGCAGTCGTCGCTCCAGTACAGCTTCGGGTGCGCGGCGAGTACCTCGATCCCGGAGCGGGCCAGCAGCAGCAGGAAGAAGATGTTGAGGAAGTGGGTGACGATCACCCAGATCGGAAAGAAGCTGGCCCCACCGTTCACCAGCCGCGGGCTCGCCACTCTGGCAGCGACCCGCGCTCCGCGCCGAGCGTCGAGTCGTTCCCGTGACCCGGGTAGAACCAGGTGTTGTCGGGCAGCCGCCCGAACACCTTGCCCTCCAGGTCATCCATCAGCGCCTGAAAGTCCGTCGGGTTTGTTGTCCGGCCGGGCCCCCCGGGGAACAGGGAGTCGCCGGTGAACAGGTGGGCGGTGTCGTCGGAGGGGTCGCGGTAGAGCAGGGCGATCGAGCCCGGCGTGTGCCCGACCAGGTGGATGACCTCCAGGCGACGGCCGCCGAACTGGACCACACCACCGTCCGCGACCGTCTGGGACGACACCGGCAGGGCCGCCGCGTCGGCCTCGTGGGCGACCGAACGCGCCCCCGTCGCCTGGACCACCTCGGCGAGCGCCTGCCAGTGGTCGTGGTGCTGGTGGGTGGTGACGACGGTCTCCAGGCCGGCGTCGCCGGCGAGGCTGAGCAGACGGTCGGCGTCGTTGGCCGCGTCGATGAGCAACTGGCGGCCGGTGTCGCGGCAGCGCAGCAGGTACGCGTTGTTGTCCATCGGGCCGACCGAGAGCTTGGTGATGGTGAGACTGGGCAGGTCGCGGACGGCGGGTGGGCCGCCCGGGGTGACTTCGCCGGTGTAGGGGGTCATGGGGGCTCACATCCAGTTCGGGGTCAACGGGAGCGGGCGACCGTCGGGGGTGACGGTGAGATCCTTGCCGTCCGAGCGGCCGGTCAGCCACGCGGCCAGGGTATGCGCGGGACCGGTGATGACGGGTGCGCCGGCCGTCTCGCCGATCGCCAGGTCGTGGCCGAGCTCCGGGGCGCGCAACGTCATCGGCTCGGCGCCGTGGTGCCGCGCGAGGTCGGTGGCGACCTCGCGGAGCAGGCGCTGGGCGAACGCGTCGGTCCAGTCGGTGAAGGTGTAGCCGATGTTCAGGTCGACATGGTGCACCTCGAGTTCGCGCAGCCGGCCCCAGATCAGCTGGGCGGCGGGGCGGTCCCGGCCGCTGATCGTGCGGACCACCGCGGACCAGGCGCCGGTGGGCATCGCGGCCACCGCATCGGCCAGCCGGGCGGCCGAGTCACGCAGGTCGCCGAGCTGTTCGGCGATGGGCCGGCCGGCGCCCGCCTCGATCTCCAGGTCGCGCTCGGCCATGTCGCGGTACTGCGGGGTGTGCTCGCCGGTCGATGCCCAGGTCAGCAGGCGCACGTAGCTGTCGGCGTTGCGGGCCAGGTGCGTCAGCACCTGGCCGCGTGACCAGCCGGGCAGCAGGGAGCGGGTGGTGACCACCGAGTCGTCGAGCCCGGCCACCGCGTCGAGCACCCGCTGCGTCGCCCGATCCACCTCGACCATCAGTACCAGCGGGTCAGTGCTCACCAGCCCAACCTACTCAACCTGCCGGCCCCCGGTGCGGCACCTGCGCGATATTCCCTGTACGCGCGTCGCGGCGCACCGTACCGTCAGGGCGACGCGTCGTACCGGACCCGAAGGAGGTGGGAGCACCGATGAGCTGTCCGAACACTCCCACCTTCCCCGGCGTGTGACCGCTTCCGCGGCCGCGCCACCACTCACACCCAGAGGGTTCAGATGACGTTCGACCTCGCGTCCCTGGGTTGGGACGCCTCCTTCGCCGCCGGCCACCGGAACCTCGACCAGCCCGACCACCGGGTCGGCCGGGTCAGCCGGGTGGACCGGGGCGTGTGCTCCGTACTCGCCGCCGAGGGTGCCCCGGTGCGGGCCAGTCTCGGCGGACCGCTGCTGGTCGCCGCCGGGCGGGACCCGGTGTGGCTGCCATGCGCCGGCGACTGGGTGGTGCTGCGCGACTGGCCGGACGGGCGGGTGACCGCCGAGGCGGTCCTGCCCCGGCGGACGGCGATCGTCCGGCGCACCGCCGACAAGGACTCCACCGGCCAGGTGCTGGCCGCGAACGCGGACGGGGCGGCGGTGGTCGAGCCGATGGACCCGGCGCCCGACGTGGCGCGCGTGGAGCGGCTGCTGGCCCTGGCGTGGGAGTCCGGCGCCACCCCGCTGGTGGTGCTGACCAAGGCGGACGCGGTCGCGGACCCGGCGGCGGTGGTGGAGCAGGTGGCCGACGTGGCGCCCGGGGTCGACGTGCTCGCGGTCAGCGCGCAGCGCGGCGACGGGCTGGCGGCGCTGCGCCCGCTGGTCCGGCCCGGGCGCACGCTGGCGCTGCTCGGTCCGTCCGGTGCCGGCAAGTCCACGTTGGTGAACGCCCTCGCCGGGGCGACCGTGATGGTCACCCAGGCGATCCGCCGGGTGGACGGCAAGGGGCGGCACACCACCACGTACCGGGCGCTGATCCCGATCCCGGGCGGCGGCGCGGTGCTGGACACCCCGGGCATCCGCGCGGTGGGCCTGCTGGACCAGGCGGCCGGGCTGGACAGCGCGTTCGCCGACGTGGCCGACCTGGCGGCGGCCTGCCGGTTCGGCGACTGCCGGCACGAGGGTGAGCCGGGCTGCGCGGTCCGGGCCGCGCTGGAATCCGGCGACCTGCCGCCGCGCCGGCTGGACAGCTGGCGGAAGCTGCAACGGGAGATCGCCTACGAGTCCCGCCGCCGGGACGCGCGCCTCGCCGCGGCGGAGCGTGCCCGGCGGAAGCGGATCACCAGGACACACCGATCCGGTTAGCGGACCGCCTCCGGGTGCTCCGCCAGCCACTCGCCCACCGCGTCCTCGTTCACGGCCCGGTACAGGGCCTTGTCGGCCGCCGGGTCGGCGAAGACCACGCTCTGGTCGCCGACCCGGCCGGTCCCCTTGGATGGGTTGGTGAGGAAGATGAGGTCGCCGGCGCGCAGGTCGCGCAGTTGGGTTGCGGTGTCGAGCAGGGACATCGTCTTGTCGACGGTGATGGACTTGGCGGCGGCCCGGAGGAACGCGTTGAGCCGGATCGGGTCGGTGATCAGCCCGCTGTCCGCGGCCCGGCTGAGCGCGGCGAGCACGACCTGCTGCTGGTGGCGGATGCGGGTGAAGTCGCCGTCCTTGAACTGGTAGCGCTGCCGGGCGTAGTCCAGCGCCTGCTCGCCGTCGAACTGCCGCGAGCCCTTGACGAACTTGCGGAACGGCGGGTGCGTGGAGGTGAATGTCACGTCCACCTGCACCTCGATGCCGCCCAGCGCGTCGATGATCTCCTTGAACCCGGCGAAGTCGAGCAGCAGCACGTGGTCCAGGCGCACCCCGGTGAACCGCTCGACCGTGCGCACCATCAGCGGTGCCCCGCCGAACGCGAACGCGGCGTTGATCTTCGCGGAGCGGCCGTCGGGGAGCGTCACCCAGGTGTCGCGGGGGATCGAGATGATCTGGGCACCGGACCGGTCCGCCGCCACGTGCACCAGCATGATCGTGTCGGCGCGCGATCCGCCGGTGCTGTCCGGGTCCCGGGAGTCGCTGCCGAGCACCAGCAGGTTCATGGCCTTCCCGGCGGCCGGTTCCCTGGTCGGCCGCTCCGCCTCGGGCACGCCGGTGAACGCGTCCACCCGCCCGACGCTGGAGTTGATCGACCGCAGGTAGTACCAGGCGCCGCCGACCCCGGCGGTGACGAGCACCAGGGCGAGCGCCAGCACCAGCGTCAGGGCGCGCAGCCACCGGCGCCGCCGCGGCTCGTTGGGCTCGGCGGGGGTCGGCTCGGCGGGATCGTCGCGGCCGGGCCCGTCGGCTCCGCCGGCGGGCGTCGGGGGCGCGTCGGCGGTGCCCGCCGCAGCGGCGTCGAGATCGGCCACGATCACGGAGCGTACGAAGAATGCGGATACTCTTGAAAGCCGTCTGTTGGCTCAAACACCCCGCCGTCCGGTCAGCCGACCCGGGTAATCGGGGCAGGTCGGCCATCCACCGGGCGGCTCGCGGTTGTCCGCGACGGCCCGCCGGGCATCCGAGTGGCGGCCGGCGACCGCGTGGGCGAAAGTTGTCGTACTCCGTGGATACAGTTGGCTGCTGGCGTCGCCCTGGCGACATATCGGGACAAATCGAGAGGGCTGGACGGTGTCCGACCGACTGATCATTCGCGGCGCGCGCGAGCACAACCTGCGCGACGTGGACCTGGACCTGCCGCGCGACGCCATGATCGTGTTCACCGGCCTGTCCGGCTCCGGCAAATCGAGCCTGGCCTTCGACACCATCTTCGCCGAGGGCCAGCGTCGCTACGTTGAGTCACTTTCCTCGTACGCTCGGCAGTTTCTCGGCCAGATGGACAAGCCCGACGTGGACTTCATCGAGGGGCTGAGCCCGGCCGTCTCGATCGACCAGAAGTCCACCTCGCGCAACCCGCGCTCCACGGTCGGCACGATCACCGAGGTCTACGACTACCTCCGGCTGCTGTTCGCCCGCGTCGGCGAGCCGCACTGCCCGGTCTGCGGCGAGCGGATCTCCCGGCAGAGCCCGCAGCAGATCGTGGACCGGGTGCTGGCGATGCCCGAGGGCACCCGGTTCATGGTGCTGGCGCCGGTGGTCCGCGGCCGCAAGGGCGAGTACGTCGACCTGTTCGCCGAGTTGCAGTCGAAGGGGTACGCCCGGGCCCGGATCGACGGCGTCGTCCACCCGCTCACCGAGCCGCCGAAGCTGAAGAAGCAGGAGAAGCACACCATCGAGGTGGTGGTCGACCGGCTCAGCGTGAAGGGCAGCGCCAAGCAGCGGCTGACCGACTCGGTGGAGTCCGCGCTCGCCCTGGCCGGCGGCATCGTGCTGCTCGACTTCGTCGACCTGGCGGAGAACGACCCGCACCGCGAGCGGCGCTTCTCCGAGCACCTGGCCTGCCCGAACGACCACCCCCTGGCGATCGAGGACCTGGAGCCGCGGGTCTTCTCGTTCAACGCCCCGTACGGCGCCTGCCCGGAGTGCGTCGGCCTCGGCACCAAGAAGGAGGTCGACCCGGAACTGATCATCCCGGACCCGGAGCGCGCCCTCCGCGACGGTGCCATCCAGCCATGGTCCGGCGGGCAGACGATGGAGTACTTCCTGCGCCTGCTGGAGGCGCTGGGCGACGCCGAGCACTTCGACCTGGACACGCCGTGGCGGGCGCTGCCGTCCCGGGTCCAGAAGACCATCCTGTACGGGGCCGAGGACCAGGTCCACGTCCGGTACCGGAACAAGTACGGGCGGGAGCGCTCGTACTACACCGGCTTCGAGGGCGTGATCCAGTGGATCGAGCGCCGGCACTCCGACACCGAGTCGGACTGGTCCCGCGAGAAGTACGAGGGGTACATGCGCGACGTGCCCTGCGGCGCCTGCGGCGGCGCGCGGCTCAAGCCCGAGGTGCTCGCGGTGACCATCGACGGCAAGAGCATCGCCGAGGTGTGCGGGCTGTCGGTGGGCGAGTGCGCCGAGCGGCTCGGCGCGATGGTGCTGACCGACCGGCAGAAGCTGATCGCCGAGCGGGTACTCAAGGAGATCAACGCCCGGCTCCGCTTCCTCGTCGACGTCGGCCTGGACTACCTCTCGCTGGACCGCCCGGCCGCCACCCTCTCCGGCGGCGAGGCGCAGCGCATCCGGCTGGCCACCCAGATCGGCTCCGGCCTGGTCGGCGTGCTCTACGTGCTCGACGAGCCCTCCATCGGTCTGCACCAGCGGGACAACCACCGGCTGATCGAAACCCTGGTCCGGCTGAAGAAGCTGGGCAACACGCTGATCGTCGTCGAGCACGACGAGGACACCATCCGCACCGCGGACTGGATCGTCGACATCGGACCGGGCGCCGGCGAGCACGGCGGCAAGATCGTGCACAGCGGCGCGCTGAAGGACCTGCTGCGCAACAAGGAGTCGCTGACCGGCGCGTACCTGTCCGGCCGGCGGGAGATCCCGACCCCGGCGCAGCGCCGCCCCCAGCAGATCGGCCGCGAACTGGTCGTGCACGGCGCCCGCGAACACAACCTGAAGAACCTCACCGTCAGCTTCCCGCTCGGCCAGTTCATCGCCGTGACCGGCGTCAGCGGCTCCGGCAAGTCCACCCTGGTCAACGACATCCTGCACGCGGTGCTGGCGAACCAAATCAACGGCGCCCGGATGGTGCCCGGCCGGCACACCCGGATCACCGGCCTGGAACACGTGGACAAGGTCGTCGGCGTGGACCAGTCGCCGATCGGCCGCACGCCCCGGTCCAACCCCGCCACATACACCGGCGTGTTCGACCACATCCGCAAGCTGTTCGCCGAGACCACCGAGGCGAAGGTGCGCGGCTACGGCCCCGGCCGCTTCTCCTTCAACGTCAAGGGCGGCCGCTGCGAGAACTGCGCCGGCGACGGCACCATCAAGATCGAGATGAACTTCCTCCCGGACGTATACGTGCCCTGCGAGGTGTGCAAGGGCGCCCGGTACAACCGCGAAACCCTGGAGGTCCACTACAAGGGCCGCACCATCTCCGAGGTACTGGGCATGCCGATCGAGGAGGCGTCGGAGTTCTTCAGCGCCATCCCGGCCATCCACCGGCACCTCAAAACCCTGGTCGACGTGGGCCTCGGCTACGTGCGCCTCGGCCAGCCGGCACCGACCCTCTCCGGTGGCGAGGCGCAGCGCGTCAAGCTCGCCTCCGAACTGCAGAAGCGCTCCACCGGCCGGACCGTCTACGTGCTCGACGAGCCCACCACCGGCCTGCACTTCGAGGACATCCGCAAGCTGCTGCTGGTCCTCGAAGGGCTGGTCGACAAGGGCAACACCGTCATCGTCATCGAACACAACCTGGACGTCATCAAGTCCGCGGACTGGCTGATCGACATGGGCCCGGAGGGCGGCCACCGCGGCGGCACCGTCGTCGGCGTCGGCGCGCCGGAGGAACTGGCCGAGATCGCGGAAAGCCACACGGGCGCCTTCCTCCGCCCGGCCCTGGGCGTCTCGGCCAGCGCCACCGGCACGGCGGCGGCGACCCGGGCCGCCAAGGCGAACGGCACCGCGCGTGCCGTCAAGAAGGCGGCGCGTGCGTCTACGGCGAATGCTTCTGCGGCGGCTTCTCGGGGGCGGCGGGCGACCGCGGCTAAGGCTTAGGGCGGGTTCCACGCCGGGCGGGTTTGCGGCCCCTAGCGCTGCCAGGATGCGGCCCAGCGTGCCCGTCGCGGGGCGGTCAGGCTTGATCCCCGCGCCGGTCACGCCGGGCCGCAAACCTTCGGTGGTTGAGGCGGGAGAGCGACTCGCGGTTGGGGCTTTGCGGCTGGCGGGCTTGGTGTCGGCGGGGGGATCAAGCGTCTGTGACGGGCACGGTAGGGCGCGAACCCCTAATGGGGCGCGCCCTACCGTGATGAGGAGCCGTGACCGCTCAGCGGGGCTGGGCGAGCATGGGTCGGGTGCTGCGGTGCAGTTGCACCACGTACTCCACGAGCGTGATCAGCGTGTGTTTGGTGGAGTCGCGATGGCGGGCGTCCAGAAGCATGAGGGGAGTCTGCGGCCCTACGGTCAGGGCATCGCGGATCTCGTCCTCGGCGTAGCGGGGCGCGTCGTCGAAGCAGTTCACGCCGATCAGGTACGGCAGTTGCCGGTTCTCGAAGAAGTCGATCGCCGAGAAGCAGTCGGTGAGCCGGCGGGTGTCCGCCAGCACGACCGCGCCGATCGCGCCCTTCGCCAGTTCGTCCCACATGAACCAGAAGCGCGCCTGCCCGGGGGTGCCGAACAGGTACAGGATCAGGTCCGAGGCCATGGTGATCCGGCCGAAGTCCATGGCGACCGTGGTGGTGCTCTTGCCGGGCACGCCGGAGGTGTCGTCCACGCTCTGGCTGGCCGCGGTCATCACCGCCTCGGTCGTCAGCGGGGTGATTTCGGAGACGGAGCCGACGAAGGTCGTCTTACCGACACCGAAGCCACCGGCGATGAGGATCTTGGCGGACCGGATCCGGCCGCTGGGCGACGGGCGGGCGGCCCCTCGGCCCCGGTCAGAGTTGTCGAAGTCCACTCAGCACCCTCTCCAGCAGGTCCATGCGATCGTCGTAGTCGTCGTCCGCCATCGGTTCGTGCACCGCCATGAGTCCCTCGGCGGCCATGTCAGCAACCAGCACCCGGGTCACACCCAGGGGCATCCGCATGTGCGCGGCAATTTCCGCCAGCGACAGCGCCCGCCCGTCGCAGAGCGACGCGATCAGGTGCTTGTCCCGCCCGGCGTACATGGACTCCTGTTGGCCGCGCGGGGTGGTGAGCAGGATGGCCTCGATGGCGATGTGCCGGGTCGGTTCGGTGCGTCCGCGTGTGACGGCATACGGGCGGACCAACGCTCCCCGGGTGTCCTTGCGCCGGTCGGTCATCGCGACCGCCCCGGTAAGGGGGCCGGAACGGCGGGAACGTGCGCGTGGTCGCCGCCCCGGCCGCATGCCAACCGGGCGGTCCCGCCATCTGCGCTCCTCACGTTCACCCGTCCTACCCCTTTGGTCTCCCGCCAGCGCGCCCGCCCGCCGGGCGCGACGAAAACCTTGCTAGTGCGTCACGGCGCTGCGCGGCAGCGGCGCGATGGCCGCGCCGACCCGCTCGACGAGCAGCGCCATCTCGTATCCGACCTGGCCGACGTCGCAACTGCGGGCGGCCAGCGCCGCGAGCGCCGATCCGTCCGAAATGGACATCAGGAACAGGAAGCCGCCGTCCATCTCGACCACGGTCTGCAGGACCGCGCCGCCCTCGAAGCAGCGGGACGCGCCGTGGGTCAGGCTGACCAGGCCGGCGGTGATCGCGGAGAGTTGGTCCGCGCGGTCGCGCGGCAGGTCGCGGGAGGCGCCGAGCAGCAGGCCGTCCGCGCTCACCGCGACCGCGTGGGCGATCCCGGCGACGTGGTCGGCGAAGTTGGTCAGCAGCCAGCTCATGTCCTGCTGGGCCGTTGCGGTGTTCATCGGGTGGAGGTCTCCTCGGTCGGCGCCGTGGGGGTCGGCATCACTGCTCCTTGCTGCTCGCGCGGCCGCGCTGCACACCGCGGTGGTACGCGGAGAGCAGGCCGCGTACCTCGTCGGCCGAGCGCCGGGTGGGCCCCGGGGTGCTGGGCGTGCTCACACCGCCCGGGACGAGTTGGGCCTGGGGGACCCGCTTCGGCAGACCGGACCGGGTCGCGCCGCGGGTCTGCGGGGTGGCCGCGGCGGTGGCCGCGCGCCAGCCGTCGTCGGCGGCGGTGCGCCAGGGGCTGTCTCCGGCGCCGCCGGTCCCGGCCGGGGTGGTGGCCGGTGGCGGCACGGCCGGCGGCTGGTACGCCAGCGGCGTGGTCGCCGGCGGTGCGGTCGCCGGCGGTGCGGCGGGGGCCGCGGCCGGTGGGGCCGTGACGGGCGGTGCGGCGGGCCCGGCCGGGTCGGGGCGCTGCGACGGGACGCGCTTCGGCAGGCCACCGGGGCCGCCCGGGACGGCGGTGCTGCCGCCGTTGGGCACCGGCGCGGTCGGGGCCGCCATACCGGGAGAGGCCAGGCGCGGCATCGCGACGGTCGGGGCCATGGTGGGTGCCGCCGGCGGGAGGCCGGCCGTGCCCGCGTCCGGCCCCATGTGGCCGCTGGGACCCTCGGCGCGCAGGCCGCGGCTGCGGAACCAGACCGCTTCCATCTCGCGGTAGATGGGCAGTTCGGTGGTGTCCTCGGCGGGTGGCACCTGCGGGGCGGCCGCGACGTGCGGCGGCCGCACGACGAAGTCCTGGCGGGGTGCGGTGGGCGCCGGCGTGGTGTTCCAGGCGGGGTCCGACAGGTGGCTCGGCGGTCCACCGGCGACCGGTAGGTCCGTGCCGAGCGCCGGTGCCTGGGTGGCCGGTGCCGGTGCCGCACTGGTCGGCGCGGCCGGCGGCGGAGGCGGGGGCGGGGGC
>NZ_BBQH01000059.1 GCF_018397995.1 Rhizomonospora bruguierae
TCCGACGCCCGCGCGGCCGCCCGCAGCGTCGCCGCCCGGGGCGCCAACGCGGCCCGCAACGCCGTCGCACGCGGCGCCAACGCCGCCCGCCACCGAGGGGCCGGCGCGGGGCAGGCCAGCCCGTCCAGCGCCTGGTCCGACGGCTCGCCGGCCGAGGAACCCCCGTACGACCCGGAGTACGACGGCCCGCCCCGACCGGGGATGTCCGTGCCGGCGCCGGCCGCGGCCACCAGCGCGTACGAGGGATTCGACCCGGGCGACGAGCCGCTGGACGACGTGGTGGACGAGGCCACCGCACGCCAGTCGAGCGAGCAGCAGGCCATGCAGTTGCTCCGGGAGAAACTGGGCGCCGAGAAGATCGACGAGGTGGATCTCCGCTGACGGTCGGGCCGGGTCCGCGGTCCGGGAACGCGGGACTTGAGAAAGAATCATGGCGCGATCGACCCGGTCTTCCAGGTATCTCGGCGGCGAGGGTATCCCCGATGCGGGCGGCCCCGTTAGCGTGACCGCGAGGGCCCTCGGGTTCGGTGCGGTTGCGGTGGCAGCTACTCGCGGCGGACCGAGGGTCCTCCCATCATTTAGGCTGGCGGGCGACAGCAGCCTGACCGAGGAGACGACCGTGCGCCCGGGTGGACAGCCGAACCTGCAGCAGCTGATGAAGCAGGCCCAGAAGATGCAGCAGCAGATCGCCCAGGCGCAGACGGAGCTGGCCGAGGCGGAGCTGACCGGCACCGCCGGCGGTGGGCTGGTAACCGTCACCGTGGCGGGCTCCGGCGAGGTGAAATCGGTGAAGATCGACCCGAAGGCGGTCGACCCGGAGGACGTGGAGACGCTGGAGGATCTGGTTCTGGCGGCCATCCACAACGCGGCGGACGAGGCGAAGCGGCTGACCGAGGAGAAAATGGGCCCGGTGGCCGGCGGCATGGGTGGCATGGGCCTGCCCGGCTTCTGAGCGCGGCGCGGCCGGGCTCCCAGCGCACCGCGCGACGCGGGCAGCGGCGGCACCGGACGACGGCAACACCAGCGGCAGCGGCCTCCAGCGACAGGGTAAGGGCATGTACGAAGGCGCCATCCAGGATCTGATCGACGAGCTGGGGCGGCTGCCCGGCGTGGGGCCCAAGAGCGCGCAGCGGATCGCGTTCCATGTGCTGTCGGCGGACCCGGCCGACGTCAACCGGCTGGCGACCGCGCTGCGGAAGGTGAAGGATCTGGTCCGGTTCTGCACGACCTGCTACAACGTGGCGGAGTCGGAGCAGTGTCGGATCTGCCGGGACGCGCGCCGCTCGGACGAGGTGCTCTGCGTGGTCGAGGAGCCCAAGGACGTGGTGGCGATCGAGCGGACCGGCGAGTTCCGGGGCCGCTACCACGTGCTCGGCGGGGCGATCAACCCGCTGGAGGGGGTCGGTCCGGACAACCTGCGGATCCGGGAGCTGATGGCCCGGCTGGGCGCCGGGGTGACCAAGGAGCTGATCCTGGCGACCGATCCGAACACCGAGGGCGAGGCGACGGCCACCTACCTGGCGCTGATGGTCAAGCCGATGGGCATCCAGGTGACCCGGCTGGCGAGCGGGCTGCCGGTCGGTGGCGACCTGGAGTACGCGGACGAGATCACCCTCGGGCGGGCCTTCGAGGGGCGCCGGGCCATCTGACACCGGACCCGCCGGTCGTTGCCGAACTGTAATACGGTCGTATCGATCAAAAGGGCTCTGACCAGGGCGGATGCCTGAAAGTCTCACCCGCAGATGTCGGTCTGATAAGGATTGCTGACCGGCCGTTCCGTTCTTGGTCTTGGGACCGTTAGCGTGCCGCTCACGGACCGGCCCACACCCCGGCACGGTCAGGCCCCACGACAGAGGTGAGAGATGCAGGCGAGAAGGCTCAAGACGGCGATCGCCGCCACGGCCGTTGCCGCACTGGCGGTCGGCATCGCCGGCTGCGCGGAGAGCGATCGGGGTAGTTCTGGTGACTCGGGCGGGAAGACCGGGGGCACGTTCGTGTTCGCCGGCAGCGGCGACCCGAAGAACTTCGACCCGATCTTCAACGACGACGGCGAGTCCTTCCGGCCGGCGCGGCAGATATTCGACACCCTGATCCAGAACAAGCCGGGAACGGCGGACCTGGTCGGCGCGCTCGCCGAGAGCTGGGAGCACGACGCGACCGGCAAGGTCTGGACGTTCAAGCTGCGCCAGGGCGTGAAGTTCCACGACGGTACGCCGTTCAACGCCGCGGCCGTCTGCTTCAACTTCGACCGCTGGTTCACCATGAAGGGCGCGGCGGCGCAGAGCCAGATGCTCTACTACGGCGACGTGTTCGAGGGCTTCGCCAAGAACGAGGGCGACGCCACCGGGGAGCCGGTGTACAAGAGCTGCGCGGCTCCGGACGACAACACCGCGGTCATCTCGATGAACCGCTACAAGGGTGCGTTCCCCGGCGCTTTCGCGCTGACCTCGTTCTCGATCTCCAGCCCGGACGCGCTGAAGAAGTATGACGCGGACAGCGTCACGCAGAGCGGTGACTCGTTCACGTACAACGACTATGGCAACCTGCACCCGACCGGGACCGGCCCGTTCACCTTCGGTGGCTGGGACAAGTCCAAGGGCGAGATCACGCTGAACCGGAACCCCGACTACTGGGGCGAGAAGGCCAAGGTCGACAAGATGATCATCAAGATCATCGGTGAGGAGACCACCCGGAAGCAGGAGCTGCGCGCGGGCACCGTGCAGGGCATCGACTTCCCGGCGCCGGCCGACGCGGCCGCGCTGGCCAACGACTTCAACGTGATCGCCCGCCCGGCGTTCAACATCCTGTACCTGGGCATCAACCAGAAGAACCCGAAGCTGCGCGACCTGCGGGTCCGGCAGGCGATCGCGTACGCGCTGAACCGCCAGCAACTGGTGCAGACCAAGGGCCCGGCGGGCACCAAGGTGGCCGACGAGCTCATGCCGGGCACCGTCCTCGGCTACGCGCCGGACGTGCAGAAGTACGAGTACAGCGTCGACAAGGCGAAGCAGCTGCTCAAGGAGGCCGGCGCCGAGAACCTGACGCTGAACTTCTACTACCCGACCGAGGTCACCCGGCCGTACATGCCGAACCCGCAGGAGATCTTCACCGCGCTGGCCAACGACCTGCAGGCCGTGGGCATCAAGGTGAACGGCGTTCCGCGGCCGTGGAACGGCGGCTACAAGGACGACGTGCAGAAGCTCGGCAAGCACGACCTGCACCTGCTCGGGTGGACCGGTGACTACAACGACCCGGGCAACTTCGTCGGCACGTTCTTCGGCCGGGAGAAGGCGGAGTTCGGCGACGGCGCGATGACGGACATGTTCGCGGCGATCGCGGGCGCGGACGGCACCGTCGACGAGGCCGGCAAGAAGACCGCGTGGGAGCAGGTCAACCGGGACGTCGCCAGCAAGTGGCTGCCGGCGATCCCGATCTGGCACGCGCCGCCATCGATCGTCGTGACCAAGAACGTCAAGGGCCTGATCGCCAGCCCGTTGACGGACGAGCGGTTCAACACGGTCTCGCTGAGCTGACCGGAGCAGGACAAACGCCGGCCCGGGTCGGGGAGCTTCCCCGTCCCGGGCCGGACGCCCGTTCGCTTGAGACCCCCTGGTGTGTGAACCATGTTGCGTGTGATTGTCCGCCGGCTGTTGCAGCTGGCCGTGACCCTGTTCGCGCTGTCCATCCTGGTCTTCGTCTGGCTGCGCAGCCTGCCCGGTGGCCCCGTCGACGCGATGCTCGGCGACCGCGCCACGCCCGAGCGGCGGGCGCTGCTGGTCAAGGCGCTCGGTTACGACCAGCCGATCCTGGTCCAGTACTGGAGGTTCCTCCAGCGCACCCTGGTCGGTGACTTCGGCGCCTCGACCCGTAGCGGCGACTCGGTGCTGTCGGTGCTCGGGCGGGCGTTCCCGGCCACGATCGAGCTGACCGTCGCCGCCATGATTATCGCGGTCGGCCTGGGGGTGCCGCTGGGGTACCTGGCCGCGCGGTACCGCGGGCGGATGCCGGACAACCTCAGCGTGGTCGGCACGCTGGTCGGCATCTCGATCCCGATCTTCTTCCTGGGCTACCTGCTCAAGGACGTGTTCACGCAGCACCTGCACTGGTTCCCGCCGTCCGGGCGGATCAGTATCGGGATGGACAACACCCACGTGACCGGCTTCTTCGTGCTGGACGGCATCCTCACCCGGGAGTGGGACGCGAGCGCGGACGCGATCTGGCACCTGATCCTGCCGGCGGCCACGCTCGCCACGATCCCGCTGGCGGTGATCGTGCGGATCACCCGGGCCAGCGTGCTGGACGTGCTGAACGAGGACTACGTGCGCACCGCCGAGGCGAAGGGGCTGCGGGCCAAGGTGGTGCGGCAGCGGCACGTGCTGCGCAACGCGCTGCTGCCGGTGGTCACCACGATCGGCCTGCAGACCGGCGCGCTGCTGGCCGGCGCGGTGCTCACCGAGAAGGTCTTCAACTGGGGCGGCCTCGGCACCGAGATCACCAACTCGATCAGCGGCAGCCGCGACTACCCGGTCCTCCAGGCGGTGCTGATGCTCGCCGCGATCGTCTTCATCGTGGTGAACCTGCTGGTGGACCTGTCCTACGCGGTCATCGACCCGAGGGTGCGTGTGCGGTGACGAACGTGCTGGCGGAGAAGAAGAAGGCCCGGCTGGAGCAGTTGGCGCAGGCCGCGGCCGAGCCGGGCGGGGTGGGGCTGTGGCGCGAGGCGCTGCGCCGGCTGCGCCGCAACCCGGCCGGAATGGTCGGCGCGGTGATCGTGCTCGCCTTCCTGCTGCTGGCGGTCTTCGCGCCGCTGATCGCCCCGCACGACCCGGCGCAGCGCTTCAAGGAGTTGACCGACAACCTCCGGGCGGACCACATCCCGGGCGCGATGTCCGGCTTCCCGCTCGGCGGGGACCCGAACGGGCGCGACTTCCTCTCCCGGCTGATCTACGGCTCCCGGCAGACGCTGTTCGTGGGCGTGCTCGCCACGCTGATCGGTCTGACGGCCGGGGTCACCATCGGCGCGCTGGCCGGCGCGCTCGGCGGCTGGGTGGACATGCTGCTGATGCGCCTGACCGACGTGATGCTGGCGCTGCCCAGCCTGCTGCTGGCGATCTCGCTGGTCGCGCTGGCCAGCAAGAGCAGCCAGTGGACGGTGATCGCGGCGGTGGCGACGGTGAACGTACCGATCTTCGCCCGGCTGCTGCGCGGCGCGATGCTCGCCCAACGGGAGAGCGACCACGTGCTCGCCGCCCGGTCGCTGGGGGTCAAGCAGCGGGCGATCGTGCTGCGGCACATGCTGCCGAACTCGTTGACCGCCGTGATCGTGCAGGCCACGCTCACCTTCTCGGTGGCGATCCTGGACGCGGCCGCGCTGTCCTTCCTCGGCCTCGGCGACCCGGACATCAACCGGGCCGAGTGGGGCCTCATGCTCGGCACGGACGGCCAGCGGTACTTCGAGGTCCGCCCCGAACTGGCCTACTACCCGGCGATCGCGATCGTGGTGGTGGCGCTCGGCTTCACGCTGCTCGGCGAGGCCATGCGCGAGTCGATCGACCCCAAGAACCGGCGGTGACCGCGATGCCCCTGCTCGACGTCCAGGATCTGTCGGTGGTGTTCGCCCGCCGCGGCGAGAAGCCGTTCACCGCCGTGGACAACCTCAGCTTCACCGTGGAGCCCGGACAGACCGTCGGGCTGGTGGGCGAGTCCGGCTGCGGCAAGAGCGTGACCAGCCTGGCCATCATGGGCCTGCTGCCCCGCCGGGGCGTGCGGGTCAGCGGCCGGGTGCTGTTCGAGGGCGCGGACCTGCTCGCGCTGCGCCCGGAGGACATGCGGGACCGGCGCGGCCGGGACATCGGCATGATCTTCCAGGACCCGCTGTCGTCGCTGAACCCGGTCGTGCCAATCGGCCTCCAGGTGGCCGAGGTGGTCGAGCGGCACTTCGGGCGCACCCGGAAGGCGGCGATGGTCGAGGCGCGGGACCTGCTCGACGCGGTCGGCATCCCGGACCCGCAGCGCCGGCTCAAGGAGTACCCGCACCAGATCTCGGGCGGCATGCGCCAGCGGGCCCTGATCGCGATCGCGCTGGCCTGCAAGCCGCGGCTGCTCATCGCGGACGAGCCGACCACCGCCCTGGACGTGACGATCCAGGCGCAGATCCTCACCCTGCTGCGCCAACTCGTGGTGGACAGCGACACGGCGCTGGTGCTGATCACCCACGACCTGGGCGTGGTGGCCGGCCTCTGCGACGTGGTCAACGTGCTCTACGCCGGCAAGGTGGTGGAGACCGGCACCCGGCACGACCTGTTCGCCAACCCGCGGCACCCGTACACGCACGGGCTGCTCGGCTCGGTACCCCGGCTGGACTCGCCGCGCGGCGAGCGGCTGACCCCGATCCGCGGCTCGGTCGCCGACAACATCCCGTGGGCGGAGGGGTGCGCGTTCGCGCCCCGCTGCGACCGGGTCAACGACGCGTGCATCGGCGACACGGTACCGCTGGAAGCCGCCCCGCACGGCCGGCTGCGCTGCACGAACCCGGTCCCGCAGGAGGTTGGGGTATGACCGAGACCGCCGAGCAGGCCACGCCGCTGGTCCAGTTGCGCGACCTCAAGGTGCACTTCCCGATCAAGAGCGGGGTGCTGTTCGACCGCGCGGTCGGCTACGTCTACGCGGTCGACGGCGTCTCGCTGTCGATCCGGCGCGGCGAGACGTACGGGCTGGTGGGCGAGTCGGGCTGCGGCAAGTCCACCCTCGGGCGGGGCCTGCTGCGGCTGGTCGAGCCCACCGCCGGCGAGGTGATCTTCGACGGCACCGACGTGCGCCAGCTCAAGGGCGAGGCGATGCGCCGGATGCGCCGGCGCATGCAGATGGTCTTCCAGGACCCGCTGGCCAGCCTCGACCCGCGCCAGTCGGTCGAGTCGCTGCTGACCGAGGGGCTGAAGGCGCATGGCCTGGCCAACGGCGACAGCGCCAAGCGGCTGCGCGAGACGCTCGCCGCGGTCGGGCTGCCCGCGTCGGCGCTGCGCAAGTACCCGCACGAGTTCTCCGGGGGGCAGCGGCAGCGGATCGGCATCGCCCGGGCCCTGGTGCTCGACCCGGATCTGATCGTCGCCGACGAGCCGGTCTCCGCGCTCGACGTGTCCATCCAGGCGCAGGTCGTCAACCTGCTGGAGGACCTGCAGAACGAGCTGAACCTGACCTACCTGGTGATCGCGCACGACCTGGCGGTGGTGCGGCACATCGCCGACACGGTCGGGGTCATGTACCTGGGCGCGCTGGTGGAGGAGGCGCCCAGCGACGACCTGTACGCCGAGCCGCTGCACCCGTACACCCGGGCGCTGATGTCGGCGGTGCCGGTGCCGGACCCGCGGGTCGAGGACCGGCGCGAGCGGATCCTGCTCGCCGGTGACCTGCCGTCGCCGGCGAACCCGCCGGCCGGCTGCCGGTTCCACACCCGCTGCCCGTGGGCGCAGCCGACGCGCTGCGCGGACGAGCGGCCGGGACTGCGGGAAATCTCCCCGGGGCACCGGGTGGCGTGCCACTGGGCCGAGGACATCCGCGACGGGCGGATCCGCCCGCACGAGGTGGCGGCCGAGATCGTCCGGCCGACCGGCGTGCTGGCCGGCGGGGACCCGGGCGAGCTGATCCCGACGGCCTGATCAGCCCCCCGGTCAGCCCTCGGGGCGGTGTAGCAGGCCGGCGGCCACGTCGTGGACGGCCTTGGCGTCGGCCGGGTCGGTCACGGACGCCCGGCCGCCGGTGACCGTGTACCACTCGTCCGCGTCCTTGTACTGGACCCGGAGGGTCACCCGGCCCGATTCGTCCACTTCGGTGCGGAGGGTGAGGTCGCCGGTCACCACGCCGACCTCGTCGGTCATCACCCCGCCGGGGCCGGCGGTGATGTCGACGGTGAGCTGCTCGTCCATCTGCATCTCTCCAGCATGTCGGTGAGCGCTGCCTTCTCGCCGATGGTTACGGTAAGTCGCCAGTAGGCCTTCACGGCGATCCAGTCCTGCGCGTACTGGCACCAGGAAGCCTGGTTCGGCGGCTTCCACTGTGCCGGGTCCTGATCACCCTTTGACCGGTTCGAGCTGGCCGAAACCGCGATGAGCTGCGGACGGGTCAGGTCGTTGGCGAAGTCGGAGCGCTTGTCGTCGTCCCACTTGTCGGCGCCCGACCGCCACGCGTTGGCCAGCGGCACGATGTGGTCGATGTCCACGTCGCCGGGGGCGGTCAGGCGCTTGGAGTCGTAGCGGCTGACCCACACGCCGCCCACCACGTCGCAGCCCTTGAGCCGCACGTTCGTGCCGTCCCGCTCGAGAACCTTGTCGCGGACGTCGCAGTTCTCGCCGGCCTTGCGCCAGTGCGGGAACCGGGCGCGGCTGTATCCGCGCATCGCCCCGCTCTCGGCGACCGTGAGCTGGGCGAGTTGATCATTGGAGTCGGCGGCGGAGGACGGGATGCCGTCGACCGGGGCGCAGGCGGCGGCGCCGACGGCGAGCGCGGCAGCCAGCAGGCCGGGGACGAGTCGATGCAGGCGCACCCACCAAGCTTCGTATGCGCCCCTGGCCGGCTCAAGTCCCCGGCCGAATACGGCGATTCCGCCGCTCGCCCGCCGGCCGGCGGGCGAGCGGCCGGTGGCCGTGTTATATGCGGGCGGCCCGGTTCACCGCGCTCGTGACGGCCTTCAGCGAGGCGGTCACGATGTTCCGGTCGAGGCCGACGCCCCACGTGGTCATGCCGTTGACCGAGCACTCCACGTACGCCGCCGCCTGGGCGTCGCCGCCCGAGGACATCGCATGCTCGTGGTAGTCCAGCACCCGCACCTGGGTGTCGATGCCGGCCATCGCCTGCACGTACGCGTCGATCGGGCCGTTGCCGACCGCCACGAGGTGCTGCGGCTCGCCGTCCACCCGCACCGACGCGTCGATCTCGACCTTGCCCTCCCGGGTGGCGGTGCCGTAGTCACCCAGCCACACCCGCGGCGACGGCTGGTGGTCCACGAGGTACTCGGCGGCGAAGATCTCCCACATCCGGTCCGGCTCGATCTCGCCGCCCTCGGTGTCGGTGAACCGCTGCACGACCGAGGAGAACTCGATCTGCATCCGCCGGGGCAGGTCGAGCTGGTGCTCCTGCTTCATGATGTACGCCACGCCGCCCTTGCCGGACTGCGAGTTGACCCGGATGACCGCCTCGTAGCTGCGGCCCACGTCCTTCGGGTCGATCGGCAGGTACGGCACCGCCCAGTCGAACCGCTCGACCGGCACGCCCGCCTCGGCCGCGTCCCGGGCCAGCCAGTCGAAGCCCTTGTTGATGGCGTCCTGGTGGGAGCCGGAGAACGCGGTGTAGACCAGGTCGCCCGCGTACGGGTGCCGCTCGTGCACCGGCAGCTGGTTGCAGTACTCGACGGTGCGGCGGATCTCGTCGATGTTGTGGAAGTCGATCCGCGGGTCGACGCCCTGGGAGAACAGGTTCAATCCCAGCGTGACCAGGTCCACGTTGCCGGTCCGCTCGCCGTTGCCGAACAGGCAGCCCTCCACCCGGTCCGCGCCGGCCAGCAGGCCCAGTTCGGCGGCGGCGACGCCGGTGCCCCGGTCGTTGTGCGGGTGCAGGGAGAGCACCACCGACCGGCGCCGGGGCAGGTTGCGGTCCATCCACTCGATCGAGTCGGCGTACACGTTGGGCGTGGCCATCTCGACCGTGGCCGGCAGGTTCACGATCAGCGGCCGGTCCGGGGTCGGGTCCACCACGTCGATGACCGCCGAGCAGATCTCCAGCGCGTAGTCCAGTTCCGTGCCGGTGTACGACTCGGGCGAGTACTCGTAGAAGATGTCGGTATCCGGAGTGTGGATCTCCGCGTACTTCTGGCACAGCCGGGCGGCGGAGGTCGCGATGTCGGAGATGCCCGCCCGGTCCAGGCCGAACACGACCCGCCGCTGGAGCACCGAGGTGCTGTTGTAGAAGTGGACGATCGCCCGGTGCGCTCCGCGTAGCGACTCGAACGTGCGGTCGATCAGCGGCTCCCGGCACTGGGTCAGCACCTGGATCGTGACGTCCTCGGGGATCAGGTCCAGCTCGATGATCTGCCGGATGAAGTCGTAGTCGGTCTGGCTGGCGGCCGGGAAGCCGACCTCGATCTCCTTGTAGCCGATCTGGACCAGCAGCTGGAACATCCGCCGCTTGCGCTCGGGGGACATCGGGTCGATCAGGGCTTGGTTGCCGTCCCGCAGGTCGACGGCGCACCACCGGGGCGCCGCCTCGATCCGCCGGTTCGGCCAGCGCCGGTTCGGCAGGTCGACGGCGAACTGCTGATGGTAGGGCTGGTACCGCTGGTAGGGCATGCTGCTCGGACGCTGCCGGGCGATCGGGTCCGGCGCGGTCATCTCAGACATTGGCTGTGCTCCCTGGTCATGTGGGTGGGTCGGTCGACTCGGTCAAGCTCGAGTTTTCGTAAACCGGCGGGGTCGGGCAGGATCCGAACCCCGCGAAGGGCCGACGGGCGCGACAAACTCCGCGACGAGGTGCCGGCCTCAGAGGGCCCCGCCGCGGCGACCAAGGAGCAGCGCCGTCCACATGACAGGTCTGACAGTACGTCGTCACCCGCCCCGCCGTCACCTCGGTCCGGAATTTGGGACGAAGCCCCCGCGGGCGGCGCGCCGCGGGCGTAACGTCTAATAAGTCCCAATTGTCGGTGGTGACAGGGAAGGCGGCGCAGATGGCGATGCCGACCTCCGGTCGGGATGGGCGGCCCAGCGAGAGCGACGACGTCCAGCGGCCGGCCGAGCCGGCGAACGATCAGCCCACGGGACCGCGAGCGGAGTTCCCCGCCGGCCCGCCCGATCCCGCCGACCCGCCCGATCCCGCCGGCCCGCCGGATCCCGCCGACCCGCCGGCGTCCGGCGAGCCGCCGGCCGGTACGCCCTCGCCCGAACCCGGGCACCAGCCGCAGGCGGACTGGCGGGCCCGTGACGAGGGCGGCCGCACCGATTGGACCAGCACGAACGCCCCGGGCGTCGGCTGGAACCCCGGTCCCGGCGGGCCCGCCGAACCCGGCGACTCCACCGAGGCCGGCGTGCCCACCCCGCAGCGCCCCCGCCCCGCGTGGGACTCGTCGAGCCGCATGGACCTGCCGGGCGTGTCACCGATCACCCGGGCCGAACGCCGCCGCGCCCAGCAGGCGGCGGCCGCCGCCTCCGCCGGCTGGCCGGAGGGCGACCAGTACCCCGGAACCGTCGGCCACCTGGTGTGGGCCCTGGTCCGGCTGGCCCTGGCCTTCCTGTTCCTCTGGACGTTCGCCGACAACCTGGTGGGCCTCGACCGTCCCACCCCGCCCGGCTCGGGCTGGCTGGACGGCGTCTCGCCCACCGCCGACTACCTCAAGAACGTGCACAACTCGCTGGCCCCGGCGTACCACCTGATCGCCGGGCAGGCGTGGGTCGACTGGGTCTTCATGATCTCGCTGGCCGTGGTCGGCCTGGCGCTGCTGCTCGGGATCGCGATGACGCTCACCGCCGCGCTCGGCGCGGCCATGCTGGTCGTGGTCTGGCTCTCCGCGCTGCCGCTGGTGGGCGCCCCGGTGATCGACGACCGGCTGGTCTACGCGCTGATCCTGATCGGCATCGCGTCGACCGGCGCGGGGCTGCACTTCAGCCTCGCGCCCTGGTGGCGCGACACCGCGCTGGTCCGCCGGCTGCCGCTGCTGCGATAGAACGGTGGCAGCCGGTCGCCGGTGTTCAGCCAGCGCCCCGCCGGCACGGCCACCAGCGGTCGGTGCTCGGGCGCGTAGCGCCCGTTCCGGACGGGCATGGTCGGCCGCGCCGGCCCGGACAACCACCGGCGGCGTTGCCGGATCGTCCGGGCACCGGTGCGATATCCGCTAGGTGCTGCCCGGGGCGGGCGTGTCCAGGCCGGCGGGCGGCTCCGGCGGTGCCTGCATCGACATCGGGTCACCGGAGACCACCGGTCCGGGCAGGTCGACGCGGGCCGGCGCGGCGCCGGGCGGCGCGGTGAGGGTCAGCGTGCCGAAGCCGAGCCGGGCCGCCGTGAGCGTGCCGTCCGGCTGGTAGCAGTAGACGCCCGGGTCCACCGGTGCGGCCAGCGACGCGGAGGTGGACTCCACCGAGTAGCAGGTGCCCTGGGCCTCGGCCAGCGGCTTGGCGATCGACACCGACAGCGCGACGCGCGGGTCGGTGAGGATGTTCGGCCAGTCCGTGAACGGGTGCTGGACCCGCGGGTCCGTCGCCGCCTCGAGCTGCCCGTCCGGCTCGGCGACGCGCACGCAGGTAGACGGCTCCGGCCGGCTGATCGAGGGCAGGCCGCACTGGTAGAGACCCTCGGCGTCGCGCACGATCGCCACGTCGGCGGTGCCACCCAGGGCGCCGCCCGGGATGTCCACCCGCCAACTGCCGTCCTGGGCGCGGACGACGGTGACCGTGCGGTCCTCCCGTCCGGCCGAGCGAAGCGTGTAGAGGGCCAGCAGGTCGCGGTCCTTGGCGGCGGCGGCCGCGCCGGCGAGTTGGTCGCGGGGGCTGGTCGGCGGGGCGCTCGGCGACGCCGCGGCGGTCGAATCCGCCCGTGCCGGCTCGTTCCCGCCGCAACCCGATGCCGCCGCGAGGACCATGCCGCCCAGCGCGGCGACCAAGATCACGTACGAGGGGCGCACGGCACCCATTGTCATCGGGTACCGGGTCACTGATCATGCAGATGTCGATGCGACACGCCGGTTCGGTACCGAACCGGTAGCCGGATGGTGGGAACACGTGTTCGTGCCGGGGAGCGCCGCGGCTACCCTGGTGGGGTTGTACGCGGCGCCGCCGGCTGGTGACCGGCGGCGTTGGCACGTAGCGGAAGGGATGTGGACCGCCGTGGCCCTGGTGGTGCAGAAGTACGGTGGCTCCTCCGTCGCGGACGCCGAGCGGATCAAGCGGGTGGCCGGCCGGATCGTCGCGGCCCGCAAGGCCGGCAACGACGTGGTCGTGATCGTCTCGGCGATGGGCGACACCACCGACGAGCTGCTCGACCTCGCGCACCAGGTCAGCCCCCTGCCGGCCGGCCGGGAGCTGGACATGCTGCTCACCGCCGGCGAGCGGATCTCGATGGCGC
This sequence comes from Rhizomonospora bruguierae, assembly GCF_018397995.1. Taxonomy (GTDB): domain Bacteria; phylum Actinomycetota; class Actinomycetes; order Mycobacteriales; family Micromonosporaceae; genus Rhizomonospora; species Rhizomonospora bruguierae. The sequence continues at coordinate 13,099 of NZ_BBQH01000059.1, forward strand.
TGCTCGCCATGGCGATCAACAACCTGGGCTTCGAGGCCCGCTCGTACACCGGATCGCAGGCCGGGGTGCTGACCACCTCGGTGCACGGCCGGGCCCGGATCATCGACGTGACGCCGGGCCGGCTGCGCAGCGCGCTGGACGAGGGGGCGATCGCGATCGTCGCCGGCTTCCAGGGCGTGTCACAGGACACCAAGGACATCACCACCCTCGGCCGGGGCGGGTCGGACACCACGGCGGTCGCGGTGGCCGCCGCGCTCCAGGCCGACGTCTGCGAGATCTACACCGACGTCGACGGCGTCTTCACGGCGGACCCGCGGATCGTGCCCAACGCCCGCCACATCAAGCAGATCACGTACGAGGAGATGCTGGAGCTGGCCGCCTGCGGCGCGAAGGTGCTGCACTTGCGCAGCGTCGAGTACGCCCGCCGATGGGGCCTGCCGATCCACGTCCGCTCGTCGTACTCGCAGCGCACCGGCACCGTAGTCACCGGATCGATGGAGGACCTTCCCGTGGAGCAGGCACTGATCACCGGAGTCGCCCACGACCGCAGCGAGGCGAAGATCACGATCGTCGGCGTCCCCGATGAGCCGGGCGCCGCCGCCATGATCTTCAACACGGTCGCCGACGCCGAGACCAACATCGACATGATCGTGCAGAACGTCTCCACCGAGGGCACCGGGCGCACGGACATCTCGTTCACGCTGCCGCAGGCGGACGGCCCCACCGCGATGGCCGCCCTCAACAAGATCCAGGAGAAGCTCCAGTTCAAGGGGCTGATCTTCGACGACCACGTGGGCAAGGTGTCGCTGATCGGCGCCGGCATGCGCTCGCACCCGGGCGTGGCCGCCAAGTTCTTCGCCTCGCTCGGCGCCGCCGGCGTGAACATCGAGCTGATCTCCACCTCCGAGATCCGGGTCTCCGTCGTCACCCGGGACACCGACCTCGACACCGCCGTGCGCGCCGTGCACGAGGCGTTCGACCTCGGCGACGAGACCGAGGCGGTCGTCTACGCGGGGACCGGCCGGTGACCGCCGGGGCGAGGACCCCGCTGCCGACCCTCGCCGTGGTCGGCGCCACCGGCGCGGTCGGCACCGTCATGTGCGACCTGCTCTCGTCCCGCAAGAACGTCTGGGGCGAGATCCGGCTGATCGCCTCGTCGCGCTCGGCCGGGCGCACGCTGTCGGTCCGGGGCGGGCAGGTGACCGTCCAGGCGCTGGCCCCCGAGGTGTTCGACGGCGTCGACGTGGCGATGTTCGACGTGCCCGACGAGGTCTCCGCCGAGTGGGCCCCGATCGCGGTCGCCCGCGGCGCCGTGGCGGTGGACAACTCGGGCGCCTTCCGGATGGACCCGGACGTGCCGCTCGTGGTCCCGGAGATCAACCCCGAGCAGGTGCGCAACCGACCCAAGGGCATCGTCGCGAACGCGAACTGCACCACCCTCGCCATGATCGTGGCGGTCGCCCCGCTGCACCGCGAGTACGGCCTGCGCGAACTGGTGCTCGCCTCCTACCAGGCGGTCTCCGGCGCCGGCCAGATCGGCGTGGACACCCTGCACGACCAGCTCGCCAAGGTCGCCGGCGATCGCACGCTGGGCTCCCGCCCCGGCAACGTGCGCCAGGCCATCGGCGACGAGTCCGGGCCGTTCCCGGCGCCACTGGCGCTCAACGTGGTCCCGTGGGCGGGCTCGCTCAAGGACGCCGGCTGGTCGTCCGAGGAGCTGAAGATGCGCAACGAGTCCCGCAAGATCCTCGGCCTGCCGGACCTGAAGGTCTCCGCCACCTGCGTCCGGGTTCCCGTGGTGACCGGCCACTCGATCGCCGTGCACGCCGTCTTCGGCAGCGAGGTGGACGCCGAGAGCGCCCGCGAGGCCCTGCGCAACGCCCCCGGGGTGATCCTCGTGGACGACCCGGCCGCCGGCGAGTTCCCGATGCCGATCGACGCCGTCGGCACCGACCCGTCCTGGGTCGGCCGGATCCGCCGCTCGCTGGACGACCCGCGCGCCCTGGACCTGTTCGTCACCGGCGACAACCTGCGCAAGGGCGCCGCCCTGAACACCGCGCAGATCGCCGAGCTGCTCGCGGTGGAGTTCACCGGACGGTAAGCAGGGCGCTCGTCCACGTCGCCACCGACGCGAACCCGAGCCGGCGGTTCATCGCGAGCATGGGCGCGTTTCCGTCGGCGTTCTTATCGGGGTCGCCTTCTCCGCGACCCTTGGGCCGCTCAACACGCCATTGTCAGCTCGCGCTCGCGCGGCCGTTCCCACCCGTCACCCGGCGCCGGGTCCGGCAGCATCTCCGGCACGGCCGGGAGCCGGCGCGCGGCAGGGTCGAGGCGCCGGGCCAGCGGAAGGGCCATCGCGGCCAGAAGCGCCAACTCGGTCAGCACCAACGCCCGCTCGACCAGCCCCATCATCACCCGCTCACCCGGGAACGCCACGTACAGCAATACCAGCAACCCGGCACCGCTCGCCGCGCTGAGCCAACGCACCACCCGGCGCCCCATCCCCGGGACCGCCCGCAGCAGCAGCACCCCGGCAAACGGCAGGCTGACGAACGCCGCCACGGACACGTACCGACGGGTGTAGCCGCTGAAAGTCATCTCCGGCGCGCCGGGCGGATCGGTCGGCACGACCGCCGACGCCACGAGGCCGAGCGCCCACACCATCAGCAGCACCGCCAACGCCCGCCGGGCGCAGCCCCGCAGCCACAGCGCGACCGGCAGCGCGAGCGACGACAACCCGAGTACCAGCATCGCCGTGTCCATCGCGCCACCCCGGTCCGAGACCGCGTAATCGCTGATCGTCCACGACAGCGGATTCAGGTCCGCCGTGGCGTCCATGTGCGCGAACACCCCGAGCGCCGTGGCGACACCCGCGCCGGCCAGCGTCAGCAGGGCCAGCGACCGTACGAGCGGCGAATTCCCCCGATCCGTCATGAGTCCCAGCGTCATGCCGGGACCCACCCGAACGGATCCGGCGGCACCCCCGATCGCTCCCTCGGAAATCGACCCCGACGCAGCTCAGGGTGGGGTCAACCCCACCCTGCCCGCCGGAACGCCGCCGGTAAGCCGCCCGCCGGCTGCCAGCCTTGGCGGAGGTCACCCAATAACGATCAGAGGGCATATCCCTCGATGGGATATGCCCTCTCGCCTGGTCGGGGTGGCCGGATTTGAACCGACGACTTCTTCGTCCCGAACGAAGCGCGCTACCAAGCTGCGCTACACCCCGAGGCGTGCCGGACAATAGTAGCCCACCCGCTGCGGTAGGCAAATCTGGTATCCCCCGCGACCGCGGTCAGCGTGGGATGAGGGTCAGCAAAGACGCCTCCGGGCGGCAAGCGAAGCGGATCGGGGCGGTGGGGTGGGTGCCGAGTCCGGCGCTGACATGCAGCCAGGCGTCCCAGCGGGGCCAGCGGTGCAGGCCGCGGGCCATGGCGCGAGGAAGGTCACAGTTGGTGACCAGGGCGCCGACGCCGGGGACGCAGACCTGGCCGCCGTGGGTGTGTCCGGCGAGCAGGAGGGCGAAGCCGTCGGCGGCCATCGCGTCGAGGACGGGTGGGTCCGGGGTGTGCGTGACGCCGATCGTGAGGTCGGCCGTGGGGGAGACCGGGCCGGCCACGGCGGTGTAGTCGTCCTGGTCGATGTGGGGGTCGTCGACGCCGACCAGTTCCACGGTGCGGCCGCCGGCCTTGAGGGTGGTGCGGGCGTTGTTCAGGTCGGCCCAGCCGGCGCCCGTGAACACGGTACGCAGGTCCTCGAACGGCAGGTCGGCGCCCTGCACGTACTCCCGCTCGGGGAAGAAGTAGCTGAACGGGTTCTTCCAGACGGGGCCGCGGTAGTCGTTGGAGCCGAAGACGAAGGCGCCGGGGAAGTCGAGCAGCGGTTGCAGGGCGCGCAGGACCCCCGGTACCGCATCGGGGTGGGCCATGTTGTCGCCGGTGACCACGACGAGGTCGGGGTCGGTGGCGGCCAGGGCGGCCACCCACTGCTGCTTGCGGCGCTGGTCCGGGGTCATGTGCAGGTCCGACAGGTGCAGGATGCGCATCGGCTCGGCGTCGGTGGCGAGGATGGGCACGTCGTACCGGCGGAGCGTGAACATGTTGCGCTCGATGAGGGAGGCGTAGGCCAGGGTGGCGGCACCCGCCGCCAGGGTGCCGCCGGCGAGCCGGTAAACGGTGCGTCTGCGCATGGCACCCAGGGTAGTTTCATCGACCATGAGCACGCTGAAGGAGTCCCTGTCCACGGACATGCGGGCCGCGATGAAGGCCCGCGACGAGTTGGTGACCTCGACGCTGCGGTTGGCGCTGGCGGCGATCGGGAACGCGGAGGTCGCGGGTAAGCAGAAGCGGGAGCTGAGCGACGCCGAGGTGACCGCCGTGCTGACTCGGGAGGCGAAGAAGCGGCGCGAGGCGGCCACCGCGTTCGCCGACGCGGGTCGGGCGGAGCAGGCGGCGCGGGAGCGTGCGGAGGGTGATGTGCTGGAGCGGTACCTGCCGGCGCAGCTCGGCGACGCCGAGCTGGCGGGTCTGGTGGCGGGCGCGCTGGCGGCAGGCGGGTTCAGCGGACCGGCCCAGATGGGTCCGGCGATGAAGGCCGCGCAGGCGGCCGTGGCGGGGCGCGCCGAGGGTGGCCGGGTGGCCGCCGAGGTGCGTCGCCAGCTGACCGCCTGAGGCGTCGACGAAGCCGGGGCGGGCGGGGAACACCGCCCGCCATCCGGACCGGCGGCTGACCGCCCGGGCGAGGCGGTCAGCCGTGCCGGGCGTCCGCTAGTTGCGACCCGGGGGCCCGCAGGACGGCGGGCAGGTCGGGGTGCCCCGGCCGCCGTTGCCGCCACCACCCGAGCCCGGTTCGGCGCCCTTGCCGTTGCTGACCTCGATCGTCACCAGGCCACCCTTGACGGTGCTGCCTTCCGGGGTGGTGCCGGCGGCCGTGCCGGCCGGGCAGGACGAGTCGACCTGGCCGGTGGCGACCTCGGCCACGAAGCCGGCGCCCTCCAGGCGGTTCTTGGCCCGATCGATGGGCAGACATCGGATGCTCGGGATGTGGCGCTGATCGCCGTTGATGAGCTTGCCGCTGGGCGGGGTGAACTCGATCGCCTTCTTGCCCTTCATGGCGTCCCGCAGCGTGTTGTACGTGGCCGCGTTGACGATCGGGTGCAGGGCCTCGACCTTCGTGTTCGCGTAGTCCGGGTTGGCGAGGATCCCGAACACGGTCAGCTGCTTGGTGGAGACGACCAGCGACGCCGTGCGGGCGCTGTCGGTGGTACCGCTCTTGCCCATCACCGGTTTGCCGACGTCGCGGCGGACGTTGCCGGCGGTGGCGCCGGTGCACCGACTGGTGGACGAGCGGTCGCCGACCGGGCACCGGGCGACGTCAACGGCGGCACGGGCCACCTCGACGTCGACGGCCTGGTCGCAGGTCGGGTTGGCTACGTCGAGCTTGGCGCCGGTGTGGTCGCGGATCTCCTGGACCGGTGTCGGCTCGCAGTGCTTGCCGTCGGCGGCGAGGGTGGCGTAGGCGTTGGCGATGTCCAGCGGCGTGGCCGAGGACACGCCGAGGGTGAAGGCCCCCCAGCCGTCCGCGTTCGCCGCGAACTCGGCGTCCTGGGGCTCACGGAACTTGATGCCGAGCTTCTTGGCGGCGTTGACCACGTTCTGCGCGCCGGCCATCTCCTCCAGCGGCACGAAGAACGTGTTCACCGAGCGGCCGAAGGCACCCCACATGGTGTGTGTGCCGGTCATGCTCGCGTTGGCGTTCTTCGGGCAGTAGAAGTGGGTACCCGTGCAGGCCGCCGGGCTACCGGGGGAGATCACGTACTTGGACCGGTAGACCGGTTTGGCGTTGATCCGGGTGCTGAGCGGGATGCCCTTCTCGAGCGCGGCCACCACGGTGAAGATCTTGAACGTCGACCCGGCCTGGTAGCCCCTGATGTCCCCGCCACCGGTGATCAGCGGGTTCGTCGTGTTCGGCACGGAGCCCCGGATCTTCTTCGCGCGCTTCACCGGGTCGGTCGAGTACGGGTTCTGCGGGTGCTTCGGGTCGTCGAGCCGGAAGTTGCGGTTCACCGCCAGCGCCCGGACCCGCCCGGTGCCCGGCTCGACCGCGGCGATCATCAGCGCGTTCGAGTGGTCCTTCGAGGTCTTGTAGACCTTCTCGATGTTCGCCTTGGCCGAGGCCTGCGTCTCGACGTCGAGCGTGGTGACCACCCGGTAGCCGCCGCTCTTGAGCTGCCGCTCCCGCTCGTACGGGGTGGCGCCGAACGTCTCCTGCTCCAGCCACCAGCGGTAGAAGAAGTCGCAGAAGAAGCCCCAGTGGTTCACGGACGTGGAGACGCAGCCGTTTGGGGTGCGCTTGTCCCGCACGGCGACCTTGGTCTGCTTGGCGGCGTTCGCCTGCGCCTGGTCGATCGCGCCGATGCCGACCATCTGGTCGAGCACCCAGTTGCGCCGGTCCTGGGCGTCCTTCTTGCCGCTGGCGGTGGTGGGGTCGTAGCTGCTCGGTGACTTGACCAGCCCGGCGAGCAGGGCGGCCTCCTCCACCTTGAGGTCCTTCGGCGGCTTGTTGAAGTACACCTGGCTGGCGGCCCAGATGCCGTAGGCGCCGTTGCCGAAGTAGGCGATGTTGAGGTAGCGGAGCAGGATCTCGTCCTTGCTCAGCTCCTTGTCGATCGCCATCGCGTAGCGCGCCTCGCGCAGCTTGCGGGCGCCGGTGTCCTCGGTCGCGGCGACCACCTCGGCCGGGCTGGTGGCGGAGTAGGAGATGGCCAGCCGGACGTACTGCATGGTGAGCGTGGAGGCGCCCTGGGAGGTCTCCCCCGCGTTGTGGTTCGCGACGAAGGCCCGGGCGATGCCCTTGAGGTCCACGCCGTTGTGGTTGTAGAAGGCGTGGTCCTCGGCCGCGATGATGGCCTTCTGCATGAGCGGGGAGATGTCTTCCAGCTTCGTGACGTCCCGCCGGTTCTCGTCGTACATCGTGGCGAGAACCTTCTTGCCGTCCGCCGCGTACAGGTACGACATCTGCGGGGACTGCTTGACGGTCAGCTCGCTGGGTAACTGGTCGAAGGTTTCCGCGCCGGCCTTTGCCGCCAGCCCGGAGACGGCCACCGCGGGGAACGCCGCGGCCGCCACCACCACGCCCGCGAGCAGCCCGCAGATCAGCAGGGACGCCCCGTTCGTGAAGATGTTGTGGTCGCGTCTGCGCATCCAAGTCACCGCCTCAGGGTACGAGAAGAGTCGCGGAGTGCCCGACCTGCCCTCGGCCGTGTCCGTGCGCCGGCGACCCCGCTGTGCTTGAAGACGCGCCGGGGGTCGCACCCGGTTGCGTCCTGCGGCATTCGTCCCAATCTATCCGTTGAGATGGCGCGCACCAACCGCGCGAACGGTCCGGTTAGGTCTATTTGAAAGACAACGTTGCGTAATCGACTGACTACGGAGCATGATGGTCCGGCGAGCATCGGTCGGTGTTCGGCGGGCTTGGGGGAGCCCCGGCGGCCGGTGCGCATGCGGCCTCGCCAGTCGCGGAGGTCGTCAACGAAGGCAAGGGGGGACGTAGAGCATGGGCATGATCACCGACTGGCCGAGCATGGCGGCGTGTCGGAGTGGGGATCCGGACGCGCTGTTCGTGCAGGGCGCCGAGCAGAACGTCGCGAAACGGGTCTGCCGGAGCTGCCCGGTGCGGTACGAGTGCCTGGCGGACGCGCTGGACAACCGCATCGAGTTCGGCGTATGGGGTGGCATGACCGAACGGGAACGGCGAGCGCTCCTGCGCAGGCACCCGGACGTCGCGAGTTGGCGGCGCACGTTCGAAGCCGCCATGCGGGGAAGCAAGGACAAGGAACTGGTGCCGACCGGGTGAGGCCGGCGCTCACCCGGCGGGCGCCAGCCCCGCCGTGGTGAGCGCGGCGCCGATCGTGCGCAGCCCGTCGATGTCGTGGACATCGGCGGGCTGCGCCCTTACCGCCACCGTCGGCACCGCCGGGAACGCGTCGGTGAACCGGGCCGACACCCGCTCCTCCCGTACCGCCTGCTGAGTGAGCGCCGCGTGCACCCGCAGCGCGTCCGCCGCCGTCCGGTGCTCGCCGGAGCGCTCCAGTTGCGCCGCCGCCGCCAGGGAACGCTCGGCGTCCAGCCCCGGCAGGTCGGTGCGGTGCACCCGGTTCAGCACCAGGCCGGCCAGGGGCATCCGCTCCTCCCGCAGACGGCCCGCGAAGTACGCCGCCTCCCGGATCGCGTCCGGCTCCGGCGCCGCCACCAGCACGAACGCCGTCTCCGGGGCCTGGAGGATCCGGTACGTCTGCTCGGCGCGCTCGCGGAAGCCGCCGAACATCGAGTCCAGCGCCGCCACGAAGCCGGACAGGTCGGTCAGCAACTGGGCGCCGAGCACCTTCTGCACGGTCCGGGAGAAGACCCCGAACGACGCGGTCACCAGGCTGAACATGCTCCGCCCGCCGGCCCGCGCCGGGGCCAGCAGCAGCCGCAGCATCCGCCCGTCGAGAAACCGGGACAGCCGCGCCGGCGCGTCCAGGAAGTCCAGCGCGGAGCGGGACGGCGGCGTGTCCACCACGATCAGGTCCCACTCGTCGCGGGCCCGTAACTGGCCCAACTTCTCCATCGCCATGTACTCCTGCGTGCCGGAGAAGGTGCTGCTCATCGCCTGGTAGAAGGGGTTGGCGAAGATCTCCTCGGCGCGCGCCGGCTCGGTGTGCTGGAGCACCACCTCGTCGAAGGTGCGCTTCATGTCCAGCATCATGGCGTGCAGGTCGCCGCCGGCCTCCCCGTTGACGTCCTTGACCGGGCGGGGCGTGTTGTCCAGCTCCGTCAGGCCCAGCGACTGGGCCAGCCGGCGCGCGGGGTCGATCGTGAGGACCACCGTCCGGCGGCCGTGCCGCTCGGCCGCTCGCAGCGCCAGCGCGGCCGCCGTGGTGGTCTTCCCGACGCCGCCCGCGCCGCAGCAGACCACGATCCGCACGCCGGGGTCGGCGAGGATCCGGTCCACATCCAGCCCCGGCGGCGACCCGGCTGCGGGGTGATCGGCAGGCACTCCCCGAGCGTAACCGGGCGGTTCGTGCCTCGGGTTCAGGCCGTGAGGAGGGTCTCCGCGAGGGTGGCAAGGCCGGCCCGGTCCACGCCACCGGGCAGCAGCGGCAGCTCCACCACTGGGCGCCCCAGCTCGGTCAGCTCGGCGCGCAGCGACTCCTCCAGCGCCCGCCGGGTCAGGTACTCCTTCGCCTCCGCCTGCAACGTGGCCACGGTCGCCTGGTCGCTCGGCAGCCCCGCCGCCGCCAACCCCCGGCGCAGCTCCGCCCGGGTCGGCTTCGCCCCGGCCAGCAGCGGTGGCCGGGCGCCGTTCACGATGACCCGCCCGACCGGGATGCCCAGGGCGGTCAGCTCGCCGATCGCGTCCACCGTCTCCTGCACCGGCATCTCCTCCAGCAGCGTGACCACGTGCACGGCCGTCATCGGGGAGCGCAGCAGCGCGGCGACCCCCTCGCTCTGGGTCTTGATCGGCCCCATCTTCGCCAGCCGGGCCGTCTCCGCGGTGACGTTCAGGAAGCGCCCGATCCGCCCGGTCGGCGGCGCGTCCAGAACCACCGCGTGGTACGCCCGGCGGCGGTCCACCGTGCGGGTGGTGGACTCCTTGACCTTGCCGGTCAGCAGCACGTCCCGCAGGCCGGGGGCGATCGTGGTGGCGAAGTCGATCGCGCCCAGCTTGCGCAGCGCCCGCCCGGCCGCGCCCAGCCGGTAGAACAGATCCAGGTACTCCAGCAGGGCCTCTTCGGCGTCGACCGCCAGCGCGCGCACCTCGCCGCCGCCGGCAGCCGCCGCGATCGGGCGCTCCGCGTACGGCAGCGGCGGGACCTCGAACAGCTGGGCCAGGCCCTGCCGGCCCTCGACCTCCGCCAGCAGGGTGCGGCGGCCGCCACTGGCCAGTGCGAGCGCCAGCGCGGCCGCCACCGTCGTCTTGCCGGTACCGCCCTTGCCCGTCACCACGTGCAGACGGGCCGGCCAGGCCGGGTGGACCTGGCCGATCGAAGCTTCACCGGACACCCGGTCAGCGTATCCGCCGGCCGGGACGCCCGGTTCAGCCGATCTCGCAGACCCGCCAACCCTTGCTCTTGATCACCGTAAAGGTGAGGTCCTGCTCGGCGGTCTTCTCGTCCCCGGTCGTCATCATCAGGTGAACGGCGACGTTCGCCCGGTCCGCCGTCTCATCGGAGACCTCCGGGTCGGTCCACTTGAACTGAGGGGTCTTGTACTTGCTCGCGTACCCCTCGATCTCCTGCACCTTGGCGTTGAGTTCCTTCCCGTCGTTCGACGCGCCGCACACGTAGTCGGCCGCGGCGCTCGCGTCCCGGTTCGTGTAAATCTCCTCGAGGAAGCCGGTCACCGCCCGGCCCGGGTCGGACGCGCCGGCGCCAGTCTCGGTGTTCTGCGTGAACAACACGGCCGCCACCACGCCACCGCCGCAGATCAGGACGACCGCCGCGAGCACGCTCGCCGTGATGATCAGACCCTTGCGGCTCTTCGGCTTGGCCGGCGCACCCGGCTGCCCCGGGTACGGCTGGTAGCCCGGCTGGCCGAACTGGACCGGTGGGGAGGACGCCGGGTACGGCTGCCCCGACGTGGGGTACGGCTGGGCGGAGGTCGGGTACTGCGATGTGGGCGCGCCGTACGGCTGCCCCGACGTCGGGTACCCCTGGCCGACGCCGGGGTACTGCGGCGCGTACGACGGGCCACCCGAGCTGGGCGGCGCCGAGCTGGGCGGCGGCGAACCCGGTGACGCCGCACCGGGCTGCGTCTGCCCCGGGTAGGTAGGCGACTGGTAGCCCTGGCCCTGTTGCGGCTGCCCAGGGTAGGGCTGGCCCGGGTACGGCTGGCCCGAGTCCGAGTACGACTGGCCCGGGTAGGGCTGGCCGGGGTACGGCTGGCCGCCGTACTGCCCGCCGCCGTACTGGCCCGGGGCGTTGGAGGTGGGTGCGGCGCCCGCCCCGGACGCGGGAGCGGCGCCGGAGGTCGGCGCGGCGTACGGATCCTGCGGCGGTGGGTAGGACGGCTGCTGCCCGTAGCCGGGGTAGCCCCCGGGAGCCGGCGGTGCCGGGTACCCCGACTGCTCGGGCGGTGTCGAGTACGCCGGCGGCTGGTTGAGCGCGTCGGGCTGTGGCTGCTGGGTCGGGTCGCCTGGCTGGCCGGCACCCTCCGGCGGCTGCGGTGAGCCGTAGGGCGGTTGAGTCATCGTCTTCCCCCGCGGGGCCGTCGCTGCATGATCGGCGGGCCAGCGTACGCCCGCACCGCCGGTCAGCGTAGCCGCCACCCGCACCAACCGGATGACCCGCTTGGCCGGTGGCGCCGCTCGCGGCGGGGCCGCCCCAGATCATGACGGCTCCACCGGCTCGGCCCAGGCGCGGGCGTCTTCGGGTTGCCAGCCGCGTCGGTGGAGGGCTTGGCGGATTTCGCGGAGGACGTTGGGGAAGTCTTTGCGTGTGCGGCCGGGTGGTACGTGGATGGTTAGCCAGCCGGCGGCGGTGAGTAGGGCGATGCGGTGGGTGGAGTATTCGATGGCGACGCGGTGGGTGGGCCAGGCGAGGTCGGGTAGGAGGACGAGGTCGGGGGCGAGGGTGATGGGGTGTTCGATTTCGGGTCGGGGTAGGCCGGTCATGGTTAGGCGGGTGCGTAGTTGGGAGGCGGTGGGGTTGGGTGAGCGGCCGTCGGCGAGGTCGAAGGTGAGGCTGGCGCGGCGGCTGCCGCGTCGGCCGGCGTGTTGGGTGAGGATGTGGTGTAGGTCGGAGTGGTCGAGGTGGCCGAGGCGGAGCATGGTGTCGAGGACGGCGACGGCGCGGGGTGGTGGGAGCCAGAGGGCGATGTCCCAGGCGGTGCGGGGGATGGTGGTGCGGGGTGGGTCGGTGTTGGGGATGATGTCGTTGGGTGGTAGGTCGGTGACGTGGATGCGTAGGCCGCGTTGGGCGCTGACGCGGGTGCCGGTGGGGGCGATGATGTGGACGTCGTCGGTGAAGGTGGCGGCGTGGTCGATGCCGTGTAGGTAGGCGGCGGAGGGTCCGGCGATGACGATGCCGGGTGGGGTGCGGAGGGCGACGGCGCGGCAGACCAGGGTGTGGTCGCGGTCGAGGCGGGCGTCGGCGTAGACGTCTTGTCGCAGTCGGATCCATGCCTGGCTGCGGAGTTGGTGTTCGGTGAGTAGCCCGCGGCGGATGGCTTCCGCGCCCCGGAAGACGCGGCCTTGCAGGTCCGGGGGCCGGTGCGGTTGAGGCGGCAT
>NZ_BBQH01000060.1 GCF_018397995.1 Rhizomonospora bruguierae
GCCGGCGAGGGAGGAGACCCGCTCCTCCGCGGTGCGCACCGCGAGCCGGACCTCCATCTCGTTCTGCCGGGCCGGCGGCAGCGCGCCGGCCAGCTCGTCCCGCTCGTCGGTGCTGGGCTCGGCGTCGATCGGGGTGGCCTCGGCCAGCCGCAGGCGCTCCTCCAGCTCGGTGAGGCCGGCCAGGTCCCGGTCGCGGGCCTCCTCGGCGCGCTGGCGGGCGGCGGCCAGCCGCTCGGTCTCGGCGGCGGCGGAGCGGGCGGCGGCGCCGAGTTCCGCCAGGCGCCGGGCGGCGGCGTTGCGCTCGCCCTCGGCGGCCCGCATCGCGGCGGCCGCCTGGGTCACCGCCTCCTTGTGCTCGGCCACCTCGGCCCGCGCGTCGGCGAGCCGCTCACGCAGCTCGGCGACCAGCTCCTCGGCCGCGCTCCGCTTGGCGCGGGCCTCCTCGACCGCCGCCTGCACCTCGATGTAGCTGGTCTGCTTGCCGGAGCCGCCGGCGGCCCGGTACGCGCCGAGGACGTCGCCGTCCGGGGTGACCGCGCGCAGTTCCGGGTTGTCGGTGACGAGCTTCGTCGCCGCGGCGAGGTCCGGCACCAGGGCCACGTCGCGCAGCGCCCGGTGTACCGCGGGGCGCAGGGCGTCGTCGCACCGGACCGCGTCCGGCGCCCAGACGGCCCCCGGCGGGAGCTGGGGGCGCAGCGCGTCCGCGGAGCCGATCATGCCGGGGCCGGCGGCGCCGCCGACCAGCAGCGCGGCGCGGCCCGCGTCGGAGATCTTGAGCAGCCGCATCGCCTCGGCGGCCTCGTCCACGCCGGCCACCGCGACCGCGTCCGCCAGGCCGCCGAGCGCCGCGGCAAGCGCGGCCTCGTGCCCCGGCTCCACGGTCAGCAGCGCGGCGACGCTGCCCAGCAGGCCGGGTACCTGGTCGGCGCGGGCCAGCAGGGCCCCGGCACCGTCCTTGCGGCGCAGGCCGAGGGCGAGCGCCTCCTCGCGCGCCTTCCAGCTCGCCGCCTCCTTCTCGGCGGCGCGCTCGGCGTCCGAGAGCTGCCGGACGGTCGCGGATGCGGCGTCGTGCCGGGCGACCGTCTCGGCGTGCCGGGCGTCCAGGTCGGCGTTGTCCCGGTCCGCCTCGGTGGACAGGTCGGACGCGGCCTCGAACTCGGCCTGCGCCCGCTGCGACCGGCCCAGCGCGTCGGCGTGCGCGGCGGCGAGCCGGGAGATCTCCTCGGCCGCGGTGCTGGTCCGGGTCCGGGCGGCGTTGACCTGGCCGGTGAGCTTGGCCAGCCCCTCGCGCCGGTCCGCGATCGCCTTGACCGCCGCGACCAGCGCCCGCTCCGCCTCGGCGAGCTGGCGTTCCAGCTGCTGGCGGCCCTGGACCGCCTCGGCCAGCCGGGCCTGGTCGGCGGCGAGCGCGGCCCGCAGCGCCTCCTCCTGCTCGCGGACCCGCTCGGCCTCGGCGGCCAACTGGTCCGGGTCACGGCCCGGGTGCTCGTCCTCCGGGGTGGCGGACAGGTGGCGCAGCCGCTGGCTGGCCAGCTGCTCGGTGGCGCGGAAGCGCTCCTGGAGCGTCGACAGCCGGTACCAGGCGTCCTGGGCGGCGGCCAGCAGCGGGGCGTCCTCGGCCAGCGCCGCCTCCAGCAGGCCGAGCCGCTCGCGGACCGTCTCGTGCTCCGCCTCGACCTGCTCCCGGCGGGCGCGCAGGGCCGCCTCGTCGGCGACCTCCTTGTCCAGCGTGGTGCGCAGCGTGTACAGGTCGTCGGCGAGCAGGCGCAGCCGGGCGTCACGCAGGTCGGCCTGGATGCCCTGGGCGCGGCGGGCCACCTCGGCCTGCCGGCCCAGCGGCTTGAGCTGGCGGCGCAGCTCGGCGGTCAGGTCGGTGAGCCGGTTCAGGTTGGCCTGCATCGCGTCCAGCTTCCGCAGCGCCTTCTCCTTGCGCTTGCGGTGCTTCAGGACGCCGGCCGCCTCCTCGATGAACGCCCGCCGGTCCTCCGGCTTGGCGTGCAGCACGGCGTCCAACTGGCCCTGTCCGACGATGACGTGCATCTCCCGACCGATGCCGGAGTCGGAGAGCAGTTCCTGGATGTCCAGCAGCCGGCACGAGTTGCCATTGATCTCGTACTCGCTCTCGCCGGAGCGGAACATCCGGCGGGTGATCGAGACCTCGGTGTACTCGATCGGCAGCGCGTTGTCGGTGTTGTCGATCGTGAGGGTGACCTCGGCGCGCCCGAGCGGCGCCCGGCCGGCCGTGCCGGCGAAGATCACATCTTCCATCTTGCCGCCGCGCAGCGCCTTGGCGCCCTGCTCGCCGAGCACCCAGGCGATGGCGTCGACGACGTTGGACTTGCCGGAGCCGTTCGGGCCCACCACGCAGGTGATGCCCGGCTCCAGCTTCAACGTTGTCGCGGAGGCGAAGGACTTGAAGCCCCTCACCGTCAGGCTCTTGAGGTGCACGGGTCTCCGAAACGGTTCGTCGGCGCGGTCGGCCGGCCCGGTTGGGCGACCAGCAAGGCTGCCACGGGGGAGGTTACCCGGCTGGTGTTACCCGCTCCGTGCGCGACGCACCCGCGGAACGCGTCAAGCGGATCGAAAGGGCACGAAGGGCGTACGCCGGCTTCGGGCAAAGCGCGCGGCCCGGAGAAATCCGGGGGAACCCGGGATGGCGGGCCCGGAGAAAGAACTGCGCGCCGCCACGGTCGTGTCGGCGCGCTGGATGCGGTGCGTATTCAGGATGGTGGGGGCGGGAAGGGTCAGGTCAGCGCCGGTTCCGGCAACCGCAGCAGGTCATCCCGCTGGGCGGCCGCCGCGAGCCGGTCGTTCTCGGCGCGCAGCCGGGTGACCTCGAACTCCAGCTCCCGCACCCTGGCACGCAGCTTGGTGACCTCGTCGAGCATGCGCCGATCGGGCGCACCACCGACGTGGCCGTAGAGGGCCTTCGCCATATCGTCTCCTTGTCAAGCGCAGCCGGTCGGCCGGCAAACGCGCGCACAGTTCAATTCGCGACCCCCGGGACTCCTCGGCATGCCCAACGTCTCAACGGGCTGCTAGGCATGCACAACGGGCACGGTCAGGCGCGACTGGCGACACCTCCATACTCCGTCCTTGCCCGCTCTCCGTCAAGTTGCGGCGCGGCAGCGTCACGCGTACCACACCCCCGCGCCCCGGTTGAGTTGCTGCTCAGGGCCGCTTTAGCGCTGTCTTAGGTCTTGCTTAGGCGCGTTGCCGCCCGCCGGGGCGCCGGCCTAGCGTCGCCCCTATGACCAAGCCCGGTGTTCACCGGCGGCCGGCTGGACGGCGGCTGCCCGGAGTGCTCGGGCTCGCCGGCCTCGTGGGCGCGTTGCTGGCGGTGTTCGGTGTCGGCGCGGTGCTGCTGCCGCCCAGTTTCGGCGACTCCTCCTCCAGCAGCGGCGCCGCGCCGGCCGAGCCGACGCCCACGGGCGTGGCGGTGTTCGGCTCGCTGGCCCCGGCCGCGGACCGCCGGCCGGCCCCGACGCCCACCACGCCGCCGGTCCCGAAGAAGACCGCGAAGCCGACGCCCGCGCCCGGCGCGACGCCGAGCCCGGCGACCCCGCCCCGGACGACCACCCGATCGGGCGCCGGCAACGGGGCCAATGCGGCCGTGCAGGGACCGCAGGCGCAGGTGGTCACGCTGGTCAACGCGGAGCGGAAGCAGGCCGGCTGCGATCCGGTCGCGGTCGACGCCAGGCTCACCGCCGCCGCCCAGGCGCACAGCCAGGACCAGGCGGACCACGACTCGATGTCGCACACGGGCAGCGACGGCAGCACGCCGTGGGACCGGGCCCGGGCCGCCGGGTACGACCAGGCGATCGGGGAGAACGTGGCGGCCGGGTACCGGACGCCGGAGGCCGTCATGGACGGCTGGATGAACAGCGAGGGGCACCGGGCCAACATCCTCAACTGCACCGCCAGGGCCATCGGCGTCGGCCGCGCCGCCGCGGCCGCGGCCGATGGGACCCTCTACTGGACCCAACTGTTCGGCGCAGTCTGACCTTTCGGGGGAATAAAAGCAGCACATCGGGTGAATCGGTGCCTATTTCGCCGCTGGTTCGTTGGCCCGGCTAGTCAGCTCCTGATCTTCGCCGCCGAGGAGGTTACGGTGCGGATCGCGTTACTCACCGAGGCGACCTACCCGTACGCCCGCAGCGGGGTCGGCGCCTGGTGCCAGCGGCTCTGCACGGGACTGTCCCATCACGAGTACGAGGTGGTCTCGGTCACCGGCACGGCGCCGGGCGGCGCGGGCCCGGCGTACCGGACACCCGGCAACGTCGCCGCGCTACGCAGCATGACGGTGACCGCGAGCACCACCCCGCCCGGCGGGCGGCTGTCCCGGGCCCGGCACCGGCGCGCCGGTGCCGCCGCGGCGACGCTGCTCAGCCGGGGCCTGGTCGGGGACGGGCCACGCGGCACCGCGATGTTCCGCGACGGCCTGCGCCGACTCGCCGACCTGGCGCCGGCCGGGCACCCCCTGCACGGGGTACCGGTGGCGGAGATCCTGACGGACGCGTGGCGGGCGGCCGGCGCGGCGTCCACGGAGGACACCGGCGACTTCACGTTCCCGCTGCCCCCACTGAGCCCGCGGGACGCGCAGCGCATCGCCGTCCTGCTCGACCACGCGGTCCGCCCGCTCGCCGCGCCGCCACCGGAGGTGGACCTGTGCCACGCCGTCGGCGCCGGGCTGCCCCTGCTGGTCGCGCTGGCGGCCAAGTGGCGCGCGGGCACCCCGTTCCTGCTCACCGAGCACGGCATCTACCTGCGGGAGCGGTACCTGACCGCCGGCGACCCGGACTCGCCCGCGGTCCGGGCGGCGGTGCTGCGGTTCTACCGGACGCTGTCCCGGCTGGGCTACGCGGAGGCCGCCGCGATCGCCACGGCGAGCCGGTTCAACCGGCGCTGGGAACTGCGGCACGGCGCACACCCCGCCAAGATCGCGATAGTCCCGAACGGGCTGGACCCGGCCGCGTACCCGCCGCTGCCGGAGGCCGGTGGCCCGCCCACGGTCGGCTGGGTGGGCCGGATCGGGCCCGACCGCGACCTGCACACCCTGATCGAGGCGTTCGCCCGGGTACGCGGGCGCGTGCCGGGGGCACGGCTGCGGCTGTACGACCCGGTCGAGGAGGGGCCGGGCGGGTACGCGGAGGGCTGCCACGACCTGATCGCCCGGCGCGGGCTGGGCGCCGCGGTCACGGTCACCGGGCCGGTCCGCACCAGCGTCGAGGCGTACGCGGACAGCCACGTCGCGGTGCTCGGCACCGTGGCCGAGGGCGCGCCGTACCCGGTGATCGAGGCGATGATGTGCGGCCGGGCAACGGTCGGCGCGGACGTCGGCGCGGTCGCCGAGACGGTCGGCGAGGCGGGGCTCGTGGTCCCGCCCGGGGACCCGGACGCCCTGGCTGCGGCCTGTACCGGCCTGCTGCTCGACCCGCGCCTGCGGCACCGACTCGCCACCGCCGCCCGCCGCCGCGCCGTCGAGCACTTCGCCATGGACCGGATGCTCGACGCCTACGACGACCTCTACCGGGGCATCCGCTCGCCCGGTCGGGCGCAGGAGCCCACGCTGGCGCTGCCGTTCGCGCCCGGTGCGGCGTGATGGCACGCCCCGCGCCCGCACCGCGCCGGCCCGCTAACCGGCCTCTCTCGTCCGCAGGCGGCGCACCGGGGCCGCCGCCGACCGGGGGCGGGGCTGGCAGCGGGGGCAACTGAACGACGAGCGGTTCATGAACGCCTCGCGCCGGATCGGGGCGCCGCAGCGGTCGCACGGCTCGCCCTCGCGCCCGTACGCGTTCAGCGACCGGTCGAAGTAGCCGCTCTCCCCGTCCACGTTCACGTACAGCGCGTCGAAGCTGGTACCGCCCGCCACGATCGCCTCGGCGAGCACGTCGCGGACGTGGGCCAGCAGCCGGTGGGCCGCCGGCCCGGTGAGCGCCTCGGTCGGGCGGGCGCCGTGCAGCCCCGCCCGCCAAAGCGCCTCGTCGGCGTAGATGTTGCCCACCCCGGAGATCAGGGTCTGGTCCAGCAGGGCCCGCTTGACCTCGGTCCGCTTGCGGCGCAGCGCCGCCACGAACGCCTCGTCGGAGAACTCGGGGTCCAGCGGGTCCCGGGCGATGTGGGCGATCTCGGCCGGCAGCTCCGCCCCGCCCTCGGAGAGCGACAGCCCACCGAACGTGCGCTGGTCGACGAAGCGCAGTTCGGGGCCGCCGTCGTCGAACTGGAAGCGGATCCGCAGGTGGGTCTCGTCCGGGGCGCCGAGCGGCTGCATGAGCAGCTGGCCGGACATGCCGAGGTGGCCGATGACGGCGTCGCCGCTGTCCAGCGGCAGCCACAGGTACTTGCCGCGGCGCCGGACGTCGGTCACCTGGCGGCCGGCGAGCGCCGCGGCGAAGTGGGTGCCGCCGAGCAGGTGCCGGCGCACCGCGCGCGGGTGGTGCACCTCGACGGCGGCGATCCGCCGCCCCGCCACCCACTTGGCCAGCCCCTGCCGGACGGTCTCGACCTCGGGCAGCTCAGGCACCCGCGGCCTCCGCCCGATCGGCCGGCTCGACGGCGTCCTCGCGCGGCTGGACGGTCGCCTCCACCACCGAGTCCGCCGCCGCTGCCTCCACCACCGAGTCCCCCGCCTCGGACTCCGGCTCCTGGGACAGCACCCGCCACGCGGCCTCGGCGGCCCGCTGCTCCGCCTCCTTCTTGCTGTGCCCGTCCACGCCGCCGTACCGCTCGCCGGCCACCACCACCCAGGCGGTGAACGTCTTGGCGTGGTCCGGGCCGGCCTCGTCGATCCGGTACTCGGGCACGCCCAGGCCCAGGGCGGCCGTCAGCTCCTGGAGGCTGGTCTTCCAGTCCAGGGCGGCGCCGCGCCGGGCCGCGTCGGCCATCAGCGGGTCGAACAGGTGGTGGATCACCTTCCCGGCGATGTCCAGGCCGTACTGGAGGTAGACGGCGCCGAGCAGCGCCTCGAGCGTGTCCGCCAGGATGCTCGCCTTGTCCCGGCCGCCGGTACCCTCCTCGCCCTTGCCGAGCAGCAGGTACGGGCCGAGCCCCCGCGGGCCCAACTGGCGGGCCACGCTGGCCAGCGCCCGCATGTTGACCACGCTGGCCCGCAGCTTGGCGAGCTGCCCCTCGGGCAGCGTCGGGTGGTTGTGGAACAGCGCGGCGGTGATCACCACCCCGAGCACCGAGTCGCCGAGGAACTCCAGCCGCTCGTTCGTGGGCAGGCCACCGTTCTCGTACGCGTACGAGCGGTGGGTCAGCGCCCGCTGAAGCAGCTCCTGGTCGAAGGCCACGCCGAAGGCGGCCTCCAACTGCGTGATCGGTGGACGTTTGCTCACCGGAACACCTCCCCGAGGTCGGCGACCAGGGCGGCGAGCCGGCTGGCGGCCCGCGCCCGGTGCAGGTGGGCGGCGAGCCGGATGCCGGCCGCCAGGTCGGCGGCGTCCCCGGCGCCGTGGCAGACCACCACGGTGCCGTTGACGCCGAGCAGGGCGCCGGCGCGCGGGGCGGCGCTGGAACCGCCGGCCAGCGCATACGCGCCCTCAATGCCCTTGAGCAGGACGTTTCCGGTGAAACCGTCGGTCACCACAACGTCGGCGCGGCTACCCAGGCTGGGCTCGTACCCCTCCACGAGCCCGACGTACCGCGCGGTGCCCGGCAGCGGGCGGGCGGCCAGCACGGCGTCCGCGCCGCGCCGCGCCCGGTCGCCCTTGCCGTGCTCGGTACCGACCGACAGCAGCCCGACCCGTGGCGCGGTCAACCCGGTCACGACCTGGGCGTACGCGGCGCCGACGGCGGCGTGACTGGTGAGCGTGGCGGCGTTGGCCTCGACGGCCGCCCCGACGTCGAGCAGCACGACCGGGCCGGCCAGCGCCGGCACCGTGGCGGCCAGCGGCGGGCGGCGGATGCCCGGCATCCGCCCGAGTTCCAGCACGGTGGCGGTGACGGTGGCGCCGGTGGCGCCCGCGGAGACCACCGCGTCGGCGTGGCCGGCGGCGACCGCGGCCACGGCGGCCCGCACGGTGGTGTCCACCCGCACACCGGTGACGGGCGGGTCCGCCATGCCGACCGCGCCGGCGGCCGGGCGCACGGCGACCCGGTCCCGGTCCGCCGCCGGGAGCGCGAGGATCACCCCGTCGGCGACCTCTTCGGGTCCGACGAGGAGCAACTGGAGGTCCGGATCCGCGCCGCAGGCGCGCAGAGCGCCGTCAACCACGACGGCGGGTGCATCATCCCCGCCGAGGAGGTCGACGGCGATCCGCGCGGTGCCCAGGCCGTTGCCGACCCGGGCACCGGGGACACGCCGTGGGGCGGGCGCTCCGGACGCGTTTCGCGTCACGAAGGGCCTACCGGAATCAGACCTCGATGACCTGGCGGCCGTTGTAGGTCCCGCAGACCGAGCACGCCGCGTGCGGCAGCTTCGGGGACTTGCACTGCGGGCAGGGCTGGGTCGCGACGGCAGTGGTCTTCCACTGCGCCCGGCGGGACCGGGTGTTGCTGCGCGACATCTTGCGCTTGGGAACGGCCACGGATGCTACTCCTCAGTCCTGGTCAACTTCTGCAGCGCGGCCCAGCGCGGGTCGCTCTGCTGGTGGCTGTGGTCAGCCGGTAGATCCTCCCAGGCGGTGCCGCACTCCTGGCACAGCCCCGGGCAGTCCGCGCGGCACACGGGGTTGGTCGGCAGTGCCAGCACCACCGCGTCCCGCGCGGTCGGCTCCAGGTCGATCAGATCGCCCTGCACCCGACCGACCTCGTCCTCCTCGGTGGTCTCGTCCGTGGTGCTGTTCGCGTAGGCGAACAGCTCCTGGATCGTCACCGCCAGGGTGTCGCTGATCTCGCGCAGGCAGCGCCCGCACTCCCCGGTCACCGGCGCGGTCACCGCGCCGGAGACCAGCACGCCCTCGGAGACCGACTCGAGCCTCAGGTCGAGGCGCAGGTCGGCGCCCTCCGGCACGCCGATCAGCTCCAGACCGAGGTCCGCCGGCGCCGGCACCACCCGGTCGATCGCGCGCATGCTGCCGGGGCGGCGCGGCAGGTCCCGGATGTCCAGGACGAGCGGCGCCCGCGGGTCGAGGCGATTCGCAAGGTAATCAGGCATGACAGACTCCGGCCAGGTTAGGGCCGACACGACAGCTTACCCGGGCCCGGCCGGGGGCGTCGAACCAGCCCCGGCTCAGCCCGGATCCACCGCCGGCCGGCACCTCAGAAGGGCAACGGCCGCTCGGCCTCCTCCGCGGAGAAGGTGCCGATCTCGCGCAGCGCGTGCATCTTGTCCCGGCCGCGCTCGATCGAGGCGAGCGCCCGGGTGAGGAACTGCTCGAAGTTGGCCAGGGCGGTGTCGACGTAGTCGTCGACTTCCTCGCGCAGCCGCTGGGCCTCGCTGCGCGCCTCCGCGACGATCCGGGACGCCTCGTGCTCCGCCGAGACGGTGATCTCGTTCACCGAGACCAGCCGGGCGTGCTCCGCCTCGCCCTCGCTGATGATCCGGTCGGCCTCCCGCTTGCCGGCGTCCAGGATCTTGTCCCGCTCGTCCAGCAGCGCGGACGCCCGGCGCAGTTCGGCGGGCAGGTCGGCGCGCAGCGCATCGAGGGCGCCGATCAACTCGCCCCGGTCGACCATGCAGTTGCGCGACATGGGCACCGACCGCGCCGCCTCCACGATGGCGATGATCTCGTCGATGCGGTCCAGCGGGTCCACCGGCGCCTCACCTCTGCCTCGTTCCTCGACCGACACCCCATGTTCGCGGTCGCCACTGTCTCATCATGCGGCCCGCTTGCGTAGTCCCGTCGCCGCCCCGCCGTCGGCGGCACCGGGTCGTCACTGTGGGCGACGGGCCGCCAGTCGCCGCGCCACCACGTCGGGGACGTGCGCGGACACGTCGCCGCCCCACTTGCTGACCTCCTTGACGAGGCTGGAGGCGATGAACGAGTAGAGCGGGTTGGTGGGCATGAACAGCGTCTCGATCCCGGCCAGGCCGATGTTCATCTGGGCCATCTGCAACTCATAGTCGAAGTCGCTGACCGCCCGGATGCCCTTGACCACCACCCCGGCGCCCTGGGTGCGGCAGAAGTCGACCAACAGCCCCTGGAACGACTCGATCCGCACATTCGGGTACTCGGCGGTCACCTCCCGCAGCATGTCCAGCCGCTCCTCGACGCTGAACATCCCGGCCTTGGCCTGGTTCACCAGCACCGCGACGATGACCTCGTCGAACAGCCGGCTGGACCGGACGATGATGTCCAGGTGCCCTTTGGTCACCGGGTCGAACGAGCCCGGAGTCACCGCGCGCCTCATGATCCGCGACCGTACCAAAGCGAGGTCTCCCCGTATCGCCGACTACGCAGGCCGGTGATGCCCGGCACCCAGGTGGGCCCCGGTGTACGACTCGATCGCTCCAGCACCACCACCGCCTCCGGGCCCAGCCAGCCGCCGCCGACCAGCGCGGCGAGCATCCCGGTGAGCTCCCCCTCCGGTACCGCGTAGGGCGGGTCGGCGAAGATCACGTCGTACGGGCCGTCCTCCGGGCCGGCGGCGAGCGCCTGGGCGACCGTGCCGGTGACGAGCCGGGCCCGCTCCCGGGCGCCCAGGTCCGCGATGTTCTGCCGGATGACCCGCGCGGCCCGTGAATCGTTCTCCACGAGCAGGACGTGGTCGGCGCCCCGGGACAGCGCCTCCAGGCCCACCGCGCCGGAGCCGGCGTAGAGATCGGCCACGCGCGCGCCGGCCAGGTCGGTGATCGCGTCGAGCGCGCTGAACAGCGCCTCGCGCACCCGGTCGGAGGTGGGGCGGGTACGGCCGCCCGGCGGCGCGGCGATCCGCCGCCCGCCGAGGGTCCCCGCCACGATCCTGGTCATTGAGAGACCACGCTACGCGACCACCTGATGGTAGTCGCACGGACACTCTCGGTTATCGATCAATAACGATTCGATATACCGGCCCCTCGCCGCGCCAACGGACTTGGCCACGCAAGCACACACATCACTAAAGTCGGGCGCCGTGCCGGCCTGACCGCCGGCCTACGACGTGGGGAGGCGTCGTGCACCGTCGTTCATCCGTCCAGTAGGGACGGCGGTGGTCACCCTACGCCGTACGCCTGGTTACCCCCTACTCAGGAGTACGCGTGAACCGTTCCAAGTCCCTGCTGCGCCGCGCCCTCGGGGTCGCGGGCGCCGCCACACTCGGCCTCGCCGGCGTCGTCGCCTTCGCCGCGCCGGCCAGTGCCCACAACTCCGAGGTCGTCGGGGTTCCCGTCTGCGACACGGCCAGCGGCGACTGGGTCGTCACCTGGACGGTCAACAGCATCGCCCCGGCGGGCGTCAAGAACTTCCGCCTCGTCGAGGTCTCGCACACCCCGGCCGACACGGCGCTCGAGGGCATCGCGGTCACCGAGGGCGACGGCTACCCGCTCCCCGTCGGCAAGCCGATCACCGCCACCCAGAAGGTGCCGGCCGGCACGACCAGCGCCTCGCTCAGCGTCCGCTCGAAGTGGGAGAACACGTACGAGGAGAGCAAGGCCGTCACCGGCAAGGTCAAGTTTCGCGGCACCTGTGAGAAGGACAGCCCGAAGCCGGACTTCACCGCCACCTCCGACTGCTCCGGCGACGTCGTCGTGACGGTGACGAACTCCAAGAAGGCGCGCGCCGCCGCGGACTTCGAGATCGTCGGCAAGGCCGGCTTCAGCGAGAAGGTCACGGTCAAGCCGGGCGAGGACGCCACGGTCACCGTCCCGGCCAAGTCCGCCGGGGAGATCAAGGTCCTGGTCGACGGCAAGCAGCTCAAGGAGACCGTCAAGTGGACGCTCCCGGAGAACTGCGAGGTGCCGTCGCTGGCGTCCAAGTCGGACTGTGACACGCTCACCATCGAGGTGACCAACCCGAAGGGCGGCACCCCGCTGACCTTCACCTTCACCCCGGCCGAGGGCGTCGCGAAGACCCTCGACGTGGCCCCCGGCGAGACCAAGTCGGTCGTGTACGGCGGCGAGAAGGCCAAGGAGGTCGTGGTCTCCGCCCCGGACTTCGAGCCCGAGACGGTGGCCTGGGAGAAGCCGGACAACTGCGGTGGCGGGGGCGGCAGCCTGGCCAAGACCGGCATGAAGATCAGTGTCGCGGTGGGCGGGGCCCTGGTCCTGCTGGCCGCGGGCGCGGTGCTGTTCGTGATCGCGCGGCGGCGTCGGGTGACCTTCACCGCCTGATCTGACCCCGCACGCTCGTCACGGGAGCGCGTCGACCGGGAGACCGGCCGGCGCGCTCCCGTCGTTGCCGGCCCTTCGCCCGCCGACGGGTCAGCGTCCGACACGCCGTGCCGCTATCGTTCCGTGGTGCCCCCGCCCCCTGTGATCAGCGTCGTCATCGCGGTGTACAACGCCGCGGACTGCCTGGACGAATGCCTTCGGTCGATCGCGACCCAGACCATCGGCTTCGACGCGATCGAGGTCGTCGCGGTCGACGACGGGTCCACCGACGGCAGCGGGGAACTGCTGGCGGAGTGGGCGGCCCGGCACCCCAACGTCCACGCCTTGCGCCAGGCCAATTCCGGCGCGCCGGGCGGCCCCCGCAACCGGGGCATCGACGCCAGCACCGGCGAGTACCTGTTCTTCGCCGACCCGGACGACTACCTCGGCCCCGAGGCGTTCGAGCGGATGGTCGCGATGGCGCGGCGCAACGACTCGGACATCGTGCTCGGCCGGATCGCGGGTGTGGGCCGGATCGCGCCCACCCGCCCGTTCCGCCGCTCGGTGGAGAACGGCGACGTGCTCAGCACCCAGGCGGTGTGGAGCCTCACCGCGCAGAAGCTGTTCCGCCGGTCACTGATCGTGGACAACGGGCTGCGCTTCGCCGAGGGCGTCCGGCTCGCGGAGGAGCAGCCGCTGGTGGTGCCCGCCTACTTCCTGGCAAAGACGATCTCGGTCGTCGCCGACTACGACTGCTACTACCTGGTGCTGCGCTCCGGGCACAAGCACCTCACCCGGCAGCAACCGGACCCGGAGCGGCTCTTCGGGATCGTCGGCGACGCGATGCGGACCGTCACGGAGAACACCAAGCCCGGCCCGGACCGGGACGCCCTGCTGGGGCGCTGGGTCAGCATGGAGATCCTGCACTGGTTCCGGCGCTGGTTCCCGGACCTGCCCGCGGACGCCCGGGAACGGTACATCGGGCTCGCCGCCGACCTGCTGGACGAGTACGTGACGCCCGAGGCGCTGGAGCCGATGCCCCGGCTGGACCGGATCCGCGCCACGCTGATCCGCCGGCGCCGCCCCGACGAACTGCTCCGGCTGGCGCACTTCGCGCGGTCCGGCACCCGGGCCGCCCCGGTCATCGAGGGCGACCGGGTATACGCCGGTTACCCGTACTTCCGGGAGCCGGCGTACGGAATGCCCGACTCGTACTACGACATCACCGGCGAACTGGCGCTGGACCACTGCCGCGCGGAGGTCACCGCCACCCCGGCCGGCGTGCTGCGCGTGATGTGGCGGCCGGCCGTACCCGCGCTGCGGGAGCCGGGGCTCGCCTGGTCCGTCGTGCTGACCGGGCCGGCGGGCCGGGAGTACGAGGTGGCCGGCCACCAGGGGCCGGACGGCCCGGAGGCCACCGTGGATCTGGCCATCGTGGACGGTGGCGCCCGGATCCCGGACGGCCGCTGGACCGCCCACACGAAGGTGCGCGGAAGCGAGCGGCGGGCCATGCTGGCGATCGGCGACGAGGGTACGGCCGAGGCGCACCCCGAACTCGGCGCGGCGCTCGCCGCCGGGGTACCGGTGGACATCTCGCTGACGGCGAACGCCCTCGTCATCAAGGCCGGTGAGGCGGTACGCCCGCGCGCGGAACTGGCCCCCGAGGGCGTCGCCTGGCGACCGGGGCGTGGCGGGCACCTGACCGTGGCCGTGCTGTGCCGGTGGCCGGTGGCCGGGCAGCCCACGCTCTACCTGACCCGGGGCGCCGGCGGCCCGATCCTGGCCGTCCCGGCGACCCAGCAGCCCGGCGGAGCAGCCCCCGGCGTGCTGGTCAGCGCCGACCTGGACGCGCGGGCACTGGCCCGCGCCGGCCTCACCCCCGGGCGCTGGCAGTGCACGATCGGCCCGGCCGACGCACCCCCCGACCGGCGGGTCCCCGTGCACGCGCCCGGCGCCGGCCCCACCGGACGCCTCGTGGCGCGCTCACCCATCGCGACTCCACTGTGGTCGATGGCGTGGCTGGAGCCGGCCGGCCGGCAGCGCGTGCTCACGCTGGTCATCGCGGACTGGCGCCACGTCGCCCGCCGACTACGCCAGCGCGGCGGCCGCGCCCTCGGCCGCCTCCGCCGCACCTGACAGCGCCGGGGCCGCTAGCCCTTTCCCAGGTACTCGGCGCGCTCCTCGTCCACCAGGGCGGCGACGGAGGCGGCCAGCGCGGGGTGCCCGGTCAGCTCCGGGTCCTGCGCCACCAGGGCCTCCGCCTCAGCCCGCGCCTCCTGGATCAGCTTCTCGTCCCTGAGCAGGGACAGCAGCCGCAGGTGCGACCGGTGACCGGACTGGGCGGCGCCCAGCACGTCGCCCTCCCGGCGCTGCTCCAGGTCCAGTTCGGCAAGCCGGAAGCCGTCCGTTGTGGACGCCACCGCGTCCAGCCGGACCCGGGCCGGCGTCGCCTCGGTCGCCTCTGTGACCAGCAGGCACAGCCCGGGCGCGCTGCCCCGGCCGACCCGCCCCCGCAACTGGTGCAGTTGCGAGACACCGAACCGGTCCGCGTCCATGACGATCATGACGGTGGCGTTCGGGACGTCCACGCCGACCTCGATGACGGTGGTGGCGACCAGCACATCCAGTTCACCGGCGCCGAACCGGCGCATCACCGTGTCCTTCTCGTCGGCCGGGAGCCGGCCGTGCAGCACCCCGATCCGCAGCCCGTGCAGGGGACCCTCGGTCAGCAGGGGCGCCACGTCGAGCACGGCCAGCGGCGGGCGGCGGGCGCTCTCGGCGCGCTCCGCCGGCGGCGCGTCCTCTTCGGACTCGACGGCGCCGATGCGGGGGCACACCACGTACGCCTGGTGCCCCGCGGCGACCTCCTCCCGGACCCGGCGCCACGCCCGGTCCAGGTACGCCGGCTTCTCCATGGCCGGGACCACGTGCGAGGCGATCGGTGAGCGCCCGCGCGGCAGTTCGACCAGTGTGGACGTTTCCAGGTCGCCGAACACGGTCATCGCCACCGTGCGCGGGATCGGCGTCGCGGTCATCACCAGCACGTGCGGCGGCTGGGCGGCCTTGGCCCGCAACGCGTCCCGCTGCTCCACGCCGAACCGGTGCTGCTCGTCCACCACCACCAGGCCCAGATCGGCGAAGTCGACACCCTCGGACAGCAGGGCGTGCGTACCCACCACGACGCCCGCCTCGCCGGAGGCCACCCGGGCCAGCACCGACCGGCGGGCCGCCACGCCGAGCGAGCCGGTGACCAGCGCCACCCCGGTCGCCTCCGGCGCGGAATCCAACTCGCCCGCCCGGCCGAGCGGGCCCAGCAGGTCGCAGAGGTTCCGGTAGTGCTGCGCGGCGAGCACCTCGGTGGGGGCCAGCATCGCCGCCTGGCCGCCGGAGTCGACCACCTGGAGCATCGCCCGCGCGGCGACCAGGGTCTTGCCCGAGCCGACCTCGCCCTGCAACAGCCGGTGCATCGGGTGCGGGGACGCCAGGTCCACCGCGATCTCCTCCCCGACGGCGCGCTGCCCCCGGGTCAGCTCGAACGGCAGCGTCCGGTCGAACGCGCCCAGCAGGCCGTCCTCCCGCCGGGGACGGGGACTGGCCGGCCAGGACGCCGACCGGGCCTTGCGCTGCACCAGCGTGAGCTGCACCGCGAACGCCTCGTCCCACTTCAGGCGGCGCCGGGCGGACATCAGGGCCCCCCGGGACGACGGGCGGTGGACCTCCCGCAGCGCGGCCCCCAGGGGCGCCAGGTTCCGCTCGGCCCGCACCGCGGCCGGCAGCGGGTCCTCCGGCGGCTCCAGGGTGTCCAGCACCAGCCGGACGCAGCGGGCGATCACCCAGGTGGGCACGGCGGCCGCGGCCGGGTACACCGGGATCAGCGCCCCCGCGAACTCCTCCACCTCGCCGGCGGCGTCGTCCTCGCCGGCCAGCAACTGGTACTCGGGCGAGTTGAGCTGGCGCCGGCCCCGGAACTCGGTGACCTTGCCGGCGAACAGCCCCCACCGCCCAGGGCGCAGGTCGCGCTCCCGCCAGATCTGGCGCCGGCCGAAGAAGGTCAGCAGGAGCAGGCCGCCGGCCCCGTCCTCGACGGTGACCTCCAGCATCTTGTCCTGCCGGGCCCGCATCGGCTTCACGTTCGTGGCCCGGACCTGCGCCAGCACGGTCACCTGCTCGCCCACCGCCAGCGACCGGATGTCGGTGTGCTGCCCGCGCTCGTCGTACCGGCGCGGAAAGTGATAGATCAGGTCGCCCGCGGTGTGCAGGTCGAGGTGATCGGCGAGCGACCTGGCCGCCTTGTCCCCCAGCGGGGTCTTCAGCGGGGTGTCGACCGTGATCTTCATTTCGGCACCCCGGCTCGGCGCTGTGCTCGTCATTCGACCCCCACGAGGAGCGGGTAGTGCGGCTGGCCGCCCGCGTAGTGCTGCACCTCCACGAACGGCCACCGGCTCGCCAGGTGCGCGGTCAGCGCCTCGGCCAGCCCGGCCGGGGCGTCCGCGCCGGTGAGCAGCGTGACCAGTTCGCCGCCGCCGCCGAGCAACCGATCCAGCAGGTCGCGGCACACCGGCTCCACCCGCTCGCCGATCAGGTACACCTCGCCCTCCACCAGGCCCAGCACGTCGCCCGGGCGGCACCGGCCCGCCACGGTCAGCGCCTCCCGGGCCGCCACCGTCACCTCCGCGGACCGGCACGCGCCGGCCGCCTCGGCCATCGCGATCACATCGTCCTCGAACGGGCGCCCCAGGTCCCGCACGGCCAGCGCGGCGAGCGCCTGCACCGGGCTGCTGGTGGGCACCACGCTCACCCGCACGCCGGTCGCCTGCGCTTCGCGGGCCGCCACCGCGGCCACCACCCGGGCGTCCTTGTCGTTCGGCAGGACCACCACCGCCGCGGCCCCGGTGGCGCGGACCGCGTCGAGGATCTCCGCCGGGGACGGGTTACCCCGCACCACCGCCGCACCCTCCCCCTCGAACAGGGCGGCCAGCCCTTCGCCCGCCGCCACCACGACGGCGCCCCGCTCCGGGCGCACCCGGTGGCGTTCCCGTTCGCGCTCCCGGTCATGCTCGCGTTCACGCTCCCGTTCGGCGATCTGGTCCGCGAAACGGGTCACCGAGATGTGGTACGGCCGGCCGGCGGCCACCCCGGCCTCGATCGCCGCGCCCACGTCGTCCACGTGGACGTGCACGTGCCAGGTGGGCGGCTCACCGCCGTCGCCGACCACGACCAGCGAATCCCCCAGCCCCGCCAGCGCCGCCCTGAGCCGCGCCACGGCCGCGCCGTCCGCCTCCAGCAGGTACTGCACCTCGTACCCGAACCGGCCGGGCCCCGCGCCGGAGTGGAACGTGTGCGGCGACGGATCCACCGCGCCGGGCGCCTCGACGCCCCGATCGTGGGTGGCACGCTCTTCGCCCCCGGCGTGTTCCACACCCGCGGCGCGCTTCTCGCCGGTGGCGCCCTCCGCACCCGCGGCGCGTTCCGCACCCTCGGCGTGCTTCTCGCCGGCGGGGCGCTCCTCACCGGCGGCGTGCTCGTCTTCGGCGACGACCGCGACCAGGGCCTCCAGCAGCACCACGAGCCCCCGGCCGCCGGCGTCGACCACACCGGCGCGGGCCAGCGCGGGCAACTGCTCCGGCGTGCGGGCCAGCGCGGCCGCGGCACCCTCGGCGGCCGCCCGCGCCACCGCCCACAGACCGGCGGCGCCGGTCGCGACCGCCCGCTCGGCCGCCTCCGCCGCCGCCCGGGCCACGCTCAGCAC
>NZ_BBQH01000061.1 GCF_018397995.1 Rhizomonospora bruguierae
CCGTGAGGTGCTCGGTTTCGAAGCCACCACCACCCTCGACGAGATGCTCGACGAGGTCATCCCATGGGTCACCCAAGCCGTCCGGGACGGACGGCTCTAGCCGCGCCGGTCGAGGCGGAGGCGGCCGGGCGGCCCCTCTACCCGGCCGGCCCACCGCCCAGGCCGAGCCGGCGCGCCCGCTGGCTCGGCGCGCTGGCGGTGCTCGCCGGCATCGCGGTCAGCCTCGCCCGCACCGGCGGGCCGGGCGCGCTGAACTCGACCTGGATCGAGGACGGCAAGCGGTTCCTCAGCGGCGCGTTCGCCGAGGCGCTGCCGGGACCCCTGCTCACCCCGTTCAACGGCTACTACCACCTCGGCCCGCGCCTGCTGGCCGAGGTGGCGGTGCTGTTCGGCGTCCGCTGGTCGGCGCCGGTGCTGAGCCTGCTCGCCGCGGCGGTGCTCGCCTCGTTCGCGGCGACGGCGTTCGTCGCGAGCCGGCCGTTCCTGCCCCAGTGGTGGCTGCGCCTGCTGGTCGCCGCCCCGGTGGTGGCCGTCCCGCTGGCGCACACCCAGGCCGACAACGACGTGGCCACCCTCCAGTTCCCCGCGTTGTACGCGCTGTTCTGGGTGTTCCTGTGGCGACCCGCGACCCGCGGCGGCAAGGTCGCCGCCGTCCTGCTCGCCGGGTTCGTGGTGGCCAGCAGCATCCTCGCGGTCACGCTGCTGCCGCTGCTGCTGGCCCGGCTGGTGCTGATCCGGGACTGGACCACCCGGGCGATGGCGCTCTGCTACGCCGCCGGTGCCACGCTCCAGTTCGCCGGCCTGGCAACCGGCGCCACCACCCGGGA
This sequence comes from Rhizomonospora bruguierae, assembly GCF_018397995.1. Taxonomy (GTDB): domain Bacteria; phylum Actinomycetota; class Actinomycetes; order Mycobacteriales; family Micromonosporaceae; genus Rhizomonospora; species Rhizomonospora bruguierae. Next base: position 828 of record NZ_BBQH01000061.1, read on the forward strand.
CGGCATCGGCGAGCGCCGGCTCGACCCGCTGTGGATGGCCGGTTCCTACGTCTCCCGCGCGGTGCCCCGGGCGGTCCTCGGGGAGCGGTGGCTCGGCGGTCCCGGCGTCGACGCCTCGGGCAACCCGGTGCCGCTGGCGGTGCCGTCCCCCGCCGTCCACGTCGGGTTGATCGTGGTGGCCTGGCTGGTCGTCGCCGCCGCCGTCGCGGTGGCGGCGCTCGGGCTGACCCGCCCGCACTGGCCCCTCGCCGCGGCCGCCGCCGTGGCGAGCGTCGCGGTGTTCGCCGTCGAGATCGGCAACATGGGCAGCGTGCAGCCCCGGTACGTGATCCCGGTCGCGCTGCTGGTGTACGTGACCCTGGCCGCCCTGCTCCGACCCCGCCCGGCGGGCGAGCCGCTGCCGCACCGGGCCCGGCGCCTCGGGCTGGTGTCGGCGCATTCGCGGTACCCGGTGCTCGCCCTCGCCGTGCTGCTGGCCGTCGTGACCGGGGTGAACCTGCGCGGCGGCAACACCCGGGCGGAGAGCCTGGGCTGGGACAGGATCGTCGAGCGGGCCACCGCCGCCTGCGCCGCCGAACCCATCGCCACGTACCGGTACACACACTCGTGGTGGTACGTGGACATCCCGTGCGACCGGGTGCGGTGACGCGGCCGATACGCGATTGCCCATCCCCTATGTATCTTGATACAGTCTCCCGCATACGGATGCGGGAGGTGGCCGATGGGGACGCGAGTGGCGGTCGCGGGGGCGAGCGGGTACGCCGGCGGTGAGCTGGTCCGCCTGATCGCCGGGCACCCCGAACTGGACCTCGTCGCGGCCACCGCGCACAGCCAGGCCGGCACCCCGCTGGCCGCGGCGCACCCGCAGCTCACCGGGCTGGACATGGTGCTCGCCGAGACCGGCCCCGCCGTGCTCAGCGACGCCGACCTGGTGTTCCTGGCCCTCCCGCACGGGCAGTCCGCCGCCCTGGCCGCCCAGCTTCCGCCCGGCGTGAAGGTGGTCGACCTGGGCGCCGACCACCGGCTCACCGCCGCGGCGGCGTGGAGCCGGTACTACGGCGGCCAGCACGCCGGCGCCTGGACCTACGGGCTGCCCGAACTGCCCGGCCAGCGCGAGAAGATCGTCGTCGCCGAGCGGGTGGCCAACACCGGCTGCTACGCGGTCGCCACGATCCTCGCGCTCGCGCCGCTGATCGCGGCCGGCCTGGTCGAGCCCGAGGACGTGGTGGTGGTCGCCGCCTCCGGCACCTCCGGCGCCGGCCGGGCCGCCAAGGCCCACCTGCTCGGCAGCGAGGTGATGGGCGACCTGTCCCCGTACAAGGTGGGCGCCCACCAGCACGTCCCGGAGATCAAGCAGGCGACCGGGGCGCGCTCGCTGTCGTTCACCCCGATCCTGGCGCCGATGCCGCGGGGCATCCTGGCCACGGTCACCGCCCGCCCGGCCGGCGCGGTCTCGCTCGGCGCGGTGCGCGAGGCCCTGATCGCCACGTACGACCCGAGCCCGTTCGTGACGGTGCTGCCCGAGGGGGTCATGCCGCACACGGCGGCCACCCTGGGCTCCAACGCCGCGCACCTGCAGGCCGCCCTCGACGCCGACTCCGGTCGCGTGATCGTCGTCAGCGCCATCGACAACCTGGGCCGCGGCGCGGCCGCCCAGGCGGTCCAGTGCGCCAACATCATGCTCGGCCTGCCGGAGACGACGGGCCTGTCCGCGTACGGAGTCGCACCGTGAACGAAGGGCGGGCTCTGTGAGCGCGAGGAGCGCCCGGAGCGGCGCCGGCCGGTGGTCGCGGAGGAAGCACCGCAGTCGTGAACGAAGGGCGGGCACTGTGAGCGCGAGGAGCGCCCGGAGCGCGCCGGCCGGTGGTCGCGGAGGAAGCACCGCAGTCGTGAACGAAGGGCGGGCACTGTGAGCGCGAGGAGCGCCCGGAGCGCGCCGGCCGGTGGTCGCGGAGGAAGCACCGCAGTCGTGAACGAAAGGCCGACTCTGTGAGCGCGAGGAGCGCCCGGAGCGCGCCGGCCGGTGGCCGCGGAGGAAGCACCGCAGTCGTGAACGAAAGGCCGACTCTGTGAGCGTGACGATTCCCAAGGGCTTTCGGGCGGCCGGGGTGGCCGCCGGGGTGAAGGCGAACGGGGCGAAGGATGTGGCCCTGGTCGTCAACGACGGGCCCGACGCCACCGCCGCCGGCGTGTTCACCGCGAACCGGGTCAAGGCCGCGCCGGTGCTGTGGAGCCAGCAGGTGCTCAAGGGCGGCGTGCTGCGGGCGGTGGTGCTCAACTCGGGCGGCGCCAACGCGTGCACGGGTCCGGCCGGTTTCCAGGACACCCACGCCACCGCCGAGCACACGGCCGCGGCGTTGCGCGCGCCGCGGCGGATGCTGGGCGCCGGCGAGGTGGCCGTCTGCTCGACCGGCCTGATCGGGGAGCGGCTGCCGATGGACCGGCTGCTGCCGGGCGTCGGCGCCGCCGCCCGGGCGCTGTCCCGGGAGGGCGGGGCGGACGCCGCCGAGGCGATCATGACGACGGACACCGTGCCGAAGGTGGCCGCCGCGCGGGGTGACGGCTGGACGGTCGGCGGCATGGCCAAGGGCGCCGGCATGCTCGCCCCCGCCCTGGCGACCATGCTCTGCGTGCTGACCACCGACGCGATCGCCGACTCGGCGACCCTGGACGTGGCGCTGCGCGCGGCCTGCCGGGTCACCTTCGACCGGATCGACGTCGACGGCTGCCTATCCACCAACGACACCGTGCTGCTGCTGGCCAGCGGCGCCTCCGGCATCCAGCCGGGTCTGGCGGAGCTGACCGCGGTGGTCACCGCCGCCTGCGACGACCTGGCCCGCCAGCTCATCGCGGACGCGGAGGGCGCCACCAAGCACATCGCGATCGAGGTGACCGGCGCGGCCGGCGAGGACGACGCGGTCGAGGTGGGGCGCGCGGTGGCCCGCAACAACCTGGTCAAGACGGCGTTGTTCGGCAACGACCCGAACTGGGGGCGGATCCTCGCCGCGGTGGGCACCACGAGCGCCGCGTTCGAGCCGGACGAGATCGACGTGACCATCAACGGCGTGACGATCTGCCGGGACGGCGCCGCCGCGGACGACCGGTCCAAGGTGGACCTGTCGGGGCGGGACGTGTCGATCCGGATCGCGCTGCGGGCCGGTGCGGCCGCCGCCACGATCCGGACCACGGACCTGTCGCACGCGTACGTGCACGAGAACTCGGCGTACTCGTCGTGACGGCCGCGCTGACCCGGGACCAGTCCCTGGCGCAGGCCAAGGCCGCCACGCTGATCGAGGCGCTGCCGTGGCTGGCCCGGTTCCACGGCGCCACCGTCGTGGTCAAGTACGGCGGCAACGCCATGGTCGAGCCGGAACTGCGCAGCGCCTTCGCCGCGGACATGGTCTTCCTCCGGTACGCGGGGCTGAAGCCGGTCGTGGTGCACGGCGGCGGCCCGCAGATCTCGTCGATGCTCAAGCGGCTGGGCATCGCCAGCGAGTTCCGGGGCGGCCTGCGGGTCACCACGCCCGAGGCGATGGACGTGGTCCGGATGGTCCTGGTCGGCCAGGTGGGCCGGGAACTGGTCAACCTGATCAATGAGCACGGCCCGTTCGCGGTGGGCCTGTCCGGCGAGGACGCGAAGCTGTTCACCGCGGTGCGCCGCAGCGCGACGGTCAACGGTGAGCCGGTCGACGTCGGCCGGGTCGGCGACGTGGCCGAGGTGGATGTCTCCGCCGTCGCGGACCTGATCGGGGCCGGCCGGATCCCGGTCATCTCCTCGGTGGCCCCCGACCCGGACGGCGTGCCGCACAACGTGAACGCGGACACCGCCGCGGCGGCGCTCGCGGTCGCGCTGGGGGCCCGCAAGCTGGTGGTGCTCACCGACGTGCCGGGCCTCTACACCGCCTGGCCGGACCGGGACAGCCTGGTTTCGCAGGTCACCGCCGACCAGTTGGCGTGGTTGTTGCCGTCCCTGGAGTCCGGGATGGTGCCCAAGATGGAGGCGTGCCTGCGCGCGGTCCGTGGCGGCGTCCCCGCGGCGCACGTCGTGGACGGCCGCGTCGCGCACTCCACGCTGCTGGAAGTTTTCACCTCGGAAGGGTTCGGAACCATGGTCGTGAACGAGAGGACAGCGTCCGCATGACCGGGCTCGTCGAACGCTGGCAACACTCCATGATGGACAACTACGGGACGCCCCCGCTGGCGCTGGTGCGCGGCGAGGGCGCGGTGGTCTGGGACGAGGCCGGCAAGTCCTACGTGGACCTGCTCGGCGGCATCGCGGTGAACGCGCTCGGCCACGCCCACCCGGCCGTGGTCGCCGCCGTCACCAGGCAGGTCGGCACCCTCGGGCACGTGTCCAACCTGTTCGTCGCCGAGCCGCCGGTGGCGCTGGCCGAACTGCTGCTGGCGCTGGCCGGGCGGCCGGGCCGGGTGTTCTTCGGCAACTCCGGCGCCGAGGCCAACGAGGCCGCCTTCAAGCTGTCCCGGCTGACCGGGCGCACCCACGCGGTCGCCACCGAGGGCGGCTTCCACGGCCGCACGATGGGCGCCCTCGCCCTGACCGGCCAGCCCACCAAGGCGCAGCCGTTCCGGCCGCTGCCCGGTCCGGTGACGCACGTCCCCTACGGCGACGCGGCCGCGCTCGCGGCGGCGGTCACCGACCAGACCGCCATGGTGATCCTGGAGCCGATCCAGGGCGAGAACGGCGTGGTCGTCCCGCCGCCGGGGTACCTGGCCGCGGCCCGGGAGATCACCGCCGCGGCCGGCACGCTGCTGGTCCTGGACGAGGTGCAGACCGGCGTCGGGCGCACCGGCCACTGGTTCGCCTCCCAGGCCGACGGCGTCGAGCCGGACGTCATCACGCTCGCCAAGGGGCTCGGCGGCGGCCTGCCGATCGGCGCCTGCCTCGCCTTCGGCCGCGCCGCCGACCTGCTCACCCCGGGCCTGCACGGCAGCACGTTCGGCGGCAACCCGGTCAGTTGCGCCGCCGCCCTCGCGGTGATCTCCACGATCGCCAACGAGGGCCTGCTGGACCACGTGAAGCGGGTCGGTGAGCGGATCCGGCGCGGCGTCGAGGCGCTGGGCAGTCCGCTGGTCGCCGGCGTGCGCGGCGCCGGGCTGCTGCTCGGCGTCGAGCTGACCGAACCCCGGTCGGCTTCCCTGGCCGCCGCGCTGCGGGACGCCGGCTTCCTGGTCAACCCGGTGCAGCCCGGCGTGCTGCGGCTGGCGCCGCCGCTGATCCTCACCACCGAGCAGGCCGACGCGTTCGTCCGGGCCCTCAAGCAGGCACTCGACCGGGCAGCGGGGGAGGTGGCCGCATGATCCGGCACTTCCTGCGGGACGACGACCTGAGCCCGGCCGAGCAGGCGGAGGTCCTCGATCTCGCCGCCGCGATGAAGGCCGACCGGTACGCCCACCGCCCCCTCGCCGGCCCGCGGTCGGTGGCGGTGGTGTTCGACAAGCCGAGCCTGCGCACCCGGCTCTCCTTCGACGTGGGCGTCGCCGACCTGGGCGGCAACCCGATCGTGGTGGACAGCCAGGGCACGCACCTGGGCCGGGGCGAGACGCTCGCCGACACCGGGCGGGTGCTGTCCCGGTACGTCTCCGCGATCGTGCTGCGCACCTTCGGCGACGAGCGGATCGCGGAGATCGCCTCCGGCGCCACCGTACCGGTGATCAACGCGCTGACCGACGGCTTCCACCCCTGCCAGTTGCTGGCGGACCTGCTGACCGTGCGGGAGTGGTGCGGCGGCACCGCCGGGCGGGCACTGGCGTACGTGGGCGACGCCGGCAACAACATGGCCCACTCGTACCTGCTGGCCGGTGCCACCGCCGGCATGCGCGTACGGGTCGCCGGTCCGGCCGGCTTCGACCCGTCCGCCGCGGTCGTCTCGCGCGCCGAGGAGATCGCGGCCTGGACCGGCGGCACGGTGCAGGTCCTGCGGGACCCGTACGAGGCGGTGGACGGCGCCCACGTGATCGCCACGGACACCTGGACGTCGATGGGGCACGAGGGCGACGGGCGCGACCGGCGCACCCCGTTCTGGCCGTACCAGGTCAACAAGGAGCTGCTCATGGCGGCCGACCCGGAGGCGATCGTGCTGCACTGCCTGCCGGCGCACCGCGGCGAGGAGATCACCGACGACGTGCTCGACGGCACCCGCAGCGCGGTGTTCGACGAGGCCGAGAACCGGCTGCACGCGCAGAAGGCGATCATGGCCTGGCTGCTGGCGGAGGCGTCCGGTGCGGTGCCCCCCGAACGACCGGAGGCGCGAACGTGACCGCGCCCATGACCAAGGCGGCCCGGCACGCCCGCATCACCGAGCTGATCCGGGACAAGTCGGTCCGCTCGCAGACCGAGCTGGTCGAGTTGCTCGGCACCGACGGCATCGCCGTCACCCAGGCCACCCTCTCCCGGGACCTGGAGGAGTTGGGCGCGGTCAAGGTGCGCGGCACCGACGGCGGCCCGGCCACCTACCTCATCCCGGAGGAGGGCAGGCCCCCGCTGCGCCCGGCGCAGCAGGCGCCGTCCCGGCTGGTCCGCCTGCTCCGGGAACTGCTCACCGGCACCGACTCCAGCGGCAACCTGGCCGTGCTGCGCACCCCACCCGGTGCGGCGCAGTTCCTGGCCAGCGCGCTGGACCGCTCGGGCCTGCCGGAGGTCGTCGGCACCATCGCCGGCGACGACACCATCCTCGTCGTGGCACGCGAGCCGCTCACCGGCGCCGCCCTGGCCGCGCGACTGGCCGACTGGGGCGGCCGCGAAGCAGAGCCATTGGAAGGGCCTGCCGACAAGATGAGATCAGCAGAGAGGGGTACCGAACAATGAGCGAGCGGGTCGTCCTGGCCTACTCCGGCGGGCTGGACACGTCCGTCGCGATCCCGTACCTGGCCGAGCAGACCGGCGCCGAGGTGATCGCGGTCGCCCTCGACGTCGGGCAGGGCGGCGAGGACATGGAGGTCATCCGCAAGCGGGCGCTCGAATGCGGCGCCGTCGAGGCGGAGGTGGTGGACGCCCGCGAGGAGTTCGCCGCCGAGTACTGCGTCCCCGCGCTGCGCGCCAACGCCCTCTACATGGACCGGTACCCGCTGGTCTCCGCGCTGAGCCGGCCGCTGATCGTCAAGCACCTGGTCGCGGCGGCCCGCAAGCACGGCGGCACGATCGTCTCGCACGGCTGCACCGGCAAGGGCAACGACCAGGTCCGCTTCGAGATCGGCCTGGGCGCGCTCGCCCCCGACCTGAAGGTCATCGCCCCGGCCCGGGACTTCGCCTGGACCCGCGACAAGGCCATCGAGTACGCCCAGGGCAAGGGCCTGCCGATCGACGTGACCGCCAAGTCCCCGTACTCGATCGACCAGAACCTGTGGGGCCGGGCCGTGGAGACCGGGTTCCTGGAGGACATCTGGAACGCCCCGATCGAGGATCTCTACAGCTACACCGCGGACCCCACCGCCCCCCGCGACCCCGACGAGGTCGTCGTCACCTTCGACGCCGGCGTGCCGGTGGCCGTCGACGGCGAGACCGTCACCCCGCTCCAGGCGGTCCTGGAGCTGAACCGGCGCGCCGGGGCGCAGGGCGTGGGCCGCCTCGACATGGTCGAGGACCGGCTGGTCGGCATCAAGAGCCGCGAGGTGTACGAGGCGCCCGGCGCGATCGCGCTGATCGCCGCGCACCAGGAACTGGAGAACGTCACCGTGGAGCGGGACCTGGCCCGGTTCAAGCGTGGCGTGGACCAGCGCTGGGCCGAACTGGTCTACGACGGCCTGTGGTTCTCCCCGCTGAAGGACTCCCTGGACGCGTTCATCGACTCCGCGCAGCAGCACGTCAGCGGCGACGTCCGGGTGGTGCTGCACGGCGGGCGGGCGACCGTGACGGGCCGACGCAGCGAGGCCAGCCTGTACGACTTCGGGATGGCCACCTACGACACGGGTGACACGTTCGACCAGTCGCTGGCCAAGGGTTTCGTGCAGTTGTTCGGGTTGCCGAGCCGGATGGCGGCGGCCCGGGACACCCGCCTGGGCAAGTGATCGAGACGGTGGGCAGAATGGCGGCCGTGACCGAACAGACCGACAACCCGACCCGACTGTGGGGCGGCCGGTTCGCCGGCTCCCCGGCGGAGGCCCTGGCCCGGCTGTCGGTCAGCGTCCAGTTCGACTGGCGACTCGCCCCGTACGACCTGGCCGCCTCCCGGGCGCACGCGCGCGTGCTGGCCGGGGCCGGCCTGCTCGACGCGGACGAGCTGGGCCGGATGCTGGCCGCCCTGGACGACCTGGAGGCCGCCTGCGCCTCCGGGTCGTTCCGCCCCACCGTCGACGACGAGGACGTGCACACCGCGCTCGAACGCGGCCTGCTGGAACGGCTCGGCGCGCTCGGCGGCAAGCTGCGCGCCGGCCGGTCCCGCAACGACCAGGTCGCCACCGACCTGCGGCTGTACCTGCGCGACCACGCCCGCGGCGTGGCCGGGCGGCTGGTCGAGCTGGCCGACGCGCTGACCGAGCAGGCCGCCCGGCACGTCGACACCCCGGCGCCCGGGATGACGCACCTCCAGCACGCCCAGCCGGTCACCTTCGGCCACCAGCTCCTCGCGCACGTCCAGCCCCTGCTGCGGGACCTGGACCGGCTGCGCGACTGGGACCGGCGCTGCGCGGTCAGCCCTCTCGGCGCCGGTGCGCTGGCCGGCTCGTCGCTGCCGCTGGACCCGATCCGCGTCGCCAAGGAACTGGGCTTCGAGGCGGCCGCCCCCAACTCGATGGACGCGGTCGCCGACCGCGACTTCGTCGCCGAGTTCCTGTTCGTCACCGCGCTGATCGGGGTGCACCTGTCCCGCCTCGGCGAGGAACTGGTGCTCTGGACCACCCAGGAGTTCGGCTGGGTCGAGCTGGACGACGCGTTCGCCACCGGGTCGTCGATCATGCCGCAGAAGAAGAACGCGGACATCGCCGAGCTGGCCCGCGGCAAGGCCGGCCGGCTCATCGGCGGGCTGGTCACCGTGCTGACCATGCTCAAGGGACTGCCGCTGTCCTACGACCGGGACATGCAGGAGGACAAGGAGCCGGCCTTCGACGCGGTGGACACCCTCGAACTGGTCCTGCCCGCCCTGGCCGGCATGGTGTCCACGATGACCGTCCGGGTGGACCGGCTGGCCGCCGCCGCCCCCCGCGGCTACACCCTGGCCACCGAGATCGCCGACTGGCTGGTCCGCCGCGGCGTGCCGTTCCGCGACGCCCACGAGATCACCGGCCAGCTCGTCGCGCTCTGCGTGGCCCGGGACTGCGCCCTCGACGAGCTGACCGACGGCGACCTGCTCGCGGTCTCCCCGGCGCTGACGCCCGAGGTCCGCGACGTGCTGTCGGTCCGGTCCGCCCTCGCCGCCCGCACCACCCCCGGCTCCACCGGCCCCGGCCCGGTCGCGGACCAGCTCGCCGCCGCCGGCGACCGGCTCGTCGCCTGGCGTGAGTGGGCCTCGGAGCGGGTGGTGCCGCGCTGACCCTGCCCGCCGCGCTGTCCGGTCCCGTCCAGGACGCCGCCCGATCGTTGCTGGGCTGCGTCCTGACGGCCGGCGGCGTGTCCGTGCGCCTCACCGAGGTCGAGGCGTACGCCGGGACCGGCGAGGATCCCGCCTCCCACGCCCACCGCGGCCGCACCGCCCGCAACGCCGTCATGTTCGGCCCGGCCGGCTACGCGTACGTCTACTTCACGTACGGCATGCACTGGTGCATGAACGTCGTGACCGGCGTTCCCGGCACCGCCTCGGCGGTCCTGCTCCGCGCCGGCCTCGTCCTCGACGGGCTGGAGACCGCCCGCTCCCGCCGCCCGGCCGCCCGCCGCGACGCCGACCTCGCCAAGGGCCCGGCCCGCCTGTGCGCGACGCTCGGCATCGACCGCTCCGCGTACGGCCTTTACCTGCTGGACGAGCGCAGCCCCGTGCGCCTGGCGCCGCCGCCGCTGCCGGTCGCGCCCGACCAGATCGCCACCGGCCCCCGGGTCGGCGTCACCGGCGCCCACGACCTGCCCTGGCGCTTCTGGATCGCCGGCGACCCGACCGTCAGCACCTACCGCCGCCACGTCCCGAAGCGGCGTAGCGCGCCGAAGTAGGCTCGGCGCGGTTCCGCGCGTCAGCCGGCGTGGGCGGCCGACACGACCTCGAGAATGGCGGCCCCGAACTTGGCGAGCTTGCTCTCGCCGACCCCGCTGACCGTGCCCAACCGGGCCAGCGTCGTCGGCGCCTCGGTGGCGATCTGCCGCAGCGTCGCGTCGTGGAAGATGACGTACGCGGGGACGCCCTGCTCCTTGGCCATCGCCGCCCGCCAGGCGCGCAGCCGCTCGAACAGCGGCGCCGCGGCCGCGGGCAGTTCGGCGGCCGCCGGGCGGGCCTTCGCCGCCCGGGGCGCGGCCTTCCGCTCGGGTTCGCGGCGCATCATGACCTGCCGCCGGCGACCCAGCACCTCCCCGCTGGACTCGGTGAGCACGAGCGTGCCGTAGTCGCCCTCGACGGCCAGCAGCCCCTGCGCGAGCAGTTGCCGGATGACCCCCCGCCACTCGGCCTCGCGCAGTTCCGCGCCGATGCCGAAGACGGTCAACTCGTCGTGCCGCCACTGGCGGACCTTCTCGGTCTGGCGCCCGAGCAGGATGTCGACGCACTGGCCGGCGCCGAACTTCTGGTTCCGCTCCCGGTGCAGCCGGTACACGGTGGACAGCAGCTTCTGCGCGGCGACCGTGCCGTCCCAGGACTCGGGCGGGTTCAGGCAGGTGTCGCAGTTGCCGCACGGCGAACTGGTCTCGCCGAAGTAGGCGAGCATCTGCACCCGCCGGCACTCGACCGTCTCGCACAGCGCCAGCATCGCGTCCAGGTGCCCGGCCAGCGACCGGCGGTGGGCGGCGTCGCCCTCCGACGTGTCGATCAGCTTGCGCTGTTGCACCACGTCCTGCAGCCCGTACGCCAGCCAGGCCGTGGACGGCAGCCCGTCCCGCCCGGCCCGGCCGGTCTCCTGGTAGTACCCCTCCACCGACTTGGGCAGGTCCAGGTGGGCGACGAAACGCACGTCGGGCTTGTCGATGCCCATGCCGAACGCGATCGTCGCGACCATCACCACGCCGTCCTCGCGCAGGAAGCGCGCCTGGTTCGTGACGCGGGTCGCGGCGTCCAGGCCGGCGTGGTACGGCAGCGCCGAGATGCCCTGCGCGGTGAGGAACTCGGCGGTCTTCTCCACGGACGCCCGGGACAGGCAGTACACGATCCCGGCCTCCCCGGCGTGCTCGGTGCGCAGCAGAGTCATCAGTTGCCTGCGCGGCTCGTTCTTCGACACGATCCGGTACTGGATGTTGGGCCGGTCGAAGCTGGCCACGAAGTGCCGCGCCTCGGCCAGCCGCAGCCGGGTCGCGATCTCCCGGCGGGTGGCCGAGGTGGCGGTCGCGGTCAGTGCGATCCGGGGCACCTCCGGCCAGCGCTCGTGCAGCATCGACAGCGCCAGGTAGTCCGGGCGGAAGTCGTGGCCCCACTGCGACACACAGTGAGCCTCGTCGATGGCGAACAGCGAGATCTTGCCCCGCTCCAGCAGCCGGAGGGTGCCCACCGAGGCGAGCGCCTCCGGCGCCAGGTAGAGCAGGTCCAACTCGCCGGCCAGGAACTCCGCCTCGACCAGGCGCCGGGTGTCCAGATCCTGCGTCGAGTTCACGAACGCGGCCCGGACACCCAGCGCGCGCAGCGCGTCCACCTGGTCCTGCATGAGGGCGATCAGCGGCGAGATGACCACCCCGACGCCGGGGCGCACCAGCGCCGGGATCTGGTAGCACAGCGACTTGCCGCCGCCGGTGGGCATCAGCACGAGCGCGTCGCCGCCGCCGATCAGGTGATCGATGATCTGCCGCTGCCCGCCCCGGAACGCGTCGTACCCGAACACCCGCCGCAGCACCGCCGCGGCCTCGTCCACCCGCTCCGCACCGGCCAAGTCCACGGGGGCAGTCTAGGCCCGGCCACCGACGGGCCCGGCGCCCACGGTGGTCACCCGGTGTTCTGCATCTCGCCGTGCCGCCGGCGTGGGCGAGGCGGCGATGGCGGGCCAGGTCAGCGCCCTATCGTGCCTGGATGACCCGAGCCAGCATGACCGATCTGATCCATCCGGCCCTCGACGCGCCCCTGCCCGGCGCCTCCGTCGCCCCGCCGATCTTCCAGGCCAGCACCTACGAACTGCCGCGGGACGCCCGCGCCGCCGAGATCGCGGCCGCCGTCGCCCCGTCCGCCTGCTACACGCGGTACGGGTCACCGAACGCGAAGCTCGCGGAGGCGATGCTGCGGGACCTGGACGGCGCCGAGGCCGCCCTGCTGGTGGGCAGCGGCATGGCGGCGGTCACGGTGGCGCTGCTGTCCCGGGTGCGCGCCGGGGACCACGTGGTGGCGCAGACCACCCACTACACCGGCGCGCTGACCCTGCTGACCGAGCAACTGCCCCGGTACGGCGTGCGCGTCACCCTCGTGGAGCAGACCGACCCGGCGGCCCTGACCGCGGCGATCGGCCCCGGAACGGCGGTGGTCTACACGGAGACGCCCAGCAACCCGCTGCTCGCGCTCACCGACCTGGCCGCGGTCGCCGAGGCCGCGCACCGGCACGGCGCCGTCGTGATCACCGACAACACGTTCGCGACGCCGTACAACACCACCCCGCTGGACCTGGGCGTCGACCTGGTCGTCCAGTCCGCCACCAAGTACCTGAACGGGCACAGCGACGTCACCGCCGGCGTGGTCACCGGCCGGGCCGACCTGGTCGCCGAGGCGTGGGAGGTGGCCCGCGTGCAGGGCCCGGTCTGCCACCCGTTCGAGGCCTGGCTGCTGGCCCGCGGGCTGCGCACGTTCCCGCTGCGCATGGCCCGCCACAACGCGTCGGCGCAGGCGGTCGCGGAATTCCTGGCGCAGCACCCGGCCGTGTCGGCCGTCCACTACCCGGGGTTGCCCGACCACCCCCAGCACGACCTGGCGAGGCGGCAGATGCGCGGCTTCGGCGGCGTCCTGAGCTTCGAACTGCGCGACGGCCTCGCGGCGGCGACCGGCGTCCTGCGCGCCGCCCGCCTCACGCGCACCGCGGTGAGCTTCGGCGGCATCGAAACCCTGATCACCCACCCCGCCTCGCTGATCTTCGCCCACCAGAGCCCGGAGCAGATCGAGGCGGCCGGCATCTCACCGGCGCTGCTGCGCCTCGCGGTGGGCCTGGAGGAGCCGGCGGACATCATCGCGGACCTCGCCCAGGCACTGCCCGCGTAAGCGCCGCCGCACGCTGGGGGCTGCCGGTGGGCGGGTGCTGCTGGGGTGGGCGCTGTCGCGGGTGGGTGCCGGTGGGCGGGCGCTGCTGGGATGAGCGCTACCGCGGTGAGTGTCGGCGGGCGGGCACTGCCGGGGTTGGCGCTTGCCTGCGCGGGCGCCGCCGGCGGCGACGCCGCGGCCGGTGGCGGGGCCGTGCTCAGGAGAAGGTGGCGTTGATCGCCGCGGGAATGGGCGTGTCGCCCGCCACCAGTTCGAGGGTGAGCCCCGCGCTGGCCGGCGTGTCCAGCAGTTCGCGCAGCACCTCGGCCACGTCGTCCCGGCTGACCCGCCCCCGCGGCACCCACGACGCCAGGCGCACCCGCCCGGTGCCGGGCTCGTCGGTCAGGGCACCCGGGCGCAGTACCGTCAGGTCCAGGTCGCGCGGGCGCAACTCCTCCTCGGCGGCGGTCTTCGCCCGCAGGTACGCGGCGAACACCTCGTCCGCCCCGGCCCTGCCCGGGCGCGGCTGTGCGCCCACGCCCATCGAGGAGACCAGCAGGTACCGGCGGATGCCGGCGCGCTCGGCCGCGTCCGCGAGCAGGATCGCGGCGGCCCGGTCGACGGTGTCCTTGCGGGGGATGCCGCTGCCCGGCCCCGCTCCGGCGGCGAACACGACCGCGTCCGCGCCGGCCAGCAGGAACGACAGGGCCCCCGCGTCGATGGCCTCCAGGTCCGCGACCACCGGCATCGCGCCCGTCGCCCGCACGTCGTCCTCCTGTATGGGGTTGCGGATCAGCCCGGTGACCGCGTCGCCCCGGGCGGCGAGCAGCCGTTCCAGGCGCATGGCGATCTTCCCGTGTCCACCGGCGATGACAACGCGCATACGCTCCATCTTGGCGGAACCGAAACCGGGTGCGGGACCGTACCGGCCATGGGGGAGAATCGAGCGGTGACCGAGCTGATCGATGACCTGATGTGGCGTGGCCTGATCCACGACTCCACCGACCTCGACGAGCTGCGCGCCCACCTGCGGGGCGGGTCGGTCACCTTCTATGTCGGCTTCGACCCCACCGCCGCCAGCCTGCACGTGGGCCACCTGATGCAGGTGCTCACCGCGCGGCGCCTGCAGCAGGCGGGCCACCGGCCGCTGCTGCTGGTCGGCGGCGCCACCGGTCAGATCGGGGACCCGAAGGAGGCCGGCGAGCGGGTCATGAACCCGCCGGAGGTCGTCGCCGGCTGGGTGGAGCGCATCCACGACCAGCTCGCGCCGTTCGTGACCTACACCGGCGACAACGCCGCCACGCTGGTCAACAACCTGGACTGGACCGGTGCGATGTCCGTGGTCGACTTCCTGCGCGACGTCGGCAAGCACTTCCCGGTGAACCGGATGCTCGCGCGCGAGGTGGTGCGGGCGCGGCTGGACAGCGGCATCAGCTTCACCGAGTTCAGCTACCAGCTGATCCAGGCCAACGACTACTTCGAGCTGCACCGCCGGCACGGCTGCACGCTCCAGTTCGGCGGCTCCGACCAGTGGGGCAACATCACCGCCGGGGTGGACTACGTCCGCCGCCGCGGCGCCGGACCGGTGCACGCGTTGACCACGCCGCTGGTCACCAAGTCGGACGGCACCAAGTTCGGCAAGACCGAGGGCGGCTCCGTCTGGCTCGACCCGCAGCTGACCAGCCCGTACGCGTTCTACCAGTTCTGGCTGAACGCGGACGACCGGGACGTCGACCGCTACCTGCGGTTCTTCAGCTTCCGCTCGCATGAGGAGATCGAGGCGCTGGAGAAGGCCACCGCCGACCGCCCGGCGGCCCGGACCGCGCAGCGCACCCTGGCGGAGGAGCTGACCACCCTGGTGCACGGCGAGCGCGAGTGCACCGAGGCGCAGGCGGCCAGCCAGGCGCTGTTCGGCCGCGCGTCGCTGACCGACCTCGAGCCCGCCACGCTCCGCGCCGCGCTCAGCGAGGCCGGCCTGCTCCAGGTCAGCGGCCCGCTGCCGCCGGTGGCCACGCTGCTGCGGGATGCCGGCGTGGTGGCCAGCGCCAACGAGGCCCGCCGGACGATCACCGAGGGCGGGGCGTACCTGAACAACGAGCGGGTCACCGACCCGGCCGCCGAGGTGTCGCCCGAGGCGCTGCTGCACGGCCGCTTCCTCGTCCTGCGCCGTGGCAAGCGGACCATCGCCGGGGTCGAGGTCGTCTGATTCTCGGGCAGTTGCGGCCGCCGGTCGTTGCCGGGCGTGCCTGGCGTTTACCCGGCCCTGCTGGTGGTGGAGGAGGCAGCGCTTTGCCGCGTTGCTGCTTCCGCATAGGAAACACCAGGGGTTGCGCGGTGGCCTGCTCTCTCTCCGCCGACCAACCACCCTCGGGTTGCCCCGGTCCGTGCTCGCCCTGGCCGCGGCACGGTCCCGCGCCGGACCCAGTCGCAGATCTTGGTACGGATCAGCCGTTTTCCGCCCATATCCTAACCAAGATCTCTGACGTAGCCGCGCGCGTACAGGCGCAGCGCACGCGCGATCGAGCGCGCGAGACCCGCGCTCGCTGGCGAGCGCAGCTCGCGCGCCCCGGTTGCCGCGGTGTGGCCCGGCGTCCGCTTCGGGGACGCGCCGGGTCGCCGGACCGAACGCGCCGCTCCCGGTGTGACCGGGGCCATGGCCACTGAGTTTGACGACCGGCTGGCGACCACGTACGTTTCTCTCTGCCCCGCGGGGGACCGGACGAATCGGCCGGGCCTGCTGGGGTTGCCGGGCGAGGCGGGGCCGATTTGGAGCCGCGAGAACGACCGGGTAAGGTGGCAAAAACCGGCAGGGAACCGGGCGAGCCAGAGGGTTGAAATCCTCGGCGGCCGGCCTGCCAAGTCTCCCGAAGATCGTGACGGACGGTAGTCTGTCGCGTTCGAAGGGGACAATCCGTTCGTTTCCGATCGGACCGGGATATACCGGATTGACAAGGCGGAAACGGTCGGGTAACGTAGAGCGAG
>NZ_BBQH01000062.1 GCF_018397995.1 Rhizomonospora bruguierae
GGCCGGGACGCCGACGCGGCCCGCTACGCCGCCCGCCGGCTGGCGCTGGCCCCGGCGGACGCGCCGCTGGAGCGCGCCACCGCGCACCGCGAACTCGCCACCGCGCACGGCCGACTGGGCCGGCACGCCGAGCGCCTCGCCGCGCTGTCGGCCGCGCGAGGGGAACTGGAGGCCGCCGGGGCGGCGGCGAACGCGGCCGAGTGGGCGCGGTTGCGGGCGGCGGAGGCGGAGGCGCACCTGGACGAGGGCCGGGTGGTCGAGGCGGGGGAGTCCGCCCGGCACGCCCGGGAACTGGTCGCCGCCGCCGCGGACCCGGCCACGGACGCCGCCGCCGCGGTCACCCTGGCCGCCGCGTACGCCGCCGAAGGCGCGGTGGAACCGGGCCTGGCCCTGTTGCGTGCCGCCCGACGGTCCGCCGCGGAGCGCCGCGACCTGGCGACGCTGTCCCGTGCGGTGGGCTGCCTGCTGGACCGGTACCTGCCGCTGCTGGACCGGGCGCCGGCCTGGCTCGCGTTCGACGAGGCGGTGGCCGCGACCACCCGGCACGCGCTGGAGCGGGACACCGGGCGCTGCATCCTGGCGGGCATGCGCCTGGCGGTGCGGCTCGGCGACGCGACGCGGGCCGGGGAACTGGCCGCCGCCCGGCTACCCCTGGAGGCCGAGCCGGACCTGCGTGCCCGCCTCTGCGCGGCCGCCGGGCTGCTGGCACTCGCGGGTGGGGACGAGGCCGCCGCCGGGGACGGCGCCGCCGGCGCGGACGCGGCCGCGGAGCGGTCGGAGCGGCCGTCGGCGTGGGCCGCCGCCGCGCTGTTGCGGGTGGCGCTGGGCGCGCCGCTGACCGTGTACCTGGCCCGGGTGCCCGTCGCGTACGACCGGCGCCGGCCGGCCAGGCTGCTGGAGGCGGCCCGCTGGGCCCTCGCGGCGGGTACCGAGCCGGCGGCGGTTCGCGCCGTACTCGCGGAACGCCTCCCCGACGTGTCCCCTGAGGAGCGGAGCCTCGCGCAGGTGCGGTGCGCGCTGCTCGCCGCCGAGGGCGAGCCGGAGGCCGCGGTCGAGGCCGGGGTGGCCGGGCTGACCGGCGCCCCCGTGGCCGCCTGGCTGGACGCGGACACCCACCTCACGGTCGCGCGCTGCCTGCTCGGGCTGGGCCGCGCGGCCGAGGCGCGCCCCCACGCCGAGCGCGCCGTCGCCCTGCTGGCGGGCTGGCCCGGTCCGCTCGCCGATCGCGCCGCCGCCCTGCTCGGCTCGCTGACCGCCGCCGCCGACCTGACCGCCCGCGAGGCGGAGGTGCTGGACTGCCTGACGGCCGGCATGTCCAACAAACAGGTGGCCCGGTCGCTGGGCATCTCGGTCCGCACGGTCGGCGTGCACGTGTCCAACCTGCTCCGCAAGACCGGCACGTCCTCCCGCACCGAGGCCGCGCTGTGGGCGGTGCAGCACCGGCGGGGCGGCGGCCACTAGCAACCCGCCCGCAACCGAGATGATCCAGGACACGCCACCGTCGCTCGTGACGTTGAAGCCTCACCGATCCTGGGGGCTTCAACATGCGAGGCGTCGTACGCCGGTTGCGGCAGGGCACGTTGGTACTCGCGTTCGCGCTGGGCGGCGTCGTGGCCGTGCCCCTGGCGGCGGAGGCGGCCACGGTGAGCGCCACCGTGAAGGTCGGCAGCGGCGGGCTCAACGTGCGCAGCAAGCCGACCACCGCGTCCGCGGTCACCGGGACGCTGAAGAACCGGGCGAAGGTCGCCATCGCCTGCTGGACCACCGGGCCGACCATCGAGGGCAGCGTCCGGCGCACCAACCAGTGGGACAGGCTGACCAGCGGCCGGTACATCTCCCACGCGTACGTGGTGGGCGGCGAGAAAAGCGCCAAGTGCGCCACGGCGCCGGCGCCGACGACGGTCACCGGCACGGTCGCCGGCTCGGGCCCGGTGAACCTGCGGGCGGCGCCGTCCACGTCGGCGGCGATCAAGGGCCAGGCGGCGGCGGGCAGCCGGCTCACCCTGGCCTGCGCGGCGAGCGGGCAGTACATCTACGGGCCGCTGGGCGCCACGACCCAGTGGGACAGGCTGGCCGACGGCCGCTACATCTCCCACGCCTACGTCCGGGCGACCGGCCTGCCGTGGTGCGCCGCCAGCGCGCCGGTGCCCACCACCACGATGACCAACGAGCAGTTCATCGCCGCCTCGGTGGCCGGCGCCCAGCGCGGCTGGCGCGAGTACGGGGTGCCCGCGTCGGTGACGATCGCGCAGGCGATCCTCGAGTCGGGCTGGGGGCGCAGCGCCCTCGCCTACTACGACCGGAACTACTTCGGCATCAAGTGCTTCGGCACGCCCGGCGGCATCGCCAAGGGCTGCCACACCTACCGGACCACCGAATGCGACCAGGCCGGCAAGTGCTTCACCACCGAGGCCAGCTTCCGGGTGTACGCGTCGATGGCCGACTCGTACCGGGACCACGGGTACTTCCTGCGCACCAACAAGCGGTACGCCGGGGCGTTCGCGTACACGAAGGACGCCGACCGGTTCCTGGTGGCGATCTGGAAGGCCGGCTACGCCACCGACCCGCAGTACGACGTCAAGTGCAAGGCGCTGATGGCCAGGTACGACCTCTACCGGTACGACACCTGGAAGTAGCCGCTACGCGCCGGTGACGAGGGCGGCGGCGATCTCGGTGGGGATCCGGTAGGCCGGGCGGCCGCCCAGCGCGTCGAGACGGCGGCGCAGCGGCGGCCGCCGGTCGGACGGCGCGGCGGCCATCAGGTCGGTCAGCGCCGCCCGCAGCCGGTGGGCCACCCGGGGCGTCGCGGCGCCCGCCGCGATCACCGGGTCGAGTGCCAGCCGCAGGTACCCGTCCCAGGTCGGGCCCCGCAGGATCAGCCGCAGCCCGCCCTCCGCGTCGTAGTGCCGGCCGGCCGGCATCGGCCGCGCGGCGAGCCGGCGCAGCGCCTCGTGCAGGCGGTCGACCGCGCGCTCGGCGCTGCCCAGGTCCCGGTCCCGCACCGCGTCCTCGGCGATCCCGGCCAGCCGGGCGAAGGCCGGCGCGGGGTCGGCGGCCGCCGGCCCGATCTCGACCAGCAGCGGCAGGTGCCGCCCGGGCAGCCGCTCGGGGCAGCCGTGCACGCGCAGCAGCGGCGCGCCCCGCCCGACCGGCTCACCGATCGCGGGGACCAGTTCGAGCATGCAGTCCGCGCGCGTGGCGGCGTCGACCAGCCCGTCCGCGTCCAGCCGCAGGACCGTGCCGGCGCGCGGCGCGGTGAGCGTCCGATCGACCCCGCTCGGCGGCGGGTACCGGCCGTCCACCCGGCGGTGGAGGTCCCGGGCGATGGCGTCGATGCGGTCCGGGCGGGACAGCGCCCGCGCGAACGCGGTCGGGAGCGCGCGCATACCGGCGAGTACCGGTGGCGGCGGAAGCTAAACGTGCCCGAGTGTCCGTTCCGGCGTTGGATGCGGAAAATCGCCAGAGCGCCGGCCCGGACGGGTTACCCGGTGCGGGCGGGGCCCCCTCGGCGGAATGCTTGCTGCGAGGCAAGAATCATGGGCCGTGACGCTGACACCGGAACCCGCCGGACCCGGGTGGCAGACTGTCCGGGTGGTGCGCAGGGTGACGGTGGCCGAGCGGCGAGCCCGCCTGGCCGTCCGGCACCGGCTGGCGCCGGGCGCCCACGCCCCCGAGCCGGTGGCGGTCGCCCGGGCGCTGGTGGCCCTGCACGCCACCGACCCCGCGACGGTGTTCCTCTCGGCCGCCGCCCGCCTGCGCGAGCCGCCGGTCGCCGCCGTCGAGGAGGCGCTGTACGAGCGCCGCATGCTGATCCGGATGCTCGGCATGCGCCGCACCATGTTCGTGGTCCCGGTCGAGTTGGCGCCGGTGGTGCAGGCGGCCTGCACGGACGCGATCGCCGCGGTGGAACGGCGCCGGCTGCTTCAGGACCTGGCGCGCTGCGGGGTCGGCGACGAGGCATGGCTGGCCGAGGTCGAGGAGGCGACCGTGGCCGCGCTGGTCAAGCGCGGCACGGCGACCGCCGCCCAACTCGCCGAGGACGAGCCGCGGCTGCGCAGCCAACTGGTGATGGCGGAGGGCAAGAGCTACCAGGCGGTCACGAACGTCACCGGCCGGGTGCTGTTCGGCCTGTCGGCCCGCGGGCGCATCGTCCGCGGCCGCCCGGGCGGGACGTGGATCTCCACCCGGTACCACTGGTCGCCGGCCGAGCGGTGGCTGCCGCCCGAACTGCCGGCACCGGCCGCCGCCGCGGCCCGCACCGACCTGGCCCGCCGGTGGCTCGCCGCGTACGGGCCGGCCACCGTCGCGGACCTCAAGTGGTGGACCAGCTGGACGATGACGGCCACCCGGGCGGCCCTCGCCGGCCTCGAGACCGTGGCGGTGGACCTGGACGGGCAGCCCGGCGTGCTGCTCGCGGAAGACGCGGAGCCGGTACCGGAGCCGGAGCCGTGGGTGGCGCTGCTGCCGGCGCTGGACCCGACCGTGATGGGCTGGGCGGCCCGGGAGTGGTTCCTCGGCCCGCACGGGCCGGCGCTGTTCGACCGCACCGGCAACGCCGGACCGACCGTCTGGTGCGACGGGCGGGTCGTCGGCGGCTGGGGTCAGCGCCCGGACGGGCGGGTCGTGTACCGCCTGCTGGAGCAGGTGTCGGCGCGGACCCGCGCAGCGCTCGACGAGGCGGCCGGGCGCCGCACCGAATGGCTGGCCGGGGCGGTCATCACGCCCCGATTCCGCACGCCCCTGGAACGCGAACTGTCGACCTGAGGAGCCCGCCAGCCGCCGGATCAGGGTGCGCGATCGGGTCGAACGTCGGCTCCGGATCCGCGCGGGGCAGCACGTACAGCGCGGTCACGGTGTCCACTCCGGTGCCCCGCGCGCCCGCCGGCTGGTACGTGACCGTGGCGGCGCGGGGTGAGCTGACCTCCACCAGCCCCGGGCGCCAGCGGCCGTGCCGGAAGACCCAGACGCGCTCCCGCGGGGAGTAGCTGTCCGTGGGCGCCACGAGGGCCGGGTCGCGCTGATCGGGGTGG
Source organism: Rhizomonospora bruguierae (assembly GCF_018397995.1). Classification (GTDB taxonomy): domain Bacteria; phylum Actinomycetota; class Actinomycetes; order Mycobacteriales; family Micromonosporaceae; genus Rhizomonospora; species Rhizomonospora bruguierae. The sequence continues at coordinate 5,031 of NZ_BBQH01000062.1, forward strand.
ACGGTGGGAACGGGCATCGGGACGTCCCTTCTGGGGAGACCTCGCGTCCAAGAAAATTCAACCGCGCCTTTGCGACTCCATATCTGTGAAGCACAGATTAGGAACTGCTCTGGCGGCGCGCAATCCCTCGCGTCGCCTTCCTTTCCGTGCTGTCTGCTCTGGACTGACTGCTCTGGGTAAGAAGTTTGCGTTTCGCCCGCGCAGTACCCAAACTGCCTCCAACGAACCTCACGGAGGGTCACGTACGTCTGGGAGCCGATGATGAGCGACGCGGGGGCGTCGGACCGGCCGTTCGCGGCGGGGATGTACGACTATTTGCTGGGCGGCGGGGCGAACAGCCCGGCGGACCGGGCGGCTGCGGAGCGTATTCGCCAGGTGATGCCGGAGGCCGCGAGCGTGGCCTGGGCCAACCGGGGCTTCCAGCAGCGGGCGGTGCGCCGGATGGCCGGCGAGTGGGGCATCCGGCAGTTCCTGGATCTCGGCGCCGGGCTGCCGACGCAGCGGCACACGCACGAGGTGGCCGGCCCCGGCTGCCGCGTGGTCTATGTGGACAACGACCCCCGGGTCGTCGAGCGGGGCGAGCGGCTGCTGACCGATGTGGACGGCGCCGCGGTGGTCGGCGCGGATCTGTGCGACCCCGCGGCCGTGCTGGACCACCCGCGGACCCGCGGCCTGATCGACCTGGACCGGCCGGTCGGTCTGCTGCTGGTCTCCGTCCTCCAGTTCGTCCCGGACGACGACGATCCGTGGGGGCTGGTCCGCCGGTACATGGCGGCACTGGCGCCCGGGTCCTTTCTGGCCCTGTCCGCCCCGACCGGCGACCGGCAGGCGCCCCGCATCGTGTCCGGGGCCCGGAAGGTGTATGAGGCGACACCGACCCCGGTGGTCGCCCGCAGCCGGGAACAGGTGGAGCGGTTCTTCGCCGGCCTCGAGGTGGTACCGCCCTACCCCGGCGCGGAGCCGGCCGTGACCTATGTGGGCGTCTGGGGCGCCGAGGACCCGGCGGCGGCGGACGACGACGCGTCCCGCTGGATGTACGCCGGCGTGGCCCGCAAGCCCGAGGAGGGGCCCCGATGAGCGTGAGAAGCGCGTCGGCTGGCGGCTGCGGAGGAAGCACCGCAGTCGCGAACGAAAGGGTGGCTCTGTGAGCGTGAGGAGCGCCCGGAGCGTGGTTGCTGGCGGCTGCGGAGGAAGCACCGCAGTCGCGAACGAAAGGGTGGCTCTGTGAGCGTGAGGAGCGCCCGGAGCGTGGTTGCTGGCGGCTGCGGAGGAAGCACCGCAGTCGCGAACGAAAGGGTGGCTCTGTGAGCGTGAGGAGCGCCCGGAGCGTGGTTGCTGGCGGCTGCGGAGGAAGCACCGCAGTCGCGAACGAAAGGGTGGCTCTGTGAGCGTGAGGAGCGCCCGGAGCGTGGTTGCTGGTGGCCGCGGAGGAAGCACCGCAGTCGCGAACGAAAGGGTGGCTCTGTGAGCGTGGCGCGTAAGCCCACAGTGGAGGCGCTCGGTCTGGCTCCGGACGCCCAGGCGTGGCGGTGCGCCGGGGACGGCGCCGGGGCGGGCGCGATCGAGGTGGCGTTCGCTGACGCGCTGGGCGAGCGCTGGGTGCTGATGCGTGTCGCCGGCGACCCGTCCGGCCGGATACTGGTCTACGACCGGCACGAGTGGGAGTGCTTTGTGGACGGCGCACGCAAGGGCGAGTTCGACGACGCGGCCGGGTGATCGCCAGCGCGGTCGCGCAATTCATGTGAATCACAATTTGGTGCGGGTATGCTGATCGCGTCCCCCCGTCGAGGAGGAGGGCCCGCGTGCGCAACGGCTACGGCGCCACAGTTGCCAAGCGTCGGCTCGCGCGTCGCCTCGGCGAACTGCGCGTCGCCAATGGCTACACGGCCAACCAGGTCTGCGACAAGCTGAGCTGGGGGCGGGGCAAGGTCGGCCGCTTCGAGGCGAACGTGTGGAAGCGCCCCGAGATGAGCGACATCCGCGACCTGTTGCGCCTCTACGACGCGTCCGACGCGGACCGCGCGGAACTCGCCGACCTGGCGGTGGTGGCCCGTGAGCGCGCCTGGTGGCGGGAGTACGGCGACGTGTTCGCCGACAGCGAGTACCCCGGCTTCGAGGCGGACGCCCGCCGGATCCGCCTCTACATGCCGCTGATCCTGCCCGGCCTGCTCCAGACGCCCGCGTACATCGAGGCGCAGATGCGGGTCGGCAGCCAGCCCACGCCGTGGCGGCGCCGGGCCCGGGAGGCGCGGCTGCGCCGCCAGGAGATCCTCAACCGGGAGGACGGCACCGCGCCGGAACTGGTCGCGGTGATCACCGAGGCGGCCCTGCTGTACCGCTGGGGCGTGCGCGCCGAGCGCCGTGAGCAGGTGGAGTACCTGGTGGACGTGGCCCGGCGCCCGGGCGTCGAGCTGCGCCTGCTGCGCTTCGCCGACGGCCCGCATCCGGGCATGAGCAGCCTGATCAGCGTCTTCGACTTCGCCGGCGACGAACCGTGCCAGGTGTTCCTGGAGAACGACGTCGCGATCGCGGAAGTGACCGACCGGAGGCAGGTGGACGCCTATGTGACGACGTTCGAGCGGATCCGCGAGGCGGCACTGGACGCCGACGCGACGACCGAGTACCTCAAACACCTGGTGACAACCATGGAGTGAACCATGACCGACCTGTCTCAAGCGAAGTGGCGCAAGGCCACCCGCAGCAACGGTGCCAACACCGGCTGCGTGGAGGTCGCGGCCAACCTGGAGGGCGTGACGGCCGTGCGGGACAGCAAGTCCCCGGAGGCGGGCGCACACGTCGTGAGCCGGAGCGCCTTCGCGGCGTTCCTGACCGATGTCAAGGCTGGCCGGTTCGAGATCTAGCGAACCGTCCGGGTACCGCAGCCACGGAAGATCCCCCGGGGTGGCCCCCCCGGGGGATCTTCTTGTATTCGCCTGTCTCAAGGCTTAGCGGGCACCTTACAACTGGTAGCTAGCCCGGTACAGTCGGTCCGTCGGATCGGTTTGGTGCCCGGACGGTGACAGTGCCCGTACCAGCACCGCATCAAACAGTCCTACCTTTTGGGCAGATGCATAGTCTCTCTACCGGTAGCATCACTGCCTAATATCGGTGACCAAACCGCGGCCGCGCACACCCTGGCGCGCCTCGCCCCGACGGCTGCCCGCCACGCCCTGGTGGCTGTTCGCGGCCGCGGTGGCGGTGCCGGTCGCCGACTTCGCGCTCGGCCGGTTCCTGCTCGGTGTGCCCGCACCCGCGCTGCAACTGCTCACCGCGGTCGGCTACCCGCTCTACCGCCGCCGGGTGCTGCGCCGCGCCCGGGCCGCGGAAGACGCCGCGTCAGGACCCGCCGAGTCACGAAACCCAGGGCGGCCGACCCTCCATCGCCAGCACGTGCACGTCGAACAGGACCGCCGCGTCGACGCCTAGCGCAGCCCCGGCCGCTCGGGCCGCCCAGGTGAGGAACGGCGCCGCGTCGGGGCTCTCCTCGCCGAGCCCCCGCATGTACTCCGCGTGCGCGTTCAACGAGGCGATGCCCCGCAGCAGCGGCTCGCCGGTAATGTCCACGCCATGCGTGGGCCGCTCCGCGCCGGCGAAGCACACATACCGCACACCGCCCCACGGCTCCAGCCCCTCGTCGGCAAGCTCGGGGAAGACCCACCGGTTGCCCGCGTCCCGGGCGGCGTCCAGCGCCGCCAGCCCGACGACCCGGTGGTCCGCCTGGTTCGTGATGCCGCCGACCATCCGGACCGTGAATGCGCCCGACACGACGACCTCCGGCCGGTGCCGGCGGATCGCCCGCGTGATGTCCCGCCGCAGCGCCAACCCGCCCTCGACCACCCCGTCGCGGTGGTCGAGGAACTCCACCACATCCACCCCCACCTCGGCGGCGCCGCCCCGCTCCTCCGCCTCCCGCAGCGGGCCGGCCTCGTCCGGGTGCATGCCGTCGATGCCGGCCTCACCCCGGGTCGCCAGCAGGTACGTGACTCGCTTGCCCTGGGCGGTCCAGCGGGCCACCGCCGACGCCGCGCCGTACTCGATGTCGTCCGGGTGCGCCGCCACGGCCAGGCACCGCTCCCAGTCCTCCGGCAGCGCCGGCAGCAGATCCGTCATAGGTCCTGACGCTAGTGGCACTTCCGCGGTGGCTGAATAGGCTGTCCCGATGCAACCGGACCGTCTTCACCCCCAGGCGAGGGCCGCGCTCGGCGTACAGCCCCGCGCCCCGCTCACCCTCGAGAACCTGCCCGCCGTACGGCAGAGCATGCGCGACGCCACCCTGGCGGAGACCGGCCGCGGCCCCGACGTCGGGCCGGTCACCGACCTGACCGCCGACGGGGTGCCGGTCCGGCTGTACGCGGGCGCAGACGGCGTTCCGGTGCTCGTCTGGGCACACGGCGGCGGCTGGGTGATGGGCGACCTCGACACCCACGACGCCTTCTGCCGCCACCTCGCCGCCGCCTCCGGCTGGGCCGTCCTCGCCGTGGACTACCGCCGCGCCCCCGAACACCCGCACCCGGCGGCCATTGAGGACGTTGAGCGGGCCCTCGGCTGGCTCCGCGTCGGCGGCCCCGGCTTCGCCCCGGCACCCATCGCGATCGGCGGCGACTCCGCGGGCGGCCAGATCGCCGCCGTCGCCGCCCGGCGCGCCCGCGACGCCGGCACCCCGCTCGCCGCCCAGGTCCTCATCTGTCCGGTCACCGACCCGGCGATGGCGTACCCCGACCTCGACGGGTACGGCCTGCACCGGGACGAGATGCGCTTCTTCTGGGACGCGTACGCGCCCGCCCCCGCCGACCGCGACCACCCCGACCTCAACCCCTCCGCCGCCGACCCGACCGGCCTCCCACCCGCCATCGTCATCACCGCCGAACTCGACGTGCTCCGCGACGAGGGCGAGCGCTACGCCGCCCGCCTGATGTCCGCCGGCGTCCCGGTCGTCTCCACCCGCTACCAGGGCCTCGTCCACAACTTCCCGCGCAAACTGGCCCTCTTCGACGCCGCGCACGCCGCCGTCGCCCAGGTCGCCGCCGTCCTGTGCGGGCTCAAGGACACCCCGCAAGTCGCTGCGAAATCCGGTACCGGCGCCGGGTAGCCAGTCAAGGCCCGCAGCTGAACCTGCTGTGTGTGGAGTCCACCGCCCTCGACCAAGCCGTGCAGTGCGACCAGGCTGGCCTCGCCGACCGGCTCCTCGCTGTCACCACAGCTGTGGGACGCCACCGCGTCCACCGAGAACCGGATGGCGTTGCAGGACGACGACACGATGCGTGCCTTCGACGCCGCAGCCAATCAAGCGTGTGGGACCGCCTGCCGCCCATGCAAGGAGGCCCGGTCGGCCGCGGCCCGGCCCGACGCCCAGCCCTCCCGGTTGTTGATGGCCGCCGTGTGCTGTGTCAGCCGGGGAAACTGCATCTCGAAGGCATCGCGCACCGCGTCGTCACGCGCAGCGAGCACGGGCAGCAGTTGGGCGGCGTCCGTCGACGCGGTCATCTCCCGGTCGACCCCCTCGGTGGCGGCGCTGAGCCGTTCACCGATCCGCGACGCGTACGCGGTCAAAAATGACTGCCGGAACGAGCGGGTTGTGTTGCGCCCGTACTTGTCAGTTCTCGGCTTGGCCTGCGTCATCGCCTTCGTCGCCTGCACGAGCAGCGAGGTGAACAGCAGTTCGGTCGACTCCAGATCGGCTGGGAAGCCGACGATAGTGGTGAAGCCGAACCGCTTCATCCACACCGCCCGACAGCTGTTGGCCTCTGCAACGACCTGCAGCAGCAACGTCTTCGGCGCCTCATACGGATTGTCGATGCTCACCCGGCGGGTCACCGGCTGGTCGCGTTCGCCCGTCCTGGCAACGAGCAGGGCGTGATCGATGCGATGACGGGCCATCAGCTCCTGTGCCTTCGCCGTGAACGCGTCGGCCTCCTCCGGGAAGTCAGTAGACTCCGCCTTTGCCAGCAATGCCCTGACCCGATCCAGCATCCGCTGATCGACGTCGGCAGGCGGTGTCACCGCGGCGGACGTGGCGGTGCCCGGCATCGGGCCGACCGGCTCGATCGGCGGAAGCGTCGCGAGAAGATGAAGCGTCTCGATCATGGTGGTGATCACCCCGACGCGATCGAGGCCCTGTCGTTCGCCCCAGACAGTCACATAGTGGTCGTCGTGCTCCCACCACACCCGCGCGTCGAGGGCAGCCAACTGCGACTGCCACCGCCGATCGACGGTCGCCTTGGCATAGCTACGCATCTGCGCCGCGATGGCGTCGACCATGAGCCGGCCATTTCGCGGGGTGTACTCCCGGCGGGCCACCCGTACCAGCTCGGCCGGCTGCCAGCCGCGCCGCCACGCGTGCTCGACCTCGCGGATCAGGAAGGCCAACAAGGCCCGGTTGACGATTTGGATTCCGGTAGCACCGCCGGGGCCGGCGGTCAGCAGTGCGAGGCAGCGGTCGAGTTCGGCTGTCTCTTCGTGGTGCTGGGTGTGGATCGCCTGTTCGATGATCTGTTCCGCGACCTGATGTTGGGACGGGACATCCGGCACACCGAAGAGGCCCATCGGGTCATCGAGGCCGGGCGTCCCCGCCGCCCTCCGACGCTGAGCCGCCTCTGCGGCCTTCCGCTTGGCCTTGTGCCGTTCACGGCTGTTCTTTCCCATTGGCTGGCCTCTGCCCGACTCGACGACACCGAGTCACAGACGCTACCAACCGGACCGACGGGCAGCCCCATGACTCGACGACGAGCAGTAGGTCGGGGCAAACGACCGGGTATCGAAACCGCCGCATCGGTAGTGGCAGCCCCATCAGCTCCGGCTTGTCACACGGGCAAGGCGTAGCCCAGCGCGTGCAGCGCCCGACGGAAGGCAGGTTCGTGTCCCGCAGTGACGGCGAGATGCCGTTCACCGATCGGCGTGCAGAGCGGGCCGAGCCGACGGTCGTGGCGGATCAGTGCGGCCAATACCTGATCGGCCACATTCGATGAGGCGCACCTGACCCAGATCACGAAGTTGCCCGGCACGAGCCGTCACGTCGTCGAGCAACACCAGCAGGGTGGCGGGCAGCTCCGGCTGCGCCATTCGACCACCAAGGAAGTCCCGGAGCTGGTCGACGGGGCGACCGGCCGCCACGGCGGCGAGCAGCGTGTCCAGGCTGAGCGTCCAAACCCGCTCGGCGGTCCGTTTCGCGTAGGCGTCAAGGACCAGGCGGTCGGCCGAGCTCGGCTCGCCAACGGCGACCACGTCGAGGTTGGGGCAAGATCTTCAAAGTACGGATCGGTGCCGCGTCCGCCGGCGGCCGGTACGCTACGGCCAGGTCGAGAACGTACGCGCCAAGGCCGGTCAGTCGCAGCGCCCGAAGCCCGTCGTAGCGGCTCAGGCAGTCGAGATAGTCGGCGCCCCAGTTGCGGTGGTCGTCGTCGCGAGCACCGGCCGGCTCGTCATAGGCGATGTCGACAAGGCCCAGTTCACCGAACCCGGCGTAGCCGAGGCTGCCGTACTGAGCATCGACAAGGTACAACTTCCACAGCGCCCGGTCGCTACGCGCGACCGTCGGCGACAGGCCCGCATCACGCATAGCGACGAACAGAATTCACCTCGACCCAGACACCGTGGCGGCAGGTGGCCAACGCCGCCGACACCCGCTGCCGGCGGGTCTTCGCCGAGGCCAGCACGTCGGTGGCGCGTTGACCCTTGATGTGCTCGACCCGGCTCAGCTCGTCGATCACCGCCTTTGTGATCCAGGAACGCCACAGGCCCCTGATGACCTCCGCGGCCGGTTTCCCGAGTGCCGACCGGCCCCGGGCGGTCAACTGGAGCTTCCCGCCCACGACTTAGTGAGCGTCCGGGAACTTC
>NZ_BBQH01000063.1 GCF_018397995.1 Rhizomonospora bruguierae
ACGCGATCGACACCGTGCGTGGCGAGGGTGTTACCCGGATCCTGGAAGTCGGCCCGGACGCGATCCTGACTCCATTGACGGAAGGGGCGGTGCCGGCCGCCCGCCGGGAGCAGAGTGAGACCGAGACGCTGATCGGTGCTGTCGCTCAGTTGCACACCACCGGCCAGCACGTGGATTGGGCGGCGGTGCTGCCCAAGGCCAATGTGGTTGACCTGCCGACGTACCCGTTCCAGCGGCAGCGGTATTGGCTCGACGTCACGCCCGCCACCGGCGACGTCGGCGCCGCCGGCCTCGACCCGCTCGGGCACCCCATGCTCGGCGCGGTCGTCGTGGCGCCCGATACCGGCGCCGTTGTCGCCACCGGTCGGCTCTCCATCGCGGCGCAGCCGTGGGTCGCCGACCACGACGTGCTCGGCTCGGTGCTGCTGCCCGGCACCGGCTTCGTCGACCTCGCCATGTGCGTCGCCGACCAGGTGGGCTGCGACCTGCTCGAAGAACTCACGCTGGAGGCACCCCTCGTGGTGCCCCGGCAGGGGGCCGTGGACGTGCGCGTGGTGGCCGGGCCGCCGGAGGAGTCCGGCCGCCGCTCGATGCACATCTATTCCCGCCCGGCCGCGCAGCCCGACCGGGAATGGACCCGCCACGCCGCCGGGTTCCTCGCCTCGGGCGCGCCGTCGGTGTCGGCGGACCTCGCGCAGTGGCCGCCGGCCGGCGCGGACGCGATCGACGTGACCGGCGCGTACGAGCGGCTGCGCGAGCGCGGCTACGGCTACGGCCCGGCGTTCCACGGCCTGCGGGCCGCGTGGCGCCGCGGTGACGAGCTGTTCGCCGAGGTGACCCTGCCGGAGGCGGCCGGGCCGCGCGCGGCGGCGGCCCGGTTCGGCCTGCACCCGGCGTTGCTGGACGCCGCGATGCACGTGGACGTCCTGGTCGATCAGGGCGAGGGCGGCTCGGACACGCTGCTGCCGTTCGCGTGGAGCGGTGTCGCACTGCACGCCGCCGGCGCGGTCGCGCTGCGGGTGTGGGTCCGCCGGCTGCGCGGCGCCGAGGAGTCGGTGATGGTCGTCGCCGACGAGGCCGGCCGCCCGGTGATGACGGTCGGGTCACTGGTCTCCCGGCCGGTGTCGGCCGAGCAGCTTGCGTCCGCGCGGAGCCGGCTCGCCCAATCGCTCTTCCACATGGCCTGGAGCCCGGTCGCCGCACCGCCCGCCGCCGGCCGCGATCCCGAACTGACCATCGTGGACTGCCCCACCGCCGGCGGAGAGATGCCCGACGCGGTCCGCGCGGTGACCGGCGACGTGTTGACCCGGGTGCGGTCGTGGCTGGCCGACGAGCGGTCCGCCGCCGCGAGGCTCGTCGTCGTCACCTCCGCGGCGGCCGCCGTGACGGGCGACGCCGACCTCAGCGAACTCGCGCAGGCCCCGGTCTGGGGCCTGATCCGGGCGGCGCAGGCCGAACACCCCGGCCGCATCGTCCTGGTCGACACCGACGGCACCGACGCGGCCCGCCGGCTGCTGGCCGCGGCCGCCGCCCTCGGCGAGCCCGAGCTGGCGATCCGCGACGGGCGGCTGTTCGTGCCGCGGCTGACCCGCACCCCGGTCCCGGACACGCCCGCGCCGTGGGACGCCACCGGCACGGTCCTCGTCACCGGCGGAACCGGCGGCCTCGGCGCGCTCGTCGCCCGGCACCTGGTGGCTGAGCACGGCGTCCGCTCGCTGCTGCTGACCAGCCGCCGCGGCCTCGCCGTGCCCGGCGCCGCCGAGCTGGCAGCGGAGCTGACCGCGCTCGGCGCGCGGGTCGCCGTGGCCGCGTGCGACGTGTCCAGCCGGGAGGCGATCGCCGAGGTGCTCGCGACGGTACCCGCCGATCGCCCGCTGACGGGCGTCGTCCACGCGGCCGCCGTCGTCGATCCCGGCCTTTTCGAGTCGCTCACGCCCGAACACCTGGACGCGGTACTGCGTCCCAAGGCTGACGGCGCCTGGCACCTGCACGAGCTGACCAGGGACCTCGACCTCACCGCGTTCGTGCTGTACTCCTCCGCCGGCGGCCTGGTCCTGCCGGCCGGGCAGGCGAACTACGCGGCCGCCAACGTGTTCCTCGATGCGTTGGCTCACCACCGGCGGGCCGCCGGACTGCCCGCCACCGCGCTCGCGTTCGGCATGTGGGCGGTCAACACCGGCCTCGGCGGCGAGCTGGGCGATGCCGACCTGGAGCGGATGGCCCGCCTCGGGCTGCCCGCACTGCCGGCCAGCGAGGGCCTCGCGCTCTTCGACGACGCGCTGCGGGCCGGGCCCGCGGTCGTGGCGCCGCTGCGCGTGGACCCGGTCGCCCTGCACGCCCGCGGCGACGACGTGCCGGTGCTGCTGCGTTCGGTCGTCCGCGCGCCCGCGCGCCGCACCGTGGCGGCCGTCCCGCCCGCCGCGACCGGCGGAGAGCTGGAGCGGCGCCTGGCCGGGCTCACCGAGGCCGAGCGGGAGCGGCAACTGCTGGACCTGGTCGCCGCGAAGGTCGCCGCCGTGCTCGGGCACGCCTCCGCGACGGCGATCGGGCCGGACCGGGCGTTCAAGGAGCTGGGGTTCGACTCGCTCGCGGCGGTGGAGTTGCGCAACGAACTCGCCTCGGCCACGGGACTGCGGCTGCCGGCGACGCTGGTGTTCGACCACCCGACCGCGCGGGCGCTCGCGGCGTTCCTCACCGCGCGGTTCTCCTTCCCCACCGCGACGATTCCCGCCGTACCGGTCGAGATGGAGAACACGCCGGCCGACGCGGACGAGCCGATCGCCATCATCGGTATCAGCTGCCGGTTCCCCGGGGAGGTGCGCTCGGCCGAGGACCTGTGGCGGCTGGTCGCCGAGGGGCGTGACGCCGTCGCCGGATTCCCGACCGACCGCGGCTGGGACACCGAGGACATCTACCACCCGACGCCGGGGCTGCCCGGCCACACCTACGCCCGCGACGGCGGGTTCCTGTACGACGCCGCCGACTTCGACCCCGCGTTCTTCGGCATCTCGCCGCGCGAGGCGGTGGCCATGGACCCGCAACAGCGGCTGCTGCTGGAGACGGCGTGGGAGGTGTTCGAGAACGCCGGCATCGACCCGGCGGCGATGAGCGGCACCCGGACCGGCGTCTACGCCGGCGTCATGTACCACGACTACGGCACCTGGCTGCGCTACCTGCCCGACGACGTGGCCGGCTACCTCGGCAACGGCACCGCGGCGAGCATCCTCACCGGCCGGGTCGCGTACACCATGGGCCTGGAGGGTCCCGCGGTCAGCGTCGACACCGCCTGTTCGTCGTCGCTGGTCGCCCTGCACATGGCCTGCCAGGCGCTGCGACGCGGCGAGGTCGGGATGGCGGTCGCCGGCGGCGTGACGGTCATGTCGACGCCCGAGATCTTCGTCGAGTTCAGCCAGCAGCGCGGGCTGTCGCCGGACGGGCGCTGCAAGGCGTTCGCCGGCGCGGCCGACGGCACCGGCTGGTCGGAGGGCGTCGGCCTGCTCCTCGTCGAGCGGCTGTCCGACGCCCGGCGCAACGGTCACGAGGTCCTCGCCGTCATTCGCGGCTCCGCCATCAACCAGGACGGCGCCAGCAACGGCCTGACCGCCCCGAGCGGACCCAGCCAGCAGCGGGTCATCCAGCAGGCGCTGACCGCGGCCGGCCTCACCGCCGGCGACGTCGACCTCGTCGAGGCGCACGGCACCGGCACCCGGCTCGGCGACCCGATCGAGGCGCAGGCCCTGCTGGCCACCTACGGTCAGGGCCGCGCCGAGGACGACCCGGTGTGGCTGGGCTCCATCAAGTCGAACATCGGGCACGCCCAGGCGGCGGCCGGCGTCAGCGGCGTCATCAAGGCGGTCATGGCCATCCGCAACGGCGTCCTGCCGCGCACCCTGCACGTGGACGAGCCGTCGCCGCACGTGGACTGGTCGGCGGGCGCCGTCCGGCTGCTCACCGAGGCCCGCCCGTGGCCGCAGCGCCACCGGCCCCGCCGGGCCGCGGTCTCGTCGTTCGGGCTCAGCGGCACCAACGCGCACCTCATCGTCGAGCAGGCGCCGGACGTCCCGGTCGCCGTCGCGCCGCCGCGCACCGGGGCGCCCATGGTCCCGCTGCTCCTGTCCGCGTCCACCCCGGAGGCGCTGCCCGGCCAGGCCGCGCGCCTGCGGGACCACCTGCTCGATCACCCGGATCTCGACCTCGTCGACGTCGCGCACTCCCTGGCCACCACGCGCTCCACACTGGAGCACCGGGCGGCGGTGGTGGTCACCGATCGCGACGGCGCCCTGCACGCCCTGGCCGCGCTGCGCGCGGAACAGCCGAACCCCGCGGTGGTACGGGGTGCGGCCGCCCCGTGGGCGCGGACCGCGTTCGTCTTCTCGGGTCAGGGCGCGCAGCGCGCCGGCATGGGCAAGCAACTGGCCGCCGCGTTCCCGGTGTTCGCCGCCGCGCTGGACGCGGCCTGCGCCGAACTCGACCCGCTGCTGGACCGGCCGCTACGCGAGCTGATGTTCGCCCCGCCCGGCTCCGCCGAGGCGGCGCTGCTCGACCAGACCGGCTACACCCAGTGCGCGATGTTCGCTGTCGAGGTCGCGCTGTTCCGCCTGGTCGAATCGTGGGGTCTGCGCCCGGACTTCGTCATGGGCCACTCCATCGGCGAGCTGGCCGCCGCGCACGCCGCCGGGGTGCTGTCGCTGCCCGACGCCGCCGCGCTCGTCGCGGCCCGCGGCCGGCTCATGCAGCAGCTACCACCGGGCGGCGCGATGCTCGCCGTGCAGGCCACCGAGGACGAGGTGCGGCCGCTGCTGAGCGCGGGCACCGCCATCGCCGCGGTGAACGGCCCCGCGTCGGTCGTCGTCGCCGGCGCCGAGAACGCGGTGCTGGACGTCGGGGCGGCGGTTGCGGCGATGGGCCGGCGCACCGCCCGGCTGCGCGTCTCGCACGCCTTCCACTCGCCGCTCATGGAACCGATGCTGGCCGAGTTCCGCCGCGTCGCCGAGCGCCTCACCTATGCGCCACCGCGGGTGCGGTTCATCTCCAACCTCACCGGCGACGAGGTCGCGTCCGAGCTGCTGTGCTCGGCCGACTACTGGGTGCGGCACGTCCGTGAGGCGGTTCGTTTCGCCGACGGGGTGCGCTTCCTGCGGGCCGAGGGGGCCACCCGGTACCTGGAACTGGGCCCCGACGGGGTGCTGTCCGCGATGGTGCGCGACTGCCTGACCGAGACCTCCGGCGAGGACGTCGTGGTGCCGGCGCTACGCAAGGACCGTGACGAGGTCGAGTCGCTGCTGACCGCCCTGGCCCGGCTGCACGTCAGCGGCGTACGCCCCGACTGGGCCGGGTACTTCGCCGGGTACGGCGCCCGCCGGGTCGGCCTGCCCACGTACGCGTTCCACCGCCGCCGGTTCTGGCTGCCGCGGCCGGCCTGGTCCGGTGACGTCGCCGGGCTCGGCCAGTCCGCCGCCGGTCACCCGCTGCTGCGCGCCGTGGTGGCCGCGCCGGCGAGCGGCGGCCCGGTCCTCACCGCCCGGATCGCGCTGGACACCCACCCGTGGCTCGCCGACCACCGGATCCTCGGCCGGGCGCTGCTGCCCGGCGCGGCGTTCGTCGAGCTGGCGCTGCGCGCCGGCGCCGAGGTCGGCTGCGACCTGCTGGAGGAACTGACCCAGGAGGCGCCGCTGGTGCTGCCGGAGCGCGGCGGCGTCTCGATCCAGGTCGTGGTCGGCCCGGACGACGCCGGCCGGCGCGAGGTCACCGTGTACTCCCGGGCCGATGACGGCCCCTGGGTTCGCAACGTGCGGGGTGTGCTCGCCGCCGGCGGGGCGCCCACCGGTGAGCCGCTCGTCGAGTGGCCGCCGGCCGGGGCCAGCCCGGTGGACGTCAGCGGGATGTACGCCGACCTCGCCGACCTCGACTACGGCTACGGGCCGGTCTTCCAGGGCCTGGTGGCGGCGTGGCGGCGCGGCGACGAACTGTTCGCCGAGATCGCCCTGCCGGACAGTGCCCGCGCGGACGCGGCGGCGTTCGGGCTGCACCCGGCGCTGCTGGACGCGGCGCTGCACGTGGAGCGGGTGCTGGACGAGGGCCGGCCCGAGGCGGACCGCACCGCGCTGCCGTTCGCGTGGACCGGCGTCCAGGTGCACGCCCATGGCGCCACCCGGCTGCGGGTGCGGCTGACGAAGCCCGGCCCGGACGCGGTGGCCCTGTCCATCGCCGACCCGACCGGCGCCCCGGTCGCCACCGTCGCGTCGCTCATCGTCCGCGAGGTGCACTCGCTGCCGGCCGCCACGGACGGCGGATCGCTGTACCGCACCGAATGGAACCCGCTGCCGGCGACCGCGCTGGCCGAGCCGCGGGACTGGGCGGCCGTCGGTACGGACCTGGACGCACCGCGGACCTACCCGGATCTGCCGGCCCTGCTGGCCGCCGGATCGCCCGTCCCCTCGATGGTCCTGCTGACGGCCCCCGACACGAGCGGCGACGTGCCCGCCCGGGTGCGCGACGCGGTCTGGCGGCTGCTCGGTGACCTGCGTCGCTGGCTCGGCGACGAGCGGTTCGCCGGCTCCCGGCTGGTGGTGCTGACCCGCGGCGCCGTCGTGGCCCGGCCGGGGGACACCGTGGACCTGGTGCAGGCGCCACTGTGGGGCGCGCTGCGCGCGGCACAGGCCGAGAACCCGGACCGCATCGCCATCGTGGACCTCGACGGTGCCGAGGAGTCCACCCGGGCGCTGCCCGCCGCGGTCGGCTCCGGCGAGCCCGAACTCGCGATCCGCGGCGGGGCGCCGATGGTGCCGCGGTTCGCGGCCGTGACCCCCGACGCCGCCCCGGCGCCGTGGGACCCGGACGGGACCGTGCTCGTCACCGGCGGGACCGGGCTGCTGGGCGCGCTCGTGGCGCGGCACCTCGTGGCCGACCACCACGTCCGGCATCTGCTGCTGGTCAGCCGCGGCGGTGCCGGTGCCCCCGGCGCGGACCGGCTCCGCGAGGAACTCGGCGCGCTCGGCGCGGACGTGCGGATCGTCGCCGCGGACGTCGCGGACCGGGCCGCGCTCGCCGCCGTGCTCGCGGACGTCCCCGCGGCGCACCCGCTGCGCGGCGTCGTGCACACCGCCGGCGTGCTGGACAACGGCCTCGTCGACGCCCTCACGAGCGAGCAGCTGGCCCGGGTGCTGCGCCCGAAGGTCGACGCCGCCTGGCACCTGCACGAACTGACTCGGGACCTCGACCTGACCGCGTTCGTGCTCTACTCCTCGGTCGGCGGCACGGTCCTGCCGGCCGGGCAGGCGAACTACGCGGCCGCGAACGTGTTCCTCGACGCCCTCGCCGAGCACCGGGCGGCGCTCGGCCTGCCCGCCCGGTCGCTGGGCTGGGGCCTGTGGGCGGGCACCGCCGGCGCCGGCCCCGAGATCGGCGCCGTCGACCTGCTGCGCATGAACCGCTCCGGCGTGCTGGAACTGGCCTTCGAGGACGGTCTCGGCCTGCTCGACGCCGCCGCGGGCGCCCCCGACGCGGTCCTGGCGCCGGTACGGTTCGATCTCATCGCCCTACGCAACCGGACCGACCCGCTCCCGGCCCTGCTGCGCGGGATCGTCCGGCCCGCGCCCCGCCGGTCGGCGCCGGCCAACGCCCCGGCCGCCGACACGCCGACCGTGGCCCGCACGCTCGCCGGACTCGGCGGCGCCGCCCGGGAACGGTACGCGCTGGATCTGGTCCGCGGCCACGTCGCCGCCGTCCTCGGCCACGACAACCCGGCCGCGATCGGTCCGGACAGGGGCTTCACCGGCCTCGGCCTGGACTCCCTCGGCGCGATCGAGCTGCGCAACCGGCTGCAGGGGGCGACCGGGCTGCGGCTACCCGCCACGCTGATGTTCGACTACCCCAACAGCGTCGCGCTGAGCGAGTTCGTCCTCGGCGAGCTGTTGCCCGAGCCCCCGGCGGGCGGGGCCGCCGACGCCGACGCCGACGCGACCGTGCGCCGCGCGCTGGAGACGATCCTGCCGGCCCGGCTGCGCGAGGCCGGCCTGCTCGACGCGCTGCTGGCCCTGGCCGCCGACGCCGCCGGCCAGCCGACCGCGGCCGCGCCCGCCGAAGCGGACGAGGACCGCAGCGAGGTGATCAAGGCCATGGACGTCGATGCCCTGGTCCACGCGGCGATGGCCGCCAGTGAGCTCAACTGACCGAGATTCGGAGATTGCCGTGAGTACGTCGATTGAGCAGGTCGTCGAGGCGTTGCGCAAGTCGCTGCTGGACAACGAGAGGCTGCGCAGGGAGAGCGACCGGCTGGCCGCCGAGGTGGCCGAGGCCGGGGAGCCCATCGCCATCGTGTCGATGAGCTGCCGGTACCCGGGCGGCGTCAGCACCCCCGAGGAACTCTGGCGGCTGGTCGCCGACGGCGTCGACGCCATCGGCGAGTTCCCCTGGGACCGCGGCTGGGACACCAGCATCTACGACCCGCAGCCCGGGCTCGCCGGCAAGACCGTCTCCCGCGAGGGCGGCTTCCTCTACGACGCCCCGGACTTCGACGCGGGCTTCTTCGGCATCGCCCCGCGCGAGGCCGTTCTCATGGACCCGCAGCAGCGGCTGCTGCTGGAGACGTCCTGGGAGGCGATCGAGCGCGCCGGCATCGATCCGACCTCGCTGAAGGGCAGCCGGACCGGCGTCTACACCGGCGTCATGTACCACGACTACGGCGGCGAGAGCTCCGGCAGCTTCGTGCCCGGCCGGGTCGCCTACACCCTCGGCCTGGAGGGGCCGGCCGTCACGCTCGACACCGCCTGCTCGTCGTCCCTGGTGGCGCTGCACGTCGCCGCCCAGGCACTGCGCCGCGGCGACTGCACCCTCGCCCTGGCCGGCGGCGTCACCGTCATGGCCAATCCCGAGATGTTCGTGTACTTCAGCGAGCAGCGCGGCCTGTCGCCGAGCGGCCGGTGCCGGTCCTTCGCCGACTCGGCCGACGGCGTCGCCTGCTCTGAAGGCGCGGGGATGCTGCTGCTGGAGCGGCTCGGCGACGCCCGCCGCAACGGGCATCCGGTGCTCGCGGTGCTGCGCGGGTCGGCGGTCAACCAGGACGGGGCGAGCAGCGGGTTCACCGCCCCGAACGGCCCGTCGCAGCAGCGGGTGATCCGGGGCGCGCTGGCGGACGCCGGCCTGACCGCCGCGGACATCGACGTCGTCGAGGCGCACGGCACCGGTACCCGGTTGGGTGACCCGATCGAGGCACAGGCGATCCTGGCCACCTACGGGCTGGGCCGGTCCGCGCCGCTGTGGCTGGGATCGATCAAGTCGAACGTCGGGCACACCCAGGCGGCGGCCGGCGTCGCGGGCGTCATCAAGATGGTGCTGGCGATGCGGCACGGGACGCTGCCGAAGTCCTTGCACGTGGACGCGCCCAGCTCGCGGGTCGACTGGTCGGCCGGAAACGTGGCGCTGCTGACCGAGGCCCAGCCGTGGCCGTCGCGGGACGGGCACCCGCGGCGGGCGGGCGTCTCGTCGTTCGGCCTCAGCGGCACCAACGCGCACGTGATCCTGGAGGAGGCTCCCGCACAGCCCACTGTGGAGGTACCGTCGGTCGCTTACCCGCTGCCCGCGGTGGTGTCCGGTCGGACGGCGGAGGGGCTGAACGCCCAGCTGGAGCGCCTGCGGGCCGTCAACGCGAGCCCGGCGGACATCGCGTACTCGCTGGCCACCTCCCGGTCGGTGTTCGAGCATCGTGCGGTGCTACTCGGGGAGACCACCTTCCGC
>NZ_BBQH01000064.1 GCF_018397995.1 Rhizomonospora bruguierae
GCCGGTGCCGTGCCCCTCGACGATGTCGACCTGCCCGGCCGGTACGCGGGCGTTGGCGAGGGCCTGGCGAATCACTCGCCGCTGGGCGCTGCCGTTCGGGGCGGTGAGGCCGTTAGAGGCGCCGTCCTGGTTGACGGCGCTGCCGCGGACGATGGCCAGGACGGGGTGGCCGTTGCGCCGCGCGTCGCAGAGCCGCTCCAGCAGGAGCACGCCGACGCCCTCGGACCAGCCGGTGCCATCGGCGGCGTCGGCGAAGGACTTGCAGCGACCGTCGGGGGCGAGGCCGCGCTGCCGGCTGAAGGCGACGAACGGCGACGGGGTAGCCATCACCATGACGCCACCGGCCAACGCGAGCGTGCACTCCTTCTGCCGCAACGCCTGCACGGCAAGATGCAGCGCGACCAGCGACGAGGAGCAGGCGGTGTCGACGGTGACCGCCGGACCCTCCAGGCCGAGGGTGTAGGCGACGCGGCCGGAGATGACCGCGGCGGCGTTGCCGGTGGTCAGGTACGCCTCGGCGATCTCCGGCACGGTGTCGAGCAGGTACTCGTAGTCCTGGACACCGGAGCCGGCGAAGACGCCGACCTGGGTGCCCCGCACCGACTGCGGGTTGATGCCGGCCCGCTCGAACGCTTCCCAGGATGCTTCGAGGATGAGCCGCTGCTGCGGGTCCATCCCGAGCGCCTCGTTGGGGCTGATGCCGAAGAAGGCGGCGTCGAAGTCGCCGGCGTCGTGGACGAACCCTCCCTCGTGGACGTAGCTGGCGCCGAGGGCGGCCGGATCGTCACCGGCCAGTTCGGCGAGGTTCCAGCCGCGGTTCGTGGGGAACTCCGTTATCGCGTCGCGGCCGTCGACGACGAGCCGCCAGAGGTCGTCCGGTGAGTTGACCCCGCCCGGGTACCGGCAGCTCATTGCCACGATCGCGACGGGCTCCTGCTCCTGGCTCTCGACCGCCTGCAGCCTGCGCCGGGTCTGGTGCAGGTCCGCGGTGACGCGCTTGAGGTAGTCGAGGAGCTTTTCGTCGTTCGCCATGATGAGTTCCACCGAATCTGTCGTGATCGAAAAGGGGGCGGGGCGTTCGGTCAGGCGAGGCCGAGTTCCTTGTCGATGAAGCTGAAGAGATCGTCGGCGGACGCGCCGTCCAGGCGGTCCCCGGTCGGGTCGGCGCCGGGTCCGCCGATGGTGTCGGTGAGCCGGACCACGAGCGCCTGCAGCCGGGCGGTGATCCAGTTCTGCTCGAGTTCCTCGGCGGACAGCGCCGCCACCGCCTGCTCGAAGCGGTCGAGCGCGGCGAGTACGGCCTGCGGCCCGGCCTCGACGACCTGGCCGAATTCGGAGCGCAGGTAATCGGCGAGCGCGGCCGAGGTCGGGTGGTCGAAGACCATGCTGGACGGCAGTTTGCGGCCGGTGGCGGCGCTGAGTTCGGTGCGCAGCTTGACCGCGGCGACCGAGTCGAAGCCGAGGTCGTCGAAGGCCCGGCCGGGTTCGATGTCGGTGTGGTCGTCGTGGCCGACGATCGCCGCCACGTGGGTGCGGACCAGGTCCAGCAGCGTCTTGCGCTGCTCCGCCTCGGGCAGCGCGGCGAGCCGGTTGGCCAGCTCGACCGCGCCGGCCGGCTCGGTGTCGTCGGCGCTGTCGAGGGCGGCACGGGCCTCGGGCAGCGCGTCGAGCAACGGCCGTGGCCGGGCGAGGGTGTAGGTGGGGGCGAACCGGGCCCAGTCGAACGCGGCCACCACGGCGTGCGACGCGGCAAGGCCGAGCACCCGGCGCAGGGCCGCGATGGCGAGGGCGGGTGCCATGGCGGGGGCGCCGATCCGCCGCAGCAGCGCACCGAGGTCGGCGTCGACCATGCCACCGTCCCAGGAGCCCCAGGCGATCGAGGTGGCGGCGCGGCCCCGCGCCCGGCGCCGGTGGGCGAGCCCGTCGAGGTAGGCGTTGGCGGCGGCGTAGGCGCTCTGCCCGGCGCTGCCCCAGACCGCGGCGCCGGAGGCGAAGGACACGAAGGCGTCGAGCGGGGTGTCGCCGAGCAGCTCGTCGAGCAGTTGCGCGCCGCGGACCTTGGCGGCGCCGACCCCGGCGAACTCGTCGAGGGTGAGGTCGCCGAGCGGTACCATCCGCTGCGCCGCGCCGGCCGCGTGGACAACGGCGGTCAGCGGCCGGTCCCGGTCGGCGTCGAGGGTGGCGAGCAGCGCCCGGACCGCGTCTCGGTCGGTGATGTCGCACGCCTCGACGGTGACCTCGGTGCCGGCCGCGCCGAGCTCGGCGGCGAGGTCGGCGACGCCGGGCGCGGCCGGGCCGGAGCGGCTGACGAGGACGAGGTGTTCGGCGCCGTCGGCGGCGAGCATCCGGGCGACGTGGGCGCCGAGGCCGCCGGTACCGCCGGTGATGAGCACGGTCCCGCGACGCCGCCAGGGCCGGGGGGCGGGTGTGGTGTCGGTGGCGCGGACCATGCGCCGGCCGAACACGCCCGCGGGCCGGATCGCGAGGTGGTCCTCGCCGGTGGCGCCGGAGAGCACGTCGCAGAGCCGTCGCAGGGCCCGGTCGTCGGCGCCGGGCGGCAGGTCGACGAGGCCGCCCCAGGTGCGCGGGTTCTCCAGCGCCAGGACGGTGCCGAGACCCCAGACGGAGGTCTGCGGCGGGCTGGTCACCTCGGCGGGCCCGTCGACGCCGACCGCTCCCTCGGTGACGCACCAGGTGGGCGCGTCCCAGGCGAGGTCGCCGAGGGCCTGCATCAACGTGACGGTGCCGGCGCACCCGCGGGAGAGCCCGGGGTGGCTCGGGTGCGGCCCGTCGTCGAGCGCGAGGAGGGAGAGCACGCCGATCGGGCTGCCGTCGCCGACCCGGTCGCGCAGGAGCCGGGCGAGGGACTCGCGGTCGGCGTCGCCCGGGTTCACCTCGATGACGTCGGCGCCGCGGCCGGCGAGCGCGCCGGACACCGCGGAGGTGAGCGCGCCGGGCCCGGCCACGAGCACCCACGTGCCGGGAAGCACGACCCCGGTGGGCTCGGCGACCGGCGTCCAGCCGAGGGCGTACCGCAGGGAGTCCGCTTCGGACTCTTCGCGCCGGCGGCGGCGCCAGGCCGCGATCGCGGGCAGGACCGGGGCGAGTTCGGCGGCGTCCAGGTCGAGGCGGCCGGCGAGTTCGGCGGCGTCGTCGCGCTCGACCGCGGCCCAGAACGCCGCGTCGGCGCCGTCCGGCGACGGGCCGGCGCTGGCGGCCCAGAAGTGGCGACGCTGGAAGGCGTAGGTCGGCAGGTCCACCCGCGCGGCGCCGCGGCCGCCGAAGAAGGCCGCCCAGTCGACGCGCTGGCCGGTGGCGTGCAACTGCGCGACGGCGGCGATCAGCGTCTCGATCTCGGGCCGGTCCCGGCGGCTGGCCGGCACGGCGTCCTCGGTCAGCCCGGTCAGGATCGCGTCCGGCCCAACCTCCAGAATCCGGGTGACCCCGCGCTGCCGAGCGGTGTCGATGGCGTCGGCGTACCGGACCGTGGCTCGGACCTGCCGCACCCAATACTCGGGGGTGTCCATCGCCGTGTCGGTACCGACCGTTGACACGATCGGAATGGTTGGCGGGTTGAACGTCAATCCCTCAACCACGGCGGCGAACTCATCCAGCATCGGCTCCATCAACACCGAATGGAACGCATGCGAGACCCGCAACCGCGACGACCGCTCGAACCGGGCCGCGACCGCCAACACGTCCGCCTCGGCCCCGGAAATCACCACGGAGTCGGGGCCGTTGACCGCGGCGATGTCCACACCCTGGATCTCTTCCTCACGGGCCCGAACCGCGACCATCGCCCCACCAGCAGGCAACGCCTGCATCAACCTGCCCCGCGCCGCCACCAACCGGACCGCGTCCGGCAGTGACAGAACACCAGCAACATGCGCGGCGGCGATCTCACCAACCGAATGTCCGATCAGGACATTCGAGCGCACGCCCCAGGACTCCAACAGGCGGTACAGGGCTACCTCGAACGCGAACAGGGCCGGCTGGGCGTAACCAGTCTGGTTCAACACCTGAACGTCGTCGCCCCACATCACGTCCAGGGCCTCCGAGGCTGCACGCAGCGCCTCGTCAAATACCGGGAATGTGGCGGCGAGTTCGCGGCCCATGCCCAGACGCTGGGCGCCCTGACCGGTGAACACGAACGCGGTGAGGCCGTCGCGCACCGTGCCGCGCACCGCTGGCGCGGCAAGCGCCCTAACCGCCTCCTCACGGTCGGCCGTCACCACGGCCATCCGGTGCTCAAGTGTCGCGCGGGTGGTGGCCAGGGAGTACCCGAGGTCGAGCAGGCTCACGCCGGGGTTGGCCTCGATGTGGGCGGCGAGCCGGGCCGCCTGCCGCGCCACCGCGTCGGCGTTGCGCCCCGAGACCAGCAGCGGCACGACGGTGCCGGGCTGCGACGGCCGCGGCGCGGGGACGAGATCCGACTCGGCCGGCGCCTCCTCGACGATCACGTGCGCGTTGGTGCCGCTCATGCCGAACGACGACACCCCGGCGCGGCGCGGCCGGCCGGTCGCCGGCCACGGCCGCGCCTCGGTGAGCAGCCCGACATTCCCGGCCGACCAGTCCACGTTGTGCGTCGGCTGGTCGACATGCAGGGTCCGGGGCAGGATGCCGTGCCGGATCGCCTGCACCATCTTGATGATGCCGCCGACACCGGCCGCCGCCTGGGCGTGACCGATGTTCGACTTCAACGAGCCGAGCCACAACGGCCGGTCCACCGGACGGTCCTGCCCGTACGTGGCCAGCAACGCCTGCGCCTCGATCGGATCACCGAGCGTGGTACCGGTGCCATGCCCCTCGATCGCGTCGACATCCGCTGTGGACAGCTGAGCGTCGGCGAGCGCCTGCCGGATCACCCGCTGCTGCGACGGCCCGTTCGGCGCGGTGAGCCCGTTGGAGGCGCCGTCGGAGTTCACGGCCGACCCGCGCACCACGGCGAGGACGGGGTGGCCGTTGCGACGGGCGTCGCCGAGCCGTTCGACCAGCAGCAACCCGGCGCCCTCGGCCCAGGTGGTGCCGTCCGCCGCGGCCGCGAAGGACTTGCAGCGCCCGTCCGGGGCGAGGCCGCGGTCCTGGCTGAAGCCGACGAACGAGGACGGGTGCGGCATCACGGTCGCGCCGCCGGCGAGCGCCATCGAACACTCGCCGGCCCGCAGGGAGCGGATCGCCCAGTGCAGCGCCACAAGCGACGACGAACACGCCGTGTCGACGGTGATCGCCGGGCCCTCCAGGCCGAGGGCGTAGGCGATCCGGCCGGAGGCCACGCTGGCCAGCGAGCCGGTGCCGCCGCCAACGAGGTAGTCGTGGTAGACGATTCCGGCGAAGACGCCGGTGCGGCTGCCCTTCAGCGCCGTCGGGTCGATCCCGGCCCGCTCGAACGCCTCCCACGCCGTTTCCAGCAGGAGCCGCTGCTGCGGGTCCATGGTCAGCGCCTCGCGCGGACCGATCTTGAAGAAGTCGGCGTCGAACTCGGCGGCGTCGTGCAGGAACCCGCCCTCGGTGCAGTACGTCTTGCCGGTCGTGCCGGGCTGCGGATCGTACAGGTCGGCAACGTCCCAGCCGCGGTTGGTGGGGAACGACGAGATCGCGTCGGTGCCGGCGGCCACCAGTTCCCACAGGGCTTCCGGCGAGCCGACGCCGCCGGGGAAGCGACAGCTCATCGAGACGATGGCGATCGGCTCGTGCCGCAGATCCTCGGCCTCGCGCAGCCGCTGCTTCGTCTGCTGTAGCTCGGCCGTGGCCCGCCTGAGATAGTCGCGGAGCCTGTCCTCGTTGCTCATGAAACCTCAACCAATCGTGAGTTCGCTGTCGAGCACGTCGAACAGCTCGTCGTCGGTCGCCCCGCCGTAGTTGGGCGTCGGCCCGTCCGGCGAGGCATCGCCGTGGGCGTCGCGCCAGCGGCGCAGGACCGCCTCCAGCCGCGCCTCGACCGCGCGGTGCTCGCTGCCCGACGGCCGCAGGCCGGCAAGCGCCGCCTCGAGCCGGTCCAGCCCGTCCAGGGCGGGGCGGGTCGCCTCCTCGGGGGCCGGAGCGATGCCGGCATCGAGGTGCTCGGCCACGATCCGGGCCGTCGGGTAGTCGAAAATCAGGGTGGCGGGCAGGGTGAGCCCGGTCGCCTCGTTGAGCCGCTTGCGCAACTCCATCGCGGCGAGGGAGTCGAAGCCGAGTTCCTTGAACGCCCGGTCCGGCTCCACCGCGTCCGGGGAGGCGTGGCTGAGCACCGCGGCCACGCTGTTGCGCACCAGGTCGAGCAGCGCGCGGATCCGCTCGCCGGCGTCGAGCCCGGCCAGCTGCCGGCGCAGCTCGGCCGCGGTGTCGTGATGGACCAGCCTGCGGGCCGGGCCACGGATCAGGGCCCGCAGCACGGGCGGCAGTTCCCGCGGGTGGGCCCACAGCGCCAGCTGGTCGAGCCGGACCGCCGTCACCGCCGGCGCGGTGGTGCGCATCGCCGCGTCGAACAGGGCAAGGCCATCGTGGACGCTCAGGGCGGGCAGGCCGAACCGGGCGGGGCGCTCGCCGTGCTCGACCGGGGTTGCCCCCTCCCACGGTCCGAACGCGATCGACCGGGCGGGCTGGCCGGCGGCCGCCCGGCGCACGGCGAGGGCGTCGAGGAAGGCGGCCGTCGCGGCATCGCCCCGCCCCATGCCGGGCACGGTGGCGGCGATCGACGACAGCAGCACGAACGCGGCCAGGTCGAGCCCGTCGGTCAGCTCGTGCAGGTGCCAGGCGGTTTCGGCGGTCCCGTCCGCGTGGACGACGGCGGTCAGCGGATGTTCCGCCGGGATCGCCGCCAGCAGCTGCGCCAGGGCGTCGCGTCCGGTCTCGCCGGTCACCACCAGGTGCTCGACGCCGTACGCGGCGACCAGGTGCCGGGCCAGCTGCGCTCCCGCGCCGGCCGTGCCGCCGGTGACGAGGACGGTGCCGCCGGCAAGGTCCGGTCGGGGCCCGGGCGCGTCGGCCCTGACCAGGCGGGGCACCAGCACGGCGCCGCCGCGGACCGCGACCTCGGCCTCGCCGGTACCGAGCGCGGCCGGCAGCAGCCGCTCCGCCTCCGGGCTGCCGTCGGTGTCCACCAGGACGAGCCGGCCCGGGTGCTCGGCCCGCAGCGCGCGGATGAGGCCCCACACCGGCGCGTGGGCCAGGTTGCCGACCGCGGCGTCGCGCGTGACGATCGCCAGCCGGGAGTTGTCCACGGCCAGCCGGGCCCCGACCGCGGCCAGAACCTCGCGGAAGTCGGACGACTCGGGGCAGTGGTACAGATCAATCCCCTCGGCCGGTTCCGCGGTCGGGCGGGCGATCCACTCCAGCCGCAGGAGCGTGCCGTGGCCGCCGTGGGCGGCCAGCCGCTCCGCGGCGGGCTGGGCGACCATCGACGCCACGGACAGGATCGGCCGCTGGTCGGCGCCGGTCAGGGTCACCGTGGAGCCGCCCGTCTCGGCCGGGGCGATCCGCACCCGCACGGCCGAGCCGGCGCGCTCGTACGCGGCAACGCCCGTCCACGCCGTCGGCAGCATCGGCTCGTCACCGGGGTGCGTGACGAGGTCCAGCTGGACGGCCGCCTCCAGCACCGCGGGGTGCACGACGAAGCCGTCGTCGCCGGTCTCCGCCTCGGCTAACAGCTCGTCGCCGCGGCGCCACGCCGCTCGCAGGCAGTGGAATGCCGGCCCGTACCGGTGGCCGCGCTCCAGCAGCCGCGCATAGGCCGCGTCGAGGTCGATCGGTTCCGCGTCCGCCGGCGGCCACGCGACGAGTCCGGCCGGCGGCGCCACCGGATCGTCGGCGAGCACGCCGGTCGCGTGCCGGGTCCACGGCTGCTCCGGGTCGTCGCCCCTGGAGTGAATCGTCAGCGCCCGGACCCCGTCCTCGTCCGGGGCGGCCACCACCACGCGCAGCGACAGCCCGCCGTCGGTGGGTGGCACGAGCGGCGCCTCCGCGGTCAGCTCCCGGACCACCCCACAGCCGGCGTGCCGGGCGGCGACGAGCGCCAACTCGACGAGGCCGGCGCCGGGGAACACCACGGTGTCGAGGAGCGTGTGGTCGCCGAGCCAGGATTGGCGGTCGCGGGACAGCCGACCGGTGAGGGTCACGGCGTCCGAGTCCGGGGCCGCTATCGCGGCACCCACCAGGGGGTGGTCGGTTGCGGTCAGCCCGACAGCGGCCGGGTCGTCGCCGGTGCTCGGAGCGTTCATCCAGTACCGCCTGTGTTGGAACGGGTACGTGGGCAGGTCGACCACATTGGCCTTGGGCAGCACCGCCGCCCAATCCACGTGCTGGCCGGTGGTGTGCAACTGAGCGACAGCGGCGATCAGCGTCTCGGTCTCACTCTGCTCCCGCCGGGTGCTGGGCACCGCCCCTTCAGTCAATGGGGTGAGGATCGCGTCGGGACCGACCTCCAGAATGCGGGTGACACCCTCGCCGCGCACGGTGTCGATCGCGTCGGCGTACCGGACCGTGGCCCGGACCTGCCGCACCCAATACCCCGGACTGTCCATCGCCGTGTCCGCACCAACCGTC
>NZ_BBQH01000065.1 GCF_018397995.1 Rhizomonospora bruguierae
CCCCGGTACCTGGACCTGGGCATCTTCGGCGTCTCGCCGTTCGAGTCGATCGACGCCCAGGGCATCGGCCGGCTGATCCGCATCGCCGTGGACGAGGGGCGCGCGGCCCGGCCGGGGCTGTCCATCGGCGTCTGCGGCGAGCACGGCGGCGACCCGGACTCGGTCCGCTTCTTCGCCGCCGCCGGCCTGGACTACGTCTCCTGCTCGCCGTTCCGCCTTCCCGGGGCGCGCCTGGAGGCCGGCCGGGCGGCGGTGGACGCGAGCGGGTCGGACACCCGGTAAGGCACGAACCGCCAGCGACGACACCGGGGCCCTGCCGGCCGGGCGGGCCCCCCGATCGGGAGGCCAACATGACAACGACTACCGGGCGACCCTCGGCACCCTGGGCGGTCTCCCCCGGCGGCCGGCCGGGTCCGGCGCTGGCCGCGTGCCTGCGCGCGGCGATCGCCGCGCCGTCGCTGCACAACACCCAGCCGTGGCGGTTCCGGCTTGGTGGTGACCCGTGCGGCGCGGCGATCGACGTGCTCGCCGACCCGCACCGGCACCTGCCGGTGGTCGACCCCGTCCGGCGCGAGCTGACCATCAGCATCGGCGCGGCGGTGCTGAACCTGCGGGTGGCGATGCTGGCCCGCGGCCGGACGCCGGTGCTGCGACTGCTGCCCGACCCGGCCGAACCGAACCTGCTGGCCCGGGTGACCCCGGGCGGCCACGCGGCGGAGAGCGACACCGTCCGGCTGCTCGACCGGGCCATCCCGCGGCGGCGCACCAACCGCCGGCCGTTCCTGGACCTCCCGGTGCCGCCGGAGGTGCTGACCGACCTGGCGGCCGCCGCCGAGGTGGAGGGCTCCCGGCTGGCCTTCCTCGACCCGGCGCTGCGCGACGGCACGCTCAGCCTGGTCCGCACGGCCGAGCACCGGCGCCGCAACGACCCCCGTTACTGGGCGGAGCTGGCCCGGTGGACCCGGGAGGACCCGGACCGGCGCGACGGCGTGCCCCGGGCCGCGTTCGGGCCGTGGCCGGTGCTGGAGTCGCTCCCGCTGCGGGACTTCGGGCTGGTCCAACCGGCGCGCCGGCGGCGGGTCGCCCGGTTCGAGCACGAGCCGGTGGTGGCGGTGCTCTACACGCCCGGCGACGGTCCGATGGAGTGGCTGCGCGCCGGCGAGTCGCTGGAGCGGGTGCTGCTGACCGCGACCGTGCAGGGCGTGGCCAGCACGCTGATGACCCAGCCGATGGAGCTGCCCGACCTGCGCGAGCTGCTGACCGACACGGCGCGGGGGCACGCCCCGCAGGCCATCATCCGCTTCGGGTACGGGCCGCCCAGCCCGCCGACGCCGCGCCGGTGGCTGGGCGAGGTGCTGGTGCCCGCCGGAAGGCAGTGACGTGAACGCGACCCGGGAACGGGCGGTGCCGGTCGTCCCGGAACCCACGACCGGGCTCAGCGGGGTGGAGGCGGCGCGGCGCCTCGCGGCCGACGGCCCCAACGCGACCGCCCGCCCGCGCCCCCGCCGGCTGGCCGGGCGGGTGCTGCGCCAGTTCACCGACCCGCTCGTCGCGCTGCTGCTGGCCGCGGGCGCGGTCACGGCGGCGCTCGGCGACCGGCCGAACACCGCCGTGATCCTGCTGGTCGTCGTCGTGAACACGGTGATCGGCGTGGCGCAGGAGGTGCGGGCGGACCGGGCCATCGCGGCGCTGGACACCCTCGCCGCGCCGACCGCCCGGGTGGTGCGCGACGGCGCCGACCTGGTGCTGCCCGCCGCCGGGCTGGTCCGCGGCGACCTGGTGCGGCTCCAGGCCGGCGACGTCGTCCCGGCGGACCTGCGGCTGGTCGAGGCGCGCCGGCTGCGGCTGGACGAGTCCGCGCTGACCGGCGAGTCGGTTCCGGTGGCCCGGCGGGCCGGCGACGAGGCGGCGGCCGGCACGGTGCTGCTCACCGGCCGGGGCGCCGGCGTGGTCGTGCGCACCGGTGCGGCGAGCGCGCTCGGGCGGATCGCCGCGCTGGTCGCCGGCGCCCGTCCCGGGCCGACCCCGCTCCAGCGGCGGCTGGTCGGTCTCGGCCGCGTCCTCGGTGCGGTGGTGGTCGTGCTGTCCGCCGTGGTGTTCACGCTCGGGGTGCTGAACGGGCGGCCGGTGGTGGACATGGCCGTCACCGCGGTCAGCCTCGTCGTGGCGGCGGTGCCGGAGTCGATGCCCGCGGTGGTGACCCTCGCGCTGGCGCTCGGCGCCCGGCAGATGGCCGCCGCCCTCGCGATCCCGCGCCGGCTGCACGCGGTGGAGACGCTGGGCTCGGTGACCGTCGTCGCGGCCGACAAGACCGGCACGCTGACCGAGGGGCGCATGGCGGCGCAGCGGGCGGTCACGGCGGACGGCGACGAGTTCGCCATGCACGGCCGCGGTTACGAGCCGCACGGCGGCATCGACGGGCACCCGGCGGGCGCGGCGGCGCCCGAGCCGCTGCGGCGGCTGGCCCGCTACGCGCTGCTGTGCGGCGACGCCACCCTCGCGCCGCCCACGTCGGACAGTCCGCGGTGGTCCGCCGTGGGCGACCCGCTGGAGGCCGCCCTGGTCGCCTTCGCCGCGCGGTGCGGGCTCGACCCGGACGCGGAGCGGCGGGCCCGGCCCCGGCTGGCGGAGCAGCCGTTCGACGAGGTGCTCCGGCGGATGACCACCGTGCACGCCGAGCCGGACGGGCGGTACCTGGTGGTCTGCAAGGGCGCGCCCGAGGTGGTGCTGCGCCCGCCGCTGGTGGACGCGTCCGCGCCGCACCTGGCGGACCTGACCGCCGCCGCCCACCGGCTGGCCGCCGAGGGGTACCGGTTGATCGCGGTGGCCGCCGCCGTGGTCGCGGACCACCCCGATCCGCACCACCCGGGCGGGCTGCGCCCGGCGGGGTTGCTGGCGCTCGGTGACCCGCTGCGCCCGACCGCCGCCGCGACGGTTGCGGCGTTCCGCCGGGCCGGCATCCGGCTGGTCCTCATCACCGGCGACCACCCCGGCACGGCGGCGGTGATCGGGCGGCGCCTCGGGCTGGTCGGCGACCGGGACTCGGTGGTCCGGGGCGATCGCGAACCGCTGGAGCCGGACCGGGTCGCGCACGCCACCGTGTTCGCCCGCACCCGCCCGGAGCAGAAGCTCGACATCGTCCGCGCCCTTCAGGAGCGCGGCGAGGTGCTGGCCATGACCGGCGACGGGGTGAACGACGCCCCCGCACTGCGCCGGGCGGACATCGGCGTGGCGATGGGCGGCGGAACCGAGGTCGCCCGGCAGGCCGCCGACCTGGTGCTGGTGGACGACAACCTCGGCACCGTGGCCACCGCCGTCGCCGAGGGCCGGCGCATCTACGCCAACATCCGCCGGTTCCTGCGGTACGGGCTCGCCGGCGGGCTGGCGGAGATCCTGGTCATGCTGGCCGGCCCGGCGCTGGGTCTGGCCGTACCGCTGCTGCCCGCGCAGATCCTCTGGGTGAACCTGCTGACGCACGGCCTGCCGGGGGTGGCGCTGGGGGCGGAGCCGGCCGAACCCGGCGGCATGGACCGGCCGCCCCGCTCGCCGCGCGAGTCGGTGCTCGGCGGCGGCATGTGGCGATCGGTGCTGGGGATCGGCGCGCTGATCGGTGCCGTGGCGCTGGGCGCGGGCCTGGTCGCCCACCGGCTCGGCCGCCCGTGGCAGTCGGTCATCTTCGTGGTGCTCGGCCTGGCGCAGCTCGGGGTGGCTCTGGCGGTGCGGGCGCGCCGGGCGAAGGGCGGGCCCGGCAACTGGACCCTCCCGGCCGCGGTGGCGCTGTCCGCCGTCCTCCAGGTGGCCGGCGTCCTGCTGCCGCCGCTGCGCGGCCTGCTCGGCACCGCCGCGCTCGGCCCGGTCGAACTGCTCGCCTGCGCGCTGGTCGCCGGCCTGCCCGGCGCGGTCCTGCTGATCGGCCGGCGGCGCCGGGCGCGAGGTCCCGACCGGTCGGGACCTTCGGCTCTGCCCGCGGGTCGGCGCCCCACCGCAGGGTGGTCGGCGTGAACGCTCTCGACCTGGCGCGGTGGCAGTTCGGCGTGACCACCGTCTACCACTTCTTCTTCGTACCGATCACGATCGGGCTCTCCGTCCTGGTGGCCGGGTTGCAGACCGCGTGGGTGCGCACCGGCCGGGAGCGGTACCTGCGGGCCACCAGGTTCTGGGGCAAGCTGTTCCTGATCAACTTCGCGATGGGCGTGGTCACCGGGATCGTGCAGGAGTTCCAGTTCGGCATGAACTGGTCCGCCTACTCGCGGTACGTCGGCGACATCTTCGGCGCCCCGCTGGCCGTCGAGGGGCTGCTGGCGTTCTTCCTGGAGTCCACGTTCCTCGGGCTGTGGATCTTCGGTTGGGACCGGCTGCCGCGCCGGGTGCACCTGGCCACGATCTGGCTGGCCGCGATCGGCACCTGGCTGTCCGCGTACTTCATCCTCGCGGCGAACTCGTGGATGCAGCACCCGGTGGGGTACCGGGTGAACCCGGTGACCAACCGGGCCGAGCTGACCGACTTCGCGGCGGTGCTGACCAACTCCACGACGCTCGTGGCGTTCGCGCACACCATCACCGCGGCGCTGCTGACCGCCGGGGTGCTGATGCTCTCGATCAGCGCCTGGCACCTGGCCCGGCGGCGGGACGTCGAGGTGCTGCGCCCCAGCTTCCGGCTGGCCCTGTGGGTGGTGCTCATCTCCGGGGTGCTGGTCGCGGTCAGCGGCGACATCCAGGCGCGGATCATGACCGAGCAGCAGCCGATGAAGATGGCCGCGGCCGAGGCGCTGTACGAGACGTCCTCCCCCGCGTCGTTCTCGCTGTTCACCATCGGCGACCTCAGCGGCAGCACCGAGGTGTGGAGCCTGCGGGTGCCGCACGCGCTGTCGTTCATGGCGACCGGGTCGCCGGACGGCACCGTGGAGGGCGTCAACGACCTCCAGCGCCGGTACGAGCAGAGCTACGGCCCCGGGAACTACCGGCCGTACGTGCCGATCGCGTACTGGTCCTTCCGGCTGATGATCGGCCTCGGCATGGCGCCGGTGCTGCTGGCCCTGCTCGGCCTGTGGCTGACCCGGCGCGGGCGGCTGCCCGCCGGCTCGCGCGCCCGGTGGTTCTGGCGCGCCTCGGTGTGGTCGGTCGGGCTGCCGCTGGCCGCCAACAGCTTCGGTTGGATCTTCACGGAGATGGGCCGCCAGCCGTGGGTGGTCTTCGGTCTGCTGCACACCGCCGACGGCGTCTCGCCCTCGGTCGGCGCCGGCACCGTCGCCACGTCGCTGGTCGTGTTCACCGCCCTGTACTCGGTCCTCGCGGTCGTCGAACTGACGCTGATGCTGCGGTACGCCAAGGCGGGGCCGCCGCGCGTCGAGGCGCCCGCCACCGACCGCGAACTCACCTTCGCCTACTAGGCCCGGAGACACCGATGACGCTCAACGACGTGTGGTTCCTGCTGATCGCGGTGCTCTGGACCGGGTACTTCCTGCTGGAGGGCTTCGACTTCGGCGTCGGCCTGCTGCTGCCGGTGCTCGGCCGCGACGAGGCGCGCCGTCGGGTCCTGATCAACACGATCGGCCCGGTCTGGGACGGCAACGAGGTCTGGCTGCTGGTCGCGGGCGGCGCCACGTTCGCCGCCTTCCCCGAGTGGTACGCCGCGCTGTTCTCCGGCTTCTACCTGCCGCTGCTGGTCATCCTGGTGGCGCTGATCCTGCGCGGGGTGGCCTTCGAGTACCGCGGCAAGGTGGACTCGGACCGCTGGCGGCGCGCCTGGGACCGGGCGATCTTCTTCGGCAGCCTGGTGCCGGCGGTGCTGTGGGGCGTGGCGTTCGGCAACATCGTGCGCGGCGTCAAGCTCTCGCCCGAGCACCTGTACACCGGCTCGGTCCTGGACCTGCTGAACCCGTACGCCCTGCTCGGCGGCGTCACCACGCTGCTGCTGTTCGCCACCCACGGCGCGGTGTTCGTGGCGCTGAAGACGGCCGGGCCGGTGCGCCTGGACGCCCGCCGGGCCGTCGCCGTCGCGGGGGTGGTCGCCGCGCCGGCGGCCACCGGGTTCCTGCTGTGGACCCAGGCGACCCGGGGTGACGCGGTCACGCTGGCGCTCGCCGCCGTGGCCGCCGTGGCCCTGCTGGCCGCGATCGCCGCCAACCGCGCCGGGCGGGAGGGCTGGGCGTTCCTCGGTACCGCCGTGACCATCGTGTCGGCGACGGCCATGCTGTTCACCGCGCTGTACCCGAACGTGCTGCCGTCCACTCTGGACCCGGCGTACGGGCTCACCGTCACGAACGCGGCGGCCACCCCGTACACCCTGAAGATCATGACCTGGGTGGCGGTGGCCTTCACCCCGGTCGTCCTGGCGTACCAGGCGTGGACGTACTGGGTGTTCCGCCGGCGGCTGACCGTCGAGCAGATCCCGGCACCGGCCGTGCCGACCGGGCGGGACGATGCCGACCAGGAGCGGGTCGGGACCGCGTGAACCGAACACGCCACCCCCTCCGCGCGGGGCGTGGGGACCGCGCGGAGGGGGTGGCGTGCTGGCGCTCGTGGCTGGTGCCCAGCCCCGACCGCCACGCTCACGACCGGGTGAGGACCACCTTCAGCGCGCCGGTGTTCGCGGCGTCGGCGAAGACGTCGTAGGCGGTCATGAACTCGTCGAAGCGGTACCGGTGGGTGACCATGGCGGTCACGTCGATCTGGCCGGCCGCCACCATGCGCAGCAGCGTGGGCGTGGAGTGGGCGTCGACCAGCCCGGTGGTGATGGTGACATCGCGGATCCAGAGATCCTCCAGGTGCAGCGTCGCCGGCTTGCCGTGCACGCCGATGTTCGCGAGCCGGCCGCCCGGGCGCATCAGGGTGGCGCACAGCTCGAACGCGGCCGGCGTGCCGACGGCCTCCATGACGACGTCCGCGCCGAGGCCGTCGGTGATCCGGCGGACCGCGGCGAGCGGGTCGGCGTCCGGGTGGACGCACACGTCGGCGCCGAACTTCGCGGCCGCCCCGAGGCGGCTGTCGGCCTTGTCGATCGCGATGATGTGGGACGGCGAGTACAGGCGCGCGGTGAGGATGGCCGCGAGCCCGATCGGTCCGGCACCCACGATCGCGACGGTGTCGCCGGGGCGCACCGCGCCGTTGAGCACGCCCACCTCGTACGACGTCGGCAGGATGTCCGCCAGCAGCACCGCGGCCTCGTCGGTGACGGCCTCGGGGAGTCGGTACGTGGACAGGTCCGCGAACGGGATCCGCGCGTACTCGGCCTGGACCCCGTCGACGAGGTGGCCGAGAATCCAGCCCCCGCCGTTGAGGCACTGCCCGTAGCGACCCTGCCGGCAGTACACGCAGGTGCCGCAGGCGGAGATGCAGGACGCCAGGACCCGGTCGCCGGGGCTGAGCCCGGTCACCCCGGGACCCACCTCGACCACGGTGCCCACCGCCTCGTGGCCGAGCACCCGGCCGGGTCCCACCTCGGGTACGTCACCGCCGAGGATGTGCAGGTCCGTGCCGCAGATCGTCACGGTGTCCACCCGGATGACCGCGTCCTTCGGGTCCACAATGGATGGATCGGGGACGTCGGTCCAGGAACGGTTGCCCGGTCCCCCGTACACCAGTGCCTTCATGACTGCCTCCTTCCGCTGAAATGACCGTGGGCCCGGCCGGGTGGCCGGGCCCATGCTCGACCGCGTCCG
>NZ_BBQH01000066.1 GCF_018397995.1 Rhizomonospora bruguierae
GTCGATGACGAGTCGGCGTTTCAGGTTGGGTCGTAGCGCGTTGAGCGTGGTGTTGATGTGTGTGGGGGAGATTTCGGGTCCGAATACGACGGTTGTCCGTGTGCCGAACGGGTGGGTTGAGGATGGTGGGGCGGCTGTTCGGGCTTGTGGGTCGCGCACGGTCAGGCCGGGGCCGGTGGGTAGTAGTCCGGTGTGCAGGCCTGCGGTGGCTGTTGCGTCGTCGATTGCCCACCACAATTTCTGCTCTTGTTGGTTGGGGCGGCGGCCGGCGTTGAGCCATGCGTGGACGTATCGCAGGTGTTTAGCGGGATCGGTACCGGTGGCGGTGTTGAGGAGGTTGTGGATGCTGGTGGGTTGCCCGTCGGCGGTCAGGCCGATGACGCGGGCGTTGTCCCATAGGAAGCCCAGAGTCGGGTGTTTTCGGGGATTTGCTGGTTCTGGCTGTTCGTAGGCGCCGTGGATTTGGGTGTCGACGATGCGGATCCGTGCTGGGCCTTGGGGTTGGGGGTCGGCGAACAGCGCGAAGATGTGTTTGGCCTGGCCCGGTGGTGAGATTTCCACGATGACCGAGGCCGCGGGGTTGGCGTGCAGAGCGGCGAGGACCTCGGCCGGGCGGGGCAGCGGCTGGCCTGCCGGGTCGGTCTGCCCGGGCAGGCCCACGGTTTCGATGACCGCGTCGAGGGTGTTGAGCAGTCCGGTTACGTCGTGGTTGGACAGGACCCGGCCGTGCCGGCCGATGGCCCGGTCATCCAGCGCGCGGTGGCGGGGGTAGGTATCGCGGATGAACGCCATGACCCGGGGAAGGCAACTGTCCGGGTCGACGTCACGCATGTTCGTGCCGGGCGGTCCTTGCCACCACCGCACGTGCGCGGCGGCGGCCGCGGCGCGTTGCCGCGCGATCGCGACGCGACCCGCGGCCGGGTGGGTGCCGGTGGGCGGATCATCGACGATGCGGGCGGACGGGGTGACCAGGTAGAAGTCAGCCACCCTCGGGTCGACTACGCGCCCGTCGGCCCGCATCGGCACCAGTCCCGCCCCTTCCAGCACCTCTGGGGCGGGAACAGCGGTCAGGGAAGCACCATCGACGATGACCGGGATGTCGCGGGGCAGACCCAACCGCGCCCCCAAGCCAGCCGCCCGCACGGCGGTACGCGGCGAGGGTGGTTTCAGATGGGCCACCACGGGACGGGCGAGCATGTCCCGCGCGGCGGGGATGAACATACGCGCGGCCTGCTGGGACAGCGACGGGTCGAGGAAGAACACCGTCATGCCCTCGATAACCGGGAACCGCTGCGCGGCGGCCAAATCCACCAGAGCACCACGCCGGGCGATCACAAACCCCCGACCCCGGATCCGCACAGCTTGATGACCAGATGGCAGCAGTTCTTCCAAAGCCGTGGTAGCGAACCGTTCCCGCCACGCCATCACGTCGTGGACCGGCTGACCATCAACCGTGAGTCGCAGCCGCGGGGTGACTTGGCCCAAGAACCGGAACAGAGCGGCTTGCGCCGCCGGTGAGGACCGCACCGCCGCGAGGTCCACATCCAGATAACGTGTCCCTGGCCAACCCGCCACAGCCGGTGCGCCGGTGGCCGCGGGGCCAGCCCCACGCACCCGCACCACCCGAGGGTCGGTGGCATCCACGACGATCCCACCAGCCAGTCCCCACACACCCGGCGACACCTGCGCCAACCCGTGCGGCTGACGCGGCGCCACCCGACGGCCGGAACCCACAACATAGAAATAGTCAGCCAACTGAGCAACGGTCACCTTCCGCCCAACGGGCGTGTCCGCCATCGGCACGAACGACGACGAGTGCGCCATCCCGGCGAACGCCGACGCTGGCACGACCAAGCCAGCGGCCCCGACACCATCAGCCCAACCCTGGATCACCTCAGGCGTAGTACGCCCACGAGCACCAACATCAACCACCAGGGAGCTCAGCAACGAAGCCGGCAACGCACCCAACAACTGCGCCGCCGCCACACCCGAGACCTCCGAACCCAACAACAGCGTCATACGTGACCCGAACCGCCGACCAGACGTGGCCGACACCGGACCAGCCGCGCCGTCACCACGAATAACCAGACCTGGCTGACCAGTCAGCCATTCCACCCGCAACCCGTCCGGCAACACTTGATCCACCGCCCGCCACAAGTCCCACTCCCGCATCTGGGGTGTGCGGCCATGCGGTACCAGAACCGTCCGGGGCCGCCGACTGGACAGGTCCACCAGCACGTCACGGAGCGGATCGGGGGTCACGACGCCGGGGTAGCCGTCGTAGACAACCGTAACCCCGGGGGGCACCCCACCCGCCGGCCTGAGCGGCGACCTGCCCCCAGGCGGGACCGGAGCGACAACGCCGTCCTTGCGGGCATCGATCAGCCAGCCGGTTTCCGGATGCGAGAACACCTCCGGGGTGCCCGTCTCCCGCAAACCCGACACCATCGGGACCGTGACCCCCGCGGCGGCTGCCGGCAACACCAGCAGCACCTCGGCCACCTGCCGAGGAACCCGCCGCATACTCACATCCATCGACACGGACCGCGACGGAACCACACCAGCAGGCAGCCGGTCAGCAAGCACCACCACCGGCCCGACCTTGTCAGCCAGGTCCTGCAGGACACCCGGACCAATCATCGGAACACTACCAAGATCGATCAGCCTGGTACCACCGACGAAGACCGCGACCTCATGACCGGTAGCCACCCGGACCCGCCGCGGCAACCGCACAACATCCACCTCGCCAAGCACCCGACGCTCGGCCTCACTCATCGCCCTGATCACGGCCCAGGCCGCACGCGCCGCAGGCCGTACCGCCGCGGAATCAGCCGCCCGCTTGGCCGCCCGCTTGGCCGCCCGCTCAGCCACCCGCTCAGCCGCCACCCGACTCGCGGCTGGTTCACCGGTCGCCGCGGCAGCCGCCGTCACTGCAACGGACACCACCGCCGCCGGTGGACGCCGGTCAACGATCCGCAGCCCCCTACCAAACCCACGATCCCCCACGAACCGCAGATACGTACCCGGCCGAACAGCACCCCACCTGAACCGCGTCGCGTCTGGATCAGCGAACACCCGCTCCCGCGCCCGCCCCCACAACCTATGCACGTTCACCCGAAGCCCACCACCACGCGGGTCGGGATACACCGTCACCTCCTCCACCGGCTCCTGACCACGCAACGCCCGCACCTTCAACGCCTCAAACCCGGCAACCTCCACCGGTGTCTGACGCACCACCCCACGCCGAACCCCAAACCCAGCATCCACCGCATACCGCAAATACCGCCCCGGACCCACCTCCGGCGTCCACCGCTTCACCGCCAGATCCGCCAGCAACACATCATGATCCTCACCAACGACCACGGACACCCGCGTCTCAGTCACACCACGCACGTCACGACTGATACTCACCAACTCCGCCGGCTCACGCACCACACCATCAGAAACCCCCCCGAACCCCGGCTCCGACCTGGACACCAGATACGCCCCCGGCTCGGTCACCCCCGGCCTCCACACCGACACCTGCGGATTAGCGACCATCCGATCACGGACCTCCTGCGACACGCTAAACGCCCGCCTCCGCCAACCACCCAACCGATCCGCGGTGACCTCAACAACCACCCACTCATCCGACCGCACCCCACCCACCCGCGAAGCCGCCGGGCTCAAGGCTGCGGGGCCAGAAGAACCCTCGAACTCACCCACCCGCTCAGGCACCACATCACCCTTAGGGAACCGCACATACGTGCCAGGAGCCAGATCATTCGCCCGCGTCCACAACCCCGCCCCAGCCGGAATGGAATCAAGCAAAATACCCCGCCGCCTATTCTCAACAATCAACTCCATACGCTTATTACGACGAACATTGACCAACTCAAACGGCTCACCAGCCACCACACGCGACACAATCCCCGGATCCAACCGCACCGGCATCTCAGGACGCTCCCGCACCGGCGACTCCACCACCACCTCAGGACGCTCCCGCACCCCTTCCGGCACAGACTCAACAGATCTACGCCCCGGAACGTGCGCCTCCACCTCCGCAGACGCACGACCCACCAGCCCCCGCGCCGCCTCCACCCGCGCCGCCTCCACCTCCGCAGACGCACGACCCACCAGCCCCCGCGGCGCCTCCACCCGCGCCGCCTCCACCTCCGCCGACGCACGACCCACCAGCCCCCGCGGCGTCTCCACCCGCGCCGCCTCCACCTCCGCAGACGCACGACCCACCAGCCCCCGCGGCGTCTCCACCCGCGGCGTCTCTACCGAGGCACGACCCGCCGGCGTCGGTGGCCGGGAAGTCGCCGGGCTCGGGGCTGTGGGGCTGGACGTACGGTCGAACTCGTCCATCACCGCCCGGAACCGCTCAGACATCCCCCCGTCCTTAGCGGGGCTGGACGTACCGGGGCGCTCCAGCACCGGTGTCTCAACCGCCACCTCGGGGCGCTTCTGCCGCGGCCATTCCGGCAAGGGCTCAACAGGTCTACGCCACCGCATGCTCGCTTCTACAGCAGTACGCCGAAGCAGGTGGCGAGGCGCCCTCAAGCCCGGCTCGGGCGTCCGGAAAACCGGTCGCCCGTCCGGGACCTTTTTCACGCCGTCACTGAGCCGACCCGTCGAAGGCCCAGTCACCTCCGGCGCCTCCTTGCCGAGTTTACGGCCACCCGCCCCGTAACCCGGATCCGACTCATACCGCAGATACCGCCCCGGCCCCGCATCCGACGTCCACCGCTTGACCGTAGAATCACTCAACAATGCCTCACGCCGCTGAACCGTCACCGTGGTCACCGTCTCACGGATGACACCAGACTGATCCCGCTCGACCACAACCAATTCCGCTGGCTCCGCCACCATCTTACCCGCACCCTTACCGAATTCCGGGTCCGACTCGAACCGCAGATACGAACCCGGCCGACTCTCCCCCGACTGCCACCGCACCCTGGACGGCTCCGTAAACACCTCATCACGGGCGATCCCCGAATACCTACGCACCCGCCACCGCACACCACCCAACCGATCCCGCGTGACATCCACAACCTCAACACTCTTACCCTCCCGCATGGCCGCCGCCTTCGCCGCGTCCAACGACGCCACCTCCTCCGGCACCCCCCGCACCGCCCTACCCGACCCGAACTCAGCATCACCCTGGAACCGCAGATACAACTCCCCTTCCTCCAACACACCCGGCGTCCACCGCCGCGAATACGGAAACTTGAACACACGATCACGCGCCGCCCCCCACAACCGAACCGCCTGAACCCTCGTGCCACCAGAACCATCAGACTCGACCCACACCCGCTCCACCGGCTCGTGATTACGCACCGCCCGCGCCTTAAACACATTCAGCTCAACCGCCTCCGGCGACGTCTCACGCACCCACTTACCCCGACCCACCCCAAAATCCGGATCCGACTCAAACCGCAAATACCGACCAGGCTCCACCCCCGGCCTATACCGACCCACCGTCGGATCCGCCTCCAACAAATCCCGAGCCCTCCCCGTAGGCACCGACACCCGCTTCTCCGGCTCACCGAACTTCCCACGACCAACCCGCACCAACTCCACCGGCTCCTTCACCCACCGACCCAACTTCTTACCAAAACCCGCATCCGAACCCACCCGCACATACCTACCCTCCACCGGCCTACCCCCAGGCCACCGCATCACCGCCACATCACTCAACAACGAATCCCACTGCCCCGCATTACCCTTGGCCGCACGCATCTGCCAACCACCCTTAGGACCAACACGAACCTCAACAACCTCAAACGGCGGCCGAACCACCCGAACGGCCCCCTTCACACCCACATAACCAGGATCAAACGGAAGACGAGCATAAACACCCGGCCTCGTCTCACCCGCCGTCCACAAATAAATATCCTCCCTACTAAGCTGCACATCCCGACCCCGCCCCACAAGATCCGGCTCCTGCCTCGAAACCCCCGAAACCCGCCCCGAAAGAACCGACACCCGCGTCTCAGAAACCCCAAAACGATTAACCTGAATATCAACAAGCTCAATCGGCAGATCCTCCCTAATCACCCGCGCCTTCACCACGTCAGGCACCCGCACCCGACCACCATCACCAACCCCACCCCTCGCCAAACCCGCCGGCCGCGCCCCAGACGAAGCCTCCACCGGCCGCGCCCCAGACGAAGCCTCCACCGGCCGCGCCCCAGACGAAGCCTCCACCGGCCGCGCCCCAGACGAAGCGACACCCGCGCGCCCCTCCGACACCGACACATCCGGCTCCACCCGCACCACCGACCCCGACACCTCCCCCCGCCCACCCACCCGCGAACCCACCGACACCTCCCCGCCCGAACCCGGCTCCGCGCCCGGACGGGCCGGCGACACAACATCACCACCCGCCCGCCCGGGAACCCGGCCCACCGGACCCGTCGATGGATCCAACAAACCACGAGACGCCGCGCCACCCGACCGCACCGGTGACTCAGGCGACACCGACCGCACCGAACCCGCCTCCGACCCAGCCGGCGGCGCCGGCCGTTCCTGCACCCCACCCGGCACCTCAGAACGCCCCCGCACCGGCTCCACCGAATGCGGCTCCACCCGCGCACCCGCCGGCACCGCCCCACCCGACCGCGCTGGCGTCTGCACCACCGGCAGCTCTACACCACCCGAGCCCGGACGGCCCGGCTGTTGGGGAACGGGCGCACCCCGATCCACCGGCGAAACCGGCCGCCCACCACCCAGCGACTCCACACCCGGCCGCACCGAACCAACCTCACCCGACTCCCCACGAACACCAGAAACCCCACCCGAACGACCCGACTGCTCCGAAACAGGCGCACCCCGATCCACCGGCGAAACCAGCCGCCCACCACCCGGCGACTCCACACCCGGCCTCAGCGGAGAAGCACCACCCGACTCCGGGCCAGCCGGACCCGGACGCATCGGCTGCGAAGCAGCCGGCCCACCCGGCTCCGACGGCCGTCCCGCGGCACCGGAAGTCGACTTCACCGGCGCCGGCGCCGCCGGCTTCACCTGCGCAGCCTGCGGCGGTGCACCCGCACCAGTCCGGCCGCCGGCGGACGATTCCGGAACCGGACCCTTCGGGCCGGCGGCGCTTGCCGCCACATCCCTCCCCGTCGGGATGGTGATCTCGACCTGCCTGCCGTTGGGAAGGGTCGCCCTGAACGGCCCGTTGCCCTGCTTCCCCAGATTCGGCGACGACCCCCCCGACCCGCCTCCTGGCCCCCGGCCGGTCCCCAAACCCGGCGCCGGCGCACCACCAGGGGTCGAACCCTCCGAACCACCGGGCAGCTTTCCCGGCGGCCGCACGCCAGCACCACCGGCACCGCTGGCCACACCCCGAGCACCCAAGGCACCCATCGCCGTCATCCCCCCACCAAGCAAACCCCCAAGGACACCAGCAATCGCCGCTTGAGCATGGTCCGGGTGATACTCCGCACCGGCAACCGCACCGGCAACCGCGTCCACCGCGTAGTAGGTGGCCACCTCTATCGGCACGAACACCAACGCACCAGCAGTAAACGCCAACCCCACCGACCCGGAAGGAATCGCCACCCCCGAAACCGCCTGCACGATCGTCGCCAGACCCCGCGCAACCGCCGCCAAGGCAGCAGCTATCGGCGCAGCAAACGCAAAGGAAACCGCGGCCGCGAGAACCATCGCCACCAAACTGAAAATCAGAAACAGGCGGGCCTTTTTCTGGGCGGCGAGCACCTTCTCTGTAGTCTTCGCCAACTCCTCGATATTCGCGGCATACTCCAGCACCGCATCGGCAACCTCGTTAGCAGACGACGCTACATGCTCGGCCGCACGCTCCGCCGCCGCCCGCCCATCACCCCGCCACGCCACGGAATTTAACGAAAACCCAACCTCATGCGCGACACCGGTCAAACTTTCACCAAGCGCACGCCACTTCGCCGCCATAGCATGCAACTTCGCCGGGTCCGGCACGATAGTAGCCCTAAAGCCG
>NZ_BBQH01000067.1 GCF_018397995.1 Rhizomonospora bruguierae
GGTAGGGCGGTCAGCGCGGCGGTGGCAATGCCGAGCACCAGGGTGGCCCGCAGCGAACCATGCACCAGCCCGATCGTGGCCGACCCGGCAACGAGCCCGATCCCGCTGGCAAAATCCACCGCGGCCAGCGGCCGACGCGGCTCGGCCACGCCGCGGACCACCTGCGCCTGCAGGCCGATCCAGAAGAACCCGCGGGCAGCCCCCTGGGCCACATGCGCGAGGACGAACACCGCCAGCACCGGTGCCGCCAGCACCGCCATGCTGGATAGGCAGAGCAGCACCACGGACGCATGAATCAGCAACCGTTCGGTCAGCCGGTGCAAGACCCGAGCAACCGCTATTCGCATCCCGATCTGGCCGGCCCCCGAGACCGCCACCAGCACGCCTACAACCTCGCTCCGGTAGCCGACGGCCAGCGCCAGCAGCGGCAGCACCAGCGTGCTGACGCCCAAGGCATGGCCGTACAGAAGCGCGATTGCCGAGGGCAGCCATTCGTTCGGATTCGGGCTTCGTCGCCATCTCACCTCGCCGTGCCGGGTACGCCCCCGCCATCAGCCCGAGGCATCGCGGTCCTCCGCGCGAGTGATCGCGAAGTTGAAGATGGCGACCAGGATCAGCGCCACGGTGATGTACGCGTACAGTTCCGCGGTACGGAACCCGCCCGCGCTGGACGCGATGTTGTAGCCGAGCCCCTCGGTTGAACCAAGCAGTTCGCCGGCGATGACGCCGATCAGGCAGAGCGCGGCGCCGAGGCGGACCCCGGAGAGGACCAGCGGCCGGGCGGCTGGGATGAGAACCCGGGTGACGATCTGGCGCCGATCGGCACCGAGGGCAGCGGCCGCGGTGAGGTACCGGGCCGGGACGGTACTCAACGCAAGCACCGTGTTCGCGGCGACAGGGAAGAATCCGTAGAATCCGCCGAAGGCCACCTTGGACATTG
The DNA here is from genome assembly GCF_018397995.1 of Rhizomonospora bruguierae. Classification (GTDB taxonomy): domain Bacteria; phylum Actinomycetota; class Actinomycetes; order Mycobacteriales; family Micromonosporaceae; genus Rhizomonospora; species Rhizomonospora bruguierae. The sequence continues at coordinate 941 of NZ_BBQH01000067.1, forward strand.
GGCCGATGCCGAACAGCAGGATGCAGATCGGATAGAACAGGATGATCGGCACGGTCTGCGCCCAGACCAGCAGCGGCGAGGTGATGCGGGCCGCCGCGGCCCACCGCCCGACCAGCACACCCACCAGCAGACCGCTGGCCGTGGCGAGGACGAACGCGCCGCCCAACTCGACCGCTGTTACCCGCAGGCCAGCCCAGAATGTACTGTCCCGCAGCATGTCGGGGAACTCGGCGAGCACCTTCTCCGGCTGTGGTAGCAGGATCGGCGACACCCGGCCGGTGCGCGTCTGGTAGACCCAGACCACCAGCACCACGGCCGCTAGGCCGAGTTGGATGGCGGCGACCCTGAGCCGTTCACGCCTCGCCACGGCGACCGCCGTTCTGCCTGCCGGCACCCAGCTCCGCCAGCGTGGCCGCCCGCATCTCGTCGTGCAGCAGGTCGAACAGTCTGTTGCGGGTGTCGGTGAACTCCGCCGACATGGCAAACCCAGGCTTGCGCGGGCGGGGCTCGTCCACCGTGAGAATCTCCTTGATCCGGCCGGGCCGGCCCGACATCACCACCACCCGGTCGGAGAGGAAGACCGCCTCGGTCAGGCTGTGCGTGACGAAGACGATGGTCTTGCCGGCCTGCTCCAGGATCCGGGCCAGTTCCTCGCCCAGCACCGTACGGGTCTGCTCGTCGAGCGCGCCGAACGGCTCGTCCATGAGCAGGATCTCCGGGTCCATGGCGAGTGCCCGGGCGATCGCCACCCGCTGCTGCATGCCGCCCGACAGTTCCCCCGGGTACGCCTGGGCGAATGCGGAGAGTCCGACCAGGTCGAGGTTGGCCTCGGCGCGCTCCCGCCGCTCCCGCTTGCCGACCCCGCGGAACTCCAGGCCAACCTCGATATTGGCGAGGATGGTCCGCCAGGGGAAGAGTGTGTAGTCCTGGAACACGAAGCCGACCTTCGTCGGTACCGGGCCGGTCATCCGCTGGCCGAGCAGCGCCACCTCGCCCGAGGTCTGCCCGCGAAGCCCGCCAAGAATGTAGAGCAGGGTGGACTTGCCGCAGCCGCTCGGCCCGATCAAGCTCACGAATTCGCCGCGCCGCACTTCGAGGCTCACCGTCTCCAGCGCGGTCACCTGGCGCCCCCGCTGGGTCTCGTACAACATCGACACGTTGGTCGCGCACAGGGCTATGTCAGTCATCGTCATCTGCGCCTTTGTTCTCGTATGCGTGCCGCATCAGCGGCCGGTCGTTCGCCATTGGCTCAGCCGCTTCTCCTGCCAGCGCCACAGCGAGCCGAGCAGGATGGCGAACAGCGCCAAGCCCAGCACGAGGGCGAACACTCGGTCAGTGCGGAAGGTCGAGGAGTACAGCGCGATGTAGTGGCCAATGCCCTTCTGCGAGGCGAACAGCTCCATGATCAACACGCCGAGCAGGGTGTGCTTCATCCCGTACCAGAGCGCGGTCACTACCGCGGGCAGCGAGCCGGGGATGATGACCGTGCGCAGCGCCTGCCAGCGGGACGCTCCCATCGAGCGCGACGCGAGCAGGAGCCGGCGGTCGACCATCCGCACGCCGGCGGCCACGGTCACCGCAACCGGGAAGAAGCCGGAGACCACCCCGTACGAGATCGCCGCGGTGGTGCCGAACCCGAAGACCAGGATGAAGATCGGCAGGAAGATCATCTTTGGAGTGGAGAACAGCCCCAGGATGATCGGGTGAAACGTGCGGTAGGCCAACCGGGACAGGCCCATCGCCGCGCCGGCCAGGACGCCGGTCGCTCCGGCGATGGCGAACGACACCAGGAACATCCCGATGGCGCCGAGGAAGGCGAGCCGTACTTCGGTCATCCCGGCCAACTCGACCAGCGCAGCGGCCACCTCGGTCGGCGCGGCGGCGAAGGTCGAGCTAATCAGCCCGGTGCGTATCGTCAGCTCCCATATGGTCAGCCAGACCACCAGGACCGCCGTGATGCCCAGGCCGGTCGGGAAGCTCGGCTTGCGGGCTGGCCCCGGCCGGGGGCCGCCCTCGCTCACCGCCGCGGTGGCCGGCCCCCGAACCGTCTGGTCCGTACTCATTCGACCGTCACTGGGACGAACTGGCTGTCCCAGAAGGTTTCGATGCTGGGCTGCTTGTCGACAATGCCCTGGTCGACAACCGACTTGGCCAGTCCCTCCAGATTCTGCTGCGGGATAGTCCCGTCAAGGGACAGGTTAGCGATGTCGTGGTCGTAGGTCTTCGCCGCGACTGTTTGGGGGAGCTCGAACTCCTCCACCATGAACGCGATGGTCTCGTCGCGGTGCTCCTCCATGTAGCGGACGGTCTCGTACCAGCCCTCCAGGTACGCCCGGATCGCGTCCGGCCGGCCCTCGATCGCGCTGTCGTTAGCGACGATGTCCTCGAACACACTGTTCTGGACGATGTTGCCAAAGTCGGCCAGGACTCGGCCCTTGCCCTGCTCCTCCAGGGTGAAGCCGGCTTCGGCAGACCATACGAAGGCGTCGATCGCACCCGACTCAAGAGCGGCGAGCTGCTCGGTGAGACCGCCGATGTTGGCCCGCTTGATCGCGTTTTCCGGCCAGCCCTGCTTTAAGGCCACGGACTTGGCCAGGTAGTCAGTGAGCGAGCCGGCCGACGTGACCCCGAGGGTCTTGCCGCGCAGGCCACTGATGTCGGTGATCGGGGAGTCGTTCGGCACCACGATCAGCATCATCTTGAAGTCCCGCCCGATCAACCCAACGATCTTAGACGGCACTCCTTTGAGGATGGCGTCGACGCCAGAGGCGCCGGCCGTCAGGCCAAGATCGGCCTGATGCGCCGCCATCGCCTGGGACACCTGGCCGCTTCCCTGCACGTAGAGGTTCTCGGCCTTGAGGCCGCGCTTCTCCCATACACCCAGCTTTAGGCCATACTCGGCTGGCAGGAATTCGAACGTCTGCCGGGTACCGATGGCGACCTTGATGGTTCCGAGGCCGTCACCGTCCGTCTCTCCACTGCCGTCACCGCCCCCGCAGCCGGACCCGAGAATTGTTACGGCCGCTAATGCTGCAGCCATCAAGATTCTTTTCTTGCCCTTCACTCCGGCCCTCTTTCTTTCAAGTCAGAATGAGATAGATGAGCATTAGGGGAACTAACGGCAGTGGTGGATCCGCCGTTCTACGTGTTCGATTGAGAATCTTGTCGGCGGCGACGGTCCGCCTCGGATTTACCGTCAACAACGCTTGTCGGGATAGGTGACGTAGCCAACATGAGACCCGTAACAGCGGCAAGAGTGACATACCGGTGAGCGGAACGGCCTCTGGCCTCAGGTCGGCATTGGGGTCCGGCTATTTGCGCCGAGGCCACCCATTCGGGGCGTATCGCCGTCGGTCCGGTAACCGTCTGTGTCCGAGTGTTGACGGTAAGCTACTACTAGCTATCGGGACAGCGGTAGTGTAAAGGACGCCCGACGGGCGTCGAGCCGGCCAGCCCTTGAGCGGGTCTGGCCGTCAGGTCGATGCGTGGGCGCAAGACGGCGACGTTGATCGGACGGTACGGTCAGCGCGTGGCCGATCCGATGCGCGTTGCCCTCGCGACGTTTGGTACCGAGGAATTCGCCGCTCTTCACACCGCGTGTGTCGCCGCGGGCCACGAACCCGTTGCCTACGTGCACTGCCGCTCGATGAAGCCGAGGGGCCGAGTGGACGCCCGCCTCGTCGGAGGCGGGCACGTCTACGGCGTCGCGGTCGCTCACACGCCCAAGCCTGCCATCCTGCCCAACTGCCTGCACAAGACCCTCACCCGAACGACAAATCGCGCACTATAGGGACGAGTCACCGACGCGCGTCAGGTTCTGTCAGGCGCGTGAGCAGCGCATATCGGTGATCGAGGGTTGGATTTTCCCGCACGACAGAGGCTCCGGCCGAGGGTCCGGGTGAACGGCCAGGTCAGCGAGCGCCGATCCGCTCGCGCACCGCGTGGACCTCTCCATCCTCAAAGAGCGCGCCAGTCGTCACCGCGTCCGGCAGCCTCTCGGGCCGGTCGATGTAGAGCCCCAGCTCGGCGTCCGTGGCGTTGAAGAACCCAGCGATCGACCTCGCACGTGACCTTCATTGGTGGACCAGGGCTGAGGGGTGATGGGTTGTTTCGGCGTCACGGAGGGCTTGGGTGGTGACGCGGGAGGCGAGCAGGAGCGCGGCGAGCACGAGTCCGAGGGCTGCGGCGATGAAGGGGGCGCGGATTCCCAGGCTGCGTGCGAGTAAGCCGCCGGCGAGGGCTCCGATGGGGACGGTGCCCAGGACGACCAGGCGGTAGGCGGCGGTGACGCGGCCGAGGAGTTCGTCGGGGACTGCTGCTTGGCGCAGGGTGCTGACGACGATCTGGTTCAGTGCGGTGGCGATGGCAGCGCAGAACATGCCGGCGAGGGCGAGCGGTGTGTTGTGGCCCAGGCCGAGGATGGCGTAGCTGGCGGCCGGGGTGAGGGCGGCGAGCCACGTGGTGGGGCCGCCGCCGATGCGGGGTACGACGTGTTCGGCGAGCAGTGAGCCGGCGATCGCGCCGGCGGCGGGAACGGCGATGAACAGACCGTAGCGCGACGTGGGCAGGTGGTACGGGCCGGTGATCAGTAGAACGAGTAACCCGCCGGTGGCCGAGCCGAAGAAGTTGATTGCCGCCGAGATGAACGCGACTCGGCGCAGCAGGTCGTGGTGCCAGAAGTGGGTCCATCCGGAGCGGATGTCCTGGCTGATGCTGGTCGGGGTCGAGCGGCGGCGTTCCTGTTCCTCGGTGGTGGGGCGCAGCGCGGGCAGCAGCAGGGCTGCCAGGCCGGCGAGGGCGAACGCGGCCGCGCCCGTGTAGAAGGCGGCTGATGCGGCCAGCGCGAACAACGCCGCGCCGGCGGGCGGACCGATGAAGGTATTGATGACGGACTGGGTCGCGAACAGCCGGCCGTTGGCGCGCTCGAGCTGCTCGCGTGGCAGGAGACGGGGTGGGATGGTCAGGGCGGCGTTGTCGACCATCGTCTCGGCGCAGCCGG
>NZ_BBQH01000068.1 GCF_018397995.1 Rhizomonospora bruguierae
TGAGGGCCACCCCGCAGGGGTGGCCCTCAACTCGTGAAGAAGTCCGGCGGTGTCCTACTCTCCCACACCCTCCCGAGTGCAGTACCATCAGCGCTGGAGGGCTTAGCTTCCGGGTTCGGAATGTAACCGGGCGTTTCCCCTCCGCCATAACCGCCGTAACACTATAAACCAATCAAACAACACCAACCCAACCTGGTGATGTGTTGCATGGTTCAGAGTTGCATAGTGGACGCGTAACACCTTCGTAAGTCAAGTCCTCGGCCTATTAGTACCGGTCAACTCAACCAGTTACCTGGCTTACATCTCCGGCCTATCAACCCAGTCGTCTAGCTGGGGGCCTTACCCCCACAAAAATATGGGGTGGGATACCTCATCTCGAAGCAGGCTTCCCGCTTAGATGCTTTCAGCGGTTATCCCTTCCGAACGTAGCTAACCAGCCGTGCCCCTGGCAAGACAACTGGCACACCAGAGGTTCGTCCGTCCCGGTCCTCTCGTACTAGGGACAGCCCTTCTCAAGTATCCTACGCGCACGGCGGATAGGGACCGAACTGTCTCACGACGTTCTAAACCCAGCTCGCGTACCGCTTTAATGGGCGAACAGCCCAACCCTTGGGACCTGCTACAGCCCCAGGATGCGACGAGCCGACATCGAGGTGCCAAACCATCCCGTCGATATGGACTCTTGGGGAAGATCAGCCTGTTATCCCCGGGGTACCTTTTATCCGTTGAGCGACACCGCTTCCACACGCAAGTGCCGGATCACTAGTCCCGACTTTCGTCCCTGCTCGACCTGTCAGTCTCACAGTCAAGCCCCCTTGTGCACTTACACTCAACACCTGATTACCAACCAGGCTGAGGGAACCTTTGGGCGCCTCCGTTACCCTTTAGGAGGCAACCGCCCCAGTTAAACTACCCACCAGACACTGTCCCTGAACCGGCTCACGGCCCAAGGTTAGATACCCAAACCAACCAGAGTGGTATTTCAACAACGCCTCCACCCACACTAGCGTGCAAGCTTCACCGGCTCCCACCTATCCTACACAAGCTAATTCGAGTACCAATGTCAAGCTATAGTAAAGGTCCCGGGGTCTTTCCGTCCTGCCGCGCGTAACGAGCATCTTTACTCGTAATGCAATTTCGCCGGGCCTGTGGTTGAGACAGTGGGGAAGTCGTTACGCCATTCGTGCAGGTCGGAACTTACCCGACAAGGAATTTCGCTACCTTAGGATGGTTATAGTTACCACCGCCGTTTACTGGCGCTTAAGTTCTCAGCCTCGCCCCACCAAAATGGAGCTAACCGGTCCCCTTAACGTTCCAGCACCGGGCAGGCGTCAGTCCATATACGTCGTCTTACGACTTAGCATGGACCTGTGTTTTTAGTAAACAGTCGCTTCCCCCTGCTCTCTGCGGCCATACCACGCTCCACCCGCACCGGGGCTTCACGCGTCCGGCCCCCCTTCTCCCTAAGTTACGGGGGCAATTTGCCGAGTTCCTTAACCACAGTTCGCCCGATCGCCTCGGTATTCTCTACCTGACCACCTGTGTCGGTTTAGGGTACGGGCCGCTCAGAACTCGCTAGAGGCTTTTCTCGGCAGCATAGGATCACTGACTTCACCTGAATCGGCTCGGCATCACGTCTCAGCCACACAGGATGCGGATTTACCTACACCCCGGCCTACACGCTTACCCCGGCACTACCAACCACCGGGCTCAGCTACCTTCCTGCGTCACCCCATCGCTTGACTACTACCCACCAGGATCCCACATCCACAACCACCAACCCGAAAGTCGACAGCCGCTTCAACAGTTAGCACAATGAGGTTCATCATGGGCGCTCCTTCGCGGGTACGGGAATATCAACCCGTTGTCCATCGACTACGCCTCTCGGCCTCGCCTTAGGTCCCGACTCACCCAGGGCGGATTAACCTAGCCCTGGAACCCTTGGTCATCCGGCGGAAGGGTTTCTCACCCTTCTTTCGCTACTCATGCCTGCATTCTCACTCGCGCACCCTCCACGACTAGATCACTCTGCCGCTTCACCGGAAGCGCGACGCTCCCCTACCCACCCACACACCTGCACCCAACCCCAAAAAGGGCCAGGCGAAGTCCCATGTGTGAATGCCACAGCTTCGGCGGTGTGCTTGAGCCCCGCTACATTGTCGGCGCGGAACCACTTGACCAGTGAGCTATTACGCACTCTTTCAAGGATGGCTGCTTCTAAGCCAACCTCCTGGTTGTCTATGCGACCCCACATCCTTTTCCACTTAGCACACGCTTAGGGGCCTTAGCCGGTGATCTGGGCTGTTTCCCTCTCGACTACGAAGCTTATCCCCCGCAGTCTCACTGCCACGCTCTCACTTACCGGCATTCGGAGTTTAGCTGACTTCAGTAAGCTTGTAGGCCCCCTAGGCCATCCAGTGCTCTACCTCCGGCAAGAAACACGCAACGCTGCACCTAAATGCATTTCGGGGAGAACCAGCTATCACGGAGTTTGATTGGCCTTTCACCCCTAACCACAAGTCATCCCCCAACTTTTCAACGTTGGTGGGTTCGGCCCTCCACACGGTCTTACCCGCGCTTCAGCCTGCCCATGGCTAGATCACTCCGCTTCGGGTCTAGGACACGCGACTCAAACGCCCTCAAATTCAGACTCGCTTTCGCTACGGCTCCCCCACACGGGTTAACCTCGCCACATGCCACTAACTCGCAGGCTCATTCTTCAAAAGGCACGCCGTCACCCCACCCAAAGGCAAAGCTCCGACGGATTGTAAGCAGACGGTTTCAGGTACTATTTCACTCCCCTCCCGGGGTACTTTTCACCTTTCCCTCACGGTACTAGTCCGCTATCGGTCACCAGGAAGTATTTAGGCTTACCAGGTGGTCCTGGCAGATTCACGGCAGATTTCAGGAGTCCGCCGCTACTCGGGAAAAACCAAAGGAGGCATGCTGCTTTCGCCTACCGGACTATCACCGTCTACGGTCAGCCTTCCCAGACCATTCGACTAACAGCACACTTTCTCACTCCCCAGCTGGTTGTCAGCCCAACCCATGGCCTCCCACAACCCCCACCATGCAACCCCTGACAGGTATCACACACAGCAGGTTTAGCCTCATCCGCTTTCGCTCGCCACTACTCACGGAATCACATATTGTTTTCTCTTCCTGCGGGTACTGAGATGTTTCACTTCCCCGCGTTCCCTCCACACACCCTATGAATTCAGGTGCAGGTGACACCACATGACTGATGCCGGGTTCCCCCATTCGGACACCCTGGGATCACAGCTCGGTTGACAGCTCCCCCAGGCCTATCGCGGCCTCCCACGTCCTTCATCGGCTCCTGGTGCCAAGGCATCCACCGTCCGCTCTTGACAACTTGACCACAAAGATGCTCGCGTCCACTATGCAATTCTCAACCAACAACCCACCACCACCACACACCCACCACCTACCCCCACACACCCCCACAGGGACACACGAAGACGGTTTGATGGACACAGCAGTGCCAGGAAAAAAAACTCACCAGAAAAAACAACCCCACCCCCAACAGGGCACACACCCCCCACAAGAAGGGCGAACAGGTTGTTCCCTCAGGACCCAACAGGATGCCTCTACCCCACCAGCCGCACCACACCCCCCTCCACACCCCCCACAACAGGGAAGCAGTACTAGGAATGTCGCCGTTGCCGATGACGAACTAGCCAGTCTCTCCGACCACGAGCACCCCACCAAACCACACGCCTGGTGCAGGCCCCATACCGTCTTTCAACGGATGGCGCTCCTTAGAAAGGAGGTGATCCAGCCGCACCTTCCGGTACGGCTACCTTGTTACGACTTCGTCCCAATCGCCAGCCCCACCTTCGACGGCTCCCTCCCACCAAGGGGTTGGGCCACCGGCTTCGGGTGTTGCCGACTTTCGTGACGTGACGGGCGGTGTGTACAAGGCCCGGGAACGTATTCACCGCAGCGTTGCTGATCTGCGATTACTAGCGACTCCGACTTCACGGGGTCGAGTTGCAGACCCCGATCCGAACTGAGACCGGCTTTTTGGGATTCGCTCCACCTCACAGTATCGCAGCCCATTGTACCGGCCATTGTAGCATGCGTGAAGCCCTGGACATAAGGGGCATGATGACTTGACGTCATCCCCACCTTCCTCCGAGTTGACCCCGGCAGTCTTCGATGAGTCCCCGCCATAACGCGCTGGCAACATCGAACGAGGGTTGCGCTCGTTGCGGGACTTAACCCAACATCTCACGACACGAGCTGACGACAGCCATGCACCACCTGTCACCGACCCCGAAGGACCCCCCATCTCTGAAGGATTTCCGGCGATGTCAAACCCAGGTAAGGTTCTTCGCGTTGCATCGAATTAATCCGCATGCTCCGCCGCTTGTGCGGGCCCCCGTCAATTCCTTTGAGTTTTAGCCTTGCGGCCGTACTCCCCAGGCGGGGCGCTTAATGCGTTAGCTGCGGCACAGAGAACCGGAGAGGCCCCCCACACCTAGCGCCCAACGTTTACAGCGTGGACTACCAGGGTATCTAATCCTGTTCGCTCCCCACGCTTTCGCTCCTCAGCGTCAGTATCGGCCCAGAGACCCGCCTTCGCCACCGGTGTTCCTCCTGATATCTGCGCATTTCACCGCTACACCAGGAATTCCAGTCTCCCCTACCGAACTCTAGCCTGCCCGTATCGGCTGCAAGCCCACAGTTAAGCCATGGGATTTCACAGTCGACGCGACAAGCCGCCTACGAGCTCTTTACGCCCAATAAATCCGGACAACGCTCGCGCCCTACGTCTTACCGCGGCTGCTGGCACGTAGTTGGCCGGCGCTTCTTCTGCAGGTACCGTCACTCACGCTTCGTCCCTGCTGAAAGAGGTTTACAACCCGAAGGCCGTCATCCCTCACGCGGCGTCGCTGCATCAGGCTTCCGCCCATTGTGCAATATTCCCCACTGCTGCCTCCCGTAGGAGTCTGGGCCGTGTCTCAGTCCCAGTGTGGCCGGTCGCCCTCTCAGGCCGGCTACCCGTCGCCGCCTTGGTAGGCCATCACCCCACCAACAAGCTGATAGGCCGCGAGCCCATCCCAAGCCAAAAAATCTTTCCACCACCAAACATGCGCCCGGTGGTCATATCCGGTATTAGCCCCCGTTTCCGAGGGTTATCCCAAAGCCTAGGGCAGGTTACTCACGTGTTACTCACCCGTTCGCCGCTCGAGTACCCCGAAGGGCCTTTCCGCTCGACTTGCATGTGTTAAGCACGCCGCCAGCGTTCGTCCTGAGCCAGGATCAAACTCTCCAACAAAAACCGTTGAAAAACAAAACCCCAGCAACAAAGTTGCCAAAGGAATCCAAGAACAAGAAACAGACACAAAGCCTGCCCCCCATCCCCGGGAAAAACAAACTTGGCACTGGCTTTCAAAGCACCCTGTTGAGTTCTCAAAGAACAACCACACACCCGCAACAACCACCACCAGGCGGCCGCCCCAGGGGCA
>NZ_BBQH01000069.1 GCF_018397995.1 Rhizomonospora bruguierae
TCTGGAGGTCGGGCCGGACGCGGTCTTGACTCCATTGACGGAAGGGGCGGTGCCGGCCAGCCGGCGGGAGCAGAGTGAGACTGAGACGCTGATCGGTGCGGTGGCTCAGTTGCACACTACCGGCCAGCACGTGGATTGGGCGGCGGTGCTGCCCAAGGCCAATGTGGTTGACCTGCCGACGTACCCGTTCCAGCGGCAGCGGTATTGGACGAATGCGGTGGTTGGTGGTGGTGATGTGGGTGCGGCGGGTCAGACGGCGTTGGCGCATCCGGTTCTGGTGGCGGCGGTTCCGGCGCCGGACAGTGATGCGGTGACGTTTACCGGTCGGGTGTCGGCGTTGTTGCAGCCGTGGGTTGTTGATCACAACATTGTGGGCAGTGTGTTGCTGCCGGGGGCGGCGTTCGTTGACTTGGTGTTGTTTGCCGCTGGGCAGGTGGGCTGTGACGTGGTGGAGGAGCTTGCGTTGCAGGCGCCGTTGGTGTTGCGGGGCGAGGGTGGGGTCGCGGTGCAGGTTGTTGTTGGTGCTGCTGATGACACCGGCCGTCGTACCGTTTCGGTGTACTCGCGGGTGGAGGGCATGGAATGGACGCTGCACGCCGAGGGTGTTCTGGGGATGGCCGCCGAACTGACGCCGTCCGCGTTCTCGTCCTGGCCAGTCCCCGGCGCCGTGCCGATCGACCTGGACACCGCCTATGACGACCTCGCCGCAGCCGGGTACCGGTATGGACCCGCGTTCCAAGGGCTGACGGAAGCGTGGCGGGCCGACGACGACATCTATGCGACGGTCGCGCTGCCGGAGACGGACCCCGGCTTCGAGATCCATCCTGCGCTGCTCGACGCCACCATGCACGCGGCGCTCGTCCGCAACGACGCCACGGCCGGTGGCGAACCCCTGCTGCCCTTCGTCTGGAGCAACGTCCGGCTGCACGCCACCGGCGCTACGCGGGTCCGCGCCCACATCGCCCCGGTCGCCCACGAGGACGGTCTGGCACTGACCATCACCGACGAGCACGGTGGCCCGGTTCTCACGGTCGGCGGGCTACGCTCCCGTCCGATCTCCGTGGCCCAGCTCAACCAGTCCGGCACGGACGACCTGTTCCGCATCGACTGGCAGCCCCTGCGGGTAAGCGGTCATGAGGCGGCCGAGTGGGTCGCGTGGGACGACCTGCCCGCCGATGGGCCGGTGCCAGGGGTGACGGTGCTGCGCTGTGCCGCGGGTGCGGGCCAGGATCGGCTGGCTGCCGCGCATGCGGCGACCGGTCTGGTGTTGGGCCGGGTGCAGGAGTGGCTGGCCGATGGGCGGTTCGAGGACTCGCGGTTGGTGGTGGCGGTGCAGGACGTCGCGGGGGTGCCGGGTCTGGTTCGCGCGGCGCAGGCGGAGCATCCTGGCCGGTTCGTGCTGGTGGAGGTGGACGGGCGGGACGTCTCGTGGGCGCGGCTGGGGCAGGCCGTCGCGTCCGGCGAGCCGCAGCTGGCGATCCGCGAGGGGCAGGTGCATGTTCCCAGGCTGGCGCGGATCCCGGCCGCTGACGCACCGTCGCCATGGGACGCCGATGGAACGGTGCTGGTGACCGGTGGTACCGGCGGGCTGGGCGCGTTGGTGGCCCGTCACCTGGTGGCGGCGCACGGGGTGCGCCGTCTGGTGCTGACCAGTCGGCGGGGCCCGGACGCGCCCGGCGCCGCGGAGCTGCACGCCGACCTGACCGCGCTGGGTGCCGAGGTGTCGGTCGTGGCCTGTGACGTGTCGCGGCGGTCGGCGGTCGCGGATCTGATCGCCGGACTCCCGGACCTGATAGGGGTCGTGCATGCCGCCGGGGTGGCGGACAACGGTCTCATCGGTACGCTGACGCCCGAGCGGGTCGAGGCGGTGTTCGCGCCCAAGGCCGATGCCGCCTGGCACCTCCACGAGCTCACCCGGCATCTCCGGTTGCGCGCGTTCGTCCTGCTGTCCTCCGCGGGCGGACTCGTCCTGGCCGCTGGGCAGGGCAACTACGCGGCGGCCAATGCCTTCCTCGACGGCCTGGCGGAGAAGCGCCGGGCGGAAGGGCTGCCGGCTGTGTCGCTCGCCTACGGCCTGTGGGACGCGGCAACGGGGCTGACCGGAATGCTCGGCGCGGCGGACGTGCACCGTATGGCCCGGTCCGGGCTGCCGATGCTCTCGATCGCCGACGGCCTGCGGTTGTTCGATGCCGGCGTGGCCAGCGGCGCGGGAGTGTGCGTGCCGCTGCGGGTCGACGTCGGCGCGCTGCGCGCCGCCGGAGGCGAGCCTCCCGCCCTGCTCCGGGCGTTGGTACCGCCGGTGCGCCGCCGCACCACGCCGTCCCTGGCCGGGGCTGGGGCGCTGCGGCAGCGGCTGGCCGGCCTCGACGGGCCGGACCGTGCCGAGCTGATCCTCGGCACCGTCCGCGCCCACGTCGCCACGGTCCTGGGCCACGCGTCCGCGGACGCCATCGAGCCCGACCGCGCGTTCGGCGACCTCGGCTTCGACTCGATGTCCGCGTTGGAGCTACGCAACGCGCTGAACACCGCCACCGGGGTGCGGCTACCGGCGACGCTGATCTTCGACTACCCGTCCGTGGCCACCGTCTCCGCGTACATTCAGGAGATTCTGAGCCCTTCGAGTAGCGCGGGCCCCGGCCTGGAGGCGGAGCTGGCCCGCCTCGAGCGGTCGCTCGCCGAGGCGGTCGCCCTCGACGACCGTGAGCACCGCCGTGTCGCGACCCGGCTGCGGACGCTGGCCGCCCGCTGGATGGACGGCCGCCGCGGCGCCGAACCGGGCGACGACCCCGATGAGGCGGGCGAGGCCGATCTGGACTCGGCGACCGCCGACGACCTGTTCGACATCCTCGACCTCGAGCTGGGGACCCCTACCCCCTGATCGGTGGACGGCCGGCGGCGCAGTGTGCCGCTGGCCGCCCCGCCCTCGCGACTGGGGTCCGGTGCGGGTGGTAAGGGTTGGCCCGCCCAAGACCCCTGGTTAGCGTTCGAACTGGCGGCGGTTAGGCCGAACATCGTCGATGGATCGCTCCGCATCCGCTCGCCGGCATCGCTTCCAGGGCGTGAGGGGTGGACCACGTGAGCAACGAGCAGAGGCTGCTTGAATACCTGAAGAGGGCCACTGCGGACTTGCGCGACGCTCGTCGCCGGCTCGACCAGGCGGAGCAGGAGGCCAACGAGCCGATCGCGATCGTCGGGATGGCCTGCCGGTATCCCGGCGACGTCTCGAGCCCCGAGGACCTCTGGCGGCTGGTTGCCGACGGCGTCGACGCGATCGGCGAGTTCCCCACCGACCGCGGTTGGGACCCCGACCTCTACGACCCCGAGCCGGGCCACGCCGGCACCGCCTACTCCCGCAACGGCGGCTTCCTCTACGCCGCCGCCGACTTCGATCCCGGCTTCTTCGGCATCAGCCCGAACGAGGCCCTCGGCATGGACCCGCAGCAGCGACTCCTGCTGGAGACCGCGTGGGAGGCGATCGAGCGGGCCGGCCTCGACCCGACCGCGCTGAAGGGCAGCCCGACCGGCGTCTTCGCCGGTGTCATGTACCACGACTACGCCCTCGGCGACGCTGCGGGCGGCTCCAGCGCGGGCAGCCTGGTCTCCGGCCGGGTCGCCTACACGCTGGGTCTGGAGGGCCCGGCGGTCAGCGTCGACACCGCCTGCTCGTCGTCTCTGGTCGCGATCCACTGGGCCGCCCAGGCCCTGCGCCGTGGCGACTGCTCACTCGCCCTGGCCGGCGGCGTCACGGTGATGGCCACGCCCGGCATGTTCGTGTACTTCAGCGAGCAACGCGGCCTCGCCCCCGACGGCCGCTGCAAGTCCTTCGCCGACGCGGCCGACGGCGTGTCCTGCTCCGAGGGCGTGGGCGTGCTGGTGTTGGAGCGGCTGTCCGACGCGCGGCGCAACGGCCACCGGGTGTTGGCGGTGGTGGCGGGTTCGGCGGTGAATCAGGATGGTGCCAGCAACGGGTTCACCGCGCCGAATGGTCCGTCGCAGCAGCGGGTGATTCGTCAGGCGTTGGCGAATGCGGGCTT
>NZ_BBQH01000070.1:0-1624 GCF_018397995.1 Rhizomonospora bruguierae
AATTCCAGGCCATCAGTCATCCTCTCGTTTCAGGTCGGTGCGCGGCCGGCCGGGCTTGCGCTGCCACCCACGCGTCTTCGCCGCCCGGATGCTCGCCGCGGTGAACACCGGGCCGGCTGCCAGCCTGGTCACCGGGGCCGGGAACTCGGGGTTCGTGCGTGACAGCTGGTCGACGCGCTGAGGGCTGATGCCCAGCTCGGCGGCGGCCTCCCGCAGGCCCATGAGTTCCATCGGGGCGGGGCGGGCCGTGTCGGCGTCGTGCTCCTCCAAGGTGAGCACGCGCAGCCGCACCGGCTCCGCCACCGTCCCTAGCGCCCGGCCGTAGGCGGCCCGGGCCGACCGCAGCGCCACCTCGGACGCCTGACGCATCGTGGGTGCGTCCACGGTCATCGCCGCTTCCAGGCGGTCGGCTTCGCCGTCGTCGTGGACGATCCCGAATCCGGGCAACGCCTGGGTGAGTTCGGTGAGCGCGTCGACGTCGACGGTCTGGGTTGGGCGGTGCCAGGTCACGAACGCCCGCCACTGCCGCTGCTGTGTCATGCTGGTGACTCCATCCTCTTGTGTCCGTCTGCATCCGGATGGGGTGGGGCCGCGTCGTCACGCGGCCCCACCGCTGGTCACTCCCCGCGTGGCGGGAAGCGCAGACCAGCACCGCGCAGAGCGTTGATCATCCACATCCACTCGCGCGAGGTGCGCGGAGTGTGGTGGAAGACCAGCGTGGTGATGCCCTTGGAGAACACCCACGTGCCCGTGCGGGTCTGCCGGGCCGCGAAGCCCTGGCGTACCGCCGCGGTGATGATCTGGTCCATCCGGTCCGTCATTCTGATTGTCACCCCCTCTCTTGTGTCCGTCAAGAGAATACTACCTGAACCTCTTGAGAGACACAAGGGTTTATGGGCGGCACTCCGGACCGCCCCCGCTCCTCGACTCAGGAGCGGGGGCGGCTTCGTCGTGTCCGGGTCAGGCGCCGTTGAGGCTTTCGGCCACGATTGCCGCGGCCGCAACCCCTAGGGTAGAACTCGGCGATTGTGCTCACTGATCGCCTTCGTGATCGCCTTCTTGATCGCCGCCTGCCCGGTGCTGAGCAGCTCGGCTACCTCCTGCGCGCTGCGCTCCCTGGTCGCCGCGTAGATCGCCTCCTGACGCACCCTGGCGGCCATCTGCCGCATGCCCGCGTCGACCAGCATCCCGGCGACCCGAGCCCGGTGCACCGGCGACCCGATCGCCCGCAAGGCCACCTCTAGCTCGTCGACGCTGTCCGGCAGGGTGCCGAAAATCTGCCGCTCGATGCTGTCGAAGCGGGACTCCACAGCGGCCCACGCCTCCTGAAAAATCTCGCGCATCTCCTGCTCGTCGGGCACCGGGGTGCCGACCTGGTGCAGGAAATCGGCGGTGCGCGGCTGCCAGCTCACACCCTCGGGAAGCCGCGCGTCGACCTCCTCCCGCAGGGCGTCGAACAGGGCGTCGAACAGGGCGTCGGTCTGGTCGGGGGTGGAGTCGCCGCCGTTGATGAAGCCCAGGACGTAGTCGCTCTGGGTCGAGATGCAGAATTCGGCGCCGTAGGCGGCGGTGGTCAGCTCGGGCATCGTTGCCTCCTGTCAGTGGGTGGGTGGGTGGGGCCGGG
>NZ_BBQH01000070.1:1843-3916 GCF_018397995.1 Rhizomonospora bruguierae
GGGGCCGGGTCAGGTTGGCGATCATCCCCGGCCCCTCCCTCGCTCGCTGATGACATCAGTCTACCCTAAGGTAGACTACGTGGCAATACCCTAGGGTAGAAATGTTGCCCCGGATGCCCATGCCCCGAGCGCCGCCGCATCCACAGCATGGGTGTGGAGGTGTCTACAGGCTGGCTCGATAAATCCCCGCCCGCGCGGGGTAGCATCGCCGGCATGCCTCGCCCACCAGCCGCCCACGGCACCCCCAGCCGATGGCGCGTCGGATGCCGGTGCCCGTGCTGCCTGTCGGCGCACAACGCCGACACCGCCAGCCGCCGCCGCGCCGCCTCGGACGACCGATTCCCGCTCAGGCAGCGCCGCCGGCTGCTGCGTCTCATCGCCCAGGGGGCGCCCGTCACCGAGGCGGCCGAGCTGGTCGGCGTCACCTACCAGGCCGTCCACGCCCGGACCCGCACCGACCCGGCCTGGCAGGGACTGCTGGATCAAGCGCTGATGACCGGCCGCAGGGTCGATGTGCCGCACGGCACGGAGAGCGGCTACCGGCAGTACCGCTGCCGGTGCCCCGAGTGCCGCCGCGCCCACCACCCGGGCTAATCCCGCCACCGACGACAGCGCCCCGCCCCGGAGTTCCGGGAGCGGGGCGCTGTCCGCGCTCTCAGGTGTTGATGGTGATGACTCGTCGTGTCCGGAGGGGTCAGATGTCCCGCAGGGCGTCGCGCGCCACGCGCCACGCCGCGATCTGCGCCCGCTCGATGCCCTCGCGACGCAGCAGCGCCTCCCGGCCGGCAGCGTCGGCCGCCTCCCACTCCGCGACGAGCCGGAGCTTGCGCTCCATCGTGAGCAGCGGCGCCCCCGGCCCTTCGCCACCCGCCCCACTGCCCTCTTCGGACACATCCACCACGGCCTCGTCGGCGTGCAAGGCGCGGCTCGTCCCGATCAGATGCGCCGGCATCGGCTCGTCCGGGTGCTCACGCACCCACGCCGCGCGCTGGGCATCCCAGCCGTCCAGCATGCGCTGTGCCCACGCCTGCGCCTCGGCGCGGGTGGCCGAGTTCTCCAGGGCGTAGGGGCCCGGCTGGGCAGTCCAGTCGCCGAGGTCGCCGGCGACGAACCGCGCCACCGTGCGCCACCGGTCGTCCCCGTCCAGCGTCTGGGCGAGCAGGATGCGGCCGTTGTTCTCCTCCCGGTAGCGCAGGGTGCGGGGCAGGCGGCCGGTGTCCTCCAGCCACCGCCGCACCGCCCCCCACATCCACACCCGCCGGCCACTGACCGCGCCGGGCTCCGCGGCCGGGAAATCCTCGTGTCGCTGGAGCCATTTTTGCGCCGTGTCGGGCCGCACTCCGGCGCGGTGAGCGATCTCGCCGATACCGACCGGGTCCACGTCTCCGAACGTCATGATTGCTCTCCTCTGCTTAGATTGGGGGTGGCCGCCCCGAGGTGCTTTCCTCATCTCGGGGCGGCCGCGTGACTCAGTTGGCGTCGCAGTCGTGGCCGCCGCAGTCGCGGCCGGTGGTGGAGGAGCAGTTCCCGCCGGTGACGCACGCCTTGCGGCGCCGCGAGATGGTGGTGGCGCGGCGGCGGGGCGTGCTGGTGCGGCGCTTCGCCGGGGCCGGGCGTCCGGCGGCCGGCGCGGCGACGCTGACCGGGTGGGCGAATCCACCCTCGACGAGCGCGGCGTAGAGCACGTCGTCGGGGTCGAAGAGGTTGTAGCCGCGGGAGTCGAGGTAGGCGGTCTCGGCCTGGGCCTGCGCGGCCCGGTCGGCGTCCGTCACAGCGGCGTCCGTCGCGCGGGCCTCGACCTGCGCGTCGCGGGCCTCGGGGGTGAGGGCGGCGCAGGTGGCGCAGTAGACGATCCAGCCGTCCGCCGCTTTGGTGAGCTGGCCGGCGCCGGCGGGTACCCGGGTGTCGCAGGTGGTGCAGTCGGCGGCGAACTTGTTGGTGCGGGTGGTGGTGACCATTTCAATCTCCCCTAGGCTGTCCTGCTTATAGGGACAGTCTAGGGGAGATTGCTGTCCACGTCAAGAGGACAGAGCATTCGGTCCACGCGCCGCACTCCAGGCAGCGGATCGCGTC
>NZ_BBQH01000071.1 GCF_018397995.1 Rhizomonospora bruguierae
ATTCGCCAACGCCTGACGAATCACCCGCTGCTGCGACGGACCATTCGGCGCGGTCAGCCCGTTGGACGCGCCATCCTGGTTCACCGCCGAGCCGCGCAGCACCGCCAGCACCGGGTGACCGTTGCGCCGCGCGTCGGAGAGCCGCTCCAGCACCAGCACGCCCGCGCCCTCTCCCCACGCCACCCCGTCGGCCGCGTCGGCGAAGGACTTGGACCGGCCGTCGGCGGACAGCCCGCGCTGGCGGCTGAACTCGACGAAGACCTCGGGGGTGGCCATCACCGCGACACCGCCGGCCAGGGCCAGGGTGCACTCGCCCGAGCGCAGCGCCTGCGCCGCGAGGTGCATGGCGACCAGCGACGACGAGCACGCCGTGTCGATGGTCATGGCCGGCCCCTCGATGCCCAGGACGTACGAGACGCGGCCGGAGGCGATCGCGCCGGTGCTGCTGTTGTAGGCGTAGTCGTGGTACATGACCCCGGCGAAGACGCCGGTCGCACTGCCCCGAAGCGACGTCGGGTCGATCCCGGCCCGCTCCAGCGCCTCCCACGAGGTCTCCAGGAGCAGGAACTGCTGCGGGTCCATGGTGGTGGCCTCGACCGGGCTGATCCCGAAGAAGCCGGGGTCGAACTCGCCGGCGTCGTGCAGGAAGCCGCCGCGCCGGGTGTACGTGGTGAACGGCCGCCGCGCCGTCGGATCGTAGATGCCCTCGGTGTCCCAGCCGCGGTTGACCGGGAACTCAGTGGTCGCGTCGACGCCGTCGGCGACGAGCCGCCACAGTGCCTCCGGGGTGTCGGCGCCGTGGGGGTACCGGCAGGCCATGCCCACGATCGCGATGGGGTCGTCGGTGCCGGCGTCGCCGGTGCTGGCCGCGACCCGGCGGACCACCTGCCCGTCGGTGCCGGCAAGCTCGGCCAGCAGGTGCCGGGCGAGCGCGGACGGCGTCGGGTAGTCGAAGACCAGGGTGGTCGGCAGTCGGACGCCGGCGCTGTCGCCGAGCGCGGTGCGGAACTCGACCGCGCTGAGCGAGTCGAAGCCCAGCTCGCTGAAGGCCCGGGACGGGTCGACGGCACCGGAGTCGCGGTAGCCGAGCGTCGCCGCGACGTGCCCACCGATCAGGTCGAGCAGGAACGCCTCGCGGTCGGCGGGGTCGAGGGCGGCGAGCTCGCGCTGCAGCGCGCTGGCCGCGGCCGGGGCGGCGGCCGCGTGGCGGCGCGGGCGGGCCCGGATCAGGCTCCGGAAGATCGGCGGGAGGCTCTGCCCGGCCTCGGCGAGGGTCTTCAGGTCGAGCCGGATCGGCAGCACGGTCGCGGCGTCGACCGCCAGCGCGGCGTCCAGGAGCGCGAGGCCCTGCTCGTCCGAGAGCGGGAGGAGGCCGTTGCGCTGCATCCGGTGCAGCTCCGCGTCGCTCAGGCCGGCGGCCATGCCGCTGGACCACAGGCCCCAGGCCAGCGACCGGGCCGGGAGGCCGGCGGCGCGCCGGTGGGCGGCGAGCGCGTCGAGGAACGCGTTGGCGGCGGCGTAGTTGCCCTGCCCGGCGGCGCCGAGCACACCGGTGGCGGACGAATAGAGCACGAACGCGGCGAGGTTCAGCTCGGCGGTGAGTTCGTGCAGATGCCAGGCCCCGCCGGCCTTCGGGCACAGCACGGTGTCCATGCGGCCGCAGTTCAGCTCGGTGATGAGGGCGTCGTCGACGACGCCGGCGAGGTGCACGACACCGGTCAGCGGGTGCTCCGCCGGCACCTGGGTCAGCACGCCGGCCAGGGCGTCGCGGTCGGCGACGTCGCAGGCGGCGATGTGCACTCGCGCGCCGAGCGCGGTGAGTTCGTCGGCCAGCTCGCGGGCGCCGGGCGCCGCGGTCCCGCGCCGGTTGGTCAGCAGCAGGCTGCGGATCCCGTACGCGGTCACCAGGTGCCGGGCGACGAGCCGGCCCAGCGCGCCGGTGCCGCCGGTGATGAGCACGGTGCCGTTGCCGAACGAGAACGCGGGCCCGTCGTCAGCGCGGACGGCGCGGGCGAGGCGCGGCGCGTAGACGACGCCGCCGCGGGCGACGGCCTGCGGCTCGCCGGAGGCGACGACGGCGGCGATGGCGCCCGGGTCGTCCACGTCGGCGAGCACGAACCGGCCGGGGTACTCCAGCTGCGCGGCCCGGACCAGCCCCCAGACGGTGGCGCCGGCCAGGTCGGTGACGTCCTCGCCGGGCAGCGCGATGCCACCGGTGGTGACGATCGCGACGGTGGTGGCGGCGAACCGCTGGTCGGCGATGAAGTTCTGGATCGCGCCGAGAACCCAGTTGGCCGTGGCGCGCACGGCGCTGGCGTCGGTGCCGGGCTCACACGGCAGCACGACGACGTCCGGGAGCGGGCCGTCGGCGCTCAGCGCGTCCCACTCGGCCACGCTCGTCGGGCCCGGGGTGGCGGGCACCGGGGTCCAGTCGAGGGTGTAGAGGGAGTCCTGGGCTCCCGCCGCGGCGGTGGCGAGTTGCTGCGCCGAGACGGGCCGCAGGTGCAGCGAGTCGACGGAGAGGACGGGCCGCCCGGCGTCGTCGGCGACGGTGAGGGTCAGGCCCGCGCCGGCGGGGGCCAGCCGGACCCGGGCGTGGGTGGCCGCGGCCGAGTGCAGGTGGACCCCGGCCCACGCGAACGGCACCACGGCGCCCTCGGCGTCGGCGAACAGGTCGGTGACCATGGCGCCGTGCAGGGCCGCGTCGAGCAGCGCCGGGTGCACGCCGAACTCGCCGGCCCCGCCGGCCGCCTTCGGCAGGGTCACCTCGGCGAACAGTTCGTCGCCGGCCCGCCACGCGGCGGTCAGGCCCTGGAACGCCGGACCGTAGGCGAGGCCGCCGTCGGCGAGGTCCGCGTAGAGGCCGTCGACGTCGACGGGTACCGCCCCGGCCGGCGGCCATGGGGCGAGCCCGGCGGGCGCGGGCGGCGCGACGGCGGTGAGCAGGCCCTCCGCGTGCAGGGTCCAGGGCAGGTCGGGCTGGTCGTCGGCCCGGGAGTGGACGGTAACGGTGCGGCGGCCGGCGGCGTCGGGGGCGCCCACGAGCACCTGGACCTGGACGCCGCCGCGCGGGGCGAGCACCAGCGGCGCCGGTAGGGTCAGCTCGTCGAGGACGCCGCAGCCGATCTGGTCGCCGGCGCGGATCGCGAGCTCCACGAAGCCGGTGCCGGGGAAGAGGATGGTACCGCCGACGACGTGGTCGGCCAGCCACGGCTGGACGGCCGGCGAGATCCGGCCGGTGAGCACGACACCGTCGGAGTCGGCGAGCATGACGGCGGCGCCGAGCAGCGGGTGCCCGGCCGCGGTGAGCCCGACGGCCGTCATGTCGGCGGGGCCGCCGAGCCGGTGCTGCGAGGCGTCGACCCAGTACCGCTCCCGCTGGAATGGGTACGTGGGCAGGTCGACCACGTTGGCCTTGGGCAGCACCGCCGCCCAGTCGACCCGTTGGCCGGTGGTGTGCAACTGAGCGACAGCACCGATCAGCGTCTCGGTCTCACTCTGCTCCCGCCGGGCGGCCGGCACCGCCCCTTCGGTCAGTGGAGTCAAGACCGCGTCCGGGCCGACTTCCAGG
>NZ_BBQH01000072.1 GCF_018397995.1 Rhizomonospora bruguierae
CGCCTGCCTGGGCGAGTAGTTGATCTCGCGACAGTTAACTGACCGCACGAGGGCGGTCGTGGCCGAACTGCCCCAGCCACGGTTGACGACAGCCCGTCCGACCTCGAAGGCGATGGCAGACGTGACTGCCACGGCGCCGTCCGCGGCCGCAACGCGCACCAACTTCTCGGGAGATCGGGAGTCGGGCGGCCGCGATCCCCTGGGTGCTGCGCGGGCTGACAGGACCCCTCCGGCCGCCAGCCCGCCCTCGCCCACGAGCCGCCGCCACCCCAGCCAATTGCTCCTGAGGAAACCCATGCCACGTCGAACGAAGGAACTCCCATGAACGCTCGCATCGGGGCGGAAGGGCCGCCGCTAGTTGGCGAGCACTGCATGAGACCGCGCAGGTGGCGACACGCCGTGGCCCCGCCCCGGTAGATGCCCGGGGCGTGTCGGATGGCGTGGGAGAGGTAACCAGGATGCCTCCACAGCCATACCGCGCGCCCGAACTGGAAGGGCAGGTCTTCCTCGGCTCGGACGTGATCAGCAAGGGGGTTACTTACCGAGCACCAGCTACGCAGTTCCGCGTGGGTGCGCCTGGGTCAGAACGTCTACACCGACGCGCGACTGGCACGTATTCATGACTTGGCCTGCCAGTGCCGGCGGCGTCGCCGTGGGCCTTGCGGACGGCTTCCCACCAGGCGTCGTGGACCGGGGTGAACTTCCCGGCGGCGCGGGCCTGCTCGAGCGCGGTCGAGCCCGGCAGGGCGCCGGGTTTGCGGACCAGCGCTTCCAGGTAGTGGTCCAGGTCGAGCCGGACGCTGCCCTTGGTCATCAGCCGCTCGTGTCGGGCGAGGCCCGGGTGCCGACGCGGCGGGCGTCGTCGGCGGCGTCCCACGCGTCGACCATGGTGTTGAGCTGCTCGAACGACTCGACTTCGGGGACGGGGACAAGGTGGTTGCGGCGGAACCAGCCGACCTGCCCTTCGACGCCGCCCTTCTCGTGGGCACCCTGCAGCCTGGCTGGCAGTAGAAGGCGTCCACGGTGAAGTGGGACCGGAACGCTGTCCACCGGGCCGTTTCGACCCGTTGCCGGGAGAACCCGAGGACCTGGGCGACGGCCGCCCGTAGGTCGTCGTAGCGGATCTTGCCGGTGGGGACGCCGCCGAGCGTGGTGAACGCGTGAACGTGGCCTTCCAGGAATGCTTCGGAGCCACCCGAGGCGAAGACTCGGTGGACGGCCTTGCCGGAGAAGGAGAGCCGGAACGCGAACAACATGCAGGTCGCGGGTTCACCGCGCAGGTTGATGGTGACCTCGCCGAAGTCGACCTCCGCCTCCCCGCCGGGCCGGTGGGTCTGCGGGACGAACACGTTGACCGGGCCTCGGCCGGCCTCGGCGCGGATCTGCGGCTTGCGGTCGGCGACGTAGGCACGCACCACCGGGTAGGACACGTCGTGCATGCCGTGCTCGTCGATCAGCCGGTCGTAGATCCGTTTGACGGTGTGCCGCTGCTTGCGCGGCGCGTCCAGGTCGACGCGCAGCATGTCGTCGATGACCGGCTTGAACGGGTCCAGCTTCGAGGCCCGCGGCGGCATCGGCTTGCGCGGCTGCGGCCAGGCCGATGTCAGCGCGGCGCGGACCGTGCGGCGGCTGACCTGGTACTTCTGAGCGATCGTCCGGCCCGACATTCCCGCGTGGGAGTCACGCCGGATCGCCGCGAACAGGTCAACCTTCGACGTCGGCATCGGCGGGCTCCGTCCAGACCCCGCCGATGCTCCCACCGTCGCCGGTGGCGCCGAAACTCGCGAACATTGAATCCACCCCGATCAAGGCAGGAAACCCTGGTGGTGCCCGGACAAGCGAACAAACCCCAGCTCAATGGCGGTGGAGCCGTTCAACAATCGGTGGAATGTCAGCAAGCCCTTGCGTCGCGGGACTGTCTGCCGTCTTCCAGGGCAAATCTGGCTCTGGCCACAGTGAGCAGGCCGAGGTCGACCCAGATGTCGCGGGCGGAAAGCCTCTCAGCCGGCCCGGCCCAAGGTCACAGTGCGGGATCCGGGCGCGAAGTCACCGAAGGACTGCTGCCAGGACTCGCCGGGCCAGTAGTACGTCACACGGCCCTCGATGGGCTGGTAGCGGGCTGTGTAGAGCGTTCTCGACCCCTGCTCGTCGACGGATCGATACAGCGGCGGCTTCAGCATCGCCGCCACATCCGCGCCCGCGGCGCGGATGGCTCGCAGCCGCTCCTGCGTGTGCATGGCCCGTTCCTGCTCGTCGGTCACCGGCAGGTGCTGGTGATTGGCGGCGCAGGCGTCCGGCGCCACCGTCGGCGGCATATCCGGCCCCACGAACACCGTCATCGCCTTGGTGGGATCGACAAGGGTGAGGTTCTGGGGGACGGCGACCGGCAGGGACCGCAGCCTGTCGACCGCCTCATCGACGGTGTCGCACGTCTCCAGCAGGTAGCGCACGAGGATGAGAATGGCGAAGCCGCGTCCGTAGACGGAACGTCCGCCCCAGGTGAGCGAGACCGCCAGACCGGCGTCGTTCATCCCGTCCAGCAGCCCCCACAGCACGTCCTGCATCCCGATCACGGGGCGCAGGAAGCAGGAGGAGACGATGGTCCCTTCGCACTGATCGGGCCGTAGGTCATAGTTGCGCAGCAGAGTGCCGCTCTGGCCGATCTGGGTGCACGCCTGGGAGAACGGCCGCAGCGCCGCGTGGGTGAGGAAGACTTCCGCCTCGGGCCGGTCGAGTTGGCCGGCCAGGCGGTCCAGAACCGGGACCAGTTCCGGCATGTGCGCACGGAACAGCGCCCGAACACGATCCGCGCCCTCCGGAGTCCGGCCCTCCTCGGTCAGCAGGCCCTCCATCTCCTGCCACAGGCCCCGGGCGTAGGCGGCCCACCGCCCGTCGCCGCCGTCGCCGACCTCGATCGCCCGGAAGGTCTTGCACTGTTGCCGCACGACTGCCACTCCCCTGCGAGGATCGGATGAGGTGAGGGCAACCTAGCCAATTGGGCAGGTATTCACCAGGTCGCCGCCGTCGGCGACCGCCGGGCGCTGGACCAGGTCCCGCTCGTCATCCAGCAGCGTCCAGTGCTCGACCAGCTCATCGAGATCCAGCGATCGCGCCATGGCCGGAGACATTGGCGAGCAAAGCCAGAGG
>NZ_BBQH01000073.1 GCF_018397995.1 Rhizomonospora bruguierae
AACGGTTGGGGCCGATGTGGCGATGGACAGTCCGGGGTATTGGGTGCGGCAGGTCCGGGCCACGGTCCGGTACGCCGATGCCATCGACACCGCCCGCAGCGAGGGTGTCACCCGGATTCTGGAGGTCGGTCCCGACGCGATCCTGACCCCACTGACCGAAGGGGCGGTGCCGGCCGCCCGCCGGGAGCAGAGCGAGACCGAGACGCTGATCGGTGCTGTCGCTCAGTTGCACACCACCGGCCAACGGGTCGACTGGGTGGCGGTGCTGCCCAAGGCCAACCGGATCGAGTTGCCCACGTACCCGTTCCAACACCAGCGGTACTGGACCCTGCCGCCCGCCGGAAACGGCGACGTCTCCGCCGCCGGCCAGCTGGCGACCGAGCACCCGGTGCTCATGGCGGCCGTCCCGGCCCCCGACTCCGACGCCGTCACCTTCACCGGTCGTCTGTCCGCGGCCTCCCAGCCGTGGGTTGTTGATCACGACATCCTGGGCAGCGTGCTGCTGCCGGGGGCCGCGTTCGTCGACCTGGCGCTGTTCGCCGCCGCTCAGACCGGCTGCGACACCGTGCAGGAGTTGGCCCTCCAGGCGCCGCTCGTGCTGCGGGATGACGCCGCCGTCGCGATCCAGGTCGTGGTCGGCCCGACCGGTGCGGACGGCCTGCGGAGCATCGCGGTGCATTCCCGGGCCGGGGACCGGCCGTGGACGCTGCACGCTGAGGGGATTCTGTCGGTCGCGGGTCAGCCTGTGCCTGCTGTGGTGGCTGGTGCGTGGCCGCCGGCTGGTGTCACGCCGGTTCCGTTGGATACCGCGTATGACGACTTGGCCGTGGCCGGGTACCGGTATGGGCCGGCGTTCCAGGGCATGACGGAAGCCTGGCGGGCCGGCGATGACTTCTATGCCACGGTCAGCCTGCCACAGTCCATCGTGGACTCTGGTGCTGGTTTCGAGATTCACCCGGCGTTGCTGGACGCTGCCATGCACGCCCCGCTCGCGTATGCCGCGGTGACCGTTGACGGCGACGGGCCGGTGTTGCCGTTCGTCTGGACCGGTGTGCGGTTGCACGCTACCGGTGCCAGCACGGTCCGGGTACGGATCACCCGGCCCGGTCCCGACAGCCTCACCCTCGAACTCACCGACCCGACCGGCCAACCCGTCGCGTCGGTGCGGGCGGTGCGCGGGCGCGCGGTGACCGCCGACCAGCTGCGCGACAGCACGGTCGACGACCTGTACCAGATCGAGTGGCAGCCGCTGCGCGCGAGCGTCGCCGCACCGGTCGAGTGGACCGCGTGGACGGATCTACCCGCCGACGGCCCCGCCCCCGCGACCGTGGTCCTGCCCTGCGTCCCCGCCGGGGGCGACGATCCGCTCGCCGCCGCGCACACCCTGGCCGACGAGGTACTGGGCCGGTTGCAGGGCTGGCTCGCCGACCCGCGGTACGAGGGTTCGAGGCTGGTCCTGGTCACCCACGACGCGGCCGCCGACGTGCGCGTCGCCCCGGTCTGGGGACTGGCCCGAGCGGCACAGGCCGAGCATCCCGGCCGGTTCGTGCTCGTCGACCTCGACGACCGGGACGCCTCGTGGGAGGCGCTCGGCGCGGCCCTGGCCTCCGGCGAGCCGGAGCTGGCGATCCAGGACGGGCAGGCCGTCGTGCCGCGGCTGGCCCGGGTCGCCGCCGGTGCCGCGGCATCGCCCTGGGACGGGGACGGAACGGTGCTGGTCACCGGCGGCACCAGTGGCCTCGGCGCCCTCGCCGCCCGCCACCTCGTCGCCGAGCACGGCGTCCGCCACGTGCTGCTGACCAGCCGGCGCGGGCCCGACGCGCCCGATGCGGCGCGGGTGCGCCAGGAGCTGACCGACCTCGGCGCGACCGTGACGGTGGCGGCCTGCGACGTGTCCGACCGCGCCGCGCTCGCCGCCCTGCTCGCCGCGATTCCCGCCGAGCACCCGCTGATCGGCGTGGTGCACGCGGCCGGCGTCGCGCAGAACGGCCTGATCGACGCGCTCACGCCCGACCGGCTGGCCGCGGTGTTCGCCGCCAAGGCCGACGCGGCCTGGCACCTGCACGAGCTGACCCGCGATCTGAACCTGAAGGCGTTCGTGCTGTACTCCTCCGCCGGCGGCCTGGTGCTCGCCGCGGGCCAGGGCAACTACGCCGCGGCCAACGTCTTCCTCGACGCACTCGCGCGGCACCGGCGTGCCGCGGGGCTGCCGGCCACCGCGATGGCCTTCGGCCTGTGGAGCATGCAGACCGGCATGACCCAGCTGCTCGACCTGACCGAGCAGCGGATGCAGGCGCAGGGCCTGCCGGCGCTCGCCCCCGAACACGGCCTCGCGCTGTTCGACCGGGCGCTGGCCGCCGGGGCCGCGGCGGTGGTGCCGCTGCGCGTCGACGCCGCGGTCCTGCGGCGCCGTGGCGAAGAGATCCCGGCCCTGCTCCGCGGCCTGGTCCGGATGCCGGCGCGGCGGGCGGCCGCCGGCGCGTCCGGTGCGGCAACCGGCGGGCTCGCGGGGCGCCTCGCGGGCCTGGACGCCGCCGAGCGCGCCAGATTCCTGCTCGACCTCGTCCGCGCCCAGGTGGCCGTGGTGCTCGGCCACGACAGCGCCGACGCGGTGGAGCCCGGCCGGGCCTTCCAGGACCTCGGCTTCGACTCGCTGACCGCGGTCGAGCTGCGCAACCAGCTCGGCACCGCCACCGGTGTGCGCCTGCCGGCCACGCTCGTCTTCGACTACCCGACGGCCCAGGCGGTCGCGGACCACATCGGCTCGCTGCTCGGCCCCGCCACCGGCGCCGCCGCCACGCCCGTGGTACGGGCCGTCGAGGCCGACCAGCTCGGCGAGCCGATCGCCATCGTCGGCATGGGCTGCCGCTTCCCCGGCGGGGTCGCGACCCCGGAGGACCTCTGGCGGCTACTCGCCGACGGCGTCGACGCGATCGGCGCCT
>NZ_BBQH01000074.1 GCF_018397995.1 Rhizomonospora bruguierae
GGCCAGACCCGCCGCAAATCCTCCTCCCGCACCGGCCGATGCCCCCGACGCGACTTCGCCGCCGGCACACCCTCCCGAACCAACGACTCCACCACCGCCCGATCCGAGGCAAACTCCCCAAACCCCACCCGCCCCGCCGCCGCCAACAACCCCTCAGCGAACTCCACAACCTCCGAATACCGACCCCACCGCGGCCGCCCACCACTCAACGGCACATACAACAACCGCCGAATATTCGCACCATCCTCCTCCGACACCTCCCAACCAGGGAACACCACATCATGCAACGCCAACACATCCGCCACCACCGCCACATCCGAATCAACCCCACCACCCGGACCCCGCCGAGGCGACGGACCATTCTCAACCCCCCACTCCCGCACCAAACCCGGACTCGCCTCCGCCCGATCCCGGAACACCCCCATCCGCAACTCACCCAACGCCGCCGCCGCCGCCCCACCCGGCGCGTCCATCCCCACCACCTGACGACGCACCACTTCCTCCAACACCGCCCCACCCAAACCACCCACATCACGCACCACATCCAACAACAACAGGCGAGCCTCAAACGGCCCATGATCCGTAAAGGATCCCGTCCGCTCAACATCACCAACCTCCCAAGCCGAAACCCCACCCCACCGATCCCACACCTCACTCACCGACACCTGCGCCGATCTCGCCTCCACCCGAGCCCGGAACATCACCCTCTGCAACTCACGATGCACCACCTCCTCCAACACCACCCCACCCACAACCTCAACGTCCCCACCCGCCCGGCCCAAAACCTCACCCAAAAACACCCCCCACCGACGCCATATCTCGTTCACCGAACCAGCAGAAATAGCCGGGAACTCCACCAACCGCCGCATCACCAACAAATCCGCCTCACGAACCACCGACTCACCGCCACTCCCCAACAACCGACCAAACAACATCAACAACTGAAACACCCGCATACCAGCCCTCACCCCACCAACACCCATAACCCGCTCCACCAACCCCACCCAACCCCCCACCACCGACCGATCCCACCGCCCCCAAGCCTTACCAAACACACCAGCCAGCATCCACCCCCCAGTGGGTTGAACCATGAGTGCCGCCCCAAGCGCGGCCCCGAACTCAGCATCATCAACCGGCTGCCCCGGCTTACCCAGCAGCTCCTGAACAAACGCATTCCACTCCCCATCACCCGGCACCGAACCCACCGACACCGCCACCCCAACCAACTCGTCAACCGACAAATCACCAAACACACCCGCACGCCGATACGTACCAACAATCAGCTCACGAGTAAGCCGACCCCCAAACACGTCACCCGCCGCCGCGGCAGCCGCCACAACACCACGCACCACAAGCGGATCAATCGGCTGCCCCCCACCAAGGACCTCCTGCACCGCCAAAGCCGGATCATCCAAACCCGTCACACCCGCCAACGCCTGCGCACCCAACTCAAACACCCACTCCGCCGACGCCGCCGACACCGCGGCCGGCGGCACCCCAACCGGCCCCGTCGACGGATCCAGCACCGGGGTCGACTGTGCCGTTGTGGGCTCGTTGCGGGCGTGTTGCGGTGCCGACGGTCGCGCGGTGGACGGCGTGTCGAACCAGACCCAGATGTTGTCGCCCGGTTGTGGGGGTTCGCGGAAGGGCGTGGGAGTGACCAGGTAGTAGTGCGCCGAGGGGATGGTGGTGACGGTGTCGTCCGCGGCGAGGGGGATCAGTCGCGAGGTTTCGGCGGCGTCCTTGGCGGGAGCGCGCGTGAGGGCCTGCGCGCCGATGATGACCGGCACGTCCCATCGCAGTCCCCACTGGTCGACCACCCGGGTCGCCACCGTGGGTGCGATTGGTGCCCGTGGATGCAGACGAACGGTTGCCGGGCGGTCCAACAGTGTCTGAGCGATGTGGAGGAAATCACGGCCCCGTACCCGCGAAAAGTCCAGGGCGGGGTCGAGGCCGACAACCGTTCTGCCGTTGCTCGCGGGGAACTGGGTGCTGGCCGGATGGGGTGGTGTGCTGCCCCGCCCGATCGTGAAGGTCCCGTCCGGTGCGGCCGTAACGTGGTGGTCGGCTGGCAGCAGGCCGGTAAGGGCGGCGGCGGCGAACTGGCCCCATCCCGGGACATGCCCGACCGGTTGGCCGCCCGCAGTGAGTCGCACGCCGGGTGCGAGGTCACGGAGGAGCCGGAACACACCTTCCCGCGCGGCTGCTGTGGACTGCGCTACGTCGAGGTCTATGTCGAGCCGCCGGGCACCCGGCCGGGCCTGTGCTGCCGGTGCTGCCACGCCCGCCGGTCCAGCGCCGCGAACCCGCACCACACCAGGGTCGGTGGCGTCGAGAAGTGCCCCACCTCCCAGGTTCCACACACCCGGCCCCACCGGCCGTAGGCGGTGCGGTGCACGGGGCCGTAGGGGCTGCCGGTCGGATCGTGTGATGTGGAAATAGTCGGCGAACTGGGAAACGGTAACGCGGCGACCGGTGGGTGTGTCGAGCAGCGGCACAAACGATGGCGCGTCGGGGGTCGAGGCGAACACTGACGCGGGGACTATCAGTGATGCCGGCCCTGCCCAGCCCTGGTCGACCCATGTCTGTACGACGTCCGGCGGCACCCGGTGGCGTTGGCGGCCAAC
>NZ_BBQH01000075.1 GCF_018397995.1 Rhizomonospora bruguierae
GTTTACCAACGCCTGACGAATCACCCGCTGCTGCGACGGACCATTCGGCGCGGAAAAACCATTCGACGCGCCGTCCTGATTGATCGCGGAGCCCGCCACCACCGCGAGCACCCGGTGGCCGTTGCGCCGCGCGTCGGACAGCCGCTCCAGCACCAGCATGCCGACGCCTTCGGCCCAGCCCGTCCCGTCGGCGCCGTCCGCGAAGGACTTGCAGCGCCCGTCGGGGGAAAGGCCACGCTGGCCGCTGAAGTACACCAGCGTCTCCGGGGTGGCCATCACGGTCACGCCGCCGGCGAGCGCCAGGGTGCACTCCCCCGACCGCAGCGCCTGCGCGGCAAGGTGCAGCGCGACCAGCGACGACGAGCACGCCGTGTCGACCGTCAGGGCCGGGCCCCGCAGGCCGAGGGTGTACGAGACGCGGCCGGAGATGACGCTGCCGGAGCTGTCGCCGGCGTAGTCGTGGTACATGACACCGGCGAACACGCCCGTCGGCGAGCCCTGTAGGGAGGACGGGTCGATCCCGGCCCGCTCCAGCGCCTCCCACGACGACTCGAGCAGCAGGCGCTGCTGCGGGTCCATGCCCGTCGCCTCGCGGGGGCTGATGCCGAAGAAGCCGGGGTCGAACTCGCCGGCGTCGTAGAGGAAGCCGCCGTGGCGGGTGTAGGTCTTGCCGGGCTTGCCGGGCTCGGGGTCGTACACGCCCAGATCCCAGCCCCGGTCGACCGGGAACGCCCCGATGGCGTCGCGTCCGTCGGCGAGCAGCCGCCAGAGCTCCTCCGGGGACTGGACGCCGCCCGGGTACCGGCAGGCCATGCCGACGATCGCGATCGGATCGTCGAGGGGGGTCCCGGCCGCGCCGGGCGCCGCCGGGGCCGGCGCGGTGACGCCGGCCAGCACCTCGTCGAGGTGCCCGGCGACCGCGCGGGCGGTCGGGTAGTCGAACACGAGCGTGGCGGGCAGCCGGGCGCCCGTGGCGGCGCCGAGCAGGTTGCGCAGCTCCACGGCGCTCAGCGAATCGAAGCCCAGCTCCTGGAAGGCGCGGTCGGGCCGC
Source organism: Rhizomonospora bruguierae (assembly GCF_018397995.1). Classification (GTDB taxonomy): domain Bacteria; phylum Actinomycetota; class Actinomycetes; order Mycobacteriales; family Micromonosporaceae; genus Rhizomonospora; species Rhizomonospora bruguierae. Next base: position 1,052 of record NZ_BBQH01000075.1, read on the forward strand.
ACCGCGTCCATCGACGGGTAACCCAGCACCGCGGCCACCTGGGCGCGGACGACGTCGACCAGCACCTTGGCGCGCTCGGTGGCGTCCAGGCCGGCCAGGCGGTGCGCCAGCTCGCCGGTGGCCGCGCCGGACGCGGCCCGGGCCAGCCGGCGGACCCGCACGAGGTTGCCGAACACGGGCGGCAGCTCCGCGCCGGCCTGGGCCAGCGCGGCGACGTCGAGGCGCATCGGCAGGACCAGGGCCGCGTCGGCAGCGGTCGCGAGGTCGAACAGCTCGAGGCCGAGCTCGTCGGTGAGCGCGTTGACGCCCTTGCGGTTCATCCGCCGCAGGTCGGCGTCCGCCAGCGCGCCGGCCATGCCACCGGCCCACAGCCCCCACGCCAGGGACTGCCCGGGCAGGCCGGCGGCACGACGGTGGGCGGCGAGGGCGTCGAGGAACGCGTTCGCGGCCGCGTAGTTGCCCTGGGCGGCGCCGCCGATCACGCCGGTGCCCGAGGAGAACAGGACGAAGGCGGCCAGGTCGAGCTGGGCGGTCAGCTCGTGCAGGTGCAGGGCGGCGTCGACCTTCGGGCGCAGTACCGCGCTCATCCGTTGCGGCGTCAACGCGGGCACGATCGCGTCGTCGAGCACGCCGGCGAGGTGGAAGACGGCGGTCAGCGGGTGCTCCGTGGGCAGGCCGGCCAGCAGGTCCGCGACCGCGCCGCGGTCGGACACGTCGCAGGCGACGATGGCGGCACGGGCGCCGAGCGCGGCCAGCTCGTCCCGCAGCTCGGCGGCACCGGGGGCGGCCGGGCCGCGCCGGCTGGTGAGCACCAGGCTGCGGACGCCGTGCGCGACGACGAGATGCCGGGCGATCAGCCGGCCGAGGGCGCCGGTGGCGCCGGTCAGCAGGACGGTGCCGGCACCGAACCGCCGGGCCCCCTCGCCCCGGCCGCCGGGGGTGCCGTCGCCACCGTCGAGGGACCCGGTGGTCGCGCTGGCCTCGGCGGGCACGGGCGCCGGGACCGGCAGGCGGATCAGACGGGGGGCGTGGTAGGTGCCTGCACGGAGTACCACCTGAGGCTCGGAAGTGGCGACGGCCGGGACCGGACCGTCGTGATCGACCAGGACGAACCGTCCGGGGTGCTCCATCTCGGCGGCGCGGACCAGGCCCCCCACCGCGGCGCCGGCCAGGTCGGTGACGTCCTCGCCGGGCAGCGCGACCGCGCCACGGGTGGCGACGACGAGCGTGGCGGCGGCGAAGCGGTCGTCGGCGAGCCAGCGCTGCAGGACCCCGAGGACCCGGGCCGTCTCCGCGTGCACATCCTCGACCGTGCGGCCGGGGCGTCCGGCCAGGACGACCATGTCGGGCACCGGGCTGGCGTCGGTCAGCTCGTCCCAACTGGCCGTGGTGGGCACCGTGGCCGGGGCGGGAATCGGCTGCCACTCCAGACCGAACAGCGCGTCGTGCGCGGCGCTAGGCCCGGTGAGCTGGTCGGCGGAGACCGGGCGGCCACGGACCTGCTCGACGGTGACGAC
>NZ_BBQH01000076.1 GCF_018397995.1 Rhizomonospora bruguierae
AGGAGACCCATCACAAGCAGGCGCCGGAATCCAGTCCAGTTCGTACAGTCCGTCGGCGTTGACGCGCCGCAACTGGTCGGCGGAGACCGGGCGGCCCCGCACCGCCCCGACGGTGGCGACGGGCTGGCCGATCGGGTCGGTGATGTCGAGCGCGAGGCCGTCCGGGCCGGCCGGGGTGATGCGGACCCGGACCGTGCTGGCGCCGGTGGCGTGCAGCCGAACATCGGTCCAGACGAAGGGCAGCATGGGCTCGCCGCCGGTGCCGCCGACGAGTGCGGCGTGCATGGCGGCGTCGAGCAGCGCCGGGTGAAGGTCGAAGCCGGTACCGGTCTGCGGCAGGGTGACGGTGGCGTAGATGTCGTCGCCGTGCCGCCACGCCTCGGTGAGCCCCTGGAACACCGGTCCGTACCGGTAGCCGACCTCGGCCAGATCCTCGTACGCGCGGTCGACGTCGATGGCGGCGGCACCCTCGGGCAGCCACTGCCCCGCCACCGCTTCGGGTGCCGGGCCGCCCTCGGCCAGCCACCCCTCGGCGTGCAGCGTCCAATCCATGTCCTCCACCCGGGAGTACACCGAGACGGTACGGCGGCCGGTGTCATCGGCGGCGCCGACCACGACCTGCACCGCGACCCCGGTCTCGCCCTGCAACACCAACGGCGCCTGCAACGCGAGCTCCTCCACCAGGTCGCAGCCCACCTGCGCCCCGGCGTACAACGCCAGTTCCACGAACGCGGCCCCCGGCAGCAGCACGCTGCCCAGGATGTTGTGGTCGACGATCCACGGCTGCGACGCGGCCGACACCCGGCCGGTGAACGAGACCGCATCGCTGTCCGGCGCCGGCACCGCCGCGCGGAGGATGGGGTGCTCGACCCCGAGCAGCCCCACCGCGCTGGGGTCGCCCACCGACGTCAGGGCGTTGACCCAGTACCGCTGGTGCTGGAATGGGTACGTGGGCAGGTCGACCACGTTGGCCTTGGGTAGCACCGCCGCCCAGTCGACGCGCTGGCCGGTGGTGTGCAACTGAGCGACAGCGGCGATCAGCGTCTCGGTCTCACTCTGCTCCCGCCGGCTGGCCGGCACCGCCCCTTCCGTCAATGGAGTCAAGACCGCGTCGGGACCGACCTCCAGAATCCGGGTAACACCCTCGCCGCGCACGGTGTCGATCGCATCGGCGTACCGGACCGTGGCCCGGACCTGCCGCACCCAATACCCCGGAGTATCCATCGCCACATCGGCCCCAACCGTCGACACGATCGGAATCGTCGGTGGGTTGAACGTCAATCCCTCCACCACCGTGGCGAACTCATCCAGCATCGGCTCCATCAACACCGAATGGAACGCGTGCGAGACCCGCAACCGCGACGACCGCTCGAACCGGGCCGCGACCGCCAACACGTCGGCCTCGGCCCCGGAGATCACGACGGAGTCGGGGCCGTTGACCGCGGCGATGTCGACACCCTGGATGTCTTCCTCCCGGGCCCGAACCGCGACCATCGCCCCACCAGCCGGCAACGCCTGCATCAACCTGCCCCGCGCAGCCACCAACCGCACCGCGTCCGGCAGCGACAGAACACCGGCGACATGCGCGGCGGCGATCTCACCGACCGAGTGTCCGACGAGGACGTTCGGGTGAACGCCCCAGGACTCCAGTAGCCGGTATAGGGCTACTTCGAACGCGAACAGGGCCGGCTGGGCGTAACCGGTCTGGTTCAACACCTGAACGTCGTCGCCCCACATCACGTCCAGGGCCTCCGAGGCTGAACGCAGCGCCTCGTCAAACACCGGGAAGGTGGCGGCCAGTTCGCGGCCCATGCCCAGACGCTGGGCGCCCTGACCGGTGAACACGAACGCTGTCTTGCCGCTATCGGCAACACCCCGGAAGGTCTTACCGGCAAGGATCGCCGCCCGGTGCTCGAACACCGCACGCGTCGTCGCCAACGAATAGGCAACGTCCACCGGGTCGGCCTCGACCGACCGCACCCGCTCGATCTGCGCCGCAAGCCCGGCGGCCGTCTTACCCGAGACGAGGAACGGCAACGGGTAGGCGATGTTCCGGCTGAGGGCCGCCTCGGAGGGGGCCGCCTCTTCGATGATGACGTGGGCGTTGGTACCGCTGAGGCCGAACGAAGAGACACCGGCACGCCGCGGCCGGTCCTCGCGGCGCGGCCACGCCTGCTGCTGCGTCAGCAGCTCGACGTTCCCGACCGACCAGTCAACATGCGAGCTAGGGGCATCCACGTGCAGCGTGCGGGGCAGCATCTCGTGCCGCATCGCCTGCACCATCTTGATCACACCAGCGACACCAGCCGCCGCCTGAGTATGACCCAGATTCGACTTGACCGAACCCAACCACAACGGAGACGAGCGATCCTGACCGTACGTGGCAAGCACAGCCTGCGCCTCGATCGGATCACCCAACCGGGTACCAGTGCCGTGCGCCTCCACCACATCGACATCCGCAGTGGAC
>NZ_BBQH01000077.1 GCF_018397995.1 Rhizomonospora bruguierae
CGACGATTCGGTCAGGGGCACGGCATGGTGCCGGGCTCGCGTGATCGGAGGTCGGTTGCGATGGCGATGTTGTCTGCGCTGGTGTCGGGTCTGGACGCTGAGTTGAGGCGGCTGGGCTACAAGGAATCGACGTTGGTCTGGTATCGGGGCTGCTGGCGTCGTCTGGCGAGGTTCTTCGCTGCTCGTGGCGTCGAGGAGTTCTCCCTGGACGTGGCGATGGTGTGGGTCGGCGAGGCGTGCGACGGGTTCTTTGAGAAGGAGCGGGCGGGCACGCTCAAACCCACCGATGTCTATTTGTTCAGGGTTGCCCAGATGCTGGGCGAGTACGCGGTTCACGGGGCGGTGCTGCGCCGCTACTCGCGGTCGGTGAACAAGCTCGCCGGGGAGGCCGCCGACGCGGTCGCCCGGTTCCAGGATTGGTTGCGGGCCGCTGACCGCGCGGTGTCGACCGTGCGGGTCTACATGACGGTGGCCGCGGAGTTCGTCGCGTTCACGGCCACGCGGGGCGGGCTGGCCCGGTGTGACGCCGGGGTGCTCGGGGCGTTCGTGGCCACACTGGCCGGATACCAGGCCAAAACCGTCGAGCAGAAGCTGTGCGCCGTGCGGTCGTTCCTGCGGTTCGCCTGCGCCGAGGGGCTGGTCGACGCCGCCGTGCTGGACGCGGTCCCGGTGGTGCGCTCCAGTCGGCAGGCCAGGATCCCGTCGGTGTGGGAGCCGGGTGACGTGACCCGGATCCTGGAGGCGGTCGACCGGGGTAATCCGTGCGGGAAGCGGGACTACGCGATCATCTTGCTGGTTGCCAGGCTCGGGCTGCGCAGCGTCGACGTCAAACGGTTGGAGTTCGCCGATTTCGACTGGCCGGGCAACCGGTTGAGCGTGGTGCAGGCCAAGACCGGCGACCGGGTGCAGTTGCCGTTGTTGAAAGAGGTCGGCTGGGCGGTGATCGACTACATCCGCCATGGCCGGCCGGTCTGCGACTGCCCGCAGGTGTTCCTGCGTCACCTCGCTCCGATCGGCCCGTTCTCGGATCAGGATCATCTGCATCAGATCCTGGTCAAACACGCCCGGGTGGCGCACGTGCCGATCAGCGAGAAACGCCGCCATGGCATGCACTCGCTGCGACACACCCTGGCCACGCGGTTGATGGAGGACGGCACACCGATCGAGCAGATCGCCGACGTCCTCGGCCACCAGTCGGTGCGATCGACTGGCGTGTATTTGAAGTCGTCGCTGGGTCTGCTGGCCAGGTGCGCCCTGGACCCGGACGCGCCCGGGTGGGAGGCGTCGCGATGAACGCCGGCACCACGATGGCCGACGCGATCACGGCGCTGGTCGAGCAGAAACGCGCCGTCGGCTACAAGTACGCGGCCGAGGCGCGGGTGCTGGCCCGGTTCGAGGCGTTCTGCCGCAGCGAGTTCCCTGGGCTGAACGCGCCCGACCAGGCCTCGGTCGAGGCGTGGCTTGCGGCCGCGCGGCGGCGGAACGTCACCCCGGCGACCCTGCAGACGCTGGCCGCGCCGGTCCGGGAGCTCGCCCGTTGGCTGGGCCGCCGGGGCGTGCCCGCCTACGTCCTGCCCAAAGGCGCGCTGCCCAGACCCGCCCGCTACGTCCCGCACATCTACACCGATCAGGAACTGGCGGCCTTGTTCGCCCAGACCGATCGCTGCCGCTACTGTCCAAACGTCCCGTTGCGGCATCTGGTCATGCCGGTGCTGTTCCGCACGATCTACGCCTGCGGGCTGCGGGCCTCCGAAGCCCGTCTGCTCCAGGTCGGCGACGTCGACCTCGACGCCGGCGTGCTGCAGATCCGCGACGCGAAGGGCGGCAAAGACCGGCAGGTGCCCGTCAGCGCGTCGCTACACGTCAGGCTCACCGACTACCACGCTCAGGCCATCGGGCGCTCGGGCGGTGGCTGGTTCTTCCCCGGCACGGCCGGAAACCCGCTGACGCTCGGGAACATCGACAAGAACTTCCGCCGATTCCTCTGGCAGGCCCGCATTTCCCACGGTGGTCGAGGCCGCGGCGCCCGCGTGCACGATCTCCGCCATACGTTCGTGGTCAACAACCTGCGTCGCTGGTTCACCCACGGCCACGACGTCGGCGCGTTGCTGCCGGTCCTGCAGACCTACCTGGGCCATTCCTCGATCGCCGACACCGCCTACTACCTGC